>DATAZL010000132.1:0-14883 GCA_036272055.1 Polyangiaceae bacterium | reverse complement strand
TCGCTTACTCGCAAGGGGGGCCTTGGCCCCCCGCAGCTTCGCGGGCTCGATTACTCGCAAGGGGGGCCTTGGCCCCCCGCAGCTTCGCCTTCGGCGAACTGCTCCCCCCGCCGCTTCGCGGGCTCGCTTCGCTCGCGTAGTTTCTCGGGGAATGAAAAATGTCCTCTATCGTCAACGTGAGACATCGGGTGTCTGCACGTGCTCGGGCCGTACACCGATACCGACCATGTATGCAGGGATGCGTCTCAGCGACGGAATGCGATCGAGCAGCTTGAAGAGCGGCCCCGCCGACATGACGCGGTCGTCGCTGAGCGCACGCTGGATCACGCGCTCCTGGATCGCTACCTGCACGGCCTGCGTCGCGCGCGTCGGAAACTCTCTCCGTCTCTGAAGGCGCGCGAGGTCTTCGTCGCGCGCCTTGCCGTCGCGAAGAGGGCCGACGAGCAGATTTGCCGTGGCGACGGCGTCCTGGATCGCCAGGTTGATTCCTATTCCGCCCACCGGAGACATCGCATGCGCGGCATCTCCGATGCAGAGAAGGCCGGGCCGCCACCAGCGCTCGAGGCGATCGATCTTCACGACGAGGAGCTTCACGTCGTCGAAACTCCGGATCGCGCTCACGCGATCGGCAAGAAACGGCACCGTGTCGGCGAGGCTCTCCCGAAACCGAGCGACGCCCGCGGCCTTCACCTGCGCGAAGCCGTCCTTGTGGATGACGAACGCTATCTGCCAGAACTCGCCGCGGTCGATCAACGCGAGGAACTTGCCGTTCTTGACCCAGCCGAGGCTCTGTTCCGGATCGCTCTTGCGCCGCTCGAGGCGGAGCCAGAGCACGTCTATCGGTGCACCGATGTCCTTCACCGGCAAGCGGGCGCGTTCGCGGATCACGGAGTGACGCCCGTCGGCTGCAATGACGAGGTCGCACCCGATCGTTCGGGTGCCCTCCGCCGTCTTCACCACGACGCCGGTGACCCGCCCCGCGTGTTCGACCAGATCGGTGGCCGCAGCGTTCATGCGGACGTCGAACGTCGGATACTTTCGTGCTCGCGCGACGACGAAGTTCAAGAAATCCCACTGGGGCATGAACGCGATGAACTTGCTCTTCGTCGGTACTCGAGCAAAATCCGCGATCGTGATCTCCTGATCACCGACGTGTGCGCGGATCTGACGGAGCTCCTGGTGCGGCACTCGCAAGAAGTCGTCGAGCCAGCCCAGCTCGGAGAGGACCTCGAGCGTCGACGGGTGAACGGTGTCGCCGCGGAAGTCGCGCAAGAAATCGCCGTGTTTCTCGAGCACGACGGTCTTCACGCCCGCTCGCGAGAGGAGCGTGCCGGCCATCACGCCCGCAGGCCCACCACCGACGATGCAGCAAGTGCACCGCTCCGTGAATTGCTCCATGTCGTCTTTGATAACGAGACCGTCGCCGAAATGGGAGTGCGCAGAGAATCTTCCGCGAGTGATCAAGAACCCTTCGCGACGAACGGGGACGAATCCAGCCTGGCGAGCAGCTCGGCCGGATCGTCGTAGATCGCGCGGGCGCCGGACAGTGACTCGTCGTCCCAGCCGCCGCATCGAAGGGCGACGGACACGACGCCGGCATTCGACGCCGCTTCGACGTCGTACGGTGTGTCGCCGAGCATCACGGCCTCGGACGCGTCGCACGACACTGCGGCGAGGGCGGCCTGTACGATATCGGGGTCGGGCTTCGAGTGCTTCGCGTCCTTCGACGTCTTCACTTTTTCTACGAGATCGCGCACACCGGCGACGTCGAGCAACGAGCCCACTTCTTCGGCCGTCGCGGACGTCGCCACGACGAGGCGGAGCCCGCGCTCCCGGAGCCCTTCGAGGAGCTCGCGCGCCCCAGGAAACGCGGAGAGCTTCGGAAGGAAGACGTCACGGAAGAGACGCGAGCGGTGCTCGACGATCTGCTGGTACCGCTCCGAGTCCTTCTCGAGCCCGACGGTCTCGGGCAGAAGCTTGTCGCCGCCCTTGCCGATGAGCCGTCGAATGCGTTCGAACGGGACGGGATAGCCGAAGCCCGACAGCACCTCGACCCAGGCCGTCGCGTGCGCGTCGTTGCTGTCGATGAGCGTACCGTCGACGTCGAGCAACGCCGCCTTCATGTTCGACATGCGATACCTGCGAAGCAAGGTGAATGCCACGCCGACTCACGGCGTGAGACGTTCGAGACCGCCAAGCCGGCCGGGCCGGCCTGATCCCTCAGGGCGACGCGAGCGTCTCCATCAGGAGATCTCGGAAAGCGGTGATCTTGGACGGAAGGGTTCGCATCGCTGGATGGACGAGCCACACCACGCCGCTCGGCAAGCGCCACTTCGGGAGCACGCGTACGAGGGCTCCCGCTGCAAGATCCGACTCTGCGAGGAACGACGGCAGGAGCGTGATGCCGCCCCCAGCCCGCGCAGCGGCCTGCGCGAAGAACATGTCGTCGCAGCGGATTCTCCCGCCGGCCGCGACGCGCTCGCTGCCCTCCGGCGCCTCGAGCACGACGGACTCGGCGCCGGAGTAGGTGATCCACTCGTGCCCCGCGAGCTCACGCGGCGAGCGGGGCGTGCCGCGACGAGCGAGGTATCGCGGCGAGGCGACGAGCTCGGTACGGAGCGCACCGGCGCGGGTTGCGACCAGCGCCGAGTCGGCCAGCCTTCGTCGGCGCGAGAACCGGACCGCGAGATCGATACCGCCTGCGACGAGATCGACCATGTCGTTGCTCAGGTGAGTCTCGACGACCACGCCGGGATGCCGCTCGACGAAGCGCGCCACGACCGCCGCCAGGACGGTCGCGCCGAAGTCTGTCGTGCTGGTGACGCGGAGAACGCCGGACGGCCTCGGGTCCGTGTCCGGAACATCGGAGAGCGCGTCGCCCAGCGAGGAGACCAGGGACTCCGTTTGCGCGAGCAGCGCCTCACCCGCGGTGCTGAGACGACAGCGGCGCGTCGTCCGGTGCACGAGCTCGACGCCGAGGGACGCCTCGAGCCGGGCGAGGCCGCGACTGACGCTCGATTTCGGGATCCGGAGGCTCGCGGCCGCGCCCGAAACACCCGAGGCGCGGGCGACGGCGACGAAGATGGCGAGGTCGTCGAGGCTGGCGGTCATTGTTCCGATTTCGGAACGATACCATTCCAATTATCCCCATTGTTGTTCATTCGAGGCGGCGCAACATGTCGCCCATGACAACCGTACGTAATGCACTCCTCGTGACCGGCGCCTCGGGACACCTCGGGCGAAGCGTCATCGAATGTCTTCTCGCGGGCGCCGCGAAGGGCCGGCCCATCATCGCGACGACGCGCTCGCCGGACAAGCTCGCCGACTTCGCGGCGCGCGGCGTCGAGGTGCGCGCCGCGGACTTCGAACAAGGCGCGTCACTCGACGACGCCTTCAAGGGCGCTGACCGGATGCTGCTCATCAGCACCGACGCACTCGATCGGCCGGGCCGTCGCCTGGAGCAGCACGTGGCGGCCATCGCCGCCGCGAAGAAGGCCGGTGTCCGGCACGTCGTGTACACGTCGCTGACGAACCCCGGTCCCGAATCACTCGTGACCATCGCGCCCGATCACCGTGAGACCGAGGCTGCACTCGCCGAAGCGAGCTTCGGGCACACCATCCTGCGGAACAACTTTTACACCGAGTATCTGTTGCCCGGGCTGCCCTACGCGGTGAAGTCGGGGGGATTCGCGAACGCTTACGGCAACGGCGGCGTCGGCTACGTCAGTCGTGAGGATTGTGCGCGCATCGCGGGAGCGGCGCTGGCCGCGGACTTCGACGGCCGTGCCGTGCACGACGTGACCGGCCCCGCCGCGATCACCCAGACGGAGCTCGCCGCGATCGTCAGCGAGCTCACCGGTCGCAAGGTGACGTACACCGCGATCGACGGCGCGACGTCGAAGGCGCACCTGGTGGCAGCCGGGCTTCCCGCGCCCGTTGCCGACCTCCTGGTGTCGTTCGAGCTCGCGGGTGCGAAGGGCCAGCTCGCGGTGGCGTCCACCGCCGTCGAGACGCTCATCGGGAAGAAGCCGATCAGCGTGCGTGACTTCCTCACGAAGAACGTCGAAGCTCTGACTGCATGACGTCGATGCGGCCGCGACACGTCCCGCGACGACGTGAGCCACTCAGTGCTGGTCCGCCGCTTGCACAGCGGCGGACCATGTGGTCGAGGACGTCGTCGAGGGTGGGGCGCTGGTGTCTCTGTGCGGTCTCTCGCTGGCAACGGCGTGCGGCGGCAACGACGCGCCGCAGACGGGCAAGTCGACGTCGAATCCCACCGTGCCGGCGCCGACGAGCACGGTGCCCGTGAGCACGACGGGCCGTGACGCGGCAACGACGTCACCTGCGCAGACTCATGACGCCGGGCTGACGGCGCCGAGGGGCGTGATCGGCGCAACGCCGACGTCATGGCCGGAAAGGGATACTGGCGCACCTGTGCCACCGGCGGGCGCATGCGTCGAGGCACAGATCGCGGACGGCGGGGGCTATACCGGATCGCCGTCTTACACGCGTCGCACGTGGGATCCCGTCAAGCGGATCCTCAAGGTGGAGGCGTTTCGATCCTTCAGCCTCGACATCGTGCAGACGCTCGAAACGCAATTTGCAGATGACGGCGGGCCGCTCCGGTACATCGGTGTCGAGCAGCCTTTCCAGGAGGATTACACCTATGACGACCACGGCGGGATCACGGACTTCATCCAGTCTTATCCTGCCGTCGCGCGTATCGATGTGCCTTCGACGGCCCCGCCCTCGCTCGAGTACACCTTCTCGAACCAGTACGACGCGAGCGGCAAGCCGTTGACGTCGACGAAGACGCCGAGCGGCACCCAGAGCCCGAACAACGAAGTCTCGACACGTACGTACACCGAAGACGCGGACGGGCGGTGCGGGGAGGTGGACACGACCGCGACGAGCAACACGACGAAGGAGGTCAGAACTTACACCGCGAGCGGCAAGACGGTACACACGACGACCACCGGCCAGCTCGAGTCGACGAGTGACGACGTCTTCGACGCCATGGCACGGCCCGTCTCTTCGACGTTCACGCTGTCGAGCAAGTTCGGCGGCGGCTCGATCCGCACGACGCACACGTACCTGCCCGACGGCTCCGAGCGAGTCGAGACCTTCGACGGAACGACCGACGTGGTGAACGAGCAGCACTCCGTCACGACGCGCCCCGCGGCATGCCTCGTCATCGACGCGGCAATCGGCCACGCCAAGGACGACCACTGCCACATCGAGTTCTGAACGACACTACGGGACGAGGACGGCGCGGAAGCGGACTTTGTTCTCCATCACCCTGGTGAACGCTTCTTCGGCCTTCTCGAGCGGGAACTTCTCGATGCGGGGGCGTACCTTGGTGAGCTGACTGAACGTCATCGTCTCTTCGGAGTCGATGGCGGTACCGCTCGGCCATCCCGCGATCTTCTTCCCGCTGAGGAGCGAGAGGCCGGAGACCTGGAGCGGCTCGAACGCGGCGGCGACGATGAGGAGCTTGCCGCGTGGCTTGAGCCCGTTGAGCGTGCTCGCGATCGCGGGACTGTTCGGTGCGGTCGCGAGCACGATGTCGGCGCCGCCGAGCTTCTGGAGGAGCTCTGCGGCGTCCCCCTTCTCGGTGTCCACGTACTCGTGTGCGCCGAGCTCGCGCGCGAGCTTCTCTTTGTCGGCGCCACGCGACACCGCGACGGTGCGAAAGCCCATCCGCGACGCGAACTGGATCGCGAGATGGCCGAGCCCGCCGATCCCCTGCACGGCGACGGTGTCACCGGCGCGCGCGCCGCTGTTCCGGAGCGCGTTGTACGTGGTGATGCCCGCACAGAGGAGCGGCCCCGCGTCGGCAGCGTCGAGCCCTTCGGGGATGCGCGCGACGGCCTCCGACGGAACCACTGCGTACTCGGCGTAACCGCCGTCGAAGGAGACGCCGGTGATCTTCCCGTTTTCGCAGTTGATGAAGTCGCCCTTGCGACACGGCTTGCACTGGAAGCAATGACCGCCGTGCCAGCCGACACCGACGCGGTCGCCCGCCTTCCACGCGGTGACGTTCGCGCCGACGGCGTCCACGCGCCCGGCGATCTCGTGACCCGGCACGCGCGGCAGCGAGAGACCTGGGTACTGACCGCCGCGAGTGACGGCGTCGGAGTGACAGACGCCGCACGCCTCCACCTTGACCCGCACCTCGCCCGGACCGGGATCGCGCACCTCGAGCTCGACGATCTGAAACGGGGAGTTCGCCTTCGTAGCCTGTACCGCTCTCATCTTGGGCATGGCGGGGAACCTAGGGCGGCCCGCCTCGCTGCCCAGCCCCCGCCGGCGTGAGCGCGGTTCCAGGACGTCTGCCGGGCCGATTCACGCCGCGGAGCGCATCACGATGCCGGCGGGCGCCGTACCCACGCGACGAAACACGCCGGGAGAAACGCGATGATGACGCTTGAACGCACGGCTGAAGGCGAACTCCGAGTCGTAGCCGACCCTGACCGCGATCTCCGCGAGCGAGGCGTCGGAATCGCGCAGGAGCGCCACCGCGAGCTCCATGCGGAGGCGCGTGAGATGACGAAGCGGCGTGATGCCGGCGCTCTCCGAGAAGCGGCGCGCGAAGACGGCGCGCGAAAGGCCGACGGCACGTGCGAGCTCTTCCACCGTCCATCGCTTCGCGGGATCGGATTGCATCAGTGTCATCGCCTTCGAGATGCGCGCGTCAGCCGCGTTACGCGGCAGGTGCCGGTCACGGGCGGACGCTGCTCGCTGCACCTCGAGCGCGAAGCTCCGGAACGCGCTCGACGAGGTCTCCATGGAAAGGAGCACCATGTCCGATGCCGCGCTGAGCTCGACCGTGCCGACGAGCACCGAGTCCGGCTCGAGCTTCACGGTTCGTCCTCCGCCGGTCGAGACACCGTGACCGTCGATCACGAGAAGGAGCGTCGCGTCCCCCAGCTCGAATCGACGCTGGGCCCCCGCGCGCACACGATGAATCCTCGCCCCGGTTGCGGACGCATCCATGCCTCCGAGCATTGGGCCGGAAAGCGCCGCCGTCCACCGTGGAGACTCCCGGACATGTCTTCGAGCGTCCCGGATATGGCCGGAACGGGCGCGACGCAGCACACCTCCGGACATGCCCGAAGACGAGCCCCAGACACCCGCACCCACCCCCGGGTCCCGCCTCGCCGCGCAGCATCTCTTCGCCGCCCGCACCGTGCTGATCTTCGGTGAGGTGACGTCCGAGCTGGCGGAATCCGTGTCTTCTCAGCTCCTTGCCCTCGCCACCCTGAGTCGGGAGCCGATCCGGGTGATCGTCAACTCGCCGGGCGGGCACGTCGAATCGGGGGACACCATCCACGACGTCATCCGTTTCATCGAGCCAGAGGTGAAGATTTTGGGCACCGGGTGGGTCGCGAGCGCCGGCGCCCTGATATTTGCCGCCGCTGACCGAAAGAACCGGTTCGCGTTACCGAACACGCGGTTCCTGCTCCACCAGCCCCTCGGCGGGATGAGCGGGCGCGCCACCGAGATAGAGATCGAGGCCGCGCAGATCCTCGCGATGCGTGAACGTCTGAACCGGATCTTCGCGACCGCGACCGGCCAGACCTACGAGAAGATCGCGAGCGACACCGAGCGCAATCACTGGATGACGGCCGAGGCGGCGAAGGCCTACGGCCTGGTCGGTAGAATCGTCGAGCGGCAAGATCAGTTCGGCAAAGACGGGTAGCGCGAGGCCGGGGCGTGCTCCGATCGCGTCACCAGGTTCCGCCGTCGAGCGGAAGCGGACCGAACACGTCGGCGTTGCAACGTTCCTCGTCGAGCTTCCCTGCGAGCCACGAGACGAGACACCGGTCGCCGTCACTGCCGGCGGGCAGACGCGTTCCGCCGGTGTGATGCTCTAGCCCGCGTGCCTTCGCGACGACGATGAACCGTTCCGGTTTCTGGCCGTGCTCACGGAAGACGGCAGCGAGCGTCTCGGGATCGAGCGAGACGATCGCGTCGTAGGTCGCGTCGACGTCGAGCACGGTCGTGTCGGGGATCCCGGTGACGTCGGCTCCGTTCGCCCGGAGGCCGTACGCACCGTAGACGCGAAAGTTTCGCGCCGGATTACCGTGGCAATCCAGGGTTCCGCAATGCGGCTCGAGGATCACGTCGACCGACTCGAAGCCGTCGCGCGACGGGACCGCCACCGTGGTCCGAGCTTCGTCGCCGTAACGGTCGCACGCGACCGCGACGAACGCGCACGCGACGAGCAGTAGCCGACGAACGCGCACCCTCGTCATCGACACCGCTCCTGCGAGAGCGAGCCGTTCTCGTCGGCGAAGTAGAGGTGCCCGACGCGACTCGGCGACGCGGGGTCCGCGTGGCACTCGCCGCACGAACCCTCGCGGAACATCGCCGACGTCATCTCGACGGAGTTCCCCTCGTACTCGAGCTTCGTCCACACGGGCCACACGGGGCGAAAATTGTCGGCGCTCGCCCAGAAATTTCCGACACAGTTCGATACGACGCCATACTCCGCGCCGGCAGAGTCGATGAAGCGCATCGTCGCGTCGTGTAGCGGTACCTTGCCGTCGATTCGCTGATAGACGGTACCGGCGAGCGCGAACTCGGTGTCCGCCGGGCCGTCGCCGCCGTGACACGCGAGGCACGGTTGCCCGGGACGATGTAGCGGCCCTGCCGGCACGCCGCGCGCCTCGGCGCCGAGCTCGCTCACCTCCGTATTGCGGACCGGATCGTTGCACGCCGCGGTAACGAACGCGACGACGAGCAAGACGCCGAGGGGCGTGACGCGTGCGCTCACAGCTCCGTCTCCACCTGGAGCACGAAGAGCTGCGCGACTCGATCCGTGACGTAGAGCGCGTCGCGGAAATGCGTCGCGATGGTATCGCCCTGAACGACGAGACCCCAACGCGACGATCGCGGCGCGGCGCCGAAGTTCCAGCGCACGCCGGCTCCCCCGGTCGCGCTCTCGAGCGGACTGAGCTCGCGATCGCCGGTGCGATACGTCGGCTGATCGCTCGTGCCGTCCCCGGTCGCGCCGACGTAGGCGCGCTGCCAGAAGCTCACCCCCGATTGCAAATTTCCGCGAAAGTGCAGCCACACATAGAATCGCCGCCCCACGTCGATGACGTAACGCACGTCGGTGGTGAACGCGAAGAGCCCCCAGTCGTCCGCGTACAGGCGATCGCTCAGCAGGAACGTCGAGCCGCTGAAGCGATGCGCGAAGCGGGCCGACAGGGCGAAGCGGTTGCGCTCGAGCGGCGTCTTCTCCGTCATCCGTCCCGGTGAGCGGAGCAGGTTCACGGTGGCGAGCGACGCGCCCGCCGGAACCCGCGACACGACGTCCGCCTCGAAGATGGGCAGCATGCGGTACGGCTTCTTCTGGTCGCCGCGCTCGAGGTTCACGTCGAGAGACATGTTCAACGTCGTGGCGCGATCGAGCACGAGCTCGACGCCGGCGTTCAGGCTGTGACGCTGGAGCCGCTGTGCGTAGACCGAGAATGGCGTCCCGGTGCGGCCCGCGGTGTCGTGCGTGTACGCGTACCCGAACGTCGGATTCGCCGTCTTCTCGTGCGTATCGAGGAGCACGCGCGCGCCGGCCGACAGCGACAGATAGTCGGGCTCGCTCGACACGGACGTGTCGACGCCGAGGCCGACGTCGTGCGGCTTGTACATGCCGCCGAGCTCGCCACCGTGACGTACCTCCTGCCAGCGCTGGCTCGCGGTGCTGACGATGTCCACCGACGCGGCGCTCACGATGTCCGCCAGATAGGCGCCGTTCGCCCTCCAGCCGCGTGACTCGTCGGTCATGACGGCTGACGCTGCGGGCGTGAACACCGTCACCGAGTCCGAGTCGGTGTACGCCGCCATCTCGGCCGTGGCCGTCGCGGCGACGGGACCGGCGTGAGCATTCGTCTGCGCCAATGCGTCGAACGCGACGGAGCAGATCGCGAAGGCGACGACGCGACTGATTGCTCGTGGTCGCACCGTTCCTACTTTCGTGCATGAACGAACCTCGTGCGACGAAAACGCCTGCGACATTTGGTCGCAGGAAATGTCGCGTCGACGTCTCTATGCTCGAGTCGGGTGCCCGTGACGGACCTTCGACGTGACAGCCTCGGTCTCGGATTGCGCGTGCCGCATTACGACCATCTGTTCGAGCACTGGCCCGACGTCGGTCACTTCGAGATCATCAGCGAGAACTTCCTCGGCCCGGCAGAGAAGCCGCGACGGAACCTCGCCCGCGTGCGCGAGCGCTATCCGGTGGTGCTCCACGGCGTGGGCCTGAACCTGCTCTCCCACGAGCCGCTCGACGAGGCGTATCTCGACGCGCTGTGCCGTCTCGCCGACGAGGTCGACGCGCCGTTCGTGACGGATCATCTTTGCTGGACTGGCGCGCACGGGAAGAGCCATCACGATCTGCTCCCCACTCCGTACCTTCCGGAGCTCGTGGAGTACGCCGCCGAACGGGCCGACGCGGTGCAGCGCCGCCTCGGTCGTCCCTTCGGGATCGAAAATCTGTCGACCTACGTGGAGTTTCGACAATCGACGATGTCGGAATGGGAATTTTACGTCTCGGTCGTGAAGGCGTCGGGGACGTGGTTCATGCTCGACGTGAACAACGTGTACGTCTCGAGTGAAAACCACGACTTCGACCCGCGCGAGTACCTCGCTGCCGTGGACTTTTCCCGCGTATTGCAGGTTCATCTGGCCGGGCACACCCGTGAGCCCGATGGCACTCTGGTCGACACTCACGACGGCCCGGTGTGCGACGAGGTCTGGGCGCTCTATCTTGCCGCCTGGCAACGCGGAGGGCCCTTCCCCACCCTGCTCGAGTGGGACGCTCGCATCCCGCCGATGCCCGCCGTCCTCGCGGAGCTCGAGAAGGCGCGCGCGCTGCGCACCGAAGACGAGCACCGGCCATGAACGGCTCAACCCGCGCGTTCCTTTCCGACTTTCAGGCCCGTTTCGGCGCGGCCGTCTGCACGCCGCTGGGTCGACGAACCGGCACGCTGCGCGCGCTTCCTGCGTCTTACGACAGGGCCCTCCTCGCCGACATCGCCGGCGACCCAGCACGCGCCGGCGCGCGCCTTGCCGTCTATAACCGTCAGTACTGGTTCCGGCTCTTCGGTGTGCTCCAGGACGCGTTCGCTCTCACCGCGCGGCTCCTCGGTTACTGGTCGTTCAACGAGCTCGCCGCGCGCTTCCTTCGTGAAGTCCCTCCGCGCGGTTTCGACATCGATCGCGTACCCGACGGGTTCGAGCAATTCCTCGCTGGCGCCGTCAGCGTAGATCGCGTCATCGAGCCGGCGCTGCTCCTCGAGGCGGCCCGGGTCGATGCAAGTTGGCGCGACGTCTTCGCAGCGCCCCACGTCACGCCGTACCGGCCGGAGCCCGCGGACGTGAAGCTCCTGCTCGCGAGCCGCCTCGTTCCGTCACCCGCGGTCGTCGTGCTCGAGCTGCACTGGCCACTCCTCGAGCTGAAGCAAGGTCTCGCGTCCGATCCGGGCGAGCGCCGGCTTCCGCAGCCGGCACGGTCGACGCGCGCGGAGTGGTGGGCACTCGGGCGCACGCCGACCGGCGTCGGTCAGCGCTTTCTCACCCCGCGCGAGGGCGAGCTTCACGCCTTGCTTCGCCGTCACTCCGTCGGCGAGGCGCTCGAGCGCCTCGAAGCGGAGTGTTCCCCTGCGGAGCGCGCGACGTTGCCGGAGAGGGCACGGGAATGGCTCGCGCGCAGCGTGGAGTACGGCTTCTGGATCGGCCTCGAGCGGAACTCCTGACGATCACAGCTGCGGGGGGAGAAGCTCCGTCGGCAGACGCCCTTCGGGGGGACGCGGGAGAGAGAGCGGACGCGGGAGCTGCGAGACGAAGCCGCCATCGACGTCGCCACCGTCGGTCGTCGGCGTGCCGCCGTCGGTCGCGGGCTTCATTCCGCCTGCGCCGCCACCCGGTGAGGTTCCGCCCGACGAGACGCCGCCGGACGCCGTTCCACCCGACGACGCGCCACCCGACGACGCGCCGCCAGAACCGCTGCGCGCACCCGTCGACGCGTCGGGTGAACCGCCGTCGGGCGTGATGGCGCCACCGCCGTCACCCGAGCACGCGATACCCGCGCAGCCACATGCCGCGGAGAGCGCGACGACGTAGACCCATCGGTACGAGTTCGACATCGGGAGCTCAGTACTTCACCCAGATGTCGGTACCGGCGGCGACGGCCTTGAGCGCGCTCGTATTGGGCTCGGTGCCGATGAGCGCCGTGTAGTTCGGGTTCACGCTGTAGGCCGCGTCGCCTGCCCAGACGATCTCCGCGTCGTTGAAGATGGTGAGATCGCTGACCGCGGTCTTCACTGAGAACTTGTTCCAGCCGGGGACGCGCGGGGGAAGGAGCACGACCTTGGGCGCCGGCTCGGGGGGCGGCGCGCCGTCGGGCAGCGCCGTCGTCTGATCTATGGTGCCGATCCAGTCCACCTCGATCTGGGTGTTGTTCGGGCCGAGGCAGATCTGGTGCGCGTTGAAGTACACGATGCTGAACGCCGCGTCGGGCAGCTTCATCCGCACCGGCAGACGGTAGAAATCGATGTCGGCGCTCAGGACGTCGGACATCGTCTTCGTCCAGGTGATGGACGTGACGTTGCCGGCGGTGACGGCCGCGACGGCCTTGCCCAGGGTCGAGTCGACGGCTCGCACGCTGGTGACGCCGATCGGAATGTCCACGGTCACGCTGTAGGTGTCGAGCATCGTCCCCGCGACGGCGGGGTTCTCGCAACCGTGGCCGACCGTGAACGACGCCTCGAACGTGGAGTTGGCGTACGCGGGCCCGGCGAGGCTGATGTGCGCTCCGGCCATCGAAGTGGTCATAAACCCGGCACTCGAGACGAGAAGCATTCTGAGGGCAGTCTTCATGTTTGGGAACTCCTTCTGTGACCGGACGAGAAGCTACAGTCGTGAGGTTTTCATTTCCATGCGGTCAATTGCCGCACGGATGCTTTCACACGACGCCGACGTGATGTGACAAGCACGAAGGTCACTCCTGTCCTTGCATGGCCGCTTCGCAGATCGCGTAGCAGTGCACGGCGTTGTCGAAGCACCACGACGCCACCCCCGCGTGCCCGCCGAAGTGGCAGTCGTGAAGCGGGCCGCTCCCCGGGTCCACGTCGTGACAGATGCTCCCGAGGCGCACGCAGATGGACTTGCCGCAGAGCGACTCGCAGCCGTCGAGCGCAGCGTTGCACGCTTCGAGGTCGCTCGAGTCCTGGAGGACAGTGCACTCGTGGACCGGCCCCGAACCGGGATCGACCTTGGAGCAAGCCGCGCCGATCCTCTGGCAGACGTTCATGCCCGCATCCACGCCGACGGACGCGCTGCCATCGGCGGGAATCGGCGGCGGCATGCTTCCATCCGTCCGTCGTCCGCCGTCGACGACGCGCGACGCGTCCGGGGACGATATCGGCGTGATCTGCGCGTCGGGACGCGATACGACGATGCCCGCATCGGGACGTACGACGACCTTGCCGGCGTCGGGCTCGACGACCTTGCCGGCGTCGGATTCGTCGGAAGACGCCGTGACGTCGCTGGACGAACACGCGGTCACCGTGGCGGCGGCGAGCACTCCGGCGAGAAGCGAGTGGCGATGAAGAGCGATCATCGACCACGACGTTAGCGAACCCGATCGCGCATGGCGTGCGACAAGATGCCGCTCATGCCGTACGCGATACCGCATCTCGTATACGAGATGAATACACCGGCGGCGCTCCCCTGCGACAAGTCGTCGCAAGGTCGTCGCCGCGTCGTCCCTGCGACAACATGACGCGGACGGCGACGAAACCGGCGTATTCGACGCCGGGAGCGCGGCTCGAGCGGCGCACCGGCGCTCCTCGATGCCTTTCACGTCGTGATAGACGGATCGGTACGCATGGAACACTCACGGACGGACCAGGGGTCGGCTCCGGACACGACTGCAGGACGCCGAGATGCGTCGAGGGCACTCGTCTCGGCGGCGCTCGCGGGACTACTCGGCGCGGGATTCACCACGGCGTGCGGTCAAGGACACACCGCACCCGTCGAGGACAGCCAGGGCACTTCAGGGAGTCCTACCCACGGAGATTCGACCAGCGAAGTGGACGCTGGAGGCGCCGCCCACGAACACCCCGCGCCGGAGGACGCCGGAACGACGACCGCGGACGCCGGCGCGTTCAGCCGCGTGCTCTCGACGGCACCGATCACCTTCCGTGACTTCTCGGATCTCTGCGAAAAACGCGGCGGATTCGTCTCCACCAACGCGAACTGCGCGGGCTCCAACCTGTGCAAGGGCCTCTCCTACGCCGACGATGGGACGGTGCTCACCGAGCATTCGTGCAAGGCGATGAACTCGTGCATGGGGCTGAGCTGCATCGATCTTCCGCCGACCTCGGGCCTCAGCGGCCAGGATATCTACGAGACGGGCCCGTGCGGCGGCTGCCACAACGACGCGATCTCGGGCTCGGTGTACGTCGTCTTCACGCCGCAGGGGACGTCACCCGACGCGGCCGTCACCGCGTTCGACAAGAGCTCCGACCTCAGGCTCGAGTCGATCGTCGCCTTCGGGACGCAGGGCGTGAACGACGACGGCGTCGCGTTCTCGAACATGCCGTCCTACCGCGAGACGTATTCCCGCGCCGAGATAGACGCCGTCGTCCAGTACGTCCGCGCCCTACCGAAGCACACCAAGCTGTACGCCATCCCCGGCAACCCCGACGCCGGTCACTAGTTCCGCGAAGGCGGAACTACGCGAGCGAAGCGAGCACGCCGAAGGCGGCGGGGGGAGCAGTTCGCCGAAGGCGAAGCTGCGGGGGGCCAAGGCCCCCCGTTACTTGAAAAGCGGGGGGAGCAGTTCGCCCGCGAGCAAAGCGAGCCCGCGAAGCGGCG
>DATAZL010000131.1:0-196622 GCA_036272055.1 Polyangiaceae bacterium | reverse complement strand
CCCGCCGCTTCGCGGGCTCGCTTTGCTCGCTGGCGAACTGCTCCCCCCGCCGCTTCGCGGGCTCGCTTTGCTCGCTGGCGAACTGCTCCCCCCGCCGCTTCGCGGGCTCGCTTTGCTCGCGTAGTTCTACAGCTTTGATGCCTCGGGGATGGAGCTGTTCGCCGATGAACGTCTACTGAGAGCCGGAACGGACTCACATCCAGAAGAGGAGGCCGCCCGAGATGAGCGCGAAGTTCTTAGCCTCGGGGCCGGTGCCGACGATGCCGAGGTCCATCAGCGGACCGAACGTCACCGCGAAGTGCTGGACCGGCGCCACATAGAACATCGCCTCGAGGGTGAGGGCGAACTCCTCGTCCCCTCCGAAGTTTCGATAAGTGAAGCCGCCACGCGGCCAGAACCCGATCACCTTCGTGAACTCGATGGCGTAACCAACGCGAGGCGCGATGAGCCCGCCGGAGTACGCGCCGCCATGCTCTGGGTTGTTGTCGCCGAAGCCGATGGCGCCGCCGATGCTCAGGTTGTCGATGACGAAATAGTCGATGCCGAGCCGCGGCAGGGTGAGCGCTGTCGCGACCGGAGGTGCGATCCCCGCCGTGATGATCGTCTGGCTCTCCTGTTCGTCGTAGAAGTAGATGCCCGAGAGTCGTTCGGCGGAGAAGGCCAGGTCGCCCTGGTTGCCGAATGCCTGGGCCGCGGCGGGACGGGCCATCGTGCTGGCGGCGATGCCGACCGCGAGCGCGCCGAGCAAGGTGAAAGCTTTTGCCATCGAGACCTCCGGTGGGGACGGGTTTTCGCGCCGACCATACCCGCTCGGCGCCACGCGCCGAAAGTAAACTGGCGGTGTCGGCTTTCGGGTCGAGTGTGGCATCACTCGCTTCGACCCCGGCCCGTGCGCGCGTTCACCCGTAGCGCGCAGCCAGTCGCTCGAGCGCTTGCACGGTCGCCTCGAGGGACGGCGCTTCCCCCGGAGGCTGGACGAGGAAACGCCGGACATCGCCCTCGGCGGCGAGGGCCCGATCGACGGCGGCGTCGCTCCCCGCCCGGTAGGCGCCGAGCGCGACGAGGTCGCGCTTCTCGTCGGCGAGCGCGATCAGGGCGCGCACGGTGCTCGCCGCCGCGAGGTGCGGGGCCGAGACGACCCGCGGCATCGTCCGCGAGACGGAAGCGGCCACGTCGATGGCCGGATAGTGATGCCGCTGCGCGAGGCTCCGCGACAGGACGATGTGTCCGTCGAGGATGCCGCGCACCTCGTCGGTGACGGGCTCGTCGAGGTCGTCTCCCTCGACTAGGACGGCGTAGATCGCGGTGATGCTGCCGACTTTGCCGGGCCCCGAGCGCTCGAGGAGCCGTGGCAACATAGCGAACACGCTCGGTGGATAGCCGCGCCGCGCCGGCGGCTCGCCCGCCGAGAGCCCGACCTCTCGCTGCGCCCGGGCGACGCGGGTGATCGAGTCGACGAGGAGGAGCACGCGCTTGCCCTCGTCGCGAAAAGATTCGGCCACCGTGGTGGCCACTTGCGCGGCGCGGAGGCGTTCCACGGCGGGAGCGTCGCTCGTCGCCACGACGACGACGGTGCGCGCTCGCGCGGGGGCGAGCGCATGCTCGATGAGCTCCTTCGCTTCGCGGCCGCGCTCTCCGACGAGGGCCACGACGACCACGTCCGCCGCGGCGTTCTGTGCGAGCGCGCCGATGATCGTGCTCTTGCCGACGCCGGAGCCCGCAAAGAGTCCGACGCGCTGCCCGACGCCGAGCGTGAGGAGGCCGTCGATGGCGCGGATCCCGGTGGCAAGCGGCGCCTCGACGAGGGTCCGGGCGAGGGCCGGAATGGGAGCGCGATCGACGGGGAGCGGCTCGCCGCGCGGCGCCGGGCCGCCGTCGAGGGGGCGACCGAGTCCGTCGAGGACGCGCCCGAGGAGCCCCTCGCCGACCCTGACCTGGAGCGGCGCGCCCGTCGATTCGACGAGGTCGTCGGTGCCGACCCCGGTCGTCTCGCCGAGCGGCATCACGACCACGGAGCCCTCATCGAAGCCGACAACCTCGCCGAGGAGCGGCCCTCCCCGCCGCTCGACGGTGACCACGTCGCCGATCCGCGCGCCCGGCAGGACGGCTCTGATGGATAGGCCGGTCACGCCCCGCACGCGTCCCGTCGCCCGGGCAGGCGAGACGGTCCGAAGCTCGGCGCGGAGCGCGTCCAGGTCCACCGGGCTCGACGGTATCACGCCGGACCGGAAAGCTTGCCCAACGGAAGGCCGGGGTGCCACGCTTTCGACCGTGAGGCTCGCGCTCGTCGAAGCTCTGTTCGCCTGCGCGGCGCTTTCGGCATTTCCGGGCTGCAAGGCGTCGGTCGAAGGCAACGTCAACACCGGCAAGTCGGACGAGGAAGTCGCCGATTTCGACAAGCCGCTCGACCTGAGCGGCGTGAACCGCGCGCCGACCACGGCGGTGCCTCCCGACGCGGCGCTCCTCGGGGCGCGTCAGGATCTCGCCTTCAACGGCGCGACGACCGCGAAGTGCAAGTGCCTCGCCGTCGCGGTGGGCTCCCCGTCCGACGCTGCGTTCCAGTGGGCGAGCACGCGCCCCGTCGTCGACGGCAATACCTCGGTCGTGCTCGCGTTCACGTCGTCCGGCGTGACCTGCGACGCAGCGCCATCAGCGAACGGCGCGTCGTACTGGGGCTACGAGGTGGTCGGCCAGGACGTGGTGGTCGTCGTCGAATCGGCGAAGCCCGGCCGCCCCATCGCTCAGGGCGCGATCATTCCGCGACCCGCTGCCGGCGGGCAGATCTACGTCAGGCCCGTCGACTCGACGGTGCCCTACGGGCGACCGCTCTCCGGTACCGGACCGCGCTGTCAGGTCGCGACCCTCGCGCAAGCCCCCGTCGCTGCCGCTGCCGCACCCGCCCCGACGACCGCCCCCGCCGCATCTTCCGGCTGGCACAGCATCAAGACGGAACAGTCGGACCCGTCGTCGACGCGTTTCGACCAGCCCTGAGCAGGAGTCGCCACGCGGGCGTCGCGGTGTCGCGACGTCGGTGGCTTCTTTCAGTGCAGGATTCGGCCAGCGCTCGACGAGTCTCGCCTTCTCGAAACCCCAGGCCACGCAGGGCGGCGAAGGCCTTGGCATGGATCTCCACCGCAGTCGGTTCCGGCGCTCGTCCGTAGTCGCTGCCGTCGGCATGCCGGAAGTGAAGACCCGCCGCGACGCTGCCGGAGACGACGACTGTTTGCTTCGCCCGAACGCCCACGCCCACGTGGGCGCTCTCGTTCTTGGCGGGGCCTGCGTCCGCAACAGGAGGCGTGACCACCCCCAGGTGCCCCAAGTGCTGACCGTCGCACTCGGCCATCGCGACGACCTCGGCGCCGACGGGTATGAGCTCCGTTTGCGTGCTGGTAACCTCCACCGCACTCAGGGCAGACCGAGAGTGCGATCTGGTAGCTCGCCCGGCCATCGTCGAGAGCCGCTACTTCAGGAGCCCGAGATAGCGCGGTGGAAGCCCGGGGTTCGTCTCCACCTTGATGGGCTGATCGCCGGACAGCGTGCCCGCGTCGTCCAGCGCGAATCGATGCACGACTCCGCCGTTTCGCTGCGCGTCGGCGATGAAACAGGCGCCGCACGCGACGTCGCAGACGATGCCCCCCAGGGTGAACGCGATGCCGTCGGAGCGCAGCACGACGCTGCTCGCGCCGCTTTCGACGTCTAGCCGGACGACGGTGTCGTCGAGGACGCTCTTGTAGGTCACGGCATCGTTGTATCCAAACGTCACGAGAACGAGCGACGAGGTCGACGAGAACGCGCCGGAGAATCCGTCCGGCCCCATGCCGAGGTCCGCTGCCCCGAACCGCTTCACGACGCGCGCCACGTTAGAGAGGTCGACCAGAGTGACGCCGGAGGTGGAGAGATCGCTCGGGCCGTATTGCCCTATCGTCTTCCCCGAGCAGAAGATCGCGAGCCGCGTCGCGTCGGGGGCGAGGGCGACCCCATCGCAACCGAGGAACCCGTCGAGCACCGTCGTTCCGACGATCTCGTCCTTCGTCGTGTCGATGGTGACGAGGCGCGACGGCACGTTCGAGTCGGAGCCGACCCTGGGCCGCGCACCGAGGAGGACGTAGACACGATCGCCAGCGACGACCATGGAGTCCGCGCTCGGAACCGCCGTTGCGCCATCGTCGCCGAGCGCTCCGGTCATGTCGATCGACGCCACGATCGACGGCACGGTCGGATCGACGACGAGCACGTCGTCGCCGCTGTCGAACGGCATTTTCCCCGGTGTCGGGTTGCTCAGGTAGCGCGACACGTAGGCCTTGTGCTCACCGAGGAGGACGTAGTCGTGCGGGTCCGACGAGAAGCCGGTCGCGACGGAGAGCTTTCGCTTTCCGGGTGCGGTGGGGTCGACCCAGACGATGCTGTCCGAGCTCTGGTCGCGGTCCACCAAGACGACCTCGTCTCCGTCCACCGGCATGGTCGGAACCGTCACGTCGCCGCCGAGCGGCGCGGCGAGCCCGACGGCGCTCGTCGCGCTCGATGCGACGCTCTCGGAGAGCACCTTGCCGTCCAGCCCGAGGAGCGCGACGTTGGTCGACATGTAATCCGATTCGGCAACGACGACGGCGCGTGCACAGGTGGCGGCGGTCGAGCCGTCGGAGGCGGGCGCGACGGCGTCGGGGAGGTCTGCGCCTCGGCTGCCCTTCGGCAAGGGGACGTTGCAGCCGGCGAGGACGAACGCGAATATGGCATGGCGGATCATCGGAAAACTCCTTCGAGGCTGGCCGTCACGCTCCGTCCGGGGAGCGGGAGACCGACGGTGTCGACCTGACGTGCGTCGAACACGTCGCGCAGCGAGAGACGAAAGGTGAGGCTCTTGCGGAGAAAGCTCGCGGACGCCTCGACGTCGACGAGCGTCTCGTCGGGGATGACGATGAGCCCCGCCGCGTCGGAGTACCGTGACGCTCGGTGCGTCACGCGCACGCCCGCGGTCGCGCGGTCCACCGCGAGGGCGTGGAGCCCGTGCTCGCTGACGAGCTCGGTGAGCTCGGAGAGAAAGAGACGCGGCCGGAACGGGAGCACGTCGTTCGCCAGGGTGCGGTCCGGCGACGTGTCGCGGGCGTCGAGGAAGGTCGCCGAGAGCGCTTCGCGAACCACGCCGTAGAATGCGGCGCTGCCGGCGATCTCGGCGCCGACGACGCGCGCGCGCCCGACGTTGTACGGCACGACGATACCGAGGAAATTCTGCCGGTATGCGACGAGGTCCGACACTCGCCGCGCGAACGCGAAGACGTCGCCGGCCACGTCGAACGGGCCTGTGCGAAAAGCGGCGTGGACGCCCGCGTCGGCGGTCTCGCCGCGCTCCGCCTCCAGCGTCGGATTGCCGCGCACGACGGCGGAGACGCCGTAGAGCTCGCCGAGGGTCGGCGTGCGCACGTAGTGCCCGACGTTGGCGCGGAGCTCGACGCCCCTGCCGAGTCGCTGGCTCGCGCCGACCCTGCCTGCGGGGTTCGCGCCGTCGCAGGCGCCGGAGCCCTGCGCCTCGCCCTGCGTTGCATGGCATTCGAGGTTTCCCGTGACGACCACGTCGGTGTTCGCCGCCGCGTGCCACGTCGCGCTCGCAGCAGGCCGCAGCGTGAGCCGCTGCGCACGGATCTCGGCGATTCCGGGCCGATCCACGCCGACGCGCTCGACGGAGACGGTCGCCCCGCCGCCGAAGGTGAAGAGCTCGCCGGCGTCGGCGGTGATGCGCGCTTGTTCCTCGACGCGCTCTCCCGTCGTGGCGACGAAGGGCCCGCCCGCGAGCGTTCCGAGCGGATCGGTGAGCACCGACGTCGACATGAGCGCGCTCGTGACGAGCTCGACGGAGCACGTCTCTGCACCGCTCGCGCCGTGGCCGCACGGCATCCGCGCAGTGACGGCTCCGAGCAGTCGTCGCGCGTGGGTGCGAGCTCGTTCGTTCTCGATCACGGCGAGGCCCGGCGAGCCCTGCTCGCGGTCATACGCGTGGAGAAGGGTCGAGACGCGCGCCCCCCTCCCCAGGCGATACCGAGCGATGGCCCAGGCGTCGGTGGCGCCGAAGTCGGAGTTCGTCCGCCGGCGCGTCGTGCCGTCGTCGAGACGGTACGAGAAGTCGTTCGTCGCGGCATCGCGCCGGATGGCGACGAGCGCGCGCACCGGGCCGCCCCCGGTGGCGCCGGAGACGTACGCGGACCGCTCGCCGAAGCTGCCGAGCGACGTACCGGCGGTGAGCTCCGGCTCGGTCGGAAGCCGCGGTTCGAAGAAGATCGCGCCGCCGATGCCGAGTCGATCGGCGTCGAGCGGTGCGTTGCCGCGGTACACCTCGACGCGGTCGATCATGTAGAGCGGCACCGTCGACAGGTCCGCGGTGCCGGTGAGATCGTCGTTGAGGCGCACGCCGCCGAGGTAAACCGGCGTCTCGGCGCTGGTCGCGCCGCGGATCGCGGCCGTCGCCAGGTCGGAGCTCGAGCCGGTGCGCGTCACCTCGACGCCGGGGACGCGCATGAGCACCTCCGCCGCCGACGCGCCCGGACGGCGGAGCTCCTCTCCGGCAACCGTGGTGGACAGAGACGTCTCGTCACGGCGCGCGAAGGCCGGCGCCGTTCCGTGGACGGTGACGCTCGCGTCGTCGCTCGGTGACGGCTCCGCGCGCGCAACGGTGTCGAGAAGGACGAGCGCTACCGAGGCGCCGATGAAAGCGCCGCGCGCCGTCACGGACAAGCGGGATGTACGATGGAGACGGCGTCCAGGTCGTAGACGCCCGCCATTCCGGTGAGGTCGACGCGATCGGTGATGCGCACGTAGCGCGCCGATTTCACGCCGATGTCGGCGAGATCGTACACGTCGCCGCCCGCGACCGCCGGATCCGTCGGGTCGATGTCGTTCGAATCGGCGTTCGCGTTCACGGGGTGCCAGCCGCTGCATTCGCCGTACGGCGCCATCGTCGCGGTGCAGGGGAAATCGGTGAAGTTCACGCCGTCGTTGCTCACCCCGACGGTACCGAGCTCGGCGAAGACGTGCGTCGGGTCGCAGTTGATGCCGAACGGATTCTCGAACACGATGAAGTCCGGGCCCGGGCCGTCGACGATCGCGTTGCCCGAGAACGCGAGCACGACGAAGCCGCCGTTGCCGAGCGACACGACGTCGGTCGAGCCCTGGCAGATCCCGCCGCCCTTCGGCGGACCGAGCACGGGCGCCGGGAAGAGATCCTGTCCGGTGTCCTGCCCGGTGCCGAACATGTGAGACGGCGAGCTCGTCGCGAAGCGCGCGCCGGTGCCGTGACACACGATCTCGTCGCTCGCGTCGACGTCGAGCACGCCGCCCTCGGGAGGCGAGGGCGTCCCTTGCGGGCTCGCATCGATTGCTGGGGGGAGCCCTTCCGCGTCGGGTGGCGTCGGCGCTCCGAGGTGTGCGTCCGGCACCTCCGTCGAAGGGACGCCTGCGTCGCGGGGTGCTCCGGTGTCGGCAAGCGCTCCCCCGTCCCGTCGCGTCTCGGCGCCGTCGCCCTTTTGCGTGTCGCGGTGCGCCCTCGTGCCGCACGCAGTGACGGCGAGCGTGGCGCCCGCAACGGCGGCCTTGACGACATGACGTCGGTTGAAAGGGTGCAATCTCGTCTCCGTTTCGTGCCGTTCCGCGCGGCGTGGAAAAGGAGCCGGGTCCGTCCTTCGTTTCCGGAGGATTCATTTGGACCCCTCGACCGAGCCCGGTCGGGGGATCACGTTCGTCTCGTCGCCGAGTCGAGGTGAGCCACCCGTTTCCGCGCGGGTCGAGCTGCCTCTCGTGTTGCTAGGTCTCCTGGCTCGTGAGTCTCGAGGCTCTCACCTCGTCGGTTCGGCCTGCCTTCCCCGAATCGTCTTCGAGTGGCATCGAGTGGCCGAACCTTCTCACTTACAGTGGCGGGACCGCGCCGGAATGCTCACCGGCTTCCCTGTTACGCCCTGATTGGGCAGCAACGCGAGCTTGTCTTGGCGACGGCTACTTCATGCCGTCCGACTAGGCTCGAACCCCCTCCGGCGTCAATGTAGAGCAAGGTGTTCCTCGGGTCTCCCGGTGAAAAGTGCTCGGACAACGCGTAGAATGACGGATCGAGGGATGACGGACCGGACGCCCAGCGCATGATCGACGCACGCACGAAGAGCAAGCGCTTGCGCGACCTCGGTTCGACTCCGCCTCAGTCGGGCGACGTCATCGCCGACAAGTACCGCATCGAGCGCGTCGTCGGTTCGGGCGGCATGGGCATCGTCGTCTCGGCGCGTCACATGCAGCTCGGGCAACAGGTCGCGATCAAGCTCCTGCGCCTGAACGGACTCGAACCGGATCGTCAGCTCGAGGCGCGCGCGCGCTTCTTGCGCGAGGGACAGGCCGCCGCCGGTCTCGCGAGCGATCACGTCGTGAAGATCCACGACGTCGGGACGCTCGACTCCGGCGAGCCGTTCATGGTGATGGAGCTCCTCAAGGGCGACGATCTCGCGAAGATCATCGACCGCCAGGGAGAGGCGCCGATCGAGGTCGCCGTCGATTACGTGCTGCAGGCTTGCCACGCAGTCGCAGAGGCGCACTCCTCCGGCATCGTGCACCGCGATCTCAAGCCGTCGAATCTCTTCGTCTCCATAAGGAGCGACGGGCGAGCGACGGTGAAGGTCCTCGACTTCGGCATCTCGAAGACGACCGGGCTCGGCGCCGATGGGTTCGACGGCAACCTCACCGACACCCGCTCCGTCGTCGGTTCGCCCTATTACATGTCGCCCGAGCAGGTCCGCGACGCGAAGCGCGTCGACGGCCGCACCGACATCTGGTCGCTCGGCACGATCCTCTACGAGCTCATCTCGTCGGAGCCGGTCTTCAACGCGAGCACGCTGCCCGGCATCTGCGCGGCGATCGCCGCCGACACGCCGCGCTCGCTCTGCGAGGGTCGCCCGACCTTCCCGCCCGAGCTCGACAAGATCATCGCGAAGTGTCTCGAGAAGAACCCGGACAATCGCTACCAGACGATCGCCGAGCTCATGAACGCGCTCGAGCCGTTCGCGCCCGCGCCCGACTCGGTGCTCTCCTCTGTTTACGCCGTCCCGCGCGACGTGATGCTCCTGTCCGAGCCGTTCGAGCCGAAGGTCCCGCGCGACGCGCCCACGCTGCACCTCGCGACGCAGCAATCCGGGCCGCCCACCGCCGTCGCGCAGTCGCTTCGCGGCAGCGTCGTGAAGGGCGCGACCCTCGTGGAAGGGGAGGCTCCGGTGCCGACCCAGCTCTCGCCCGCGTCGAGCTCCGGCTCGCGCCGGCGCCAGGAGTTCGCGACGTCGGCGACGCTGGTGTCGTCGTCGAGCAAGCTCGACCTCAAGGTGCGTTCGGCGGAAACGGCGGAAGGCGTCGAAACGCCGTCTTCCGGCCGCGGCCGTCTCGTCGCGATCGCGCTCTTCGTCGTTGTCGTGGTGGTCGCGGTCTTCGTTCTCTCGCGCGACAAGACGCCACCGGCGTCGCCTCAGGTGACCACGAAGGTCGTCACGGCTCCGAAGGCGGAAGAGACGCCCGTGAAGACGGCAGAGCCGCCGCCGGCTCCCGTCCCCGTCGCTGCCATTCCGGAGAGCGCGGTGGCGCCGTCCGCGACCGCCGCGCTTCCTCGTCCTGGCGTCCCCCGGCCCCGTCCCGTTCGTCCAGTCCCCCCTCCCGCGCAAGTGAAGCCACAGGCGCCATCGGATATCCGTCTCGAGCGCTGAGCGCCTTCTCTCCGTCATGCGTCTTCCGGGGATCGCGCTGTCGCTCTGTCTGGCGGTGGTGTGCCTCGCGGGCCGCGCCCGGGCCGATGACCTCGCCGACGAGGCGGATCTCGAGTTTCGCCTCGCCGCAGAGCGCTACACGGCGTCGGACTATCGCGGCGCGCTCGAGCATTTCCTCGCGTCGAACCGGCTCGCGCCGAATCGCAACGTGGTGTTCAACATCGCGCGCACCTACGAGAAGCTCCAGCGCTTCCCCGAGGCGTTTCGCTATTACACGACGGCCCTCGCCGACGAGACGGATCCGGCGGCGCGCGCCCGCATCTCGACGGCGCTCGACGCGATCCGTCCCCACGTCGCGGTCCTCGACGTGACGACCGCGCCGTCCGGCGCGACGCTCTACATCGACCGTAAAGACCTCGGCTCGCGCGGCGAGAGCCCCCGCGTACTCGGCGTATTGCCCGGCAAATACCGCCTGATCGCCGAGCTCCCCGGTTATTACCCCGGCGAAGCCGTCATCGACGGCGCCGCCGCCGGGGTCTCGACGAACGTCGGCATCGTGCTCCGGCAGATCCTCGGACGGCTCCGCGTCGAAGGGCTCGCACACGGCGCGCGGGTCCGCGTCGACGACGAGACGGCACTTCCGCGCTGCGTGATCCCCTGCACCCTGGATCTCCCGCCGGGACCGCATCAGCTCCACGTCTCTCTCGAGGGCCACAAGAGCGCGGAGGTCAACGTCGACGTCGTCGCACAGGGCGATATCGTCGTGCGGCCGCGCCTCGACGAGGTCACCGGCGCCCTCGTCGTCACCACCGACGAGCCGGGCGCGCTCGTCCAGATCGACGACCACGTGAAGGGCTTCACGCCGGCGATCCTGACCTTACCGGTCGGCGTCCATCAGGTGCGCATCGCGCTCCGCGGCTTCGCGACGGTGGAGCGTCAGGTGACGATCGCGGCCGATCATCAGGGCCGCATCGACGAGACCCTGACGCGGCGCGAGCAGGTGCAGGCTGCGTCGCGCCGCACGGAGTCCGTCGAGGACGCGCCGACGTCGGTGACCGTGATCTCGCGCGAGGAGCTGCTCGCCTTCGGGTATCCGACCATCGTCGAGGCGGTCCGCGGCGTCCGCGGCATGTACGTGTCGAACGACCACAGCTACGAGTCGATCGGCGTGCGCGGGCTCGGCGGGCTCGGCGGCTACGGCAATCGCATCCTGGTGCTCATCGACGGGCAGCCGACGAACGACGACTGGCTCGGCTCCGCGTACGTCGGTTACGACGGCCGGGTCGATCTCGCGGACATCGACCGCATCGAGGTCGTGCGTGGCCCGGGCTCGGTGCTCTACGGCACGAACGCCGTCTCCGGCGTCATCAACCTCGTCACCCGTTCGCGCGGTGAACGTCCCGGCGCCGAGGTCGGCGTCTCGGCCGTCGGTAGCAACGTAGGGCGCGGGCGCTACCGCGCGCAGGCGCAGTTCGGTGAGGACGGCGGCATCTGGGCCTCCATCTCCGGCGCCCACGGTTCGGGCGAAGATCTCCACTTTCCGTCGCTCGCCGGTCAGGCCGGCGCGACGCCCGCGGGCGATTCGCGCGGCGCCGATTACTTCAACGCCGGCACCGTGCAGGGGCGTGTGTGGTGGCGCTGGCTCACTGCGCAGTGGTTCTTCACGTCTCACGACAAGGCGCTCCCCACCGGCGAATTCCAGACGCTTCTCGGAAATTCCGAGACGCATCAGTCCGACCGGCGTGGCTTCATCGAGGCCCGCGCCGAGCCCACTCTGTCGAAAGAGGTGAAGCTCGAGACGCGCCTTCACTGGAACACGTACCAGTTCCGCGGAACGTATGCGCGGCTGGTAGGCGACGGTGGCATCGAGCACGACCGCTTCGATGGCGCGTGGGTCGGCGCCGAGCAGCGCATCCTCTACACGCCGAGCGACAAGCTCCGCATCACGCTCGGCGCCGAGGGCCAGGATCACTACAAGGTCGCGACGACGGCCCAGGACGACAACGGATATTTCCTCGCCGACACCCAGAACGGCGGCCGCAAGTATCAGGTCGGCGCGCTTTACGCGCTCGCCGACGCGGAGCCCGCGCGGCGGATCCGGCTCTCGGGCGGCGTGCGCCTCGACGGTTACTCGACGTTCGGCACGTCGGTGAATCCGCGCGCGTCGATCATCTTGCGCCCCTACGAGCGCGGCAACCTGAAGATCGTGTGGGGCAAGGCCTTCCGCGCGCCGAGCATCTACGAGCTCGACTACAACGACGGCGGCACCACCCAGATCGCCAGCCCTAACCTGAACCCGGAGTCGATCTACTCGTTCGAGATAGAGCACTCGCATCGCTTCACGCCTACGGTGACCGGCACCGCCGCGGTGTACACGAACTACGTGCGGAACCTCATCCAGTCCGCCGGCGCGGGCACCGAAGAAGATCCGCTCCACTACGTGAACTCGCCGGTGCCCGAGGTGTCGCTCGGCGTCGAGGTCGGCATCCGCCGCGAGTGGCGTCAGGGGTTCATGCTCGAGGCGTGGTACGCCTACCAGCACTCCGCGTATCTCGCGTCGGAGAGCCTCGGCGACCTCGCCGGTCTCCGCAAAGATCCGACGACACGGAACGTCGCCAACTCTCCCGAGCACCTCGCGTCGGTGAAGGCGGCCGCGCCGCTCATCGCGCGCGGCATCACGATGGCGACGCGCATCACGTTCGAGGGACCGCGCTACGACCGCTTCGAGTCCGTCAACGATCCGGCGCAGGGCAAGACGCCGCCGGTCGTGCTCTGGGACCTCGTCATCTCCGGCGAGCAGGATCGCTTCGGCCTCCGCTATTCGGTCGGCGCGTACAACATCACCGACTACCGGTACTCGCTCCCCGTCAGCAACGAGTTCACCCAGGTCACCATCCCGCAGCGCGGGCGCACCTTCCTCGTGTCCATCGACAAGTCGTTCTAGGGCCGAGGCCGGACGAGCACGGCCTTCAAAAGAGCATCGAGACGCCGATCGTCGCCACCGGGATGCCGACGCGTCCCTGGACGTAGAGCTGTCTCCAGATGCGGTAGCGCGCGCCTGCATAGAGCGACGGCACCACTCGCGTGCCGGCGCCGAACATGAGCGCCACGCCGGGCTCGAAGCGAAGGCTGAACTCCTGGGTGAGCCACAGGTTCCACTGGAGTTCGAAGGGGATGAAGAAGTGCGGATCGGTGCTCGACCCGATCCAGTCGAGGCCCGCGCTCAGGGCGAAGTTGTCCATGTTCCCGAGCACGCCCCTGTCGACGACCGGGAAGGAGCCGCGGATGCCGGCGCCGGCGCCGCGCGTGACCGGGTACGGCGGCGCGAGCGTTTCGCCGACCACGTCCGCTTCGAGCTCCACGCGATACGGCGGATGATAGACGGGCTCCGGCGGCTTGATCGCCGGATCGGGCGTCGAGAGATCGAGCTTCACCGACTGGGTCCCGCCGGGGTCGACGTGCACCTTCTCGATGCGCTTCGGCTTCCCGGGCTCGCTCGCGCTGATCTGGGTGTCGCCCGGCAACACCGCGATCGGCTTGCCGAGGCGCGGCGCATCGACGGGCTCGTCACCGACCATGATCGACGTGCCCTTCGGCGCGTTCACCACCGTCACGACGACGAAGCCGACGCGCGGCTTGATCTCGTCGAGCTTCGCGTAGGCGGCGTGCACGGTGTCGGCGTACTTCGCGCCGAGTCCGTCGGCCTCCGCGATGGTGCCGTTCAGCTCGTCGTAAGCCTCGGCGTTGCGGCCGAGCCGCGCGAGCGTCCGCGCGACCATGAAGTGCGAGTTCGGGCTCTTGACCTGGGCGTACGACTCACGAAATCCGGTGAGCGCGTCCTCGAGCTGGTTCTTGTCGAAGGCGACCATGCCCTTCGAGTACGCCTTCGCCGCGGCGGCCTTGTCCGCCGGAGTCGCGTCGGTGACCGCCTTGCCGGCGGCGAAAGAACGGACCGAGGCGAACAGGCACGTGAGTGCGAGGAGAATGGGCAGCGATCGTCTCACTCAGATCCCTCCGGGCTTGAACCCAGTGTTCGACGTTTCGTGCGGCGGACGATGCGTGGTCTCGCCGGAGCCGGAGGGCGGACGCGGTGTCTTCGACTTCTCGGCGCCGTCCGTTTTCTGGGGCGTCGCTGGCGTCTTCTCTTCTGCGACGGGCGCGGCGCTCTCTGCCGGCGCAACGCTTCCTGCCGGCGCGCTCTCTGCCGGCGCTGCGCTCTCCGCCGGTGCGGCCACGGACGGCGGAGGCGTCGGATCGGGCGCGACGGCGCTGAGCGGCTCTTCGATGCGTACCGGCTCGGTCTGCACCGTGCGCTCGATCTGCGGCTCGTTCACCCGGTGAGCGTGCGCTCGCCAGCGGATCACGACGAAGCCGCCGAGCGCGAGCAAGCTGATGAGCGCCGCCGCGACGACCGAGCGCGGCAGCCCGACGGGGATCGGCGGGGCGGTGAGCGCCGAGAGCTGGTTCTGGTGCACGGGGCGCGCGAGCGGTTCGCCACCGAGGCCCGCGAGGCCGGCGAGGGGCAGGTGGGCCTCCTCGTGCGGCAACGGCGGTGGTCGCTTCGACGGCGTCATCGGCTCCTCGGTCGCGCCGTCGTCGTCCTCCACGTCGTCGTCGACGGAGTCGTCGTCGGGCTCGACCTCGGTCTCTGCCGTCTCGGTCTCCGTCGACGTGGACGCCGACGCGGCGAGCTCGGCGTCGGGGACCTTCGGTGTCGCCTCCCCGGGTGCCGGCGCCGCGGGAGCGGCGGGCGCGCCCTCCGCTCCGACGGCGTTCGCCGTGAGTAACGGGGTTCCTGCGACCGGCGTGCTGGTCGCGCTCGGTCGTGCGGGTGGCGGAGCTGGGCCGGCGAGCGGCGTGCTCGTCGCGCTCGCGCGAGCGCTCGGCGGGGGCGGCGCGCCGCTCCTCGCGGCTCGTACACTCGGCGGCGGAGGGGTCATCGAGCTCCGCGCCGGGGGCGGCGCCGACTCGTCGGGTGTCGGACCCGGGAGCGTCCCGCCGCTCCGTGGGGCGACGATGGCCGCGGCGGGCGAGACGATCGCGGCGGTGGCCGCCGGAGCACCGAATGAGACGGGAGTCGCCGTGGCGGAGTCGGTGCCGGTCGGCATTGCCGGCGTGACGCGATCTTCGACTCGTGCCGGCACTGCCGGCGTGACGGAGGGACGGTCGCGCGTCGGTGGAGACGGCGCGCGCGGGATCGTCGAGGGACGGGGAAACGAAGACGCGCGCGCCGGTGATTCCGAGCCGCGCGTGCCGACGCTGGGTGGCGGCAAGGAAAGTCGCTCTTCACCGGTCAGCTGGCCCGCCGCTGCGCGACTCCGGACCTGACGGCGCTTGCCGATGGCGATGTCGGCGAGCGACGTGACCCATTCCCCGATGCGCTCTGCCGGCGCAATGTCGAGCGCGTCGAGCGCGTCACCGAGCTCCTGCATCGACTGGTAGCGCGCGGCGGAGTCGCGCTCGAGGCAGCGGGCGACGACGTTCGCGATGTCCGTCGCGATGCCGGGCGACGCGGAAGAGCGCGTCGCGTCCAGCCGACCGATGGACGCCTTCTGAACGCGCTCTCGCGTCGTCTTGGCGTCGTTGCCGGGGAAGAGCCGGCGATTGGCGAGCGCCTCCCAGAGAAGGATCCCGACGGCGAAGACGTCGGTCCGCGCGTCCACGACGATGCGCGCCTCGGTCTGCTCGGGGGCGAAATAGCCGACCCGCTGGGGATCGCTGCGCCAGGGCTCGCGCGACGACGCGGCCGCGCCCGCCCCCGCGTCGAGCAGGCGCACCCGCCCGTTCACGTCGACGACGATGCTGTCGGGGTGGACGCCGCCGAACCCATGGGTGGCCTTGGTCGCCTGGGCGCGCTCGTGGATCGCGCCGAGCTGCTCGACGAGGTCCCGCGCCATGCCGAGGAGGATGGCGGGGGCGACCGTCGCGTGCTTCACCGCGGCGGTTCTGAGGAGGCTCCGGAGCACCTCGCCGTCCACGAACGGCGTCGCGAGGTCCACTGCCGACTTGCTCTCGAAGACCTGGAATTCCCCGCTGTCGGCCCCCGCGACCGTCCAGCGCGCGCCGTCCAGAATCGCGGCCCGGGCGCTCGCCGCGACGAGCGGAGTGACGTGCCGGACGAAGACCGTTCCCTCCTCCGACGAGTCCGCGCCGTCATGCGCCAGCCAGAGTGCCCCCAGATACCCACGGGCCACCTCGACCACGAACGAGTAGCGCCCCGCGGCTCCCTTGGACCCTTCCTTGGCGCGGGGCGCGCCAGGCGGAGAGCCACCGATCGCCATGTGAGCATCCTAGCACCGGGTCTACTCGTACTGTCTCGTGTTCTATGGGGGTTTTCGGCGCGATCCAACCCCATGGAACCGTGTCAGATGGCGCCGAAAACGGGTCACTTTTCTCGCGCGGGCAGCGCTCTGGCGACGCTCCCCTCACATTGGCGCCAGCTCGAGCTACGTCGCTCGCCGAAACCTCGCGACCAGCACACGTCGCCGGCCGTGTCTGGATCCCGTCCAGTGGCGCGCCCAGAGCCCATGGGCGGAGAGCGTCGTCATGGTCATGATGTGGCAACTCGACTGGTCGTATCTCGCATCGAGCACCCGACGCAGGCGGGCTGTAAAGGTTCGCCTCCGGTGCGCGCGCCGACGCGACCTCGCTTCGTGCCGGTAGCGTGACGACCGCGACGCTCGTGCGTCCCGTCGGTATCGCGATGCGGAAGCGCTCCGACGATGACGCAGCAAGCCCACGTCCCTCGGAGTGCACCGGCCACGCGGCGTGCACGCGTGGAAACAGCACGAATCCACGGGGAGATGGCCAGGGGAACTCGAGTCGCTGGCCGCTGAGAAACAGTTCCGGATGCGTGCTGCCGCGCATCCGGCTACGCACCGCGCGCCTGCGTTTTCGCCTTTCGGTGAGGCGAAAACCCCTTTCGCAGGTCGCAAAAGCATGATGGGGTACGGGCCCCCTTTAGCCAGAAGGGCGCTGCCGCGGAGCGCGCGAGGGAACGAGAGGATCGAGATGAAGAGTCTGTCCGACTACGTAGTGTTCAACGACAAAAAGCTCGCGCGGCGGTACGCACACGACCGCATCCCGATGGCTACGCTCTACGAGGCGTACTTCGATGGGGACGTCGACATCCCCGATATCGACGCATTCCTTAGGGACCGCGATCATTTCGTCAAGTACACGCTCACCCCGCGCCATCTGAAGTGGGCGGTGACGAACTTCGTTCCCGAGGTCGCCATCCACTCGAAGCTTCAAGATCAGCGCATCGTCCGCGAGCACTACGATCGCGGTAACGACTTCTTCGGTTGGTTCCTCGGCGAGCGGATGATCTACACGTCCGGGTTCTTCCAGAACCAGGGCGAGACGCTCGAGCAGGCTCAGGACAACAAGCTGAACCTCGTCTGCCAGAAGCTCCAGCTCGAGCCCGGTCATCGGATGCTCGACATCGGCTGCGGCTGGGGAACGCTCGCCTGCCACTCGGCGCGCTACTACGGCGCCGACGCGACCGGCGTGACGCTCTCGAAGAACCAGGCCGAGTTCGGAAACAACCGCGCTCAAGAGTGGGGCGTCGCCGATCGCGCGCGCATCGTCTGCTCCGACTACCGCGACATCCCCGACGGCAAGTTCGACCGCATCTCGAGCCTCGAGATGGTCGAGCACGTCGGCGTGAAGAACCTCGTCGCCTTCTACGAGCAGGTCCGCGATCTGCTGGCAGACGACGGCCTGTTCCTCCTCCAGTGGACGGGTCTTCGCCGCGGCCTCCGCCCCGAAGATCTGATCTGGGGGCTCTTCATGAACAAGTACATCTTCCCGGGTGCCGACGCGAGTCTGCCGCCCGCGTCGATGCTCAACGCGATGGAAAAGGCGGGCTGGGAAACCCACACCGTCGAGAACATCAGCATCCACTACACCGGCACTCTCCGCCGCTGGCACGACAACTGGGTCAGCAACAAGGCGGCGATCACCGCGAAGTACGGCGAACGCTGGTATCGCATCTGGAACCTGTTCCTGCCTTGGTCGGCCATCGTCGGAGAGCAGGGCAACGCCGGTTGCTTCCAGGTCGTCCTCAACAAGAACATCGACGGCTTCGACCGCACCCGCTGGATCGGCCGTCGCGGTCCGGTGATCGGCGATCGTATGGCGGCGGTACAGCCGCCGTCCCCCGCAGCCGCGGCGGAGTGAGAGAATCGACGGGCGCCGGAAGGCGCCCGTCGCGCTTTGTGCGATCCTAGTAGGCCGCACCGACGCAGAGTCGTCTCTGAGCATCAAAGAAGCGGAACGACGCGAGCGCAGCGAGCCCGCGAAGCGGCGGGGGGAGCAGTTCGCCGAAGGCGAAGCTGCGGAGGGCCAAGGCCCCCCGTTACCGCACGGGGCCTGCCGTGATGTCGAGCACGAGCCCGGCCGTGAACGGGTGAAGCCCGAACTCGGTCGTCTCGGAGCCGTCACGCTTCGGCCCGAGGATGACGTCGATCGGCTTCGGGTGCACGACCAGCGTCGGCCCTAGCTCGATGCGCACCGGTGCTTCGACGAGTGCTGCCGTCGCGTGTAGCATCGCGCCGAACTCCGTCGCGTCATCGGACCCGACGGTCGCGCTGGCGTGCACGAGATCCGCGAAGACGCCCGCGCCGACGCGGAACCGCGAGCCGCGATCGACGCCGCAATCGCCGGTCGCGCCGATGCGGACGGATCTGCCGCTGACGCTCTCCGGCGAACGCGTCGTGAAGAGCACCGTCACGAGCGCGCCGAGCTCGAGGTGCGACGTCACGGGGACGAGGAGCCGCGCGCGCGGACCGAGCGCCGCCGTCTTCGACCAGAGCTCTGTCGCAACGCCGGCGGAGACGAGCAAGCCCGGCCACTGACTCGTTCGCGGCGGAAGCTCCGTAGGTGGTGTGCTCGGTGGTGGCAACGCCAGCACCGGTGGCGGTCGTACGACGGTGGCGACGGGCTCCGGCGCGAGAACCGGCAACGGCGCCGGCGTATTCGCGACGCTCTCTGCCGGCGCCGGCGCCGGTGTGGTGAGCAGCGTGTCGAGTGCTTCGAGGACGCGCTCGACGCTCGCTCGTGCGTCGGCGTCGAGGGTCGCGACCGTCACGGCGGGTCTCCCGGCGAGCGGATGCCAGCTGAGCGATGCTGACGGACCACGACAGGCCACGACGAACGTGCCGGGCGCGTTCCGGACGAGGAGCTCGGCCTTCGCGCGCGCCTCGAGCGCGGCGCGGGTCTCCGCGTCGAAACCCGGGCAGTCGACCGCGAGCGTCACCGTCGGGTCTGCGCCCGCCACGAGCGGCAGGGTGGCCACGACGATCCCGAGGACGGACGCTAGCCGGGAATGCATGCTGAGCGATATCGCCAGGGGTTTCGATGAGATGCGTTCGCGAACAGTGCGACCCGCCCCCCGCCAAGATAGCGCACCCATCGGGCCTTTCGGAGGGCCGTTGCGCGGCGAGCGCCTGTGCGCACCCTGCTTTTCGTGGCACGACTGAAAGACCGCACGCGGCGCGGCCGGGCGGGCACGAAAGAAGGGTGTCAGCAACGCTGGCGCAGAGAAGAGCGTGACGGCCTCTCCCGAAAAGCAGCCGCTGCGAGCGGCGTCCGCGGTTCCGCGTGTGCACGCGGTGGCGAACGCTCGCGCAGGGGAACGTCTCGAGGACAGGGTCTTCGCGCTCGTGTATCGGCAAATGAACGCTCTCTGGGGACGCTGGCGCAACGACTTCGACGACCTGGTGCAGGCCGCGTCGGAGCAGGCCCTCAGATCGTTGCCGAGCTTCCGGCGTGACTCCGAGCTGTCCACCTGGACTTACAAGATCTGTTACCGCACCGCGATGCGGCACAGGCGCTGGTCGTCACGCTGGCTCCTCCGCTTCACCCTCGACGCGCCCGACGTGGAGGCGCTCGATCGCGCCGAGTTCGCGAGCGAGGCGCTCGAATCCGCGGAGCGCGTCGGGAAGATGCGGAGCGCGCTCGACCGGCTCTCGCAGAAGCTCCGCGCCGTCGTCGTCCTCCGGGATCTCGAAGAGCTCGAGATCGCCGAGATCGCCGAGATCGTCGGCACCGGTGAAGCGACGGTTCGCTCGAGGCTGCGCGACGGCCGCCGGCGTCTCGCCGAGCTCCTCGCGTCCGATCCGTACTTCGGCGTCGAAGCGTGCCGTGCGAGGTCCCGATGAGCACCGACGACACGGAGCTCGAGCTACGCGAACGTCTCGGTCGCGTCTGGCGAGAGAGCGCGCCGGCGAACTCCGACGTGGTGGAGCTGCGCGCGCGACTCCTCCGGCGTGGCAGGCGCCCGCGCCGCTCGCGCAGGAAGATGATCGCCGTCGGCATCGTGCAAGGATTGATGTTCGGAGGCGCGACGCTCGCCGCCGCCGCGTGGGTCGCAGGGATCCCGATGCCGGTGTTCGGGCATCGCGCGAGCGTCTCGGTGCCGGCCCAGGTGGAGAGCGCTCCGCGTCGTTCACCGGCGCCGGTCGCCGGAGACGTCGTGGTCGTCCCGGTGCCGGCTGGTGACGTTCCCACCGCGGCGTTCGACGACCAGGTCGCGCCCGCGCATCACGACGAGCCGAAGCGAGCACGTCCCCAGAATTCGCCTGCCGTCGCTCCGTCGTCCGTCGCAGCAACGACGGAGAACGCCGCGCCGGCGGAGAGCGCCGCGCCGCCGGAGAACGCCGCCGGAGGGCCGTGGGCGCGCGTCGCAGAGGCGCTGTCGAACAAGGACTACGCGCGCGCCGAGCAATCGCTCGGCGAGCTCACCGTGAGCACGGATCCGACCACCCGGGATGCCGCGGAACTCGCGCGCGCGGAGCTTCGCATCGCGCGCGGTCAGGGCGGCTCGCTCCGGCCCGACGTGGAGCGCCTGTCGCAGACTGGCGCGACGGCCCTCATCAGGCGGCGCGCCGCGCGGCTCCTCGAACGATTGCCGTGATGGAAGACGAAAGGGCGGGTCACCGAGACCCGCCCCGCCCATCTTGGACCGTCGCGACTATCAGCCGCTGACGAGTTCGCGCAGACGCGACTCGAGGCTGTCGAGCACCTGACGTGCCCGCGCGATCCCGAGGTCGAGCGCCAGCTGCCGGAACGTCGCTTCGCCATTTCCGCTCGCGGCGGGGCGACCCGGACCACGACGACCGCCGCGTGCGCCACCGGGCTTCTTGCCCGAGGAGCGAACCGCGTAGACGAGGTTCGTCGAGAACTTGATGCCCTGCTTCACGCCTGCGGCGACGACCTCGCTCGCCTTCATGGTGCCGGGCTGAGCGCGGACGAACTCGCTCGCCGACTGCTTGCCGGTGGCGGGCTTCGGGCCCCGCTTGGCGCCTTTGCCGCCGGTGGCCTTGTTCTTCGATTTGCTCCGGATCGCGTACACGAACGCGGGAGAGATCTTCAGGTTGGCGGCCTTCGCCTTCGCCACGACGTCCACGGCGGGCATATCGGCGGGGAAGCTTCTGATGAAGGCGCTCTTGTTTGGGGTCTTCTTTGCTGCGGTCTTTGCCATGCTCATGTTCCTTTTGGTTCTCCGACCCCCGGAGGTTCGAGTCACCTCGCTTGTGATTCGGGAAAAAACCACGGATGAGCCATAAAGCGCAATAGCAGATCTCGATATCGACTCAATTCTGAACGTCTTCAGAACTCTGGTGTGGCCCTATGTCGCACCAAACTCGGTGACAGTCCGGCTCATCCAGATCGGACTACAGGCTGAATTGGACACCGGAATGCGTCAGGGGCAGCAGAAAACTCCGGCGCCGGTCCCGCCACTTGGACCTGCTTGCGTTGTATTTGCGACCACGGCACCGGTCAGCAACGTACAGCCGGTCGCCGTGCCGACGCAGGCTCTGGCGTGTGGACCCATCTTCGCCTGCACGCAGGCTCCGTCGTCGAGGGGGAGATCCAGACAAAGTTGTATGTTGGTGGCCGCGCAGCTCAGATAACTTCCGAGCTCGTCGAGACAGGGCGGGATGCTCACGTCGACGCTGACGCTGCTCCCGCTGCAGGCGATGAGGGGCGAAGCCCCTGCACAATCGACGTAGGCCCGATAATGGTCGGCACAGGCGGGCGCGACGCTGTAGCCCAGATCGCACAGCACAGCGCAGTTCTGGGCCGTGACCACCGGTAAATTGCACTGGCCTGCCGTCGCATTGCACGACGAGCCACACGCCGCTGCCACCGCAGAACCGGGGTTCTCGTGATCGTCTCCACATGCCTGGAGAACGAATACGAGAGCAGTGACGAAGAGGGACCCGAGCGCCTGCGCACGCCCCCGGCTTTGCACAATGGACATTCTCCGCTCCTAGAACGGTTTCACGCGGAGAACAATTGCCGTCGTAACCGCGCCGTATCCATAATCGCGAGTCGCGGAACACTCCTACAGCGGACTACACGACCTCGGTCCGTGTCACTCCGACGTGAAACCGATGCGCGCGTGCGTCCCGTCGCAGAACGGCTTCTTCGACGAGCCACCACAGCGGCAGAGGGCCGTGGAGGTGACGCGCTTCACGGTGCGACCGGTGCCGGCGCAGATCTCCAGGTTCCCCGTGACGCGGAGCGGGCCGTTCGGCGTCGGAACGATCTGTAGCGCGCCGCCGCGCTCCGCCAGTGGCTCCGTCTGTATCGTCTCCGGTTCACCGGTGGCGACGAACTTTATCGCGTTGTGCGAGCCGTCGCAGAACGGCTTCTTCTTCGAGGCACCACAGCGGCAGAGGGTTGCCCGGATGCGGTCGGGCTGACCGTCGATGTGAAGGTCCGCGGTGAAACCCAGAGGGCCGTTCTCTCGCAACCGGAGGACGTTCACATCGGGGATCGGTTCGCCGGGGCCGCCGTCGACGCGATCATAGGTGATCGCACCCGACGGACAGGCGTGAGCGACGGCCACGAAGCTCTCCACCGTGGTGGCGTCGGGGTCCAGCCACGGGCCCTTCACGTTCGCACGGAACACCTTGGGCGCGCCGAGCACGCAGTGGCGCGAGTGAATACATCGATTGGAGTCGAAGTGGAGGAGCACGTGTTTGCCGCGTACGGTCTCGATGCCGTCCTCGTTGCTCTCGGGGGTTGGCGGCGGTGATAGGGGCTCTTGCATGGCATCTCCATCAGGTCGGGCAGAGGTTACTGGCGTGGTCGCGGTGCGGGTCGGCGAAGCAGCGGGTCTCGTCACGGAGCGCGGCGAGACGAGGCGCGCCGCGATCTTCGTCAGGCGTGCCGCGACGGGGGCGAGACGCGGCTCGGTCTTCGCGAGCCCATCCGACGTCTTCGCGAGCTCGAGTCCCCTCTCGCGAAAGATACGCCACGCCGCTTCGTGCTGGGGCAGCGCGTCGAGCGAACGGGAGCACGCGAACGTCACCCCGGCGTTGACGCCTGGCTGCGCGAGGTTCGCCGGCAGCGTCGTGAGTACGTCCGACGTCGCGGTGAGTACCTGCATGAGCTCGATCGATGCGAACCCGAGGGCGCGTCGCTCCGCGTCGGTCTCGTCGGTGGGGCCGAACATGCGCCCGATGAGACGCACGATGAGCGTGTAGATCGCGTTGGCGAGGTCGAGCACCTCCGCCGCGGGCCGCGCGTCCACGAACAGGTGTCCCTCGGCGATGACGGGCTTGCGCATCACCGGGTTCTTCGCGACCGGGCGTGCAGGCTCGAACGTGGGACGCTCCTTGCGCAGCGCGCGGAACTCGTCACGCACCGAGAGGAAGCGGCAATAGTGCGACGCGGAGTGTGCGTCGGAGCCGCCCTCGCCCTGGAGCAAGATGCGATCGATCACCGCCTCGGCCGACGCCAGATCGGTGATCGGCGAGAGGCCGTCGAGTGCGTACACCGATGCGTCGACCTGACCAGCCGGGTCGCCGCAGAAGAGCTCTTTCTCGCCCAGCGTACCGACCAGCTCGCGCAGACCATGACGGATCGCGCGGTAGAGATGACCGACGGTCAGGTATTCTTGCGCATTCGGCATGAGCTTGCCGGCCAGCGGCGGCCTTTCGTAAGGGACGGCCTGCGCGAAGCCTTCCCCATCGGGGGTGTCCACGCCCTCGGGCCGCTCCATGTACACGAAGTGATCGATGGTGTTCGCGTCGAACGGCGCGAGCGAGAGCACGATGCCCGACGGATGATAGCCGGGCGCGACCGGCAGGTTCGGTCGCAGGAAATGCGGCGCAGTCCCCACCGCGGTCTGGAGATTACTCACCAGCGCGAGGTGTAACATCTCCTCACGTGCGACGTCGTTGATGGTCGCTCGCCAGCGATTGACGGCCTCGAGCTCCTTCGGTTCGAGACCTTCGGCGACGTCTCGCTTGAGACTGTACGCTGCATACAGGTAACAGCACATGAGACCGTGCTCGATCTCGGCGGCCTCGGTCAGGAGGTAGGCGAGCTGTTCCCTGTGTAAAACCGGTATCTGGGGTTCCTCGATCACTTACGCTTCTCCGAACGACCGCTATAGAGACGGTCCGCGCGTTCGGCAAGCACGGCCGCGATTCAGTCGAGCCCCACGCGCAGTCGATCGAGGATCTGCGTCAGCACCGGCCGGTACCCGAAATCGTCACGCGATTCGTCGGTCAGGTTCCTCGCGCAGATCGAGGCGGCGATCGCGTTCTCACCGATGCCGCGTAGAACCTGGAGCTCCCGCACGCCGGGATAGGCTTTCCCGCGGTACTGGGTGGAACCGTAGGTGCCGTCGGCAGCCTGGCAGATCGCGCGATCGGAGCCGCTGAAGAAAGAACAGTCGGCCGAGCCCTGCTCGGGTGTCGTCAGATCGAAGATGCACGTGTACTGGGGCTCCACCGGTGCGTCCCCGAGCGCCGTCTCGTGTCCGTTGATCGGGTTGGCCGTCGGGCTCGTCGCGGTGGATGGAGCGAGCGGCACGCCGATGATCGGCTGAACGCCGGTGCGCTCGTCGGTCGTCTCGATCATCAACGGATCTCCGGGCGGCGCGCCGGTCTCCGGGTTTCCTAAGATCAGGTTCCAGGTGCCGTCCGAACGCATCTGGTCGTAGTCCTTCAGCTTGAGATGCGTCGGGTCGTTCGGGTGCAACGCGAGATCTTGCCAGGGTACGCCGACGACCGCCGCGATGAAGACCAGCGACGGATCTCGAGGTGGCGTATTTCCGGACGGATCCTGGAACAGCGGATTGGCGACGAGCGCGCCGTTGCGCGCGGGCACCATGCGCCCAGTGAGCCCGTCGATATAGCGGCTCGGCGGATACAGGTAGTCGCGCCCGTAGCGTCTCTTCTGGTCGTAACAGCGCAACAAGCCGCTGTCTTCGTTGCTGGGGTAGGGCCCCTTGTCGCACTCGGTGTCGTCGGCGGGGCAACCCATTGCGACAGGGTCCGCACACGACCTGCAGCAACGGTCGTTCGGATCTTTCGCGCACTCCGTCGTGGCGCGAGGCACCGTGCCGATGTCGTCGAACACGTGATAGCTCTGCCCCCCGGCGGAGAGCGAGCAATCGTTCTCGTCGGTGAGAACGACGACAGCGACGAGCGAGTCCGGACGCAAGAAGCTCTTCCGCTCGGCGAGGAGCTCGTCGTCCGTTCCGTCCTGCACGGCGCAACGCTCGGGGGCCGACGCGCTTCCGCAATCGGTGACTGTCACCGTGCGATACGGCTCGGGCTCGACGAGAAACCTATACATCGCCTCGAGGGGCATCTCGTAAGGACAGCCGCCCTCCCCGAGCGATACGAGGTTTCGCACGTCGGTCCCGAGCTTCGTCGGATCTTTCTCGCCGGGGGGCGTCGCGACCTGCGCGGGATCCCACGCGATGAACCGGCGCTGCGTGGTGGCTCCGGTGCTCGGCGCGCGCAGGTGTCCGTGGTCGTTCGCGGACGAGTTCGAGAACCCGACGCCGCACGACGGCGAGCCCACACCGCCCAGGCTCGTCGACACGACGCCGATGTGTAAGTCCTGCACGGAGTTGAACTCGCGCAGCGTCTTGCCGGGGCACGCGGTGAGCGGGCTCGCCGGCTGCGAGTCCGCCGGCAAGAGCGTCGTCGGATCGACGCAGAGCGGGTTTATCAACCGATTCACGAGATCGGGAAGGGCCCGCGCCAGGATGTTCTGCTTGTCGCGCATCGAACCGGAGTCGTCGATGACGAACAGCAAGTCGATCTTGTCGGCGCGAGCCTGCTGGGGATCGGGCGGGATCGCCGTCGGGGTTCGCGTCATGGTCGGGATGCCGGCGTCCACCGTCGCGCGCCCCTGGAGTGGCAACCCCGTGCGCGCTCCACACGCCGGCGCGAGGGACGCGACGACGCCGAGACGGATCGCCCAGCCGAGCGCTCTCACTGCGAGGGCGAGAGGCGACGCGGCACTAGCGACCATGAGCCCTTGCGTGCATCCCACCTCGATTTCCGGCCGGTGAAGATATCGTTTTCTCGAATGACGCGCGACGGCGCAGCACGCTACGTCGCTGAACCGCGGGCCGCTGTCCGAATCGGGCGCCTGGCGCCACGAAACGGCGTCAGCTGGAACCGATCTCGAAGCTCGAGCGTGCCGCGTCGATGTGGACCACCACGCCCTCCGTCGCCGGAGGCGTGAATCGGATGAAGCGATCTTTCTGCCAGATGACCCACACGAGATCCGGCGAATCGAGCGGCTTGGCGAAGTCGAAGACGGCGACAGCAGGGCGCCCGTCGGGCGTCACCTGGGTCACCTCTATGGAGAGCCCGGTGAGCGTCACGCGGTCCGACGGCACGAACGGATCGTTACGCCCGCGATAGAGGCGCGTGAGCATCGGCCCGAGGAGGCCGCCGTCGTAGGTGAGCTCGAGTCGATGCGCGTCGAGACGGCGAGCGTCGATGGCGATGGGTCCTACCGAGAGCAAGCGCTGCCGCTCCATGTCCGGCTTCTTGCCGAGCCGCGCGAGGATCCTCGGGAACGTGCCAGAGTAGTATTCCGGCGCTGTGACGATCACGAGCTCCTGCTTCGGCGGATCCGTGAGGAGCGCGTAGGCGCTCGGCGCCGCTTCATCGGTGATCGAGCGCGTCACGAGGATGTTCATCGAGGCCAGAGGCAAGAAGAAGGGCGACACGAAGCCGTGGAGTCCGCCCGAGAGGAACGTGAAGACACGCGCCACCTCGCCCCACGCGCCGGACGGAAGACGCGGGTCTTTCGCGCGGAACGCTTCGATGAGCCCCGCCAGCACGCCCATCGCACCGAGGCTCGAAAAATAGAGCAGTCGATTGTTCGGGATCGCCGTGCACGCGGGGACGATCGCGAGGAAGGTCCCGAGACCCCAGAAGCGCGAGACGCGATCGAAGCGCAGGAGCGCCGACGCCGCGACGGCCAGGAACACGGTGAACAACACCGAACCGATCACGGCGAGAATCGCCAGGTGACGTGAGACGAAGAATGCCGTTTCTGCGAGCGGAAAGCCGAACGTACCGAGCAAGAGTAGCGGGATTCGCTCCGGTAGCACGCGCAGGAAAACCAGGGGCTCTTGTACCGGATCGATGTAGAGACCCGAACCGGCGGCTCCGAAGCCGAGCGAGTTGTAGACGAGACGCCACGCGATGGTTGCGAGCAGATACGGCGCGAGAGCGCGCAGGCGGACCGCCGGCTTCGAGTCGTCCAGGACGAGCGCGTAAGCGAGGAAGTAACCCCACACGCCGAGGGTGACCTCCCCGCCGAGAAGCCCGAGCACCAGGCAAGGGACGCCGCAGAACGCGAGGCGTTCCGCGTGCTCCTGCCGACTCTTCACGTAGAAGTAGAGCGCCGCCGTTCCGAAGAGCGCGCCGACGAGCGCGTTACGGTTCGCGATCCAGCCGACCGGCATGCCGTGCACGTGGTCGACGGCGAAGGCGAAGGCCGTGATCGCGCTCATCGTGCCCACGCCCATGACCTGCCGGTAGAGCAGGGTCGCGATGAACACCGCGCCGCCGAGCCACAGCGCGCTGTGCACGTGCATCAGGAACGGGCTGTCCGGGAAGAGAAAATAGTCGAGTCGGTGCGTGAACGCGGTGACCGGTCTCAAGAACGCGACGCGCAGGTTCTCGTTCGTCCACCATGGTGCGAATCCGTCATCCATCAGCTGATGCGTGAGGCGTGGCACGCCGGGAATGATCGTGAAGAGCGACCAGAACGATGGACAGATTTCCCGTGAGCCCTCCAGCTGTAACCCGCAGTAGCGGTGCAGGTAGTCGTCGAGCTTCAGCCCGTTGACGAACGACGGCGAGACGAGCGCGATCGACAGCAGCGCGAGATAGAGAGGCAATCGCGGAGACACGACGAGCTCGGCGACCGCGGGACCAAATCGACTTCGTGGCGTCATTCTCTCGAGAACCGCGCAGATTCATGTCTATCACGGCCCTCCGCGGGTCGAGAAGCGCCCGCTGTGCGCACATGGTGGTCGAGGTGCGTGCATCTATGTTCGGATCTTGCACAAGCGCTGCGCGAGCCGCCTGCCGTGCATCCCGCCGCCCGTGCGGTGGCCGTGGTCCGGCGGCGGAGACATGGAGTACGCTCCGGCCTTCATGTTCGCGCTCCTCGGCGAGATCAGCTTCCGCCACTGGGTTCGTGCGCCTCTCCGCTCTCTGCTCATCATCGTCGGCATCTCGCTCGGTGTCGCGCTGTACGTGTCGACCGAGGCGGCCGCGCGCGCGATGTTCAGCGCCTTCAACGAGCTCGTGACGCGGGTCTCGGCGCGCGCGGATCTGACCATTCAGGACGCCGGTGCAGGTGTCTCGAGCGAGATGCTCGGCGACGTGTCGGAGGTCGAGGGCGTCGATCACGCGGCGGCGACCCTGGAGCTCACGACCCAGGCCATCGAGTATGGCGAGTCGCTCCTCGTCCTCGGCGTCGATCTGCTCGGCGATCTGCACTTTCTGCCGTTCAACGTCACGGAGGGCGAGTCACGCGTCATCGAAGATCCGCTCGCCTTCGTCAACGATCCACTGGCCATCCTGGTTGCCAGACGCTTTGCGGTCCGTCACGGGCTCTCGAAGGGCAGCACGCTCCGTCTACTCACCGCCGACGGCCCGAAAGACTTTCACGTACGCGGCATCCTCGAGGACAGCGGGCCCGCCGCGTCGTTCGGCGGGCAGGTCATCGTCATGTTCCTCGACGCCGCGCAGGTGTCGTTCTCGCGCGGGACGTCCGTCGACCGGATAGACGTCGCGGTGGCGCCCGGTGCGCGCGCCGCCGACGTGCAGTCGCGGATCTTGAAGAAGCTCGGTCCGGGGCTGTCGGTGGAGAATCCCGATCGCCTGGGCACGCACCTGCGCGAGCTCGTGCTCCCGGTCCACGCTGCGCTCTCGCTCACCGAGCTCGTGGCGTTGCTCGTCGGGGCGTTCCTCGTCTACAACGCGGTCGGGATCGCCGTCGTGCAGCGCAGCCGCGAGATCGGCATCCTGCGTGCGCTCGGCGTCACCCGCGGACGCACGGTCCGGTTGCTGTGCCTCGAATCGGCGGTGCTGGCGCTTCCCGCCGTCGTTCTCGGGCTCCTCATCGCGCGCTCGCTCTCGCGTTTGGCGACGGCCCAGACGCTGCGGGCCGTGAATCGGTTCTATTTCTCGGTCGTCCAGGCAAGCCCGGAGATCAGCCTGGAGCTCGTTCTCCGCGGGCTCGGCGCCGGCGTCGGCATGGCGCTCATCGCGGCATGGTGGCCGGCCCGGCGCGGTGCGGCGGTCGACCCGGCGATCGTGCTCCGGGGAGCCTCGTCGGTGGAGCGCTCCCGGTTGCCGGTCGCTTCACTGCTCGCCGCCGGCAGCGCGCTGCTCGTCTTTTCGCGCCTCGGCTCGATGGGAACGAGCTTCGCGTCCGGAGCGACGTCACTGGTCTGCTCGGTCCTCGGCGGCGCGCTCGTCACGCCGGCCCTGGTGGTCGCGACACGCCGCGTCTCGGTCGGCGCCGTCGAATGGGCCCTCGGCATCCCCGGCCGTCTCGGCCTCGACTACGTGGAGCGCACCCTCGGGCGGAGCACGGTGAACGTGCTGGCGCTGATGGTCGCCGTGAGCATGAGCGTCTGCGTGGGCGGCTGGCTGGCCTCGTTCAAGCACTCGCTCTCGAGCTGGTTCGAGCAGCTCAGCACCGCGGAGCTGACCGTCACGGAGGGTTCGCCGGTCGTCGATCGGTCCCATCTGCCCATCAGCCCCGACGCGATGGCGCGCATCAGACGGATGGCAGGCGTGCAAGCCGTTCAGGCGATCCGCGGTTCCGAGCAGCGGCTCGGAGGTCGTCAGTTCAACCTGATAGGCACGGATACGACCACCTTCCTCGCCGAGGCGACGAAGCGCGGCAAGGGCTGGCCGCTCATCTCGGGCGCGCCCATCGGCGCGACCGAGCTCCACGACTCTCCGAAGATCCTCCTCGGCGAGGCCGCGGCCCATCGATTGCACCTGAAGATCGGGGATCACGTCACCTTTCACGCTCGCAAGGGCGACGTGTCCTTCGAGGTGCGCGCGATCATGGTGGACTACTCGTCGTCGAGCGGCAGCGGCTTCATCGACCGCAGTTTCGTGCTCGACTACTGGGGCGACGAGTCGATCGATGCCGTGAACGTTTTTCTGGCGGGCGGCGTGTCGGACGACGCCGTGGCGGACGGGATCCGCTCGGCGCTCGGCGCCGGCTTCTTCGTCACCCGCAACGACGACGTGCAGCACAACATGGGTGAAATGCTGAACGACGCGTTCGCCTACTCGCGCTCCGTCGAGTGGGTGACGCTGCTCGTCGCGCTGCTCGGCGTCACGGGCACCATGATCGCCGCCGTGATCGACCGGCGGCGCGAGCTCGGTACGCTACGCGCGATCGGCGCGACGCAGCGTCAGGTCGCGACCGCCATCGTGGTCGAGGCCGGGTTTCTAGGTTTCTGTGCGGTCGTCGCCGGCATCGGGCTCGGGTGGATGCAGTCCACGCTGTTCCTCCGGACGCTCGTCTTGAACGACACCGGCTGGCACGTGGACTTCGTTTTCCCCTGGAGCAGCACGGTGCGGATCGCGTCTCTCGCCATCCTGACGTCGATGGTCGCAGGCGCCGTCGCGGCTTTCTCCGCCACCCGCACCGACGTGGCCGGGAGCGTCGTTTACGAGTAAGGCTGCCCGTAATCACTCGGATTTCGTCCCCGACTCACACCTCGGGTTATGATCGGCTGGATGGCTCTCTTAGGCGGGGGCGCCCTCCCTGAAGGCGCGAGCACGGATCTACCTCCGTCCGCCATCGCCAATGCCGAGGAGCGGTACCGCGCCCTCATCCGGAACTTCCCGAAGAGCGCAGTGCTGCTCTTCGATCACGACCTCCGCTTCATCGTCGTCGACGGCCCGGAAGTGAACGTCGTCGGTTACTCGAAAGAGAGGATGGAAGGGCGCACCGCCGCCGAGGTGCTGCCGCCGGCGTTCCTCGCGCTCGTCGAGAAGAACATGCGGCGAGTGCTGGCCGGCGAGGAGTTCTCAGCGGAGCTGCCGTACGGTGAGCTCTTCCATCTCTACAACTACGTCCCGATACGGAACGACCGCGGCGGGGTCGCCTACGGCCTGGTGCTCGCGACGAACATCACCGAACGCCGCACGATGGAGAACGCGCTCCGGAAGAGCGAGGAGCGGTTCGCCAAGATCTTCCACGTGACCCCTGATCCGACCGCCGTCACCCGCGCCATCGACGGCGTGCTGATAGAGGTGAACCCCGCCTTCGTGGAGATGTTCGGGTGGACGCGGGCAGAGGCGATCGGCAAGAGCACACTCGACCTCGGCATCTGGGTCGAGCGGGGGCAGCGCCAGGCGATCATCGACTCCGTGCAGAAGCGCGGCAAGGTCGACCAGCTCGAGATGCCCGTGCGCTGCAAGAACGGGCAGCTCCTCGACGGCATCGTCTCTTTCACCGCCGTCGAGCTCGACGGCGAGAGCTGCGTGTTCTTCACCTTCCGCGACCAGACCGAGCGGACGCGCGCGCTCAGGTCGCTCGAGGCGAGCGAGGCGCGCCTCCGCAGCCTGTCGGAAGCGACGTTCGAGGGCATCGCGATAACCCAGCGCGGCAAGATCCTCGACGTGAACGACCAGATCGCGGCGATGTTCGACAAGACCCGCGAGGCGTTCATCGGCGACTCGGTGCTGAGCATGGTCGCGCCGGAGTCGATGGAGCTCGTGAAGCAGCGGATGAGCGACCGGGCCGACGAGGTGTACGAGCATCTCTCGATGCGCGCCGACGGGACCCGCTTCCCGGTCGAGGTGCGCGGCAAGCACTCGACTATCCAGGGCGTGCCGGTACGCGTGACGGCGATCCGCGACATCACCCAGAGGAAGAAGGACGAGGCCGAGCGAGAGCGGCTGATCACCGAGCTCCGCGCCCGCAATGCCGAGATGGAGCAGTTCGCCTACACGGTGTCACACGATCTCAAGAGCCCGCTCGTCACCATCAACGGATTTCTCGGGGTGCTCGAGCGCGACATCGCGGAAGGTGACGGCGAGCGCGTCAAGAGCGACATCCAGCGCATCGCGTCAGCGGCGAGCAAGATGATGCGACTCCTGAACGACGTGCTCGAGCTCTCACGGGTCGGGCGCGTCGCCAACGCGAACGAGCGCGTTGCCCTCCGCGAGGTCGTCACCGAGGCCCTCGAGCTCGTCTCTGGGTCCATCGCGGCGAAGCGCGCGCGCATCGTCGTGCCGGACACGCTGCCGGTGGTGATGGGGAGCCGCGTGCGGCTGCTCCAGGTCGTGCAGAATCTGCTAGAAAATGGGCTGAAGTACATGGGGGAGCAGCCGGAGCCGCTCGTCGAGATCGGGCGGCGCGAAGATCCGAAGGACGAGATTCTCTTCGTGCGCGACAACGGCATGGGCATCAAGCCGGTGCACGCCGACCGTATCTTCGGCCTCTTCGAGAAGCTGAATCCGAAGTCCGAGGGAACCGGCGTCGGGCTTGCGCTCGTGCGGCGGATTCTCGATTATCACGGCGGAAGCATTTCGGTCGAGTCCGACGGGGTAAGCGGGAGCACGTTCGTGCTCCGGTTCCCGACGGCTCCGGCCCGGGAGAGGGAAGGGACATGAGTCACGCATCGGAGAGCCGCTCGGAGCAGCTCGTCCTGCACGTCGAGGACAACGGGGATCACGCCGACCTGGTGAAGCGATGTCTGTCGAGGCACCGCCCCGAGAGCCGCATCGTGCGGGTGGAGGACGGCGAGGCCGCGCTCGAATACCTGTCGAGGAGCGACGCTGCGACGCCCCGGCCGCTGCTCATCTTGCTCGATCTGAGGCTCCCCAAGGTCGACGGCATCGACGTGCTCCGCGCGGTGAAGACCACGCCGGAGCTCGCGACGATCCCGGTCGTCGTCCTGACGACCAGCGACAGCGAGTCGGACGTGGCGCGCGCCTACGAGCACCACGTGAACAGCTATCTCGTGAAGCCGGACGACTTCCTGGTCCTCGACTCGATGATGAAGGACCTCGGGGATTACTGGCTCGACTGGAACGTCCAGCCCGCCGGAGGTCCCTGAGTGAACGTCCCCGTCGTCCTGCTCGTCGAAGACGATCCTGCGCACGCCGAGCTCGCCCACCGCTCTCTCGGCGGTGTGGAGCTCTCGATTCACGTCGTCGACACCCTCGCGTCGGCCAGGGACTGGCTCTCACGTCGAGCCGCGGACGTCGTGCTCGCCGATCTGCGCCTGCCGGACGGGTCGGCGCTCGAGCTCTCGGAGGTGCCGCTCGTCGTGATGACGAGCCAGGGCGACGAGCAGCGCGCCGTCGCGGCGATGAAGGGTGGCGCGCTCGATTACGTCGTGAAATCGCCGGAGATGTACCGGGATTTGCCGGTCATCGTCGAGCGCGCGCTCCGCGCGTCGCGAACCGAGCGCGACAGGCTCCGCGCCGTCGCGTCCCTCCGGGAGAGCGAAGAGCGGTTCCGCCAGCTCGCCGACTCGATCGAAGAGGCGTTCTGGCTCTACGACGTCCGCGAAGCGCGGATGGTCTACGCGAGCCCGGCGTTCGCCCGCATATACGGGGTTCCGCCGGAGAGCGCGTCCGGCAACGAGGACGCCCGGCTCGCCTGCGTGCATCCGGAGGACGTGCTCAAGATACGTGCGACCATCGGCATGGTCGCACGTACGCCGCAGACGCACGAGTTCAGGGTCCAGAGCGGCGGCAAGACGATCTGGGTCGAGGAGCGGACCTTCCCCGTCGAGGGCGACGATGGCCGTCCGTTCCGGATCGCCGGGCTCGGGCAGGACGTGACGCAGCGCCGGGAGCTCGAGGCCGCGCTCCGTCAGGCGCACAAGATGCAGGCCGTCGGGCAGCTCGCGGGCGGCGTCGCGCACGACTTCAACAACATGCTCACCGCGATCCTCGCCGCAGGAGAGCAGCTCCGCACCCAGTGCGCCGACGAGGACCGGCGTGAGCTCTGCGACCTCGTCGTCACCGCGGCGGAGCGCGCCGCGCAGCTCACCCACAAGCTCCTCGCGTTCTCCCGCAAGGGGAAGCTCATGAACGCGCCGGTGGACGTCCACGGCATCATCCGCGAGGCGGCCGCGCTCCTCGAGCGGAGCATCGATCGCAGGGTGGGTGTCGTCACCGAGCTCGCGTCGTCGCGGATGACCGTCATCGGAGACGCGGGTGAGCTCCAGAACGCGATCCTGAACCTCGGGATCAACGCGAGAGACGCGATGCCGAACGGCGGTGAGCTCCGCATCTCGACCGACGTGCACGAGCTCGACGAGGGCGCCTGTGCGACCATCCCGTTCGACATCACGCCGGGTCGTTACGCGCGCATCTCGGTGCGCGACACCGGCACCGGTATCGCCGCCGAGAATCTACCGCGCGTCTTCGAGCCGTTCTTCACGACGAAGCCGGTCGGACAGGGGACGGGGCTCGGTCTCGCCGCGGTTTACGGCACCGCCGTCGAGCACGGCGGCGCGGTGACGGTGTACAGCGACGTCGGGCGTGGCACCGTCTTTCATCTCTATCTGCCGGTCTCCGAGAGCGTGCCGCCCGGCAAGCCGACGGCGTCGAAGGCGCCGCGCGGGTACGGCCTCGTCCTCCTCGTCGACGACGAGCCGCTGGTGCTCTCGGTCGGCAAGCGGCTCCTCGAGAACCTCGGCTACGAGGTCGTGACGGCCAAGGACGGCGCCGCCGGGGTGCGCGCATTTCGCGAATGCCATACACGCCTCGTGGCCGTGCTCTGTGATCTCGTGATGCCGGTTCTCTCCGGCGGCGACGCGAGCGCGGAGATGCGACGGATCGATCCAACGGTGCCCGTCGTCGTGTGCAGCGGCTTCCCTCGGGACGACCGCGCTGGAGACGTCGAGCCGGTGGCGCAGTCATTTCTCGCGAAGCCGTTTCACCTCGCGGATCTCGCGTCGGTACTGTCCCGGGTGGCACGGCGAGTCGCGCCGCCACTGGGACGCGCCTAAGCACCCTGTCGGGCAAAGCCCGACGGACTCTCAGGTACGCCGCGTCGCTTCCGGCGCGAGCTCCGTCAGGTGGCGGGCGAGCGTCGACAAGGCCGGCGGACCTTCGTCCAGGTGAAAGCGGGCCGTCCGCTCGCTGACGCCTTCCCCGACCTTGAGCTCGTGCACGAAGTCCCACGACTGCGGGTGGGCCTTGAGATGCGACGAGCCCAGTGCGTCGGATGGCAGGCGCTCGAGGTCACGCTCGATTCGCTCCCTGTCCGGGGCAGGCAGCCGCGACGTCTCGACGTCGATCGTCTGCTTGCCGGCGGGACCAGTGAATCCTCCCGTGACCTCGAGCACGACTCTCACGTCACGTGACCTTGACCTGTTTCCACGCGCCGTCCACCGCGGACTGCTCCTTGGTGCCGAAGAGGTTCGCGGCGGCCTGGCTGGTCGCCTTCGCGGCCTGAGCGAACGTCGCGTCCGACTTGAGGTTGGGCAGCGCCGCGTACCAGATCTTCGCGGCCTTATCCCAGGAGTTCCCGCCTAGCGCCATCGCGGCGAGATAGAAGGCGTGATTCGGGATGCCGGAGTTCGTGTGCACGTCGCCGCCCTCCACGTAGCCGGCCATCGTCCCCGGCTGATCGTCACCGTCCCAGGTCTGCGATTTGTCGCCCGGTGACTTCATCGAGCGGAGCGCCTTGCCGACTCCGGTCGCCATGATGCCCGCTCCGATGAGCCAGTCGGCATCACCGACGCTCTGCTTCAGGTGCCACTGCTTCACGATGCTGCCGAAGACGTCGGAGATCGACTCGTTGAGCGCGCCGCTCTGCTCCTGATAGTCGAGCCCGCCGGGCGTCGAATATTGCGTCACGCCGTGCGTGAGCTCGTGCGCCACCACATCGATCGCGCTCGTGAAGCCGAGGAACATCTTGCCGTCCCCGTCGCCGTAGGTCATCTCCGCGCCGTCCCAGAAGGCGTTGTTGAACCCCTTGCCGAAATGCACGAACGAATCGAGGCGCATCCCCTTGCCGTCCACCGAGTTGCGGCTCAGCACCTTCTCGTAGAAGTCGTAGGTGATCCCCGCTGAATCGAACGCCTGATTGACGGAAGCGTCCTTCACCGGCGGATCCGTCTCGCTCCGCACCAGACGGCCGCGCGGTGGCGAGGCTTGCTTGTGACCACAGTCGTAGACGGTTCTACGCTTCTCCCCGGTGACGTTGGTGAGCATCATCATCGCGCGGACGGTCCGGTGACCGCGCAGATACTCGGATAGCAAGGCGCTATCGAGGAGCTTCGTGCGCTCGGCCCCCTGCGCCTTGTCGGCGAGATGGCGCAGCACGCGCGCCGGCACGATGAAACAGGTGCAATTCCGATCTCCCATGGTTCCTCCGTAACGCGGACGTCGTACCGGATTATTCCCGGTCGCGTCGCCCTCGCCACGTTCACCATACTCTTCGCGAGGTGCCTCGACGCGTCTTGTTTTGTTCACACAACGATGGACGACGAGCGAGGTTCCGCACGCTCGCGCCGGCAGTCCCGTCGCGGGAACCTCGACGTACTCCGGCGGGACTGGCACCCAACTATTGCCTCGAGTCCACACACTCGACGGTTCAACAGATGACCACGGGTCCGGTCGTCGTCGTAGTCCTGCTCAGGTCGGCCGAGCCGCCTCGGTCGTCTTGTGTTATGGTCCAACCACTCATGGCCCCTCATGCGCGCTCACTTCGCCCCAGTATTCCCGTAAAGCTCTTTTATCTCGCGCTCCTGGCGCAGGGTTGCGGTCATTCCTCCGCCGGGGGCGCAACCCCGACCGGGCCCGACAAGTCGTCCTCCACCGACGCGGAGCTGACCGCCCAGGGCTGTGACCTGGGTCGCGCAGGCACGACTTACACCGCCGGTGCGAACGGGAGCACCGCCACCACCGCCGGCGCAGATCTCGTCTCGTGCTTCCATCTGACCGGTCAAGGTGCGGCGGAGACGTCACTCGTCGTCACGAACGACGGCACTGTCCTGTACGCGCCGACGTTCGAGGGCATCGACGTCGGGCTACTGCGCAGTCACGACCAGGGAGTGACGTGGGACTTCGACGTTCCGAAGTTCCCCGATGGAACCGAGCATGGTCGCCCGCAGCCTTACATGTATCGCGACCCGACCACCGATCGCGTCTTCTTCTCGACGTCGGCCGTCGGCGGCGCCAGCGTCACGTACACCAGCGACGCCGGCGCGACGTGGAGCTTCGTGAAGGTCGAGCCCGACAGCCTCGACTGGATGAAGATCTACGCCGGTCCGCCCGTCTCGAGCACGACCGTCGGATACCCGAACATCGTCTACGTCTCGGCGCCCACACCGACGTCGACGCCGATATCCACGATCCTCCCCGATCATCAGGCCTTCTACAAGTCGCTCGACGGTGGCGCGACCTTCCAGGAAGTGTCTCCCATCAGCCTCAAACCAGCCGACACACCAGGGTGCGATCCCAAGGAATGGGTCATCGCGGGCAACGGTACCGTCGCGCACGACGGCACCGTGTATCAGAGCTTCCGGCTCTGCGACAAACTCGGCATCGCCGTCAGCCGCGACGAAGGGCAGACCTGGACGATGCACACCGTGCCCGGCACGTCGCTGGATCCAGCGGACGTATCGTCGTTCGGGATGCTCGCGCAGATCATCCAGCACCCGAACTGGCTCCTCACCGAGGTCCTCGCGGCGGACGACGAGGGAACGCTCTACGCGGTCTGGCCCGACGCGAGCTGGACGCTGCGCTTCGCCTACTCGAAGGACCACGCTGCGACCTGGAGCACGCCGATCGTCGTGCAGGCGCCGGGCGTGACCAAGTCGGTGTACGGTGCCATCGCCGTCAAGTCGCCTGGCCACATCGCCATCTCGTATCACGGGAGCGTCGATGGCATGGCCTACGACGGCTACGTCGCGGAGTCGGCCAACGCACTCGACGCGGCGCCCGCGTTCGCGACCATCACCGTCAACGACTCAGCCGATCCGCTGTTCTCGCAAGGCTTCGACTCGGGCTACGCCGGCACGCTCTCGGGCGGCGACCTCGACGAGCTCATCAACGTGAAGTACGCGCCAAACGGCGACCTCTGGGCGAGCTTCGTCGAGGATATGTGCCCCGGTGTCGCAACGACGACCGACAACTGCACCTGGGACGTAGCGGCGCACGCCAACACCATGTTCCAGGGTGCGATCGGACGCGTCGTACATCACTGAACCCGAGGTGCTTCTTGACGGCGCGGGCGCGGCGCTTCACCTTTACCCGGTGAGGAAGACGCTGGCATGACGTACTCGGCGACGGTGCCCGTCTCCAATGCGCATGACCTCGACAACCCCGCGCTCTCACGGACGACGAAGAAGCCGCTCCTCGAAGTCGAGGCCTACTGCGACGCGAACGCGAACGGCAAGGTCGATACCGGGGAGACGTGCTTCGCGTTTGCGTCGCAGTCCGTCGGCGACGGCGCGCACGTGACGCTGACGAACGGGACTTGTCCGAAGAGTCGTTGACGCGCCGGCACGTCCGGCATTGGCCAGCTCGGCTAGCGCTCGCCGTCTTGTGAGGCTCGTCCCCTCGGGCGGAAAATCGAGGCGACGATGCGACGCTCGATCTTCGCCGGGGCTCTGTTCGCGCTGACCGTCGGATGCTCGGGGCCCGAGCCGTCTTCCGGCGCGCTGGAAACGGCGATCGTCCAGGATGCTCTCGAGGCGTCTCTCGTCTCCGACGAGGATACGGCGAGCGTCATCGTCAATCTGCGTCCGGCGGCGCATGGCGCGTCGTTCGCCGAACGGCGCTCGTATCACAGGCGCGTGCAGGACCGGATCCTCGCCGCGAACGGGGACGACTTCACGCTGTCGCGGCGCTACGAGCACGTGCCGGCGCTGAGCGGCGTCGTTTCCCGTGCGGCGCTCGCGCGACTGCGCACGGATCCCGACGTCGCGTACGTCCAGCTCGACGGAACCGGCTCGGGCGCGCTGAAGGAGGCCGTGCCCGCGATCGGCGCGGACAAGGTGCACACGATGTACGGCCTCACCGGGCGCGGCGTCCGCGTCGCGATCCTCGATACCGGCGTCGTCACGACGCACCCCGATCTGAAGAGCTCCATCGTCGCCCAACATTGCTTCACCCAGTACGATTGCCCGCCGCTCCACACTACCGAGGGTACGAGCGCCGAGGACGATCACGGGCACGGCAGCAACGTCGCGGGCATCATCACGTCGGACGGCGTCGTCGCGCCGCCGGGTTTCGCTCCCGGCGCCGATATCGTGGCCGTGAAAGTGGACGACGCGAACGACGCCGGACGCATCTCGGACTGGGTCGCGGGCCTCGACTGGGTCTACGACAATCTGTCGATGCTCGACGTTCGCGTGATCAACCTGAGCATCTGCAGCACGGAGCTCTACACCGACGCAGCGTCGTGCGATCTCGGTGAGCCCGCGCTCGCGGCCGCCGTGAAGAACCTGGTGGACGCCGGAGTGACGATCTTCTCCGCGTCGGGCAATCAGGGTTCGAAATCCGAGACGTCGGCGCCTGCGTGCAACACCGGAGTCATCGCCGTCGGAGCGACCTACGACTCCAACGTCGGTCATCAGCCGCCAGGGTCCACCACCTACGCGGCGCGCTGGGGAAGCGAGTTCGCGAACTGTGGCGACGACACGACCGCGTTCGACCAGATCACCTGCTTCACGAACAGCAATCACCGGGTCGACATCGTCGCGCCCGGCGCGCCGATGCTGTCCGACTCGCTCAACGGGCTCACCGAGACGTACTGGGGAACGTCCCAGGCGTCACCGGTGGGCGCAGGCGTCGCGGCGCTGATGCTCGAGTGCGAGCCGATGCTCACCCCCACCGCGATCAAGAGCGCGATGACGAGCACCGGCGTTCCGCGAACCGACCCAAAGAACGGCTTCATGTTTCCGTCGCTGCGCGCACTCGACGCGGTGCAAGCCGTTTGCTTCAAGGGTGACGCGGGCGTCGGTGGCGCCGGCATCGGTGGCGCCGGCATCGGCGGCGCGCCGTCCGCGGGTGCCGGTGGCGTGCCGTCCAGCGGCGGAAGCGCGAATGGCGGAGCGACGTCCGTGGCGGGCGCGCCGGGAAGCGCCGGTCTGTCGGCCAGTGGCGGTATACCGGCCAGCGGCGGAGTCGTCGGCGCCGGCGGCGCGAGCAGCATTGCCGGAAGCCCGTCGCAAGGTGGCGCAGTGACGTCGACTGGCGGCTCGTTCACGGCGGGAGCGGGCGCAACCCTGACGGCGTCCGCGTCGGCCAGCGCAGGGTGTAACTGTGCCGTCCCACCGGGCTCGCGCCGGTCCGACTCGCGCTCGGTCATCGTGGCGCTCGCGGGCCTCGCCGTCGTGGTCGGCCGGACGTCACCGCGCTTCCGCCGCCGTCGTTCCTGAATCTTTGTGTTGTTGGGTCCGCAGCGGCAGAGGGTAGGCTCGCCGCCGTCACCGTTGCACCGGCCCGGTGCAGCAGAAGGAACGACCCGATGAAGAAGCTGATGATTCTTGCCGCGATCCTCGCCGCGAGCGCCGGTGGGATCTGCACCCTGCACGCCGCGCCGAGCGCAGGCGCCGCGACGGCTCAGGACTCGACCGCGATGAAGCTGTCGCGGATGGTGCTCACGAAGGAAACGTACAAGGACATGATGCAGCAGACGGCGCGGGGCATCATCGCTGGCGCCGAGAGTCAGGGGCAGACCATCCCGAAGGAGGCGAAGGAGAAGCTTGCCGCCGTGACGATGGAGGCGCTGCCCTATGATGAGCTCCTCAGTTTCAACTCCGAGATCTACGGCGCTCGTTTCTCCGACAAGGAGCTCGAGGACATCATGACCTTCTACAGGACGCCCACCGGCGTGAAGCTCGTGAAGGAGCTTCCCGGCATCACGAAGGACGCGAGCATCAAGATCGGCGCGCTCATCCCCCAGCGCATGCCGGCGCTTCTCAAGAAGTACGGTCTCGCGAAGTAACATTTGCCCGACAGACCCGTGACGACGCTCGATGCTCCGCGCAGCGCGCCGGCGACGCCCGTCGCGCGACGAGCGCTCGTGGAAGCAGGCGTCGCGACGGCGTTCTTCGTCTCGGGCGCATCGGCGCTGACGTTCGAGGCACTCTGGTTCGAGCGAGCCGGCCTGGCTTTCGGTAACGACGTCTGGGCATCGAGCTGCGTGCTCGCGGCGTTCATGCTCGGCATGGCAGCCGGTCACGCGGGCGCCATCCGCTTCGCGTCGCGGCTCGCCGATCTGCGCGTGTTCGCGGCGCTCGAGCTCGTCGCGGCCGTCTCGGGCGTGACGGTCGTGTTCGGCCTGGGCGGCGTCGAGGCGCACTTCGGCGCGCTCGCGTCGAGTCTCTTCGATCACCCCGTCGCATTGAACTCGCTGCGTGTCGTCGGCGCGCTCCTCGCGTTTCTCGTTCCGTCGGCGGCGATGGGCGCGAGCTTGCCGGCGCTCACCGGCGCACTCGCGCCGCGCGACGCCGGCTACGGACGCGTCCTCGGGCTGCTCTACGGCGCGAACACCGCCGGCGGGGTCGCCGGCGTATTACTCACCGAGCTCGTCTTCGTGCCGGGGCTCGGCCTTCACGCGACGGCGCTCGTCGCCGCGGGCGCGGAGCTCGCCGTCGCTGCCGTCGCGTTCGTCGCCGCGAAGCGCCTGGTGCTCGCCGAACCGGACCTCGCAACGGAAGAGCCGGCGCGCGACCCGCACCGGGTACCATGGCTCGTCGCCACGTTCTTCGCCGGGTTCGCGCTGCTCGCGCTCGAGGTCGTCTGGGTGCGCGTCCTCACGCTCTTCGTCGATGATACGTCGAGCGCGTTCGCGTCGATCCTCGCCGTGGTGCTCGCCGGCATCGCCGCGGGCGGTTTCGGCGCGGCCGCGTGGCTCGCGCGGTTCCCGTCGGCGGCGGCGCAAACGTCGCGCGTCGCCTACGTCACCGGGCTCGCGGGCGTCGGCGGTTACCTGCTCTACCCCACGGCGCTACAGCGCCTCTACGTCCCCGAGGCGCCGCCGCTCGCCGTCGCGAAGATCGCCGCGACCCTGGTGCTCCCCGCCGCGCTCGGTTCCGGCGCGCTCTTCACGCTGGTCAGTGCCGGCGTTCGACGGACGGTGGGCTCGGGCGTCGTCGCGACGGGCTACGCCGCGGCCGTCAACACGGTGGGCAGCGGGGTCGGCTCGCTCCTCGCCGGCTTCGTCCTCTTGCCGTGGCTCGGCATGGATCGCGCCTTCTTCGTCCTCATCGCGCTCTACGGCGTGGTCGGCGTGGCCGCGAGCTTCGGTGCGCCGCCGCGTCGCACGCGGTGGGCCGAGCTCGCCGTGTTCGCCGTCGTCCTCGCGCTGTTTCCGTTCGGCAAGGTACGCGACACGCTGGTCGATGCCTCGGCGCGCCGCTGGATGCGTAACACCGACCGTATCATCGAGGTGCGCGAGGCGCGCGCCGGCACCCTGGTGCACATCCGTCACGAGCTCGGCAAGCTGACGATCTGCGATCAGATCGTCACCGACGCCTACTCGATGACGTCGAACGACTTTCTCGCGCGCCGCTACATGAAGTTCTTCGTCTACCTGCCCGTCGCGGTCGAGCCGCACGTCGGAAAGGCGCTCCTCCTTGCGTACGGCATGGGCAATACGGCCAAGGCGCTGGTCGATACCAGGGAGCTCGAGCAGCTCGACGTGGTGGACGTTTCTGAAGACATGCTCGACATGAGCCGCAGCGTCGAGCCGGCGCTCGCGCCGCACCCGCTCGACGACCCGCGCGTCCACGTGCACGTCGGCGACGCGCGCTATTTCCTGCGCTCGACGTCGGAGGAGTACGACCTCATCACCGGTGAACCGCCGCCGCCGGTCATGGCGCACGTCGCGAGCCTCTACACGACGGAATATTTCTCGCTCGTGCGGGACCGCCTGCGCGAGGGCGGCATGGTCACGTACTGGCTCCCGACGATGAACCTCAGCGCCGCCGCAGCGCGGTCGCTCATTCGCGGCTTCTGCGACGCCTTCCCGGATTGCTCGCTCTGGAACGGCGCCAAGGAGAACTTCGTGCTCGTCGGTTCGCGCGGCACGCGGGCGACGGTCGACGACGCGCGCTTCGTCGCACAGTGGCGCGACCCGGCCGTCGTGCCCGAGCTTCGCAACGTGGGGCTCGAGTTTCCAGGGCAGCTCGGCGCGATGTTCATCGGCGACTCGTCGTATCTCGACGAGCTGACGCACGACGACGCGCCGCTCACCGACGACTTTCCGCGACGGATCAACGTGAAGGGCGAGCGCGACGAGCGGCTCGACCTCGTCGGACAGTGGCGCGACACGAAGGCGGCGCGCGGCCGCTTCGAGTCGAGCGCGCTCATTGCCGGCATGTTCCCGCTCGCGGGGCGAAAGCTCGGCGCGCAGCAGTTCGAGAACGAGCGTCTCATGAACGACCTGACGTTCAACGGCCCCACTCGTGCCCGTCAGATCGGCGTGCTCGACCAGGTGCTGTCACACACGCCGCTGAGGGTGCCGCCGCTCCTTCTACTCGGGTCGGATCCAGATTTTCAGCGAGCCCTGGCGTCAGTGCCGTCGGCGGATCGGCATCAGCCGGCGCTGGCGAAGCACGAAGTGGCGCGCGCCCTCGCCGTCCGCGACGCAAAGACGGCACTCCAGTTCATCCACGACGTCCCGGAAGCGTCGCTCATCCCCCCCGGCCTCACGAGCTACGTGGAGGGTATCGTTAGAGAAGACGCGAACGCGCCCGCGACGCACCCGAACTGAGCTTGCGGAGCCTGCTCGGCCGGTACGCGGCGTTGCTTTGCTGCCGCATCTGCAGCCGCTGCGACCACCGTCAACGCCAAATTTTAGCGGGGTATCGGTGAATACAATTCGATGAACCCGCTGGGTTCATCGAATTGTTCTCCGTGAGAAGGCTTTGAAACGAGCGGCCAGCTAGAGCGTGGCGCCTGCTCGAGCCGGCGTCACTTCGTCGCGAAGTCGGGGACCGGCGTCATGTCGCGCGTCGGGAGGCCCAGGGCGCCTGCCGTCACGTTGCCGAACCCGATGCACATCTCCGCCTTGAAGGTCTCGTTGGCGAAGTGCAGCGTCCCGTTCGACTCCGGCGTGGGCGCGGCGGACTGCGTCGAAGCGCGCTCGTCCGTGTACTCGATGTGGCAGTTGAAGTGGAGCTTGTCGCCCGGGTTCAGGTTCACGATGCCGGACGCCGCTCCGTCCTTCTGGAGGGTCGCATCGGGAGTGGGGTTCTTCGCGGCGCTGTCGTACCGGTACGTCGGCATCTCCGACCAGTCGAACGACTGATAGACGACCTGGGGATTCGGATCTCCCTGGTGCTCGATCCAGGCCGAGAAGTTCTCCGTCCAGAAGTGACGGTGGCCGAAGAGGCGCACGAGGCGCGTGGGCGACGTTCCGCCCACCGTCCACGAGTAGTGATAATCGACGGTCTGACCGGGCGGGACGGCCATCGAAAGCTGGTCGTTGCCGAGCCCCATGAACCACGACTCGACCTGCGTCGCGTCCGACTCCCACCAGATGTTCACCCAGCCCTCACGGAGGATGTCGCCGGTGGTGACGTTGATGTGGTGCATGTTGAACATGATCGCGGGCGACGCCGGCCACTTCAGGTAGAGGCCCTTGTCTTCCACCGGCTTCGCGAGGGAGGCGGGCTGCCCGTCGTCCGGACGTTGCTGGCCTCCCAGAATGCCGATGAGCTGGCCCGCGCTCGGATCGAATATGCCGGGGAGCGCTTCACCGTTGCCGCTCGGCTTCCAGCCCTCGTCGGCGCCCTTCATGTGGAGCGTGATGATGTTGTGATGCGAGCCGGTGCGCATGCGGAAGTACGTGCGGTAGTAGCTCTGCGCGTCGGGGTTGTCGGCTCCGCCGAGGAAGTTCTGGCTCGTCTCGGAGCCAGGGGGCATGACCCAGTCGCCCGCGGCGCTGTCGTACCCGCTCATGTCGCCGGCCCACATCTGGTTCCAGTAGTCGGCGCCCTGCGGGTGCAGGCCGACCTGGATGCCCTGATCCGCGGGCGGCGGCAGGATGCAGTACTCGTCCCCGGGGAAGCGCGTCTTGAACGCGGGGATCGCGTCGATGCAGCGCACCGCGTACGGGTTGTTCAGGGTCATGTCGAACGGCGCACACTTGTTGGGCAGCTTGTTGCCACCGGGGCTGTACTTCAGGCCGGTGAGCTTCATGCCCTGGCATTCGCCCGTGATGCGCCCGTCGGGGCCGAGGCCGGCTCCAGGCCCCGCATCGACGGCTGCACCCGGGGCGTCGCCGCCGTCCGTGTCTGAAGACGCCGTTCCGCCGGTACCCTTGGTCGTGCTGGAGGCAACCCCCTTCTCTTTCCCACTCGAGCAAGCGACTCCGAAGAGGAGGCAGGGAACGATACCAAGGAAACAGGCTAGGTTTTTTTGCATGACCGGCTGAATCCGGTGCCGTCCGGCAGCGGAAAAGGTCGCCTTTTTTAGCCGTGAAGCGGCAACTCCAGGGTCACCTGAAATGGCCACCGCGGCTATAGTTGCTCGTTACACACAGTGAGGAATCCATGAAGCGTCCCTCTGCCGCGTTTCCCATCGTCTCGCTGCTCGCCCTGGCGTCTTCGGCCTGTGACGGCGGTTCCAATGCGCCGGCCGTGGCGCAGGCCGACAGCTATCACGTGACGATCCGTCAGACGAGCTACGGCATCCCGCACATCCTGGCCGACGATCTGCCGAGCGCCGCAGCGGGAGAAGGTTACGTGGCCGCGCGCGATTTCGGCTGCATCCTGCTCGACCAGATCGTCCGGGTACGGAGCGAGCGCGCGAAGTTCTTCGGCCCCGGAGACTCGAACGAGAACCTGACGTCCGACTTCGGGATGCTCACCCTCGACGTTCTCGCGAAGGGGAAGAGCGGCCTCGCGATGCAGACCGACGACCTGAAGAAGGCCGTCGACGGTTACGTCGCGGGCTTCAATCGGTACCTCGACAAGGAGAAGCTCGCCGCGGATTGCCAGGGTGAACCCTGGGCGCGCCCGCTCACGGCCGACGATCTGTTCGCCTATTATTACTGGCTCGCGCAGCTCGGCAGCGCCGATCCGCTGTTCGATTACATCGGTGCCGCCGCGCCTCCGACTGCCGACGCGCCGTCGACGCAGAACCTGCGCGCATTGCCGCGCCTCGGGCCGCGCTCGCTCGGCAGCAACGGCTGGGCGCTGGGCTCCGACAAGACGGAGACCGGCAAGGGGCTCTTGCTCGCGAACCCGCACTTCCCATGGGAGGGCAATCGCAAGTTCTACGAGAGCCAGATCACGGTGCCCGGCGTGGTGAACGTCTACGGCGCGTCGCTCCTCGGTTCGCCGGTGATCAACATCGGCTTCAACGAGAACGTCGCGTGGACGCACACCGTGACGACCGCACGGCACTTCACGCTCTACAAGCTGACGCTCGCCGACGGTGATCCGACGAGCTACATGTACGACGGCAAGTCGCGCGCGATGACGAGCAAGAAGTTCACGATCGACGTGCTCCAGCCGGACGGCAGCACGGCCAGCGTCGATCGCACGCTGTACAGCAGTCACTACGGCCCCATCGTCGCCGTCGACCCGCTCGGCGGCTGGACGAAGGACACGACGTATTCCTTCCGTAACGCGAACGACGACAATTTCGGCCTCGGGCAGCAGTGGCTCGGGATGGACGAAGCGAAGGGCCTGGACGATCTCGAGAGCGTGAATCGCAAGGTGCAAGGCATCCCGTGGGTGAACACGATGGCGATCGACGCGAGCGGCACTGCGCTCTACATGGACGCCTCGCGCACGCCGAACCTGACGCCCGCGGCGTTGAAGGCGACGGCGGATGCGCTCGCGACGGACGCCATCGTCCAGGCGGTGAACGCGCAGGGCGCGACGCTGCTCGACGGCAGCGATTCAACGTTCGAGTGGGTGGACGATCCGAAGGCGGTCGCACCGGGCATCGTGTCGTACGACGCGTCGCCGCGTCAGCAGCGCAAGGACTACGTGTTCAACGCCAACGACTCGTACTGGCTCACCAACGCGTCGGCGCCGCTCACCGGATATTCCCTCATGTTCGGTGACGAGCGGACGGAACGCTCCACGCGCACCCGCATGAATCTCCTGATGCTCACCGAGCAGAAGGACGACGGCGTCTCCGGCGCGGACGGCAAGTTCTCCTTCGACGAGCTCTCCGGCGTCGAGTTCGGGGATCGCGAGAGCCTCATCGAGGTGTTGCTCGACCAGGTGCTCGCGCGCTGTGACGGCGTGACCACCGTCACCGTGCCGGCGGGCACGTCGATGGCCGGCGCGCCGAGCGGCGGCTCGGTGGACATCACAGGCGCCTGCGCGACGCTCGGGAAATGGGATCGCCGCTTCAAGCTCGACAGCGTGGGAGCGGTCCTCTGGCGCGAGTTCATCGTCGCGCTCGCACCCGACGCGCGGTTCGCGGACGCCTTCGACCCCGACGACCCGATCGCGACGCCCAAGACGCTCGCCGCGAAGCCCGACAGCGGGGACGACCCGGTGCTCGTCGCGCTCGCGACCGCCGTCACGACGCTGAACGGCGCCGGTATCGCGATCACGACGAGCCTCGGGGACGCGCAGCACACGAAGAAGGGGGACGACACGATCCCGATCCACGGCGGTCTCGATCCGGAGGGCGCGTTCAACGTCGTCGACTTCACGAGCGCGACCGGCGTGCTTCTCCCGACGCTCCAGCGTGACACGACGCTCAGCGACTCCGGCCTCACGAAGGACGGCTACCTCGTGAACTTCGGTTCGAGCTTCATGATGGTGCTCGAGTACACGCCCGACGGCCCGCACGCACAGGCCGTCCTGTCGTATTCGCAGTCGAGCGATCCCGCGTCATCGCACTACGCCGACCAGACGGAGCTCTTCTCGCAATCGAAGTACCGCCCCGTCGTGTTCACCGAGGACGACATCATGGCGGACCCGAAGCTCGAGACGACGCTGCTCGACGTCCCGATGAGTACGTCGACGACGCCCTGAAGAGCTTCACGACGACGTCGTCGTCGGCTTCGTAACGGCGGCAGCGCTCGCGTTCTCCATTCTCTCGGTGGGGTATCGGGGAAAAAATTGCAATGAGAGGGCGTGTGAAATGGCTGCGTGGGCTACCGCGTCTGCACCGCTCCGAAACGGTTCAAAAAAGATAATTTCGCTCCGCGCGGTCCATCCAGCGCGAAATTTCTCAGCGACGCGCGAGCAAATTTTCCGCTCGTGTCCGAAGAACACGCGCGCACGCTGTCCATTGCGCTCGGAACGAACGGTACGGGAGAGGCCTTCGATACGCTCCGTCGACGATGACCAAGCCCTTCGCTCTGAGTCTATCGGCCGTACTGTTCGCCGGTGCATGCGCGGTGGCGTGCTCGTCTGCGGACGGAAGCGGGATCGATATCCCCGGCTTCGGCGGCTTCGGCGGCCTCGGTGGCACGACTCCCGGCGCGGCCGGCACGTCGGTGCCGACGAACGGCGCTGGCGGCGCATCGACCACGACGAACGGCGCTGGCGGTTACGGCGCGGCCGGCGCTCCATCCGCAGGCGGAGCGGCGTCGTTCGGCGGCAACGTGAACACCGGCGGCACGACGGCACTTGGCGGCACCAGCGGCGCGGCCGGTAGCAACGTGGGTGGCGACCTGAGCGCGGGCGGCACGACGTCACCCGGCGGCGCCAGCGGCGCAGCGGGCACCAGCGCCGGCGGTGACATGAACGCTGGCGGCTCGAACAGCGCTGGTGGCTCGAACAGCGCTGGTGGCTCGAACAGCGCTGGTGGCTCGAACAGCGCTGGCGGCTCGAACAGCGCTGGCGGCTCGAACAGCGCTGGCGGCTCGAACAGCGCTGGTGGCTCGAACAGCGCTGGCGGCTCGAACAGCGCTGGCGGCAGCGCCGGCTCTGGGGGAGCGCCGCAAACCGGTTCGCCTCAGTTGCCCACGGCTGGCGGCTCGTGCCCGACGTTCACGAATGGCGGCACCATCACCGTCGGGCGTATGAGCGGCATCGTCACGTATATCGACCCCACCGCGAAGAACAAACCCGGTACGGGTGGCCCCCTCATCCTTTATTACCACGCGACAGCGTCGAATCCGTCCGAGGTCCTTCAGGGGTTCGGCCAGACGAACATCTCGAAGGTCACCGCTGCGGGCGGCGTCGTCGTCTCGTTCAAGTCAACGGCGTGCAGCGGGTGCCAGACGACCGACGACAACTACTGGTTCGTGCAAGACGATCCGATCCAGGACACCGTGGTGGCGTGTGCGATCCAGCAAGCGCACATCGACCCGAAGCATATCCACGCCCTCGGCTGGAGCGCCGGCGCGCTTCATACGATGCACGTCGCCCTCGCGCGGTCGAACTACATGGCGAGCGTCGTCTCGTACTCGGGTGGCATGCCCTTCGGCACCCAGGTTCAGAACCCGAACAACCACGTCGCGTCCATCCTGACGTACGGCGACTCGGGCGATGTCGTCGTCATCGACTTCAACCAGAACAGCAAGACGTACTATTCGACGTATCAGCCCAAGGGCTACTACACGATGATGTGCATGCATCAGGGTGGTCACGAGATCGACCCTGGCGTCGCGCCGCACACGCTCGACTTTTTCCTCGCGCATCCCTTCGAGGTGAGCCCGGAGCCGTACTCGTCGGGGCCGCCTGCGGGCTTCCCGTCGTATTGCAAGAACACGCCGCCCTGAGCGCGTCAGAGCGAACGAAAGCCGTCGCGCCACGATGGGTGGCGCAACACGAGGCGTAGCTCTTCCCGCGCGCGACGATTGTCGGCGCCGCGCGCCCACGGCGGTCCACCCGTCGCGCGCTTCGGTGAAGGAGCGCCGACGGCGCGCGCGAACTCGGGTACCCATTCCGACGCGGGCGCCGGCTCGTCGTCGCAGACGTTCACGGCGCCCCGCGTCGCGGCGTCTCCGCGTGCGCGCTCGGCCACGGACCGAGCGCAGGCATTCGCCGCGTCGTCGACGTGGATGAAGCTGCTCACCGAGTCGTCCGCGACGAGCTCGCCACTGGCCGCCTTTCGCGCCATCGCGCCGTCGCGGGCGTACCAGGTGTCGGGGCCGTAGAGGAGCCCGTATCGAAGGATGGAGTGATCGGCGACCTCCGCGACCGCGCCTTCGAGTCGTGTGATGCCCTCGACGCTCTTGCCGCGCGCGCCTTCTGCGCCGATGTCGAGGGGCTCGGTTTCGACGGCGGGGCCGTCGCCGCTCGCGTAGACCCACGCGATGCTCTGTGCGACGAGAAAGCGTGCGCCCGCGGCGTGTGCCGCGTCGACGAGATTGCGCGTCCCCTCGATGCGGAGCCGGGCGTTCGCCTCGGTGTCCGCTCGCGACAGATCCGTCAGCTGGTGAACGACGCCCTCCGGCCTGAACTCGCGCGCGACGTCGATGAGCCGCTCCCGGTCGAAGGCGTCGGCGACGACGCCTCGGGCGCCGAGCGCGCGGAGCCGTTCAACGCCTTCGGCGTTCCGGGTCGTGCCGAGCACTTCGTGCCCGGCATTGACCAGAAGCGGAACGAGTCGTCGTCCGATGGCTCCGGTGCCGCCTGCGATGAAGATCCTCATATGACTCTCTCTCGGTCGGTCCGGTCTTTTAGCGAACTGAGTCAAAGTGCAACAACGGAGGCCGTTTGCTCCGATTTCATGGCCGTTTTCGCGGTGTTTACGACGGCGCGTAACTTGCTGTTCGAATGTGGAAGGACGCCCCTTCGCATCCGCGTCCGGGTTTCACGCCCGAAAGGTCACGTATCAATGGCACGCCAGATTGCAGCGACGGATCTACTCAAAAGCCAGCATCGCAAGGTGGAGGCCATCTTCAAGAAGCTCGAAGCCGGAAAGGCCGACCCGAAGCCCCTCCTCGACGAGCTGGCGCGCGATCTCGCGTCGCACATGAAGATAGAGCAGGACATTTTCTATCCGACCATCCGGAAGGTCGACCAGGACCTCGTGCTCGAGAGCTTCGAGGAGCATTCACTCGCGGAGGTCGCCCTCAAGCGGCTCCTCGCGACGTCGCCAGACGACCCGACCTTCATTCCCAAGGTCACGACCCTCAAGGAGCTCATCCACCATCACGTCGAGGAGGAGGAGCACGACCTTTTCCCCAAGGTCGAGAAGAAGCTCGGCAAGGAGAAGAACGACGAGCTCGGCGCCCAGATGAAGACGCTCTTCGACGAGACCGTCGAGCAGTCAGTCGCCTCGCTCCTCAAGGGCACCAAGACGACGGCCGATGTCGCCGAGCGGCGCGTTTTGAAACAGATGCAGCGAGAGGCAACGGCGTGAACGAAGTGCGAAGCAGGCCAGCGCCCGATAAAGTCCCGAAAAAGCTGGTGATAGCCCGGGTGCCCTGCTCGCCTGACGCGAAGAAGCGTCAGCACAGCGGACGTACGTTCCAGCGATTCGCCCAGACGACGTCGAAGTTCGTCGGCACCCCGATGGCCTTTTGCGTCGCTCTGGGAGTGGTCGTCGTGTGGGGGATCACCGGCCCGCTCTTCCACTACTCGGACACCTGGCAGCTCGTCATCAACACGAGCACGACGATCATCACGTTCTTGATGGTCTTTCTCATCCAGCATACCCAGAACCGGGACACCGAAGCATTGCGTCTCAAGCTCGACGAGCTCATCCGGTCCGCAGATGCGGCGAGAAACGACTTCATAGAGATTGACGACCTCTCGGACGAGGAGCTCCGTGCGCTGCATGACGAGTTTCAGCGACTTCGCGAGCGCGTCACTGAGCAGCGTGTGACCGAGAGCGGTGCACACGAGGTTCATTCTTAATATTTCGTAAGCCGGCGACGCAAAGCTGCGTCTAAATTGCGTGATCGGCGTCCACCCGTTCACAGACCGTACTGTCTGCGCCTAATGCGGTCTGGGTCAGTGCCGTTTCAGGGGTGGGGCAATCCCCGGGCACGAGCGCTCGCTCAACGTGCCGAACGGTGGACGCATGTCGATCGGCGACGAAGACATATTTCGCGAATTTTTGATCGAGAGCACCGAGAATCTCGATCAGCTCGACCGCGATTTCGTGGCGCTCGAGAGCAATCCCACTGCGCGTGAGCGCCTGGGCGGCATCTTCCGGACCATCCACACCATCAAGGGGACGTCTGGATTCCTCGGGCTATCCAAGCTCGAGGCGCTGACGCACTCCGGTGAGAGTGTGCTCAGCCGTCTTCGAGACGGGGAGCTCGTGCTCACTCCGGAGATCACCTCCGTGCTCCTGTCGATGGTCGACGGCGTCCGTCGCATCCTCGCCTGCGTGGCGGTGGACACGACGGAGGGCGGCGAAGATTTCTCCAGCATCGTCGAGGCTCTGGACGTCTTTCTGAAGACGCCCAAGGCCGCTGCCGCACAGGGGGCGGGGAGCCTCGGGGAGATCCTGCTCTCTCAGGGTGCCATCACTCAGGAAGAGGTCTCGGCCGCCCTCGAGCAGCAGAAGTCCGACCCTCGCAAGATCGGTACGATTCTCATCGAGCGCGGTGCGGTGAAGCCCGACGCAGTGCTCGACGCGCTGTCGATGCAGAACGACGCGCGCGCGGCGGTGTCGGACAGCAGCATCCGCGTCGACGTTGGCCTGCTCGACAAGCTGATGAACCTCGTGGGTGAGCTCGTCCTCACCCGCAATCAGATCCTCCAGGTGGCGGCGCAGGGTAAAGATACGTCATTCGTGGCGACGTCCCAGCGACTGAACCTCATCACGACCGAGCTGCAGGAGGGCGTCATGAAGACCCGCATGCAGCCCATCGGGAACGTGTGGAGCAAGTTTCCCCGCGTCGTCAGGGACATCGCGCTCGCTTGCAAGAAGCAGGTGAAGCTCGACATGGTCGGCGAGGAGACCGACCTCGACCGGACCATCGTCGAGGCCATCAAGGATCCTCTGACACATATCGTACGGAACTCCGTCGATCACGGCATCGAGCTCCCCGAAGTTCGCGTCGCACAGGGGAAGCCATCCACGGGGCGGCTGCTCCTTCGTGCGTTTCACGAGGGCGGCCAGGTCAACATCGAGATCTCGGACGACGGTGGCGGCATCGACCCCGAGAAGATCCGCCAGAAGGCCGTGTCGCGCGGGATCATCTCGCCGGAGCGCGCCCAGCGCATGAGCGACCGCGAGAGCCTCGGGCTCATCTTCATGCCGGGCTTCTCGACGGCGGAGAAAGTGACCAACGTGTCGGGTCGTGGCGTCGGCATGGACGTCGTGAAGACGAACGTCGAGAAGATCGGCGGCACCGTCGACGTGCAGAGCAAGCCGGGGCAGGGGACGACGATCAAGATCAAGATCCCGCTCACGCTGGCCATCATTCCTGCGCTCATCGTGTGCAGCAACGACGAGCGGTTCGCGATACCGCAGGTCAGTCTGCTCGAGCTCGTTCGCCTCGAGGGCGAGCAGGCCATGAAGAGCATCGAGTCGATCCACGGCGCACCCGTCTACCGGCTGCGCGGCAACCTGCTCCCGCTCGTGCACCTGAATCACACACTCGGGCTCCCCGAGCGGTCCGGCAAGCTCGAGGTGCTGAACATCGTCGTGCTCCGGGCCGACGATCGGCAATTCGGGCTCGTCGTCGACGGCGTGAACGATACCGAGGAGATCGTCGTGAAGCCGCTCGGCAAGGAGCTGAAGGGGCTCTCGGCGTTCGCCGGCGCGACCATCATGGGCGACGGCAAGGTCGCCCTCATCCTCGACGTCCTCGGGCTCGCCCAGCGCGCGAACGTCATCTCCGAGGTCCGCGATCGCAACCTGGCCGGCGACGGCGCCGGCGCGGAGACGAACGAGGAGTCGAAGCGCGCCATGCTCGTCTTCGGCGTGAGCCGCGACGGCCGCATGGCGATGCCGCTGTCCATGGTCGCGCGCCTCGAGGAGTTCCGGCGTGACGGCCTCGAGCGCTCGGGCGGTCAGCACGTGGTGCAGTATCGCGGCGAGATCCTGCCGCTCATCGACCTGTGCGGCACGCTCGACTCGAGCGACGTCGCCGACGGAGATCCGCCGCTCCAGGTCGTCGTGTACTCCGAGCACGGCAAGAGCGTCGGCCTCGTCGTGGAACGCATCCTCGACGTCGTCGAGCAGACGGCGAGCGCCATGCACCGCTCGTCCTGCCCCGGCATCCTGGGCTCGGCCGTGCTGGCCGGCAAGGTGACCGATCTACTCGACGTGCACGGCGTGATCCGCGCGCAGAACGCCCACTTCTTCGACGGCGCGAGCGCCGCCTGACGCCTTCCTGGGGGAAGACATGACCGACACTGCACAGTTTTGCACCTTCTTCGTCGCCGACCGATTCTTCGGAGTCGACGTCACGCGCGTGCAAGAGGTCATTCGTTACCAGGAGATGACCCGTGTGCCGCTCGCGTCACCGGTCATCCGTGGGCTCATCAATCTACGTGGTCAGATCGTCACCGCGCTCGACATGCGCGCGCGCCTCGGGCTCGCATCGCTCTCGGCGGGACGGCTTCCGATGAACGTGGTGGTGCGTACCGACGACGGCGCGGTGAGCCTCCTCGTCGACGAGATCGGCGACGTGGTCGAGGTGGCCGACGATTGCCGGGAAGATCCGCCCGAGACGATGAGCGCGGAAGCGCGTGAGCTCATCTCCGGGATCTACAAGCTGAAGGGCCAGCTCCTCCTCGTGCTCGACCCCGAGCGGGCGATCGCCGAGGCGGCAGTGAGACGTGGGACCGAAAACTAGAAGACGAAACGGACACGTCGAGGGACGGCCGGGACGACGAACGAACAGGGCAGGGAGAAGGACATGACCGACATCGCAATCCAAGAATCCAGGGCCAATGGCCACAGCGAGTTTCCGGCGGCGCGCACCGTGCCGCACGCGATGCTCCTCGGACACGCGACGACGAACCTCGTCTATTGCGACCCGAAGCTGAACATCGTGTACGTGAACGCTGCGGCGCAGAAGGCCCTGGATCTGCTCGCCGACGTGCTCGAGATAGACTCCACGGCGCTCGAGGGGGAGACGTTCGACGTCGTCCACACCTTCGGCGCGCAGGACCGCAGGTCGCTCCGCGCCGGCAAGCAGGTGATCACCGAAGCCGAGCTCGGCAACGAGGGCATGACGATCACCGCCACGCCGGTCCGCGCTCCATCGGGTGACGTGCAAGGCATCGTGATGAGCTGGGAGAAGTCGTCCGCCGGGGTCGCCGACTCCTCGCGGTACACGCAGATGATCGCCGCTGCGCCGATCAACATCATGTTCTGCGACAACGATCTCGTCATTCGTTACATGAACCCGGCGTCGCTCCAGACGCTCGAGGGCCTCGAGCAGTATCTGCCCGTCCCCGCGGCGCAGGTCGTCGGCAAGTCGATCGACATCTTCCACAAGGTGCCGGCGGGTCCGCGCCGCATCCTGTCCGACCAGCGGAACCTGCCGCATCGTGCGGCGATCCAGCTCGGTCCGGAGCGGCTCTCGCTCTGCATCTCCGGCGTGACCGACACTGCCGGCAAGTCCATGGGCTTCATGCTCACCTGGGACGTCATCACCAAGACCGAAGATTTCGCCGGACGCGCCGAGGCGATCTCGAAGTCGCAAGCGGTGATCGAGTTCGCCCTCGACGGCACCATCGTCACCGCGAACGAGAACTTCATGAAGACCATGGGGTACTCGAAGGAAGAGATCATCGGGCGCCACCACAGCATGTTCGTCGACGAGGTGACCCGGACGAGCAGCCAGTACCGGGAGTTCTGGCCGAGCCTCGCGCGCGGCGAATTCGTCGCCGATGAGTTCAAGCGTATCGCCAAGGGCGGTCGCGAGGTGTGGCTCCAGTCGACCTATAACCCGATCCGCGATCTCAGCGGCAAGCCGTTCAAGGTCGTGAAGTTCGCGACCGACATCACTGCGGCGAAGCTCAAGGCGGTCGATCACGCCGGGCAGGTCGCCGCGATCAGCAAATCCCAGGCGGTCATCGAGTTCAAGATGGACGGCACCGTCCTCAACGCGAACGATAATTTCCTCGCGGTGACGGGCTACGCCCTCGACGAGATCGTGGGCCGGCCGCACGCGACGTTCGTCGAGGACGCGACGCGGACCAGCAATGAGTATCGCGAGTTCTGGGCTTCACTGAACCGCGGTGAGTATCAGCAGGCCGAGTACAAGCGCGTCGGCAAGGGCGGCAGGGAGTTCTACATCCAGGCTTCCTACAACCCGATCCGCGATCTCAACGGCAAGCCCTTCAAGGTCGTCAAGTATGCGACCGACGTGACGGAGCAGGTGCGTCGCCGCCATCACTCCGGCGAGGTGCAGAAGCTCATGGCGAACAACGCCACGTCGCTCGGCGTCGCAGGAAATCAGCTCGACGCCGTGGCCACCCAGATGGCCGCGAACGCCGAGGAGACGTCGGCCCAGGCCAACGTAGTCTCTGCCGCAGCCGAGCACGTCAACACCTACGTGCAGACCGTCGCGTCCAGCGCCGACGGCATGACCGCGAGCATCCGTGAGATCGCCAAGAGCGCGAACGAGGCGGCGCGGGTAGCGACGTCCGCGGTGAAGGTCGCGGAGAAGACGAACTCGACCGTCGAGAAGCTCGGCGAGAGCAGCGCCGAGATCGGCAAGGTCATCAAGGTCATCACGTCGATCGCGCAGCAGACGAACCTGCTCGCCCTCAACGCGACGATCGAGGCGGCGCGCGCGGGCGAGGCCGGCAAGGGCTTCGCAGTGGTCGCCAACGAGGTGAAGGAGCTCGCCAAGGAGACCGCAAAGGCGACCGAGGACATCAGCCAGAAGATCGAGGCGATCCAGACCGACACCCGGGGCGCGGTGTCGGCGATCGCCCAGATCGGCGCGATCATCAACCAGATCAACGACATCCAGAACACCATCGCGAGCGCCGTCGAGGAGCAGACCGCGACGACCAACGAGATCAGCCGCAACGTCGCGGAGGCCGCGAAGGGCAGCTCCGAGATCGCGCAGAACATCACCGGTGTCGCGCAGGCGGCGAAGGAGACGTCTGCCGGCGCCGTCGACACGAAGAACGCCGCCTCGGACATCACGCGCATGGCAGCCGAGCTGCAGAAGCTGTCGGCGCAGTTCTCGTGAGTGAGGGGATGACGGGGAGCATGTCGAAAATCCGGGTTCTCGTCGTGGACGACTCCGTCGTCGCTCGCAGACTCCTGGTCAACGCGCTGAGCGGGGACCCGGACTGCGAGGTCGTCGGAGCCGTCGCGAACGGGCGCCTGGCCTTGTCGCGCATTCCGCAGGTGAACCCCGACGTGGTCACCCTCGACGTCGAGATGCCGGAGCTCGACGGCCTCCAGACGCTCGCGGAGATCCGGAAGACGCGACCGAAGCTCCCCGTCATCATGTTCAGCGCGCTGACCGAGCGCGCCGCGGACGCGACGCTCCGTGCACTAGCCCTCGGCGCGAACGACTACGTCACGAAGCCGAGCGCCGCGAACGCAGAAGCGTCGATGCAGCAGGTCCGCGAGCAGCTCCTGCCGAAGGTGCGCGCGTTCGGGCGCGCGCCGGTCGTCATCTCGAAGCGCGCGCCGTCACCGGAGCCGCCGCGGAGCTCGCCCGCGAAATCGTCCGTGCCGCCGCGGGTGGACCTGATCGCCATCGGTTGCTCGACCGGCGGCCCCAATGCCCTCGCCGCGTTCTTCGCCGATCTGCCGGCGAATCTCGGCGTACCGATCGTCATCGTCCAGCACATGCCGCCCGTCTTCACGCGTCTCCTCGCGGAACGCCTCACGTCCCAGACGTCTCACGTCGTCGTCGAGGCGAAGGGCGGCGAGGCGCTCGAACCCGGTCGCGTCTTCATCGCCCCCGGCGATCATCATCTCATAGTCGCGAAGGAAGGCTCGACGCGCCGGCTCGCCCTGAACCGCGAGCCACCCGAGAACTCGTGCCGTCCTGCGGTGGACGTTCTCTTTCGCTCGGTCGCCGGTGCCTACGGCCCGAACGTGCTCGCGCTGGTGATGACCGGCATGGGCCAGGACGGCCTAGTCGGTTGCCGCAAGATCCGTGAAGCCGGCGGCCAGGTCGTCGTGCAGGACGAGGCGACGTCGGTGGTGTGGGGAATGCCGGGGTTCGTCGCCCAGGCCGGTCTCGCCGACGTGATCGTGCCGCTGAACGCGCTCGCCCCGGAGCTCGCGCGACGTGTGACGAACGGCGGCAAGGCGCTCCGTCGCGATGCAATGTCCGCTTCTCCTCGAGGTGACGCATGGCGATGAGCGCGCCGGAATTCGACTTCGTCCGGGACCTCGTTTACCGGAAGAGCGCGATCGTCATCGAGACGGGGAAGGAATACCTCGTCGAATCACGGCTCGCGCCGGTCGCTCGCGCCGAGGGCTTCGCTTCCATCGACGAGATGGTCGGCCAGATGCGAAGTCAGCCGTCGAACGGCCTCTCGGCGAAGATCGTCGAGGCCATGACGACCAACGAGACGAGCTTCTTTCGCGACACCCACCCCTTCGACGCGCTGAAGACGCAGATCGTGCCCGCGCTCCTCAAGGCGCGGACGACGCGAACGATCCGTATCTGGAGCGCTGCGTGCTCCACCGGGCAAGAGGCGTACAGCATCGCGATGACGCTCCGCGAGCATTTCCCGGAGCTCGCGACCTGGGACCTCCAGATTTTCTGCAGCGATCTCTCGTCGGTGATGGTGGCGCGCACGAAGCAGGGCATCTTCTCGGAGATCGAGGTGAAGCGCGGTCTCACCGCGATCCAGCTCGTGAAGTACTTCGATCGCGAGGGGACGGAGTATCGGGCGAAGCCGATCCTCTCCGGGCTCCTCGAGTGCAAGCAGATAAACCTCGCCGAGCCGTGGCCGCTCTTGCCGAAGTTCGACGTCGTGTTCTTGCGCAACGTGCTCATCTACTTCGACGTCCCCGCGAAGAAGAAGATCCTGGCGTCGGTGCGCAACGTGCTCGCGCCCGACGGATATCTGTTTTTGGGAACCTCGGAGACGACGTTCAAGATCGACGAGGTCTTCCGCAAGGTCATGAACGACAAGTCCACCTATTACCGACTCGAGCCCACGGGCAGGTGCGTATGAGCGTCGAAGAACGACAGATCCGCGAGATTACCGAATCGGTCTGGTCGAGCATGCTCGGTTCCAGCGCAGACGCGTTCGACGGCAGTGATACGGCGCTCGACGGTACGGTCCTCACCGGGTGCGTGCACGTCACCGGCGCGTGGGAGGGCGCGGTCACCATCTGCTGCTCGCCGCTCTTCGCGCGCGCAGCCGCCGCTGCCATGTTCGGCCTCGAAGACACCGAGCCGTCGCGAGAGGAGACCCGCGACGCGCTCGGCGAGCTCGCCAACGTCGTGGGCGGCAACATCAAGGCGCTGCTACCGGGTACGACGCATCTGTCGCTGCCCACCGTGGCGGAGGGCAACCGTTCGGACATCAGCGTCACCGATAGCCGGCCGATGTGCACGGTCTGGTTCGCGACGGCGGGCGAGCCGTTCATGGTGACGGTGTTGACGCGAAGGAACGGCGCGCGAGCGCCCCTGTCATCCGGCAACGGGCATGCGCTGAGGGAGGAACGGCTACCATGAACATTCTCGTGATCGACGATTCGAAGGCAATGAGGCTCATCGTGCGGCGCACGCTGCGCCAGGCGGGCATCCCCGACGACGCCATCCAGGAGGCGACGAACGGTGCCGAGGCGCTCAAGTCGCTCCGGCAAGGCACCTTCGACCTCGTACTTTCCGACTGGAACATGCCGGAGATGAGCGGCATCGACCTCTGCACGACCCTGACGAGCGAGGGCCCCAAGGTGCCGTTCGTGTTCGTCACCTCGGAGGGTTCGCAGGAGATGCGCGACCGCGCGCGGAGCGCCGGCGCCGTCACTCTCATCACCAAGCCATTCAACGCCGAGAGCATCCGCAGCGTTATCGACCCGATTTTAGGACGATGAGCACCTCACCATCCAAGCTTCCCGACGCGCAGGCCGTCACGAACCTCCTCCAGGATCTCCTCGGCAAGGGAGTTCAGTCGAAGAAGAGCACGCCGCCGCCCGGCACCTCGAAGCTCTTCGTCGGCACCTACGTCGACGACAAGGACGACATCGCGGCGGTCTGTCTCTGCGACCTCGCGCTCGCCGCGACGACGGGAGCGGCCCTCGTCCTCATCCCCGCCGGCGCAGCAGCCGAGTCGACGCGCGCCGGCCGCCTCCCGCCGGAGATGCTCGACAATTTTCGTGAGGTGCTGAACGTCCTAGCGAGCACGTTCGAGAACCTGCACGTGCGCTTCCGCGCAGTGACTTCACCCGGTGAGGCCGTGGACAAGCCCATCAAGTCGATCATGACGAAGCCGTCGTCGCGCCTCGATCTCGAGGTGGCGATCTCCGGCTACGCGCAGGGACGTCTCTCGCTCCTCGCGCGCTGATCGACTCACGTCAACCGGGTGCGTTCGTGACGTGATGAGCGACCGTCAACGGGGGCGGTGAGCGCAGCGTCTGGTAAACGACGCAGTAGCGTTCCGTCAGGGTGATGAGCTTCTCGAGCTGCTCGGGCGTCGCGTCGGTGTCGAGGTCGAACGCGAGGCGGATCGCCTTGAACCCGACCGGCGCGTCCTTTGCGACGCCGAGCGTTCCGCGGAAATCCAGCTCGCCCTCGGCGCGCACCGTTCCCTTGCGAACATGGATGCCGAGCGCCGTGGAGACGGCCTTCAGCGTCACGCCGGCACACGCCACGAGCGACTCGAGCAGCATGTCCCCGGAGCAGAGCGACAGGCCGTCACCGCCGCTCGCGGGGTGTAGACCAGCTTCGGCCAGCGCACGTCCCGTCTGCACGGAGCAGACGATCGCACCCTCCCCGAGCTCGCCGGACGCCCGGAGCGTCACCACCGCTGCACCGGGCTCTTCCTTGTAGTGCGCCTTGATCGGCGCCTGGAGAGCGCGCAATTCGTCCGAATCCATGCGCGGAGCGTAGCGGATGGGCCGTGCTCGCGCGAACTCGCGCTTCTGCACGCGCCAGCGGCGTTTTTGCCGGGATGGATCGGCGCCGCCGCGGACACTCAGCTCGCGCGCGTCAGCGGTTCCTTCGCAGCGCCGTCGAGCATGAGTCCGGTGATCGCACCGTACGCCTCTGCCCACGCGCCCTCGAGCTCCGGCGTCCAGGCGTCGCCTGCGGCTTCGGCGAGTGTCGCGATGAGGCTCTCGCCGACCCAGCCATACATCTCGGTCGTGACGCCGTAGGCGACGTGCTTCTGCCCGAGGCCGCCGAGCGTGGAGACGAGCCAGCTCGCGTCCTCGAGATGCTCGAGCACCGCGACGAGCGCGCCCTGCAGCATCTCTGCCTGACGCTTCACCGTCGTGCCCGCGAAGAGCGACTTTGCTTGCGGGAATCGGCTGAAGAGAACGTCGTAGAAGCGAAGCGTGAGCTCGGGCTCGCGCTCGACGACGATATCGAAACTCTGGCGAAGAAGAGCAGGATCCAGCGACATCGGGACACCTCCTGAATGAGTGACCGACTCATAGTCGCCATAACAGGTAAATAACATACCTATTTCAGGTATCGCTCCGGTTTCGCCGTCGTTACAGTCGCGCGTCGTTCGACGCCGCGATAAGCTCGAGCACCGCGCGGAAGCCTCATGCAACTCACCGTTTTCACCGATTACACGCTGCGCACGCTGATCTACCTCGGCACCCGCCCGGGTGAGATCGTCCCAGCGTCGGCGATCAGCGCCGCTTACGGGATCTCGCCGGATCACATCGCCAAGGCGGGGAAGTGGCTCACGCAGAACGACTACGTCAACGCGACACGCGGCAAGGGCGGTGGCCTGGTGCTCGCGCGCGCGCCGAAGGCGATCCGCATCGGCGCGGTCGTGCGCGGTACCGAGCCGCATTTCGACCTTCTCGAGTGCTTCGACGCGAAGACGAACACTTGCCCGTTGAACCCAGCGTGCGCGCTGAAGACGGCGCTGGTCCGCGCCCGCGACGCCTTCTTGACCGTGCTCGACGGCTACACCCTCGCCGACATTCTCGGCAATCGCACCGAACTCGTCAGGTTGCTCGGAAGGCCGTCGCAGGGAGCAAGAGCGTGACGGACACGAAGACGCTCCCCGACGAGCTGGCGCGGGTCGTCGCGGAAGCGTTCGGCGGAGCGACGTGCAGCGACGTCGAGACGCTCGGCGGCGGTCTCTCCGGCGCCGCGACGTACGGCGTGACCATCGCAGGGACGCGCTACGTCGTGAGACGCGGCAGCGGCGTCGACGCCAAGGCGATTCGCTGCCTCAAGATGGCGTCGGAGCGCGGCGTCGCGCCAAAGCTCCGCCACGCCGACATCGCCACCGGCGCGACGATCCTCGAGCGGATCGACGGCGCGCCGGTCCGTCCGGGCAGCGCGCGTCCCGGGAGCATCGCGGCGACCGCCACCGCGCTCCGGCGGCTGCACGACGGTCCGTCGTTCCCCCGCTCCGTCGACCTCGACGAGGTACTCGGAAACGTCGTGGGCGCGATCCGCTCGAAGGGGCACGCCGGTCTCCCGCCGGATCTGCTCGCGGCGCTCGCCGAGACCACGGGGCTCACTCGCGCCGTCGCGGTTCGCGCGCCCTGTCACAACGATCTCAACCCCGGCAACATGGTCGAGCGCGACGGTCGCGTCTATTTCCTCGACTGGGACACCGCCGCCAACAACGACCCGTACTTCGACCTCGGCGAGGTGTGCGTGTTCGGCCTCCAGGCACGCGGGGATCGCGGGATCTTCCTCGCGGAATACCTCGGTCGCGCGCCGACCGAGCGTGAAGCGGCTCACGCGACGATCGCCTGGATCATGGCGCTCGGCTTCTACTCCGCGGCGTTCTTCATGGTGTCGGCGTTGACGGGCTCGTTCTCGCTGGAAGCGACGGCGTTGCCGATGCTGGAGTTACTTGCCGGGATGGGTCGCGGCGCCGCGCCGCCACCGACCGTCGCTGCGTCCCTGTTCGCTGCAATGCGCGAACAGATGGCCGGCGCGGAGTACGACGCCGCGAAGCGAGTTCTCACGTGATTCAGCGAGCCACGACGAGCGTCCGCGAGAGGACGTCGACGCCACCGCGAGCGTCGCGGAGCACGACCCAGAGATGGATCTCGCCGCTCGCCGGCGCAAAAAAGACGTTGCTCGATGACGTCGCCGGGTCGGACTCGGCGACGCTGGTCGACTCTGTCTCGAGCGCGCCGCCGTCGACGTACCACGCGAGCTGCATCGATTCGCGCCGGTCGACGAGGCTCGCGCTGTCGGCGTCGTAGGAGACGTACTTCTCCGCATCGGCCTTCGCCCAGTGGACGGTGAGTGTCACGCGGGCGTTTGACGGCAAGGCGTCGAGCGACACCGAGCGACTGGCGGCGGTGCCGTTCAGGCCGGAAATGTGCGGATTTTCGTTCGCGTGATAGCGAGCAGCGAACTCGGTCGCGACGTCGGCCGCCGCTTGACCGGCGCCGCACGAGAGGCGCGCGAGGTGAAACGCCGGCGCGACGTGAGGGACGTCGACGCGGAGCGGCTGGTAATAACCACCGGTCTCGTCGGGCGCGGCGGTGCGAAAACCCGTGGAGCGCGTGACGGGGCCGAACGTCGAGCAGGCGTCCGCTGGCGTCTTTGCGACCACCGGGTTGGTCGTGCCGACGTCGGTGAGAGTGCTCGCGTCGCGACAGGCGCTGGCGACGACGGCATTCTCCGCGGGCGGTTTCAGCGCGTCGCAGAATGCGTAGCGGACGGCACCGGCGTAGTCGTCGCCTCCGGGTACGGCAATGAACGCCGTGTACGTGGCCGTCGCGCCGGGTGCCGTCTCAGCAGGCTCTCCGCGCACGGCGAGGAGCCGCGTGGAAGTGACGAGCGCGTCGTCGCCGGCGAGGTCCGGCTTGCACGCTGCGAGCACGAGCGCTCCGGCGAAGACGACGGCGTGCTTCATCGTTCGACCCTCACGCCGACGACGCCGAGGATCGGGATGTTCGAGATGGTGCCGCGGCGCGCGTAACGGGTGTCGTACACGTAGTCGTCGGCATTCCGGCGGTCGATGACGTTCAGCGCCTCGGCGTAGACGGACAGTGTCATGTCGCCGGGGAGGACGAAGCGTCGCGCGGCGCGCACGTCGAGCTGAAAGAACGCGGGAAGACGCAGCGAGTTCTGTGCGCCGAAGACCGGCTCCGTCACGTCGTCCTTCTCGTCGTAGAACGTGCCGATCACCGGCGTGCGCGGCTGCCCGCTCGCGTAGCGAACGCGTATCCCGAGCGTGTACGCGCCGAGAACCTGGTTCGCGGCCACGGTGACGACCTCCGGCTCGTCCTCGTCGAATAGCCGGAAGGCGCCGCCGGTCGTGTCGCGCCGCTCGCTTCGCGAGAGGGTGTAAGCGAGGAAGCCCGAGAAGCCGTGCCACGGCTTCTGTCGCAAGAGAAACTGGACGCCGTAGCTTCTGCCGACGCCGTTCCCGACGAGCGCGTGCGCGAGCTCCTCTATCGCCGACGGATCTCGCACCGGGAGACCGCTCATCCACTTGTAAAATCCGGTGAGCGTCGCGGAGAGGGTGCGCGACAGCTCGACGGCTTCACCGACGCTCGCATGCTCTCCAGAAGAGGCGTGAAGCGTCGGCGTTCCGAAGACCGCGCCGAGGTCCGCGGGCGCGGGAGGCTCGCTGTAGAGCCCGGCGGACGCGAGCACGGTCACCCGCGACGAGAGCCGTGCGCGCACCGAGAGCCGTGGCTCGACGTACGCGACGAGGCTCGAAGCGCCGATGGACGGCGTTTGACCGACGCGCGGCGTCTTCCGGCTTGCGTCGACGAGATATCCATCGACGCGGAGCGCCGGCTCGACGTTCACGGGGCCGAGAGCCCAGTCGAGGCTCGCGTACGGCGCGACGTCGACGATGGCAGCGTCGAAGCGGTCGCTGCTCGAGTCGCTTCCCGGGCCTTGTCCGAACACGGTGACGTCGCCCTCGCGCGGCGGCAAGGTCAGCGAGCCACGTCGCTCGAGCGCCGCATGCGTCCCGGTCGCGTCCATGCCGAGCGCGACGGTGACCGTCCGCGCGACGGGTGCGCGTTCTTCGGCGCGGAGACCCCAGCGCACGTCGTGCTCGTCGAGCCGCTCGGGGTTCGCCCCGAAGTGCGCGTCGTAGGTATTCACGTCGCGACCGACCCATGGCGTCACCTCCACGTGCGCGCCGTCGCCGAGCGTCCTCCGGTAACGGAGCGAGAGCCGCTCGAAGCCGGTTCGCGTCGCGCTCTCGAGCACGTGAGCCGGATCTTCTTCGTTCGCCGTGGTCGTCGTCGAATCGTGCGAACCGAGGAGCAACGCGTCCAGGGACTCGCCCGCGCGCAGATCCATCTGCGCCTTTGCAAAATAGTCACCGTAGCTCGGGATAGGGAAGACGTCGTTCGCGTGATCGACGCCGACTGCCGGCAGGGTGCGGTCGAGGTAGCCGACGCGTCCACCCGCTGCGATGCGCGTGCGTTCTCCGACCGGTGCGCCGACCCACGCGGACGAATCGAGCACGTTCACGTCGAGCGCGCCGTGCCAGCCGTCACGCGGTAATTCGCGGGTGTCGATGCGAACCAGGCCGCCGAGCGCGCGGCCGTATCCGGCTCCGTATGCGCCCGGCGTCAGGGTGAGCGCGCCGACGAGATCGCCGTCGATCGTCGAGCGCAGCGCGCCGCCGTGGAACAGCGACGGGATCTCGACGCCGTCCACGAGGATGCGCGTGTCACTCGACGAAGAGCCCCAGAGCACGAGCGGATCCGCACCGAGCGACGCATGCGCCACGCCCGGCAGATCCTCGACGATCTTCGCCGGATCGCCCTCCGCGCCGGCAGTGCCCGCGGCCTCGGGTCCGCCGAAGCGTGCGTCCCACGTCTCCTCCTTCGGACGCACTCCGCGCACGACCACATCGTCGTTAGGCAGCGGCGGCGGCGGCGGCGCTGCGTTCGCGAGCCCGGCGCTCACGACGACGAGCACCCCGAGACGCGCGCCGAGCCGGGCGTCACGGCACATCGAATGTGAGAACCTGGAGTCCCGCTCCACGGTCGTGTGGCCCCCAGGTGTCCGAGTCGAGCGCCGTCCCCGCTGCTTTGCCGACCGTCTTGCCGCGCAGGACGACCGTCACCCGGTAATTGGCGAACGCCGCGTCGCAGAGCGACGTCGCGTCGACGCGCGCCGTGTATCGTCCCGCGGGCGGCGAGTGCCAGGTGACGTCTTCACGTCGCCGGCCGTCGATGACGCAGTTGCCGTTGGAGTCTTCCTCGAGCACACCGGCGCTCGTCCCTGCGTCCGCGCCGTCCAGCTGCGGTGTGTCGCTCGAGATCGGCGCGCCGTGAAATATCTCGTCACCGGTCGGATCGACGACGTGCAGATCGAGGTCCGATTCCGTGTCCCACGTCAGCGTGACGACGAGCGCGCCGTTCACCGTGTCGGATGGGGATTGGGGAAGAGCCGTGAGGCGCGTGGTCGTCGGCGCTCCGAAGTGTCCGTTTCCATCGACGGCGCGCGCCTCAAGGGTGTACGTCCCCGGCGCGAGCGTGTCAGCGAACGAAGCCGTCGCGACGAACGACGGCAATCCGGGCGTCGCGACGTCGGGCGGCCCGGCACCGACGACCCAGTAACCGCGATCGCCGACCAGATCGAGCGCCACCGCCGTGGCCGTCTCTCCGAGCGAGCCGCCAATGCGCGCATTCGGTTCGCCGGCCCAGATCGTGTTCGTCGCGAGGTCGACGGAACCGACGTCGGGGCCGCCATTCGCCTTCGGCGGAGCTCCCGGGACGAACTGGGCGGGTGCGACACGAAGCGTTGCGCCGAGCCCGGGGTCGTCGCTGGCCCCCGTCGAGCATGCGGATACGGCCACCGCAATTGTCGGAAGAAGTCCACGCCAGCGGTCGACGACGGCGTGCATCAGAACGTCACCTGCGCGCGCAGGGTGAAGGTGTCGCTCTTCAGGTTCGTCGGGTTGCCCGCGGCGTCGCGGCCGAGCGTGTTCCAGTTCCGGTCGTACTCGGCGGAGAGACGCGCGCGGTCGTAGCGGAGCACCGCGAGGAGCGCGAGCGTGCCGAAGCTCTGATCGGCGGGCACGACGTTCGTCGCGCGCTGCTCGCTCGCGTCCGCGTCGGGATCGTACCGGTCGTAGCGAACGCCGACGAGGGCCCAGCGAGTGAGCTCCTGCGTGGCCCCGACGTACCAGCCGAGCTCGCGAAGGTCGTACCCTCTGCCGACCGGATCGGCGACGTGGATGCCGCGATCGAGATTTGCGGCGCGCACGAGCTCGCTCCTCAGCGTGAACGTCGCGAAGGGCGCGAACCGCACCGAGAGCCGCAGATCGCCGCCCACCGCGAACCGGTGAAAGAGCTGCGACGCCGTCGCCGACGAACCCGGGATCACCTGGATCTCCGTGGCCTGCACGATGCCGTCGCCGTTCTCGTCGCGCCACACGACGGCGTCCTTCGTCGTCGGCGTACCCTCGTGAAAGCCGGTGCCGCCGTCCGCCGAGACGCCCACGTCCAGAGTGACGTCTGGCGTGAGCTCTGCCGTCGTCCCGAGGCGGCCCACGATTTCCTTCGCGCTGGCGGGCGCGAGCGCCGGAAAGGCTCTGTCGCCGATGGGGTTCCCGTTCATCACCGCGACGGTCAAGTCGAGCATTCGGTAGCTCGCGCGAAGCCGCGCGCCGAGGTCGAACTCGCCGGGGAAGAGCGCCCGCAGCACGGTGGCGCGCTCGAGGAACGGGCGCACGCTGTCGAGCTCCGGCACCTCGAAGCCGAAGGGGATCTTCATGAGGCCCGCAGTGACGACGACGCTCGGGAGCGCGGGATCGGGGTCGCGCGGCCAGCGGAGTGACAGCTCTGCGTCGAGGGGTCGAACCTGGGGACCGTTGGTCGTGTTGGCGTCGATCTCGAGCGCGCCGCTCAGGATGCCGTGCTGCGCCTCCGCCCTGAGATGCCCGCGGCGCAGTGTGAAGCGGTTCTGATTGATCGGCAGGCCCGTCGAGTGATCGATCTCGTCTTTCGAGGCCTGGTCGTACGCGACCCAGTCGACCTGCGCGTACCCCGAGAAGTGCACTCCGTCGCGAGCACGACTCCGTTCCACGTCGAGCTCCCGCCGGAGCTCGACGATGGCCGCATGATCCGCGGCCACAGTATCGGCCAGCGCCCGCACGTCCGCGGACGTCGCGGGCGCACCTGACGTCGCGGGCGCACCTGACGTCGCGGGCGCACGTGACGTCGCGGGCGCACCTGACGTCGCGGGCGTGCCCGACGTCGCTGATGTCTCGGCGCGTGCTGTCGTCGCGAGCGCGAGGACGAGCGGCGCGCCGAGGATCGAGCCGAACCTCACGGCAAGGGTTCGAGCTTGGCCGACGGCAGGACGACCTTCTTCGTCACCGCGGTCGCCGTCGTGCAGGCGTTCAGGAGGTCGGCGCTGGTCTTCGGCGTGCCGCTCACGCAGCCGGCATCCGACGGCGCCACTGCCGGCGCACCGGATTCACAGAAGCCGAACTGGCACGTCCCGCCGTCACCGCAGCCGGCGTCGCCGTCGCACGGCGTGCATCCTGCCGGCGAGCCCGTCGCGCCGGCGATCTTGCTCAGGTAGTAACAGGTGCACGACGCCGGCGGCGTGAAGGGCGTCAGATCGCCGCCGTCCGTCGTACGCGACACCTGCATCGCGCACTCCGGGATGAGCCCGACCTTCACCGCGTCGGCGAGGCCGTCTAGCGTCGCTGCCTTGCCGAGCACGGCGTCGGTGATCGCGGCGACCGACGGATTCACCGGGCCGTTCGCGTCGGTCTTCGTGATGTACACCGTCGGTGACCACAGCGAGTAATGACCGTCGCGCACGTTCTGCTTGTCGAAGGCCGACGCACTCGAATCGGGGAAATACGCCGCACCCTGGCCGAAAGCCTGGAACGCGAGCGTCTTCAGCCCCTTGCCACGGTTCGCGTCGTACACCTCGGCGCCGAGGATGCCGATGCTCGCCTCCGCGTTCGTCGAGTTGACGACGGCGCTCACGACGTCGCTCGACGCGGCTTCTTGCACGCCCTTCCACTGTGCGGGCGGCACGTCGATGTTCTTCGCCGTCGCGACGAGCGTGCTCTTCGTCGTCGGTCGGATGAACATGAACATCTCGTCGTTCCACGGATTGTATTTCGGAGCGAGCGGGTTCGCGTTGCCGAAGCCGAAGGCGTAGTACGCTTCTTCGGCCCAGATCGCCGTCTGATCGCTCGCCTCGGGTACGACGAACGTGTACGCCTGCACCGGTCCCTGGATCAACGTGAGCCCGGAGTCCACCGGCGGTCCGCCGAGGCCGCAGCTCTCGACGAAGAGCGCCGAGATCGCCAGGTCGATCGGTACGCCGCTCGCGCCCGTCTGACACGTCGGCTCGGGATCGGACGTCTTCCACGCCGCGTTCTCAGCCGCGGACGGGATGTACTTCAGAGTGCCGTTCGGGACGACGTTCGCGACAGTGTAGATGTCGTTCGTCAGGGTGCACGAACCGGTGAGGTTGAACGCGATGGTGATCCCCTGCTCGCGGAGCTGCCGGCCGAGGTTCTTCAGCAGGTTCTCCTGTGTGTCGCCGGACTCGATGTAGACGATCTTTCCCGGCAGATCGGCGCACATCTTCACGCCACCGGCGTCGTGCGTCCCCGAGTCGATCCCGGCGGCGTCGGACGAGCCGATGCTCACTCCGCCTTCCGCCGCTGGCGTCGAGGCGTCGGGGATCAGCGAGATGCTCCCCGGACCTTTGTCCGAGCTACAGGCGGCGAGGGTGCTCGCGAAGAAGAGAGCGTAAGCGTGGTTATTACGATGCATGTTTTTCCTCGTGTCGTACTTCAAGCAGCAGGGAGCTCGGCGACGCGCTCTCCCGTACGGGTCGTGTCGTATCCAAGTGAAGAGAGCTCTCTCCGGAGAGATGAGCCGGTGAGAACGTCCAGGAGCCGCGCGATGCGTGAGTCGGCGAGCGACGGCGTGGGGACGACGAGGTCGTAGCGCTCCTCGGCGAGCGCGACGAAACCCAGGTCGTACGACAGCGCGACGTCGAGCGTCGCCACGCCGACGTCCGCGGCGCCGATGGCTACAGCACTTGCCACCTCTTCATGCCCGGTGACGTCGATACATCGGCCGACGAGACGCTTCGCGGTCAGGCCGGCGCGGCGCGCCTCGTCGTCCCAGAGCCGGCGGGCGCCGCTTCCCGGCTCGCGCAGCGCGACGCGGAGCGCGCGACCTTCCACGTCCGCCACGCCGCCGATGCGTCGCGGATTACCGCGCGCGAGGACGAGCCCCATCTCCCAGCGCGCCAGGGTGACGAGCGTGACCGGCTGCCCGCGGACGCGCCGTCGTACGTCGGGAACGTTGCTTTCGCCGGTCTTGCGATCGACTAGATGGACGCCGGCGACATGAGCTTGCTCGCGAGCGAGTGCGTCGAGCGCGTGCGTGCTGCCGCTCCGGAGCCAGACGAAGCGACCTGGGCCCGTCTTGCCGTTGAGGCGACCCGCGAGGACGCCGAGCGCGCTCGCGCAGCCCATGACGACGACGTTCTCCATGCACTCGCCCGACGTCGCGAAGAGTGCGACGTCCGCGTGACGGCCACGCGCTCGCTCGACGACGCCGTCGGCGGGGACGCCGAATCCATCACGGCGAGCCGCGTGGGACACCCACCGCCCCGACACGTTCGCCACGAAGACGCGGCCGGTGACGTTCGGCGTGGCGGCGACCGTCGCGAGCGTCGAAGCGTCGGACGAAGCGCCGAAGAGCGCCTCGACGGCGCAATCGAGTGCGGCGGAGATCCGGAGCGCGACGTCGACACCCGGCGTCGAGCGCCCCGACTCGATCGCGAAGATGCTCTGGCGCGTGAGGTGCGAGCGCTTCGCGAGCTCTTCTTGCGAGATTCCAAGCTTCACCCGTTGCTCGCGTACCCGGTTCGGCGACATGTCGCGCATGGTTTACATGGAGTCATGAATAGTTGTCACTTCCAGACGCGTTTCCCCAGGTTTCCTGGACGTCTCACGCTGCGCGCCGCGTGGGGATTCTCCCCGACGGCCCTCGCGGTGATGGGAGCGTGATGTGTCGCTATGCCTCACATGACCACGTGTGTGGACGGCAGAGCGATCGCGCGAGCTCGCTTTGCGTCGTCCGGATCGTTCGCCGCGACATTCATGAAACGGAGCGACCGTAACGTGAAGGTGCGAGCCATCGCGCTCGACGTCGAACAGGACGCTCCTGTCCGGCCGGCTGGGGCGAGCACCGAACGAGGGGAACCATGCGCGTCGAGAGTAGATTCATCGAGGCGATACTCGTCGCAGTCGTTGCGAGCGTCGCGTGCGGCCCAGCGACAAGCAAGAAGTCGAGTACGAGCGATGCCGGCACCGCGCCGACGACCGCCGGCGGAACATCACCACGCGATGGCGCAACCGGCGAAGGCGGTGCCGGCGGCTCCCTCGACGCATCCGCGAGCGGCGGAAGTGTCGCAACTGTCGACGCATCGTCGAACGGCGGCGTCACGGCAAGCGGCGGAACGACGGCAAGCGGCGGAACGACGTCGAGCGGCGGAACGACGTCGAGCGGCGGTGCGCTTCACGGGAACAGCGGAAAGCCGTGCACGTGTCGCTCGACGGGGGGCACGCACGGCTCTGGCGGCGCGGCTTCCGGTGGAATGTCGGGAACCGGCGGAGCGAGTATGGACACGAGCGGGTCGGTGCTCGAACGTAACAAGCATCCGAGCCGCGACGGGTTCTTCGCCGAGCCGGCGTTGACGAGCCTGAACGCCGCAAGAATGAAGCGGGATCCGACGTTCAACGCGACGTTCACCGGCAACATGTACGCGGCGCCGCTCTATCTCGAGAACGGCCCTGGCGGCAAAGGCGTCTTCTTCGCGGTCACCACGAGCAACGACGTCTACGCCCTCGACGAGACGACGGGCGCTCTCGTCTGGCACACGAACATCGGCGTGTCGCCGACGGCAACCGGAGTGACGTGCGGCAACATTCACCCGCTCGGCATCGTCAGCACCCCGGTCATCGACGCGATGGCGGGAACGATCTACGTCGCGGGCGCCATCGGCACGACGTCGATCGCGCGCCACGAGCTCCACGCGCTCTCCGTCATCGACGGCAGCGAGCGGAGCGGATTCCCCGTGGTGATGGGCGGCACGTCCGGCGCGACGACCTTCGCCGCGATCCCCGAGAATCAACGGAGCGCGCTCTCGCTCGTCGACGGCGTCGTGTACGTCGCGTTCGGCGGGCACGCCGGTGATTGCGGCCCGTATCACGGCTGGGTATTCGGCATCGACACGCACGATTCGACTCGCATGGGCGGCTGGGCGACGCTCGGACAGGGCGAAGGGATCTGGGCGTCGGGCGGAATGGCATCCGACGGCGTCGGTGTGTTCGCGGTGACCGGCAACAACACCGCGGGCGCCGGCGATCATATGTCGAGCGACAGCGAAGAGATCGTGCGCATCACCGGTCTTGGCGCGTTCTCGCGCACGAGCGACGACATGTACTTCCCGGCGAGCTGGCACTCGATGGACGCTGCCGACTCCGATCTCGGCTCGAGCAGCCCGATGGTCGTCACCGTGCCCGGCGCAACACCGGAGCGCGTCCTCGTCGTGGTCGGCAAGAACGGGCATCTGTACGTCCTCGATCCTGCGCACCTCGGCGGAATGGGCGGCGAGCTCGCCGACGTCACGGTGGTGAACTCGAACAGCGCAGTGCGCGGCGCGCCCGCGTCGTACGTCACTTCGCTCGGAACGCACGTCGTCTTCTCGTCGCAGACGGCGGCGCTCTGTCCCGGTGGTCAAGCGACGGGTCCCGCGATCATGTCCGTCGTGCTCGCACCGGGCTCGCCGCCGAAGCCTGCCGTCGAGTGGTGCGCGCCGCTCGGCACACGACTCACGAGCCCGATCGCGACGACGCCCGACGGCGGAAGCAGCGCCGTCGTCTGGTACATGACGGACGGCGGTCTCACTGCCGTCGATGGCGACACCGGCGTGCCGCTCTACACCGGCGCGACCACGGATTGCTCCGGCGTCCGCCAATGGACCTCGCCCATCGCCGTGAAGGGCCGGATCGTGACCGGGGCCGACACTCACCTCTGCGCGTGGTCGCCGCAATGACGTGAAATACGGCTGAATTCTGCCGTTTCGGAAAAATACGACGCGCTCCGTATCCTCGCGGGCGAGAGTTTCGTCTCTCACGTATGACCCCCGAGAACGAAACCGGAGCGCCTGCGCTGCCCGCCGCCGTGGCGAGCTCGTGGCGCGACTTTCTGGAAGGCTACGAGCCTCTACGACCGACGCTTTATCGTTACTGCCGGCACCTCACGCGGAGCCCGTGGGACGCGGAAGATCTCGCGCAGGACGTGATGACGCGCGCGTTCGTCACGCTCGGGCAAATGGGGCACGTGCCGGAGAACCCGCGTGCGTGGCTCTTCCGCGTCGCATCGAATCTCTTCATCGACCAGCGACGCCGACGTCGAGAGCAGCCCCTCGACGGAGTCGCGGAGCAAGAGGACGCGCGCTCGACGGCCGATCCCGCCGCGTCACGCGAAGCCGCAGGGACGTTGCTCGGTGCGCTGTCGCCTCAGGAACGCGCCGCGGTGGTGCTGAAGGACGCCTTCGACTTCTCGCTCGAAGAAATTGCCGAGGCTCTCTCGACGACACCGGGAGCCGTGAAAGCGGCGCTCCATCGCGGGCGCGGCAAGCTCGTCGAGCCGGCGGAGACCGAGCTTGCATCGCCGGCTCCCGGCGTGCTCGACGCATTCTGTGCGGCGTTCAACGCGGGGGATCTCGACCGATTGACGGCTCTTCTTCTGGACACCTCGTCCGTCGAGGTCGTCGGCGCGACGACGCAGTACGGCCCGGTCGCCGCGCGCGCCACAGTGCTGTTCGGCATGCTCTTCGGAAGCAAGCGCCTGGCGGAGGCCGCCACGAACGGCAGCCTCGACGCGCGCTTCGTCATGGGTGTGCTCCCCGACGCGCCGCGCGTCGAACCGCGCTTTCACCGCGGTGAGTGGTTCCTGCTCCACTGGTACCGACACGCCGACGGCGAGTTCGTCCGCGCGCTCACGCGCATCGAGCCCGACGGCGATCGCGTCGCGCACCTCTCGAACTACTTTTACAACCCCGACTTCATCGCCGAGATGTGTGGCGAGCTCGACGTGCCGTTCCGCGTGAACGGCTATCGCTGGCGCCCGCCCGGTGGCTGCTGAGCGATCGAAGCATCAACGACAATCAGAATATTTTTGGAGGATCGAATCATGGCATTGAAGCTCTATCAGCATCCGCTCGCGTCGTTCTGTCACAAGCCACTCATGGCGTTCTACGAGAACGAGACGCCCTTCGAACCCATCCTGGTCGACCTCGGTGACGCCACGTCACGGGCGGAGTTCGTGAAGGTGTGGCCGATGGCGAAGTTCCCGGTTCTCCACGACACCGTGCGCGACGAGATCGTTCCCGAGTCGACGATCATCATCGAGTATGTGTCGCAGCATTATCCCGGCAAGGCGAAGCTCGTCCCCGACGATCCGGACCTCGCGCGCAACGCCCGTCAGTGGGATCGCTTCCATGATAACTATGTGCAGGACCCGATGCAGAAGATCATCGGCGATCGCCTGCGACCCGCGGAGCACAAGGACCCATTCGGCGTCGAGCAAGCAAAGAAGAGCCTGGAGGTCGCCTACGGGATCCTCGAGACGGCGATGGCGAACAAGACATGGGCCCTCGGTGACGCCTTCACCATGGCCGATTGCGCCGCCGCGCCCGCGCTCTACTACGCGGACCGCGTCGTGCCGCTCGCCGCGTATCCGAACGTCGCCCGGTATCGCGAACGCCTCCTCGCGCGGCCGTCCTACGCGCGCGTGCTCCGTGAAGCGGCGCCGTATCTGCATCTCGTCCCGACGTGAGGTAAGGTCCGGCAATGCTGGACCTGCACGGTTTCACGACGGGCAACACGTATCGCGCCGCGGTCGCGCTGGAAGAGTCGGGCCTCGCCTACCGGCAGATCCCGGTGAACCTCGGCGCCGGTGAACACAAGGGAGCGGCGTACCGACTCGTCAACGCCACTGGTCGAGTCCCGACACTGGTCGACCCCGACGGCCCCGGCGGCCAGCCCCTCGTGCTCACCCAGTCGAACGCCATCATCCTGTACGTCGCCGAGAAGAGCGGCAAATTGCTCCCGGAAAGCGCGCTCGACCGCGCGCGCGCCTTCGAGTGGTTCTTCTTTTTCATCACGGACGTCATCGCCCCCACGAATCAAGGAAGCTTCCTCAAGCGCAGCGGGATCCCCGAAGCCGAACCCGCAGCCCGTCGCCTCGACGAACAAGCCGTCTCCATGTACGCCCACGTCGAACAACGCCTGGAGCAAAGCGAATACCTTGCAGGCAACACCTTCTCTATCGCCGACATACCCGCCTACACAGTGACGTCGTATCTCAAGCCGCACCGGTCCGCGGAGCTCCCCGCCGTGAAGCGATGGATGGAAACCGTGGCGAGCCGTCCAGGGGTGCAGCGGGGAATGGCGGCGTTTCGGCAGTGACGTCGGGGTGAGGACGAGGCGGGCACGAAGTCCGCGTCTTCGAGCATCGGAGCTCCGTTCTGATATACTCCGTGCATGGATGCCGCCGCGAAGGAGCGTGCTGAACGTCGCAAGCAGCGAGCGTCCCAGTGGCCCATTCGCCGCTTCGACCTCGGACAAGAGCCGCTCCGTGATCCGCTCGACCGCTCCACCGTCGACGAACGCATCGCGATGATGTGGCCTCTGGCGAAGGAAGCCTGGTCAGTCGCCGGCATGCCGATCCCGGATTACGACCGCGCCAACATGCCCGGTGCCCTGGTGCAACGCCGACGTTGAGCAATGGACGTCAACGAGGATTTCGTCGACCTCGCCGAAGGGTTCCTACGATTCGGCGTCGAGTTCCTGGTCATCGGCGCCTATGCACTGGCCGCGCACGGGTTTCCCAGGACCACGGGAGACATCGATCTGTTCGTACGACCGACACCAGAAAACGCATCGCGAGTATTCCGCGCTCTCGCAGATTTCGGAGCACCGGTGGCGTCACACGGCGTGAGCCAGCAAGACTTCGAGGTCGAGGGTAAGGTTTACCAGCTCGGTCTTCCGCCGCGGCGGATCGACATTCTGACGTCGATCTCCGGCGTATCCTTCGACGAGGCAACAACCGGTGCGATCGAAGGGAACCTCGGGAGCGTGAAGGTTCGCTTCATCGGTCGGGCCGCAATGGCGCGCAACAAGCTTGCGTCGGGCAGACCGAAAGACCTCGTCGATGCAGCGCTGCTCGCAGGCGACGACTGAGCTTGACTCGTGACGGAACCGCCGCAGCTTCGGTTCACGTTTCGCGAATACCTCCGGGTCGACGCGGAGAGCTCCGTGAAGCACGAGTTTCTCGACGGGATGATCCTGGCGATGGCGGGTGGAACGCCGGATCATGCGGCGCTTGCGGCGACCGTGACGGCTTTGCTGAATCGGCAGCTCGAAGGTAAACGGTGTCGAGTGTACAGCGCGGATCTTCGGGTCCGCGTTCTTGGCACCGGCTTCGCTGGATATCCGGACGTCACCGTCATCTGCAACAAGCTCGAGCGGGATCCCGGAGACGCGAACACGGCGACGAACCCCGCCGTCGTGGTCGAGATTCTGAGTCCGAGCACCGAACACTACGATCGCGGCGAGAAGCTCCGCCAGTATCAGCAGATCGCGTCGTTGCTACACGTCGTGCTGGTCGCGCACGACGAACGACGAAGCGACGTCTGGAGCCGAGACGGCGACCGATGGAACCTCGCGACCGCACGAAGCGGCCAGCAGGCGACGGTGTCCGGCGTGGAATGCACGCTGGACGTCGATGACGTCTATCGCGATCCGCTGACCGGCTGAGCTACTTCGTGCACGAGGAGGGACTTGAACCCCCACGCCTTGCGGCGCCGGAACCTAAATCCGGTGCGTCTGCCAATTCCGCCACTCGTGCGAGGGGGCGGAGCATAACGGAGGGGGCGCGGACGGTCCATGCGTCGCGCGGTTCGCAGTGGGGCGCGACGTCGTGGAAGGGCGCGACGTCGCGGAGAGCGCGGCGGGCGCTAGAACCCGTAGCCTATGACGCTGCGGATCCAGAGTTTGCCGAAGGTCTCGCCGGGGACGAGGTCGTGGTCCCAGTCGCTGACGCGCAGGTAGACGCCGTTCGTCCACCAGAGGGAGCCCATCTGCACGAGCAGCGCGGGGCCGATGTACTGGTGCGGGCCGAGCGAGAAGGGGCGGTTCTTCGGCACGTTCTCCTCGGGGTACTCGCCGCGCATCCACCACTCGATGCCGGGTTGGATCGACGGCGTCGCCTCGAAGGTGACGCCCGCTGACGGGTCGAATACGAAGTCGTGCTTCGCGTTGTAATAAAACTCCTGCTCGGCGGTGACGTTCGCCATGAGGCGCATGATGCCGAAGCGCCGCTGCAGGATGACCTTGCCCTCGAGCTCCAGCTCGCGCTCGTTCTCGCTGAGCTCCATGTACACGGCGACGTCGACGGGCCACGCGCCAGTGTCGTCGAGCTTGTAGCGGAGGCGCTGCTTCATGCCGTTGCCCTCGAGCGGCAGCGGCGTGTTGGTGAAGTCGGTGGGCGCGCTGGGCGAGTACGTAACATACAAGCCGAGCTCGAGCCGGTCGGTGATGCCGTGCTCGAACTCCGTCTGAAACTGGAACATCCCATATTGCTTGGAAATGGGGTTGGAAGGGTCGCTGGCCTTCGCCGTGGTGAAGTCGACGTATTGCTCGAGCTCGGTGCCGTTCTCCGGGAGCTGCTCGTGGGGGTAGCTGAACGGCAGCGGGCGGGGGTTCGCCGATGCGCCCGCGGCCCACAGCGCGACGGTGATGAAGGCGGGAGTGCTTGGGCAGAACAGCGCGCGGATCGCGCGACGAGTGGCGATGGACATGGGTGTGACCGGATGTGGTGTGAGCGAGCCCCGTCGAGGTGCGCTCGCTCAGTCGTGCTGAAAGTTGGAGAGACCTAGAGGCTTTGCACAGACCGCGTCGTTGCCGCAGGCTGTGTGACAGGTATTGCAGCCGCCCTTGGCGTCGCCGCCGTAGGTGTCGCCGATCGGTGGACCGAAGCCGTGCCACACGATGCTGGTGCCGTCTTTCCCGTCGTCGAGGAGCGCGAGATCGAACCACTCCCAGCCGGGGGCACCCGAGTTGAAGCCACCGTTGCGCTTCACCATCGCGAAGAGCTCGTGGGGGATGGTGCCGCCCGTCGCTTCTTTCACGATGATGGTGCCGAGTGGAAACTCTTCCGAGCCGCTGCTCGGCATGGTGTTGATGTACTCGGTGACGGTGCTGCCGTCGTGAATGCCCGCGAGGGTCGCATCGTCGGTGACGTCGTAGGACGTCCAGGAGTGGAAGCCGCGAAAGTCGCTGGCGAAGGCGATGAACGGGTCTCGCACGGCCGTCGAACCGCCAGCGCCCGACGGCGGGTCCGCGACGGGCGTGCCGCACGTCGTCGTGAGGACCGCTGAGACGAGCGTCGCGAGGCGCACGCCCCACGCCGTCGCGCGACGGCGCGACGCGCCTCGCTGCGACGGCGCTGGTTGCGTGTCGGGCATCACTCCGCCGTGACCTGGAGACCGATGGCGTTCGCCGTCTTCGTCATTCCGTCGACCACGGAGCCCTTCTTGTTCGGATCGACGGCGCTGTCCACGGCTTCGAACAGCTTGCCGAACGGCGTGGCCAGATTGTCGGCGGTGGGGGTCTCGCTGCTCCAGTCCGCGGGCGGCTGGGGGATCGCGTCGCCATCGACGGTGTCGTAGGTGGCGTTCAGGTCGTCGAACGCCGACTCGACCGCGTCCTCGACGTCCTTGCCGTCCGTCTTCGACTCGAGCCACGGCTTGAAGAGGTCGTAGATCTTGCGGGTGCCGGCGAGGTTGTCGCGGACGTCGTGCATCGTGCGCTGCGAGTAGCGCGACTCTTCCTCGTCGGTGGACGCCTTGAGCACCTTCTCCCGCTGCTCGTTCATGAGATCGATGAGACCGACGTAGGCGCCGGCGAGGTCGATCTTCTGCGGTGTCCACTGGGTCATGAGAGTGTCGGTGTCGGTCACGAGGCGAGCGGCGAGCTTCGTCTTGAACTCGTTCGCCTCGTCCTCGGTCGACGGGTAGGCGGCTTCCTTGTAGCCGGGCAGCGTCGCCTCGAACTTGATGACCGAGTCGGGCGTCGTCTTGACGAAGAGGATGCGCTCCATGGCGTGCATGCCCGTCACGCCCTGGTCGTCGAAGAGATCCTGATCGCCGTCGGCGCCGAGGTCGGTGAGGAAATCGTCGTAGCGCGCGTCGATCGAGTAATCGAGGTCCGGGAAGATCGGCGCGAGCGCGCCCTCGGTCCGTTCGTACGCGGTGCGCGCGGTGAGCCAGGCGTCCTTCATCTTGCCGATCGCTTCGGCGTCCATGTCCGCGTCCCAGCCGCGGCCGGTGGGCGTGGGAGCCGCAGCTTGCAGATCGATCGCCGCCTGATGAAGCGACTTCAGGTCGGAGAGGAGCGCGTCGTGCATGCTGGTGACGAGCTTGTCCTCGTACTGCGCGTCGGTCAGGGGCTTGGTGTCGGCGGCGGGCTGGTCGCTCGACGACGAGCAACCGAACGAGAGGAGCGCGAGCGCGGGGAAGAGTATTCGCTTGAAGTACATCGTTCGTTCCTTTTCGAAGAATCACACACGAGCTCGAGAGCGCCGGCGCCGCTTTAGCGGCGGCGGATCAGAGGCTCTCGACGAAGTCGAGCAGTGTCTTGCGGTCGTCGTCGGAGAGAGAGTTGAAGAGCTCGATGGAGGCGGTCGCCTCCGAGCCTTCGCCACCGTGCGCGGTGATGGCGTCTTCGACGGTCGTCACGCGGCTGTCGTGCAGGAACGTGCGGTTGAACCGCACGCCGATGAGCGGCGTCGTCCGCCAGTCGAACGAGCCCGCTTCGCCGTCGACGGACGGATCGACGGGGAGCCCGTCCGCGAGCCCGGGGCCCATGCGATGAATGAGCAGATCCGTGTAGACGGGCGCGTCGATGTCGGCGAGCGCCGGGACGGGGTAGTCGGTGCGCGTGTGCATGGACGGCATGTGGCACACCGCACACAGCGTCGATGCGAAGAGCTCGCTGCCGCCGTCGACCTTGCTGCGCTGGGGGATCGCGAGGAGCCGCAGGTACATTGCGCGGGACTGGACGCTCGCCAGCTCGACGTCGATGCCGGGCTTGTCGTCGTCGAGGAGGCCGTCGGGGTTCTCGATCTCCGTCGGGCGGAGGGGGCTCGTGATGCCCATGTCGCCCTGGAAGGCGTCCGCGACGAAGTCGTCGAGCGTGGCGATGCGGGATTTGAGGCCGAAGCGGCCGATGACCTGGTCACCCTTCGCGTGGGTGTGGAAGGTCGGGTCCGCGCTCATCTCCGACGCGTAGACGACGTGATTGATCCGACCATGGATGCCGTCGGAGCGCGCGGCCTGCTCGCTCTCGACGCGCTGGATCTCGGAGTCGTCGATCGCCTCCATGTAGCCACGCGCGAGGATCGGCGGACCGATGCGCTTCGTGACGAGGATGCTCTTGTCGTCGGGTGGCACGATGGGCGTTCGCTCTCCGCCCGCGACGAGCGGATGCACCGTGTGCCCGTACGGCAGGAGCGACTGATCCGTCGACGGCGTGACGCCGTCGGCCTCGACGACGGACATCTTCTGTACGAGGCCCGGACCGCGCGTGCCGGTGTCGTGACAGGCAGCGCACGACACGCGCGTGTAGAGCGGCCCGAGGCCGTCGGCGTCGCGCATGCCGATGCTGAAGGAGTTGTCGCCGTCGTTGAAGGTGGCCTCGAGGTCGCTCGACAGGTGCGTGATCGGCGTGTCGCGCAGGTTGGCGATGGCGGTCGACGCCGTGATGGGCGAGGGAGCCGGCGTCGTCTCGTCCGGGGTCTTGCCGCTACCCGAACAGGCCACGAACGCCGACGACGCGAAGACGAGCGACGCGAGCTCGAAGACGCCGCGCCGGAAGCGCTTCCGGGGCTGCTGCGTTTCGAAATGGGGGGCTCGAGCCGTCATGTGCGAGGACCTTATTGAAAATGACATTCATTTTCAATCCCCGCACGCACTTTCCCGCAAGTCGCTGAAATCGTTAGATTCAGCAACTGAGCGCCCCTCGCGGTCAGTACCAGATCGTGCCGATACCGAGCGACAGGAGGCCCGGATGCGCGTCGTTCAGCGGTGCGACGCCCCAGAGCGCGATGCGTATCTGCGCGGCCGACGTATCACCCCGGCTCGCGTCGATACCGGTGACGTCCACCGAGAGCTCCGCGCCTGCCGGATTGAAACGGAAGTCACCCGACGAACGACTCAGGACCATCGAGTACTGAGCCTCGGGCGCGTAGGCGATCCCGAGTAGCGCGCCGTGCCAGCTCTGCTCGCTGAAGCGACCGATCGCGAACGCGCCGCCGAGCTCGATGGGGATGCTCGCGACCCAGAGCGCCTCGCCTCCGTACTGCGTGGAGCGCGCGGACGCGGCGTACGAATATCCGGTCGGCTTCCGCAGGTAGAAGAAGTCCGTGTCGATGCCGATGGCGAGGCGTGCCGCGAAGAACGTGCCCGCGGGGTTCGGCGTCAGCGTCGGGAGATACTGCGCCCCGAGACGTACGCCGAGGCCGCCACCGACGCCGATCGCCGTCGCGGTGGCATTGACGGTACCGATGCCGCTCGCGTTGTCTGCGCGGAAGCCGAAGTGACGGAGCGACGTCACCGACGCGAACGCCATCACGCCGTAGGTCGGACGAAAACCGCCGCGCGCCTTCCAGAGCTCCTGCTCTTCCGGATCGGGTGCGGCGGCCTTCGCGGCTCCCGATCCGTCGCGCCGCGGCAGGAGCACGTCGAGCGCGTGCTCGACGGAGTCCGTCGTGTCGGCGGTGAGCAGACGGGTCTGAAAGCCGTCGGGCGTCACCACGGTGATGCGCACCGTGCCGCCCTCGCGGTCCGTCACGTGCGACACGCGCACGAGCGCGTCGACATGGAGGACGAAGCGTAGGTGTTCGAGCTTTATCGGGTCGTCGGTGACGGTGCCTGCGACGATGAGCTGCTCGGCGCTCGCGGCGCCCTCGACGTCGAGCTTTCCCGCGGGCTCGTAGCCGTGAATTCGCGCCACGGTGTTGAGCGCGGCGCGGATCTCCGCGCTGTGCGTGGACGAGGCCCCGCCGCCCACGTCTGCGACGACGGCCAGGGACGGCGAAGCGCTCGCCGCTGCCGTCGCCGGCGTTTCTTCGGCGTGCACGACGCTCGTCCACCCGAGTGCCGCGGACGTGACCGCGAGCCCGAGCCCGAAACATGCGCCGATGCGGCCACCGAGAGAGCCGCCGAGATCACGGCCGTAAACCGCAGTCATCCGCGCTGACGAGCCTATTAGTGTTCGCGGTACGTCGCAACGTCACCGGCGCGAACCGCCGTGCTTTATGACGGGCGCAGCGGCGGTTTCGTGCAAGAGTTCGGCCCCGCCCATGGAACGGACCAGAAATCTTCGCGTCGAGAGTGTGCGGCCGCTGCTCTCTCCCGCGATCTTGCTCGAAGAAGTGGCCGTCAGCGACGCCGCCGCACACGTGCTCCTCGAAGGACGACGCCAGGCGTCACGCATCCTCCACGGCGAGGACGACCGGCTTCTCGCCGTCGTGGGGCCCTGCTCGATTCACGATCCGAAGGCCGCTGTCGAGTACGCGTCGCGCCTGCGCAAGGTCCAGCGCGAGCTCGAGGACGATCTGTACATCATGATGCGCGTCTATTTCGAGAAGCCGCGCACGACCATCGGCTGGAAGGGCCTCATCAACGACCCGTACCTGGACGAGACGTTCCAGATCAACGAGGGCTTGCGCCGCGCACGTCGCGTGCTCCTCGAGCTGAGCGAGCTCGGGCTGCCGTGCGCGACGGAGTTCCTCGACCCGATCACGCCGCAGTTCATCGCCGATCTCGTGGCGTGGGGCGCCATCGGCGCGCGCACGACGGAGAGCCAGGTGCATCGCCAGCTCGCGTCGGGTCTCTCGATGCCGATCGGCTTCAAGAACGGTACTCACGGCACCGTTCAGCTCGCGGTCGACGCGGTCGTGTCGGCGGCGCACCCCCATCGTTTTCTGGGCGTGACCGAGCAAGGCCTCGCCGCCATCGTGCAGACCACCGGCAACCCGGATTGTCACGTCATCCTCCGCGGCGGCGCCACCGGCCCGAACTTCGACGAGCCGAGCGTGAAGAAGACGGCGGACCTCCTCGACAAGGCCGGCCTCCGGGCGAGCGTCCTGGTCGACTGCAGCCACGGCAACAGCAGCAAAGACTTCAAGAAGCAGCCCGAGGTCGCGCACGAGATTGCGCGCCAGGTCGCGGCGGGCAGCACCGCCGTGTTCGGCGTGATGGTCGAGAGCTTTCTCACCGAGGGCAGGCAAGAGCTCAAGGATCCCGCGAACCTCGTCTACGGCCAGAGCGTCACCGACGCCTGCATCGGCTGGGACGCGACGATTCCGGTGCTCGTCGAGCTCGCCGCCGCCGTGCGCGCCCGTCGCGCCGCCAAGTCTCGCTGAGCTGAGCGACGCGTACGCGCGCCGGTTCTCGTCGAGCCGAAAAAGGCTGGATCGGCCCGCGAGAAGCCGTATCGTGTGACGATGGGACGAGCTCACTCGTACGGCTTTTCGCGGGCGCGCGTCGCGTTCCTTCCCTTGCTAGCGGCCGGCGCGCTGGTCGGCGCGTGTAGCAAGGACGGCGGCGGCGGCGCGTCGGATTCCGGCGCATCTACGGGTGGCGGCTCCGGTGCGGCGGGGTCGACCAGCGGCGGAAGCGGCGGAGCCGCGCAGGCCGGCGGCGCGACGTCGAGCGGCGGCGCGACGATGACTGGCGGTACCTCGAACAGCGCAGGCGGCGCGACGGCGAGCTCCGGCGGTAGCGCCGGCACGACGGCGAGTGGCGGCGCCTCCAGCGGAGGTGCGACGAACAGCGGCGGCGCTGCCAATGGCGGCGTCGCAGGCGCGACCGACGCGGGAACCGACGCAGGCGCGGATCCGTGCGCGACGGCGCTGTTCTGCGAAAATTTCGAGAGCTATGCGACGGGCAAGGCGCCCGGCGGCGGATGGAAGACGTCGACGAACATGGGCACGGTCAGCGTCGTCGACACCGCGCAGCTCGGCGGCACCAAGGCCGTCGAGTGCACGACGCAGGCTGGCGCGAACAGCAAGACGGCATACATCAAGCTCGACCTCGCGTCGGTCTTCCCGGTGAAGGGCAACGCCTTCTATGGAAGGATGATGACGCGTCTCGACGCCGCGCCCGACACCTCCGTACACTGGACCTTCTTGCAAGCGAGCGGGCTCATCCCCGGGCAGAATTATCACGCGATCTACCGCTACGGCGGGCAGCTTCCGGTCAAGAACGGCGACACCTTCGTCGGCACGAAGCTCATGGCGAATTACGACACGCCGGACAATTACTCGGGGACGGGACCGGCGAGCGATTGCTGGAACCACGCGAACAACGACGTCGTGATGCCGGTCGCGAAATGGACGTGCGTCGAGTGGCAGTTCGACGGCCCGAACGACACGCTCCGGTTCTGGCTCGACGGCGCTCCCGTGGACTCGCTCACCGTGCAGGGCACGGGCCAGGGCTGCGTGCACCAGGACAAGACTTACGAGTGGAAAGCGCCCACCTTCGACAACCTGGAGCTCGGGTGGGAGTCGTACCAGATGGACACTGCACGGACGCTCTACGTCGACGACGTGGTCGTCTCGACGAAGCGCGTCTTTTGCCCCGCGAAGCCCTGAGGCGTCAGCGCTTCACGCCGCGCACCATCGCGCGCACGCACGCGATGCGGATCTTCTCGCCGTCGCGCACGGGCGCGAAGCCGCGCGCCGTCCCGGCGAGGAGCCGGGCGCGGACGTCGGTTTTCTGCGCCGCGGGCGTCCCTCGATCGAACCACTCGTCGAAGTCGAGCTCGAACGCTTCCTCGTCGCTCTGGACTTCGGTCAGGCCGGCGGCGGCGAAGAGATCGACGAGCTCGCCACCGCTCAGGTTATGGGTGTGGGTCTTGTCGCGCAGGCGCTCGATCTCGGTGTGCCAGCGAGCGCGCTCCGGGTCCGGGTCGGTCAGGTGATCGCAGAGGACGAGAACGCCGCCTGGACGGAGCAGCGACGCCTGGTGCCGCACGAACCGGGCGGGATCCGGGCTGTGATGCAGCACGTAACGCGACACCGACGCGTCGAAGGGCCCCTTCACGTCGTAGATGGATTGCTGCTCGAACGTGGCACGGTCTCCTGCGCCGGCGTTGCGTGTGCGGGCGCGTGCGACCATCTCAGTGGACAGATCGAAGCCGGTCACCCGGTATCCGGCTCGCAGGAACGCCTCAGCGACGAGGCCCGGGCCGCACCCGGCGTCGGCGAGGTGCGCGCCCGCGGGGAGCCGCGCGAAGGCGACCAGCCGATCGAGGGCGACCCTGTCGGTCTGGACGGGGGCGCGCTCGAACTGCGCGGCCTGCCCATCGAAGGCGCGAGCAAGCGCCTGGTCGTGGCCGTCGCGGCGTTCGTGCTGGTCGCGACCGAGCGTCCACGCGGGCGGATCGCTTGCGGGAAACGATTCCTCACTCGCTTCGTCGATCTCGTCGGAGCTCGGGGTGGAAGGGGAAAGCGGCTCGGACATGGCATCTCCTGTATTCCCCCATCGGCGGAACGCAATCCCAACGGACGAAAGCGCAGCGAAATACGCGAGCGAAGCGGGCTTGGATTCCGGCTCGGGGGCGATAAGCTCGTGCCGGATGCGACGGCGCTGGCCCCGCGAGCTCGTGATTGCCGTCTGCGCTTCAGCCGCGGCCGTCATCTCGTGCGGCCATACCGAGCCGTCGCGGACGCCGCTCTCCGTCTCGCCTCCGTCCGACGTTCGCACGCAGCCGAGCTCGTCGCGCGCCGTCGAGGCGTCGGACGACGACGACGAGCGGAACGACATCGAGATAGTCGTCGCGCCGTCGGACGACGACGGGGACGACTCCACGAAGGTCCTCGACTGCGCCTCGCTGGCCGCTCCGACGAGCTGTCTCGGCGCGTCCATCGCCCAGCGCACCTGTGAAAAGCTCGGGCCTGCCGTCCTGCCCCGCGTCGGCGCCGCGTGGATGAAATGCATGCACGATCCGTCGAAGGGCTCGCCCTGCGACGGGAACCGTATCGTCCAGTGCGGCCTCGGTGCCGTGACCAGGGCGAAGACCGACGGCGCCTACAGTGCGCTCTGCACACAGATCGCCGCGTCGTGCTCCGACGTCGCCGAGCAGATCACGGCACCGGTCTGCGAGCAGCTCATCGCGGCGTGGAAGCCGGAGCGCCGCTCACAGATGATCGAGTGCCTGAGCCACGGCTGCGAGACGGGCGGCTTCGGCATCTGTTTGCCGTGAGGCGAGGTCGCGGATGGGCCGCGCCGGCCGCGCTCACTCGTGACGCTTGAGAACCAGCGTCGTGTTCGTGCCGCCGAAGCCGAACGAGTTGTTCAGCGCGAAGCGAATCCGCGTCTCCCGCGCGTTATGCGCGACGAGATCCATTCCCGCCGCCTCGTCGACCGGGTTATCGAGGTTGATCGTCGGCGGGACGATGCCCTGCTCGACGGCGAGGACGGTGAGCACCGTCTCGAGCGAGCCGGCGCCGCCGAGGAGATGACCGGTCATGCTCTTCGTGCTCGAGACGAGGAGGCCGCCCGTCGCGTGAGCGCCGAAGACCTTGCGGATCGCGAGGAGCTCGTTGACGTCGCCGACGCCGGTCGAGGTGCCGTGCGCGTTCACGTAGGCGACGTCTCCCGGTGCGATGTGCGCGTCGTCGAGGGCCATGCGCATGGCTCTCTGCGCGCCTTCGCCCTCGGGTGCGGGCTGGGTGAGATGATAGGCGTCGGCCGTCGCGCCGTAACCGACTAGCTCGGCGTGGATCTTCGCGCCGCGCTTGATGGCCGCGTCACGCTCCTCGAGAAGGACTACGCCCGCGCCTTCACCGAGGACGAACCCGTCGCGATCTCGATCGAAGGGACGGCTCGCGCGCTCCGGCTCTGCGTTGCGCGTCGAGAGCGCGCGCATCTGCGAGAACCCCGCGACGGAGAGCGGCGTGATGCACGACTCGCAGCCGCCCGCGACCGCGGCGTCCATGTACCCGTGGCGGATCGCGCGAAACGCCTCTCCGATGGCGTGAGAACCCGACGCGCAGGCGCCGGTCGTCGAGAAGCACGCGCCCTTGAAGCGGAAGAGCATCGAGACCTGGCCGGCGGCGAGGTTCGCGATCGTCGCCGGGATGAAGTACGGCGTGACGCGGTTCGGGCCCTTCTCCATCAACACGCGGTCCGTCTTCTCGATGAAGTCGAGCCCGCCGAGGCCGACGCCGATGAGCGTTCCGACGCGCTCGCGCTCGGTCTCCGTCGGCTCGAAGCCGGAGCTCTCGACGGCCATGCGGCTCGCCGCGATCGACAGGTGGATGAAGGTGTCGCCTTCCTTGATCTTCTTCTTCTCGATCCAGCGCTCGGGCGAAAAACCCTTCACTTCACCCGCGATGCGGCAAGCGTGGGCGCTCGCGTCGAAGCGGGTGATCGGCGCGATGCCGCTCTTGCCGGCCCGGATCGCGGACCACGTGCTCTCGGTGTCGGGGCCACACGGGCTGACGGCTCCGAGGCCGGTAATGACCACTCTTCGTATGTCGTTCATGTGGCGATCACGGCGAAGCAAAGGCGAGCTTGCCGACTCGAGCGGTCGAATACCACGCGCCAAGCGGGTTGTCCCCCAAACGACGAAAGGGCTGCGCCGCGAGTGGTTCAACCTGCTCGCGAGGCTGCTGCGTAGCGACTTACACTGACGGTTCTTCGTGCGTGCTGCAGTGCACCGTACCGAGGCCGAGCACGAGGTCCACCGCACGGATCGGCACGATCCGTCGCCCCGGGAAGCACTCTCCCACGATGCCGAGAGCGCGCGTGTCGTTCGGGTCGTCGAAGACGGGGACGAGCACGACGCCGTTCGCGACGTAGTAGTTCGAGTAGCTTGCCGGGAGCCGCTCATCCCCCCACATCACCGGGGCGGGCATCGGCACTCGGAGCACCTCGAGCTTGCGCCCCTTCGCGTCACGCTGGCCCTCGAGGCGTTCACGCGCCTCGGCAAGGGGCGCGTAGTTCGGGTCGGTCGCTCGCGTCTCCTCCGAGAGAAGAATCTTGCCCGGCGCCACGAAGCGGACGAAGTCGTCGACATGGCCCGCGGTGTCGTCGCCCGCGACGCCGCTGCCGACCCAGATGACCTTCTCGACGCCGAGGTACTCGTCGAGCACGCGCTCGGTACCGGCCTTGCCGAGCCAGGCGTTGCGCGCGTGCGGCCCGGTGAGCAGGCACTCATCCGACGCGAGGAGCGTCCCTTCGCCGTCGACGTCGATCGCGCCGCCCTCGAGGACGACGCTCCGCGTCTTGCCGGCGTCGTCCGCGGTCGGTTCGAAGCCGCGCATGCTTCGCCAGGCAGCGACGGCGCGTCCTGCGGCGTCGTCCTGCTCGTGATTGTCGTAGCGGGCCCAGCCGTCGAACCGGAACTTCACCGCCGCGACCTCGCGCTCGCGGCGTACGAACAACGGAACGAAATCGCGCGTCCACGACCGGTCCGTCTTCGCATGGAAGAACTCGACCTGGCTCGTGTCGACCTTGCCGGCAGCGAGCAATCCTCGGATTTCTTGCTCACGCGTGGGGCCGTCCACGATTATCCGCACCGTTTCGGAGGCAGCGAGTGCGCGTGCGATTTCAACGAACACCGGCGGGATCAACTCGAACTTCCCGGGCCAGTCATCACGGTTGTGAGGCCAGGCAAGCCAGGTTGCCGCATGCGGCTCCCACTCTGCCGGCATGTGAAAGCCGAGTGCTCGGGGCGTACCCGTCTCCATACTCATGCGGGCTTAATTGCCTCGCAGACCCCGGAAGAAAAGAAAAATGCGAGGCATCGTGCCTCGACCATTCGTTCGAGTTTCTCGATTAAGGAAGAGCTGGCATCTGGTCCGGAAGATGCCCACATTTCGCACATGCCCATCGCACGTAGGTTACACCACAGGCCCATCAATCCTCAGTGGGCTTCCGTGTCGCCCGGGTCGCAATACGCGGCGAGCGGCGCTTCCAATGCCCGGTTCGACGAGGTCCACTACACGGACGACGTTGCGGAAGACGTCCACGACACGGACGCCTACGAGAGTCGCGAACACGCCGCGCTCGTGTCACGAGAACGCCTTTACTCGATGCTGCTCGGCGGCGTCGCAGGGTCGTTCGGTGGCGCCGCGATGATGCTCGTCGCGCGGGCGATGCTGTTCCGTTCGGGCTCGTCCCTGGATCCGGCCACGGCGCTCGGCGAGCGCGTTCACCTGGCCGGCTCGCCCCCGGAGGTCGTCGGTCTGGGTCTCGCCGTCGCCATCGGTGCCGTGATCGGCGTCGTTCTCGGCCGGTCGACGTGGCGCGTCACCCGGGTCGTCCCGCGCATTCTGTTCTTCTCGATCCTGATGCCGATCGTGTGGCTCTTCGCGCAGGTATTCCTCATCGGCCATATGAGTCGCGATCACGTCTCGGCCGTTCCCTTCGTCCCGTTCCTCGTCGGCTCGCTCGCCTACGCCTTCTTCGTGGCGGTGATCCCGGCGATACGTCGCTCGAGGGTCGTCGATATTCTTCCGGAGAAGTGACGGCCTAGGGCCGTTTCAGGTCCGCGTAGCGGCAGACCCGTCGCTTTCCGGTGCGCTTTGCGAGGTACAGCGCCTCGTCGGCGCGGCGGAAGAGCTCGACGGCGTCTGCCGCGTCTTCGGGGAAGGTGGCGACGCCGATGGAGATCCCCGGATTCAGCAGGATCCCCTCGTGCCTTATCGGCTCGCTTCCGATGAACGAGCACACTTCCCGTGCGAACGCGTAGCCCTCGGTGGGGCCGTGACCGGGGAGCGCGGCCACGAACTCGTCTCCGCCGAAGCGGGTGGCGAAGCCCTTGCCGGCGATCATCCGACCAATCGTCTTTCCGCACTCGGCGATGGTGCGGGCCCCGAAGAGATGGCCGTGGGTGTCGTTGATGTTCTTCACGCCGTCGAGGTCCATCGCCAGGAGCGCGAGCGGCTCGGCGCCGGCCTTCGCGGTGGTCACCCGGGCGGTGAGCTCCGCGTCGAAGCGGCGCCGCAGGTAAAGCCCGGTGAGGTCGTCGATGTGGACGAGCTCCTCGATCATCTCCGAGTAGGCGCGGTCCGCCTCGTCCTGGACCTCGAAGCGGACCATCGTCGTGCCGAACCCGAGCTTGTCCCCGTTGCGGAGCTCCGCCTCGCTCACTCGCTGGCCGTTGACGAAGGTGCCGTTGGTGCTGTCGAGATCCACGAGCACGAAGCTGTCTCCGCGATCCTGGATGATGGCGTGACGGGACGAGACGCCCTGATCCGGCAGCACCAGCGTCGAGTCCCCGTCGCGCCCGACGGTGACGTTGCTCTGCACGCTGGCGCGCACTCCGACGCGCTCTCCCGACATGACGACGAGTGCGGGACGGAACTTTGCGCGGACTGCTTTACGGAGCTGTTCCTGCACGCCGTTGGCGTCGTCCAGCTTCAAGGTTTCTGCCATGAGTCCCGCTCGGGTTCGAACGTAGCGCCGGAAGGCTCCCGGCGCGAGCGTCAACCCGTTTCGCCGGAACCGAGCCAGCGCTTCGTCAGATCGCCGAAGGCGTCGATGCGGCGATCGCGCAGGAACGGCCAGCCACGACGCGTCGCTTCAATCTTCGACAGATCGCACTCGACGATGAGGACCTGCTCGTCGCTCCCCGCCTCGGCGATCACCACGCCGCTCGGATCGCACACGAAGGAGCGACCCCAGAACTCGATCTCGTCGCTCCCCGATTTCTCGGTGCCGATGCGGTTGACCGCGACCACGAAGACGCCGTTCGCGATGGCGTGACTGCGCTGGATCGTCTGCCAGGCGCTGAGCTGCGCTGCGCCGAACTCGGCCTTGTCGCGCGGCAGCCAGCCGATCGCCGTCGGATAGCAGAGGAGCTCCGCGCCGCGGAGCGCCGTCAACCGCGCCGCCTCGGGGTACCACTGATCCCAGCAGATGAGCGGCCCCACGACGGCGCTCGGTGTGCGGCATGCGACGAACCCCAGATCTCCCGGGGTGAAGTAGAACTTCTCGTAGTACTGGGGATCATCGGGGATGTGCATCTTGCGGTACCGCGAGAGCTCACGGCCGTCGGGTCCGTAGATGACGATGCTGTTGTGATAGACGCCCGGTGCGCGTTTCTCGAAGACGCTGGCGACGACCGTCACCGCGGAATCGCGCGCGGCTGCAGCGACCATCTCGGTGGTCGGCCCCGGGATGGGCTCGGCGAGGTCGAACAGCGCCGCATCTTCTACCTGGCAGAAATAGGGCGCCGCAAAGAGCTCCTGCAAGCAGACTAGCGTCGCTCCTTTCGAGGCGGCTTCACGGATGCCTCGCACGGCTTTCTCGACGTTCGCCCTGGTATCGTTGCCGGTGCTCGACTGTACGAGCCCGACGATCGGGTTCTTCCTGGTCGTGGTCACGACCCCTAGGTAGCAGACGGCTCGCGGGAGCTCGAGAGAAGCGAGCTCCTGCGACGTCATTTCGGGGCGTGGCGTATTCTTTGCTATCTTCCGGAGCTTCCTTCGAGCGCCGTGCATTCGAATAGGCACCCGCTCCTCGCCGTCCGACGACTCATTCCTCTCGAACCACGGAGCTTCCATGCTTTCACCTCGCCTCTCGCTTCACGTTTCGGCCGCCGCCGTCGCGCTCTCCGCCCTCTTCGCCACTGTGCCCGCCCACGCCGGGATCAGCGCCTGTGGAAACATCGATGTGACAGCCGATGCGCAGTGTGAAGTGCTCACCAGTGGCGGATGCGAGGCGAACTGCACGCCTCCGAAGCTCGAAGCCGCGTGCGCCGCGAAGCTCGAGGTCGATTGCGAGACCATGTGCGACGAGGTTCCGTCGGTCGACTGCACGGGCAGCTGCCAGACCGACTGCGAGACCGAGTGCAACGTGAAGCCGGCTTCATTCGACTGCGAGGGCAACTGCACCGCGACGTGTCAGGGCGACTGTTCGAGCAAGTGCAAGAGCTCCGATAACTCGAGCGAGTGCGAGGCCCAGTGCAACGCATCGTGCTCCGGTGAGTGTCATGGGAGCTGCACCGGGATGCCCGCTGAGGCGGATTGCACCGGAAAATGCGAGGCGAGCTGCACGGGTTCCTGCAAGGTCGACACGAACTTCGACTGCCAGACGTCGTGCCAGGGCCAGGGTTTCGCCCAGTGTCAGGCGGACCTGAAGGAGGGGAGCTGCGATGTTCAGTGCAAGAAGCCGGAGGGCGCCGTCTTCTGCGACGGGCAGTTCGTCGACAACGGCGGCAACGCCAAGGCATGCATCGACGCGCTCGACGCTTATCTCAAAGCGCACGTCATGGTCAGCGCCTCCGGAACGTCGAGTTGCGACAATGGCGTCTGCGAAGCCGAGGGCACGGCAAAAGCTAGTTGCCATTGCTCGACTCCGGCCCGACGCAGCGGGTCAACGTCGACGGCATTCGCGATCGCCGGCGTGCTCGGTCTGCTCGGCGTGAGCCGCATGCGCCGTCGCTGAGGCGTCACTGAGGCATCGAGGGTCTCGCGCCGCGGCCGGTTCCGGGCTACGCCGGACCGGCCGTGACGGAGATCATTCTTCACCAGTACGAGCTGTCGCCCTACTCCGAGAAGATCCGCAGGATCCTCGCCTTCAAGGAGCTGCCCTGGCAGTCGGTGCGCGCGCCCGCCATCATGCCGAAGCCCGACCTCGTCGCGCTGACCGGCGGATACCGGCGTATCCCCGTGCTCCAGGTACACAATCACGTGTACTGCGACACGGCGCTCATCGCGCGCGTACTCGAGGCACTGGAGCCGGAGCCGACGCTCTACCCGACGCCGCTGTCGCAAGCCGTCGCCGAGTGGTTCGACGGACCGGTGTTCGAAGCAGCCGCGCCGTTCGTCGGTCGCCCCACACGGCTCGACGAGGCGATGCGCTTGCTCCAGCCCGAGGAGCTCGCCGGCATGGTCGCCGATCGCGTGGCGATGCGCGAGAACGGGCGACGTCCTGGAATGGGCTTCCGCGCGGCGAAGGCGGCGCTCGCCATCTACCTGACGCGGCTCGATCGCGCCGCGGCGGCGAGCACGTACCTGCTCGGCGATCAGCCGTGCATCGCCGACTTCTCCGCGTATCACGTGGTGTGGCTGCTCGATAAGATCGCCCCCGAGCCGCTCGCGAAGCACGCCGCGCTGAAGGCGTGGATGGACCGCGTCGCGGCCATCGACGGCGAGGAGCCGACGCCGATGTCGAGCGAGGAAGCACTCGCGGTCTGTCGCGAGAGCGAACCCTGGGAACCGAACGAGCCGTTCGACGAAGATCCCGGCTTCGCAAAGGGCGAGGTCGTCACGGTGCGCGCGACGGACTACGGCGTCGAGCCGGTCCGGGGCATCCTGGTGCAGTCGCTCCTCGGCGAGATCGCGATCCGTCGCGAAGATCCGCGGGCCGGCACGGTGTACGTACACTTCCCGCGCGTCGGCTACGAGATCACGCGCGCGGAGACGTGAGCGCGCGCCGGCGTCGTGCCGTGGCACCGACCACGAGCATCACGCCGAGCATCGCGACCCCGCCGGTGCTCGCGTGCCCGAGCGACGTGACGGCGCAGTGGGCGACGCGCGTCGAATCACTCGACGGCACGGGAGCGGAGTAGAGCGACGACACGGCCCTCACGTCGTCGGTCTTCAGGTGACGCTTGAGGACGTTGCAGGGCGGCGTGCTGAAGTACATCGTCGCGTTCGTGTCGACGACGTCCTCGCCGAGGCCCCAGAAATGGCCGATCTCGTGGGTGACGACGCTCGCGACGTCGTACTTCGCGCTGCAACTCGCGACGTTGCCCGACGTGCTCTCGCCCGAGCCGTCGTCCGCGGTCTCCGACTCGAGGACCGCGAACGGATGGCGCGAGTTGACGATGATGTCCGACTCGACGACCTCGCCGGTGGTCTGGTCGGCGTACTGCAGCGTGATCGCGAGGTCGTTCTCGTGGCCGGCGACGGTGATCGGCGCGTAGTAGATGCGATTCTCGCCGTCGGGCTCGAGCAGGATCTGGCCGGACGGCCGCGCGTCGAACGTGATCTTCGGGAGCTGTCCGTCTGCGCTACGCCAGCTGTCGAAGGCGGTCGCGACGCCGGTCGTCGAATCGGGCCACACGTTCGCGAGCGAGGCGTCGACGGTGACGGTGACGTCGTTCTGCCACCAGCGCTGCGGCGCGCCCGACGTCGTGAGCTTCGGGCCGGCCCGCCCGCTGACGATCTGCGGCTTGATCGGCTGCGCCTTGTGCGTGGTCAGCGACACGCCGAGCGCGATCAGCGCCGCTATCCCCGCGACGCCGACGGCGATCCACGTCGTCCTCCGGGAGGACGAACGCCGCGCGCGCACCGGCGCCGGCATCGGATTCGCGGCGGGGGCGAGCTCCTGCGATGTACGTTCCGGTGGCGTGCTGAGCGCAGTTGGCTGCAACGACCCTGACATGGGGGGCAACGAACGGATCACAACGGCAGCCGGAGGCGTCGGTATAAGCTGGGCCAACGCCGCGATGAACGGTTCGGACGGCCGACCCTTGAGTTGAAATCGTCTTGAGGGGGGCCTTGGCCCCCCGCAGCTTCGCCTACGGCGAACTGCTCCCCCCGCCGCTTCGCGGGCTCGCTTCGCTCGCTGGCGAACTGCTCCCCCCGCCGCCTACGGCGAACTGCTCCCCCCGCCGCTTCGCGGGCTCGCTCTGGTGCGGGGGGCCTTGGCCCCCCGCAGCTTCGCCTCCGGCGAACTGCTGCCCCCGGCGCTTCGCGGGCTCGCTTCGCTCGCGTAGTTCCGCTTCTTTGATGTCTCGGAGACGACGCCTGGCGTCGATGCGGAACTACAGCGTGTGAACGACGGAGACGTCAGCGCCGGCCGCGCGACTTGTCGCGCCCGACGGCGTCCATCGACGGCGTCGTGTCACTCGAGCGGAGCGGCCCGCCGTCGATGCGACGGGTGAGGCTCGCCGACGTCGACACCTCGACTTCACGCGACTCCTTCGGCGGGGTCACGAAGGTCAGCGCCGTTCGCGATTCTGCGGGTGCCGTTCGCGACTCGGCCGCCGGCGCCTCGGAATCAGCGACGGTCACGGCGCCCTTGCTCGCGTTGTGGGTCGAGCGCGAGATCCCGGTGTCGATGCGCGCCGAGCATATCACGATGCCATCCGTCGTCTGGACGTCGAGCGTCGCCTCGAGGGCCACACGGGCCAGCCCGAGCATCGTGCTCCCTTCGGGCAAATGCTGGAGCCGCTCGAGGGCGCGCGCGAAGGCCTCGTGCGGCGTGGCGGCGCGGTTCCTCCGGAGCTCCCGCTCGAGGATGTTGATGCGCGAGGGGTGCGCCTTGTTCGTCACCTGGATCGTCATCGCGTTACCGGCGTCGGCGAAGACCTCTATCTTCACCTCCGAGGCGGGGTCGCCGTACTTCACCGCGTTCTCGAGCAGCTCGTGCACGACGATGCCGACGCGATCCGCTCCGTCGGCCCGGCCCTTCACCTCGAGCAACATGTTGATGTAGCCGGCCACCTGCGCGATGTGGTTCCACATCGGCGGGAACCGCACCGAGAACGTCGGCGTCTCTCGCCCGGTTTCGGCTCTCAGGCCCACGGGTGGACCACCACGTGCTTGCCGCCGAAGCTCTGAATCGCGTTCAGCGTGGTCGTCTGCCAGAGGACGTCCGGCTTGGTGACGAAGTGGAGCACATAGCGTTTCAATTCTGGTTCTCCCCGGATCCACTCGACCCAGTCGACCAGGGAACGGATCGACGAGGAATTCATGAAGCGGAGCTTGGTGATGTCCACCGTCAGCGCCTTCACGCCCGCCTCGATGACCGCGTCGTGAACACGCCGTAAAAACGGCGTCACGGTCTCTCCTGGGCTGCGCATGGAGATGACGCCGTCGAAGTGAACGGCGTGATCCTGCACCGAGATCTCGACGCCATCTAGGATGAGCGGATCGATTGGATGTAACTTCTGACTCACGGATTCCCCCTTGCGGTGATGCTCACCCGACCGGGTGACGTCGAAAGCTCGAGCTCTACCTGACCTTCGTAACGGACCCGGGGCAGGCCGAGCCCGCTCTCGGTGGCGGGGAGCGACGCGGCGTGCGCGAGCGCGCGATTGTAGGCGGCGACCGGCGTCTGCGACGCGAGCTCGTCGAAGACGGCGCGAAGCTTCACGGCCTTGTCGTCGGTCGTCGTGTTCTCGACCGAGATGATGATGGAGCCCCCGGTCTTCTCGATACGGACCTCGAGCTCTTTTTCGTCGCCGTACCGGACCGCGTTCTCGAGGAGCTCGTGCACGATCAGGCCGACCCGCTGACCGAGGCCCTCGTCCTCGAACGTTGCACGCGCGAAGAAACCGCAGAACTCCCGCACGGCGTCGACATAGAGCCACAGCGGCTTGAATCGAAGCTGCACCAGACGGTCGGGTCCGGTCTCGTTCGTGATGTGCATCCAGTCCCTCCCAGAAGCAGGTAGAAACAGTAAACCGGAACGGCAGGCGGGGTAAGATTTTGAAGGGGAACGCGCGCGGCGAGGCTTACTCGGCCGCGTTGGACCATCTTCGACCATTCCGTTGGCCAATCGGGCCCCCTCCGGCGCTGTTCGATGGCGTCCACACGATACGCTCGGGTGTTCATGTGCGACGTGGTGCGCTCTTTCAGGGAACCAATTTGCCCCGCAATATATGCGCGAGCGCGGCGCGCCGCATGTCCGCCGTGTATCGCCGAAAAAGCCTTCGCGTTGCTCGCCCACACGGTTAGCCTCGGTGCCGTCATGAGAGCCTGGGGGAACACGGTGCACCGGAGCTCCGTTCTAGGAACGGGGGCCTTGCCCCCGCGGCTCGCTAACGCGACCGCTCCCCCGCCGCCTTCGGCGTGCTCGCTCCGCTCGCGTAGTTCGGCTCTTTCATGCTTCGGGGATGAGGGAATCGTCGATGCGGAACTCGTGGAGAAGCGCTGAGATGTGCCTCGCCGTCCCCGGCCTACTCACGGAGGTGTTCGTCGATGGCGACGTGCGGATGGGCAAGGTGAGCTTCGGCGGCGTGTCACGCGCCGTGTGCCTCGAGTGCCTGCAAGACGCCGTTCCTGGTGACTACGTGCTCGTTCACGTCGGGTTCGCGCTGAGCCGCATCGACGAAGAAGAGGCGATGCGCGTCTTCGAGCTCCTGAAGGAGCTCGAACCCGAGGAGCTCACGGCGTGAAGTACCTCGACGAATATCGCAGCCGCGCTCCGGTCGAGCGGCTCGTCCGCGCGATCGAGCGCGTCGCGACGCGCCCGGCCGTGATCATGGAGATCTGCGGCGGCCAGACGCACAGCATCGTCCGTCACGGTCTCGACACGATGCTGCCGGAGCTCGTCGAGCTCGTGCACGGTCCCGGGTGCCCGGTGTGCGTCACGCCGCTCGAGATGATCGACCGCGCGCACGCCATCGCCGCGCGCCCCGGCGTCATCTTCTGCTCGTTCGGCGACATGCTGCGGGTGCCCGGCTCGGACGGCGATCTGCTCCGGGCGAAGGCCCGGGGTGCCGACGTGCGCGTCGTGTACTCGCCGCTCGATGCCTTGAAGCTCGCGGAGCAAAACCCGCATCGCGAAGTCGTCTTCTTCGCGATCGGCTTCGAGACGACAGCGCCCGCGAACGCGATGAGCGCGGTCCTCGCGAGGAAGCGAAACCTGCGCAATTTCAGCTTGCTCGTCTCGCACGTACTCGTGCCACCGGCGATGGAAGCGATCCTCGGCGCGGCCGACAACCGGGTGCGCGGCTTTCTCGGACCAGGGCACGTGTGCGCCGTCATGGGGCTCGAGGAGTACCGTCCCATCGCCGCGCGCCACGGGGTCCCGATCGTCGTGACCGGCTTCGAGCCCGTCGATCTGCTGGAGGGGATCCTTCGCGTCGTCACTGCACTCGAAGAGGGCAGGTCCGGCGTCGACAACCAGTATGGTCGCTCGGTACGCGACGACGGCAATCGCGCGGCGCGCGACGTGATCGATTCGGTGTTCGAGGTGTGCGACCGAACCTGGCGCGGCGTGGGGAAGATCGCCGCCAGCGGTTACCGCCTCAGGGACGAACTCCGCGAGCTCGACGCCGAGGCGCGCTTCGACGTCGGGCGCATCGCGCCGGTGGAGCCGGCGGAGTGCATCAGCGGGTTCGTCCTTCGCGGGGTCAAGAAGCCGCACGACTGCCCGGCGTTCGGCAAGCGCTGCACGCCGGAGACACCGCTCGGCGCGACGATGGTTTCGTCGGAGGGCGCGTGCGCGGCGTATCACGCCTACGCGAAGGAACCGCGGGGCAAGCGGCTACCGCTCGCCGGCAGAGATGCGGTCGCGCCGTGAGCGACGCCGCGCGCGCGCGCGACACGGTCAGTTTCGATGCGTCTTGTCCGATACCCGCATCGCGCTACGACGCGATCGTCCTCGGGCACGGCAGCGGCGGCCGTCTGAGTCGCGAGCTCCTCGAGACGGTATTCTTGCCGGCGCTCGGGCAAGGGCCGGAGCTCGCGCAGGAGGACCAGGCCGTCGTGCCGCTCCCGACGTCGGGGCGACTCGCGATCACGACCGACTCGTTCGTCGTGTCGCCCCTCGTGTTTCCGGGAGGCGACATCGGCAGTCTATCGATCCACGGCACCGTCAACGACCTCGCCGTCGGCGGCGCGCGCCCGCTCTACATCACCGCGTCGTTCATCCTCGAGGAGGGTCTCTCCACGGCTCTTCTCCGCCGGCTCGTGGAGTCGATGCGCCGCGCTTGTGACGCCGTGCCCGTCCGCCTCGTCGCGGGCGACACCAAGGTCGTCGATCGCGGCAAGGCCGACGGCGTGTTCATCACGACGACCGGCGTGGGCGTCGTTCCCGACGGCGTGCACCTCTCTGCGACGCTCGCGCGCCCGGGCGATCGCGTCGTGGTCTCGGGCCCGCTCGGCGATCACGGCATCGCGATCCTCGCGTCGCGGCAGGGCATCGAGCTCGAGACGGCGCTCGAGAGCGACAGCGCGGCGCTCCACGGCCTCGCGCGCGCCGTGCTCGACGCCTCGACCGAGGTGCGGTGCATGCGCGATCCGACCCGCGGCGGGCTCTCCAGCGCGCTGAACGAGATCGCCGCGGCGTCACGGGTCGGCATCTCCCTTCGCGAGAGCGACATTCCGCTCCGTCCCGAGGTGCGCGGCGCGTGCGAGCTGCTCGGCCTCGACCCGCTCTACGTCGCCTGCGAAGGCCGGCTGGTCGCGATCGTCGGTGCCGACGACGCAGGGCGCGTGCTCGCGGCGATGCAGGGCCATCCCCTCGGCCGCGACGCGGCCGTCATCGGCCGCGTCACCGCCGAGCGTCCAGGTATCGTCTCGTTGAAATCGGTGAGCGGCGGCGAGCGCGTGGTCGCGCTCCTCTCCGGCGAACAGCTCCCGAGGATCTGCTGAGCTCGGAGGGCGCCATGAACGACGAGAAGAGTCCGTCACTCACCGCCGCGCCCCGGATGCCGGAGATAGACGTGTTCTGGCTCACTGCCGGTCTGAGCTGCGACGGCGACTCGGTGTCGATCACCGCCGCGACCCAGCCGAGCCTCGAGGATCTGCTCCTCGGCGCGCTCCCCGGCACGCCGAAGCTCCGGCTCTTCCATCCCCTGCTCGCGCCGGAGACGGGCGACGAGTTTCTCGCGCCGTTTCGCGAGGCGGCGAAGGGGAACGCGCCGCGTCCCTTCGTGCTCGTCGTCGAGGGCTCCATCCCGAACGAGAAGCTCAACAAGGAGGGCTACTGGGCGGCGTTCGGCACCGGTGACGACGGCCAGCCGAAGACGACGTGCAGCTGGATTGACGAGCTCGCGCCGCATGCGTGGGCCATCGTCGCGGCGGGAACCTGCGCGACCTACGGCGGCATCCACGCGATGAGCGGTAACCCGACCGGAGCGATGGGGCTCGTCGATTACCTTGGCTGGGAATGGACGTCGCGCGCGGGCTTACCCGTCGTGTGCGTGCCGGGTTGTCCGGTTCAGCCCGACAATTTCATGGAGACCCTGCTCTACCTTCTTTACCAGGCAGCAGGGCTCTCACCGATGATCCCGCTCGATCACGCACATCGCCCGCGCTGGCTCTTTTCCCAGACCGTGCACGAGGGGTGCGATCGCGGCGGCTACTACGAACAGGGCGACTTCGCCGCCGAGTACGGCTCGCGAAAGTGCATCGTGAAGCTCGGCTGCTGGGGCCCGGTCGTGATGTGCAACGTGGGCCGCCGCGGCTGGATGAACGGCATCGGCGGTTGCCCCAATGTCGGCGGCATCTGCATCGGCTGCACCATGCCGGGCTTCCCCGACAAGTTCATGCCCTTCATGGACGAGCCGCCCGGCGCGAAGATGTCGAGCGCCGCAGTGCTCATGTACGGTCGCACCGTACGCGCGCTCAGGAACTTCACCAAGTCGTCGCTCGACAAGGAACCGGCGTGGCGAACGAGGAAAAACGATGAGTGACGGCAATGATCTCGTCGATATGTCGTGGGACCCCATCACGCGTATCGTCGGGAGCCTCGGGATCCACACGAAGATCGACTTCGGCAAGCGGGTCGTCTCGGATTGCTGGAGCACGTCGTCCATCTTCCGCGGCTACAGCGTGTTCATGAAGGGGAAGGACCCGCGGGACTCCCACTTCATCACGAGCCGCATTTGCGGCATCTGCGGCGACAATCACGCGACGTGCTCGGTGTACGCGCAGAACATGGCCTACGGCATCAAGCCGCCGCACATCGCGGAGTGGCTCGTGAACCTCGGCGAGGCCGCCGAGTACATGTTCGACCACAATCTCTTCCAGGATAATCTCGTCGGCGTGGACTTCTGCGAGAAGATGGTCCGCGCGACGAACCCCTCCGTGTACGCGCTCGCCGAGAAGACGGCCGCGCCGCACGCAGCCGACCACGGTTACGCCACCATCGCCGCCATCATGCAGGCGCTGAACCCCTTCAGCGGGGAGATGTACCGTGAAGCGCTCGCGATGAGCCGTCTCACGCGCGAGATGTTCTGCCTGATGGAGGGGCGTCACGTGCACCCCTCGACGCTCTACCCGGGCGGCGTCGGCACCGTGCCCACCGTGCAGCTCCTCACCGATTACCTGACGCGACTCGTGAAGTACGTCGAGTTCATGAAGCGGGTCGTGCCCCTCCACGACGATCTCTTCGACTTCTTCTACGAGGCGCTCCCCGGCTACGAGATGGTCGGAAATCGGCGCATCCTGCTCGGCTGCTGGGGTTCGTTCCAGAACCCGGAGACGTGCGATTTTCGCTACGAGACCATGTCGAACTGGGGCCGCGACATGTACGTCACTCCCGGCGTCATAGTCGACGGGGAGCTCATCACGACCGATCTCGTCGAGATCAATCTCGCGATCCGTATCCTCCTCGGGAGCTCGTTTTACGACGACTGGCAGGGCGGCGAGCTCTTCGTGAAGCAGGACCCGCTCGGCAACCCCATCGACGCGCGTCACCCCTGGAACCAGACGACCTTGCCGCGCCCGCAGAAGCGCGATCTCTCCGGGAAGTACACCTGGGTCATGTCGCCGCGCTATCTCGACAAGCGGACCGGCGATCACCTCGCGCTCGACACCGGCGGCGGCCCCCTGGCGCGGCTCTGGACGACCGCGCTCGCCGGCCGCGTCGACATCGGATACGTCAAGTCGACTGGTCACAGCGTCAAGATCAACCTCCCGAGGACGATGAACAAGCCGGAGGTGGAGTTCGAGTGGCGCATCCCGAAGTGGAGCAACACCCTCGAGCGAAACCGCGCGCGCACCTATTTTCAGGCCTATTCAGCCGCCGCGGCGTTCTACTTCCTCGAGCGGGCCATGGCGGAGATCCACGCCGGCCGCACCCAGACGTCGGTGCCCTTCGAGGTGCCCGACGAGGCGATCGGCTGCGGCTTCCACGAGGCGGTGCGCGGCATCCTGTCGCATCACCTCGTCATTCGCGGGAAGAAGATCGCGAATTACCATCCCTATCCGCCGACGCCGTGGAACGCGAGCCCGCGCGACTCGTTCGGCACCCGCGGCCCCTACGAGGACGCCGTGATGGGGACGCCCCTCTTCGAGGAGAGCAGTCGCGAGGACTTCAAGGGCATCGACATCATGCGCACCGTGCGGAGCTTCGATCCGTGCCTGCCGTGCGGCGTGCACATGTACCTCGGCGAGGGCAAGGAGCTCACCGTGCGGCACTCGCCGACGTTCGGAGCGACGCTCACATGAGCGCAGACGACTTCGACGCCGGCATGGGCCGTATCGAGGAGCTCGTCCAGCGCGCCGAGACGGAGTGCGCGAAGGACAGCTTGCCGCTCGTTCGCGACCTCGTTCGCGCGCTCCTCGACGTGCATCGAATTGGGTTGGGGGAGCTCATCGCGGCGCTCGAAACCGGCGGAACGAGCGGCGCGCCGGAGCTCGTCCGCATCGTCCGTTCACGGCCCGCCGTCGCGAGCCTCCTCGCGATGCACGATCTGCATCCGGAGTCCGTCGAGGCGCGCGTCCAGCGCGCGCTCCGTGAAGCGAACGACGTGGCCGGCGGTCGCGCAGAGGCGTCGCTGGTCCGCGCCGACGGCGCCGACGTCGTGGTGTCGGTGAGCGGCTCCGGGCAGAGCGCGGAGCTCCTCGTGAAGACGGCGGAGCGGCTCGTCTGCGAGTACGCACCCGACGCGACGCTCCACGTCGAGAAGCACTTCGAGCCGGACCCGCGCGCGAACGCCGCGCCGAACCTGGTGCCGCTCTCGCGGCTCAGGGCCGGGGCAGGGGGCGCGCGATGATGAGCCACGACACAGGCCGCGCCGTCTCGGCGCTCCGCAACTTCGCGCGGCGTCCCGAGCCGGAGTCACGTTGCGATCTCTGCAACGCCCCCGTCGCGGAGTCACACGCGCACCTCTACGAACCCGAGCCGCGCCGCATAGCGTGCGCGTGCATCGCGTGCTCGTTCCTCTTCCCGGAAGGGACGGCGGGCCGTTACCGGAGCCTCCACTCGCGCGCGACCCGCGCCGCCGGCGTGGAGCTCGTCGAAGACGACTTTCGTGCCCTCGAGATCCCTGTACGGCTCGCGTTTCTCGCGCCGAGCGACGTGCACGCGCGCGTCTTCGCGACGTACCCGACGAGTCACGGTGCGACCGAGTCGGTCGTCCCTCGCGCGGCCTGGGACGCGCTCGCGGAGCGGACCGCGCTGTCCGTCGCTCCGGACGCCGAGGGGCTGCTTATCGACTACCTAGGTGGTCGCACCCGGTGCTTCGTGGCGTCCCTCGACGTCTGTTATCGCTTCGTCGGGTTGCTCCGCGCCGGCGGCGCCGCCCGCGGCACGGCGTTCGCCTCCGCGATGCGATTCCTCGACGGCCTCGGCGGCCTCGACGGAGGCGGCCATGGGTGACCTCGTATTCGAGGTGGTCCGCGCCGCGGCCGTCGAGCACGCGGCGAGCCCGTCCATTGCTCTCACCGTGGCGATCGCCGCGCCCGGCATGGAACTCGACGGCGTGCTGCTCCGTGCGTCGGTGCGCATCGAGGCGTCGCGGCGCTCCCACGACGCGGCCGAGCGCGAGCGGCTCCGCGAGCTCTTCGGCGGCGACGACGTCTGGGCGCGCTCGCCGAAAAGCCTGCTCTGGGCGCAGACCACGTCACTCGTCCCGTCCTTCACCGACGCCGCCACGGCCGAGGTCGTCCTACCGTGCAGCTACGACCTGGCCGCGTCCGCGTTTCGTTACCTTCACGGTCTGCGCGGCGGGAACGTGCCGCTCACCGTGCAGTTCAGCGGCACCGTGTTCCAGCGCTCGAGCACCGGGCTCCGCGTCGTTCCCATCCCGTGGGACCGCGAGACGACGTGTGTCATCCCGCTCGCGCTCTTCAAAGACGTCATCGACGCGCACTTTCCCGGCGGCGCCGTGGTCGGCCTGGGCCGCGACGTCTTCGAGCGCCTCGACGCTTACCGGCGGAGCGCGGGTCTCCGTACGATCGACGAGGCCGTGAACGCGCTCCTCGCCGCTGCTGGAGAGGAGCGCGTCGCGTGAGCTTCGAAGCCGCGGAGCGCATCGCGCGCGCCCTCCTCTTCGAGGGCTACGTGCTCTACCCATACCGAGCGTCGAGCCTGAAGAACCAGCGGCGCTGGGCGTTCGGGACGCTCTATCCGGAGGGGTTCTGCAAGGCGGTGCGCGAGAACGATGCGAGCCGCACCGTGACGGAGTGTCTCGTCACCGGTGCGTCGCCCGCGGTCCGCGTCGTCGCGAAGTTCCTTCAGCTCGTTGCTCGCACCGGCAGCGGCGCGCCGCCGAACGACGGGCGCTCGCACGATGACGACGGCGAGTCGTCCTTGCCGTGGAACGAGGCGCTCGAGCGCAGCATCGACGTGGGCGAGCTGGCCTTGCCGGCGATCGCCGCGGTGCCGTGCCGTCTCGAGGTGGCATTCGACGCGCCCGCGACGACGGACGCCGGCTTCGTGCGCGCAGGAACGACGGTCACCGCCGTGGTCAGCGTTTCCGCGACGGAGCTCGCGCCGTCGGTCTGGAAGCTCTCGGTGTCGGTAGAGAACGCGAGCGACGCGCCATCGGTCGCGACGGATCGCGCCCAGGCGGAGCTCCACGCGCTCTCCTCGGTGCACACCTTGATGTCGTGCCGCGACGGCCGATTCGTCTCGCAGACGGATTCGCCGTCGGCGCTCGCGGTGCACGCGCGCGCCTGCACGTCGGTCGGCTCCTGGCCGGTGCTGGTCGGCGAGCCGTCACGCGCCGACACCATGCTCTCGTCGCCCATCGTCCTGGCCGATCATCCGAGCGTCGCGTCGGCGAGCCCCGGGGATCTCTTCGACGCCACCGAGATAGACGAGATCCTGAGCCTACGAATCCTCACCCTGAGCGACGCCGAAAAGCGCGAGGTGATTCGCACCGACCCCCGAGCGCGCGCTCTCCTCGAACGCACCGAGGCACTCGGTGAAGACGAGCTCCTCGCCCTCCACGGCGTCTGCACCCTCGCCGCCCCAACGACGACCCGCGACGGTGCGACGACCCGCGACGGTGCGACGACTCGCGACGGCATGACGACTCGCGACGGCGTGACGCATTCGCGCGCTCGGTACTCGCCAGGCGATCGCGTCGTGCTGCGGCCGGCGCGGGGCGGGGACGTGTTCGATCTGGCGCTCGCGGGGCAGGCCGCGACGGTGCTCGGGATCGAGCAGGACGTGGAGGGGCGGGTGCTCTACACCGTCACGGTGGACGACGACCCCGGGCAGGATCTCGGACGACTCGGGCTCCCCGGGCACCGGTTCTTCTTTACTGTAGAGGAGCTCGAGCGGGCCTCATGACGTCGCCGCGCATCCTCGTGGCCGGCATCGGCAACGTCTTCATGGGAGACGACGGCTTCGGCGTCGAGGTCGTCAGGAAACGCGCGGAGCGGCCGTTACCCGACGGCGTGACACTGATGGACGCGGGGATCCGCGGTATCGATCTGACGTATGCGTTGCTCGACGGTTACGACGCGGCCGTCCTCGTCGACGCGACGCCGCGTGGCCGCGCGCCGGGGACCCTCTACGTCCTCGAGCCGACCGTCGCGAGCGCGCTCGAAGCGTCGCTGTTCGACGCCCACGACATGAACCCGGTGCGCGTGCTCGCCGCGGCGAAGGCCCTCGGCGCAACGCCCCCCGTCGTGCGCGTGCTCGGGTGCGAGCCCGCGCGCCTCGGGACGCTCGACGAGCCGCTCTTCGAGCTGAGCGCGGAGGTGACCTCGGCCGTCGAGCCGGCGCTCGAGCTCCTCGACGAGCTGCTCGACGAGCTCCGCCGGCCGGCGAAAGCGACGACCACGGAGCACGCCCATGCATGAGCTCGGGCTCGCCATGGAGGTCGTCGACTCCGTCGCGGAGCGCGCCGGCGGCGCGCGCGTGAAGCGCGTCGTGCTCGAGGTCGGCGCGCTCACGGCGGTGCTCCCCGACTCGCTCCGCTTCTGCTTCGATCTGACGACGGAGGGCACGCCGATCGAGGGCGCGACGCTCGATATTCGCCGGACGCCGGGGCGCGCACGCTGCCGCGCCTGCGCGGCGGAGCTCGTGCTGGAGCGTCCCTTCGGACAGTGCGCCTGTGGCGGCAGCGACCTCGACTGGCTCGCCGGAGACGAGCTCCGGATCGTCGAAGTGGAGCTCGTCTGATGTGCGTCACTTGCGGCTGCTCCGCCGGCAAGGGCACGGCGAAAAAGGACGGGCAACGTCGAGCCGCCGGTGCTTCGCGTCGAGATGGGAGCCCCCCAGATCGAGCTCCGGACAGGCGCCTGCTCCGGCTCGAGCAAGACCTGCTCCGTAGTAATCGGCTCATCGCGAACAGAAATCGCGCGTGGCTCGACCACATGCGCATCGTCGCGTTGAACCTGATGAGCTCGCCGGGCTCCGGCAAGACGACGCTGCTCGAGCGGACCATCGCGGACACGCGGGGACGCTTCGCTCTCTCCGTCGTGCAGGGCGATCAGGCGACGGACAACGACGCGGCGCGGATCCGCAACGCCGGCGCGCGTGCGGTGCAGATCAACACCGGCACCGGCTGTCACCTCGACGCGCGCATGGTGGCGAGAGGGCTCGGCGAGCTCGCGCCGGAGCCGGGCTCCGTCGTGGCGATCGAGAACGTCGGAAATCTCGTCTGCCCGGCGCTCTTCGCGCTCGGCGAGCACGTCCGGGTCGCGATCCTCAGCGTGACGGAGGGGGCCGACAAGCCGCTCAAGTATCCGTATCTGTTTCGCGGCAGTGACGTCGTGATCTTCAACAAGGCGGATCTCCTGCCGTACGTCGATTTCGATCTCGACGTCGCGCGGCGCTTCGTGCGGAGCGTCGCGCCCGACGCCGTCACGTTCGTGGTGTCGGCGAAGACCGGCGAGGGAATGAGCGCGCTCTACGACGCGCTCGAACGACGTCTCGTCCGGACCGTGACGGGCCGCATGGCGGAGGCGTGCGCGTGACGTCCGTCACTCGCAGCTCGTTTCCACGGCCGGAGACGCGCTCGCCGACCGAGCCGCCGCCCGCGCTCGGCGAGGCCGAGATGCTCGAAGCCGCGGCGCTCCTCGCGAAGATGGCGGAAGGGCTCTTCCCCGATGGCGCGTCGGCCCAGCTCCTGACGTGGGTGGACGAGATCGGGACGACGATCGGCGCCGATCCGCGTGGCATCGAGGAGCGGCTGAAGGCCGCCGAGATGCGCTTCCGCACGCTGATGGAGCAGATCCCCGCCGTCACGTTCATGGCCGTGCTCGGCGAGGGCGACAACGAGATGTACGTGAGCTCACACATCGAGCAGATGCTCGGGTACTCACAAGAGGAGTGGCTCTCCGATCCGTTCCTCTGGTACACGCGGCTCCACCCCGACGATCGCGTGCTGTGGAACGCCGAGTTCACTCGCGGCGTGCAGACGGGCGGTCCGTTCAAGGCGGAGTGCCGCTTCATGGCGCGGAACGGCAACGTCGTGTGGGTGCACGGCGAGGCGCGCCTCGTGAAGGACGAGCGCGGTCGCCCGCAGTTCTTGCAGGGCGTCGCGTTCGACATCACGGAGAGCAAGCGTGCCCAGGAGCTCTTGCTCGAGAGCGCCGTGAAGACGGCCCGCATGCAAGAAGAGCTCGCCATCGCGCAGCGGGTGCAGACATCGCTCCTGCCGGTCGACCCTTCGCTCGAGGGGCTCGACATCGCGCCGGTGATGCTCCCCGCCGAGGACGTCGGAGGCGACTACTACGACATCCGTCCCCTCGAAGGGGGCAGCGGTTTCGTCACCGTCGGCGACGTCTCGGGCCACGGCCTCGACGCGGGGCTCGTCATGCTCATGGTGCAGAGCGCGATCGCGGCCATCCTCGCGGCGCGCCCCGACGCCTCGCCGACCGAGCTGCTCGTCCTTCTGAACCGGGTCATCTACGACAACGTCGCGCGGCGGCTGTCGCGCCGCGACTACGTCACACTCTGTGCACTTCGTTATGCCCGCGACGGCCGTATCGTCTTCGCCGGAGCGCACCAGGACATCCTCGTGTACCGGAGTGCTGCCCGGCGCCTCGAGCGGATCCGGACGACGGGGCCGTGGATGGGCATCGTCGGTGACGTGAGCGACCTGACGACCGACGATTCGTTCCGTCTGGAGCACCGGGATCTCCTCGTTCTCTTCACCGACGGCGTCGTCGAGTCGATGAACGAGGCCGGTGAGCAGTTCGACATGCACCGGCTCTGCGCCGCCATCGAGGAGGTGCACGAAGAGCCGCCCGCCCGGATCCGTGACCACATCGTGCGCAAGGTGGGTGAATGGACCTACCGTCAAGACGATGACGTCACCGTTCTCGTGGCTCGTTACACGAGCGCGTGATTGCAGCGGCCTGCGAGAGATCGCAGAATATTGGCTCAATGGGGATCGATTCCGAAGACCGTTCATCGAACGACGGGGCAAGGTCTGCTCTCTCACTGTGTCCTTCGACGCGTGTTGGTCCGGAAGAACAGCGAGCCCGGCTCGAGCTCGCCGATCGGCTCACCACGCTCGGAACGCTCTCCGCTGCGATCGGTCACGAGCTGAACAATCCGCTGACGTACGTGATCGGCAATCTGAGCCACGTGCTCGACAACGTCACCGCGCGAAAGGAGAGCATCGCCGAGCCGGACACCCTCGACGCGCTCCGCGAGGCGCTCGGCGGGGCCGAACGGATCGCGCGCATCGTGCAGGACATGCGGAGCCTCGGCCATCAGGGCCCGGTGAAGCTCGAGCCCGTCGATCTCGAGACGGCGCTCGAGCTCGCCGTGCGACAGACGCACAATCACATCCGTCACCGCGCGCGGCTGACCCGTAACTTCTCGGCGTCCCCACTCGTGGACGCGGACGTGCCGCGCATCTGTCAGGTGTTCGTCAATCTGCTCCTCAACGCCGCGCAGGCGATCCCGCCGGGAGACGCGCGCCGTCACGAGATCGCGATCGCGCTCCGCGCCGAGGGGGACGACGCGGTCGTCGACATCAACGACACCGGTGGCGGCATTCCTCCGCGCGCCCTCGCGCGCGTGTTCGAGCCGTTCTTCACCACCAAGCCGGTGGGCGAGGGGACCGGGCTCGGGCTCGCGATCAGCCGGAGCATCATCGAGTCCTTGAATGGGCGGATCCAGATCACGAGCTCGGAGGGCGTCGGCACCACCGTCCAGGTGCGGCTCCCGAAGAGCCGTTCCACGACCACCGTCGCCGCGGACGAGGGGACAACGCTGCCGGCACCGACCGCGTCGCGGCGGAAGCGCAGCGCACGCGTGCTCCTCATCGATGACGACGCAGGAGTCCTCACCGTCGCGCGCCGCGTCCTCGAGACGTCCTACGACGTCGAGGTGATGAACGACGCCCGCTCCGCGTTGAACATGCTGTCGCAAGGTCCGCGGGTGGACGTCATCCTGTGCGATCTGATGATGCCGGACATGAGCGGCATGGAGCTCTACGGGGAGATAATGAGGCGCTCCCCGGCTTTCGCCGAGCGCATGATCTTCATGACCGGCGGCGCATTCACGGTGGAGGCGAGCTCGTTCCTCGAAAAATGCGGGCGCGCCCAGGTACAGAAGCCCTTCGACGTGAAGGAGCTCGTCTCCTCCATCGAGACGATCCTGAAGAATGTGCCGGACGAGCCGATGTCGCTCCCGCCGAGTGTCCCTTCGGAGCACGGGAATCGACCGACCGAGCTTCATCTCCGGGTTCCGAAGGAGTGGGGCCAGCTCGACGTGGTGCGCGAGTCGTGCGGCTTCTTTGCTCGCGCGGCGTACCGCGACGTGGTCGTCGGGCAGAGGGTCGAGCTCGTCGTGCACGAGCTCGTCGAGAACGCCATCAAGTACGCCATGCCCGAAGAGGATCGCGTCGACGTCGACGTGCATGGCACCGCGCACGAGTTCGAGGTCGCAGTCTGGAACCGGAGCTCGCAGGAGCACGTCGGCACCCTGCTCGGCGTGCTCGCGGAGCTCGAGCGCGCCGATCCGGCAGAAGCGTACGCGTCGGCGATAGCCCGATGTGCCACGACCGACGCGGGATCGTCCGCAGGGCTAGGGCTCGCGCGGATCGCTTACGAAGGCAAAGTTCGCTTGAAGGCCGACTTCCAGCACGGTGCGATGCGACTCGTGGCCCGCGGCGCTCCCTGAGCGGCAGTGACGGCACGGCCGCGACCGTGGGCGGCACGCCGGGAAGCGGCGGTTCTGCAGGCGGCGCGCTGGGCGGCGGCACTTCCGGCGCATCGGGAGCCGGCACGTCGGGCCTCGGCGGCGGCGGCGCCTCGGGCGCGGGCGCGTCGGGCAATCCGGGTGGCGGCGCGTCCGGCGGCGGTGGCGGAGCGTCGGGCGCGGGCGGTACGTCGGGTGGCGCTACAGGTGCGGGCGTTGATGGCGATTCCATGTGCATGACTATCACCACGGCGTTACTTGCCTCGCGGCGGTCCGTTCTCGTCGAGGCCGAAGAAGCTCCGGATCTTCTGCAGAATGTCGTTCTGGGTCAGGCGCAGGCGATCCTGCTGCGCTTTGTGTCCGAGGTCGTCGCGGATCACCCCGAGCTCCATCCGGCGCCTGGCGAGAAGATCGGCGATCTGCGCCGTGAGCTCGGGCCGCTTCACGATGAGCTCCTCGAAGGCGCTCTTGTCGAGGCGGTAGCACTCGACGCTGGTGAGCGCGACGACCGTCGCCGACCGTCGCTCGCCCGTCAGAAGGCTCATTTCGCCGAAGAAATCGCCGGCCCCGAGGCGCGCGACCTCTTGCTCGCGGCCCCCGTCCACGGCGACGCGGACCGACGCCTCGCCGGTCATGATGATGTAGAGCCAGTGTGCGATCGCGCCCTGGCGGGTGATGCTCTCCTTCGGCGCGAACGGCGCGCGGTGCAGGTGATCGGCGAGCAGCGCCCGTTCTTCGTCGGACAGTCCGGAGAAGATGCTGACGTGACGGAGCGCGTCGAGTCGCTGCTCCTGATCGACACGAGACTTCTCCTGCTTGCGCTCCGAAGACTCCTCGGTGACGAAGACCGCCTGCGCGGGCATCGAGAGCGGCACCCGGGCGCGCCTCAGGGCATAGAAGATGCGGGTGCGGATCACGCTATCGGTCCGGTTGTCCCGGCTCAGATCGGTTAGCCAGTAGCGGACCGCATACCGTCCGAAGCTCTGGTCGAGCTCCATGAGGACGCACTCCGGTTGCGGCTGAGCGGCGACGTTCTCGATCGTCGTGCCGCGGAGTGAGCTCTCGACGATGTCGATGACCTCGTCGGGCGTGTAACGAAAATCGACGTTGAAGTAGATGTAGCGCCGCCACTGGATGGGCTGGCCCTCGCGGCGCCCGAGGATCGTCACCTGTCCTTTGACGAGCATGCTATTCGGCAGGATCACGGTCTCCCAGTTGCGCGTCTCGATCGCGGTGTAACGCCACCGGATCTCGCTCACCTTGCCCACGACCTCGCCCACCTTGATCCAGTCGCCGACACTGACCGAGTCGTCGAGCTCGATGGCGAGACCGCCGACGATGTTGCCCAGCGTGTCCTGGAACGCGAGACCGATGACCGCCGTGAGGACGGCGCTGGTCGCGATGAGGCCGGACAGGTTCAGGCCAGCGCGCGACGCGAGCACGAATACCGCCACCAGAGACGAGCCTGCGACGATCACGTCCTGGACGATCTTCGGGACGTTCACCCGGAGGCGCGGCAAGATCGAGCCGAAGATCAGCGTCGCGAGGATGCCGATGAAGCCGAGGGTCGCGACGACGAACGCCGCGAGTCGCGTCTCCTTGTAGAGAGACGAGCCGCCGATCCGGACGACGCCTGCCACGAGGACGAGCACGACGTGGACGAGGACCAGGACGAACGAGCTACGCAGCCGCTCCCGGTGTGCGTTCGAGAGCCAGCGCGCGAGCGCGAGCAGGACCAGCGCCGCCACGATGACGAGCGCGGTGCGGTCTTCTCTGAGCTCTCCGAAGATCTCGTAGACGATGCTCATTCGAGACTCGGATAAGAGCACGGTCCGGCCGGTACCGTCTCGCCGGTTTGGCCCGTTGCCGGGGCGGTTCTGGCCCTTCCGTGACCTCCGTCGTAGTCTTCCCGGGTGAGTCCGGCTTCCCGTCGTCTCGCCGCGCTCCTCGGAGTCGCGTTTCTTTCGACCGCGTCCCAGGCGTCGGCGGACTTCAATGCGTTCGGGCGAAGAGGGAAGCACCCGGTGCCCGCCCAGCCCGGCGGCGCGAAGCCCGCGGGCACTCCGCGCCCGTCCACGCCGCACGGCGACACGACTGGAACCGCGCCGTCATCGGCAAAGCCGCCAGCACCGGACGCCGCGGCGCCCCCCCACGCCGGTCCCGACTCCGAGAAGCCCGACGTCCTCGTCGCTCGTTACACGGCGCTCGTCCTGGCGCGGCCAGGGGAGCCGTTCCCGCTCGAACGCCTCGTCGATCTGTACCGAGGTCGAGACGGCAATCTCGACAAGCTCGTCGCGGAGTTCACCGCGCGCGCCGACAAGGCCGGTGGTGAGCACTACGCGGCCCAGGTCGCGCTCGCCGGCGTGCTGCGCCACGACGCGCAGACGTCGGCGGCCGTCGCGGCGTATGAAAAGGCGATCGCCGAGGCCCCGAAGAACCCGGTGGCGATCCTCGCGCTCGGTCGTCTCCTGGAAGCGCAGGGCGACAAGGCCGGTGCACGCGCTCGCTTCGAAGCGGCGCGCGCGCTCGTCACCGTCGACGCCGACCGCGAGGCGCTGCTGCACACGCTGGTCGGGCTCTGCCTCGATCTTCACGATTACGACGCGGCGAAGCGCTATCACGCCGAGATCGTGCAGCGCGCGAAGGGTTCGTTCTTCGCGCGAGCAGAGCTCGGACGCGAGCTCCTCGCGCGGAACGAGCTCGAGCGTGCGGAGGCCGAGTACCGCGAGCTCGTCAAGGGACTCGCCGGGGACAACCGCGCTCTCGGGCCCGCGCTGCGCGACCTCGGTCAGACCCTGGCCCGCGAAGGCAAGGCGACGGAAGCCGTCGAGGTGCTCCGCCGCGCGCTCGCCGTCGCGGGAGCGCAATCCGGCCTCCGGCGCGACGTGCTCGACGTGATGGTCGAGGTGTACCGCGCTCGCGGCGGCGTCGGTGAGCTCGTCGCTCTGCTCGAGAAGGAGCACCCCGACGACTTCGAGCGCCTCTCGCTCCTGGCGTCGCTCTACGAGGAGACCGGTCGCGTCGCCGACGCCCTCGCGACGTACCAGAAGGCGCTCGCCCGCAAGGACGACATCGCCACGCGTCTCAAGGTCGTCCAGCTCCTCCAGGTCGAGGGCAAGCTCGACGAGGCGGTGAGCGAGTACCAGAAGCTCATCGCGCTGTCGCCGCACGACCCGCAGCTCGTGTTCCGGCTCGTCGAGACGTTGATCCAGCGGGGCGATCGCAAGCAGGCGCTCGCCGAGCTCACCCGGCTCGAAGGGCGGGCCGCGGGCGACGACGAGACGCTCACCGCGCTCGTCGATTTCTACGAGCGCATCGACGAGACCGACCGCGCGACGCGTCTGCTCGACCGGCTCGCCAAGTCGGGCGGGAGCGATCCGCGTCACCTCGTCGATCTCGGCGACCATTACTACCGTCAGGGCGACACCAAGCGCGCCGTCGAGGTGTGGAACCGCATCCGCGTCGTCGTCCCCGATCGCGCGAAGGCGCTCCACGCGCTCGGCGAGGTGTTTCTCGAGCACGACATGCCCGACGACGCGCTCGCGCTCCTCAAGCAAGCGGCGGAGCTCGCGCCGCGCGACTCGAAGTACCAGAAGGCCCTCGCGCTCGCCCTCGAGCGAACGGGAACGTCGGCGTCCGGCTCGCTGCGCTCCGAGCAGCACGAAGCCGCCCGCAAGATCTGGGAGAAGATGCTGCGCGAGGCGGGCTCGGACAAGGCCGTTGCCCGCGAGGCGCGCCAGCACATCGTCACGATCTGGGACCTCGACAAGCGGCTCCTCGACTACGTGCGGCCGCTCGAGCGCCGTCTCGCGCAGAACCCGCCGGACCTCGAGGCAGGACGGCTCCTCGCCGAGGTATACGGTCGCCTTCGCCGTCCGGCCGATGCCGAGCGGACGCTCCAGACGATCGTCGCGCACGCTCCCGGGGACGAGGAGGCGTATCTCGGTCTCGAACGTGCGCTCGTGGCACAGCACAAGCTCGACGCGGCGATCACGACGCTCGACCGGCTCGTGAAGCTCGATGCGCGACGGGCGCGCGAATATTACCAGCGCATGGCGCAGTACGCCGCCGAGCTCTACCGCGACGACGACGCGATCCGCTACGCGTCGAAAGCCGTCGAGCTCAGCCCCGACGACGCCGCCGGTCATCAAAAGCTCGGCGAGATGTACCGCCGCCGGCAAGACGTCGATCACGCCGTTGCCGAGCTACGGCTCGCCCTCGCCAAGAACGACCGGCTCTTCCCGGTGTACTTCGACCTCGCGGAGCTCCTCCTCACGCGCGGCGATCTCGACGAGGCCGACCGTCTGCTCCGTCGCGTGGTGCGCGCCGCTCCCGATGACGATCTCGTCGCGCGTGCAGCGCGGCTTTCGATGCAGGTGAACCTCGGCCGCGGCACGCTCGAGTCGCTCGAACGCGAGCTCTTGCCGGTCGCCCTCGGGAACCCCGGACGGCCGATGTACCGGCGCCTCCTCGTCGAGGTGTACGGAAACATGGCGTTCGCGCTGGTCCACGAGGCGCGCGGGACGGACCCTGCGCGCGCCGCGAGCGCCAGGGAGGCCCTCCGGCGCATCGGAGAGCGCGCGGTGAAGCCGCTCCTCGATGCTCTGTCCGACGATCGTGACTCTCAGCAGCGCACGGCCGTCGAGCTGCTCTCGTACATCTCGAACGCCAGCGCCGCGCCGGCGCTCCTCGCCTTCGCGACCGGCAAGGCCGACGGGGAGCTCCGGACCCGCGCCATGATCGCCGTCGGAGCGCTCGCCGATCCCACCATCTTGCCGCGATTGAAGGACGTGATCGCGCCGCAAGGGAACGTCCGCGTGGACGAGAGCGACACCGTCGCGATCGCCGCGGCGTGGTCCGTCGCGCGGCTCCGTAGCCCACGCGCGCGCCCGCTCCTCGTCGAGATGCTCGCGAGCGACGCGCCGAGCGTCCGTGCCCTCGCCGCGATCGGCCTCGGGCTCCTCGGCAATCGCGCCGATGCTCGCACGCTCTCGGCGATGGCGGCCGCGCCGGATCAGGAGCCGGTCGCGCGCGCGGCGGCCGCGTTCGCGCTCGGTGCACTCGGCGGAGATGCGGCCGAGGACGTGCTCGGCCGTCTGGTGGAGGCGCCCGATCCGTCGCTGCGTGGCGCAGCGGTCGTCGGGCTCGCCGCGATCCACGCGAAGTCGGCGAAGCGCGTCATCGCCGAGGGCCTCGTCAGTGCCGACGATACGATGCGCGACGCTGCGGCGTCGGCCGCCCTGGTGCTCGTCACCGGGCGTTCCATGCCGGCGGGTGATCCTCTGCCGATCCCCGAGGGGCGCGTCGACGTCCGCGCAGTGCTCACCGGGCTCCGGCCGACCGGGTTCACTCCCGACGAGAGCGCGCACGCGACCATCGAGCTCGTGCCGGAGCTCGTCGATGCCGCCGCGACCGCGGCGCGCGCAGGTCCGGAGGGCGCGCGCGCCGTCGCGGACGCACTCCTCGCGCGCGCGGGCCGTCCGGCGTTCGCGCCGCTCACCGATCGTCTCGACGCGGCATCGCCGGAGCAACGAAAAGCGTGCGAGGCGGCGCTCGAGCGCGTCGGTCGTGCCCTCGTGGAGCCGTTCCTCGCCCTCGCGAAGCACCCCGCCGAGGACGTTCGTGCGCGCGCGATACGGGTCCTCGCTCTGCGCCCGGAGCCGGAGGCGCGCGCCGCCGTCGTCGCGGCGCTCCGTGATCCGGAGCCGCTCGTCCAGCGTGGCGCGCTCGTGGCGCTCGCGTCGACCGACGACGGGAGCGCCCTCGACGCGCTCTCCGTGCTCGCCGAAAAGGCCGACGTCTGGGCGGCGCGCGGCAAGGCGACGGAGGCGCTCGCGGCGCTCGCGACGGGGCCCCGGGCGGCAGCGGCGGTCACCGTCCTCGCCCGGGTCGCGGAGCGGGATCCCATCGCGTTCGTGCGTGAAACGGCGGTGAAGGGCCTCGGTGCCGCTCGCTTGCCGGAGGCACGCGCCGCGCTGACGCGGGTGGCGGAGAAGGACCCCGAGCCGCGCGTGCGGGAGCTTGCGCGCACGCTCCTCGCACAAAAGACCTGACCCCGGCGGTATAAGGACGACCGATGTCTCGCGTCAGGAGTTCCGCATCGACGATTCCCTCGTCCCTGAGGCATCAAAGAAGCGGAACTGTTCACGGCAAGACTCGCGACTTGTTCGGCGTTCGCGCCACGCGAGCGAAGCGAGCCCGCCGAAGGCGGGCGGGGGGACGAGCGAAGCGAGCCCGCCGAAGGCGGGCGGGGGGAGCAGTTCGCCGAAGGCGAAGCTGCGGGGGGCTAAGGCCCCCCTCCTTTGTAAGTAAAGGCCCCTGCTTGCTCGCCCTCCTGGCGATACCGATATTGCTCGGCTGTCAGACGCTCAGTCGCTTCGACACCAAGGGAAAGTCCGCCTACTGCGGGCAAATCGTCGACTCGCCGTTCGTGAGGACGCCGACCGACGCCAACGGCTTCGACCGCCGTCTCGGCCTTCGCCTGACGATCGACACGAGCGAGCTCACGACGACGCCCGGAACCATCACGAGCAACGACGCCGTCGGCGGCCCTTGCGCCGGCGTTCCGACCTTCGACGGCGCGAAGCTCCTCGTGACGAGCGAGCTCGCCAACGACCCGCTCTCGACGTTCACCTTCGAGGACGGCCAGGTCCACAACATCGTAGCGTGGGTGGACTCCACCTGCCGCGGAACGATGATGGCCGTCGTGTCGCTCTACAAGTCGAACCACGTCGAGGTGCGTCTCCTCAAGCCGGTGACCGATCCGGCGAACACCAAGGACCACGGCGCGTTCGCGCTCTTCATGCTCGACCGCAACGACAGCGGCTGTGAGAGCCAGTAGCCGTGCTCGTCCTCGGCATCGAGACGTCGTGTGACGAGACCGCAGCCGCCGTCGTGGACGAGCGCGGCGGCGTGCTGTCCGACGTCGTCCACAGCCAGATCGCGGTGCACGCGCCCTACGGCGGAGTCGTCCCGGAGCTCGCGTCGCGGGATCACCTGCGCAACGCCGAGCCGGTGATCGCGCGCGCTCTCGGCGACGCAGGGGTGCGGCTCGCCGACATCGACGGCCTCGCCGTCACCTGCCGTCCCGGGCTCACCGGCGCGCTCCTCGTCGGGGTGCAGCTCGCCGAGGGGCTGTCGTGGGCTGCCGGCAAGCCCGTGGTCGGAGTCGACCACCTCGTTGGTCACATCGTCGCGGCGTTTCTATCGCGCCCTGGCGTCGCGAGCTCGGTGCCCGAGCTGCCGTTCGTGGCGCTCATCGCGTCCGGCGGTCACACCGCGCTCTACCGGGTGGACTCGCTCGAGCTCGCCGGCGTGCGCGAGCTCGGCGGTACCCGCGACGACGCGGCAGGGGAGGCGTTCGACAAGGTCGCGAAGCTCCTCGGGCTCGGTTATCCGGGCGGTCCGGTCATCGACCGGCTCGCGAAGAACGGCGATCCGTCTCGCGTCGCGATCCCGGCGCCGATGCCCGAGCGGGACTCGCTCGAGTTCAGCTTCTCGGGCATCAAGACGAGCGTCGCCCGCTTCGTCGAGAAGAACGGCGCCCCTGCCGACGTGGCCGCGCTCTCCGACCTCTGCGCGTCGTTTCAGCGTCGAATGGTCGACGTGCTCGTCAAGAAGACGATCGTCGCCGCTCGTCGAGAGCGCATCTCCACGATCGTGCTCGGCGGCGGCGTCGCCGCAAACCGGGAGCTCCGCGAGGCGATGAGCCACGCCTGCGCTCTCCGCGAGCTTCGCGCCGTCGTACCACCCCTGTCGAGCTGCACCGACAACGCGGCGATGATCGCGTTCGCCGGAGTTCAGCGGCTGGCGAAGGGCGAGAACGACGCGGGGCGCATCGAGGTGAGCCCCACGACGTCCTTGCCGCGAGTCACGCGGAAGGGCCGCGGACGCCGCGGCTGAGATCGCTCTCGGACAGGGACCTCCGGTATGCGCCGGGGGGCATGCCGAACAGCCGCTTGAACGACTTGCCGAGCGACGCCTCGGACTCGAAGCCGGAGCGCGCCGCGATCTGAGCGACGCTGAGCGTCGATTCGCGCAAGAGGACCTTCGCGCCGTGCAGCCTGAAGCGCGACACGTATGCGAGCGGCGGTGCGCCGACCAGACGCGCGAACGAGTCGGCGAAGGCAGAGCGCGACATGCCGGCCTTGCGCGCGAGAGCGGCGACCGTCCACGGCTTCAGGGAGTCGCCATGGATCGCGGCGAGCGCGGACGCGATGCGTCCGTCGGCGAGCGCCGCCAGCGGAGCGTCGTCACGGACCTTGCCGCGGGCGACCCAGTCGCGCGCGACCTCGACGAAGAGCGCTTCCGTCAAGCGACTCACCAGGGCGCGGGCTCCCGGCAACGCGGCCGTTGCCTCGGACGACAGGAGGGAGAGGAGACTCGCGACGCGCTCGTTGTCGCGGATGTGCAGCACTTGCGGCATCATGGACAGCAAGGGTGGGCCGTCGCGGCTCGTCGAGAACGCGCCGCAGACGATCACGGTGCGCGCGCCGCGCCCACCGCAGCGGACGAGGAACCCGCCACCCGCCGAGCCGAGGACGTCCGCGAACGGCGAGGGAACGCGATCGACGGCGTCCGCGATGGTGTGGCCGGAGCCGTGGCACAGCACGGCGAGATCACCCTCCGACAGCGTGACGTCTCGCTCACCCGGAATGCGGAGCAAGGCGTCCCCCTTCGCCACCCCGTGAAACGTCGCGCTCCCGGACGAGGGCGCGCTCATCGCCCACGGGGCGCGCGCCTCGAGACGACAGTACATCTGGCCTCGCAAACGCACGGCGTCGAGAACGGCCGAGAGATCGTCCATCGCCTTCAATCTATCCCCACGCGGCGCGCCTCGCTGCGGATCGTTCTCGCGTCTGGACGCGAGGACGAGTTTTTCGGACGCGGCGCCATTCACGGAATCGGGGTACGGCGCCACGTTTCGAGCATGACGGCACACGGTGGCGCAAAGACACGGACGTCCGCAGCGGCGCTTCAGACGATCGGCGGCATTGCCGCCATCGCCGGAGGGCTCCTGACGCAGCTCTCCGGCGCGATGCATCCGGTCGAGACAGCGACGCTGTTCGACCCCGCGGTGCACCTCGGCGAGGTCGCTGCCAACCCGAGCTGGAACCTCGTCTACCTGGGCTTCACCCTGGGGTTCGTGTTGCTCCTCGTGGGGTTCGGCGCGATCGCCGCAGCCGCCGAGGACGGCGTCTCACCGTGGGGCACCATCGCGAGGGACGTCGCGATCGCCACCACGGCCGTCGCGCTCGTCTTCTTCGTCGTCGACGGCTTCGCGACGCGAGTCGTCGCAGTGGCAATGGTCGCATCCGGGAGCTCAGGGCCGACGGTCGCCGCAGCCGGCGCGATCGACGCGATGGGCCGCGCGTTCTTCGGACACTGGACGCTCCTCTCGTGGGGCGTCACTCCACTTCTGTTCGGCGTGGCCGTTGCCCGGAGCGCCCGCTTCAAGGCGTGGCTCGGCGCGGTGCCGCTCGTCAGCGGTTCGCTCGGCCTCCTCTCCGGCGGCATCCAGGCGTTCGGCGACTTCTCGCTCGGTCTCTTGCCGCTATTCTATGGAGCGGTGTTCCTCTTCGACGTGTGGATGGTGGGCATGGGCGTCCTCCTGATCCGGCGGGCGCGCGCGGGTGTCACGCAGGAAAGCCTCTCGCCCGGCGCTCTCTCGACGTCGTGACGCGCGCGGGCCGTTGCCCGCGCTCCGACCTCGCCGTATTCTTCCGGACCGTAAACGGTCCACGCAGGGAAGATGAGAGCACGAGCTGGAGCGGGGCTTGCGTGGGTGGTGTGGTTCGCCTCGAGCGCCATCGGGTGCGCGAGATCCGCCATCGACGAGGTCGTGCCACGCGAAGAAGCGGCAGAGAGCGATGAAGTGCGGGTGACACGGAACATCGGAGAATCGGTGGTTCCCGACTTCGAGCCGACCTCGGACGTGCCCATCGGCGTCATTCGCTGGGACGCCGCGCCGAGCGACCCCGAGCTCCGTTCGGCGTTCGGCATCGGGACGGCGCTCACGACGCGTTACTCGTACCTCGAGCCGCTCCTCGGCTGGTATCTCTACGGCTCGGGCGTCGACACGCAATCGATCGTCGACACCGAGATCCGCGAGGACGCGGGCGCCATCGGGCACTACGCCTTCGTCTGGTATCCGCCCCACGAGCTGCTCGACCCCGACGACGACATCTATGCGACGTCCGACATCCAGCACGGCTTCGATGCCTACATGGCGAGCCAGTACCGGGGTGCGATCAAGTTCGCGCTCATCCTGCAGAGCTTCTGGCTGATGACGCCACGCGCGGGTGAAGACTGGGGCTACCTCGACACGTTCGCCGCCTGGGTCAGAGACCGCACGAAGGATCCGCAATATCAGACCATCGACGGCTTGCCCCTCATCTACCTTTACGATTCGGAGGAGATGCCGACCGACAGATGGGCGGAGTTCACGGCAACCGTCGGCCCCGTCTACACCGTCGACGTGAATCACCGCTCGCCGGACGCGCATCGACTCGCGCTTCAGGGCCTCGCGACGTACGGCCCCAACGGCGCGTCGCTGCCCGGCCTCGGTCAGCGGCCCTGGACCGCCCAGCGCGACATCGATCGAAGTCACTGGGGCAAGGTCGACATCTTCGACGACGTGCGCTCCCTCACACCGCTCTGCGATTCTCGTCCGAGGAAGGGCACCGCGGTCACCTACGGCGATCAGCCGACGGAGCCGGAGTGGCTCGACCACCTCGCGGGCGCACTCTCGGGCGATCCCAAGCTCGTCCTCATCTACGCGAGGAACGAGTACGACGAGGCCGGAGGGACGACGGGGACCTCATATCGCGACGGGACTCGCTTCAACGATGCGCTCCGGTGGGCACGCGGCGCACCGCGGCCCGACAGCTACTCTTACGAGATCGACGCCCATTCGATGGTCTGCGCCCGAACCGGCACCTGGACGTACGACTTTCCGGCTGGGGGCATCCCGGGGGCCTTCGAATCCGACGAGATCGTCTCCGGCACGGTCGGAGATTCGCGCGCCCTCGCTCATCCGCGAATGCTCGGGGTGACGCTCTTCGCCACCCGCGGCCCCGATCGCGGCGTCGCCGACGTCGAGCTCGACGGAGTCCGCGTCGCGAGGGTGAACCTTTATGCTTCCGAGCAGTCCCGTCACGTCGGAGTGTGGAATAGCGGGCCACTCGACGGAGCGGATCATACGGTCGAGGTCAAGGTCACGGGGGAGAGAGACGGCAGATCGTCGAGTGCCCAGATCGGGCTCGACTCGTTCGGCGTGAAGTACGCGCCCTGAGGAGACTTACGCCGCGTCATCGCCGCTGATATCGTCGTGCTCGATCGGGGGATCGGGTGAGGAAATGTTCAGCTCGGGTATGGGTACGACTTCTGACGTTCGTGTCGCTCGCGTCGCTGGCGGGTTGCGGCGGCATCGTCCGTGACAGCCGCGCCGGCGACGCCGGAACGTCTCGCGGTGGCACCGCGGCCAGCGTCGTCACCGGGGACTTCGCCGCGCTGGCGGAGCGAGACGACTGCCCCGTCGGCGCGAGCATCGACGTGGACTGGCAGCTCGAGAATCCGGCGCTCGGTCGCGAGATCGAGGGATACGCCTCGGCGACGAGCGTCAATCACGGCGAGCCGATCGACGTGTACGTGAGCACGCGCTCCGTCGCGTTCACCGCAGACGTCTATCGGATGGGCTGGTACGGCGGCGCGGGCGCAGAGAAGGTTCTCGGCCCGCTCTCGTTCCCCGGCAGGTTGCAGCCCGACCCCGCGCTCGACGAGAACGGCGAAGCCGATTGCGGATGGATAGATCCGTTCACCATCCCGACGACCGGCGACTGGAAGAGCGGCGCGTACCTCGTGAAGCTCACGACGGTGCCGGACGGCAAGCAGCGCTACGTGACGTTCGTGGTGCGCGACGACGGAAGCACGGCTCCGCTACTTTTCCAGACCAGCGTGACGACGTATCAGGCCTACAACGAGTGGGGCGGCCGCTCGCTCTACACGCTGCCGAAGGCGGCTTACAAGGTGTCCTTCAATCGGCCTTACGATGACGGGCGCTACGGAGACGGCGGCGGCGCCGGGCATTTTCTCTACTGGGAATATCCGATGCTGCGTTGGCTCGAGCGGCAAGGTTACGACGTCACGTACTCGACCGACGTCGACACACACGAACGTGGCTCGTTGCTCCTGAATCACAGGGCGTTTCTCTCCGTCGGTCACGACGAGTACTGGACCCGCCAGCAACGCCAGAACGTCGAGGCCGCGCGCGACGCCGGGGTCAACCTCGGGTTCTTCTCCGCCAACACCTGTTACTGGCAGATCCGTCTCGAGCCTGATGCGCGCGGCAACCCCGATCGCCGCATCGTCTGCTACAAGCTCGACGCGCCGTCGACCGATCCGGCGGCGAAGAGCGCCGCGACGTTCGACGACGTGACGACCGAGTTTCGTCTCCCGCACCTGGGCCTCGGGGGCAACGGTGAAGAGTGGCTCATCGGCGTCCAGTACTTCTACGGAAAGCTCCAGGGCGATACCGCTGGCTGGCGCGTGCAAGATCCGACGAACTGGATCTTCGCGGGTACCGACGCGAAGGAAGGTGACGTCCTTCCGAAGACGCTCGGGTACGAGGTCGACACCGTGCTCACCGTGCCCGGCGATCTGGAGCAGACCGCGACCACCGAGCTCGCCGACCTGCACCTCTTGCATCAGAACGGCGTCATCGTCGCTCATTCGCCGTATCCGTACTCGCAGGACGGGCGCACCGAATACGCGGACTCCACCGTGTACCAGGCCGCGAGCGGCGCGATCGTCTTCGCCACCGGCACCGTGCAGTGGGCGTGGGGGTTGAGCTCGTGCGGCACCGCCTATCCGACCCGCAGCGGCCCGACGCTCTCCGCACAGCGCATCACCAGGAACGTCCTCGACGCGATGATCTCCGGCACGACGGATCTACGCCGCTAGCGCCTCAGCTTCGTATGAGCCACACGAGCCCGGCGATGCTCATGCCGAGCACGACGACGGCGAGGAACGCGACGAAGACGTCAGCGGCCGTCCAGCCGCCGGAGTTGCCGCGAGCTGCGCGCGCCGGACGGAGACTCACCGGCGCGTCGCGACGGCTCGAGGTTCCGGTACCGGTATCGGTCTCCGCCGTTCTTGCTTGGACGCCCACAGCGGCAGCGCCCGTCGGCGGATCGATGGGTTCGTTGTCACGGATGCGTTCGTCGGCCGCCTTCTCGAGCTGCTCGAGGGCGTCGCCGACCGGGTCGTCGTAGACGAGCCGCGTCGCACCGAGCTTCAGCGACTCGCCCCGCGGCCACGGGATCTCCGCGCCCGAGTCGAGCTTCTTTTCGCCGAGGGTGGTGCCGTTCTTCGAGCCGAGATCGATCACGACGAGCTTGTCGCCGCGGCGGACCAGCTCGACGTGCCGGCGCGAAAGATCGGGATCGTCGATGCTCAGGTCGGCGGACTTGAGCCGCCCGACCACGTAGGTGCGCCCGAGGGTGTCGAGCGAGAACTCGGCACCCGCGCCGGGACCCTCCGCGATCTGGACGCGTGGCACCGCCGGTGCGCCGTCGGCGGCGAGCGCCTCCGCGACGAGGGCGAGCGCCATCTCGCACGTCGCGAGCGTCGCGTTCGGCGTCGGCGGGATCTGCTCGATGACGATCTCGAGCCACACGCGCCCGACCCGCACGAGATCACCGCTGCGCAAGACGCGGGGCGCCTGCGACGCGAGGCGGACCGGACCGACGAAGGTGCCGTTGGTGCTGCCCTCGTCGAGGACGATGTACTCGGCGCCGCGCTGGCGGATCGAGGCGTGGCGATGGCTGACGCTCGGATCCGGCAGCCGCACCTCGCAGCCGTCCCCGCGTCCGATGACGATGCGCGGTGCGTCGAGAGTGATGCGAGGCGCGGTCTTCCCGTCGAACGAGCGGACGACGACGGTCAGGGCCACCCGCCTAGGATGGCGACCCCGAGCTTTTCTGACAAATCCTCGTTTGCCGGAAGATTTCCGGGCACGCCGTCTGCGCGCCGGCGAGGCCCCGAAAGTTGGCCCGGCGAGCGCCGGCACCCTAGTAGGTCGCATCGACGACCAAGCGTCGTCCCACGCGAGCGAAGCGAGCCCGCCGAAGGCGGCGGGGGAGCGGTCGCGAAGCGAGCCGCGGGGGTCAAGACCCCCCTCAAGTGAGGAATCATGATCGTCGACAAGCAGGAGCGCCGCGCGCGTGGAGTGAACCGGGTGCCCGTGGCACGGCTGGTCGATATCTGTGGCCGCGACACCACGGTCCCGGCCTTCGAAGCGGAGTCCATCGAGCTCTCGGGCCGCGGGATGCACGTTCGTACGCCTTATCTCCCGCCCCTCGGCGCGCCGCTGGTTTGCCGGCTCGAGGACAACGGTCGCGAGATCGTCGTCGAGGGCACCGTGGCGTGGCAGCGCAATTGCGACGGCGGCGGCGAGTTCGGCGTCCAGTTCACGGCGCTCGACAGCGGAAGCGTCGAGGCGTTGAAGACGCTCTGCGGGCTCACCGACGACGGGGCCGACGACGACGAGAAGAAAGCGCCGCTCGTGCCGGAGCCTTCCGTCGAGCCGGCCCTCGCCGGCATGGCCGTGAAGCTTCACATCGACGGGCTCGGTGCGCCGATGAAGGCGCGCGTCCGCAAGGGCGGCTCGCGCCGCGTCCAGGTCGGGTCGAACCTCGAATTTCTCAAGGTCGGACGCGGTCTCCAGGTCGAGGACGTCGGCCAGGGGCAGCGTCGTGGCGCGAGGATCGACGCGGTCTCCATCGCGATCGATCCGCAGACCCAGGTTCCGCAGCTCGTCGTCGCGCTTCGCTACGAGGGCGAGGATACGACGCCGGAGCCGAGCGTAATCGGTGACGAGATCGCCGAAGCTGCGCCGCCCGCGCCCCAGGATCGCGTCGCGGCACGCGTCGAGTCGAAGCCCGCGAAGACCGAGGCGCAAGCCGACGCTGTCGAAAGCGACGACGAGGACGACGACGAAGACGATGAGGCGTCCGCGATGCGCGGTCCCGTCGACGCGATCGCCGTCTCCATCGGTCGCGCCACCCAGGCGACCGGCGAGAAGCTCGCCGTCGCGGGAAGCTCCGCTGCCGCGCTCTTCGTACGGTTCGCGAAGGCCGGCGGCGCGAAGCTCGGCGAGGTCGCCGCGCGCCGCGGTTCGACGCCGAAGCGGCGCGCCACGTCGCCCGCGCCGCAGGCGCCCGCGCCGAGCGCCCAGCGACGGCTGCGCCCGCAGAACGGCGAGCGCGACGACCCGAACGAGGGGAAATCGCGCCGTCGCAAGGTCATCGCCGTGGCCGTGCTCGGTGTCGTCGGCGTCGCGGTCGCCGCGATGACCCTGAATCGTCATCCGTCGAAGACGGCGTCGTCCGACTCCGTCGCCGCGCAGAACATCGCCGCGGAACCGGCAGCGACGGCGCTGCCCGCCGCGCAAGCTCCCGTCGCACAGAACGCCGGCACTCCCATGGGGCAGCCCCAGGCCGTCGCACCCGGAGCCGTCGCTGGCGCGCTTCCCGGCGGTCCTGCCTCTCGCCCCGGCGTCGTCGCGAACGTGCCGCTCTTCGGCCCCACGACGATGGCGACGCTCGAGCCCGCGCCGCTCGGTCCGTCCCCCGACGAGATCGGCGCCTCGTCCGTATCACCCGCGCCGCATGCCACCGAGGAGCGCATGGACGACGAGGACGAGCCGCACGCGAGCGCCCACGACGAGGTGTTCGACGACGCGTCGCCGAAGAAATCGTCGAGCGACGCCGACTCCGCCGAGGCAAAGGCGGAAGCCGTCAAGCCATGGGGCACCGGCAAGCTGCACTTGCCCGTCGTTCACCGCATCAAGCTCGACCGTCCCGGCATCGCCCTCGAGGGCAAGAAGGAGATGGGCGGCTTCAGCGTGGAGCTTCCCGGCCGGCGTGTGGTCGACGGTGGCTCCTCCATCCCCAAGCGCGACGACCGCATCGCCGAGGTCCGCACCAAGAACGGACCCACCGGCGCGCGCGTCACGTTCGTCTTTCGCAGCAAGATCCCGACCTACAAAGTCCGGCTCCGGAAGAACTACGTCGAGTTCTTCATCAGCTCGCCCGACAACGTAAAGTAGTTCCGCCCGTCAGAGCCGTCACGCCCGTCAGAGCCGTCACGCCCGCGAGCGGAGCGAGCCCGCGAAGCGGCGGGGGAGCGGGTCGCGAAGCGAGCCCGCGGGGGTAAGACCCCCAACACAAACCAATCCCACGCCGCCAACGCCGTCCGCCCGTGAGAGCCGTCCGCCCGTCAGAGCCGTCACGCGCCCGGCCATAGCGTGCTCGGTGAGCCGGGCTTGCGGACGCGGTGGAACCGGATCGTGTTCGTCTCTTTTCCGGCGCCGAGGGGGACGGCCGCGACCATGACGACGACGTCGCCCTCCTTGGCCCAACCGGCCTGCATCAGAAAGACGTCGGCGAACTCGAGCTGCTGTTCCACGTCGGCTCGTTGCGAGATCTCGACGGGACACACGCCGCGGAGCAGGTTCGTGCGGCGGAGCGTCGCCGGCGAGGAGCTCAGCGCGACGATGGGGAGCCGTGGGAGCCACTTCGAGACGTGGAGCGCGGTGAGCCCCGAGCCCGCGAGCGTCACGATCGCCGATGCGCGGAGCTGATTCGCGGCGAGCACCGCCGCGCCCGCCGCGCTCGACGAAAATGAGTGCGCGTCGGTGTCCACCTCGGAGTCGCGAGCGCCGCGGTCGTATTCTTCCGCCGAGCGGGTGAGGGCGTCCATCGCCTTCACGGCGAGGACCGGGTTGTCGCCGACGGCGGTTTCCTCGCTGAGCATCACGGCGTCTGCGCCGTCGAGCACGGCGTTCAGCACGTCGGACGCCTCGGCGCGCGACGGACGCCGCGATACGACCATCGACGCGAGCATCTGCGTCGCGACGATGGTCCACTTCCCGCGCCGCGACGCGCGCGTCAAGATCCGCTTCTGGATGACGGGCACCTGCTCGAACGGTAGCTCCACGCCGAGATCGCCGCGCGCGACCATGATGCCGTCCGAGGCGTCGAGGATCTGGTCGAGACACGCGATCGCCTCGGGTCGCTCGAGCTTGGCGATGACGGGGATCTTCCTGCCCGGGCCGAGGAGCTCGCGCGCGAGCTTCAGATCTGCCGCCGAGCGGACGAAGGAGATCGCGATGAGATCGACGTCGGTCCCGGCGAGAAACGCGAGGTCCTCGCGATCTTTGTCGGTCAGCGTCTCGGCGCTCACCTTGCGTCCTGGGAGATTCAGGCCCTTGTGCGAGTAGAGACGGCCGCCGGTGACGACGCGGCAGACCACGTCGCGCCCCGCCACCGACTCGACGATGAGCTCGATCGCGCCGTCGGCGAGGAGGATGCGCGCACCGGGTTCGACGTCCTCGGCGAGGCGTTCGTGGGCAGTGTGGGCCTCGGTATCCGACCCCGTGACGTCGCGCGGTGTGAGCGTGAACGTGTTGCCCTCGACGAGCAGAGCGCCCGCGGCAGGCATGCTCCCGATGCGGAGCTTCGGACCCTGGATATCCGCGAGGATCGCGATGGGACGTTTCTCGAGTCGCGCCGCCTCCCGGATGGTCTGCATCAACGGCCCGAGCCGGCTCCCGTCCCCGTGCGAGAAGTTCACGCGACAGGCGTCTGCGCCGGCGCGTATCAGCTCTCGGATCCGGTCGAGTGATGCGGTGGCAGGCCCGATGGTCGCGATGATCTTGGTGCGTTCGATGGGCTGCATCGGCTGACCTCGAACGATAGCACCGGGCCGCGATTTTCGCGCGATAACCCGTCTCGTGCGAGACCGCTTCTCGTCCGATTCGTGCGATAAACCCGGGCCATGCCGGATGCGCCCACGTTCGACGCCGCGTTTCTAGCCGACCTGCCGTACGACCCGGAGGTGCTTTTCTTCGACACCCTTCTCGAGGTGTCGCGTGAGCCGGGGAAGCCGAGCCACGTGAAGTGCAGCATGCCGACTCCGGCGACGCTGCCGTTCACGCGGAGCCAGCGCGAGCATCCGGTGAGACATCCGCGTCACGTCGCCGGCGCGGTCATGGTGCACGCGACGGGCATGCTCGGCTTCATCCACGCTTACTACGTGCTCGGTCTCCGTCACGGCGAGGGCTGGGTCGGTTACGGCACGAACATCCACGCCGCGAAGTTCCGGAAGCTCGTTCCGCCCGGTCAACCGATCATCGCGACCTGCACCGCCACCAAGGTGCGCTCGGGGAAGTCGCGACACGTCGTCCGTTACGAGTTCAGGTTCGAGCACGAGGGCGACGTCTGTTACGAGGGAGATCAGACGGCGATGTGGCTGAACACGTCGGATTCCACGGTCGTCGCCGATGCTGGTGCGTGACTGCGCGCGTGCTCACCCATTGCCTCCGCCTTCGACTCGTGGCGATGATATCTCGTGATCGCCGCTACGGACTCGTGGAATCGTTGCAGCACCTGCAAGGACCCGATCGGGTTCGACGCTCGCTACTATCTATGTAGCGTCTCGACCTGCAACAGGAAGCGCATGACGCTCGTGTTCTGCTCGGTGTCGTGCTGGGACGCGCACCAGGCCGACGCGCGCCACCGCGACGCGGGAGCAGAAGAAGCGCGCTCGCCGAGCGCCGCCGCGTGGGCGAAAGAATCCGCGCTCGAGAAGGCGCGAACGTCGGCGAAGAACGACGCGTCGGGCCCGGTGGAGATGCACCGTGTCACGGGGGCCGCGTCGCTCGACAGCCTCGTCATCGGCACGAAGCTCAAGGATTACATCCAGACGCGCGCCGGCATGAGCACCGCAGATCGCTGCCTCGGCTTGCTCTCCGACCATCTCAGAAAGCTCTGCGATCGCGCCATCGAGGCAGCGGGCAAGGACGGCCGGCGCACCGTGATGGATCGGGACGTCGTTCCGCTCCTCGGTCGTGGACTCGAGTCACTCGCCACCGGTGCGGGGGACCCCGACGACCGCGTCGATGACGTGCTCATCGTCACGTCGAAGCTGAAGGCCTACGTCAAGGCTCGCTCAGGTATGAACACCTCGGACGGCGTCCCGCTCGTGCTCTCCGCGCACGTGCGACGCCTGGCTCGCCAGGCGATCCGGCAAGCCGGTACCGACGATCGGAAGACGGTCCTCGACCGTGATTTCGCGCAGGCCCTCGCCCGCGACACCAGCAAGCAGTGAGCGCTACCCGGCGGCGGTGATGGTCCGCTTGGACATCCCCGCGAGCGTCAATCGTACGGTCGTGCCGCACCCGACGCCGGGCGACTCGATCCAGACCTTGCCGCCGTGGCGCTCGACGAGGCGTTTCACGAGGCTCAAGCCCACGCCGGTGCCTTCGCGGTCGACGCCGAGCCGTTCGAACCGCTCGAAGACGCGGTGGATCTGGCCCGGATCGACGCCGATGCCCTTATCGCACACCGAGATGGTCGGCGAGCCGCCCCACTCCTCGACGCTGATCCTGATCCGCGGGCGCTCTCCGACCTTGGAGAACTTCACCGCGTTCTCGATCAGGTTCTGGAAGATCTCGACGAGCGTCCCTCGCTCACCGCGGATGACCCACGGCTCGTCGGTGATCTCGACGAGCGCGGCCCTGGCGGTGACGCAGCCGCCGACGAGGGTCACCGCGTCGCCGATCACCTCGCGTAGCGTCGTCTCGGTGGTGGACGCGCCGGGAACGCTGAGGCGCGTGCGCTTCACGATGGCGGTGATGAGGTCCGTCATCCTGTCGACGGCGTTGTGGATGGTGTCGACGTCGGACGCGATCTGCGTCTCGTCGCGCGTCTTCAGGTCCGTCGCCAGGAAACCGAGGAAGGTACGGATCGTCGCGAGCGGGCTCCGGAGGTCGTGGCACAGCGAATCACCGAGCTGCGACAGCTCGTTGCTTCGCCCGACGAGCTCGTCCTGCCGCCGTCTGCTGAGGGTAACGTCGCGTGCCACCACGAGGATCGACGCCACTTCGTCCGCGGTGGCGAGGTCGGGGTAGAAACGCACCTCCCAGTGACGCGCACCTCGGGTCGTGTCGAACGCGACCACAGTCGTGAGCGACTTTCCCTCGCGCACGACCTGCCGGAGCGCCTCGTCGAAGTGACAGAGCAAGGTCGGCGCTGCGCCGATATCACGTGGAGTCGAACCGAGCACCTGGCGGCGGGTGAGCGACAGTGCCTTCTCCGCCGCGATGTTCAGATCGAGAACACGCCCGCTCTGATCGAGCACGAACGTCGCGTCCGGTAGACGATTGAAGACGCTTCGTAGAGAGACGAATCCCTCGCTGAGCACTACCCCGTGCGCACCGCTCACGAAGCGGCCTTCGCCGATGAGTTATCCGACCCAGCCGAAATGCCGTATGCCACGTTCCCCCTGACTTGCCTGACCGTCGAGCGTCCCCGCCCGACTGGACAGACGATATCACTTTTCGACCACGCGTTCCCCTAAGGAGCCCTCTTGCCCACTTTCGCGATAGCCGTCTTCAGCTCTTCGACGGCTTCCTGGTCGAGCGGGGTGTTCTTTTCGTAAAACGCGAGCGCGAAGCGGAGCTCGGGTAGCGCGTCGTTCGGCTTCCCCATCGCAGCGAGAGTGAGGCCGAGATGCCGACGATCGCGCGCGACCTCCGGATTTTCCTTTCCGAGTGCGCGCTCGTGAATGGAAAGAGCGAGCCGTAGCTCGCTGACGGCTTCGGGAAATTGTTTCGTGAGGCCGAGGACCCGGCCGAGGCTCTGATGATCCCTGGCCGTCGTGGGGTGGTCCTTCCCGAACGCGCCCTCGTCCAGTCGCAGCACCTCGCGATACGTCTCCGTCGCGTCGTCCAGCTTGCCTTGCTCCTCGAGAATACCGGCGATACTCGCCTGCTCCGCTGCGATCGCTGCGTCACCCTCTCCCGATGACTCCTTCAAGAGCTGGATCGCGAGGTGATGCTCGAAGAGAGCATCGTCGTAGCGCTTTGCTGCGTGGAGCACCGTTGCGATGTGCTCGTGGCTCGCGGCAAGCTCCGGGCCAGCAGCGCCGGCGGTGTCTTCTTCGATACCCAGTGCTCGCTGAAGCTCGGGGAGCGCTTGATCGAGCTTTCCGAGAGCCTCGAGGGTGCGTCCGAGCGCCTGATGAGTTGCGCCGACCTCACGGCTAGTCGCTCCGAGCAACCTCACGTCGATAGCGAGTGCGCGGGTGTAGGCATCGAGAGCAATCTCATTCTGCCCACGGGCGGTCGCAGTTCTACCTACGAGGGACAGCGACTCCGCGACCGAAAGCGACGCTTCTCCGAACGCGGCGAGGCGGCTCCGACTGGCCTTCTCTGCCTCCGAGGCCGCCGTTTCGAGGTCCCCGAGCGCGTCGAGAGTCGTCGCGAGCTCGAAATGCGCTGCGGCGCTCGCGGGATGGTCGGGCCCATGGGCCTTCTCCGCGACCGCCAAGCCGGCGCGTGTCTCCCGCTCCGCCTCCCGGAACGCGCCGAGCCCGGCGTAGAGCTTACCGAGGGCGACGTGGAGCTCCGCCAATCGTCGCGACCCCGGACCGAGCGCGCGCTCCGCGGTCTCGATGAGCCGCGCGTAGCGAGCGACGGCGTGGTCGGTCTCGCCGCGAGCGCGCTCGACGATCGCAACACGCTCTTCGTAGTCGAGGGTCTCCGCGCTGTCCGGTCCGAGGACACGCGCGACGAGGGCGAGCGCCTCCTCCGACGGCGCGAGCGCGGAAGCGGCGTCTCCCACTCCGGCCTTCGCCGACAGGAGCTCGGCGAGCTCGAGCGGCTCGGTCGCTCCCGAGTACGGCGTTCCGACGCCGTCGAGGATCGTCCGCGCCTCGGCGAGGGCGTTCTCCGTGATCGCGGCGTGCGCCATCAAGACGCGAGCGCCCGCGGTCGCATGCGCGTCGTCGCTCCGGAGACCGAGGGCTTCGGCGCGTGACGCCTCGCGCTTCGCGGCGGCAGGGAGACCCTGCGCGAGATAGACCCGCGCGCGCGCGACGAAGCTCCGCGCCTGCTCGCGCTCGGCGCCGTTCGCGGCAGGGGACGGCGCGAACGCGGTGAGCGCGCCAGGGTGACGGCAGCGCTCCACGGCGTCGCGCGCCACGTCGACGACCTCCGTCGCGTGCGGCAAGGTCGTCCGGTCCGACGCTGCGACGCCGTCGATCGCAGCGCGCAGGGACGGCAGCGCTGCGTCGTAGCAAGCGGCGGCTCTGACGCCGTCGGCGCTCTTCGCGCTCGCCTCGACGTTGCAGGTCGCGCTGCGTCCGGCGAGCCACGTCGCGGAAATTCCGTCAAGCTCGGTGGTCACATCGACGGCGGTGCGTGCGGCGTAAGCCGGCCCGACCCCGACGATCGCGGCGCGGAGCCGCGCGCGTTCCGTGTCGTTCCACACTCGCCGCTCCTCCGACGTCGCTGCCGCACACGGCCCTTCCTCGTGCGCTTGCCGTCCGAGGGCGCCGCCGCAACCCGCGAGCACGGTCGCGGTGACGAGCATCGCGCATGCGCCGTGGCCGTCGCGGCGCGCACCGGTCATTCCGACGGACCCTCGTCGTAGCCGCGCGGGCGGTACTTCTTGTCGACGCCGCCGTTCTTGTCGCCGTTCCAGACGATGTCGCGGTTCAGGAACGCGAGCCAGGTGCCGGGCTTGGCGTCTGCCATCGCGACGAGCTCCGTGTCACGCGCCTTCAGGGCGGAGTGATCCCAGAGGCACTGCAACGCGAGCGCGATCAGGTTGCGGTCGTTCGGCGCCATGTTCATGCCGTCGCGGTAGAAGGGCCACGCCTCGTCGGGTCGCCCGAGACGGCACAGCGTATCGGCGAAATAGATGTGTGCCATGGGCCATGTGGGCGCAATCTCCATGGCGCGTCGATTCTCGTTGAGTCGACCCTCGAGCTGACTTCTCGCGCCGAGCATCACGCCGTAGTTCAGGTGCGCCTTTGCGCTCGCGGGGACCGCGCGCGCCGTCGCCCGCCAGAACACGAGATCGTCCGCGTAGTCGAGCGCGTGCATCCGGGCGCGCACGGCCTGAAAAACGAGGAAGAGCGTCACCACGGCCAGCCCGAGGTTCCGAACCCCGAATAGCTGCGGTCGCCGCACGAGCCGCGCGAGGACCGGCCCGAGCAGCATCGCGAGACCCGCCGCGGGCAGATACCAGAAGCGCTCCGCACGCACCGTGGGCAGGACGATCGGAATGTTCGAGTGTGGGAAGTATGCGACGGGCATCCAGAGCAGCCCGATCGCGACGAGCGTCTCGATTCTCGTCCGGGCGGATTCGGGCTCTTTCGAAACGAGGACACGGAAGAAGAGCACCAGCGCGATGAGTGGCGGCACGAGCAGGAACGCCCCACCGAGCACCGAGCGCAGACTCACGAGGCGCGCCGGGATGGGCTCGGCGGCGAACGAGTAGTCACCGCTCAGCACCGTCGGTACGAGCGCCTGGCCGACGCCGCTCGCGTACACGCCGAGCGCGCCCGCGACGCGATGAGCGAAATCCGCGATCGCGAGCGGGTTGTTGATCGGATCTTGAGGGAGCTTCGGCTGGGAGAACCAGCGCAGGAAGGCGTGGAACGCGCGCTGCACGAGCGGCGACGACGCGGGCAGCGGGTTCGCGAGCTCGGGCGGCAGCTCGGACGGGAAATACCGCCGTCGCGTCTCGGTGTAGAGGACGAGCGCCGCCGTCGACGCGATGAGCGCGACGACCGCGCGCACGACGCGGAGCGGTCTCCCCGGGTGCTGGAGCGGCGCCGCGAGGAGCGCGACCCAGAACAGGATCGGTAACGCGACGAGGGTGCTCTCCTTGCTGAAAAATCCGATCGCGGTGCTGAGAAAGACGAGGACACCCATCACGGCGAGCGACCGCTCTAGGGCGAGCACCGCGAGCAGGAGCCCGAGCGCGCCGAGCACGTCGGCGATGCCGACCACGCCGGTCACTGCCTCGGTGAGCACGGCGCAGGTCGCGAACGCGCCGCCGGCAAACCACGCCGTGGTGCGATCGCGCGTGAGCCCGAAGGTGATCCGCGCGACACATGCCGCGTTGAAAGCGTGGACGACGATGTTCACCCAGTGGAGAGCCCACGGATGATGAAACACCTGCCCGAGCTGCCAGAAGCCGCGCCAGATGATGTTCGGGAGCGGGCGGTACGAGCCGATGCTGCGGTCGTGCGGGAGTCCCCAGAAGTCGCGGGTCAAGACGGCGCGAAACGGGACCTTGCCGTTCACGAACGGATTTGCAAGAAGCGCCTCTTGCTCGTCGAAGATGTAGTTCGAGAGCGGGCTCCGCACGAAGAGCAGCGTCGACACGGCGAGGGCCGGACCGAACGCCGCACCCACCGTCGGGTCACGCTGCTGGAAGTACGCGGCGATCCGCGCCACCGTGTGCGCGACGGCACCCGCGATCCTCGCCGGCAGGCCTCGCGCCTTCTCGGAAATGACGGCGCCGAAGCTCATCGATCCAGAGGGGCAGGGGCAGCGGACGCTGAGCGTTGGCGGTGGATGCGCACGGCGGGAGTATAGTCGCGCGCCGAGGTCCCGCGGATGCCCACGACAGTGCCACCAGGCGAAGAGCCGTCCTTCGGCGGCTACCGCGTCGTCGCCAAGGTCCGATCCGGCCCCATCACCGACCTCTATCGCGCCGAGCAGACGGAGCTCGGGCGGCCCGTGTTCATCAAGGCCCTCGGGCGAGGTATTCTGCCTTCGTCGCCCTTCGCGGCCGCCCTCGAGCGCGAGGCGCGGCTCCTGACGGAGCTCGACCACCCCGGCGTCATCCGCGTGCTCGATTTCGTCCGCGGAGACCGGGCGATGTGGCTCGTCCTCGAGCACGTTGACGGGTTTTCCCTCGACGAGATCGTGGCGCGCAAGGGCAAGCTCGCGCCGAACGCCGCGGTGGCCGTCGCTGTTGCCATCGCCGACGCGATCGGGCATGCGCACGGCCGCGGGGTCATCCATCGCGACGTGCAGCCGCACAACGTCCTGGTCGCGAAATCGGGCGCGGTGAAGCTCGTCAATTTCGCCGCCGCGGCCGACGAACGGCTCCCGACGGCGCCCGAGCTGCTCGAGGGCTCGAGCGGCTTCGGAACGCCCGCGTACATGTCGCCCGAGCAGCTCCTCGGCGAGCCCGAGGACGCGCGGAGCGATCTCTACTCGCTCGGCGTCGTGCTCTACGAGATGCTGACCGGGAAGCGCCCGTTCGACGCCGGTGACGACCGTCCGTCGTCGAAGCTCGGTCGTCACGACTCGATGGCGCCACCGAGCCGGTCGGTTCCCGCGATCCCCGCGTCGCTCGACAGGGCCGTGCGTCGCTGTCTGGCGAAGCTCCCGAGCGACCGCTTCGCGACGGCCGCGGAGCTTTCGCGGACACTCTCGGCGGAGCTCGATGTGCCCGCCGCGCCGCCCGCCGACGCGATCGCGGCGGAGCTCGTGCGGCTCGGTCTCGTCACCGGCGCCGACGCCGCGAAGAAGGATGTCGCGCGCCCGTCGTTGCTTCGCAAGAAGCCGCTCACCGTCGGCACGGCGCTCCGCGGCTATCTCGTCGCGCTCGCGCTCATCGTCGCGGGCGGCGCCGCCATCGAGCGAACGTCGATCGCGCGTCGTGGCGACGGCGCGCGGAGCAACGCCGGCCGTCTCGAGCTCGTGCCGGCGAATGCCGGGTTCCTGCGCGTCGCGGTCGACCCCTGGGCGAACGTGATCGTCGACGGCGTCGAGGTCGAGACGACGCCGTTCGCGCACTCCATTCCGCTCAGCCCCGGCGTTCACTACGTGCGCCTCGAGCACCCCAAGGCGCCGGTCGAACGACGCACCGTGACACTCTCGGCGGGCGAGACGGTGCTCCTCGACGTCAAGATGGATCTTCCACGGCAGCAGGTGGTCCGCCCCGAGACGTCCGCGGGGCCGAGCTTGACCGATCCGTCCACCCCGTGAGCCGCTCCCGCGCTCGGCCCTCGCGGCACCCCGTGCTTGACGCTGGGCCCGGTGTCGGAGAGAACCCCGGGCGCCCATGGTGGACACGGCGCTCGTGAAACGAGGCCCCGGCGCACTCGTCGTCGCTCTCGTCGCGGCGTGCTGCTTCCTGGTCGGCTGCGTCCGCTCCGGCACGGAGATTCCAGGCAATCTGCTCTTCGGCCGGGCACCCCTCCGCTCGGCGGGAGTGACCGAGCCCACGCGCCTCACCGACGGCACCATCGCGCGCGACGGCGATCACTGGGAAACGGATCTCACCAGCGTCATCCAGACCGGCGACGCGTCCGTCGAGTGGGACCTCGGGCACGCGGTGCACGTGCGCGCGCTCTACCTCCAGGGCGACAACAACGACGATTTCTTCATCGCCGGCTCCGACGACGGCAAGACGTACCGGCCGATCTGGACGGCGGCCGCGGTGCACGGCGCCGGCATGCGCATCCGCCAGACGCGTACCCTCGACGCGACGGCGCGCTACCTGAAGCTCACCGCGCACAGCCCCGACTCCATGGTGAGCGCGAGCGAGCTCGAGGCCTTCGAGGTCGTCCCCGAGCCGTGGCCGCCGCTCCTCAGGGCGCTCGAGGGACAGCACCCGCGTCTCCCCGGTGAGCTCTCGGGGCTCGTCTTCGGTGTGCTCCTATCGCTCGCGCTGCTCTTTCACCGGCGGACCTTCCCGACCTGGGTTCGCGTTCTGACGGTGCTCGTGCCCGTCGTCGCGGCATACGTCGTCTACGACGCAGTGGGCTCCGCGTGGCCCCCGGGGCAGCCGGTCGTCGACATGCTCCGCGCCGTGTCGGCGGCCGTTGCCGCGGCGGCAGTGGTGCGGCTCGCATGGCGTCCCGAGGACGTGACCCCGAGCTTCGTGACGGGGAGCCTCGCGGCGATGGCCTTTCTCGCGCTGACCACGTTCTTCAACATGTGGCAGCCGCAGTTCGATGACGTCGACAATCATCGAATGACGTGGGTGCACACCTGGGACATGCGCGTGTACTTCCCATCCGCGAAGTACTTCGACGAGCTCGGCTTCGACGGGCTCTACCTGGCGAGCGTCGAGGCGTACCTTGAAGACGCACCGGGGGCGACCGAGCAGAACGTGGCCAACGTCGAGATCCGTGATCTCCGTAACTACGAGATGACGACGGTGCACAACGTCATCGACGGCGTCCACAACGTGAAGAAGCGCTTTTCGCCCGAGCGATGGGACCTCTTCAAGAAGGACATGGCGTTCTTCTGGCGCACCATGGGCCCGGGCGGGTACCTCGGGAGCCTCCGCGATCACGGCGGCAACGCGACACCGGCGTGGCTCCTCGTCGCGCATCTGATGTTCCGTCACGCGACGGCGAACGAGACGCTCCTCTTCTGGACCGGGCTCCTCGATCCGCTGCTCCTGCTCATCTTCTTCGGGGTCACCTGGCGCACGTTCGGGATCCGGCCGGCGCTGGTGTGTCTCGTGGTCTACGGCGCGAGCACCTTCCCCTGGTTCGGTTCGAACTGGGTCGGCTCGACGCTCAGGAACGACTGGATGGTGCTCGTCGGTCTCGGCGCGTGCGCCGTCAAGACGAGGCGCTATTTCCTGGCAGGCGTCGCGCTCGCCGGTTCGGCCATGATCCGCGCCTTCCCGGCGATCTCCGTCTTCTACCTCGTCGCGCCGCTCCTGATGGTCGCCTACGACCGCTCGCGCACGAAGGAACCGCTCGAGCTTCGCAAGCTCATCGTCGCGTCGCGTCCGCTGCTCGAGATGCTTGCCGGCGCCGCGCTCTGCGTCGCGATAACGTTCTCCCTGTCGACCCTCGCCTTCGGCTTCTCGCACTCGTGGCTCGACTGGGCGCACAAGATCACGCTGCACTCGGTGACGCCGAACGTGAACCACGTCGGGCTTCGCACCCTGATCCAGTTCGACCCGTCGAAGACGATCCGCGCCCTCTCCCAGAACGGCGGAGACTGGTCAGTCGAGCAATCGAGGACGTTCCTCGCGCGCCGGCCGCTCTACGTGCTCGCGATCATCGCCTTCACGGCGCTCTCACTCGCGGCCGCGCGCGGGCGCGATCTGCGCCAGGCCGCGCTCATCGGGATGATGATGATCCCGGTGTATTTCTATCCGTCGAATTACTACCTCCACTACGTCTTCGTCCTCCCGCTGATGATGGACTACTCGGAGGAGCCCGCCGCGCGACGGCGCTGGGGCCTCGTCTCCATCGTCGTGCTCCTCGTGTGCGTCAGCGAGTACTGGGGCTTCGGAAACGTCGGAGTGGACGAGCGCTACGCCCAGTGGAGCGTCGGGGTTCTCGTCGGCTACGTCATCATCCTCGTCGCCATGGCTCGCGAAGCCTGGCCGGGAACCGAGCTCGCGCCCGCCGTCGCTGCAGCGGCAGACCCCGAGCCCGAAGCGTCGGCAACCGCAGGCTGAGGATCAGGGCTCCCAGCGCGCCGCGAAGCACCGGCGGCTCGTCGCACCGTCTCGAGCGACGCCGCGGGGTCGCTGCGTTCTTCGTTTTTTCGTGAGGTTCTGCGGAAAACTTTGCGATGTGCCGCGCAAGTACATCGCAAAGTTTTCCGTGGGAGGGCGCATGAATCGGCCGCGAGCGGTCCGACGCACGCGACGCAAGCTTCGGGCAGTCGCGGTCGAACCGCCGCGTTCGAGCGACCGAGACGGGAAGCGTGATACGTTTTCGGTTCTATGTTGCTCGAGTGCGAGAGCTGTGGCGCGCCTCTCGACGTGCAAGACGGCGTTTCCGTCGTGCGGTGCCACTACTGCGGGCGTAGCGCGGCGGTGGACCGCTTCCGGCAAGTGGCCCAGGTAACGCCGGCAGGCTTCGTCCCTCCGCGTGAGTGGACTCCGCCGGCGAGCGCGAGCGTGCCGAGCCGGCCGCTCACTTATCGCCCGCGGGCCGTCCGGCGTGGCGGGTGCGGCGCGGTGATGGCGCTCGTCATTGCCGGCGTGGTGGGCTTCGTCGCGTGGCGCGCGACCGGCGCCGTCGATGCGCTGACGATCACGACGGACTCGACGGAGCTCAAGTCGATGCTCTCGCAGGCGCTCTCCGCCGCGAGCGCCGCGGTCGACGTCGCGAATCAGCAGAAGCAGCTCATCGGCGGCGGCATCACGGGCGACACCGTGCCCGTCATCTGCAGCGGCAACGACGCGGCGACGATCACCGGCAAGGTACTGTCGATGCCGGCCGGAGTGCCGGTCATCGCCAGCGGCAATTGCCGGCTACGGCTCGTGAACTGTACGGTCACCGGCGTGACCGGCATCAGCGCGACCGGCAATGCGAGCGTCACGGTGGAGGGTGGAACGATCGCCGGCAAGGGTCCGGCGATCGTGCTCATGGGCAACACGACGCTCGACGTCTCCGGGGGCGCGAGCCTGACCGGCGACATGACGGTCACCGCGGCGGCGAACGCGCACGCTCGCGTGCGGGCCTCGTCGATCACCGGCACCCACTACGCCGTGCAGGCGAGCGGCAACGCGAGCGTCGACACCGAGACGTCGAAGGTCACGGGCCGCGTGCTCGGGCGTCACTCGGCGACCGGCCACTGACGGCAGGGCGAAACATGGCGAAGGCAAAGCCAGTGTCCGCAGGAACGCTCCTCTACCGGAGGACGGCAGAGGGGCTCGTCGTGCTCCTCGTGCACCCTTCGGGCAACTACAACAAGCGCGCGCCGTGGAGCATCCCGAAGGGGATCCCCGACGACGGCGAGGCGCTCGAGGCCGCCGCGCGTCGCGAGACGATGGAAGAGACGGGCATGACCGCGGGCGACCTCGTCGCGCTCGGCTCCGTCGACTACACGAAGAGCCGGAAGACCGTTCACGCCTTCGCCGGCGCTGCCCCGGAAGGGCACGAGCCGACGTGCGCATCGTGGGAGGTCGATCGCGCCGAGTTCGTCGCGCTCGCGAAGGCGCGGGAGCTCCTGCACCCCGATCAGAAGCCGTTCCTCGAACGCCTCGCCGCACTCGTCGGGGAATAGACGGCGAGCCGCGCACCGCGCTCGTCGGGGAGTGGACGGCGTGCGCGCACCGCGCTCGTCGATGAACGAGTGCGGCTTACTTCTTCGCGCCGGCAGTGATCCAGGCGCGGATCGTCGAGAGCGTGTCAGGACACACCTCGCCGGGATCCGTGAACGGCATTCCGGAGCCGTATTTCGGGTCTCTGCTAACGTGCGTGCTCAGCTTGATAACGAGGAAGCTCGTATCCGGATCGCCCGGAGCCACGCGCAGCAAGTCCTTCTCCGTCCCGGAGATGTTGTTCCCGGGCGCGCCCTTCCCGTCGGCTCCGAGGAGCGCGGTGTAAGCATCGTCGGCGAGGTCAAGCTGACCCGAGTTGAGGGCACCGTCGGGGGAATGACAGATGCCGCCGTCGGTCCCGCAGCTCTTCGAGAAGACGTTCGCATTCAGGCTGTCGAACGTCGGTTGCAGTGCGTCGGGGCACACCGTCTTCGTCACGCAGGCGTCGTTCGTGCACTCCTCGGTCGCGGTGCAGTCGTCGTCGGTCTTGCAACCTCCGGACGTGGTCGCGCCGGCGCCGGAGTCCGTCTTGCCGGAGTCCTGCGTCGAGCCGCCGCTGCCGGGGCTCGTTCCGCCGTTGCCGCCGCTCGCGCCGGCGTCTTGATGGTTGCTCCCGCCGTCGTTGCTGGAACAGGCGGGGAGCGCCGTGGCGATGACAGACGTCACCGCCACGGCAAAGGGGAATACGCCTTTCAAAGGCTCCCTCTCGTTACTCAGCCACCGTCGCCTGCGTCGCTGACACCCGCATCGCCGGCCTTGGCCGTGATGGTGATGGTGTCGGAGACGAGGGTGCCGCCCACCTTGACGTCCGAGTGGTCGTCGTTGTGGAGCGAGACCGTGACCGTGTGCGCGCCCGCGACGCCGCCCTTGCAGAGCGCGAGGTCGGCAACGACGGGACTCGCCGCCGCCGCGTTGTTGTACGGAGCGCCCGCGGTGTCGCAGTCCGTGCCGTCGATGTTGAGGTGCACGTGACCGCACACGCCCGCCGGGCAGAGCTTGGTGCCGGTGCCGGGAGCCGCGAGCTCGAAGTTGCCGACCTTGAAGGCGACCGGGAACTTCGGAAACTCGGTGTACTCGGAGTCCTTGCCGATCGACTCGAGGTCGTCGGGATCGGTGATCTTGATCGAGGGGCTGCCGCCGTCGAAGCCGCCATCGATGATGGTCGGACCCGCGTCGGTCATGGCGCCGGCGCTGCCAGCGGTGCCGCCCTTGCCAGCGGTGCCCGCGGTCCCAGCGGTCCCAGCAGTGCCGCCCTTGCCGGCGGTGCCGCCGGAGCTTGAGCCGCCTGCGCCGCCCTTGCTGCCGCCGGTTCCGGTCGTTGCGCCGCCGCCGTCGAGGCCGCCGTCAGTCGTCGAGGTGCTGTTGTCGCTCGAGCAGGCCGCAACCGACCACGCGCCGAGCGTCACCACAGCTGCCAAACAAGCAGTTCGTCCAAATTTCATCGAAAGTTCTCCTGGGCTGAATAAACAAAGATCGACCGCGGCTTGCGCCATGGTCGAGCGCGGTGTGTCCCGTGCACCAGTGTGGTTAGCGCACGAGGGATGGGGAGGTTACAAGAAAGTGACGCGCAAGCCGCTTAAAACGCCGTCGGTACGATTGAACGGGCGTCCGGTTGTCGATTCGTCTTTCGAGACCCTGTACGCGAGATCATAGCGTCTGCAATTCTTACAGAGACTGTACCGAGCAGTACACCGCCCGCGACATCAACGAGCCAGTGAATTTCCAGGTAGATCGTGCTGACGATGATGCTCGTCGAATAAACGATCATCATCCATCTATATATGCGGCTCTTCTCGCGTAGCGCGATGAGCAGCACGGCAAACGCGACCGACGTGTGCATGCTCGGGAAACAGTTCGCCCCGAGATCGTGCCGTAATTCGTCGCTCCAGCCGCGCCCGCATCGATCGGCGTGACCGAGCACCGTCCACACCTCGTCGACGCGGAACGCCGTGTAGAACGGCATGATCAGCGGAAACTGGATGAGATGCGCGCCGAGCGCGTAGCGCGCCGTGCGGACCGCGTCGAAGCCGATGAGCGAACGAACGACGGGGATCCACACCACCATGTCGAAGCCGCTCAGGTACACCCAGCGGAAGAACTCGAGCGCCGTCACCGATTCGTGACTCCAGAGGAAGCGCCCGTCGTTGCCGGGAATGCGCGCCATCACGGCGTTCGCGTTGTAGAGGTAATGGCTCGCGTGATTCAGCCGGAACGCGATGGCGAACCACACGTTCGGCAGGTACGCGACCGCGCTGCAGAGCACCGCGAAGATGAGCACGCCGCCGATGAGGTTGCGCTTCTCGGGCGCGATGCGATCGGGCCACGCCGTCGCGGCGATGACGAGCATCAGACACCAGCTCGCGGCGTTCCACTCGTCGAGGTACGCGATCCGGTAGACCATCGCCCCGACGGCGATCAGGTAAAGCGCGATCTGCGCCTTTCCCGGCGCGACGCCGCGTGCGGCGCTCTGGCTCATTTGCGCCAGTATTGCCTATCTTCGGCGTGAAGTCGGGCGAGCCGTCGCTGCTCCTGGACGAACGCTCCGTAGAACCTCGGCACGCGCTCGTGCTTGCAGAACGCGGCGTGCACGAAAGCCGCTGCCTCGGCGTCGTGGACGGCGCTGTGCGCCTTGTCGAGGGCGATGCCGAGGCGCTCGGCGACGTCTCCCAGTGAGCGACTTTTCTCTTCTTGGTGGAGCTCACGGGCCCACACGAGCGGGTCGAGCCACTCGATGCCGCGACGCGCCGCGGGCGGCATCGCCGGGCGCGCCACGCCGGCACGCCCGAGCTCTTCGACGAGGAAGGCCCGGTCGAAATCGGCGTTGTAGGCGAGGGGGATCTTGCCCTCGAGGACCGCGAGGATCTCCACCGCGACCATCGAGAACGGCGGCGAGTCCTTCACGTGATCGTCGCTGATACCGTGCACGTCGAAGGCTTCTTTGGGGATGGGCACGCCGGGGTTCATGAGCCAGCGATGTCGCGAGACGACCTCGCCGTTCTTGAACACGACGGCTCCGAGCTCGATTACGCGATCGACGGCGGGATCCTTCCCCGTCGTCTCGGTGTCGATCGACACGACGAGGAGCTCCTCGACCGCGAGCGCTCCGTCGAACTCGTCCACCAGGCCCTGGGCGACGATGCGCAGGAGGTGCGCGATGCCCGGGTAGTGCTTTCCGGTCGGAAAGCAGCCGCCGCCCTCCTCACCCGCTCTCATGGCTTCTTCGCGGGAGCGGACGCGGCCGGAGCGGCCGACGGCGCGTCGGGGAGCTCGACCTTCTTGGCGGTGACCTTCTTGCCGGTGCGCTGCTCGATCTCGAGCTCGATCCAGTCGTTGACGTCCTCGAGCAGGTTGAACTGCTCGAGCTCGAAATGACGGCCGTTGATGTAGATCATCGGCGTGCCGCGGAGCTCGAGCTTCTCGGCCTGCTTGCGATCCTTGTTCACGGCGTCCGCAGCGGCCTCGCTGTCCATGTCGGCGACGAACTTCTTCTCGTCGACGCCCACTTCTTTCGCCAGCTTGAGCACGACGTCGCGATCGAGGCCGGTCGACTGGTTCTCGAAGAGCTTGTGGTGCATCTCCCAGAATTTACCCTGCTTGCCGGCGGCGACCGCGCCGCGAGCGGCGATCTCGGAGTGCTCATGGCTCGCGAGCGGATAGTTCTTGAAGACGAGGCGCAGGTTTCCCGGATACTCCTCGACTAGCTTGTCGAGCACCGGCGCCGCAGCGCCGCAGTACGGACACTGAAAGTCCGCCCACTCGACGATGACGACGGGCGCGTCCTTGGCGCCCTTCGCCGGCGAGTCGCCCTCCTCGACCGTCTTCACGGCGTCGGGCGAGAAGCGCATCCTGAACGCGCTCTCGACCTGGGAGCGCGTCCCGCCGCGCGTCACTCGCTGCACGAGGAACTTCGCCGCCGGGAGGCACAGCGTGCACGGCCGTGACTCCTTGATGCACTGCGCGAGGCTCACCGGCTGATCCGAGCACGGCGCGAGGAGCTCCGAGACGTACGTCGACCACTCGTGCTGCTCGCGTGGCGTCAGCGCGGAGGTGTCCACGCCGTCGAGCTTGACGGTCGCCTGCTTGTCCTCTTCTTTCGGTGCGGGATCGTGTCCACCCTCGGCGGCCGGCGACCGGCACGTCGCCACGTTCAGATTCACGAGGGTGAGCGCGACGGCATTGCCGACGCTTCTCCAGAGAGGCATGGCCCGAGCCTAGTCTCAGGTTGGAACGGCGGCCTAGTAGGATCGAGCGTTCGTGCGGTAGATCGATGGAGCATGCCGGACAGCGACTACCCCGCGGTGCCCTCCGACCTGCGGGGCCTGGCGCCCCGCGGCGCGCGGCACGTCGTCGCGGTCGCGGGTGGCCGGGGCGGCGTCGGCGCCAGCGTGACGGCCACGAACCTGGCGGTATACCTCGCCCAGCTCGGCCGCAAGGTGACGCTGGTCGACGCGGATCCGACCGGTGCTCAGCTCCACTCGATGCTCGGGGTCGAGCTCGATCGCACCTTCGTCGAGTCCGAGGAGTCCGAGGACGCCCTCGAGCTCGTCGCGACTCCCATCCCCGGTCTCCGGCTCCTGCCGCAGCGGTACTCCATCGGGTCCACGGTTCCGATCCGGCCGGGCAGGAAGCCGCGCTGGGTGCGCGCTCTGCGCGTCCTCGACGCCGACTACGTCATCCTCGATCTGGGCGCGGGCACCGCGGGAGCGACGCTCGATCTGTTCCTCGGCGCGGACCTCGGCATCGTCGTCGTGACGCCCGAGCCGCCGAGCGTCGAGGGCGCGTACCGGTTCGTGCGCGCGCTCTTCCAGCGAAAGCTCCGGCGCGCCATCGCGAAGGATCGCTACAAGGGCCGTCTCGAGGAGCGCGCGCTCTCCGAGCTGCCGCCGATGCCGTCACCGGAGGCGCTGGTCCGGCAGATCGCGCGCTACGAGGCGGCCACCGGGGAGCTCGCCGCGGCGGAGCTCGCGTCGCTCAGGCCGCGTCTCGTCGTGAACGGCGCGCGCCTTCGACCCGACGCCGACCTCGGGCAGGCGATGATCGACATGTCGCGCCGTCACCTCGGGGTCGCGTTCGACTACCTCGGTCACATCGAGCACGACGACGCGGTGTGGCTGAGCGTCGTCAGGAGCCGTCCGCTCCTCGTCGATAGCCCGACGAGCAAGAGCGCGCGCAACATCGAGCGCATCGCGCGCCGCGTGCTCGCCCTCGCGCAGAACCGCGTCGAGACACCGGAGCCGTCCCCCGTCGTGCTGTCCACCGCCGAGCGGAGCCTCTACGACGTGCTCCTGACGCACCGGAGCGCAACCGACGAAGAGCTCCGGCGCGCGCACAAGCGGCAGCGCGACATCTATCAGCCGGGCAGCTTGCCGCTCACGTCGCTCGTGAGCGACGGGGAGCTCCGGACCGAGCAGGCGCGCATCGACGAGGCGCACGACACGTTGCTCGACCCCCTGCGACGGCGCGCCTACGACGTCTCGACGTTCCCCGAGGCGGCCGCGGCGGGCGAACGACCCAAGAATCAACCCGTCGACGAGGCCGTCCAGGCGGAGCGCGCGATGCTGCGCGCCGAGCTCGCGCGCGAGATCAACGCCGAGACGGAGTTCACCGGCGCGCTCCTCCGCAAGGTGCGCGAATCGCTCGGGACGGACCTCGAGGAGATAGCGAGCCGCACCAAGATCAGCCTGCCGTACCTTCGCGCCATCGAGGCCGAGGACTTCGCGGGGCTCCCGGCGTTCGTGTACGCGCGCGGCTTCGTGCACGAGGTGGCGCGCTGCCTGAGCCTCGATCCGACGCAGGTGACGCGCACCTATCTGAAGCGGTTCCGCGAATGGATGCGCACCACCCAGGGCCAGGGTAGCTGACCGTCTCCGGAGGGATGCGAGTGGCCACATCGCACGTACCTCGCGGGAGCGATCCTAGCGCCAAGGTCACCTCCGACGTCGTGTTCACGCTCGCGGTCACCGTGGTGGCGCTCCTGCCGCGGCTCTTCGTCGCGCTCGCGTGGTCGCGCGAGCCCGTGTGGGACGGCCATTATTATCACTTCGGAGCGGTGAGGATCGCGGAGGGGCTCGGTTACTCCGACGACATCGTCCTCGGTGGCGTGCGCACCTGGCATCCGTGGGCGCACTACCCGGTAGGTTACAGCGCGTTCCTCGCCGGCGTGTATCGTGTGTTCGGGACGGGGCTGGCCGTGGCGCCGGTAGCAAACGCCGTGGTGGGAGCCCTCCTGGTAGCGGTGGTCCACAGGCTCTCGCTCCGCACCATGACGCTGAACCGTGCGCGTATCGCGGCGACCATCACCGCGCTGCACCCCGGGCTCATCGTCTATTCCGCGGTGGTGATGAGCGAGCTCACGTGCGCGCTCCTGGTGCTCACCGCGGCGTGGGTCGCGGTGCGACGCCTCCGCTGGTCGAGCACCGTCGCGGCCGGCGTGCTCCTCGGCTTCGCGACGCTGGTGCGGCCCTCGGCGCTCGTCGCGGCGCCGCTCTTCGTGTTCCTCATGCCGCTCCCGCGGCTCGCCGCGATCCAGCGCGCAATCGCCGTCACCGGGATCGCGCTCTTCACCGTGCTGCCGTGGACGTTCAGGAACTGCCGCGTCATGGACGGCTGCGCCCTGGTGTCGACGAACGGCGGGTGGAACCTCGCGATCGGCGCGCTCACCGAGACGGGCCGCTTCCAGACGCTGCGCGCACGCGACGGCTGCCCCGTCGTCACCGGGCAGGTGCAGCAAGATCGTTGCTGGGGTGAAGTGGGCCTCGCGCTCATCGCCGAGAACCCCGCGCACTGGCTCTCGCTCGTGCCGAAGAAGCTCGCGCAGACCTACGACCACGAGTCGTTCGCCATCGAGTACCTGCGCGAGGCGGATCCCGCCGGATGGCCCGAATCGCGTCGCGTCGCGGGGCGCGCGCTGCTCACCGTGTTTCATCAGATGCTCCTCGTCGGAGCTGCGCTCGGGCTCATCGCGCTGCCGTCACCGCGAAGGGTCGGCGGCGTGGGGACCATCGTGCAGGGCGGGCTGCTCGCCGCGGTGCTCGTGTTCGCGATGTACGCCGCGTCCGGCAGCGAGCATCCGTTCTGGGTGCTCGCCGCGCTCCTGCCGCTCCTCGGGCTCGTTCCCTTGCCCGGCGCGCCGCCCGCGCCGACGGTGGAGCGTTTTCTTCTCGCCTTCGTCTTCGCGACGACACTCACGCACGCGGTCTTCTTCGGCGATGATCGTTATCACCTCGTCGTGACGCCGGTGTTCGCGATCCTCGCCGCCTCGGCGCTCCGGCGCCTGAACGCGCGCGTCGCGCGGCTCGCGAGGGCGACGTGAAGCGTGCGCTCCTCGTGACGGCGTTCGTCGCCGCCGCGTGTCACGAGACGCCACCCGGGGCGACCGACGCGCCTGCGGCATCGTCATCGGCGCACGTGACGGCGCCGTCCGCCGCAGCGAACGTGAACGGTCTCGTCGCGGGCACCCTCGGAGACGCCATCGCGGCGATCGATCTACGCATCGAGGCCGTGCGCGGCCTCGCGTCGGCGAGCGACGCGCTCCTCGTGAAGCACAAGACGCAGATAGACGCGCACTTCGCAAAAGCGCCGGCATTTCCGCTCGCGTTCCAGGTCGTCCCCGTCGACGGCGGCAAGGCCGCGGTGCTCCTCGAGGCCACCCTGGGCGAGCCGCGGCCGCTCATCTGGCTCCTCGACGCGCACGGCGAGATCCTCTGGTCGAAGGATCATCCGAACGGCGGCGCGAGCCCGGGTTCGTCGGAGCTCGTCATCACGCCGGGTCCCGAAGGGCACGTGTGCGTCGCGTGGTGTAACGGCTCGACGAGCAGCATCGCCTTCCGGCGCTGGGCGGAGGACGGAGGCTCCTTCGCCGACTACGACGCGCTCCGCGTCGACGACTGCGACGCGCTGTCGGTGCTCTACTGGCCCGCGCACGGCTGGGTGCTCGGCGTTGCGTCCGCGAGCGCTGCGACGCTCGAGCTCCTGGACCTGAACGGCGAGCGGCGCTGGGGCCACGACGGGCTTTCGCTGCCGTGGACCTGGAGCTCCGCCGCGCCAGTATCGTTCGCGCTCGACACCTCCGACAGCCTGATGATGTTCCGCCTCGGTCAGAGCGGCGGTACGGGCACGCCCCAGTACGTGTTCGCCAGCCGCTGGTCGCCGGACGGACGTCCGATGTGGCCAGGTCCCTTGTCGCTGAAGCGATTGTCTGCGCCAGTCAGCGTCCCGCGTACACGGGTCATACTTCGTCCGGCGTCGGAGGGCGGGATCCGCGCATCGGTACAAACACCAGCGGCACTGGGTAACACCGGCCCCGGGGTCGTCGTCGACGTGCTCTCCGACGGCACGATCACGCGTCGTTGAAGCGCGTCGCTCCGCGTCGAGCCTGCGCGCGAGCGCAGTGGACGAGGTAAGCGCGTCTACGACGAGCCAGAAAAACTCCACCGACACGGCTCCTCGTCTGCATGCGAGGTGACGGCGCGAGAAATGGTAGCCTGGTAGTTCGCTCCGGCGGGCGCCAGCCACCCTGGCCGCTCGTCGCTCTCGCTCGGGTCGAAGAATTCGGACAGGCCCGGCCCTGCTCGAACGACAACAGACGGAAGGACGAAACTCGCATGGAATCGACGAAGCCGCCTGCGGCGAAGAGCTCCGCTGGCCCTGCGCCCGCCCCGCGAGCCCCCGGTGGCGCGTCGCACGCGCCGCCGCCGCCCTCTGCTCGCGCCGCGTCGCAAGCTCCTTCGGTTCCGCCGCCGTCGATGGCGCCGTCCGCGCCTCCGGCAGCCACCGCAGAAGCTCCGGCCATCTCGGTGGACGTTGCGATGGCACAGGCGACCACGCCGCAGGGTCTGCACGTCTGGGTGAGGACGTCTGCGCGGGATCCGACGCTGCTCCTCGTTCGGCTCCTTCCCGACGGCCATCCCGCGCCGCCCGGCTCGTATGAAGCGTATCTGCGCCCCGCCGAGGAGGGCGCGGATCTCCTCGCCCCCAAGCATTAGCGCTCGGGCAACGTACCTCGCGCGCACTCGACGGACGACGGAGATGGACATGGCCAGCCACGACACTCGCCTGCAAGAAGGGGACGAAGATCCGGAAGCCCTCGTGGACTTTCTCGAGCGGCAGCTCCGCACGGAGCCCGCGCCGTCGGAGGGCGAGCTCGCGAGCCTCCGCGTGCGTCTCGCGACGCTCTACCTCGAGAAGCTCGACGATCCGCTGTCCGCAGCAGTACACATCGAGGAGCTCCTTCATCGCGAAGAGCTCGAGCCCGAGGTCCTCGCGGTCGCCTCTGCGCTCCTCAACCGCCGGCCGACCGCGGCGCGCATCGCCGAGAAGCTCGCAGCCTGGTACGCGCGCCGGAACGAGCCGGCGCGCGAAGCGGACATGCTCGCCGTCGAGCTCACGGTCGCGAAGCCCGACCGCGTCGACGCCGTGAAGCGACGGCTCGCCGAGCTCCGGCGTGACGTGCTCGGTGATCCCGCGGGCGCCATGGAGCTCCTCGGCCCGCTCGTGCTGCAAGACACCGACGACGCGGAGCTCCTGCGCCGTTACGTGGACGCCGCGACCGTCGCCGAGAAGACCGAGGACGCGATCCGCGTTCTCTCCTCGGCCCACGACATCGCGATGGGACGGCCGCGCGCGCGCCTCGGGTACGCCCTCGGCCTCCTCTACTTGCAAGAAGGGGAGCTGCCGAGCGCCCGCGCCGCGTTCCTCTCGTCGGTTCACGAGCGGGTGAACGACGAGGCGGTGCGCGCTTCCGCGCGACGGATCGTCGCGCTCAGCCGTGATCCCGAGGACCCGTCCGAGCTCGCGCCGGCCCTCGAGGTGCTCGCCGAGCAGGAACCCGACGTAGCCTTGCGGAAGGACGCCGCCGAGCGTCTGCTCGCCCTCGGCGTTTTCACCGGAGACGACGTGCGCGCGATCCCGGCGTGGCAGGCACTTCTCGACTCGGAGCGCGCCCCCGAGGCCCTCGAACGTCTCGAGGCGCTCTACGAGAAGGCCGGCAACGTGGACGGCCTCGCGGCGATCCTCCACGTGCGTGCGCTCCGCGAGTCCGATGCGGTGAAGGCGCGCGCCTTCGCGTTCAGGAGTGCCGCGCTCCGGAGCGAGCACGGCGGCCACGCCGCGCTCGAAGCCTGGAACTTCCTGCTCGACACGTACGGCCCCGCGCGTGACATCCACGAACGACTCATTCCGCTCCTCGAAGCGTCGGAGCGCTGGGTCGACGTGTGCGAGCGACTCGAAGCCGACGCTGCGCTCGCTCCACCCGCCGACGCCGCCGCCGCGCTCGCGAGGGTCGGCCAGGTGCGCCTCACGCGCCTCTCCCAAGAAGACGCCGCGCTCGCCGCGTTCGTGAAGGCCGTCGGCCTCGATCCGACCAACGCACTTGCCAGAGTGTGCCTCGAGCGGCTCGCCGGTGAGGGCGGCAAGCGGCTCGAAGCCGCGACGGCGCTCGAGACCGCGAGCAAGGCCGCCGGCTCCGACGAGGGCGTGCTCTCCGCGCTCGAGACGAAGGCGGAGCTCGCCGGCTCGCCGGAAGAAGCGCTCGTGACGATCGCCCGCGCCGTCGAGATAGCGGAGCGGGATCCCGAGAGGGCGACGCGCGGGTTACTCCTCGCCGGGCGCGCGCTCCGGATCGTCGCCGAGCAACGTCCCGCGGAGCTTCCGGTGTGGACGAAGCGCGTGCACGAGTTTGCCGCGTCGGCCGGCGACGCCGGCACCGAGACGGCCGTCGTGCTCGAGGCCGCGCAGGCCTGCATCATCGACGGACCGGAACGGGTCGAGCTCGCGTGCGCCGCGGTCGATCTGCTCGCCGCTGCCGGCCGTGGCGCAGACGCGCTCGCGCTGTCGCTGCGCGCGCTCGAATCGTCCCCCGGCGCGCTCGCGCTGTCGAAGCGCGTCGATCGGCTGACCGACGGCAGAGAGCCGCCCGAGGCGCGTCTCGCGCGTTACGAGACGACGCTCGAGGCGCTCACCGACGCCGTTGAGCGTCGTGAGCTTCGCCACGCCGTCGCGGAGCTAGCGCGCGACGGCCTCGCGGATCTGCCGCGCGCGGCGGCGGAGTGGCGCGTGCTCCTCGCCGAAGATCCGTCGGACGAGCGCGCGCAGCGGTCCCTCGTCGATGCTTTCCGCAAGACGGGAGAGGCGTCGTTTCTGCCGGCGGAGATGGACGGCGTGATGTCGACCCTCGACGTCGCAGCGCAGAGCGCCGTGCTCGCCGCGAAGGCGCGCTCCCTGGTCGCGCAGGGCGAACGCGACGCGGCGCTCGAGCTCTGTCGCTCCCTGGTCGCGAACCCCGACGCGGGGGACGACGCGCTCGAGTCGGTCGCGACGCTCGCGTACGAAGAGAACGAACAGGACGTGTACCGCGAGGCCCTCGAGCGGCTCGCGAGCTCCGGGACGGCGAGCGTGCGCGTGCAGGCGCTCGAGCGACTCGGGCATCACTTCGAGCAGGTCGGCAATCGCCGCGCGGCGGCCGAGTCGTGGAAGCCGGCCGCGATGCTCGCCGCCGGCACGCCGGCGGGGGACGAGCGCGCGCGGGAGCTGTACGAGCGCGTCCTCGCAGCGACCCCCGACGACTTCGAGGCCGCGGAGCGACTCCTCGAGCTCTACGTGAGCGAGGGCCGATGGGTGAACGTCCCGGGGATCTACGCCACGCTCCTCAGAGCGTCGTCCGACCCGGGCACGACGGCGAAGAAGCTTCTCCTGCTCGAGCCGCGCGCGATCGAGGCACGGGCCGTCGATGATTTCGTCGGCATGCTCGACGAGACCGTCCCGTACCTCGGCTCGACCAACGATGAGGTGCGCCGCTCTCTGATGCTCGCGAAGGCCCGTGTGCTCGCGGCAAACGACTCGCGCGCGCCGGAGGCTTCCGACGCTTATCGCGCGCTCATCGAGGCCGGCGGGGGCGAGCCCGCGATCACGGCGTACGAGGCGTTCGTGAAACGGCGCGACACGACCGAGCAGCACCGTGAAAGGCGCTGGCTCTTCGAGTGGCGTTCGGCGCGCTCGGGGCTCGGCTTCGACGCCTACGTCGCGTGGGCAAAAGAGGAAGAGAGTCACGGCGAGACGCTGCCCGCGCTCCGCGCCTACGAGCGGGCGGCCGAGCTCGAGCCTTCGCGCGACGAGCCGTTCGATGCGCTGTCGCGCCTCCGCGCGGCGCAGGGCGACTTCGAGGGCGCGCTCGGTGCGCTCCGCACCATCCGCGAGCGCGCGACGGGCGAACGTCGCGAAGAGCTCGATCTCCGCATCGCGCGCCTCCTCGGTGAAGAGCTCGGGCGGCCGGAAGAGGCGCTGGTGTCCGTCGCGCCGCTCCTCTCGTCGTCGCCGCCCGCGATGCCGGCGTTCGACCTGGCGCGGCGAGCGCTGGAACGCGCCGAGGAGCTCGACCGCACCGTCGAGCTCGTCGAGCGCGCCAGCAACGAGACCACGGATCCCAAGGTCGCCGCCGCGAACCTCGAGCTTCTGCTCGAGGCGCCCCTCGACGAACAGTCGCTCGGCGACCGGCGCGAGAGCTGGCTGGTCCGTCTCTCCGAGCTCCGTGCCGACGATCCTCCGGAGTCGCTGCGCGTGCTCGCCAAGGGTATCGCCGCGAACCCCCGCTCCGACGCGCTCTGGGAAGCGTTCATCGCCCGCGCGAAGAGCGCGAAGCGGGCCGACGCCGTCTACGAGGCATTCACCGCGACCCTCGAGCACCCGTCCGTCGACGCGGCGATGATCGAGGCGCTCGGGAAGCGGACGATCGCGTTCTACGACGAGTGGTCGTCGGACTCCGCGGAGGTGCAGAAGGCGCTCGAGGCGGTCCTCGAGCACGTCCCCGCCGCGCGTTGGGCCATCGACCGACTGAAGCTCCTCCTCTTCGCGGGAGAGCGCTGGCCGGCGCTCTTCCAGATGTACGACCGCGCCATCGACGGCGCGCGGGACGCGACGGAGCGCGCCGAGCTCCTCGACGAGGCGGCGCTCACCGCCCGCGACCTTTCTCGCGACGCACCGCGCGCCATCAGCTACCTCGAGCAGCTCCGCGCGTTCCGGCCGTTCGACGCTCCGGTGCAGGCGTCCCTCGAGCGCCTCTACGAGCGCGAGGGAGAGTCGGCGAAGCTCATCGCGCTCCTCTCGGAGCGGATCACGTCCGCGACCGGTATCGTCAAGGAAGAGCTCGAGCAGCGGATCGCGAACCTGTGGCTGGATCTCGGGGATCTCGGGAGCGCTCACGCGCTCGTCGAGAACATGCTCGAGAACGGCGTACGGCTCGCCGACGTGGTTCCGCTCCTCGAGCGCATCCTCGGCGTCCGTCCGTCCGAGGACGTCTTCGAGTCGCCGCGCACGCCGCACTCGCGCGCCGTCGCACTCCTCGTCGAGCACCATCAGGCTGCGGGCGCGCTTCAGGACGTCATCCGGGTGCGCGACACGGAGCTTTCCTTCGCGCGCGCCGAGCCTTACCAGCGGCGCGTCGTCGAGAGCCTCGTCGGGCTCTATCTCGAGGCGGGCGGCGGCGGTGACGAGGCGTTCATCGCCGCGATCCCCCGGGTCGCGGCGTTCGGCGAGCGCGACCCGATGCTGGCGCGCGCCGCGGCGGCGAAGCTCCTCACCCTGGCCGAGGCGGCGTGGACGCGCCGTCAGGCGTCGCCGGACAGCGGCGCCGCCCAGGCCGCATACTGGTCGGTGCGGAAGCTCGAGGACGCCGCTCTCTCCGCCGGCGAGGCGGAAGAAGCGGTGCGCGTGCTCCTTCACGGCGCCGAGCTCGCGTTCATCCCGGAGAGGCGGCGCGCGCTGGTGCGCGACGCGGCCATCCATCGCGCCGAGCGGACGGGCAATCCGTCGCGCGCCGTCGAGCTCTTCGAGCGGCTCTTCGCCGAAGATCCGACCGACGACGTGGTCACTTCTCAGGTGGACCGGTTCGCGCGCCTCCTCGAGGGAGAAAAAGACGCGCCTGCGCGGGCCGAGCTCTGGGAGTCCTTCGGCCGGCGAGCGGTGGACCTCGGGCACCCCGCGCACGGTCGCGGCTATCAGACGATGGCGGCCGAGCTCTGGGAAACCGCGAAGAACGCCGAGCGCGCGATCGCGGCGCGGCGAGCGAGCGCGTCCCTCGGTTCCGACCCGTCGCTCGAGATCCTCGGGCGGCTCCATCGTGAGCGCGGGGAGTGGCGTCCGGCAGCCGAGGCCCTCGAGTGGGCGTTCGCCGCGGCGGGCACCGACGCGAAGGCGCGGCTTGGTTCGCTCCTCGCCGATGCGTACCTCGAGCTCGGCGAGCGGAGCGTCGCGACGGACCGGCTCGAGTCGGTGCTCGACGCGGTCCCCGACGCGAACGACGTGCGGGCGCGGCTCGCCCAGCTCTATCGCGACGACGACGCCTTCCGTCCGCTCGCGGAGCTCCTCGTCAAGGGCGCCAAGGTGACGACCTCTGCCGACCTCCGCCTGCCGATGCTGCGCGAAGCCGCGGACGTCCTCATGAACCGGCTCGGAGAGCCGGAGCGCGCCATTCCCATTCTAGAAGCGGCAACCTCCCTTGCCGGAGCCGACGCGGAGCTCGCGCTGTCCCTCGCGGGCGCGCTCGACGCTGCCGGACGGCACGCGGACGCGGTGCGGGTGCTCCGGGCCCAGATCGCCGTCCACGGCGAGCTCAAGCCGAAGTCGCGCGCAACGGTGCATCACCGCCTCGCTCAGGTTCTCCTTCATTTGAAGAGCACCCGCGACGCGCTGACAGAGCTCCGCGTCGCGACCGAGATCGATCCGTCGAACCCCGAGATGCTCTACGACCTCGGTCGGCGCGCTCTGGAAGAGAACGAGCTCGGCCTTGCCGAGAGCACTTACCGCGCGCTCCTCCTCAGCTTGCACCGCGTCGAGCCGGGGAAGGGACCGAGCCGGGTGGACGTGTACCTCGACCTCAGCGAGGTGGCGGCACGTCGTAACGATCACGCGCGCGCGGCCGACTACATCGAGTCGTCTTTCGACGTCTCGCTCGAGGGGCTTGAAGAGGCGCTGAGACTCGAGAAGGCGCTCGCGGCGCGCGGCCGCGACGATCTCGTCGCTCGCTCCGTCGAGCGACGGCTCCGCGCAGCCAAGGATCCCGTCATCGCGGCGGAAGCCCTGGGCGAGCTCCTCGCGCTCGACGGCCTGCACCGAGCCGGCGCGGGCGAGCTCCCGGTGACGATCGCGCGCCACGCAGCGGAAATCGGCAAGCAGATCGAGGAAGCGGACGTCTCCGACGCCAGGGTGTGGACGATCCTCGCTACGGCAGCGATGGCCGGCGGCGGCGACGCCGCGCGCATCGACGTCCTCGGGCGTCGAGTTGCGCTCCTCACGAAGCGGGCCGGGCGCGAGAGCGATGCGGTGGCCCTCGGGCTGCTCCGCGAAGCGGCGTCGTCGTGCGAGAGCGATCTCGCCGACGTGGAGCGAGCGCGACGTTCGTACGAGGCCATCGTTCTCCGGTTCCCGGCGGACAGGAAAAGCTGGGCCGCGCTCTTCCGGCTCTCGTCCGCCTCCGGCGACGCCGAACGACTGGACGCGCTCGTCGACAAGGCGCTCGCCAAGACGACCTCGGTCGACGAGCGGAGCGAGCTCCGGTTCGCGTTCGCGAAGACGCTCCTCGACGATCCGAAGCGGAGCGAGCGCGCGATCGCAGTTCTCGAGAAGCTCCTCGACGAGGCGCCGGGCCACGCCGTGGGGGCGGAGCTCCTCGCCGATGCGCTGGAACACAAGGGACGTCACGCGGAGCTCGTGACGTTGCTCGAGTCACGATTCGCCGCGTCGAAGAAGGCCGGGCGCGTCCCGGTCGCGCTCGCGCTCCGTCTCGGGACCGCGCTCGAACGGAGCGACGGCAAGCCGCGCGCCGTCGAGGTGTACGACGCCATCGTCGCGGACGAGTCCGCCGACGCCGCGGCGCTCGACGCCGTACGGCTTCGTCTCGAGGCGCTGTCCGCGCCTAGCCTCGCCGATTGCCTGGAGCGCATCCTGACTGCACCGAGGACCGACGCGGCGCCCGAGCCGGAGCTCGCGACGCGGCTCGTGAAGCTCCGCGACGAGGTGGGTGACGCACCCGGCGCGCTGCGTGCGGCGGCGATCGGGTTCGAGCTCGACCCGCGTGACGCGGCCCTCCGCGAGCGGCTCGTGAAGGACTTCGAAGCGCGCGGCCTCCCCGAGGAGACGCGCGCCGTCCTTTCGCGGGCCGTCGCCGCGAACCCCGACGACCGTCCCCTGTTCCTCGCGTGGATCGACGCCGCCGTGCGCTCGGGCGACCGCGACGCGGCGATCGCCGCGCTCGATCGTGCTCTCGCCGCGTCGCCGTCGGACACCGAGCTACTCCGCGAACGCGCGCGCGCCAGGCAAGACAGCGGTCGCGACGAGGAAGCCCTCGCCGATCTCGAGCGCGCCTACGAGCTCGACCCGAGCTTCGCGTTCGACGTGCGCAAAGTCCTGGAGCGGCTCGTCGAGAAGGACGGCGCCGGGCGCGAGCGTCACGTGCTCGCGCTGGTGGACGTGCTCGGTGAGCAAGGGGAACAGGCCCGCGCCGGCGAGCTCCTCGAGCGGCTCCTCGACGAGCGGCCCGAGCACGTCGGTGCCCTCGAACGCCTCGCGGCGCTGCGAGCCGCGAACCAGGACTGGCCGGTCGCCATCGCGGCGTACGAGCGCCTCCTGCCGCTGGTGGGCGGCGATCACGAGCAGTTCGCGCGCCTGTCGCTGGCGTTTGCCGACGCTTGCGACCGCGCCGGCGGCTCGGCTCAGGCACGGGCCGCGCTCGAGCGCGCCTACGAGCACGCGCCCGATCGTGCCGACCTCCGCGAACGGCTCGAGACGATCTACGAGGCCGCGGGCGACCGCGAGCGGCTCGCCGCGCTCCTTCTCGAGAGCGCGGAGCGAGCGACGGAGGCCCCGCGCAAGGCATCCCTGTACTTCCGCGCGGCGGAGCTGTTGCTCAAGGACGACGCGACGACGTCGCGCGCGCTCACAGCCGCGGAAGCGGGCAGGGAAGCCGACCCCGCGAGCGTCGAAGGCGCGCTCCTCCACGCGAGAGCGCTGCGCGCCGAGGACCGCGAGCAGCAGGCGCTCGGCGAGCTCCTCGGTCTCGCCGAGCGGCTCCGCGGAAAGTCCGGCGCCATCGCCTCACGGGTCCAGTTCGAGATAGGTCGCATCTACCTCGACGCCGACTATCTGCACGAGGGGCTCGAGGCTCTCAAGCTCTCGTTCCAGCTCGATCCGCGGAACCTCGAAGCGGCTTACATGCTCGGCCAGGTCGCGATCGATCTGTGCGACGAGACGACCGCTTCGCGCGCGCTTCGCGCCGTGACCGCCGCCAAGGACGACAAGGTGACGCACGAGACGAAGGCGATGGCCTTCTATCACCTCGCGCGGCTCGCCCAGTGGAAGAGCGACAAGCGCCGCGCGATCACGATGGCGAAGAGCGCGCTCGGCGAAAACCCAGACTGCGACGTCGCGAAGGCGCTGCTCGAGTCACTCGGTCACTGAGCCGGCCCGACGTCGCGCGGCGCTCGCAGCGCCATGCGACCTCACTCCGCCTCGCACTGACCTTCGTGGGGGCGCGCGGTGCGCAGCACCTTCGCGACGGTCGCGCTGCATAGACCGACGCGCGCGCCGATGAGCCGCGTCGTCCACCGCACGCGCCCGACGGGCGGCGTGGATTGCGCGATCGACAGCACGAGACGCTTCTTCTCCGGCGGCACGGCGTGATCTTTGCGGCCGCCGCGCGGTCTGTCGGCGAGGCCTTCGATCGACGCTTGCTGGTAGCGGTTGCGGATACGCGACACCTGTCCGACTGAGAGACTCAGTCGTCGCGCGATCTCGTTGTTGCGCAGTCCGTCCGCGGCGAGCAGCACGACCTTCGCGCGGCGAACGTGCGCGGGCCTCGCGTCGGCGCGCGCGACGAACGCTTCGAGCTCTCTCCGTCGCTCCGCATCGAGGATCAGTCGGCGGCTCTCGGTCACGTGTGCATCATGCATGAATTCATTGCGCTCAACTCATACTCAGCGCGAGCAACTGCGATGACGGAAACTCACTCAACGAATACGCGAAACGATCATTTACTTGGTGGTCATCGCGCCCACACGAACACGAAACGACTCGTCGTGTATTCGATCGTCATCTCGTAAACGACACATCGTCGATGCACTGCCGGCCGGTCAGTCCGAGATGCGATGCACGTCACCGAATCGCCACCCACGTTGCATCGACGAACGAACGGCCGCCGAAATTGCCGAGAGGAGAAACCATGACGACCTCGTTATTCAACCCGCCGTTCAGGCTCGCTGGGCAGCCAAGCTGTTCGCAGCGGCAATGTTTCTTGTCGGATGCAATCAGGCGAAAGCCACGAGCAGCACATCGACGAGCGGCGAGGCGCCCAAGGCCGCCAGCGGCTCGCCCGCCTCGGCGATGGCGATCACCGATAAGGAGGTCACCGTCGGCCAGCTGCACAGCGCGACCGGCACGATGGCCATCAGCGAAACAGGCTCGATCGAGGCCGAGCGGCTCGCCATCGACCAGATCAACGAGAGCGGCGGCATCCTCGGCCACCAGATAAAGATCACCCAGGAAGACGGCGCGAGCGACTGGCCGACCTTCGCCGAGAAGGCGAAGAAGCTGCTCGAGCAGGATCACGTCGCCTGCGTGTTCGGTTGCTGGACGTCGGCGTCGCGCAAGGCGGTGCTGCCGGTCTTCGAGAAGGACAACGGCCTCCTCTACTATCCGACCTTCTACGAGGGCCTCGAGCAGTCCAAGAACGTCTTCTATACCGGGCAGGAGGCGACGCAGCAGATCCTCGCCGGCCTCGACTGGTTGCAGAAGACGAAGAACGCCAAGACGTTCTTCCTCATCGGGTCCGATTACATCTGGCCGCGAACGTCGAACAAGATCGCCCGGAAACACATCGAGAACGTGCTCCACGGCACCGTCGTCGGTGAAGAGTACTACCCGCTCGGGCACACGCAGTTCGGCTCCTTGATCAACAAGATCAAGGCCCAGAAGCCGGACGCCGTTTACGCCATCATCGTCGGCGGCAGCAACGTCTCCTTCTACAAGCAGCTCAAGGCGGCGGGCGTGACGGCCGAGAACCAGACGCTTCTCACGATCTCGGTGACCGAGGACGAGCTCCTCGGCATCGGCGGCGAGAACATGGTCGGGTTCTACGCGGCAATGAAGTATTTTCAGAGCCTCGACAACGACAACAACAAGAAGTTCGTCGCTGCCTTCAAGGCGAAATACGGGCCGAAATCCGTCATCGGCGACGTGACGCAGGCGGCCTATCTCGGGCCGTGGCTGTGGAAGGCCGCCGTCGAGAAGGCGAACAGCTTCGAGGTCGACAAGGTCGTCGCGGCGTCACCGGGCATCGAGCTCACCACGGCGCCGGAGGGCTACGTGAAGGTGCACCCCAATCATCACCTGTGGAGCAAGTTGCGCATCGGCCAGGCCCAGCTCGATGGCCAGTACAAGGTCGTCTACGAGTCCGGCCTCATAGAGCCCAATCCGTTCCCCAAGGGCTATCAGTGACGAGTCTCGGGGGGGGACCTAACACACACCACACGAAGCTCGGGATAGGAGCGTCCATGGGTAACCTGTCAATCTTTGCGATGCAGGCCTTCAACGGCCTGAGCACATTCTGTGTGCTTTTGCTGATGGCCCTCGGGCTCGCGATCATCTTCGGCCAGATGGGCGTCATCAACATGGCCCACGGCGAGTTCCTGACGATCGGCGCTTACACGACGTATCTCCTGTCCCAGTTCAGCGAACGCTTCGCGCCGTGGCTCCTGAACTCATACTTTCTCGTGGCGATCGTCGTCGCGTTTCTCCTCGCCGGCGCGCTCGGGCTCCTGGTCGAGCATTTCATGATCCGGTACCTCTACAAGAGACCACTCGACACGCTGCTCGCGACCTGGGGCCTGAGCCTCATCATGCAACAGGTGTTCAGATCCGTGTTCGGTGCGCGAGAGGTGAGCGCTACCTTGCCGAACTGGCTCATGGGGTCGGTCAAGCCGACGGCGAACATCGACATTCCCATCAACGGCCTCCTGCTCATCGGGCTCACGGTGATCCTCACCGGGATCGTCTTCTTCGGGCTCCTTTACACGCGGCTCGGCGTGCAGGTGCGCGCGACGATGCAGAACCGCGCCATGGCGGGCGCCGCAGGCATCAACACGAACCGCGTCGACCGTCTCACGTTCGCCTTCGGGTGTGGGCTCGCGGGCATCGCCGGCGCGGCCTTCACGACCATCGGCTCGACGGGGCCGACCAGCGGCTCGCTCTACATCGTCGACACGTTCCTGGTCGTCGTCTTCGGCGGTGCTCAGAGCTTGCTCGGCACCATCGCGTCGGCGTTCAGCATCGCGCAGATGCAGGCGACCACGGAGTTTTTCATGACAGGCTCGATGGCGAAGGTGCTGACGCTGTCGGCCGTCATCCTGATCCTGATGTTGCGCCCTCAGGGGTTGTTCGCCCTGAAGGTGCGGAGCTAGCCCACGAATCATGAGTAACTCTGCAAAGCCTTCCCTCGTGCGTCGTCTCGCGGCGACGGCGTGGAGCACCCAGAAGAGCCGCGAGAACCTGTCGTTCCTCGTGCTCGCGGTCGTCCTTCTGGCGATCTTCCCGATCTTCCTCGACGTGTTCCGGTTGAACCTCATCGGGAAGTATCTGACGTACGCCTTCGTCGCCGTGGGGCTCGTCCTCTGCTGGGGGTACGGCGGGATCCTGAGCTTGGGCCAGGGCGTCTTCTTCGGTCTCGGTGGCTATTGCATGGCCATGTTCCTGAAGCTCGAGGCGTCCGATCCGGCGAGCACGTCGATCCAGTCCACGCCGGGCATCCCCGACTTCATGGACTGGAACCAGATCACGGCGCTGCCTGCGCTCTGGGTGCCGTTCAGGAGCTTCCCGCTGACGTTGATCGCGGTCGTGGTGGTCCCCGGTGGCCTCGCGTATCTGCTCGCGACCGCGATGTTCAAGCGCCGCGTCGGCGGCGTCTATTTCGCGATCATCACCCAGGCCGTCGCCGCGATCCTGTCCATCCTCATCATCGGGCGGCAAGGTTACACCGGCGGCGTCAACGGCATCACCGACCTGAAGACGCTCCTCGGCTGGGACATCCGGAGCGACGGAGCGAAGGTCATCCTCTATTACGTGAACGCCGTGCTGCTCCTCGGCGGCGTCGCGCTCGGGCTCTCTCTCCTCAGGAGCAAGCTCGGTCGCATCCTGGTCGCGCTCCGCGACAAGGAGCAACGCGTGCTCTTCACCGGCTACGACGTGGCGACGATCAAGCGCGCCGTGTTCGTTCTCGCAGCGGTCTACGCCGCGGTCGGCGGCGCGATGTTCACGCTCCAGGTCGGCTTCATGTCACCGTCCTTCGTCGGCATCGTTCCGTCCATCGAGATGGTCATCGGCGCGGCGATCGGCGGTCGCTCGTCGCTCTTCGGCGCCATCTACGGGAGCCTGCTGATGAACTTCGGCAAGAGCTACTTCTCGGAGGCGTTTCCCGAGCTCTGGCTCTTCGTGATCGGCGCGATGTTCATCGGCGTCGTCATGCTCTTCCCCGACGGCCTCGCCGGCATCGATCTCCCGCGGCTCTTCCGCAGCGTGAAAAGGCTCTTCTCGCGGAGCACGAAGCCCACGGCCGGGGCCGGCATCGGTGTGCCGCCCGAGGCAGCGTCGGCACCGACCGGCGGAGTGCCCTGAGCCTTTCGCGAAAGCCCATCCAATGAACAACGAATTTCTCCTCCAGATCGAGGAACTCAGCGTCTCCTTCGACGGCTTCAAGGCCGTGGACGACCTGACGCTCTACGTGTCGAAAGAAGGCGTCCATGCCGTGATCGGCCCGAACGGCGCGGGGAAGACCACGCTGCTCGATCTCATCACCGGTCGCACGCGCCCGACGAAGGGGCACGTCCGCTTCAAGGGCAGCGAGGTGACGGGCCTCCACGAGTACCAGATCGTGAGAAAGGGCATCGGGCGCAAGTTCCAGACGCCGTCCGTTTACGAGTCGCTCACCGTCTTCGAGAACCTGGAGATGGCGTACCCCGACAAGCGGAGCTGGGTGAGCGCGTGGCGTTTCCGGCGCACACCGGAGATCGTCAAGCGCGTCGAGGAGATCGCGGAGCTCATCTACCTCGGGGATCGATTGCACGAGCGCGCGGAGCTCCTGTCGCACGGGCAGAAGCAATGGCTCGAGATCGGCGCGCTGCTCATCCAGGATCCGGAGTTGCTCCTGCTCGACGAACCGGTCGCAGGCATGAGCGTCACCGATCGCGCGAAGACGGCGGAGCTACTCTCCGGTCTCGCCAAGGGGAGGGCCGTCGTCGTCGTCGAGCACGACATGGATTTCGTGAAGAAGATCTCCGACCACGTGACGGTGCTCCATCAGGGCCGCCTCCTCGCCGAGGGCAAGATGGACGTCATCCAGAAGAACCCCAAGGTCGTCGAGGTTTACCTCGGTCACTGAGCGCGAAGGATCCCATGAGTCATCTGCTTCAAGTCGATTCGCTCAAGGTTTGCTACGGGCAGAGCGAGGTCATCGGCCATCTGTCGCTCGATGCGGCAGAGAACGAGATCGTCGCCGTGATGGGCCTGAACGGCATGGGCAAGACGACGCTCATGAAGGCCATGATCGGCCTGCTTTCACCGCGCAGCGGCACCATCTCGCTCGGCGGCAAGGACGTCACGAAGGCGACGACCTACGAGCGCGTCGCGGCCGGCTTCGGCTACGTACCGCAGGGTCGCATGGTGTTCCCCACGCTCACCGTCGAGGAGAACATCGAGACCGGGCTCCGTCCCGGCGACAAGGGCGTCCCCGAGGAGCTCTACGGCTTCTTCCCCGTCCTGAAGGAGATGAAGAAGCGTCGCGCCGGCAACCTGAGCGGCGGCCAGCAGCAGCAGCTCGTCATCGCGCGCGCGCTCGCGAGTCACCCGAAGGTGCTCCTGCTCGACGAACCGACGGAGGGCATCCAGCCGAGCCTCATCAAGGAGCTCGCCGTTCAGCTCAAGAGGATCCGCGACGAGAAGGGGCTCACCATCGTCGTCTCGGAGCAGGTGCTGAGCTTTGCCCTCGCCGTCGCCGATCGGGTCGTGGTGATGGCGCGCGGCGCGCTCGTGCACGAGAGCCCGCGAAAAGATCTGGACGAGCAGACGCTCGGGCGACTGCTCGCGCTTTGACGCTTCTTCGATAAACCAAGGAGACGATTACAAAATGGATACGCTCATCAGTGTCGATGTCGCCGCCCCACCCGAGAAGCTGGACGTCCTTCATAACCGGTGGCACCCCGATATCCCGATGGTCTCCTGGGTGAAGCCCGGCGATCAATTCCGCGTCGAGTGCATCGACTGGACCGGCGCCCAGATCAAGAACGACGACGACGCGACCGACATCAAGGTCGTCGACCTGACCAAGGTGCACTACCTGAGTGGCCCAATCGGCGTGCACGGCGCCGAGCCCGGCGATCTCCTCGTCGTCGATATTCTCGACGTCGGCGTGCTGAGGTCGTTTCAATGGGGGTTCACCGGGATCTTCGCGAAGGAGAACGGCGGAGGCTTCCTGACGGAGCACTATCCGGAAGCCCGTAAGGCGTGCTGGGACTTCAGCGGTATCTACGCCAACAGCCGTCATATTCCGGGCGTCGAGTTCGCCGGCATCATGCATCCGGGGCTCATCGGGTGTCTGCCGTCGCGGTCGCTCCTCGATACGTGGAACAAACGCGAGAAGGCGCTGTTCGACACCGACCCTGAGCGCGTTCCTGCGCTCGCGACGTTGCCGTCTGCGCCGACCGCGCACATGGGTCGCATGAAGGGCGAAGCAGCGAAAGCGGCGGCCGCCGAGGGCGCGCGCACCGTGCCGCCGCGCGAGCACGGCGGTAACTGCGACATCAAGAACCTGTCGCGCGGCTCGACCGTGTACTTCCCCGTCTACCAGAAGGGCGCCGGGCTCTCGATGGGGGACATTCACTTCTCGCAAGGGGACGGCGAGATCACGTTCTGCGGCGCGATCGAGATGGCCGGCTATCTCGATCTCCGCGTGAGCATCATCAAGGAGGGCATGGCGAAGTACGCGATCAAGAACCCCATCTTCAAGCCGAGCCCCCTCGAGCCCCGCTACACGAACTATCTCATCTTCGAGGGGATCTCGGTCGACGAGGCGGGGAAGCAACACTACCTCGACGTTCACGTCGCGTACCGGCAGGCGTGTCTCAACGCCATCGAGTACATGAAGAAGTTCGGGTACACCGGCGCGCAGGCGTACGCGATCCTCGGCACCGCGCCGGTGGAGGGACGCGTCAGCGGCATCGTCGACATCCCGAACGCCTGCGCGACGCTCGCGCTCCCGACCGAGATCTTCAACTTCGACATGCGTCCGGGCGCGAACGCGCCGCGCGCGATGGTCACTCCCGGCGTCGATCTCGCCGTCGTGAAGTGAAGCGATGCCGCTCTACGAATACGAGTGCGCGCGCCACGGCGCGTTCGAGCTATCGCGAAAGATGAGCGAGTCCAGCAGCGACGCGCCGTGCCCGACCTGCAAGCGCGGCGCGCGACGGATCCTGAGTCTCCCGAGCCTCGCGCAGGTCGCGGGGAGCGAGCGAAAGGCGCGGGATCGCAACGAACGGAGTCGTCACGAGCCGCGAATCGTCTCGAAGCGGGCCGAGCCGGCGAGGGACGGGCCCCCGAAGCTCGTTGCAGCGTCGTCCTGCGGGAGGCCCTGGGCCATCGGCCACTGACGCGCAGCTGCAGTGAGGGAAACGGCGCTCGCTTGCACGGACGGGCCTCCGGGAAGATACTCGGAGGCTCGTATGGCGGGCGACGACGAGAAGCACTTTCTCCCGGCGACGAAGGCCCGTCGGGCCGCGCTCCGTGCGCGGCTCGACGAGGCGAGCGACCGCGCCGCGAACCGGAAAGCAATCGCCGACACCCTCGGCACTGCCGAGCTCACCCTGCTCGATCGCGTCGAGCAGCTCGGCTTCACGGGGGACTCCGCACGCGTCCTCGATCTGCTGCCCCTGGTCCACGTGGCGTGGGCAGACGGCAAGGTGGACCGCGCCGAGCGCGCGACGGTGATGGCGGTCGTGGAGCTCCGCGGAATCCCGAAGGACAGCGACGCAAGCCTCCTCGTCGAGTCGCTCCTCGAGGAGCGGCCTTCGGAGTCGTTCATGGCCGAGTCACTCGCTGTCGTGCGCGAGCTTGCCGCCAAGCAGGGCAACGACGGCACGAAGCTCGTGGAGCTCTGCGCCGACGTCGCAGAGGCGAGCGGCGGTCTCTTCGGCTTCGGTGCGCGCGTGAACGACAAAGAGCGCGAGCTCATCCGGAAGATCGCCGACGCCTTCGGCGAGAAGGCTCAGTCAGCGGTCCTCGGGCGGCTAGGCCAAGCGCGCTGATAGCGCGCGTCGGCTGGAAAGAGCGCTGATCAGCGCGCCTCGGCCTGCTTCACGTTGCCGGAGAGCTCCGACTCGAGCTCTTCGAGGAGCTTCTTCGCGTTCTTGCTGAGACGCTTGGGCACGTCGACCTCGACGACCACGTGGAGCGCTCCGCGAGCGCCGCGATCGAGGTGCGGCACGCCCTTTTCGTGCATCGTCAGCACGGAGCCGGGCTGCGTCCCTGGTGCGACCTTGGCGGACACGGTCGTGCCGCCGGGCACCGCGATCGACAGCTCGGTACCGAGGACGGCCTGGGGGAACGAGATGCGATGGCGCGTGATGAGATCGTAGCCCTGACGCTCGAAGCTCGCATGCGCCTCGATGTCGACGTCGACGTAGAGATCACCCGGCTTCGTGCCGGGCGGGCCTGGCATTCCTTGCCCCGGGACGCGCAGGCGCTGCCCGGAGTCGATGCCGGCCGGGAACGTGACGACGACCTTGCGGCGCTTCTCGACGCCGCCGGCGCCCTTGCACTTGTCGCACGGCGTCGCGATCGTCTGACCGGTGCCACGGCAGCGTGCGCAGGCCGTCGTGAACATGACGAACCCGCGCTGCGTCCCGACCTGGCCGGCCCCACCGCACTGCGCGCAGGTCTGTGGCTTGGTCCCCTTGCGGGCACCGGTTCCGCCGCACTCCTCGCACGGCGCGGCGCCCTCCACGTTGACCTCGTGCTTCGTCCCGACCATCGCCTCTTCAAGGGTGATGGTCGCCTCGACGCGCACGTCCGAGCCGCGCGCCGGGCCGCGCTGGCGCCCGCCGAAGCCGCCGCCCCCGCCGCCGCCGAAGAAGTCCGAGAAGAGATCCTGGAAATGACTCAGGACGTCGGCAACGCCGGCACCCTGGAAGTCGAAGCCGCCGCGCCCCTCGAGGCCGGCATGGCCGAAGCGGTCGTAGATCGGCCGCTTCTCTTTGTCGTTCAGGATGGCGTACGCCTCGGTCGCTTCCTTGAACTTCTGCTCTGCGGCGGCATCACCCTGGTTCCGGTCGGGGTGATGCTTCAGCGCGCATTGCTTGTAAGCCCGGCGAATCTCGTCATCCGAAGCTTCCCGCGAGATGCCGAGCACCTCGTAGTAGTCACGCTTTTTCATGTGCGGCGGCCCGGGCAGTCCTTTGCCGGGAAACTAAGTCGTAAAGGGTACCTGTCAACGAGCGCCGGAGCCGGCGGTCGCGAGGCGCCCTTCGAGCTCCTCGATCGTCCACGAGAGAGCCTCCAGATTCGCGGTAAGTCGAGCATTTTCCGTGGCGAGGCGCTCTGGGCCGTTGGCCCCGGGGCCCGTACCGGACCCGCGGCCGCGCTCCCGGAGGAGCTCCCGACCGACTCGCTCCGCTTCACGAAGCTGCGCCGACAGGCTCCGGATGTGCTCTCCCCGCTCCTGGAGCGCGGCCTCGAGGGCGGCGAGCTCCTTGGGGGTCTCGTCGTCTGCCCGGAACTGGGCGAGCTCCGCCTCGGCGGCAGCCAACTTTTGCCGCTGTGCGGCGAGGTCCGCGCCGTGCTGGTCGAGGCGAGCGCCGGCAGTGGCCTTTTCCGTCTCGAGCGCCTTTGCACGGAGCGACAAGCCGTCGTTCTTCGCGGCTAGCGCGGCGAGCTGCGCGGCGAGCCCGGCGATTTCCTGCTTTCGCGCCACGAGCTCCGCCTCGAGGGTGCCTGCGCGCTGCTTGTGGGATTGCACCTCGGTCTCGAGGGTGCCTGCGCGCTGCTTGTGGGACTGCACCTCGGCCTCGAGCCGGCCCTGGGCGGGGGTCAGCTTCGCGAGCTCGGCGCGGGCGTCGTCGGCGCTCCTCGCGCTCTTGCGCAGGCTCTCGAGCTCGACGCGGGCGTCGTCGGCGCTCTTCGCGCTCTTGCGCAGGCTCTCGAGCTCGGCGCGGGCGTCGCCGTCACCCTTCGCACTCTTGCGGAGGTTCTCGAGCTCCGTACGTGCGTCGCTCACGCTCTTGCGGAGGTTCGTGATCTCGTCGCGAGCGCGCGCGTCGCGCGTCTCGGTTGCGGTGAGCTGCGCTTGCAGATCGGCGAGCGACGCGTCTCGCTGGAGCAGCTCGGCCTCGAGCTGCCCTCGGTGCTCGAGCGCTGCGGTGTCGACGGCTCGCTCGCGAGCGCCGGCGAGCTCGACCTCGAGCTCCGCGACGCGGTCGAGGAGGCGCGCCTCGGACGAGCGTGCGAGGCGGAGTTCTTCGGCGACTGCGCCGCCGGCGGCGTTGCTCGTTACGCGCGATGCGGGGAGCTGCACGATGCCCACCGGATCGCACTCGACGCGCTCCCGTCCGGCGAGGGCGACGAACCACTCCGGCTCCTCGGAGCCACCGGGGACGAGGCCGCTGTCGATGCTGACGTCGGGCTCGCCGTCGGGGGCGAAATCGACGACGGCGTAGCCGACGAACGGCGTCTGCCCGAGCATGCGCACCTCGTCGAACTCGGCGGACACGGCGTCGTAGAGCTCGTAGTACCCGAGCGGAGAGCGGGCGCGCGCGCCGCTCGTGCGCGGCAGGAGCGCGACGCGCGCCTCGGGGTTCGGCGACGCGACGATGGCGGTGCCCCGCGTCGAGAGCGCCTTGCGCACCCGACGGAGCAGCGTCTCGGGGTGAGCGAAGCTCGACAGATCTTCGATGAACGCGACGTCGAAGGCGCCGTCGCGCACGGCGAGGTCCGCGTCGTCGAGGGGCGCTATCGAGATCTGCTTGCTGCGGTTCTGGCCGGCAGCGACGGCGGCGCGCGACGCTTCTTCGTCGTAGACGAGCACGGTGCGCGCGCCGCGCTCGACGAGCTCCTCTGCGACGCTCGCGGTCGAGTCACCGAAGACGACCACGCGGCGTCCGTCGAAGAGTTGTTCGGCGTATGCGGCGAGGACGATGCTCGGAGACAGGGCTTCCATCGAAGGGCGGCGAGGCTATCACCGATGACATCTGCCGCCCACCGCCCAGAGCGTGCAAGAATCCCGCGCCGCCCGATGATCGACGAGAACGCCTTCGGCATCCTGCTCTCCTGGTTCACCATCGAGGACGACGAATACGGCAGCGAACGTAGCGAGTTCGTGGCCCGTTTCGAGCGATTCCGAGCGACGGCGCGCGCCGCCGTCGTGGACGCCCCGCTCGGGTCGGGCGTGCGCGTCGTGGACCTCGGCCACGCCGTCTACGTCGAGATCGGCGACGGCGATCAGACCGAGAGCCCCCTCGGGTGGGCGAAGAAGGCGCGCGCGCGCCTCGGCGAGGAGGGTTTCGACGTGGTCGCCGTCGTCACTCACGGCGGTCGCTGGGTGGACGACGCCGAGTCGTTTCCGTCGGTCGAGAACGTGGGCAACGCGGCCCTCGTCGCGGTCTCGTTGCCGAGTGAGCCCTTCCGGCGCGCACTGTACGCAGACGCAGCGTCACACTCCCGCGACGCGGACGAAGAAGACGTGGAAGACGAGCAAGACGGGCAAGATGGCCACGAGCACGGCGGGTGGGGCCCGGGCCTGTATCTCGACGTGGACGCCGTCGAGCCACTCGGTATCAAGATTCGGAACGCGCCGACCACCCTTCGGACTGGCGGCGCGGAGTTCTATCGGGTAGGTGCGTGACGCTCACTTACGCCAGGAATCTCAGATGAACGTAGTCGTCACGGGCGGAGCCGGGTTCATCGGCTCGAACTTCGTCAACGCCTCGGTGAAGCGTTATCCGGATCGTCGCTTCGTCAACGCGGACGCTCTCACCTACGCGGCGAACCTCGCGAGCGTCGCCTCTGCCGCGAAGAGCCCGAACTACGCCTTCGAGCGGGTCGACATCACCGATTTCGACGCCGTCGATCGACTCTTCGCCGCCCACCACCCGGACCTCGTCGTGCACTTCGCGGCGGAGAGCCACGTCGACCGGAGCATCGTCGGGCCGCGCGCCTTCGTGCGTACCAACATCGAGGGCACGTTCAACCTGCTCGAGGCCTGCCGGAAGCACTGGAAGGGGGGGCAGGGCCTCTTCCATCACGTGAGCACCGACGAGGTGTACGGGAGCCTCGGCGACACCGGTAAATTCACCGAGGAGACCGCGTACGACCCCTCGAGCCCCTACTCGGCGTCCAAGGCTGCGAGCGACCATCTCGTCCGGGCGTTCGCGCGTACGTTCAAGCTGAACGTCAAGCTGACGAACTGCTCGAACAACTACGGCCCGTACCAGTTCCCCGAGAAGCTCATCCCGCTGATGATCATGAACGCCATCGACCGGAAGCCTTTGCCCGTCTATGGCAAGGGCCTCAACGTGCGCGACTGGCTCTACGTCGAAGATCACTGCGACGCGATCTGGACCGTCATCGAGAAGGGGCGCGTCGGGGAGACGTACAACGTGGGCGGCAACAACGAGGTGCGCAACATCGACGTCGTCGAGCGCATCCTCGCCGTCCTCGCGGAAGAGACGAAGGTGCCGGCGAGCGAGCTCTCGTCACTCGTCACCTATGTCACGGACAGGCCCGGCCACGATCTGCGGTACGCCATCGACGCGACGAAGCTCCGCGACGAGTGCGGCTGGGAACCGAAGGAGACGTTCGAGACGGGCCTTCGCAAGACTGTGCGCTGGTATCTCGACAACGCGGAGTGGGTCGCGGAGGTCCGCTCCGGCGACTACCGTAAATGGATCGACGCGAACTACGGCAACCGGACGAATGCATGAGGCTGACGTGAAGCTCCGCGGACGCGTCCTTCTCGTCAGCCCCGACGGCATGCTCGGCGGCGCGTGGAAACGTCTCCTCGTCGCACAGAATGTCGACCACGACGAGGTGACGTACCCGAGCTTCGATCTGACGAAGCCCGCGGACGTCGCGCGTGCGATCACGAAGGACCACTCGTGGGTCGTGAACTGCTCTGCGTACACCGACGTCGACGGCGCCGAGACTCACGAGGACGTGGCGTGCCTCGTGAACGGCAAGGGCGTCGGCAATCTCGTCGAGCGCTGTGGCGCCGTCGGCGCGAGACTCGTGCACTTCAGCACCGACTACGTCTTCGACGGGGAGGCGTCCTCGCCGTATCCGGTCGACGCGCCGCACGATCCCGTCAACGCCTATGGTCGTAGTAAGGCATACGGCGAAACGCTCGTGTTCGAGTCGGGCTTTCCGCACCTCATGGTGCGAACGAGCTGGCTCTATGCTCCGTGGGCGAACAACTTCGTCCGGACGATTGTCCGGCTCACGCGCGAACGTCCCGAGATCCGTGTCGTCGACGACCAGCGCGGCCGTCCGACGAGCGCCGAGCGGCTCGCGCTCGCGACCGCACGGCTCATGGCGGAAGACGTCGCCAGTCCGGGAGTGAACGGCGTTTTCCACCTGACGGACGGTGGCGAGTGCACCTGGTTCGAGTTAGCGAAGCGTGTCGCGGCCGTCGCAAATCCGGAGTGCCGCGTGCTCCCGTGCGCGACGGAAGAATTTCTACGGCCTGCGAAACGCCCCCGATACAGCGTGCTCGATCTTGCCAGGGCCGAAAAAGTGCTCGGTCCGATGTATCCCTGGCAGCGTGCCGTCGATGAAGTTCTGGCACGGCTCGAGGCCTGAGGCGGCCTGCCACGGGGGAGCCCGGCCCGGCTCTGAAGTGGGGCCGGAGGGCTGGATCGAAGCCCGTCCGCGGGGCATGATAGCGGCGCGCGTAGCGAGGTTTCGCGCCACTTGATGTCAGGTCACCCTGCCACCGACCCGTATGCGCGTCGTCAAGGCGCTGCCGCAATGGCGGCGGGCATCGCTCGCTACTGGCGCAGCAGCCTCGCCGTCTTCGTCTGTGTGGCCGCCGTCGGCGTCGCAATCGCTTACGGGATCCCTGCGGTCTACGAGTCGACCGCGACGCTCGACGTGACGCGGGTGGCGCCGCCCGCCGGCGCGAAGCTCGCGCCGATGGCCGACGAAGCGAACGCGCTGCTCGCCGACCACGTGCGGCTCGAGAAGATTCTCCACGACCCGTCGCTCGCGGGCTTCGATCGCACCCTGCCGATTGCCACGCTCTCCGACGTCGCGCATGCGACGGCAAAGTCGGATCGCACCCTGTCAGTGGCGTACCGGGCCGGGGCTCCCGAGTCCGCGCGCGATCTCTGTGGTGCGCTCGCCGACGTGTTCGTCGCCTACTTCGGCAAGGACTCGAAGGGTGCGGCTCACGCCGAGCTCGAGCACAGCACGAAGGCCCTCGCCGACTTCGTCAACGCGCACCCGAACCTGCTCCTCGAGTCCGCGGCTCCGGGCGCGAGCGCGGCGCACCCCACGTCCAAGCCGTCCGCCGCTGCCGATCTCGCGCTCAACGTCCTGAAGGGCGAGAAGGCGCGTCTCGAGGCAGAGCTCGCGCAGGCGCCCGCCGCCGATCCGTCGAAGGAGAATCCCTACGACGAGGGAACGCCGAGCGCCGCCGACCTGCAGAGGCAGCTCGCGCAGGTCAAGTACGCCATCAGCGCACGCCAGAAGGCCGCCGCTGCAGCATCGCCGAGCGCCTCTGCCGCACCCGCTGCGCCCGATCAGCTCGCGCTGCAGACCGAGTGGCACAAGCTCGTGCGCGCGGTCGTCGATGCCGAGCATCCTCCGGCATCGGCCGACGCCGTGAGCGCGGCGAAGCTCGTCCAGCCGCCGACGCTGCCCGACGGCCCGGTGTCCCCCAACAGGCTGCTGCTCCTCGGCGTCGCCATCGCCGCCGCCCTCTGGCTCGCGCTGCTGACCGCGGTGGTGCGTTCAGTCCGGGGCGGTCGCGAGCTCGCGGTCGCCGCCGGAATCGGACGACCTGTGATCGAGCGAATTGCGGCACCGGTGCTCGACGGCAATCCGCCGCCGCAGCGGCTCGTCGGGCGACCGACACCGCCGCTCGCGTTCGGCGGTGCCAATCCGCCCCCGACGCAGGCGCCGACGACGCCGCGCGTGTCACCCTCCGATGCGCCACCGGTGGCCGCCGGCCAGAGCGGCACGCGTCTCGGGATGATGGACCCCGCCCTCGTGCGCACGCAGATCGACGGCACTCCGATGGATCTGCAAGCGTTGCTCGAAGGTCCGAGGCAGAGCGGAACACCGACCGCGATCGGCACGCCGGCCATGCAGGTTGCCGAACCGGCACCGGTCGAACGCGCTGCCCTCAGATCGGACGAGCCTCCGAAGACGATCAAGGGCACGAGCCCCGCGGCGGAGGCGTTCGGTGCGACGCGCCCGTCGAGCGGCGCGCCGCCCGCGCCCCGTCCCTCGAGCGACGCGCCGCCCGTTGCGCCACGTCCTTCGAGCGACGCGCCCCCCGGGCGGAAGCCCATGTCGTCGAATCCGCCGCGCTTGCCGCTGCCGAAGACCGAGCCTCCGCGCGGTCCGGGGCCGGCGAGTGTGCGTCCGTCTCGCATCCCCACCGCGACGCCGATGACGGCCGCGGCGAAGGCGAGCGATGTGTTCTCGCCACCGCCGAACATTCGCAACGCACCGCACACCGAGTTCGTTCCGTCCCCGGACACGCAGCGCATCGGAAGCCCCTACGGCCCCGGCGGAGATTTCCCGAAGACGATCTCGCCGCCGCCCCCGCCGCCGAGCGTCCCCCCGCGGGTCGATCTGTCGGGGACGAAGTACAGCTACGTCGATCGCAACCGCACGTCGCGGCCGCCTCGCGTCGTCGAGACCGGGCCGGCGAGCTCGCGCTCGGCGCCCTCCGATCACGCGACGCGCCCCTCGCAGGCTCCGCGTCGCAGTCCGAGCCTCGTCGAGGTGCAAGACCTGGTGAATCAACCGCAGGTCGCGGAGCGTCGCGCGAGCATCCGTCCGCCGGCGCCGGTGATGGATGTTCCCTACACGAACCTGCGCGTGCCCGACTCCACGCCGCCGGTGCGTGCCGCCGAGGTCTGGCAGAAGGTGAGCGCTCCCGCCAGCAACGGTGACGAGAACGTGCTCGTTCGCCGTTCGGTCTCCGCGAGCTGGCGGCTGCAACCGGAGCTCCTCGGCGGCAACGGCGCGCTCGCCGGCCTGCGCGACAAGGTGTTCGACTCCGCCGCGCACGGCCCCTTCGTCATCGCCGTCACCAGCGAGCAAGACGCGCTCGACGAGAAGACGGTCATCGCGTCGCGCCTCTCCGCCATGCTCTCGGACGAGGGCCGAGCGCGGGTGCTCCTGATGGAAGCGAACTTCGACTACCCGAGCGTGCATCGCGTCATGGGCGTCGAGATGCCGTCGGGTACCGGCTTCTCGCAACAGCTCCGCATGAGACTCCGGAGCGGCGAGCGCAAGCCCTGGACCGTCCTCCGCTGCACAGACACCCTGGACGTCCTCGCGGAGGGCCTCGTGCGTTCACCTGGAGCGCTCCTCTCGCAGGAGTTTGCCAACGCGGTCGCGGACCTGCGCGGCTGCTACGACGTGATCGTCATCGACAGCCCCGTCGCCGGTCGTGGCGTGGAGACCAAGCCCATCGGCTCCGTCAGTGACGGCATAGCCATTGTCGCGAAGCCGACGACCGCGCAGGCGACCGTCCTAGAGCGAGGAATGCAGTGGTTCGGCCACAAAAAGCTCCTGGTGGCCGTCCCGTCGAAGGACACCTAGCCGGCCCGCGACGGCCGTACCCGGCCCCGGTGGGGCGAGTCGGTCTGCCCTTTTTTCGGCTGCTCGGGTAGCGTATTGGCAGGATTTCCTTTTGGCTAACGTGAAACGGGCTACCTCCACCGCGCTGGTTCGAGCGGATCCCCCCAAGGAGCCGTGGCGTGACGTGGACTGGCAAAATCTCTGGCTGGCGCTCCGCGCGCGCAGCTGGACGTCGCTGGCCATCGTTCCAGGTGGCGTCGGTGGCCCGGCCGATCTCCCCCTGACCATAGCCGTCACGCTCGCGAGGATAGGCATCATGCATCTCGGCGCGCAGATCCACGTCGCCGACGCGACGCAGATCTCGCTCGCGCACCTGGAGCAGTTCGTCGAGGAGGTGCGCCGGCTGAACTCCGATGGCGACCTCGTGATAATGGCGCTGCCGACCGTGAAGGAGAACCCGATCACGGTGTCGCTCGCCCGCACCGCGAGCGCGTCCGTGCTCTGCGTCCTCCTCAATCAGATGTCTTCGTCGGAGTCCAAGCGGACGGTGGAGCGCATCGGGCAAGCGAGCTTCATCGGCTCGATCGTGTTCCACACGCCCCCGCCTCCGGTCTCCAAAGAAGCGAGCCCGTAGACTCGAGCCCGATGAGCGTGCTCGGCCTCGTACTGATCCTCGGTCAGCTCGCACCCGTCGCGGCAGCTCCCGGCGAGGGACCGGTGCTGACCATCCTCGATCGCTCGGAGGCGCGTCTCCGTACGCGCTTGCCCGGCACCGGCGTGGCCACCGATCTCGAGACGCTCCCCGTCCTCACCGTGACCCAGAGGACGCTGCGCTCCGACGTGGCGATCGGCTACGCCGCGCAGCTCTCGTACCTCGATGTCGTCGAGAACCCGCAGTTCACCGTCGCCCAGTCGGTCAGGTTGTCGGGCGCATACATGCTCGATCGCGGTCTTCGAGTGTTCACGAACATCCAGGGCACGGTCGGCAAGCAGTACGTCGAGGGGCTCGTCACGACGCCGACTCTCGCGCCCACTCCGACGACCCCGGTGACCACGACGACGCCCACCGCGTTCGTCGCGCCGATCCCGGTCATCGACTCCCTCTCGTACCGCGCGGACGTCGGGGTCGGATACAAGCTGTCGGCGCTGTGGGACGTGCTCGGAACCGTCGCCTGGGCGGGCGGCGAAGGGCTCGACACCGCGTCGCGCGTCGCCATCCCTCGTTACTACGGCCCGAGCGCGAGCACGACGCTCGGCTACACGGCAACCCGTCGCGATCGGTTCACCACGAACTTCAACGTCGCGTACACGACGTCGCCGACGATCAATTCCGACTTTCTCAGCGTCGCCCTCACCGAGGCGTGGACGCGGAGCTTCTCGGTGCGCACTACCGGCTATGCCGGCGCGGGCCTGTCTTTTCAGCACGGTGATCCGGGCACGAACCAGCGGAGCACGTCGGACTTCTACCCGGACGGCGAGCTCGGCGTGAACTACGCGGTGCCGGTCGGGTTCGCCGAGTCCATCTCGTTCCGTCTGGGGACCCGGCTCGGCTTCCACTACGACGCCGTGCTCCGTAGCTCCTCTCCCGAGGCGTCCGGGCAAGCGTCGGCGATCTATACGAGCCCTCACGTCGGAGCGAGCCTCAACGCGACCGCGGTGACGACGCTGTCGTCGAGCGTGCAGGCACAGGCCGCGCGTCAGGTCGGTGGCGGAGCGACGGTCTGGTACTCCCCGACGCGCGCGCTGCGATTCGAGCTCGGCGCACGCGGTTACGTGCAGGATCTGCCAGGCAACCTGCCGACGATCGCCGGCGCGGTGCCGACCAACACGTTCCAGTGGGCGACGTTCGTGGCACTGGTGGTCGTGCCACCGGCGATCGAGCTGTGACGAACGAGGGCCGGGCGGCGACGCTCCTTCGACGCGGGGTCCTCCTCGCGTCCGCGCTCTACCCCGTCGCGCTCGTCTTCGTGGTGCTCGTCCTCCGCTACATCGGAGAACGGTTCTGGCTGCTCGGCGCGATCGGTTACCTGCCGCGCCTCGGCTTCGGGCTTCCCCTGCCGGTGCTCGTCGTGGCGCTTCTCGTGCTTCGGTCGTGGCGTCTCCTGGCGCTGCAGCTCGTATCGCTGCTCCTCCTGGTGTTCCCGGTCATGGGGTTCGTCATCCCCTCCAGCCCGAGCGCGGGCCCAGGGCCCGTTCTCCGCATCATGAGTTACAACATCAACTCGGCGCTCGGCGGCGGAGAGCAGATCGCGCAGGAGATCGAGGCGCTCTCACCCGACGTCGTGGTGATGCAGGAGATCGGCAAGAGCGGGGACTACTTCGCGGAGCGGCTCCGGGCCCGCTATCCGAACATCCGCGTCTCGACGCAGTTCTTCCTCGGGAGTCGCTATCCGATCACCCCGGGTCCGGAACCCGATCACGTCTCGCTGTACGGCACGCCGCGCTCGCCGCGCTTCACCGAACAGGTGCTCGACACGCCGCTCGGCAAGATCGCGCTCTACAACGTGCACCCGATCTCGCCGCGCGAGGGGCTCTCGGCGATCCGCGGTCGCGGGCTCCGGCGCGAGATCGCGTCGGGGCGGCTCCTCGCGGGCGTCAATGCGCCGGTGCTACGAGCGAACAATCTGCTGCGCGATCTGCAGGTCACGTCGATCGCGACGCTCGCCGCGAGGGAGACGGTCCCGGTCGTCATCGCGGGTGACACCAACTTGCCGGGCCTGAGCGCCACGTTCCGTCGACACCTGTCCGACTATCAGGACGGCTTCACCGAGGCAGGCGGCGGCTTCGGCTACACCTTTCCGACGAACCATCACCCGTGGATGCGCATCGACCGGATCCTCGCGAGCCACTCTCTGCGCTTCGTCCACTTCGAGGTCGGCAGCTCCCGGGTGTCGGATCACCGCTACGTCTTCGCCGAGCTCACGCGCGCGGCAGAGTAGCGGCGCCACGTCGAACCCTCGCTCGCGGCGAGAGCCCGCAGAGACCTCAGCCCTGGTCTTCCTTGGGGGGCGTCCCACCGGGCAGCTGTAGCTCTCCGAGGACGGGCAGCTTGAGGAGACGCTCGACCTGCCAGCGGTTCACCAGGCGGCCCGAGCGGAGCTCCACAGCGACTGCCGCGAGCACGCCGAAGATGAACGCCGCGATGACCGCGCCGGCCATGATGAGGGGAACCTTGGGCTTCGTCGGCCCGCGCGGGGGCTCGGCGGGCAGAACGACGGAGTAGCGATGGCGGAACGCGGCCTGCGCGAAATCGAGGTCCATGCGGGCGGCGTCGATGTCGCCACGGATCTTCGAGTAGTTCGCCAGGGAGTAGCTGATCTGCGCCTCGGTCGTCGGATCCCGGTTCTCGCGCTGCGGGAGGATGAGCACGGGGTCGTTCGCGGCGGCGGGCGACGCGGGCGCGGCGCCGGCAGTGGCCGCTCTCCCTTCGCCTGGCGACGAGTCCGAGTCCTCCGCCTCTTTCGCCATGCGATTGTACGCGTCCTGAAGCGTCTTCACGTCGTCCCGGAGGGCGGCGACCTGGGGCGACTCCTTCGAGAACGCGGCGATGTTCTGCTCGATCCCGACGATGATCGGGTGCTCCTCGGTGTACTTCGCCTTTTGCTCGGCGAGATTCGCTTGAAGCTCGTTGACGCGACGCTGCCTGAAGTCCTCGAGGTCGCTGATCGCGCGCTGCTTGGTCTCGATCATGACCTTCTGCCGCGCGAGCTCGGCGTCGAACTCGGGGCGACGGTGAGAGCCGCTGCGGCGCGGAGCGGAGGGCGCTGCGGCGGTCGGAGTCTTCGGTGCGGCGGCTCCTGCCACGTCGTCGGCTGCGCCGGCCTTCGTGTCCCGCTGATCGGGCGGGATCATGTCGTAGATCTCCTTGCGGACCCGCGTCGCGTGCTCCTCGAGGATCGAGATGGACTCGGCGATGGTCGCGATCTCGAGCACGTGCCGCTTCTCGAGGAAGTTTTGCTCCGCGGTGTCGAGGATGCGGGCGGCCATCTCGCCGTTCGGCCAGTCGAGCAGGAGGGTCATGGTGTTGTCACCCTGATTGACCGTGAGCTTCTGCGTCAGGATCTCGATCAGGGTACGGACCTGCTCGTCTTCCGTCGGCTTGCGACCGAAGAGCCCGGTGACCTTCGCCTTGAGCACCTGAGCCGGAGCGAGATGGGTCGTCCACCACGTGGTCAGATCCAGCTGCTTCACGAGGGACGTCAGGTGGTCGTACCCGAGGACGATGTCGGCGGCGCCCTTCAGTGGATCATTGCCGTAGGAGTTGCCGTGCGGCATCGCGTCCCGCTGCGCGAGGAGCCGCGTCTCGACGTGGTAGCTCTTCGGCAGGACGCGGAGCGCGCCGTAGGCGAAGGCGATGACGCCGACGAAGACCGCGGCGACGAGCAGGCGATGCAGGCGTGCCGCGCGCCAGGCATATCCGAGGTAGTCGCGCACCAGCGACAGGTCGAATCCGCCGTCTTCGTCCTCCCCTTCTGCCTCGTTCGCGCCGCCGGGCTCGTGACCTTGCATTGAACGTCACAAGCTAGTTCATCGCAAAGGACCCCGCCAGGCCGACCCAGCCCCGGGTTTTCTCGCGGGCGAACGGGCTTGAAGCCGATCAGCGGTTCCGCGTAGCATCCCTCTCGTGTCCCGTGTGCCTCCGGATGTCCGAGCGGTGAGAATGACGTTCAACGGGGTCCGGGCAATGGCGTACGCAACCGTCCTCGTCGCGATGAGCGGGTGCGCGAGCCAGCGCCCCTTCGTCTGGTTCCGCGACCTGCCGCCCACCGAGCGAATGACCTTGTCCGGGCAGCTCCTGATCGGTGTCGGAGACACCGTCAGTATCCGGGTCTACGAACAGCCCACGCTGGCCACCGACGGCAAGATCAGAGCCGACGGGAAGATCGCACTGCTCTTCATCGGGGAGGTCGTCGCCGCCGGCAAGGCTCCGGGCGCGCTCGCCCAGGAGATCGAGATAGGCCTGCAGAAGTTCATCGTGAGCCCGCGCGTCACGGTGAACGTCGTTGCCTCTCCGCCGGTGTCGGTCAGCGTCCTCGGAGAGGTCAGCAAGCAGGGCATGATCACCCTGGAACCGCCGGCGGGGCTGCTCCAGGCCCTCGCTCAGTGTGGCGGCCCGTCCGAATACGCGGACAAGTCGGCGATCTTCGTCCTCCGCAGATTGCCGGAGTTTCACCGCATCCGGTTCACGTACGACGCGCTCGTCCGCAACGAGGACGGCGCGGCCTCGTTCCCGTTACAAAACGGGGACGTCCTGCTCGTGCAGTAGTCGCGCGCGCCGCGCGTCGCTCCGAGGCGACGGCGCTCAGCGACCGTGATGCCACCATTCGCGAAGGACGACCTTCGGGAAGTGGACCATGTTGCGCGCATAGCGCGGAACCAGCCGTCGGGGCTCCGTCAGGGCGCGGTGCAACCACTCGAGCCCCAGACGGCGCAGGACCACCGGCGCGCGGGCCTTCTCGCCCGCGAGAAAGTCGATGGTCGCGCCGATGCACAGCGCGACCGACGCCTCGATGCGGTCACGGTTACGGTGCACCCAGAGCTCTTGCTTCGGGGCGCCGACTCCGACGAGCAGGAGCTCCGGCTTTGCCTCGCGGATCTTCTCGAGGATGCGCTCGTTCTCGGCGGCGTCGCGCTCGAATCCGAAGGGCGGACCGTACGCGCCGACGACGCGGATCCCCGGGTACGCCTGCTCGGCGAGGCGCGCCGCGCGATCGGCGACGCCCGGCGCGGCGCCGAGGAGATAGACGCGGAGCGGATTGGAAGGACTGGCCGCCTCGAAGACGGCGGGGACCAGGTCGCTGCCGGTGACCCGCTCGACGAGCGGCTTACCGAGGAGACGGGACGCGAGCACCACGGGCCATCCGTCCGGGACGACGAGCGAGGCGTCCTTGTACGCGCGGAGGAGCCCGTCGTCTTCTTGCAGCAAGATGGCGTGATCCGCGTTCGGCGTGACCACGAATCGACAGGGCCGGCACCCGAGCTTGGCCGTCTCGAGGACCCACTCGACGGCCTGGTGCATGCTGACTGCGTCGATGTCGACGCCGAACAGGAACGAGCGCGGCCAACCGGGGTCCACGGCACGGTTAGCGACTGAACCGGTCATGAGCGATTCGGCAGATTACAGGACGGCGAACGACCCTTGCTCGCTTTCGCCGGTCCCGGCCGACTTTTTTCGGACCGCCGTCTTCGTGCCGGCGCGGCGAGCGCGCGCCGTCCTGAGCGGGCGTTCCGGGGCTTCCCGTGCGGCGCTCGTTGAAATGAGGACGTTACCGAGAGAGTCTCTCCGTCGATGAGAGCCGTTCGTCGGTGGCTTCTCCTGTCGGCGCTGGTCGTCTCGGCCTGCCATCGCGGTTCCGATTCCGGGGGTGCCGCGCCCTCGGCGTCGACGAACGCGCCGCCCGTGCCGGTCCGGATCCGCGAGATGATCTACGACGGGCAGTTCGAGAACGAGTGGGCGGAGACCGCGGGCGTGCGGGACGCGACTCACCCCGGCCCGGCGAGCCTCGCCCTCGTCCCCGGAAAATTCTGGGTCGTCACGAAGCGACCGCACGTCGCGTATGGCTCCGCGAGCCTCGCCTTTCGCGTCCGAGCGTCGCAGGCGGACGCCGCGCCCCTCGAGGTGCATCTCCAGTTCGGTGAGACGACCCGGTTTCCGTCCGTGCGTCCCTCTCCGAAGATGCTCTCCGACGCCGGGGACGGCTGGACGCAGGTGCTCATCCCGTTCAGCGAGCTGAACCCGAACCAGGCGCCGTTCGACACGATCTTCCTCGGGTCTCGCGCCACGACGACGGCGCCCACCGTGGTCGATCAGGTCGGGTTGACGGAACCGAAGGGCATCGCGCGCGTGATCGACACCGCGGTACAGGGCTCGATGGCGTTTCTGCAGGCGGATTGCCGTGCCGACGCGAAGCCCATCAGCCCCCTAGTGTACGGCATCGCATTCTACGCGATCACGAACAAGGAAGACACGCAGTGGAAGCTCAACGCCACGGGGCGTCGCTGGGGCGGCAACACGACGACGCGCTACAACTGGGAGCTCGGTAACGCCTGGAACACCGCCAACGACTGGTTCTTCGAGAACGTCGAGACCACGCCGTATACGCAGTTCCTCGACGAGAACGACGCTCACGGATTCCAGACTGCGCTCACCGTCCCGATGATCGGCTGGGTCGCGAAGGACACGACGTCGTTCTCCTTCCCGGTGTCCGAGTTCGGTCCGGCACAGAAGACGGATCAGTACCGCCCCGGCGCCGGAAACGGCATGGGCAAGGACGGAAAGCCGATCAAGCCGGGGCCGCCGACGCGCACCAGCGTCCAGTCGACGCCCGAGTTCGTCGCACGCTGGGTACGCGCCATCCGTGAGCGCGACGCGAAGCAGGGCCACCGCAGCGTCGACGTGTACATGCTCGACAACGAGACCGCGGTATGGAGCTTCATCCACCGTGACGTTCATCCGGAGCCCGTCACCTACGACGAGCTCCTCGAGCGCACGCTCGCGTACGGCGCGGCCGTGCGTGCCGCCGATCCCCAGGCGCGCATCGCCGGGCCCGCGGCCTGGGGATGGAACGAGCTTTTCTTCTCGGCGAAGGACTCGGCCATAGGCCAGATGCTGCGCCCCGATCGCCGCGCGCACGGCGACGTACCGCTCTTGCCCTGGTACCTGAAGCGCCTTCACGACGAGGAGCAGCGCACGGGCACGCACATCCTCGACCTGGTCGACGTGCACTACTACCCGCAGGCCGAGCACATGTACGGCGACGACGGCGCCATCGATCCCAAGTCGGCGGCGCTACGTATTCGCTCCACGCGGTCGCTCTGGGACTACACGTACACCGACGAGTCGTACGTCAACGACAAGATCTACCTCTTGCCGCGTCTCCATAAGTGGATCGACGAGAATTTCCCGGGGCGAGGCATCGTCATCGGTGAGTGGAACTTCGGCGCCGAGGCGCACATGAGCGGCGGGCTCGCGACCGCCGAGGCACTCGGACGGTTCGGGCAGAACGACGTGACCGCGGCCTACTACTGGAACGTGCCGAAGGCCGACACACCGAGCTTCTACGCCTTCCGCGCCTTCCGGAACTTCGACGGAAAGGGTGGGCATTTTCTCGAATATTCGCTCCCCACCGTGGCGGCGGATTCGACGTCGCTCTTCGCGTCCCGCGACGCCTCGGGGAAGCACCTGGTCGCCGTCGCGTTGAACCTATCCCCCGACGAGACGGCCGCCGCGGAGATCGCGCTCGCGGGCTGCGCGCCGATCGCGACGCGGACGGCGTACGTCTACTCGCAGGCGTCGAAGACGGGCTTCGTCGCGGAGTCTCCGGTCGTGACGGAAGGGCGTCGCATCCGTCAGACCCTTCCGCCGTACTCGATCACCGTGCTCGACGTGACGCTCTCGCAGCCGATGACGTCGATCACGCCGCGCTGAGCACGCGCCTCACTGCGCGGGCAGAGCCTCGAGCTGCCGCTGATTGATGCGGCTCTTCAGGTACGCGTACGCCGCGTCGCTGTACGGCGTCGAGGGATAGCTCTTGATCGGCGTCGTCGACGTCCACGTGAGGGTGATCGAGTAGCGATCCTTGGTCACCGGCGCCTGGGCCTTGTGGAAGATGCGACACGTGTCGGCGCACGCTCCCCAGCGGGCGCTCGCGGTCGCCTCGTGCCAGGTGGGGCGGGGGAGCACCGTCTCCATGCGGGAGTCCGACACGAAGCCGGAGCCGTAGTGGAGCTTCTTCACCGCGCCGATGGTGTCTTCGCGCTCGATGTACTGGAACGGGCCTTCGCCGAGGCCGACGTCGTTCAGGTAGATGATCCAGCGGAACATCCGGTGATCTTCGGTATCGATGTGGAACTGACGCACGTCGTTCGGCTTTCCGTCGGCGATCTCGCGACGGACGTCGATGCCGTGATACCGGATGGGGAGCCCGATGTAATTCTCGACGAGCGCGAGGACACGCTCGTTCAATCCCCACAGATAGATCTCGGGGAACTCCATCATGCGCTTCGGCGTGAGGCGCGGCGAGTTGTCACCGTTGCCGGGCTGGACGGCCTTGAGCTCGGGCACGAGCTTGTCGAGGGCGGCGAAGAAGGCGGGCGTCTCCGGGAGGCCCATCGACTGGATGTCGACCAGCGTCGCGCCCCTCTTGCGGAGCTCGTGCAGGACGGGGAGCTCACGCGCGTCGAGGGGCGGAAGCCGTGTCAGGTGCTGCTCGAGTGCCTGGCCGTACTCGAAGCCTCTCACCACCCGGAAGCCGGGCAGACGGAACATCTCGCGCTTGGCCCTGTTGAGGGCTCGTCCGATCAGATCGCCTTTGTAATACATGGTCGTGTCCGGCGCGGGAGTTCGGGCGCGCGCTTCGCCGTCGTCACGAAAATAGCGAACGCTCCGGGGAGCGTGCAACCCTCGCCGCCACGGAAAAGAGCGAGGGGCTCATTTCAGGTGCTTCACGAGAACGTCCATCTGCGGGCTGTTCCGGTGATTGACGACGCTGTTCTCCATCGGGCTGTCCGAGCGAAATCCCTGTCCGCCCGCCCAGTACGTCCATCCGATGAAAACGTCGGAGTTCTTCTCGAGATAGGAGAGCTCGTCGTCGACGGCGGCCATGCAGTTCGCATCCGCGTGGATGTCGGTGCCGGCGGAGAACTCGCCGAGAAAGCCCCTGGCGTGGTGCGCGCGAGCCCACTCCGTGAACGGCTGTAGCCCCTTCGACGCCGACTTCGTGTCGGGGCACGAGTTGCCGGAGCCGTTCCCGCTGGTGTCCGGATAGACGTGGACCTCGTAGGCGAAGTTGCCGGCGGGATCCTTGATGTCCTTGAGCATGTCCGAGATGTCGGGCCAGCGCTTCGCGTCGTCGAACTCGTTGCCGGCGACGAGCACCAGGTTCTTCGCGCCGGTTGCGCGGATGGCGGCGATGGCGGCGTTCGCGGCGTCGAGCCACTGGTTCGACTGGGTCACCTGGAACGGCTCATTCATGAGCCCGAAGAGGATGTTGGGGTCGTTCTTGTACTGCTCGGCGAGGCGACGCCACAGATCGGCGAACGCGGCGTTCGGTACCGCGGGCGTGCCGATGGTGTCGGCGAGCGCGCCGGACTTGACCTTCGCGGGCAGCGCGTAGCGAACGTAGTTGTGCACGTCGAGAAGCACGAACGCGCCGGCCGCCTCCATGTCGTGCACGGTGAGCTTCAGGTCCGTCCACTCCGTCGCGTCGAAGTCGGCGTAGAGCGAGCGCTGGAGCCGCTCCCAGCGGAACGGAAGCCGGAACGTGTTCATCCCTCTGCTGCGGAAGAACGGGAACGCGTTCTTGGCGTAGCCGCCGGGGTACTCGTTCGGGTTATCCCAGTCCTTGTCGGGGTAGTAATAGGACTCGGGGATCTGGCCGAGGCCATTGCCGTCGAAGGTGCCGCCGATGCTCGCGCCGAACTCCGCGCCGGCGAGAGAGAGGCCGCGGTACGGGAGCTTCGCGAACGCCGTCGCCGTGGCGGGGGGAGGCACGGCGGGAAGCGCTGGCGCGCCGCTCGGCATCTGGGTGCTGGCGCCGCCGGTGCCCATGGCTGCGCCCGGCGCGCTAGCGGGCGACGCGACGGCGACCGCGCCGGTGCTGCCGCCGGCCTGGGTGGCCTTGCCGTCGGTCTTCGTGGTGGCGCAGGCAGCGACGAGACACGGCGAGAGAGCGACGAGGAGAGCTAGCTTGTTCATTGTCGGGTCCGTACTCAGGACGCGCCGCTCGCGGCGGCAGCGGCGGCGGCCTTCGCCGCGCGCTGCTGCTTGACGATCTGGACGACGCGGGCGATGTCCGCCGGGTTCACGAGACGCGTGATCCACGCGAGCCCGACGTAGATCGCCATGTCGATGATGAGGCGGGCGGGGCCGAGCCCGTGGATGAAATGGTTCGTCACGAGCACGCAGGCGGAGATGCACACTGTCTTGATGATCACCGCGAGGTTTCGCGAATCGAGTGGGGATTCCTTGAAGCGCGTGGCCATGACGACGTTCACCACGAACTCACACGCGATCACGGCGATCGCGGCTCCCGCGCACTCGCCGCCGACGCCGAAGAAGTGCCGCCCGGCGGGGACGAAGAGCAGCATGAAGATCCCGAGGATGAAGATGGACATCACCGAGATGCTCGTCACGGCCCAGGAGCGGCCCGCGACGATGAGCGCGCTCGCGAGCATGATGTTCATGTACGTCATGATGAACACCAGGGAGAGGATCGAGAGGCCGAGCGTCGCCGGCGCGTACTTCAGCCCGAAGGCGAGCCGCACGAAGACGTCCGAGCCCGCGGAGATGAACGTCGTCGCCGGCCCGATGACGATGAGGAGGCCCTCGATCGAGCGGCGCACGATGGTCGTCGACTCTTCTTCCGAGCGGGCCTGTGCGCGGGACAGCATCGGCATGACGACCCACACGAGGAGCGGGTGGAGGAGCATCGCGAGCGCGGCGATGTTCTGACACGCCGCGAACCAGCCGACCTCGCGCTCGTCGTGACGGATGTACTCGAGCTCGCTGATCGCGAGCGAGTTGGCGAAGATGACCGCCACCGTGTTGATGAAGTAGGGGAAGCTCGCGATGATCACCGCGCGCGCCGCCGCGACGTCGATGCGATATTTCAGGTTCGCGCTCGTCCGCGCCGCGGGGACGAGCACCATCGTCTTCAGGAGCTCGGAGCCGGCCATCGGCATCGCGAGCGCCCACATCGGTGCGTCGAGATAGAGCCCGAGGAGCAGGCCCGTGCCCCAGATGATCTTGGCGGCGATGTTCGCGAGCGCGAGGCGGCCGACGTGAGTGACGGCCTGCAGCACCGACGCGAGTGTCGCGTTGATGCTCATGAGAACCTGGGCGGTGCCGAACACCACGGCCGCGAGGATGACCTCGTCGGGGCGCCCGGTGACCCAGAGGGTGAGCGTCATCGCGACGAACACCAGGATCGAGAGCCCGCTTCGGGCCGCGATGACCCCGCCCATGAAGTCGGACGCGTGGGCGGGCCGGACCGGCACCTCCTTGAACACGTAGGTGTCTATCCCCAGGCTGAGCATGCTGAAGAACATGGTCGCGAAGCCTTCGGCGAAGCCGAAGCGCCCCTGGCGGATGGGGCCGAGGTGCGCGGGGATCTGCAGCTTGACGATCAGCGCCACCGACCACGTGAGGACGAGCGAGCCACCGAGCTTGATGGCGTTGCGAAAGGCGATCGCAATCTCGTGCGCGTGCACGGCGCCCCGCGACGGAGGTCCGATGCTCGCCGCCGCCTCGGCGTGGGTCGTCACGACGTCTGGCGCCGGCACGTCTTCGGGGGCCGTCGGGAGCGCTTCCGGATCCGCTTCACCCGGCACGCGAGGTCCGTTCGTTGAAGTGCGAGCGGTCGTGTCGAGGGAGGTCGTCGAAGTCCAAGCGACGGCGATCGTACAACGAACCTCGACTTGCGGCGCCGGTTTCGAACGAGCGCGGCCCTCGCCGTCCGTCGCGAAACGCGCCTGAAGTGGGTTGCTCCGAAAAGGCCGGCCCTGGTCGGCTTTCCGCGGGTTTTTCCGCGCGAGCAGGTTCCGCTGTCGTGATAAGGTCGCCCGGCCTCGGGATCGCCCCCACCGGGCTCCACGGCGATCGAGTCGATGCGCATGAACGTCCTGCTCCTGACGCCGTACCTGCCGACTCCTCCTCGATTCGGCGCCCACCGACGCATCCACGGGCTGATGCGCGAGATCGCGAATCGACACGACGTGAGCGTGCTCGCGTTCGTCGACACCCACGCGCCGCCCGGCGAGACCGAAGAGTCGCAGCGGGCGACCGGCGAGTATTGTCGCAAGGTCGTCACCGTTCCGAACGGGCGCGTCGGCGCGCCGAACGCGCACAAGCGGGCGTTACAGCTCCGCTCGATGGCGGGCCTCCACAGCTACGAGCACCTCGTCGGCAATCTGCCCGCGATGCAGACCGCTCTCGACAGCGTGATCAGCGCCGAAAAGTTCGACGTGATCCAGGTCGAGTTCCCCAACGTCGCCGCCTACGACTTCTCGGCGGCGAAGGGGCGGCCGCGGCTCTGCCTCGACGAGCACAACATCGAGTACGACGTCTTGCGCCGCACCGCGGAGGCCGACGTCGGGATCGTTCGCAGGGTTTACAACGCGATCGACTGGCGCAAGCTCCGGCTCGAAGAGCGGCGCGAATGGCGTCGTTTTCACGGCTCCGTCCTCACGTCCAAGCGCGACCAAGAGCTCCTTCTCAAGGATCTTCCCGGCGCGAAGACCGCCGTGGTGCCGAACGGCGTGGATGTAGACGGCTTCGTGCCGACGTCCTCTGCGAAGCCCGTGCCCGACACGGTGCTCTTCCTCGGCGCGATCAACTATTACCCGAACACCGAGGGCGTCCTCTTCTTCCTGAAAGAGGCGTGGCCGGCGCTGAAGGCGCTCCGCCCGTCGGTGAAGCTCAAGATCGTCGGGCCGAAGCCGCCTCCGTCGATCTCCGGGTGGCCCGATCCGAGCGTCGAGGTGACGGGCTACGTCGACGACGTGCGCCCTCACATCGCGAGCGCCGCGGCGATGATCGTGCCGCTCCGCATCGGCGGCGGCACGCGCCTCAAGGTGCTCGAGGCCATGTCGTTCGGCAAGGCCATCGTGTCCACCGCGCTCGGCGCCGAGGGCATCGACATCCAGCACGACCGGGACATCCTCATCGCGGACGACGGTCCGGCGCTCGCCCGCCAGCTCGCGCGCGTGCTCGCCGACGAAGGGCTCGCGACGCGCCTCGGCGCCGCGGCGCGGAAGCTCGCCGTCGATCGCTATTCGTGGCGCTCCTGCGCCGACCGTCTCTCGAACTTCTACGACGAGCTCGTCGCGAGCGGCGCGTGACGCCGGGGATCGATCCACGTCTCCGCGGCCACATGCCGTCGCTCGACGGCGTCCGCGGTCTCGCCATCCTGCTCATTCTCCTCCTTCACTTCGTGGCGAACATGCAGGCGACGAACGGCCTGGAGCGCCTCGTCATGCGCACGCTGGATTTCGGCATCCTCGGGGTCGATCTCTTCTTCGTCCTCTCCGGCTTTCTCATCACCGGGATCCTCGTCGACTCGAAGGGGAGCGACGGCTTCTTCCAGAACTTCTACGCGCGCCGGACGCTGCGCATCTTCCCGCTCTACTACGCGGTGCTCTTCATCCTGATCGTCGTCCTCCCGCGCATCCCACCCTTCGCGGGGCCGGAGCTCGATTTTCTCCGGGCCGAGCAGGCGTGGGCGTGGTTCTACGGCGTGAACGTCTTCGCGGCCCTCCGCGGCGCTCTCGAGATGCCGTACATCGACCATTTCTGGTCGCTGGCCGTCGAGGAGCATTTCTATCTCTTCTGGCCGCTCCTCGTCTTCGCCTGCTCACAGAAGACGCTCCTCAAGGTGAGCGCAGGTCTCAGCGTGGGCGCGCTTGCGGCGCGCTTCGCCGCGTCGTTCGCGCACGTGAACCCGGTGGCGATCTACGTGCTCACGCCGTATCGCCTCGACGCGCTCTGCATCGGGGGGTTCCTGGCCGTCTACGCGCGACAGCCCGGCGGCCTCGATCGGCTCGTGCGCTACGCAAAGCCGGCGGCGATCGTCACGCTCCTCTTGAACGCCTCCACGTACGCCGCGGTGAAGATCAACCACGACGTGTTCGATTCCGTGCGTCAGTTCCGGCCCACGCTCTTCGCGATGCTGTTCGCGCTCCTCATCGTCGCGGCGATCGTCTCTCCGCCGGGCACGGTGGTGAACCGCTTCTTCGGCCCCGAGCTCCGGTTGCTCGGCAAGTACAGCTACGGGCTGTACGTGTTCCACCACTTCTTCTCGTATTACTTCGTGCACCACCGAACGGAGTGGGTCGTCACGAGCTGGGTCGGTTCGCACACCCTCGCCGTCGCGCTCCAGGCGATCGCCGGCAGCGTCGGGGCCTTCGGCGTCGCCTTCGCGAGCTATCACCTGTTCGAGAAGCGGTTCCTCGTGCTGAAGCGCTACTGGGAGTCGCGGCCGCGCGCCGCGTCCTGACTCCACCCCGCGGCGAAGCAGTGCGTTCTCAGCCCGTCACTTCAGGTGCTTGACGAGCACGTCCATGGCGGCGCTGTTCTTCTTGTTGATCACGCTATCTTCCATCGGGTTGTCGGGGCCGAAGCCGGGGCCGCCCGCCCAGTACGTCCACCCGATGTACACATCCGAGTTCTTCTCGAGGTGAGAGAGCTCGTCGTCGATCGCGGTCATGCACTTGCCGTCCGCGTTGATGTCGATGCCCGCCGAGAACTCGCCGAGAAAGCCCTTCACCTTGTGTGACCGGGCCCAGTCGGTGAAGGGCTGGAGCTGCTTCGAGCCGGACGTCGTGTCCGGGCAAGCGTCGCCCGAGCCGTTCGAGTCGGTGTCGGGATAGACGTGCACCTCGAAGGCGTAGTTGTTACCCGGATCCGTGATGCCCTTCAGCACGTCGGAGACGTCGGGCCAGGTCTTGGCGTCCTCGTACTCGTTCCCGCCGATGAGGATGAGGTTCTTCGCGCCGGTGGCGCGGATGGCGGCGATCGCCGCGTTCGCGGCGTTCAACCACTGCGAGCCGTCGTCGAGGCCGTAGGGCTCGTTCATCAGACCGAACAGGACGTTCTGGTCGTCCTTGTACTGCTCGGCGAGACGACGCCAGAGATCGGCGAACGCGGCGTTCGGCACCGCGCCGGAACCGACGGTGTCGGCGCCCTTGCCCGACTTGATCTCGGACGCCGAGGCGTAGCGAGCATAGTTATGGACGTCGAGCAGCACGAACGCGCCGGCGGCTTCCATGTCGCGAACGGTGCCTTGTAGATCGGCGTACTCGGTCGCGTTGAAATCGGCGTTCAGCGTCCTCTGTAGACGTTCCCACCGGAACGGGAGACGGAAGATGTTCATCCCTCTGCCGCGGAAGAACGGGAAGGCGTCCTTGCCGTAGCCGCCCGGGTACGTCCCGGTGTCCTGCCAGTCCTTGTCGGGATAGTAGTAGTCACCGGGGATCGCGCCGAGGTTGTTGCCGTTGAACGTGCCGTCGGTGTTCGCGCCGAACTCCGCTCCCGCGAGGCCCACGCCGCGATACGGCAATGTCGTGAACTGGGTCGACGTGGAGCCACCGGCACCGGTCTGTCCGCCGGTGCTCGCTTGCCCACCGCTACCGGTGCTTCCGCCGGTGCTGCCCGTCGCACGACCGCCGCTGCCGGTCCGCCCGCCACTGGTCGACTGACCGCCGCTGCCGCTACCGGTGCTTCCACCTGCGCTCGTGCTTCCACCTGCGCTCGTGCTTCCACCTGCGGCGGTTTGCTTCGGCCCGAGGCCACCGGTGCCGAGCGTGGCCGCGCCGCCCGCGGATTGTCCGGAGCCGTCCGATCCGACGCCGCCGTCGTCCGTTCCACTGCTCTTGCCGTCACTTCCGCACGCGCTCAGAAGCCAGGGAGCCATTGCTCCGAGAACGAAGAGTCGCTTCATCGTCTCGTCCTTTCGCACGAATCGCCCATGAGGTGAGCGGCCACCTCACGCGGCCGTATAAGGGGCAGATCTTCTAGCCGCCGCTGCGCTCGGGATCGCGCGGACGGCGGGGGCGCTCGACGGCTGGGATCCCGACCGCGGTGCTCCCGGGGGAGATGTTCCGCGTGACGACCGCGTTCGCGCCGATGGCGGCTCCGGTGCCGACGGTGATGTCCCCGATGATGCGCGCGCCGGCGCCGATCACCACGTCGCTCTCGATGCTCGGAAAATCCGTCCGGGTGGTCGACCCTATGGTGTTGTCACCGAGGAACATGACGCGATCTCCGACTCGCGTGTTCCCGCCGATCACGACGCCGACGGTGTGCGCGAAGAGAACGCCTTCACCGAGCGTGACGTCGGACTCGATATGGATGCCGTAGAGCATCGTCTGCATGCGGCGCAGCACACCGCCGACGAGCGGGATGTGCTGCCGTGCAGCGGCCTTGCGCAGGCGCCAGAGCGCGAGGGTCTGCGCGCCGTCGTGCGCGATGGTCGCCGCGATCTGACGGGGCCCGAGCTCCTTCCCGTGCAGAGTGCGGGCGATGGACAGGGTGTCCCTCACGATCTCTCCGACGACTCGCATGGGGACCGTGATGATAGTGAGCTCGAAACCGTGCGTCGAGCCCCGTTCGCGGCTCTACTTTGCGGTCGCGCTGGTGCCGCCGTCGTAGGCGACGGGAGACGCGCCGATCTGCGGCCAGGTCGACCAGGGTAGCGGCGCGGTGTCGCCGCGCAGTGAGCCCAGGAACTCGACGACGTTCGCGACGTCGTCGTCGGAGTGTGAATGGGGCGCGAGCTCGATGCAGTTCGGACCGCCGCCGTCGAGGATGAAGCGGACGATGTCGCTCAGGGCCGTGAACGAACCGTTGTGCGAGTACGGCGCGGTCTGGCTGACGTTGCGGAGGCTCGGCGTGAGGAACATGCCGTCGGGCACGGGACTCACGTCCTCTTCCATGTGCGGCGTCTCGCCCGCGGCGCGATCGTAGTACGGCGAGAGCGAGTTGAACTCGGAGGCGAGGACGAACGTGAGCCCCTGCGCGCGCCCGCGATCGGTCGCGGATTTCGCTGCGTAGGGCGGGTACGAGGGAAGGGGAACGTCGAGGGCGTGATACTGGCCGTCACTGAAGTTCGGGCCGGAGTGGCACGTCAGGCAGCCGGACTTCGTGAAGACGAGGAGCCCTTGCTTCGCGGAATCGGTGATCGCCGTACGATCTCCGGCGATGTAGCGGTCGAACGCGGAAGGGCCGCCGGCGACCTTGCGGAGATACGCCTCGAACGACTTGCCGACGTTCGTGTAGACGCGCGTGACCATGTCCTGCGCGTCCTTGTTCATCGTCGCCCACTCGGGCGAGCCGGGCTTGCCTTGAGCGGGGAGACCGGTGAGATCCGGCATCGGGCCGAACGCTTTTTCGTACACATCGCGGTAGGACGCCGCGACCTTCTGCACGACGGCGACGCGCGTCCCGCGCATCTCGTCGGGGTTCTCGATAGTGAAGAGCGACTGCGACCAGAGGGAGTCCGCGCGGCCGTCCCAGAAGTGCGGATAGTTGCGGGCAGCGTTGACGAGCGAGGGTGCGTTGCGGAGCGCGATCCCCGACCCCGACGGGAGCGCGACGTTGTTCGAGAAGTCGCGATCGGGCGAGTGACAGGCCGCGCAGCGCACGTCGTCGGGCGACAGAGCCGCCAGGTCGAAGAAGAGCTCGTAGCCGAGCGTGGCCGCGTTCGGATCGTCGCCGTGGCTGTTACCCCTGGCGGCGGGGAGCGCGTCGGGCAGCGTCTTCTGTGCCCACTCGCTGCACGACGCCGCCGACAGGCCGAGCGCCGCGCACTCGGCGGCGAACCCGCTCGACGGCGGAGTGGACGGTGGCGGAGGTGGCGTGACCTTCGTCGGGGCGCCCGCGTCGTCGACCGAAGGTCGCAGCGCGGGAGGTCCACCGTCGGGAACAGGGACGGAGGACGGAGCGGGGGGAGACGCGTCGCTGCCGGACGGCGTCTCCTTCGTGGTCGACGCGCCGTCCTTCTGCGGCTCGCAACCGAGCGCGGCCACGCACAGCGAGAGCGCTGCGGCGGCCGCGAATCGTGATGCGAGCGGAATGCTCACTGCGGAAACGCCTGAACCGTGGTCATCGTGGGCTTGAAGCAGGTGGAGGTGTCGAGAGAACCGAACTGCGCCGGGATGTCGTTCTTGTCGGAGTGACCGATCATGTCCCAGAGGCGGTTGGTGGCGATCGGCGTGTTCAGTAGATACTGATAGAGCTGCGAGTTCTTGTTCGTGTCGGAGTCGGAGACCTCCTGCCACTCGAGGCTCGAGTGATACAGCAGATCGCCGTAGCCGATCATCGCCGACTTCATGGTGAGGGGGATACCGGACATATCCACGCAGAATGCCTGGGTTTCGTTGATGAAGACGACGAGCCGATCCGGCCGGACGAAGATGTCGTACTGCGTCAGGGGCGAGAGCTGATCGTACGGATCGATCATCGGACCGGTGTGCTTGCCGTTCTTGTCCACGCGGAACCGGAAGCCGTAGGTCGGCGCATCGGGCGCGACCATGACGTCGCTGTTCTTGTTGCCGAGCGGGATGATGCCGTGGCTCTTGTTCGCCGGATGGATCTGCGCGCGAATCGCGGCGCTGGTCTGCGCCTTGCCGTCGGTCCGGGTGCCGTCCTCGGGACGGGCTTCCTCGGTGATCGAGAGGCACTCCTTCGCCACGCCGACGGCGTCGTCGGGCGTACTCGACGACTCGAGCGAGTGACCGTCGGGGACGGACGGGTTGTTCCCGCCGGGATTGAACGTCGTCTCGTAGACGATGGGGCGGAGCTTGTACTGCTTCGCGGTGGAGTCGAAGAGCTCGTCGCTCGACGCGCCACCACACAGTGTCCAGTACCAGTAACGACGGTGCGTGGCCTCCGAGTTGATGCGGAAGACGGAATGAATGTAGAGCTGCGAATCCATCTCGACGATGGGCGTGTTCAGGGACGCGAAGCTCAGCGTTCCGCCGACGTCCTGGCCCGAGTCACCGAACGTCGTGTGGAGTCGGCCCTGGCTCACGAACACCTGGAGACCGAGCAGCGCCTGCGGCGTCCACACGTCGGCGTTCGCGGTCCCTGCCTTCACGTCGGCACCCTGCCCGAAGCGACCCCAGAACTCCCACGTCCCCATCTGGAAGAGGGGATCCATGCTGAAGTCGTTGTAGGGATTCTTGCTCGTCCCGTAGTCGGGGTTCTGCTTGATCGACGCCACCGGCGCCATCATGTCGGTCTGGAAGTCTTCCATCAGGGAGTGCGGGCCGGTGTCGAACACGGGGCTCGCGGCGCCGAACGGAAACTGCACCGACAGCGCGCTCCGCGCGATGACGTCGGGATCACTCGGGATGGTCGGATCGTTCGGCGGGACGGGCACGCCGATCTTCGCGGCGGTGGCGCGGGTGTCGAACGAGATCGACGCGCCCTGGCCGTTGAGGATGACGTTGCCGTATTGCGACTGCACCGTGGCAGCGGACCTGAGCACCGCCACCGGGATGCCCGTGTACAGGTACGTATCGGGCTCCTGCTTGTGGAAGGTGGTCGTCTTGCCGTCGTTGTCCATCGTGATCTGCGCGTCGGTGTGGGCGGGCATACCTACGAAGGGGCACGGCGTCTTGGTCGCCTCGAGGATGATCGTGTACTTCGCCGGGTCGATGAAGCCGGGTAGCTCGATCGCCTGGAGCAGCTCGCGCGTTTGATGACCGGCGTTCGTCTCGGAAGAATACGTGTGCTGCCGGTAGCCGGCGCACGCGACGATGGCGCCGCGCGGCTGAGCGCCGTTCGCGGTCGTCGTGAAGGTGACGTTCTTGTCGACGACGTACGCGCGGTAATCGGCGGCGCCGGCGACGTTCGAGAAGTACAGCACCACGGAGTCGTGATGAGCGATGACCTTGACGCCGGGAACGAACGGCTTCGTCACCGCGGCGAGCTCTGCCGGCATCGTGCCGGCGCCGGGATCCATCGCGCTCGGCGGGACCACACCGGATTTGTCGAGGACGGTGAGGAGCCCGTTGAACAGCGTCGACGAAGGCACGCCGATCATTGCTGCGGTGCCGGGCTGCACGATGGGGTCAGTGCCGGCGGCCGAGCCCCCGATGCCGACCACGCCGCCGTTGCCGGTCGCGCCGCTTCCACCGGTGACGCCGCCATTGCCGGTCGCGCCGCTACCGCTTCCGCCGCCGTTGCCGCTGGCGCCGCTGCCACCGCTGGTGCCGCTCGAACCCGTCGCGCCGCTCGAGCCTTTGGCGCCGCTTGCGCCATTGCCGCCGCCGGAACCCGACGATGGTCCACCGTCCGCGGCGGAGCAATCGGTGCCATTGCAGTGAGCGCCGATCGAACCGGTGCAACCGAGGTTTGCGCCGAGCAGGACCGAGCCCACCAAGAAGATTCGCTGAATGCGCTTCACATCAACCCCCCGTCGCGATTGGTAACTAAACATGCGCGTCCTTCCGGCGGTCGAGAGCACCGTCGTTACGACGAATGCGGTCCGAGTCTCGTTGATGGGTTTGCTGGCTCGTCATGACTTCTCTACGAAGAGACGGGTCGTGATCTCGAGCCCTCGCAGCGCGTCTTACGCGTAACGCGCGATTTCGCGGGATCCAGAGTCAGATCGAGGATAGTGGGTCCCAGCATCGGTTTGCAAGGTTCGACCCGCGTAAAAAATGCTCGTTTCGAAGTCGACTAACGTGAACATCGAAGTGAGCTAGCGATGTCTTCGCTGGAGAACGCACGCTGTCCGGCGAAGTTAATGCCTGCCCGGGCCGGCGCGACGCCGCGCGCCGTGAATGCGCGATGAAGTCGTGTGAAATCACGCATCTGCTTCGCGCTTAGATCTTGCTGAGCAAGCTCACGAAAGCGCGACGGAACCGTGAAATTCCGGGCAAGCGACGTATCACTTGTGCAGACATCGTTCACACGAGTGTGCAGGTGTCGAAGAAGATGTGTACTCGCCCACGTTCGAAGTTGAGCGCTATCGGTAGCCTCGCGAGAGCATCTCGACGAGAGACGACAATTACGTTCGATCGATGACGCGATCGTTACGTCGCATTCACACGCATGTTCGCGGTTGCGCAGCGGCGGTGTGGGTCGACGTCGTTACGACGGTGCGCGTGCGTGTGGATATCGTAGTGACGTGAAGAAATCGCGACCGTCCATGCGCCGTTCAAAGCGGATAACGCAACGCGTTATTCGGTTCGAATAGGCGTCTGGCGAGCGCATCGTCGACGTCGTCGGCGCCATTGGCCGTCGAGTTGCGCGAGCAGGGACCGTCCCCTAACGTGAACGCCCGCCGATGCGCCGGATCGTTTACGTGCTCTTCTTTCTCGTTTTCGTGAACGAGAACCCGCTGATGTACGTCGGGTTGTGGAAGACGCACATGTGGCTCGTCGACCAGGTGCTCTTCGAGCAATCGCCGCTCAAGCTCCCGCTATTTTTCTTCCTGCAAATCGGCCTTCTGATCGCCGCGAACTCGAAGGTGGGGGCGAAGACCGGGCGGGCCGCGCCGGTGGATCGAGCGCTGAACTTCAGCTTCTTGTCGGTCTTCATCTGGACGATGATCGGCGCGCTCCGCGGCGGTAAGCCGTGGATGGCGGGCTGGCAGCTCTACGCGTTCGTGAGCGCGGGGCTCTTCGCGAAGCTCCTTCTCGCGACGATGAGGACGCCGAAGCACTTCGAGACGCTCGGGAAGCTCATCATGGCCGCGTCGCTGTACCGCGCGATGATGGCGCTCATCTTCTGGTTCTTCTTCGTTCACAACGTCTATTACGAGGGCGGCCCTCCCCCGTACATGACCACCCACGACGACACGGTGATCTTCGTCACCGGTCTCGTGCTCTCGCTCAACAACGCGCTGATACGCGGAACGTGGAAATCGGCTCGCTTCACGATGTTCGCCTGGGCGCTCATCTTGCCCGCGATCCAGTTCAACAACCGGCGTCTCGCATGGGCGAGCCTCGGCTTCTCGCTGCTCCTCGTCTACCTGCTCCTGCCGACCGGCAAGATCAAGCGGCGGCTCAACTGGGGCCTCGTCGCGATGGTGCCCGTCCTCGCGATCTACGTCGCCGTCGGCTGGGGAAGGCCGGAGAAGATCTTCAAGCCGCTCCAATCCTTCTCGACGATGACCACCGCGCAGGACAACTCGACGCTCGCGCGCGACGCCGAGAACCGCGGCTTGCTCGCCACCCTGATGCTCGGCGGCTGGGTCGGCGGCACCGGCTGGGGCCAGGAGTACGTCGAGGTCGACAGTCGCTACAGCATCGCCGGCATCTACAAGGAGTGGAAATACGTCCCGCACAACAGCATCGTCGGGATGCTCGCGTTCACGGGGGTGACGGGATTTTCCTGCTTCTGGCTCGTCTTCCCGGTGTC
>DATAZL010000130.1:0-60965 GCA_036272055.1 Polyangiaceae bacterium | reverse complement strand
CTTCGCGGGCTCGCTTCGCTCGCGCGGGCGCGACGGCACTGACGTGCGCCCGTTTCTGTCGCGCTCGCGAAGCGAGCCCGCGAAGCGGCGGGGGGAGCAGTTCGCCGAAGGCGAAGCTGCGGGGGGCCAAGGCCCCCCGTTAAAAAGCGCCTGCGACGGCCATGCCGCCGTAGCCGGGGGCGAAGGCGGGCGTCACTGTTGCGGTGAAGCCGTGCGGCGTCGTGCTCGCGCTCTGGGTGGGCTTCGACACGCCGTACCAGATGCCGCCGCCGAGGATGGCGGCGATGCCGACCAGCGCGAGCGCGCCCGAGACGTCGCGACGCGTGATCGCGGCGTTACCGCTGGCGCGCGCGCTGTCGTTCTCGGCGCTGCACTGCCGACCCGGGCACTTCACCTCGAAGTCTTTGATGTCGGAGTTCGCGCCGATCCAGATGATGCCGCTCACGACGGTGAGGACGACGCCTGCGCCGCCGACGATGAGCGGCGTGATCGGACGATGCCCGCTGCTCGGCGGGGGAGGCTGCTCGGCCGCCGCGGTCGTCGTGGACACTGGAGGCGGCTCGGTCGTCGTCGTGGCGGTGGTTGCAGCGGGAGGCGGGGCCGTCTGCGCCTCGCTCTGGATCTGCTCCTGCAGCTTCTCGATGCGGCGCTTGATCTGGCTCTCTTCCGACGAGTTCGGCACTCGCGCGAGGAACGTCTGGAGGGCGACCACTGCGTGCTGCTTCAAGCCGTTGAGCTCGTAGGCGCGCGCGAGATTCAAGAGGAGCGGGTGCGCCGTGCAATCGCGGCGGTACGCGTCTTCCCAGTACGTGATCGCGCGGTCGTAGTCCGCCTCGTTGAAGGAGCCGTTGCCGGCGTCGAAGGCGCCCTTTGCCGCCGAGACGTCACCCTGCGTCGGGGTACGGTCGCAAGCCGGATACTGACGGGGCGCGTCCTCCGCACTTGCCAGCGCGGGGGCGAGCGACAACCCCATCACGATGGCCCAAGAGCTGAGACGTACAGGCGAACGCATTCAGGTGACTCCTTCTGAGATCAGTCCGCCGATAGCTTAACGCGGTATTGCCCGGCAACTAAAGACCAGTCGCGGGGACCTGCCGGAAGAAGCAGGCCCGGGGGCGGAACGGCGTGAAATCGTCGATTGTCGTGCCGTCGTCTCGCTGGACGAGTCCTTCGACCTTGTCGCCCAGCGGGGTTCCTTGGCATGGTCGGAGGGTGCGAGGTGTTCCAATGAAACGCCCCCGGCCGCTCTTGCCGTGCCCGGAACCGACGGCTCACGAGGACGCCCATGCTGCCAGAACGTGAACAAATCCTCGTAGTCGACGACGAGCCCAATCTCCGCCGCGTTCTCTCTGCGCAGCTCGCCCGGGACGGCTACGACGTCCACACGGCCGAGGACGGCGAACAGGCCCTCGGGATCCTCGCCGAGCACCACATCGATCTCGTCATCACCGATCTCCGCATGCCCAAGGTCGACGGCATGGAGCTCCTGCGCCGGGCGCTCGCCATGGATCCGGAGCTCCCCGTCGTGATGATCACCGCGCACGGCACCGTCGACAACGCGGTGGAGGCGCTGAAGACCGGCGCCTTCGACTACATCACGAAGCCGTTCGATCAGTCCGAGGTCCGCGTCATCGTCAAGAAGGCGCTCCTCACGCGCGATCTCGCCGCACGCGAGGCGACGCCGGCGACGAACCCGGTCCCCGAGTTCCGCCACGGCATCATCGGACGGAGCGCCGCGATCCAGGAGCTCTACGCCGTGCTCGATCGCGTGGCAGACACGCCGACCACCGTGCTCGTCACCGGCGAGAGCGGGACGGGCAAGGAGCTCGTCGCCCGCGCGCTCCACGAGGGCTCGTCGCGCCATGACAGGCCGTTCATCAAGGTGAACTGCGCGGCGATTCCGCACGAGCTCATCGAGAGCGAGCTCTTCGGTTACGAGAAGGGCGCGTTCACCGGCGCTGCGGGGCCGAAGCCCGGCCGCTTCGAGCTCGCCGCGGGCGGCACGCTATTCCTCGACGAGATCGGGACGATCCCCGTCGAGATGCAGGTGAAGCTGCTCCGTGCCCTCCAGGAGAGCGAGTTCGAGCGTGTCGGCGGCATCAAGACGATCCGTGTCGACGTGCGCCTCGTCGCCGCAACGAACACCGATCTCAAGAAAGAGATCGCCGCGGGTCACTTCCGCGAGGACCTGTATTACCGCCTGAACGTCGTTCCGATCCGCCTCGCCCCCCTGCGCGAACGGGAGGACGACACGTTGCTCCTCGCGCGGCACTTCATCGAGCGGTCGAACGCGCGCCTCGGCAAGCACGTCGAGTCCATCGAGCCGGAGGCAGATCGCGTGCTCCTCTCGCATACCTGGCCGGGCAACATCCGCGAGCTCGAGAACGTGATCGAGCGAGCGGTGCTCTTCTGCGACGGCCCGAAGCTCCGGGTGCGCGATCTGCCGCTCGAGGTCCGCGACGAGCGCGCCCCGAACACGACGCTCTCGACGCCCCAGGCACCCCAGCCCACGGCTCCCGTCGCCGGTGACGGGTTGAAGCAGCAGGTCAAGGCCGCGACGAGCCGGCTCGAGCGCGAGCTCATCGTGCACGCTCTCGATCAGACGCGCGGCAACGTCACCCACGCGGCCCGTCTCCTCAAGATTTCCAGGAAGGGCCTGCAGCTGAAGATGAAGGAGCTCGGGCTGCGAGAGCGAGACGGCGGCACCGACGCGTGAACGGCGCGTGAAGGTCCGGGTCTCGACGGCGCTCGCGGCGCTCGCGCTCGTCGTGAGCGGCTGCCATCCGAAGGCGAAGGGCGGCGCGCATCCCGGCGCGAGCGCCAGCGCGGCCGTCGCCGACAGCGCGAGCGGGGGCCCGACGCCGCCCCCGTGGGACGCCGGCAAGAAGATCCCCGCGACGCCCGACGGCATGGTCTGGATCCCGCCCGGCGCGCTCGTCGCCGGCACGCCGAAGAACCTGCTCCCGCGCATCGCCGACCAGGAGATGGAAGGCGAGCAGGTCGTCCTCGACGGCTTCTTCATGTCGATCTTCCCGTATCCGAACGAGGAAGCGGCGATCCCCATCGCGAGCGTCACCCAGGAGCAAGCAAGGGCGCTCTGCGAGAAGCGCAGTCAGCGACTCTGCACGGAGCTCGAGTGGGAGCGCGCGTGCAAGGGGCCCGACAATCACGTCTACGAGTACGGCGATCGGTATCGCGCGGACGCCTGCGGCACCGGCGGCTCTCCGCGCATGCTCCCCGTCGGGCTCCGCCTCGGCTGTCGCAGCGACTTCGGCGTCCGCGACATGCACGGCTCGCTCTTCGAGTGGACGGCGAGCCCCTGGAACCGCGGCACGAAGGACCAGTTCGTGGCAGTGCGCGGCGGTAACAGCCCTTCCGGTGAGCTCACTGGTCGGTGCGCGAACGCCGTCGCACGCGTCCCGACGGAGAAGTCGCCCACGGTCGGCTTTCGCTGCTGCGCGGGGCCGGAGAATCATGCGCAGGTCACGCTCCACGTCGACCGTGGTCCGGCGCTCGAGCTCCGTCAGTATCCGCCGTCGTTTCTGCGTCGCCTCGACGCCGCGCTCCCCGACGACGCGCGCGCCGAGCTCCGTCGCGACGACACTTTTCACATCAACGCCGCGTGGCTCTGGCATCCCATCGGCAACGAGGAGCTCGTCATCGGAGGAGGCTGCACCGCGGGCACCACGAGCCGCGGGTGCGGAATGATAGTCGTGCGTGTGGTCGGCGAGACGCTGGAGCCGATGGCCTGGGCGAGCAGCGGCGTCTTCGTCCCGTCGCCGCGCGTCGAGAACGACCCGCGCTTTCTCTGGGTCTACGGCGGCGACGTGCGGAGCCATTTTCGCCGGCTCCTGACCTACGCCTGGGGCCGGGTGACGCTCGGTGAGCTCCAGCGAAACGTGAAGCTTCCCCCCGCGAAGTCGAAGGCGAAGTAGCGCTCGTCGATTTGACGCAACCACGCCTCGCGTGAGCCGAACGGCCCTCCGCGTCGTGGTGTCAGCGCGGTTGCGCTCGCTCCTGGCGCGGAAGGAGTGGTCGATGTCCGTCTTCGTGAAAAGGTGGCGAGTGGTGTTCCTGACGCTGGGCTTGACGACCGGGTGCGGGAGCCTCGAGAGCGTGAGCTCCGGGCGCGTCGGCTGTGCGCCGAGCGAGATCACCATCTCGGACGAGTCGGAGGGGTGGAACACGAGCTCGTGGGTCGCGACGTGTCACGGCAAGGATTACTACTGCAGCGCCGCGTCGTCGCGGTTCGGCACCGACGTCGATTGCAAGGCGCGCGACGACGAACGGTAGCGGGCGTCAGCGTCCGCGGCAGGCGTTGTCGAGGCGGGCGAGCGCCGTCGCTTCGTGGCGCGTCGTGCGCTGCGCAGTCGTGCGCGCCATCAGGATGCGCGACTCGTCGTTGGCGTCGAGAGCGTCGGCGAAGGCGCGTGCGTCGCGGGCGGCCTCGTGCAGCATGTGCTGGTAGTCGTTGACGGCTTCTGCGACGTGCTTGGTCCGGATCTTGACCTGTCCCTCGGACGTCGCGAGCGTCTCGTACTTGGTGGCGATGGCGCGATAGCTTGCGCCCTTCATCACCGTCCGGTCATGGTCGATGTCGGTGAGCACCGGGTTCGCGAGCTTCGCGACCGCACGGCATTCGTCGGCCCGCTCGAGCCCCGTGCACGAGATGAAGAGGGCGCCGAGAGCGGCCACGCCGAGCGTCCGAGCGAGCATTTGCCGGAACCCGTTTACACGAGGTGGCCCACGCGGCGCGACCCCGTTCCCGCCGTTCGCGTCCCACGCGGCGATGGAAAGCGCGACTCTCCCGTGCTTTACAGCGTCTTCCCATGACGTGGAGCGCGCGAAAACGAGCTCTGTCGATGCGATTCCTCGTGTTCTCCGCCGTGGTCGCGCTCGCGGGGCTCGGCTGCGACCGGTTCGACCGCGCGCCGACGCCTCCCGGTGAGCCGCCTCCGCCGCCCTCGGCGCCGCCACGCCCGTCGTCGAGCGCGACGGCCCCGCGGCTGGCCGACGGCGGATTGCCGCCCCTGCCGATGGACCCGAAGCTCCGTCGCTCGCTCAAGCTTTCGCCTCTCCGCGTGCACGACGCGGGGCTCGCGATCGGCAAGTATCGCCTCGCCGTCCTTTCGGGCGACGAGATCGTCGTCCGCGACACGACGAAGTTCGCGGAGGTCACCCGGGTGCCGATGCACGAGCCGCGGAACCTCACCGCGATGGTCGACGGCAGCTTTCTCTCCGCGGATCCGATGCACACTGCGTGGCTTCTCCCGGGGAATACCAGGGCACGGTCGCTCCCGCGCGTGGTGCTCCTGCCGGAGTCGATGCTGTTCGCCGACCGGCGAAGCCCGGACCGCTTCTGGGTGCTCTCGGGCCACGGAACGACGCTCTTCGGTTACGCGCTCGGGTCGTCCACCCTCGGCATTCTCGTCGCGAACGAGTGGGTTTCGCTGGACGGCTACGACGCGCGGCTCTTCGGCTCACTGCGCGACGGCTCGTTCCTATATTCCGTCGGCGGTGGCTTCCGTCAGTTCTACGGCCCGACGAAGAAGAGCGACATAGAGGGAGATCCGAGCGAGGCGTTCCGGCTGCTCCCTGCGTCGCGCGTCGACACGATCTGGCTCGTCTCGAAGGAGACCGCGGTCCTCTACCGGCTCCTCGCCGGCAAGCTCGTGAAGCTCCAAACGGTACCCTTCTCGGCGATGGCCTACGACGTCGAGGCCGACGGTCAGTACCTCGCCGTGCTCGAGCTCGCGCAGCCCGACGACGCTCCCTGGACGTTCACCCTCGAGGTCTTCGACGTCGACGGCAAGCGACGACTTCATGAAGCGCTGCCCACGACGGAGAGCTTCGAGCAGGACCGGTGGGTCGCCGCGCTGACGCGTAATCGGCACCTCGCACTCGCGGCGGGAGACACTCCGCTGGTCGCCGTGGGTGGCCCCGACGAGCTCAACGTCTTCCGCGCCGACAAGGGAACGCGCGTCCTTTCGGCGCCCTGAGCGTCCAAGCCACGAAGATCGCCCGGAAAAGCGGGTTTCCAGCGCCGCTCCTCGAAACTTGGCCGTGAGGCGGCAACGCGGAGATTCTCGGCGCCGGACGGCACGCACCAGAATGAAGTCGATCAGGAAGGAGCCCGAGCTCGTCGCACTTCGCAAGCTCGCGGAGCAACTCGCCGGAGCCCGGAAGGAGCGCGTCACGAGCGCGCATCTTCTCGCCGCCATCGCGTCGCGAGAGAGTCCGGCGTCGGATCTCCTCGCCGAGCGCGCGCTGAACGGCGAACGTCTCCTGCGCGCCGCGCGCGCGTCCACCGACGACGAAGCCGACCCGCTGCGTCGCGCCGTAGAGCGCGCCCGCGAGATCGGCGCTCGCATGGGAGCGCCGGAGCCGGTCGGCGTTCATCTCCTGATAGCGCTCCTCAGCGAGCGCAAATCGGCCGGACACCGTGCGCTCGATCAGTGCGGGGTCGACGTGAACAAGCTACGCGTCGCGGCGATGAACGTCGGGCTCGGCCTCGTCGGCCGTCGTCGCATCGTCACCCGTCACGACGAGATGCAAGCCGGCAACGCCATTCCCGCGTACGCGCGCCGTCCGTCGGGGACCACCGTGCCGCTCGTGCCGGTGCGCGCGCCGAAGCCGTCGCCGAAGCCGCCCCAGCTCGTCGAGGAGCCGGTGCCCGCTTTGGAGCCCGCGGCGCAGGCGCCGGAGCCGCGCCCAGCGCGACGTCCGTCGCGTATTCCGTCGTCGCCCTCCGCGTCGCGCTTCTTCATCGATCCGAAGAAGGCCCCGACGCTCGCTGCCCTCGGGCAGAACCTCACGCTCGCCGCGGAACTCGGCGAGCTCGACCCCGTCGTCGGTCGCGACTCGGAGATCGAGCAAGCGCTCGACGTCCTCGCGAAGCGCCTCGGCAATAACCCCTGCCTCGTCGGCACCGCGGGCGTCGGCAAGACGAGCGTCGTGCGCGGCCTCGCGGCGCGCATCGCGAGCGCCGAGGACGTCGCGACGCTCGACGATCGCATCATCATCGAGATGTCCGTCACCGATCTGCTCGCGGGCACCGGTATACGCGGCGCGCTCTCCCAGCGGTTCGCGGCGATCCGCAAGGAAGTGCTCGCCGCCGGCGGCAGGATCGTCCTCTTCTTCGACGAGATCCATCAGCTCTTCGCGGGCGACGCCGCCGACGAGATCTCCGCCGATCTGAAGGTCGCGCTCGCGCGTGGAGAGCTCCCGTGCATCGGCGCGACGACGCTCGAGGAGTACAAGCGGGCCATCGAGGTGGACGCGGCGCTCGCGCGGCGATTCTCCCTCGTCGAGATCGAGGAGCCGAGCCGCGAGGACGCCTATCTCGTCCTCGACGCGCTCGCGCCGAGCTTCGAGAAACATCACGGCGTTCGCTACGCCGAGGACGCGCTCGCGCTCGCCGTCGGGTGGTCGGTGCGTTATCTGCCGGGCCGCGCGCTGCCCGACAAGGCCGTCTCGATCGTCGATCTCGCCGGAGCGCGCGCGCGCCGTCGTGGCGGCATCGAGGTCACGGCGGAGGTCATCGCCGAGGTCGTCTCCGAGATGGCCGACGTGCCGGTGGAGCGCCTGCTCGAGACCGACAAGGAGCGCATGCTCCGCCTCGAAGAGCTCCTCGCCGAGCGCGTCGTCGGTCACGCTCCGGAGCTGACGCGCATCGCGCGCATCCTTCGCCGCAACGCGGCCGGGCTCGGCTCGCGACGGCCGATCGGGACGTTCCTTCTCCTCGGCCCGACCGGCGTCGGCAAGACGGAGACCGCGAAGGCCGTCGCCGACGTTCTGTTCTTCGACGAGAACGCGATGACGCGTCTCGATCTGTCGGAGTACTCGGAGGCGCACGCCGTGGCGCGGCTCCTCGGAGCGCCGCCCGGCTACGTCGGGCACGAGGCCGGCGGACATCTCACCGAGTCGGTGCGACGCCGTCCGTACCAGGTGATCCTGCTCGACGAGATAGAGAAGGCTCACCCCGACGTCCTCCAGGCGTTCCTCGGCGTGTTCGACGAAGGCCGGCTCACCGACGGCCGCGGGCGCACCGTGGACTTCACGAACACCGTGATCCTGCTCACGTCGAACATCGGTGCCGAGGAGACGGGCGCGAGCCCTCGGCGACGCGTCGGCTTCGGCGGCGGAGGGGGCGAGAACCAGGTCGCGGCGGAGCGAGCCGTCACCGCGGCGGCGCGGACGGCACTGTCTCCTGAGCTCTACAACCGCATCGACGAGGTGTGCGTCTTCGCTCCGCTGTCGCGCGACGAAGTGAAGGAGATTGCGCGCCGCCTGCTCGACGGAATGGGTCAGGCGCTCTCCATCGACCGCGGCGTACGGCTCGAGTTCGGCGAGGACGTCGTCGACCACCTGCTCGATCACGGAGGGTTTGATCCCTCCCTCGGCGCTCGGCCCATGAAGCGCGCCATCGCACGGCTCGTCGAGGCGCGGCTCGCCGACGAGCTCCTGCGCGGCGACGTGCGGAATGGCGACGCGGTGTGTCTCGATGTGTCGGGCGGTGAGATCCGCGTACGCATCATTGCTGACGGCGCCGGCGTCTCCGCAGCCGAGTAACGCATTACCTCGCCGCTGGCACTGCCTCGCCGGTGCCGCTCGCGGAGCGAAAAAAAGTGCGATGTATCGATGGACGATGTTGCCGGGTCGCCATGCGTCGGCGCCGAAAACGCGACGACCTACGCGTACGTGTGCACGCTGCAGGCATCCGTGACGGTGCGAAAACTCCGATTTGGGGACCCGTCGCGGCAACGGACGGGAAACAACGATCCGCCTATTTCGTTCGAAGTTCGATTCGATAGCGCTTGCACGCAGCGCGTTTTCGAAAAGACTCCGGAGCAAGTTCACACATGGCGGCAGCATGGTCATTTTCTCGAGGCGGATCTCAGAACCCGGTCTCCATCAGCCGGCTCGTCTCGACGCTGACCCTCGATGGTGATCGCATCTCGGCCGACCTCATCATCGGTTTTCATCGCACCCTGAGCAACGCGACGGCAGAGTCCGTCGCCGACGAGGTGGCGCGCGCCGCGACCGAGGTCCTCGGCGATCAGATCACCCAGGGCGAGGTCCCGCTGGCCAAGGACGAGCTCGTGACCCGGCTTCGTGCCCGGATCAGCGTGAGCGCACAGAAGATCACCGACATCGAGGCGAAAGCCATTTACCTCGTGGGCAGCGAGGTGAACGCCAACAAGTCGACGTTCCGCACGCGCTACGCATCGCCGCCGCCGCCCGCGGTCGGGGCCGCGCACAAGTCGGGGTCGATCCCGGCGCTCCGTCAGAGCTCGCCGGCACTGACTCCTCCGCCGTCCCCACGCGTGCGCACGCTCTGGCCGAGCGCACTGTCGACGTGCGGGGACAGCGCCACGGTGGCCGAGGTGGGGTCGTTGCTGGGGCCTGCGCTGCGCGACTCCGTCGCCGCCGCGATCCTCCACGCTTTCGTGGCCGTCGATCCGGAAGTCGCCGATCGAATGGAGCTCTTCTCGGGTGGGGAGACCGTGCAAGCGATCCTCGTCGAGGTCTCGGCCTGCTTCGCCTCCGCCGCGTATCGCCTCTTCGCCGCAAGCGGGGTCGAGAACGGCGCCGCTTCCGAGCTCGTGCGCGTCGCTCTGCGGCACGTGCTCGCCGCGGAGGCGTTCCCTGCGTCGCAGATCGCGCAGTACATGTCGAGCGACTCTCCGGTGCGCGATCTGGCTACTCGCGTTGCCGCAGCAATGGGTGCGCCCGACACCGCCGGTTCGATCCAGGGCGCCGTATCCCCGTACTGCGAGGCGCTCAGGGACGACCTGCTTTCGGTCGCTTCCGACGTCCGTCGACTCATCGCGTAACGGCCGTTCGCGCGGCCGGTTGAAATCGTGGTGTGTGGCAGATAACGTCACTCGCGCTTCGGACTGCATGTGGCGAGTCCGCCTCACATCGATTAGCTCGAGTAAAGCGGCACTTCCGTCGGGGGCTGTCGCCCCGTCACACGGTGCGATTCGCGGGGCTAAATGGCCCACGACGAATTGAAATCCGATCGACGCCGCGAAACGTATAGTCCGCCTCAGGGGTTCTTCCGTTCTTCACGGAGCCCCCCGAGAGAGGTCACATGCACAGATACTTATCCAGGGCAGCGACGCTTGCTGTCATGTTCACGGCTGCGAGCGCGCTCGCTTCCGATCATACCGACGGCCCCGCCGTCACGGGCGACCCGGCCGCCGACATCACCGACGTGTACGCGTGGATGAGCGCGACAGGAAAGGTCGAGATTGCGCTCGACGTGAGCCCCTTCGCCACTTCGACGACGAAGTTCTCGGATGCCGTCACCTACGCCATCCACGTCAACAGCAACGCGAGCTTCGGAGCGACTCCCACCAAGGAGACGCTCGTGATCTGTCAGTTCGACGCCGGCGGCACCATCCAGTGCTGGGTTGGCGCGAACGAGTACGTCACGGGCAACGCCTCGAAGACCGCGGGGATCAGCAGCGCGAGCGGCAAGGTCAAGGTCTTCGCCGGTCTCCGCAACGACCCGTTCTTCTTCAACCTCGACGGCTTCAAGAACGCCGTAACGACGGTCGAGGGCGCTTCGGGTTTGACGCTCAATGGTGCGGGTTGCCCGGCAGTGAGTCAGGCGACGTCCGCGGCCCTCGTGAAGGCGCTCCAGAGTACGAAGACCGGCGGCAGCCCGGCCGTCGACAACTTTGCGGGCGCCAACGTGCTCGCCATCGTTCTCGAGATCGACAAGTCCCTGCTGAACGTCGGCGGTCCGAATCTAGGTATCTGGGCCAGCACCCACCAGAAGAGCTGAGCAGCACCAGATGAACATTCTTCGTAGTTCGGCCTGCGCGATTCTTCTTTGTGGGTTCGTCGCAGCTTGCAGCAGCGACAGCTCGCCCGTCTCCGAGTCCGACAGCGGAACCGGCGGCAGCGAAACCGGCGGCAAGGGTACCGGCGGCGCAAGCGCCGGCGGCAAGGCCTCGACCGGTGGCACTGCGGGAACCGCCTCCGGCGGCTCCGCGGGCAAGGCGACCGGCGGCTCTGCCGGCAAGGCAACTGGCGGCACCGGCGGCGAGACGCCCGATGCCGAGGCTCCTGATGGAGAGGCCGGCGGCGCTGCCACCGACGGCGGTGACGGCGGGGTGACCATCCCGCCCGTTCCCACCCTCGGCGCGCAGATCGACCGCTTCGGTCGTCCCGCGATCAATACCGCGCTCACCCACACGTTCGACACGAACGACACCACCAAGGGGGCTGCGAAGGACGCGTACAACGCAGCCTTGCCGGCGACCTGGGGCACGTTCAAGACCGAGTTCGAGAAGAACCTCGCCATCCTCGACGCGCTCGACGGGACGTGCGGCAATCAGCTCCTGGCAGCCACAGGGACGGCGAACGCGGAGACGTACGCCGCACTCGCCACCGCGCTCACGGACGACGAGCTTTACGTCAACTCGACGGCGACGACGTGCGGCGTCTACCTCGGCGTCGAGGCCGAGGCCCTCAAGGTCGTCGCGGCCGGCGGCGGCAAGTGCGGTGGTCGCGTCCTCACCGACGACGTGATCGAGCGGAGCTACTCCGTTCTGGCTGCCGGCGCGCTCACCGGCGTCGACGATGGCGTCGCGGCGGACGAAGGCGCTCAGACCGCGACGTTCCCGTTCGAAGGCCCTCCGACCCCGTAATTCCGCCACGACGCCAACCGCCGTTCCCGAGGCATCAAGACGCGGAACTACGCGAGCGAAGCGAGCCCGCGGAGCGGCGGGGGGCCAAGGCCCCCCGTTATTAAAGGCGGGGGGAGCAGTTCGCCGAAGGCGAAGCTGCGGGGGCCTAAGGGCCCCCTTTCCTGATAATAAGGTCGCGAGGACATGAAGAATCGATGGTGGGCGGCCCTGGCCGTCCTAGGGGTGGCGGGAATTGCCGCGGCAACGCGGTCGAGACCGCCGCCCCCCGTCGACGCAAAAGGCGCGACGCCGGCTCCATCGGCGATGGAGATACGGGTCGCGCCGTCTGCGTCTGCGCCCGCAGCGGCGCCCACGGTGGATCTCTCGGCGATCACCGACGGGTACGACGCGACACCGTACCCTCACCGCACGACGACCGGGAGCATCGCCCGGGGCAACCTGGACGGACGCGTCGACTCGCTGAACGGCTGGCTCACGCGCGGCGGCGGTGCCAGCGACACGATGCGCAAGCCGCTCCTCGACGCGCTGCTGTCGAGGACGCAGTACTACGGCACGTTCTCCGACTTCGACCGCGCGCTCGCCCTGGTGAAGCCGCCGGCGAAGGACCCGACCGCTGCTGATCTCGATCTGTGGGCAGCGCTCTCCGGATCGCTCCACGAATTCCAGTCGGCGCTCGACGCCCTCGCGGCGGCCGAGAAGCTCGACAAGCGTCCACGCGACGCGCAGCGCGCCGTCATCCAGCTCGCTCTCGGGAGAGATCTTCCTGCCGTGCTCGCGATGCGCGAGAAGGGCGCGGCTGCCCTGCCGACCTTCGAGTCGTTCACCGGGCTCGCCGCCGTACAAGCGGCGCTCGGGAAGTTCGACGCTGCGGACGCGAGCTACCGCAAGGCGCTCGCGATCTATCGCGACGTGGCGCCGTTCCCCGTCGCGTGGGTCGACTTCCAGCGCGGCATGTTCTGGGCGGAGACGGCAGGGCGGCCCGATCGCGCCGAGCCCCTGTACCTCGAGGCCGTCACGCGGCTGCCCGGCTACGTCGTCGCGACGGTCCACCTGTCCGAGATCGAGGCGGAGAACGGAAAGCGCGACAGCGCCATCGAACGGCTCACGTCGGTGCTCGACAAGACGGAAGATCCCGAGCCCGCCGCGGTGCTGGCAAAGCTACTCGCCGAGTCGAAACCAGCCGACGCCGCGCACTACGCCGACGTCGCGAAGCGGGGCTACGAGCAGCTGCTCGTGAAGCATCGCAAGGCGTTCCTCGATCACGCCGCCGAGTTCTTCGCGAGCGCCGGCAAAGATCCGAAGCGTGCGCTCGCGCTCGCCGAGGAGAACCTGAAGCTCAGGCCGACAGACCGCGCGTACCTCCTCACGATTCGCGCCGCCCTCGCTGCGAAGGACACGAAGCGGGCCTGCGCGCTCGTGAAGGAAGCAGGCGAAGGGCGACCGTCGGTGCCGCTCCACGACGCTCGCGAGTCGGTCGCCAAGACGTGTCCGGCGACGTGAATCTGGCAGGGGAGTTGCTTCGCTTCCCTGCATGATTCGCAAGATAGCCACCGGATACCGGCTCTACTCGCGCAAGACGGACCCGAAGACCGGGCACCGCAGGAACCTCGGCACGTTCAAGACGCGCGCCGCGGCGGAGAAGCACGAACGCGAGGTTCAGTACTTCAAGCGGCACTGAGCGCACCTCGCTCGGTCGCGAATAGCTCCGTCTTATTCTTGACAGTCATCGCTGTTACAGTTAGTAATGGGACATGGACGCTGAGACACAGTGTACTGCCCCAATTCACCGGCCCTTCGAGTGGAAGGTCGCCTTCCGGGCCATGTACGGCCTGGCCATAGACACCTCGAGGACCGACCACGTTTTCACGGTCATCTCCGCCTTGACCGGTGACACTTTCGAGAAGACTTACCAGGAGTTCCGCAAGACCGCCCACGGCAAGAAGCTGCTCCGGGAGCGGACGAGTCTCCTCGCGGCGCTCTCCGACCGCGAGCGCCTCTCGGCCCTGCCCGACGGCACCCTCGGGCGCGCCTACCTCGCCTTCATGGACCGAGCGCAGATTACCGGGGAGGGCCTGATCGCCGCCCAGGACGCGGGCCTGGACCCGAACGGCGCGTTCGAGCTCGACCCCGAACGTCGTTACGTCTCGGACCGGATGCGCGACATGCACGACCTCTGGCACGTGCTCACCGAGTACGGCGCCGACGACACCGGCGAGATCGCGAACCTGTGGTTCTCGGTTGGTCAGTTCGGAAACCCCGGCATGGCCTTCATCGCCTTCTTCGGCGCCATCGGTGGCAAGCCCGGCGAGCTCATCGCCTGGTGGCGTTATTGCGTACGAGCTTTCGTCCGCGGGAAGCGCGCGCGAAAGCTCGTCTCCGAACCGCTCGAGGAGCTGCTCGCGCTGCCGATCGACGAGGCGCGGCGCGCGCTGAACATCGCGTCCACTCGAAAGACGCACCCCGAAGGGATCCGTCGCGGCTACCGCAAGGACGGCCAGCTCGGCGCGGCACCGACCCAGCACCGCCGCCGCCGTCATCGCCGTTCACGAAGCCGCGCGCTGGCGGCCTGACCGGTTCGCCGGCAGAGAGCGCCTACGGTACCGCCTCGATGGCGCGCCGGTAGCGTTCGCGACGGCGCTGGTCGCTCAGAATCTGATACGCCTCCTCGACGACCGAGATGATCTCGGTGACGACGTCGGCGAGATCGGCGGTGCGCGACGTCAGGATCTGGCTCGGCTCGAGCTCGCGACGTAGCGCGGTGAACGCACGGCGAATGTCGTATCCGGTGGCGTCGCGCGACACGCCGAGCACCGCGAAGTAGTCCCCCTCGTCGACCAGCGCCTTGCGCGTCAGGATGCGCGAACGGAGCGCCTCGTCGTCGAGCTCGTCGCGGACGGGCTTCGCGCGAGAGGGCGCGGGCCGAGCGCGGACGCCCGACGTCGAGAGGACGCCGAGCGAGACCAGCGCGTAGAGCATCGTGCAGAGAGCGGGATCCGGCGACGCCTCGACGAGCTCGCGCACCGTCGTGCCGGACGCGTTCTGCACGCGCTCCGCCTCGGCCGGAGCGAGCGCGCATTCGCCGAGGAGGGTCCGCGACGGCCCCGGCCCGAGCTCCGTATCGAGCCCTCCGAGCCGGCTCGCCGCCTCTTCCGGCGTGATCACGCGGCGCACGACCTCGACGAGCACCTCGGCGCCCGTCGCGCCGCCGAAGACGGCCGGCTCCTCGGAGAGACGTCCGACGTCTTCCTCGACGACGCTGCCGCGCTCTATCTCGAGCACCTTGCCGACGAGCCACTCGGAGTGCGCGCGCAGCACCGGCCAGAGCTGGTCCTGCGCGAGATGTCCGTGCGCGATGAGCGCCGCCCCTGCACGCCGGCCGAACGCCGGCAGCTTATGGCCCTGACGCGCGACCTCTGGCGGCAGATCGCCGCGGCCCGCCAGGAACGCGACCAGGGACTCGCCGTGAACACCGGTCGCGACGGTCACGACGTCGCCGTCTCGCAGGACGACGCGGCGGATCCCTTCGTCGACCTCGAAAGCGAGGGCGCCCGTGTAGCGCGCGGCGATCGCCTTCGCGAGCGTCGTGACCGCGTCGCCGGCGCGGAGCACCGCCGGTGAACCGAGCGGCTGCGCCTCGGCAACCATGCGGGAATCCGCCGGGCGATCGCTCGCGCGTTCGAGCACGTCGTGGTGGGAGACCTGGCGCATCTCGACGCGCTGATCGTCCATGTCGTTCTGATCGCGCCTCCGGACCGGTGGAGTCGTCGACGAGAGCGCGCGCCGGAGGAAATCGACGCGCTCCTCGTGCGAGCGCGCCTCGATGAGCGGATCCTCGAACGCCTGTGACGGCGGCGGAGGCGGGAGCCCTCTCGGTCGGCTCGTGGGCACCGCGACGTCGCGACGGCTCGGAGGCTCGGGGATCGCGTTCTCCGACGCCGTCGGGGGGGGCCGCGAATCGCCCTCCGAGGGCGGCGGGACGGACAGCGCCTCGGGCTTGGGCGGTTTCGGCGTCGATGCTTGCTGTCGGACGCGGCGCGCCTCGTCGTCCGCGGCGAGCTCCTCTGGAAGTGGGCGCTCGGAGGTGTGCTCCGCGGGTCGCGAGCGGGCAGGTGCCGACGGGCTCACTGCCGACTCGGAAGGAGGCGCTGCGGCCGCGTCGGTGCCGTGCGCCGTCGCGAACGTGCCACCCGTGTACCCGCGTATCCCGAGCTTGGAAGCGTGCAGGGTTCCCGTTCCCTCGGTGGGCACCGGCGTCTGCATCTCTTCCGAGAAATCCTCGTCGTCGAGCGGCTCTTCCAGCGCGAGGAGCACCTCGGGTGGCAGAGGTCCCTCGGCGTCCACCTCTGGGCCGTGCTCGTCGCGGCCCGATTGCGGTGACGGCTTGCTCGCATTGAAGCGACGTTCTGCCTCGAGCAGCACGTCCTGCATGTCCTGGCCGAGCTCGACCGCGGGCGCATCGGTCGGCGGCTCTCTTGGCGGAGGGCCCTCGCCGGTGAGATCGGGGGGCAGCGGTATCGCGTGGTGAACGACGGATGGGGGTCCTTCGAGCCGCGCCGTCCTCTGGTCGGGCGGACGGCTCTGCGTGCTGCTCGGACGTCCGGGGGGACGGCTCGACCGCTTCGGGCGCGGTGCGGGTGCGCCGATCAGTCGCTCGATCGCGTCGAGCATCGAGCGCACGTCGACCGGGCGCGAGAACGCCGCGTCGGCGAGGCCCTCCGGAAGGGTGTGCGTGATGCGTTCGCGGCCGCCGAGGGCGACGATGGCGACGCGTGAGTCGGCGGTGAGCTCGCGCACCTTGAGGAGCGCCTCGACCGCGCCGTCGGCGTCCGCGTCGCACACGACGAGGGTCGGACGCTGCACGGCGACGCGGCCGGCGAGCAGTGCGAGCGGAACGTCGGCCACGATGTAGCCGAGCTCCCCCAGGGTGTTGCTGATCCGTCCGGCCTCCGCCGAGGCATCGCTGACGAAGGCGATGGAGGTACCGCGTTCCGCCTCGCCGGCACCCGCGGATTCGGACTCCACCCCGCGACTATATCCGAGACAAGGGGGCGCCCAAAGGACGGCCGGTGCCGGGGTGCGGCGAAGGCTACTCCCGGTTCTTCGCGCGCCTGTCGGAAAGCGCGACGGCGATGGCCCCGCCGGCACGTGACCAGTAGGGGGCCGACACCACCGAGACGACGATGAAGACCACGACGAAGAGCTCTCCGTTCGTGAGACCGAGCATCCACGCTGACCTTAGCCTATCGTCGGGCGAATGGACGTCGTCGTCGGCATCGGAGGTAATCTCGGCGACCGCCGGGCGCTCCTCGGTTCGGCGATCACGGCGCTCCAGGGACTCGGCGCCGTCACGGCCGTCTCCCGGCTCTACGAGACGCCACCCTTCGGGCCGCCGCAGCCGGACTATCTGAACGCCGCGGCGCGGATGGACGTCGCATTGCAGCCTCTGGCGTTTCTCGAGGCGCTTCTCGACATAGAGCGCCGTCACGGGCGTATTCGCCGCGAACGATGGGGACCGCGGACACTGGATCTGGACATCCTGTGGATTGCGAGGACCGTCGTCGAAGAAGACGCGCTGACGGTGCCCCATCCGAGGCTGTCGGAGCGGCGGTTTGCGCTTCTTCCGCTGCTCGACGTCGCTCCCGGAGCGACGCATCCGTCCACGGGGGAAGCGTTTCGGGACTGGGTCGCAGCCCTTCCCGCCGACGATGGGATCCGCGTGATCGCCGGCGCCGAGTGGCTTGCCGATGGCACAGCAGGGACAGCATTGCCCCTGAACGATGACGTCGAGATCCGAGCCGAGTTCAAGCCCGTTTGAACGCGCCGCGTCGTGGTCTAGACGCGTCCATACCAAGATGGTAGGAGCCCGCCCACTCCGCGGCAGTTGCGTCCTCCGGCGAGGCGATAACTCCCCGAAGGGAAACCTAATCTTCGACGATGACAGCCCTTGCCTCACTCGGGCTCGCCCTGAGCCAAAGCGCCCAAGAAGGCAGCTCGCTCTTCGGAGCTGCAGGCGCCGTTAACATCGACTTCGACTGGACCTTCGTGGGCCAGATGGTCGTGTTCGCGGTGCTCATCCTCGTGATGAAGCCGCTGGTCTACGACCCGGTGCTCTCCCTGTTCGAGGAACGGGAGAAGCGTACCGACGGAGCCAAGGCCGACGCCCGCGAGATGCAGGAGAAGGCCGGCGTGCTCCTTCGCAAGTACGAGCACGAGCTCGAGAAGGTGCACCAGGTCGCCGCTGCGGAGCGTGACAAGGTCCGGGCCGAGACCGCCCGTCTCGAGGCCGACCAGATGAACGAGGCCCGCGTGATCGCGTCCAAGATCATCGACGACGGGCGCGAGCGCATCGCCGAAGAGATTCACTCCGTCCGCTTCGAGCTCGGCAGAAGCTCCGAGCGGCTCGCGCGCGACATCGCCTCACGCATCCTCGGCCGAGAGGTGGCGTGATGGTGAAGAAGATCGCGCTCGCGCTCGCGCTCGCGCTCGCGCTCACCGGGGTGGGCGCGTCACGCCTCGCTCACGCCGACGAAGAGCCGGCGTCCAAGGTCGAAGAAGCGAAGCAGGGCGAGCACGCCGAGAAGGGCGAGCACGAGGAAGCCGAGCAAGAGTTCAACTGGGCCTACGGCTTCTTCGGTGAGAAGGAGGGCGTAGAGCCGAGCATCGCCTACCGGCCGAAGGGGATGCCCGCGCCGTTCCTGGCGAACATCCTGAACGCGGCCATCCTCTTTGCGATCATCGTCGTCGCCGGCAAGAAGCCCATCGCCGAGGGGCTGCGCAAGCGCAAGGAACGCATCGTCCAGGGGATGGAAGAGGCGGGCCGCATGAAGGCCGACGCCCAGAAGCGCCTCGGCGAGTACGAGGACAAGCTCAAGCACCTCGACTCCGAGATCGAGCGCATCCGCACCGAGATGCGTCAAGCAGCCGAGACGGAGCGCCGTCGCGTCCTGCAAGAGGCCAAGGAGCGTCGCGAGCGCATGGAGCGCGATGCTCATCTGCTCGTCGAGCAGGAGAGCAAGGCCGCCCGCGAGACCCTCTCGAGGGAGACCGTCCAGGCCGCCGTTCGCTCGGCGCAGGATCTCATCGCCAACTCGCTGAGCGGCGCCGACCGCGAGAAGCTCTCCCACGAGTATTTCGAGACGCTCCGGCGCGCCCCCATCCAGGCATCCGGAGGTCGGTCGTGAGTCAGTCAACGGTAGCGGAGCGCTACGCGCGCGCAATCCTCGAGCTCGGCGACGAGGCCGGCCAGCTCGCGCAGGTCACCGAGCAGATCAACTCCGTCGCTGCCGCCTTCGCCGAGAGCGAAGAGCTGCGCGCGATCACGACGAACCCCGCCGTCGAGGGCAGCGCTCGCGACTCGATGCTCAAGGACATCGGAGTCCGCCTCGGCCTCGGCCCCGTCGCGATGAACGCGATTCGCCTCATGGCGCGCCGCGGCCGTCTCTCGGCGCTCCCCGAGGTCGCGGTGATGCTCGCGCACCTCGCCGATCAGAGGGCGGGGATGCTGCGCGCGACCGTCACCAGCGCCGAACCCCTGTCCGAGAGCTACTACCAGGAGCTCACGAGCGAGCTCGAGAAGCGCACGAGCCGCAAGATCATCCTCGAGCGCCGGCAAGATCCCTCCCTGATCGCGGGTGTCGTCACCCGCATCGGCGATCACACCATCGACGGCAGCTTGAAGGGGCGGCTCGCCGCCCTCGAGCGCCAGCTTCTAGCCTCCAACTGACTCACTTTTTCACGAAAGAACGCCATGCAGCTCCGCGCCGACGAGATCTCTCAGCTCATCAAGAAGCAGATTCAGAACTTCGACCGGGCTTCGCAGGTCAGCGAAACCGGGACGGTGCTCAGCGCCGGTGACGGCATCGCGCGTGTCTACGGTCTCGAAGGCGCCATGGCCGGCGAGCTCGTCGAGTTCGCGGGCGGCATCGCCGCGCTCGTGCTGAACCTCGAAGAGGACAACGTCGGCGTGGCCGTCCTCGGCGACGCGACGAGCATCAAAGAAGGCGACAGCGTTCGCCGCACGGGCCGCATCGCGGACGTGCCGGTCGGCGACGCGGTCAGCGGTCGCGTCGTGAACGCGCTCGGCCAGCCCATCGACGGCAAGGGCCCGATCGAGAGCAAGGATCGCCGCCGCATCGAGGTGAAGGCGCCCGGCATCCTCGCTCGCCAGTCGGTGAAGGAGCCGATGCAGACCGGCATCAAGGCCATCGACGCGATGATCCCGATCGGGCGTGGCCAGCGCGAGCTCATCATCGGCGACCGTCAGACCGGCAAGACCGCCATCGCGCTCGACACCATCATCAACCAGAAGGGCACCGGCGTTCGGTGCATCTACGTCGCGATCGGGCAGAAGGCGTCCACCATCGCCGGCGTCGTCGACAAGCTCACGCGCCACGGCGCGATGGAGTACACGACGGTCGTCGCCGCGACGGCGATGGAGTCCGCGCCCCTCCAGTTCCTCGCGCCGTACACCGGCGTCACGATGGGCGAGTTCTTCCGTGACACCGGCCGTCACTGCCTCTGCATCTACGACGATCTGTCGAAGCAGGCCGTCGCGTATCGGCAGATGTCGCTCCTCCTCCGCCGCCCGCCGGGCCGCGAGGCGTACCCGGGCGACGTCTTCTACGTCCACTCGCGTCTCCTCGAGCGCGCGGCGAAGATGGCCGACCGCTTCTTCGTCGTGAAGAAGGGGACCCAGGTCCCGCCGGGCGATCACAAGTTCCGCGGCGTCGACAACGAGGTCCACGTCGGCGGCGAAGCCAAGGAGCTGGCCGAGAAGTCGCTCAAGGCCCAGCAGAACGCGGGCGAGCTCGAGATCGTGAAGGACGCGCACTCGGGCGGCTCGCTCACCGCGCTTCCGATCATCGAGACCCAGGCCGGTGACGTCTCGGCGTACATCCCGACCAACGTCATCTCGATCACCGACGGTCAGATCTTCCTCGAGACGGATCTCTTCTACTCGGGCATCCGGCCGGCCATCAACGTCGGTATCTCGGTCAGCCGCGTCGGCGGCAACGCGCAGATCAAGGCGATGAAGGGCGTCGCCGGCACGCTCCGTCTCGATCTCGCGCAGTACCGCGCGATGGCCGCCTTCGCGCAGTTCGCGAGCGATCTCGACGCCGCGACGCGCGCCCAGCTCGAGCGCGGTGAGCGCCTGGTCGAGCTCCTGAAGCAGGGCCAGTACCAGCCGCTCCCCATCGAGAAGCAGGTCGTCATCATCTACGCCGGCACCAAGGGCTTCGTGGACAAGCTCGCCGTCGATTCCCTCGGTGAGTACGAGCGCGAGCTCTACAGCTTCATCGATCAGAAGCACCCCGAGATCTGGAAGACGATCCGCGAGAAGAAGGCGATCACCGACGACTTCAAGCCGGCCTTCGAGGCCGCGCTGAAGGGCTTCACCGACGGCTTCGTCGCTTCGAAGGGGTGATGTGACGTGGCCGACCTCAAGTCGCTTCGCAAACGCATCGGAAGCGTGAAGAACACGCAGAAGATTACGCGCGCCATGAAGATGGTCGCCGCTGCGCGCCTGAACCGCGCGCAGCAGCGCATCACGTCCATGCGGCCCTACGCCGTGCGCGTCCGCAGCGTCCTCTCCGAGGTCGTCGCAGCCGCCGACGCGATGATGGAAGGCGGCGAGCACGGTGGTGAGGTCGATCATCCCCTCCTCGCTCGCCGTCCCGAGAAGAGCACGCTGATCCTCGTCATGTCGGGCGACCGCGGTCTCAGCGGCCCCTTCAACTCGAGCGTGAACAAGGCCGCCGAGAAGGCGTGGAAAGAGCGCGTCGACGCCGGCCAGACCGTTCACCTCGCCGTCATCGGGCGGAAGGGCCGCGACTACTTCAAGCGCCGCGGCGCGCCCGTCGACAGCTACCTCGAGAAGGTGTGGGACGACCTCGGTCCCGAGCGTGCCCGGTCGATCGCCCAGGAGATCACCAAGCCCTTCCGGGCCGGCAAGGTCGACGCGATCTACATCGTGTACAACGAGTTCAAGAGCGCGATGACCCAGAAGGTCAACGTCGAGCCGCTCTTCCCGCTCTCCCGCGCCATCGAGGGCACGCCCGAGGCGAGCGATGCCCGCGCTGCGACGTTCTCGTTCGAGCCGTCCAAGGACGCGCTCCTCGACCGTCTAGTACCGATGTACATCGAGATCACGATCTTGCGCGCGCTCTACGAGTCGCGCGCCTCGTTCTTCGGCGCGCAGATGACGGCGATGGATTCCGCCACCAAGAACGCGAGCGAGCTCATCGAGAAGCTCACGCTCAAGTACAACCGCGCCCGCCAGGCAGCCATCACCACCGAGATCATGGAGATCATCGGTGGCGCCGAAGCGCTGAACGGTTAGCCCTCCGCGGCGCCATGTGCGCCGCGATTGAGGCATCGTGCGCGTGGAGGCCGACGCGGGAACCGGAACCGAGTTGCGCGTCGCGACGAAGCTGGTACTCGACGGGAGCCTCGACGCGCTCTGAGCGGATACGCAGTTCGTCAGTGCATTCCCTGGCGGCGCGGTCGCCTCACTGAGCCGCTTGGCCGTACCATTTTGCCACCGCGAGTGGCGGTCGGCCGCCACTCCACAATTGGGACCTGTACCGAGGCGACGAAATTGTCGCCGCTGCTCGGCGGAAAGCAGCGGCAATGGTCTCGAAACATGCTGGCTTGCATGTTGCAAGAGGCGCCACTCGTCCTCTGCGAGCACCACCAACGATGAAGACTTCTCACTCCGGCATCGAGCACGTCGACAGGTCCGTCGCGCAAACGAACGAGTGGCTCGAAGAGCTGTCGCTCCTGCTCGGCGACCAGGACGGCGCGGAGACGTTCGCGACGCTGCGCTCCGTGCTCCACGCGCTTCGTGACAGGCTGCCGCTCATTGCTGGCGCCCGTCTCGCGGCCCACCTCCCGACGCTTCTTCGCGGCGTGTACTACGAGTCGTGGCAGCCGGACCGTGGGCACGTCCACACTCGTTCACTCGGCGAGTTCCTGACGCTCGTCGAGCGGGACGCGCTTCACGGCGCCGTCCAGGGCGCCGAAGACAAGGCGCGCGCCGTGTTCCGGCTCCTCGACTCTCACGTCGATCCGGCGGAGGTCGAGCGGGTCATCGGGGCTCTCCCCGTCTCGGTGCAAGAGCTCTTTCCACGCGCTCACGGGGACATCGTGTCCGTCGCGCCGGTGCGCTCGAGCCCGCGACACGCGGTCCTGCCGGCGAAGACGGCGTAGCCTCAGTCGTCACGTCGTCCCATGGACGACGTGAGCTGGACGAAGGCCGCGACGACCAGGCTCAGGGCCGCGGGCACTGGCGCCCAGCGAAGGTCGGAGAGCGGCATCACGACGCGGAGCGCGAGCGCGATGAAGGCGTAGGGCACCGTCGCGGCCAGGACGACGCGGCGAAGGCTCTTCGCGAGCGCCACCGAGCGCACGCTGTTCGCCCAGACGCGCTGCACGTGGCGTAGCCAGAAGACGAGCGGCGCGAGCGAGATGGCGACGGTGACGATGCCCACGACGAGCTTCTCGGTCGGCGTGGTGCCGCTCACACCGCGGAACGCCGCGAGCGCGCTCGTTCCGGCGTCGACGACGCAACCGAGGAGCCAGACGTACGCGACGAGAGTGAGGAACACCATCGTCGGTCGAGCGAGCTTCGCCTCCCGGGTTCGCTGCTCGACGTCGGTCGTCCCCGAACCGGAACGCACCGTCGCGGCGGCGACGGTGTTCTTGCGCGAGAGACGCGAGCCCGGCCCCGGCGGCAAGAGCGAGACCGACGACGGCGTCTCCGGGTCGAAGGGCGCGAGCCGTTCGTCGAGCTCGGCCATCGAGCGGTAGCGCTCGTCCGGATTTTTCGCCATCGCCTTCTCGATGACGAGCTCGAGCGCCTCGGGGATGCTCGGCTGGACCGACCGGGGACGCGGCGGCTCGGCGGTGAGCACCATGCTGAGCGCCTCCGTCGCGTCTTCCGAGTCGAAGGGCAGCTTGCCGGTCGTCGCGCGGTAGAGCATCGCGCCGACGCCGTAGATGTCCGCGCGATGGTCGGTCTTCGCGCCGCGCGCTTGCTCGGGCGGCATGTACCCGGGGGTGCCCATGATCATGCCGGTCTGCGTGAGCGTCGCGCCGCCGCCGCCGTCGAACTTGGAGATCCCGAAGTCGAGCACCTTCACGACCGGAGACTCCATGTCGCCCACGAGGAAGACGTTTTCCGGCTTGACGTCGCGGTGAACGACGCCGCGTGCGTGCGCCGCCGCGAGCGCCCGGCAGACCTGGCGCACGACGTGGACCGCGACTCCGGCGTCGATGCGCTCCCGCTCGTCGAGGAGCGTCGCGAAATCCTTGCCCTCGAGGTATTCGCTCACGAGGAAGGGACGGCCGTCGGGAGTGATGCCGACGTCGTACACGTCGACGACGTTCGGATGCCCGATGCCGCTCGACGCCTCTGCCTCGCGCTGGAAGCGCGCCACGATGTTCGACTGCTGCGCGTACATCTGGTGCAGCACCTTGACGGCGAAGCGCTTGTTCGGAAGCCGTACGTGCCGGGCCTCGTAGACGCGCGCCATGCCGCCTTCGCCGATCACCCGGACGATCGAGAAGGTGTCCCCGACGGTCACGCCGAGGAGCGGATCGGCCTCGTCGTCTTCCTCTACGTCGGAGAGCTCGGTCGCGTCGCGCGGGCAGACGCGGAAGTCACCCGGGTAACGTTCGAGACACGAGGGACAGATCCTGGCCAGGCGCACGTTCGCGCCGCTCTGGAGCGTGCTCGCGGGCGTTCCCCAGCCGCGGCCACCGAGCGTGGTCGGCAGCTCGCCGAGCGATTCAATCTTCGCGCGGGGGCTTGGAGTTCGCGATGCCATCGAGTCTCTTGTGTCGTTCGAGCGAGTGGGCGAGGGCTTCGGCAAGGTACGCCGCCTCTTCCGTCACGTCCACCGGCCCACGAACACGCAAGCGTGTCCGCCGCGTGCACGACACTCGGGATGTTCGATGTTGCCGGTGCGCGCACCGGCGAGCTGGAACATGCGAAGCATGTAGGCGACGAGGTACCTGCAGAACTCGTCGTCGGTCGGCGGGAAATCGAGGAGCCAGCCGGTCGCACTCTTGCCATCGCCGCGCTCGATCTTCCAGTTGCCGGTGTCGTAGAATCTGCGCCAGTACTCTCCCGATTTCTCCAGCACGTACGCGGGGCTCGTGAAGCGAACGAAGAGACGATGCACGGTGGAGAGATCCTGATCGGCCTCGTAACGACCGATCTCGGGGACCAGCGCGCCGTCGCTCTTGCCGAGCGTGTCGTCGATGCAGCGGAGCAACCTGTGCTGCGCGCCGAGGTCGAACCAGCCGGTCGGAGTCAGCGCCCTCATCACCGCGCGGTCCGGCTCCGCGAGGGCCGCGAGGACGCGCTCCCATCCTTCGGCGCCGTACGTGCGCTCCACGTATGAGCGCATGTGCAACAGGTTCGTGCCCTTGGCCTTCGGCAAGACGACCTTCTATTTTACGGCCGCGCGGGCGTTTCGCGAAGGGTCACCATGTCGCATTCGCCCCCTAAATTCCTGAATTGTCGCGCCGTTTGCCTTTCCAGGCTGCCCCTGTGAATGTTCTAGGTCCCGATGACCATGCCAACCGATAAGCCGTCGAGTCCGAAGACGGTGCTGCTGGTCGACGATAGTGCGTACTGGACCGACACCATCGCAGATGGTCTCCGGCGCGAGGGATACGTCGTGAGCGTGCTCTACGACGGGCTCGCCGCCGTGGAGCGGCTCCGCAAGGCGCCACCCGACATCCTCATCACGGACTACTTCCTCGCGAACCTCGACGGCGGAAAGCTCTGCCAGCTCGCGAAGCTCGTCCCCGTCACTCCTCAGATCACGACGATCATCCTCACCGGCGGCGCAGACCGGAAGCAGTCGCGGGTGCCGTCACCGTTCGCCGACGCAGTGATCGCGAAGAACGCCACCCAGATCGTCTTCGAAGATCTCCGGCGCGCGCTCGGTCAGCTCAGGTTGAGTCTGCCGCCCGACGGCGACACGCGCGAGGTCATCGGCCACGAGCGGCTCGCACCTCGCGTCATCGCGTCGAAGCTTCACGGCATGAAGCAGTACCTCGATGCCCTGCACGAGGGCATCGGCGACGCCGTCATCGGCGTCGATCTACAGCTTCGCGTCTACTTCTTGAACTCGGTCGCTCTCGGTCTCTTCGGGCTCCGCGAAGAAGACGCGCTCGCGCGTCCGATCGATCAGGTGCTCGGCCTTGCGAAGGATCATCCGCTCGTCGGCTCGGTCCGGGTGGCCCTCGAGACCGGCGGCACGCCGCGAAGGCCGCTCACCGTGGAGCTCGAGCGCTTCACGCTCCGGGTCACCGTCGGCGGCTTGAAGAGCCCCGACGGCCAGACGACCGCGATCGTCATCGCCAGGGACATCAGCGATCTGAAGGCGGCCGAGCAAGCCCGTCTCGCCTTCGAGGCCCGGATGCATGAGGCGGACAAGATGGCGTCTCTCGGCCATCTCGTCGCGGGAATCTCCCACGAGATCAACAATCCCCTCGCGGCGATCCTCCTCAATCTGCCTGCACTGCAGGACGCCTTCAACGAGGTGACCACGGTGCTGGGGCGCCTCAAGGTGCGTCCCCCGTCGGACCTCCTCGACGAGGTACCGCGCATCCTCGCCGAGTCGCTCGACGCCACCGAACGCATCCGCGTCATCGTCGCGGAGATGCGGCTCCTCGCCCATCCGAAGGGCGGCAGCGGCGAGCCGGCGCGCGTCGAAGATCTCGTCGAGGGCGCGCTCGCGCTGGTGTCGAACGAGGTGCGCTTCAAGGCCCGCGTCGAGCGCGACTACGGGACCACGCCGCTCATCGTCGTCGACCGGACGCGTCTCAGTCAGGCGTTCCTGAACATCTTGCTGAACGCCGCGCAGGCGATCGAGAGCGGCGATCCCGACGGCTCGTGGATCCACGTCGAGGCGCGCGCGGAGAAGGACGGCGTTGCGGTCGTCATCACCAACAGCGGCCCCCCCATCTCGCCCGAGGCGCTGCCGCGGATCTTCGAACCCTTCTTCACGACCAAGCCGGTGGGGCAGGGCGTCGGGCTCGGACTCAGCATCACGTACGACACCATCCGACGTCACGGCGGACATATCGAAGCGAAGAGCGGCCCCGAGGAGCCGACGTCGTTCCGCATCTGGCTGCCGCTGAACACCGGTCTCGCGCTCGCCACTCCGGGGGAAGCCTCCGGCGTCACGCTCGCGCCGCCGTACCCCGCGCACATCCTCCTCGTGGACGACGATCCGCTGGTGCAAAACAGCATCCGGCGCACGCTCGAGCGCCATCACGACGTCGTCGTGGTCGGGAGCGGCTCCCGCGCCCTCCAGATCCTCGAGACGGAGAAGTTCGATATCGTGCTGTGTGATCTGATCATGCCGCAGATGACCGGAATGCAGCTCTTCGAGGCCGTGAAGAAGCGCGATCCGGTGCAGGCGAAGCATTTCGTCTTCCTCACAGGCGGCACGAGCAGCCCGGAGGCGCGGAGCTTTCTGCTCGCGGTGGATAACGCACGCGCATACAAGCCGCTCGGCGCCGACGAGATCGTTCGCCTGATAGCGAAGTGTCTGCACCAGTTCGAAGAAGACGAGTGAGACATTGCGACACGAGTCGACGTTCACGCGTGCGACGCGACCGCGATCGTTGACTGAAGTCGGAGGCTGTGAGTTCGAGCACGTAGGTGCGAGTAGGTGACGCGCACAGCTCCCGCATCGGCGTTTGAAGAGAACGCATCGAGCTCAGAGGAGCGCGCGCGACACCGCGCTCGGTGATATCCTGATGTTCGATGGTAAGAGGCCGGTTCGATGGCCAAGCTCAGGCCGCCGACCCAGAGGACGAGCTCGTCAGCAGTTACTGGCTGCGCGTAGGTCTTCGGGAACTACCGCTCCGCGACGGTGAGACGCTCATCGGTCGCGGCGACGGTTGTCACGTCGTGGTCAACGAGGCGATGGTCTCGCGCAGACACGCACGCATCGTCGTCGCGAGCGCGCGCCCGTACATCGAGGACCTCGGTAGCTCGAACGGCACCTTCGTCAATCAGGCCAAGGTTCACGGCTTTCACGATCTGTTTCCCGGCGATCGAATCTTCATCGGCACCTGCGAGATAGAGGTGATCCGTGTCGTGGACATCGACAGACCGACGGTGCCCGTATTCGAGGACGACCTCGATCGTCCGACGCCCGCGAGCGGCCTGAACGCGTTCGACCCGTTCGCTGCGGGTCGCGTCACGCAGCCGCGCAGTCCGTCACCCGGCAGCGCCGAGACGGACCCCGACGCGCGCGCGGAGCTCGAGTGGTTCGAGACCACGACGCACCTCGCCGACAAGATGTTCACGATGGGCCGCGTCGACGCGGCAGTGAAGATCCTCTCGGGTCCACTCAACGAGATCCTCGAGGGCGCGCGGTTCGGTCGCCTGCCGGGACCGGTCCTCCTCGACGTGGTCGGTCGCTACGCGGTGAAGCTCGCGAACGACACCTCCGACGGTGTCTGGATCGATCTCGCCATCGAGACGCATCTCCTCGCGGTCCGCCCGCTGCGTGAGGACACCATCCAGAAGCTCGCCGCACTCCGCGCGCGCGTACCGATCGGCAGTGACGTGCTGATCGCGCAGTACTACGAGCGCCTCCGCGGATGCATGGCGTCCTTCAGCACCGCTGACCGCATCCTCTCCGAGCGCGTCGCCTGCTTGCTCCCCGCGTTCGGCCCGTAGTCACCGGTTCTCTCGGCGCGCTCGTGCGCTTGACGTCGTTCCGCATTCGCGGTTCTCTCGCCGTCGTGCGCGCCCTCATCGCTCTCCCCGTACTCGTCCTCGCCGTCGCCTGCGGCTCGTCCCCGTCGAAAGAGCCGGCCACGCCGGACAAGGTCCCCGAAAAGGCCGCCGACACGAAGGACGATCCGGCGCCCGCAGAGTCCGCCGAGAAAGCCGATGCCCCCGCGAAGATCCCGACCGACTGCGCGTCGAAGAGCGACATCTGCTCGATGCCGAAGGGGTTCGTCGACCGGCTCTGTCAGGGGACGTTCGCGAACGTCGCGCTCGTGCTCTTCTCCGCCGGCACGCCGTGGACTCACGGTTACCTGACGCGCAAGACCGAGGCGTGGAACGCCGAGGGCGGCGCGTCGAAGGGCGGCTTCGTCGAGTTCGACGAAGAGGTGCTGCTCCTCACGTCGCACGCGCCTCCGAAGGGCGGCATGCAGGTGAGCGGCGCGGGGGGCTATCAGGCGCTCCGCTGGGACGGGAGCTGCGTCACCCTCTCGTCCGAAGAGGTGACCATGAACAAGCCGCCGAAGCCGAAGCATCCGCGCATCGAGTGGCGCTTCATCGAGGACGGCATCCGGGACGCGCTCCGGAAGGACCCGGACGTCGATCAGTTTGCCATCGCCGTGAAGCGCGAGTGCAAGGGCGTCTCCGTCGGCGACGTCAGCAAGAAGTGCGAGGACGCCGACGCGAAGCTCGTCGACTCCATCGTGAAATACGTCGAGAGCTCGGGCGGGCTGCCCGAGCCCGCGAAGCTCCCGTGAGAAAGAAGTGGTCATGGACGTAAAAGGCAAGGTCGCGATCGTCACCGGAGGAGCCTCGGGGCTCGGCGCCGCCACCGTGCGCGCGCTCGTCGCGCGCGGCGCGAAGGTCGGTATCCTCGACAAGTCCGTCGCCCCCGGAGAGGCGATGGCCAGGGAGCTCGGCGCACAGGTGATGCTCGTCGAGACCGACGTCACGGACGAGAAGCAGCTCGGCGCCGCCATCGACAAGACGAAGTCGGCGTTCGGCGGTGGTCTCCAGATCGCGATCGGCTGCGCCGGCATCGGCACCGCAGGCCGAGTCGTCGGGAAGTCGTCGCTGTTTCCGCTCGACCTGTTCCGTCTGACGATCGAGGTCAACCTCGTCGGCATGTTCAACCTGATCCGCATGGCCGCCGGCGCGATGGTCGAGGGCGAGCCGGACGCGGGCGGCGAGCGCGGCATCATCGTGACGACCGCGTCCATCGCCGCCTTCGACGGTCAGATCGGACAGGCCGCGTACTCGGCGTCGAAAGCCGGCGTCGCGGGGATGACCCTTCCCATCGCGCGGGAGCTCGCGCGCTTCGGCATCCGCGTAGTCACCATTGCACCCGGGACGTTCGACACGCCGATGCTCGCGAACCTGCCGGAAGAGAGTCGTCAGGCCCTCGCCGCGGGGATCCCGTTTCCGAGTCGTCTCGGAAATCCTGCTGAGTTTGCCGCTCTGGCCACTCACATCGTCGAAAACGCGATGATGAACGGCGAGACGATCCGCATCGACGGCGCGCTCCGCATGCCCCCGCGCTGACCGTTCGTGTAGTCTCCCGAGCTTGGGGCTCGAACCGCTATTCCGGTTTGCGAATGCGTGGAGCTCGTTCGCGCCCGGGTTCGCCGTCCATCTCTTCCAGGGGCGTATCACCGTCGCCGACATGGACAAGATGGAGGGCCTCGGCATGGCGTGGCGCGCGAAGCACCCCGGCAGCATCGTCGAGATGGTCATCGTGTTCCCGAGTCCGGCCCGCCCGGACGACGACGAGCGCAAGCGGCTCGTCCGCCTCGTCGGGAACCGGGAGCGTGATCGCACCGCGGCAGCGACGGTCGTGCTCGCGGACGGGCTCATGGGCGCGATGCAGCGGAGCATCCTGACGGCGCTCACGATGATGCGGCGCCCTCCGCATCCGTCGAAGGTGTTCGCCAGCGTCGCCGACGCCGCGGAGTGGATCGACCCGCACTACCGAGCGGTGCGCGTGCTCGGAGTGGACCGATTCGACATCGAGTCCACTGTCAGTGCGATGTGCGCGGCCTTCGCCGAGCGAAACGCCGCGCCCGCCGTAGCCGAGATCCGCTAGTCAGCCGACTTCCGCGTACGGCTCCTTGCGCGACCGGAATAGCTCGTAGAAGCGTTCGGCGATCGTGTCGGCGTCGATGGTCGCGTTGCCGGAGTCGAACAGCGTGCCTTTCACGAGGCCGAGCACCGTCACCTCGCCGACGAAGACGCCCCTCGCCGCGAGCTTCTTGTTCAAAAGGCCGACCAGCTTGTGCTGCGCAGCCTTGCCGAGCGCGAGGCCCATCGCGTTCCACGAGCCGGCGATCTCGTCCGTCGCGGGATCGTACTTCGACAGGCCGCCACCGGTGACGAGCACGGCGCCCTTCGACTTCTCGAGGTCGGGCAGCGCGTCCTGAACCGCGGCGAGCAAGCCGTGCACCATCACGTCGAGGACGGCGTGCACCTCGGAGGCCGGCGCGGTCGTCAGATCACCGGCCGCTCCGACGTAGGCGTTCCAGTGCACGACCTCGATCGGACCCAGCGACGAGCGGACGCTCGCGAGCATGGCGCGCACCGCGTCGGCGTCGCCCACGTCGCATTTGAACGCCTTCGCGCGGATCTTCTCCGCTTCGAGTGCCGCGGCGCCCTTGGCCAGACGCTCTTCGGTGCGTCCGACCAGCGCCACGGCAAATCCCTCGCGCCCGAACCTTCGCGCGACGGCATTGGAAATCCCCGGACCGTATCCGTTCACGACGATGACTCCCGACATGACCGCCAACCTAGCGCCCGCATCGCGAGCCGGAAGTGCCCTTCGACGTTCAAATCATGGAGCAGCGCTCGACCGACGGGTCGAAACGTCGCCGCAACGATCCATGGAGGGGCTCCCTCGTCGTCGAGGACGTCGGCGGGTCGGCCAAGTCCGTCAGGGCGGCGTTACCAGGTTGCTGCTCACGAAGACCGCACCCAGATCCCACTGCTCGATACCGTGGAACTCGGGCATGCGCGCCCCGGTCATCGCGAGCTCCCCGAGCACGGCGAGCGGCAAGGTGCGGGTCAGCGCGTCCGCGTCGAGGGAGGCGAAGCCCGGCGGTCGATCGGCGAGCTTCGGATCGGCCCCGGCGAGCAGCGACAGGAGCCCCTGCTCGCGTGTCGGCCCGAGACGCCTCACGAAGTCGACGGCGAGCGCGAATTTTCCGTTCACGCGGTGCGCGCGGAGGTCGGCTTCCGGCAACGGCGCTGGTCGGAGCTCGTGCCCCTTGTCGGAAAGCGCGGCGGCGACGACGCCCGCGAGCTCGACGAGATAAGGCGAGCCCTGGTCGACGAGCACATCGGCAGGCGCGCCGCCCCACGGCGCGGGCGCCCCGCCGCCATGCGGCGCGAGCCCGAGGTGCGAGAAACGGCTCGCGTCGACCCCCGACACGAGGCGCGCCGCGACGCCGGGGGCGCCCCACGCTCCCGCGAGCGGCCCGGTGCGGAGCACGACGAAGCCGAACGGTTCGGTACGAAAATCGACCGCGAGCGCCCGGCGGCGATGGAGCCCCGCTCCGAGAAATCCGACGTCCGCGTCGCCCGATTCGAACGCGCGGAGTCCCTCCGCGAGATCGACGGCGCGCCGCACCTCGACGCGGTCGAGATAGGACGGCCCGCGCGCGGCGCGCTCGTTGCGCTCGAACGTCACTCCGCCGCTCACCTTGCCGGCGCGAAATGCGCCCGTGCCGTCGGGCTCGGACGGCCTGAACGTCTTCGGGAGAATCGCGGTCGTCGCTCCGGCGAGGGCCTTCGCGAGGGTGTCGGGCGTCGCGCCTTCCACGTCGACGGCGAGCGCGTCGCCCGACACCGCGCGAAAGGCGCCGAACGGCGCAAGCGACGCGCGGCCGCCGAGACCGCGCGCGCGCTCGAGCGACGCGATCACGTCGCGCGCCGTGAGTCGCTGTCCGCGCGCCGTGACGAGTCCCGGGCGTAACACGACGCGTGCACCGCCGGTCACCGGCGCTGGATGCGCGGCGGCGAGCGCCGGGTAGGGACGGCCGGCGGCGTCCAGCGCGAACAGCGGATCGGCGATGAGCGACGAGAAGAGCGCGCTCGACGGGTCGTCGGCAGAGTGCGGATCCACGGCGTCGAGCGACAGCGGTAGCTCGAGACGGAGCACGCCGCCGTACGGTCTCCGCGCCATCGCTCGCGACACTGCCGCCGACAGCGTGAACGCCAGCACGGCGCGCCGCGCGATCACTCGGCGAGCCACAGTCCTCCTCCCGTCGCTGCGACGAGCCGCGCCATGCGAACGTCGTCCGCCGGACACACCGCGAGGGCGTGCACGCCTTCCTTCACCGGCACGCGCAATCGCTCGGTGACCGCGCCGTCGCGGCCCCAGGTGCTCACGACCATCGCGTCGGCGGCCGGGTCGTCGGTGTCGACGCTCGCGACGAGCTCGGGCTGTCCGTCGAGATCCAGATCGGCGAGAGCGAGCGCGCTGCCAGCCACGCCGGCGGACGCCATGCGTCCCGCGTCGTCGCGCAACGTCACCTCGCGGCTTCGCGGCGTGCGCCACGCGACGACGCGGACGACCTTGCCCTTCACGTCGACGAACATGCCGCTCGCGAAGGCGTCGATGCCGTCGGCGGCGGAGACGTCCACGACGGAGGCCGCGCCGCGCGTGCACGGCCGTGGCGCGCCCAGAGCGGTCCCTGTGCGAGAGAGACAGCCCACGTGCTCCCACGGAAGCGGCGCCTCGAGACGGCCGAGCGGCGCGAGCGACGTCGAGAGCGCCACGCCGTCGGCGCGATCCGAGAGCCCGGCAAGGACGCGGTCGCCGGTGACGACGACCACGCCGCCGATCGGTTCGCGCAACGGCGACGGCGCGACCGGCGAGAGCGACGCCCAGGCCGTCTCGGCGCGCGCCGTGAAGTGTCCGTCTCCCATCCGTCCGACCTGGAGCCTGCGCCGCCCGACCGTGACGAGCTCGGGCTCGTCCTTGCCGGTGACGTCGCCGCACGCGAGCGCGACGATGTCCGTCCCCGCGGCGGCTCGCTCCGTCCGCGTCACTGCCAGGGCGATCTTCGGCAGGTACTGCCCGAGCTCACCGTCGAGCCGGCGCGATGCCTCCGCCCTGCGCGCGGCCACGTCTGCAGATGCGCGGGGCGCGGACGGTGCGGACGCCAAGAGATACGCCGCCGCCGAGAGGCGCAGGCGTCCGCGCGCGAGTTCCGGCGAGACGTCAACGAGCGTCCTCGACGTCCCTGCCGACCTCATTGCCAGCTCGAGCGACACCGCACCGTTCAGCGCGCGAGCCCCGCTGCCGAGTGCGGCTGCGACGGATATGGCAATCCGTGTGGCCAGTTCCGCGTCATGAGGCGCCGCTCCCGCGAGCGGGCCGGCCGCCACCGTCACCGGCGCGGGTAGCGACCCCATGCCCGAGGCGAGCTCGCACGCGAGCTCCGACAGCGCGGAGGCGCCGCCGTGCGTGCACGCGGAGCGCGGCTTGTCGGGTGCCGGCGGCGCTGCGCTCGGAAGCGTCGTCGGAACGCCCGAGGGGTTCGGCGCGGTGCCCGGAGGCTCGTCACTCGCCGCCGTCCCCGGCGAACCGCCGGCGGAAGGCGCCACTGTGGGTCCGAGAGGTTCGATATGCGCCCTGCCGCCGCACGCGAAGAGCATCAGCGCGACGGCGAACGCCGGGCCGCGCGCGCCGAGAGCGGCAAATTGCGCGGCTCGCACTCGTCGGGGCCTTCGAATCATCGCCCCGACGATACCGCCAAACGACCCCGAGCGGCGGGTACCGAGGCGAGCCGCTCGCGCCTTTTCACCCCGCCCTGTGCTCGATCTGTTGCGAGAGCGGGCGCTGGTAGGATATCGGTTGAAGGCTTGCCCGTCTGTACCAAGCTCCTCGCTGGCGTCGCCCTCGGCTGCACGCTGACCTTCCTGTCGAGTCACGCCGGAGCGCAGTGCGTCGACGAAGAGTTGAAGCGGGAGCTGGTCGGTAAGCGGGCGTACCGCGGCGTCGTCCCGCGAAAGTTCAAGAAGGCGCTCAGGCACGAGCTGTCGCTAATGGGCGGGTGGTACGCCGGCGACATCGCCGACGGCGCGCCCATTTACGGCGGCGCGTACACCTTCCACTTCACGGAAGACCTCGGCCTCGAGGCGTCGTTCATGCACACCGAGCGCCGCTTCGCGTTCATCGAAGCCGTCGATCAGGCGCGCGAGGGCGTGCTCGACATCGGCAACACCGCTTCGGCGGTGAACATGTACATGGGCCACCTCATCTGGACGCTCGCGTACGGCAAGGTCCGCTGGCTCGGCGGCGACATCGGTCGCTTCGACTTCTACATCGCGGCCGGCGCCGGCGCGGTCGACGAGGCAGGAAGCCGCGGCGTCGCCGGCTCCGGCGGTTTCGGACTCAAGTTCTTCTTCAACGACTGGCTAGGCATGCGCCTCGACGTCCGCGACCAGGTCCGCTCCGTCCGAGGCCCCCTGGGCGTAGAGCGAACCGTCAACGACATAACCGCCACCGGCGGCCTGAGCGTCTTCATCCCCTTCTCGAGCTAGTTCCGTCGGAATCGCTCGTAGAAAGATTCGCGCGCCGACAGCGTCTCGCCGACGCGCCGACGTCCTACTAGCTGCTGCTGCGCAATCGACCCGCATGGCACGTCGTCGTCGCGAAGCGGTGCACGCCGACGCGCATGACGTCGAGGGCTCCCAGGAACGGTCGCGCCCTCCACGCCGACCGCGTGTCAGCGCTGTGCGAAATCAAGGGACGTGATGCGCCGAATGTCGAGGCCCGTTTCGCGCCGGAGAGAACGCGGCGTGGTCCCGCCCTACGCCCTTTACTCGTCATGGGTCCACCGCCATCTCGAGGCCGCAAGCCGGTCGTATCGCCGAATTCGTCCATTGCGGCGATCCGGGTGAGTGCTCCCATCGCGACGCGAAGTACCGGCGGGTCGCCGAAGGCGTGCTTGCCGGCCAGCGGCTGGACGGCGCGATCATCGATGAAGTCTGTCTTTCTGGTCGCGCGTCACATCGAGCGGCTCCTGCTCCGAGAACAACGGAGCCGGCCTCGGCTCCGCTCGCCGTCGTTCGTTCGTCCGAGCACAGGAGAATGACTTCTCCCCATCGGATGTGCGAGCGCGAGCTCGTGTCGGGCACAGAGATTAGCTCTGCGGAATCAAGTGACGTCGAGCGCGCTCTGCGTCGTTCCCGTGCGGTGCGCGCAGCGATGTGAAATTTGCTCGAGCGCGGCTTCCGCTTTTGTGTGCATGCGCTATAATCTGGAAGTGACGCGGGGGAAGGTTGGGCGCAGGCGCCCCGAGCAACTCGGGCTTCCATTTCGTATGCATGGTGGCGGGCGCCGGACGAAAGGCGAAGAACGGACGAAAAGCGGGCGTGTCGCACGGCCCGCGTCCATCGTTGAAGGCGCGACATCCGGTGCACGTCACGATGAAGCTGCGCGCGGGATTGCCGAATATCCGGCACCGGTCGCTGGCAACGCTGGTTTTCGATGCGTTGCGCGCGGCGGGAGCGGTTCGGGACTCGTCTCGTGCAGATCTCCGTGCAGTCGAACCACGTACATCTCATCGTCGAAACAGAGAGCAGAGACGCGCTTTCGCGCGCGATGCAGGGGTTAAGCGGTCGCGTCGCCTACCGGCTGAACAAGCGCCTGCGCCGGCGCGGGCCGGCGTTCGCCGACCGGTATCACTCGCGCGCGCTCAAGACCCCGCTCGAGGTGAAGCGCGCGCTCGTCTACGTTTTGCAGAATCATCGGCACCACGCCGAAGGAGTGGACCGATCTCTGGACCGATCTCTGGACCGATCTCTGGACCAATCTCTTCACCGAGCCCAACTCGACGCTCTCTCATCCGCGCCGTACTTCGACGGCTTCACGGTGCGCGTCAGACCCGCACCGAAAGACGCGCCGGTGGTGCCGGCGAGAACATGGCTCTTGCGCATCGGATGGGCGGCACGGCCTGATTCCACCGGATGAAGTGCCCGCGTGAGATGCCGTCGCCTTCGTACCGGCTCGTCGCAAACTGCGGCGACTGGCGCGTGGTCGCCGCGAAACGGCCTTCGGTCCACGGAATGCACCCGCCTCGGCTACGATGACCTCGTTAGCCTCGAGTTGTCCGCAGCGGTCGAAGTGTGAAGCTCGAGACGTTTGCGTGCGGCAAACGTGTGGGGTGGGTCCTCTGAAGATGCTGAACGGCGAGCGGCAACAGCTGGGTGGATAGGCGCTGGGCTATCGCATGCCGGATGCTCTCTATTGGATCAAGGCCGGCCTGTGGAGCGTTCCGATCGCGATAGCAGTCACGCTTCTGGGGCTGCTCGTTCTAGCCGTTCTCCGATTCCGAGCGATAGGAGCGCAACAAGCGAGCTGCATGCCGCACGAAGGGAGACGTTTCGTCAGCGCCTTCGTCACGAAGCGGTGCACCCCGACGTGAACGCCATGGAGGGCTCCCAGGAAACCGATGTGCCGTCCGGCCGTCGTGGGACTCCGGGGTTCTCTTCAGCGCTGTGCGGAATCAAGTGACGTGATGGTGCCGATGCTAACGTCCGACGTGTGACGAATGGCTCGACGCTGAGAGCATTCGTCCCTTGTCACGCGCCAGCGTCCCTTCCACGGCATGCTGACGGCAACGCACACGTCGCGTAGAGGGCTGTCCCGGCAACGCTTGTTGTCGCGAACCGGTGCAGCACGCCGACGTGAACGCCGTTGAGGGCTCCCAGCAAACTCTGTTCGTCTCGACGCGCCGTCGCGGCGCTCGCGAAGCCTGAGCTCTCGCCTACAGCCCGGTCAGCGCCTTCAAGAGGCGGCCCCACATGGTGGCGGGGTCTATGGGGCCGTCGGTGACTACGAGGCAGACGCAGGGGTCGGCGCTCGTCACGACGTTGCCGTGGCGGGCGCTCTCTTCGTCTCGACGCGAGAGGTCGCCGGTATGGAAGACTTCTTTCGTGACGGTGTCTTCGAGGATGCCGTCGAGGACGAGGACGGCTTCGTTGCCCAGGTGACGGTGATCGGGGATGACGAGGCCGGGCTTGAACTGGATGAGCCGGGCGGGGATCTCCCCGACGGTCAGCGAAATGGGGATGTGCTTCAGCCCCGGTGCGAGGAAGCGCCAGGTCGGCGACAGCTCCTTGAAGTAGGGGTGCAGCGGACGCGGTAGCCCGCGGGCGAGCGGCGAATCGGAGACGATGCGCGGCTCGCGCGCCTGCTCGGTCCGTGGCGGTTCCTTCGGTGTAACCAGGGGAGCGCCGCCCGGGGCGGCGAGCGAGTCGAGGAAGACACCGCCGAGCTCGTCGAGGAGCGCGACCTCGTCGCGGCACTCCTTGCAGTACGTCATGTGGCACGCGACGACGACGGACATCCACTCGGGTGCCGCTCCGCTCGCGTACGCCGCGAGGTCGTCGGGGTAGGGATGATGCGTGGGCGTCATTCGGATTCACCGACGTGATTACGAAGGGCCTTGAGAGCGAGGCGCGCACGCGTCTTGACGGTGCCGAGCGGCGTTCCGGAAGACTCCGCGAGCTCGCTCATCGACTGGCCGTCGAAGTAGAGTGCCTCGAGCACCTTGCGCTGCTCGAGCGGCAATCGCTCGAGCGCGGTGCGGAGCTTGCGGGCGCGCGACAGCTCCACCGTGGCGCGCTCGGGCGTGGGCTCCTGGCTCTGCCGATCGCCTATCCAGCACGGGTCGTCGGGATCGGGCTCGGGACGGCGCGTCCGGCGAACGCTGTCGATGAGCCGGTTACGGGCGATTGCGAACACCCAGGTGCTCATCGCGCCCTTCTCGGGATCGAAGCGATCGCTGTTGTTCCACACGCTGATCATCACTTCTTGAGCGACCTCGTCCGCGAGCGAGCGGTTGAGCCCGTGACGAAGGAAGTACGCCCGCACTCGCGGTGCGTATTCGGCGAAGATCGTTTCGAAGCTCGGACGCTTCATGTAAGTCGGCGTATTCCTACTTACCGCAAACAAGAAGTGATTGCGGGCGCGAGCCGGTAGGTTGCCCGCAAGGCAAGTATGTACCGGCACCGGCTGCATGCGGTGAATACGCGGGTGAGGCGCCGTTGGACTCGTCCGGCGCGCCGAATTCGGAACCGGCGATGGTCGGGTGTCTGTCGGAGTACGGCATTCAGCGGCGTTCGGTTACTTCGCCCGGCGGGGAGCCGGCGTAAAGCGCTGGCGGCGCGGCCCGAGCCAGGGCAGAAAGGGCCCTGCCGGGAGATTGAAGCACCATGAAAACGCTCGTCCTCTTGCGTCACGGTCAGAGCCAGTGGAACCAGGAAAACCGATTCACTGGCTGGGTCGACGTCCCGCTGAGCCCCCTCGGCATCGAGGAAGCGAAGCGCGCCGGCCAGCTTCTGCGCGACGCGAAGCTCGAGTTCGACGTTGCCTACACGTCGGTGCTCAAGCGGGCGATCAAGACGCTCTGGATAGTTCTCGAAGAGCTCGACCTGATGTGGATCCCGGTGAACCGGAGCTGGCGCATCAACGAGAGGATGTACGGCGGGCTCCAGGGCCTCGACAAGGCCGAGACCGCCGCCGCCCACGGCGAGGCGCAGGTGAAGATCTGGCGCCGCAGCTACGATGTTCCCCCGCCGCCGATCAATCCAAACAGCGAGTTCTCGCCGGCCAAGGATCGCCGTTACGCGAAGATCGGCGCGCCCGTGCCTACGACGGAGTGCCTGAAAGACACCGTCGATCGATTCTTGCCGTACTGGGAGAGCGACATTGCTCCCGCGATCCGTCGAGGCGAGCGCGTGCTCATTGCTGCACACGGCAACAGCTTGCGCGCGCTCGTCAAACACCTCGAGGGGATCAGCGATGACGACATCGCCGAGCTCAACATTCCTACGGGTGCACCGCTCGTCTATCAGCTCGACGACGCGCTTCGTCCCGTCGGACCCGGTCGCTATCTGGGTGATGAAGAAGAAGTCAAGCGGCGGGCTGCTGCGGTCGCCAGCGAGATGAAGCGCCACTGACGCTTCGAAACCGACGACCACAGCCAAGCATCGTCAAGCCCGACGGAATCCACCTGCCAGGTTGATGATCACCGAGATGATGGCGAGCACGAGCAGCACGTGAATCCACGCGCCGACCGTGTAAGCGCCAGTCATTCCGAGAAGCCAGAGCACGAGCAACACGACGGTAATAGTCCAGAGCATTCGTCACCTTCCTCTTTTCCCGCACCCCGATTGAGGGCGCGTGCCTCGAGTGCAGTGCAACCGTTGTGCCGTTGCCGAGATCAGCCCGTCGACCAGCCGAATCTCGAGTGAAAAGCGCTTGAAAAGCGCTGGTCGCTAAAAAACTCCTCTCGAAGGAGTTGCAAGCTGCTGGCTGAGGCAATTCGCGACGAGGGGTTCTCAGGTGTGTGCGATTGCCGCCGATTGGCGCGCGCATAGCGAGCCGTGGTGTCTCACTTTTCAACGGGAGATCGCGCGCGACTCGTCGAGTCGAACCTGCGCGTCGTGCTCGAGCAAGCGCGCGCATTCCGCGGGCTCGGAGTGGCGCTCGCCGATCTCGTCCAGGAGGGACGCGTCGCGCTGATCCGCGCAGTGGATCGATTCGAACCACCACGGCACGCGGAGTTCCCGCGTTACGCCGTCTGGCTCATCCGGCGGAGGCTGCGTCACGTGACGCGAGCGACGCTCGACGGAGCCACCGGTCGACACGGCGGACGACGTCGAGCTCGTCGACGAGACGGCATCGCTCGACCCGTACGCCAGCACCGCGCGCGCAGAGGTGGAGCGCACGGCACACGCTCTCCTCGGATTGCTCGCCGCGGAAGAAGAGCACGTACTCCGGTTGCGCTTCGGGATCGGTCTCGCCGAGCCCCAGAGCTTCGAGGAGATCGGCAAGAGCCTCGGCATGGACCCGAAGCGCGTCAGTCGACTCGAGAGCCGCGCGCTCGCGGTATTGACGGGGGGCCTTGGCCCCCCGCAGCTTCGCCTTCGGCGAACTGCTCCCCCCGTTTAATCACGGGGGCCTTGCCCCCGCGGCTCGCTGTCGCGACCGCGCCCCCGCCGCCTTCGCGGGCTCGCTGCGCTCGCGTTCCCACACCGTCATACACGCGCTTTTTTCGCGCTTTCGTGCGGCCTTCGTCATTCGACGGCGCGTAACCCGGGGGTGCAAGCGGGGGCGTGCCTCGTGTTAGGCTCGTAGGCTCATGCGCCTCTCGTCCTTTGCGCTGCTCGTGGGGCTGTCGGGGGTGTCGGTCTCGGCGTCCCTGGACGTGCAGGCGGCGCCGCGGATCGCCGGCGGTCCACGACTCGCCGCGGCGCCGCGCATCGCCGGTGCGCCGAAGAAGGCCCCCTTGCCGAAGAAGGGGCGCGCGACGAAGACGCCGCCGGCAGAGGCGCACCCCGACAACGAACCCGCCGATACAGCGGGCCAGGACGACGCGACGGCGCCGCCCGCGTCGTCTGCGGACAACGGCGGTGCAGCGGCGCCCGAGCCGGACACGAAGCTCGACGACAAGCCGCCGCCCCAGACGGCAGGGAGCACAGGCAAGACCCTCTCTCCGCTGAACCCCGAGCCGCCGGAGTCGCCGAAGCCCGCGCCCGCCGCGGGGCCCGAGGCGCTCGACAAGCTCATCGCCGACATCGCGACGCTGCGCGCGCGCGTGGCCGCGCTCACCACGTCGCTCTTCTCGAGCAAGCTCCGCGTCTTCGTGCACACCGACGGGGACGAAGCGCGCGTGCTCGGCTTCACGGTGACGCTCGACGACGGCGTGGTGTTCAAGGGCGACACCGGGTTCGCCGCCGAGGACGAGAAGGTCGTCTACGAGCACGCCGTCGCGCCGGGCAGTCACGTCGTGGGCATCGAGATAGAGCGGCAAGACACCCGCGGCGCCGCGTACCGGACCTGGCAGACGACGCGCTTCGCCATCCAGGTGCCGGAGCGTCAGGTGCTCGAAGCCATCGTCACGGTGGAAGACGACTCTGACATGGCCGACGACTTTCCCGACGACAAGGACGGCAAGTACGAGCTCGGCGTGAAGCTCCGGGCGAAGGTCGCGAAGTGATCCGGCGCGGGCTCGCGGTTTCGTCGCTTGCCATCGCGCTCGCGATGGCCGGCGTCGTTCGCGCCGCGCCCGCGGCACCCGCACCCGCCGCGTCCGCATCTGCGACCATCGACCTGGACGAGGCACCTGCACCGGCGCCGTCCGCGAGCGCGGCGCCCGCGGAAGCGACCACTCCGGTGGCCATGACGCCGGGAAAGCCGGACACCCGCGGCGCGGCGATGCGCGCCTACCAGACCGCGCTCGCGGCGCAGAAGCTCGGCGCGACGACGCCGCTCTCCCGTGACGGCGTCGCAGAGGCCCTCGCCGCCGCCGAGCAGAAGCTCGACGAGGGCCGGCGCGACGAGGCCATCGGCGATCTCGTGTTCCTCGTGGAATCGCCGCGCTTCGAGCCCTTCCACGAGCTCGACGAGGGGCGGAACGCCGTGCTTCTGCTCGGGGACGCGCTCGGGCGTGCCGGCGCTTACGATCCCGCGCGCGCGTATCTCGTGCCGCTGCTCGAAAAGAACCCGGTCGACATCTGGGCGCGCCGCGCCGCGCGGAGCCTCGTGGACTTCGGGCTCGACAGCGACACGCCCCAGGTCTTCATCGACGATCTGAAGAAGATGGGCGCCGGCGTCCCCGACGAGCTCGCGGGCGACATCTGGTACCTCACCGGTCGCACCGAGCAGCGCGCCGGACACGACGACACGGCGCTCGCGGCGCTCTCCCGCGTCTCCCAGCGCTCGCGGTTCTGGGCGCAGGCGACGTATCTGCAAGGCCTGGTTCACGTCGGCGCGGGCCGGCTGAAGCAGGGCGAGCAACAGTTTTGCAAGGTGGCCGACGTGAAGCAGACGCCGCGTGAGGCGCTCGCCTTCGGTGGCGGCGATTTCTTCCGTGTGCGCGACATGGCGCGCCTCGGCCTCGGTCGCGTCGCGCACGAGCAGTATCGCTTCGACGACGCGCGCTACTACTACTACCTCGTCCCGAACGACTCAGAGCGGCTACCCGAGGCGCTCTACGAGTCGGCGAACTCGCGCTACGAGGCGAAGGACTACCGCGGCGCCCGCGACCTGCTCGACGAGATGCGCTCGCGCGGCGAGCATTCGCGTTACGAAGACGAGTTCTGGGTCTTCGACGCCTACGTCGATCTCGCGCTCTGTCAGTTTCCCCAGGCCGACGAGAAGCTCCGGCGCTTCATCAAGCAGTACGAGCCGGTGCGGGACGCGGCGCGCCGTACCGCGAGCGACCCGCGCGCGCTCGGGGATCTCGTCTCGACCGTGCAGACCGGCGCGGATCCCGAGTCGCTCGGCACGCGTGGCGACGCGGAGCCGCTGCGCGCCCTCGGCGCCGATCTTCGCGCCGACCCCGACTACGGCGTCGCGACCAGGCGGCTCGCCGAGCTCGACCACGAGCTGAGCGGCCTTCGCCAATCAATGGCCGCGCTCGACGACGCGAAGACGCGCCTCACGAGCTCGAAAGAGGTACGCCCGCGTGCCGACGTGCTCCTCGGTGGAACGCCGGCCGAGCGCGCCGAGCGCCTCGACGCGCAGCTCGGGGAAGTACGCCGCCTGGTGCACCAGGTGAAGGCGTCGGGCGGTCACGCCGCGGAGATCGAGCAGCTCGAAGAGCAGCTCGCCGCGCTCGAGGCACGCGCGCGCGATGCCTCCCAGGGCGAGCGGCCCGTCGTGGGGGAGGCGGCGGGAGCGCCCGCGACGTTGCCCGATCTGGTCGCCGCCGACCGCACGCAATCGACGGCTCTCTACGCGAACGGCGACGCGATGCGCGGCAAGCTCGCCGAGTCGCAGCGCGCCGCCGCGAAGGACGCACTCGGCCGTCTCGATCTACGTCTTTCACGGCTCCTCCGGCGAGCGCGCCTCGGACGCATCGAGACAGTGCTCGGGAAGAAACGCGCCCTCGAGATAGAGATCGAGGCACTGAGCGAAGGGTATCTGCCGCAGGGCGCCGTCGATTCGCTCGAGGCCGCACGGTACCTGCGCGACGACGAGGAGTACTGGCCCTTCGACGGCGAGGACTGGGCCGACGAGTACGTCGGTGGAGAAGGCCTGGATGAGTAGGGGGCACCGAGCGCGTCTGACCGCAGCGCTGTGGGGACTCGGCGCGCTCGCCGCGCCGCTCGTCGCCCGCGCGGCCGTGGATACGACGAGCACGTCCGCGACCGGCGCGTCCGCGAAGGTGAAGCCGCGCGGCGAACGCCAGCTCGCCGCCATGGCGCGCCCCGTCGTCAAGAAGAAGAGCGAAGCGGCGGCCAAGGCGAAGCGCGAAGGCCGCGTGAGCATGCAGATCCCCGCGCGCATGCGCGCGCTCCTCGAACGGCAGATCGACGACCGCATCGAGCGCGACTCCGCGACGCTGAAGAGCCTCCGGCGTGAAGCGATGGGGCTCCTCGAGAAGTTCGTCGCAGAGACGCCGAAGACGGCGTCCGATCTGCCGGAGGCGCTGCTTCGCCTCGGTGAGCTCGAGTGGGAGGATCAGCGCGACCTGTTTCTCGACAGGTTCAAGAGCTGGGAGGCGAGCCCCGGCGATCAGCGCGGTGATCCGCCGGAGCCCGACTACCGGAAGGCGCGCGCGCGCTTCCTCATCGTCCTTCGCGAGCACAAGAACTACCCGCGCTACGATCTCGCGCTCTACATCGACGGCTTCCTCGCGACCGAGATGGGCAAGCACGAGGAGGCGCTCGAGCGCTTCAACAAGCTCCTCGCGTGGTTTCCGAACTCGCGCTTCGTGCCCGACGCGCACATGGTCCGGGCCGAGTACGAGTTCACCAAGGACGCACCCGATTACCAGGTCGCGGAGAACGAGTACGAGCAGGTCCTGAAGCACAAGGACTCGGACCTCTACGACATCGCCCTCTTCAAGAGCGGGTGGTGCCTCTGGCGTCTCGGTCAGACCGACGAGGCGGCGCGCCGCTTTCTGGTCGTCTTCAAGAAGAGCGCCGAGGCGGGGTCGGGCGTCAGCGCCAAGCGCCGCGCGGAGCTCGACGAGCTCCAGGCCGAAGCACTTAAGAACCTCGTCGCCGTCTTCGTCGAGGACGAGAAGAACAGCGCCGAGGACATGTACAAGTTCCTCACCAAGGCGGGCGGGGAGAAGTTCGCGGGCGAGATCGTCCGCGCGCTCGCCGCCGCGTTCTTCGAGCAGTCGCAGTACGAGCGCGGCATCGAGGCGTACCGGCTCCTGCAGAAGCTCGAGCCCCTCAGCCCTCACGGTTACGAGTACGCGCTCGCGATCGCGCAGGGCCTATCGACGATGCAGGACTGGGACAAGCTCGACAAGCAGTACCGCAGCGTCATCGCCGACTACACGGTGCCGCCGGTGGTGAAGGGTGCTCCGCCCGAGCAGCCGAGCGCGTGGGCACGCTCCCAGCCCGAGCCGGTCCTTCGCGCGGCGGAGGTCGCCATCGAGGCGCAGATCCAGCAAGACGCGGTGAGCCTTCATTCCAAGGCTCAGGCCGACAAGACGAGCCGCGCCGAGTTTCTCGCCGCCGCGCACCTGTACGAGACGTATCTGAGCCGTTTCTCGGCTCGCCCCGAGGCGTACGAGATCACGTTCAACCTCGGCGAGATCTACTTCTATCACCTGGCCGACGACGCCAAGGCCGCGGACGCCTACCTCGCCGCGGTGCGCATGCGTCCCGGTGGTCCGATGTCGCGTGACGCGCTCTACAATGCGCTAGCCGCGCTCGAGACGTCGCGCGAGAAGGAGCTCGCGACGAGCAAGGCCGCCGGCAAGAAGCCGCTCGAGACGCCCATCGACAAGAAGCTCACCGAGGCGATGGAGCTCTACGTACGGACCTATCCGAACGACAAGGAAGTCCCCGAGCTCCTCTTCCGTCAGGGAAAGCTCTACTACGACTACGAGGTGTTCGACCCCGCAGTTCGCCAGTGGGGTCTCCTGCTGGAGAAATTTCCGTCCAGTCAGTTTGCCGGACCGGCGGGTGAGCTCATCCTCGACTCCTTCAACAAGAGCCGTGACTACGACAACATCGAGACCTGGGCGCGGCGTCTGAAGACGGCACCGGCGTTCCAGACGCCGGCGGCCCAGGCGCGGCTCGACACGCTCATCGTGCAGTCGGTGTTCCGTCAGGGCGAGCAGCTCGGCGCGGCCGGCGAGCATGCGAAGGCCGCGGCCGCGTATCTGCGCGCCGCCAAGGAGTTCCCGCGAGAGCCCAAGGCCGCCCAGGCGGCCGTCAACGCCGAGATCGAGGCGCGCCGCGGCGGAGATTTCGACACGCTCCGCGCCGCGGCCGATCTCCTCGTGAAGAACCACGCCGGCCGCGACGAGGCGGCTGAGGGCGTGTGGATCGCGGCGACGGCGTATCAGTCGGTCGGGCTCTTCTCGGAGGCCGCCGACTATCACGAGGCGCTCGCCGACAAATGGCCGAAGAGCGACCACGGCAAGGACGCCGCGTACAACGCCGTGCTCCTCCGCACGACGGTCGGCGAGCACGACAAGGCGATCGCCGACGGCACCGCGTTCCAGCGCAAGTACCCCCGCGAGGACGAGGCCGACGAGGTGACGTTCTTGATGGGCAAGGCCCACGAGAAGGCCGAAAAATGGCGCGACGCGGAGACGCTCTACGCGCACTACGCCACGTCGGCGAAGAGCCCGTCGAACCGCGTCGAGGCGCTCGTCCGGCTCGCCACGGTACGCCTCAAGCTGAACGACGATCGCGGCGCGGAGGCGGCGCTCACCAGCGCGATGGGCGTCTACAAGACGTACAAGCGCGGCCTCGAGGACAAGGGCAAGTACTTCGCCGCCAAGGCGCATTACATGCAGGGCGAGCGCGTGCTCTCCGACTTCGACAAGATAAAGATCGAGGGCGACGTCGAGCAGCTCAAGGGCAGGCTCAAGAAGAAGAGCGAGCTCCTGAAGAAGGCCGCGGACACGTTCCTCGAGACCGCCGAGATGGGCGTCGCGGAGTGGACGACCGCGGCGCTCTACCAGATCGGCGTCACGTACGAGTCGTTCTCGAAGGCGCTCCTCAATTCGCCCCCGCCGTCCGGGCTCTCGCCCGAGCAGAAGGATCTTTACGCGCAGCAGATCGACGAGTTCGTCGTCCCCATCGAGGAGAAGAGCCTCGAGGCGTACGAGAGCGGCTGGCAGAAGGCCATCGAGCTCGGCATCTTCAATCAGTGGACCGCGAAGATGCGTGAGGCGCTCGGACGGCTGAACACCGAGCTCTATCCGCCGCTGAAGGAGACCGGCTTTGCCATTCGCTCGAACGGCCCGTCGCCGCTGCCGCCGCTCATCGGCGCGCCGCGGCGCTCGCCGGACGGGCGGAGCGTCGCGTATCTGATGCCCGCGCCCGACTCCGGCAAGAGCGGCAAGGACGCGAAAGACAAGGACGCGAAAGACACCGGAGGCGGCAAGTGAGGCGCGTCGCTCTCGTCGTCGCGCTCGCGCTCGCCGGCTGCGGTGGCGGCAAGGCCTCGCACCACGTCGACGCGCCGGTTCTCGCGAAGGCCGACACGCGCGCGCTCGGCGACATGGTCCAGGGCGTCGAGGCCGCGAAGCAGAAGGGCGGCCAGGACGAGGCGATCGAGCGTCTCAAGGCCGCTGTCACTAAGGATCCGGGCCTCTGGGAGGCGCACTACAACCTGGGCGTCTTGCTCGCACGCAAGGGGAGCTTCGCCGAGGCGGAGCCGCACCTCGCGAAGGCCGCCGAGCTCTCGCCGAACTCCGAGGACGTCGCGCTCGCGCTCGGTGAGGTGCGGCGCCGCCGTGGGGAGCTCGACGCGGCCGCCGACGGCCTCGCCGCGTTCGTGAAGGCGTTCCCCGACGCGGTCGACGCGCGGTTCGCGCTGGTCGCCGCGCTCCGTGAAGCAGGGCGCATCGACGAGGCGATAAAGAACGCGCGCGAGGTGCTCAAGCGACGTCCGAACGACTCCGAGGCGTTCGCGGCGCTCGCGCTCGCCCACCTCGAGCGCGGCGAGTCCGACACCGCGGAGCTCCTCGCGTCCGAGTCGCTGAAGGCGGAGCGCAAGACGGCCGTCGCCGAGCGCACCGCGGGTCTCGTCGCGCTCAAGCGCGGTGACGACGCCGTCGCGTTCCAGCACTTCGCGCGTGCCTCCGAGATGGATCCGAAGGACACCGTCGCGCGCCTCAACATGGGCGTCGTGCTCGTGCAGGCCGGCGTGTACCCGCGCGCCGAGAAAGAATTTCGCGCCGTCCTCGACGTCGAGAAGGACAACGACGAGGCCGCGCTCGGACTCGCCGCGGCGCTCCGTGCTCAGGGCAAGCGCGACAGCCAGGGCCCGTACCAGGAAGCCGAGAAGCTCCTGAAAGACGTCCTCGAGCGCGATCCGCATCAGCTCGCGGCGATGTTCAACCTCGCGGTGCTCTACGCCGACTACATGGCCAAGCCCGACAAGGCACGTCCCCTCGTCGAGGAGTTCCTGTCCGAGGCGCCAGACAAGCATCCCGCGCGTCCCGCTGCGCTCAAGCTGAAGGCTGACATGGACGTTGCCGCCAAGCCGGAAGGCGGGAGCGACGCGCCGCCCGCGAAGGGTGCCGCGCCGAAGGGCCACGCGCCGTCTCCGAAGCCGAAGAAGAAGTGAAGCGGGCTTCAGAGCGAGTGCACGCAGAACGACTGCGTCAGCTCACAGACGCGCTCCGCGGGCGGACAGACGCCGGTACCGGAGGAGAGGTCGCACGCGGCCGCGGTATACGCGAAGTTACCCCCCGGGCACGTGCAACAGACGGTTCCACACGCGTGAAAGTCGGTACACTCTGCGCTCGACGTCTCCCATGTCTGGTCGGTGCATTCGCAGAGCTTCGTGTGCATATAAGTGGACGCAGGATGGCTCGGGATTGGCATGTCCTCGACGGCGGTCTCGGGGATGGTGCATTTACCTCCCGACAGGCAGAGGGCGTAGTCCGTTTCGGCCTTCGAGGACGCGTCGAGGGAGGGGCCGTCGCACGTCTTCGAATATTCGATGTCGCTCGTGTACATCGTGATGAGCGCGTCGGCGCACGCGGCGGGTGTCGTCGCGAACCGCGACCTGCATTCCCCGGAGACGTAGTTCGCCGCCTCGGGACCGGCACCGCAACTCGACGCCAGGTACGCATTGCCGACGTCGTCGCACAGCGCTGGCGCAGCAGAGTCGGCGCCGACATTCTGTCCACTGACCGTGTTCGCGCTGCCATCCTGACTGCGCGCTGTCGTGGTGCCGCCGTCGAAATCCGACGGTTCCGACAGCGTTTGCCCGCCGCAGCCGGCCGTCAGCGCGAAGATGAGCGCGAATGCCCTCCGGGTCGTCCTCATTCGAAGCGTCGTTGCAAGGACCTTACCAGGCGAGATCACGCCGATGACGCCGACGTCGCGGTGAAGCGACCGTCGGACGACCGTCGGACGACGGTTCACCGCGAGTGATCGCAGAACGACCAGTCGAAGAGCGGGCAGACGGTCTCCGCGGTCATGCAGACGCCGGTGCCGGAGGTGAGATCGCACCCTGCGGCCGTGTACATGGGGCCGCCCCCCGGGCACGTGCAGCAGACGGTACCGCAGTCGTGGTAGTCGGCACACACGCCGGGCGACGTCTTCCAGGTCGCCTCGGTGCACTCGCAGAGCTTGCTGTGCCCGTACGTCGACATGGGGTTGTCCGTGCTCGCAGAATTCTCGACGGCGCTATCAAAGATCGGGCAGGTGCCACCCGAGAGACAGAGCGCGTAGTCCGTGTTGGCGTTCGTGAGGACGGCGAGCGAGCGCGGGTCACACGCCATCGCGTACTCGATGGCGCGCCTGAAATACGTCGTGAGCACGTCGGAGCACGCGGCCGTCGTGGTCCGGAACCGCTCCGCGCACGCGGGGCCCGCCACTGCGGTGTCGCCACCGCCGGCACAGAGCGATACGGAGTCTGCCTTCACCAGGTCGTCGCAGATCGCCGTCGCGCCGGCGGCGGGGTCGATGTGCGGTCCGCCGTCGAGGGCAGGTGGGGGCGCGCCGACCCCGCCGTCGCCGTGCTCCGGCGGCGTTCCGTGATCGACGCTGGACGTCGCTGACGTCGCTTTCCCGCCGCAGCCCGTCGCCAGTGCGACGACGAGCGCGAGTGCCCCCCGGGTTCGTCTCACGTGAAGACCACGACGAGCGCGACGCCGAGCGCGACCGCGCCGGCAACGACGACGGAGCCGGTCAGCATCGCCGCGACGCGGAGCGCGCGACGGCCCTTGCGCTCGGAGACGTTCCTGGCGCGGCCGATGTACGCGACCGTCGCGAATCGGGGAATGCGCACTGCCGCCCGGAGCTCCCCCGTCGCGCCGCGCAGGCCCGACGACGCCCAGCCCGCGGCGAAGCCGAACGGCGACGTCACGAGATCCCACCCGCACGAGTAGAGCGCGTAGCGGAGGCAGTGCGTCGCGCGACCCTTCGCGCCGCCGAGACGGAGCCCGAGCTCGAGGCCGCCCGCCCAGAGCACGTGGAGCACGACCATCATGACCGCGAGGATCGGCACCGCGGCGCTGAGCGCGAATGCGACGGCGCCACGGCGCTCCTGGTCCGTCGCGACCGCCTCGACGAAATGAGGCGCGATGACGTACACGACGGGGAGCCACGCGAGCGCGAGGCTCGCGATCGCGAGCATCTCGCACGAGAACGCGAAGCCCAGCGCCGAAGCAACGCTGCCGTCCTGAAGGGCGGCGAAGAACGTCTCGCCGTCCACCGTTGCCAGGCGCGCGGTCTGCCAGAGCCGTCGCCAAACGGGCGCGCCGCTCGATTCCCAGGGCGTCGCGGCGGGACGTCGCTCGGGTGCCGTGCAGCCGACACAATCCGTCCGCCCGCACGTCACGCAGATGATCGCGGCGGGAAAGTCGCGCAGGTCGCCGTCGTCGAGAGCGGGGAGCGCGAGACCTGCCGTCCGAGTCATGCCCACGTCGCTAGCACGGATGGTAGCCTGGCGCTCATCATGCTCGACCCCGCGACGACGGCGCTCGTTCCGCCCGCTACACTGCGACGCGTCTTCGCAAACCGCACACTGAACCTGGGTGGCATTGCCGCGGTCGGTTTCGACATGGATTACACGCTCGTTCACTATCGCGTCGACGAGTGGGAGCGCGCGGCGTTCGGTCACGCCCGCTCGCGGCTCGCCGCTCGTGGCTGGCCCGTGGAAACCATGGAGTTTTCGCCCACCGCGTTCACGCTCGGGCTCGTCATCGATCGCGAGCTCGGCAACGTCGTGAAGGCGAACCGCTTCGGTTTCGTTCGCCGCGCCGCTCACGGCAACAGCATGCTCGGTTTCGACGAGCAACGTGATGCCTACTCCCGGGTCATCGTCGACCTGGCCGAGCCGCGCTGGTATTTCATGAACACGCTCTTCTCCCTGTCGGAGGCGTGTCTCTTCGCGAACCTGGTCGACCTCGTCGACGCCGGCAAGCTCCCCGCCGGGGTCGGCTACGACGAGGCGTTCCGCGCCGTGCGCACGAGCCTCGACGCCGCGCACGTCGAGGGCGAGCTGAAGGCGGAGATCATCCGCGAGCCCGAGCGGTTCGTCGTCCTCGACGAGGAAGCGGCGCTCGCGCTCATCGACCTGAAGAACGCCGGCAAGAAGCTCCTCGTCATCACGAACTCCGAGTGGAGTTACCTGAAGGCGATGATGGGGCACGCCTTCGATCGCTTCGCGGGCGGCTCCTGGCGGCGGCTCTTCGACGTGGTGATCGTCCAGGCGCGCAAGCCCGATTTCTTCACCGGCAACGCGCCCATCTTCGAGGTCGTCGACGACGACGGCCTGCTCCGCCCGGGTCGCGGACCCTTGCGCGCCGGTGGCGCGTACTTCGGCGGGAACGCTCGGCTCGTCGAGCAGCTCGTCGGCCTGCCCGGCGAGACGATCCTCTACGTCGGCGATCACATCTACGCCGACGTCCACGTCACGAAGAGCCTCCTCCGCTGGCGCACCGCGCTCATCCTCCGTGAGCTCGAGGACGAGATCGCCGCCATCGAGTCGTTTCGTACGAAGCAGGTGACGCTCGACCGGCTCATGTCGGAGAAGGAACGGCTCGAGTGGGAGTACGACGAGCTCCGGGTCGGGCTCCTGCGCGCCGACGGGGGGCAAGGGAAGGCGCCGTCGGTGCCCATCGCGAGCGTGAAGCGCCGCATGTCCGAGCTCCGGCGAGCGATCGAGGCGTTCGACGAACAGGTGGGGCCGCTGTCCAAGGAGGCGTCGGAGCTCGTCAACGTGCGCTGGGGGCCGCCGATGCGCGCCGGCAACGACAAGAGCCACCTCGCGCGGCAGGTCGAGCGCTACGCCGACGTCTACACGTCCCGCGTCGCGAACCTGCTTCACGCGACCCCGTTCGGCTATCTCCGCTCGCCGCGCGGCACCATGCCCCACGACGGCGGCGCGTCCGGCGGTTCCCACTCCGGCTGACGACCCTCGATCCGGCTTCTCTTGCCGATATTCTGCGCTAGAGTCCCGCGCATGCCGCGCATGCGACGAAGGTCGGTGGCGATTGTCGGTGCCTTGCTGCTCGCGAGCGCGGTCGGCGTCGTCTCGTGCTCCACGAAGAACGACGACCCGCTCGGGCGCGCGTGCAACGTGCTCGTTCACGAGTGCCACGTCCTGCCGGACATGAGCGACTGCATCGACGGGATCGGCAACGCCCTGCCCGACGACTGCGTGCTCTGCATCGCAGAGGACAACGACTGCAGTTACTTCAGTCGGTGTCAGCGCGCGGACGCGACGTGTGTGCTGTCGAAGGACCTCGAGCCGTCCGGCGCCGGCGATCCGTGACTTCGCTCCCCGTCGTCGAGCTTCCGGCGCAGCTCGCCCATGCCCTCGGCTCGGGCCATCTCTGGATCTACCGCGATCACGTCCCGAGGAGCTTCCACGCCGAGACCGGGTCGTGGGTGCGCGTGCAAGCGGGACCGATCCACGCCGTCGCGCTGTGGGACGCGGACTCGCCGCTGGCGCTCCGCGTCTTTTCGCGCGACCGGGTGCCCGACGCAGCCTGGGTCGCGGAGCGGGTGCGCGCGGCCGTCGAGCTCCGCCGTTCGTCGGGCGTCATGGACCGCGCCTCGGCGTACCGGCTGATCGCCGGCGAAGGAGATCGCTTGCCGGGCATCTTCGTCGATCGCTACGGCGCCTTTGCGGTCATCACGACTGACGGCGCTGCCGTGTCCGCCATCGTGCCGTGGGTCGTCGAGGCGCTCGCGAACCTCGGCGATCTCGCCGGAGTCGTCGAGAAGCGACGGCGCACCGAGACGGAGCGGCTCGTGACCGCGTGGGGCCGTCCGCCGCCCCGCGATCTCATCGTCGAAGAGAACGGCCTTCGCTTTCACGCAAACCTCTACGAGGGCCAGAAGACGGGCCTCTTCCTCGATCAGCGGGACAACCGGAGCACGATCGAGGGGTTGTCCCGCGGGCGTCGGGTCCTGAATCTCTTCGGCTATACAGGTGCGTTCTCCGTTTACGCCGCGCGCGGCGGCGGCACGGAAGTGACCACCGTGGACGTCGCCGACGGGGCCGTCGCGGCAGCGCGCGAGAACTTCACGCTCAACGGTTTCGATCCGGAGCTCCACGAGTTCGTCGTGGCGGACGTCTTCGAGTATCTGCGAGCCGCGGCCGAACGCCGGGAGCGCTTCGACGTCGTGATCTGCGATCCGCCGAGCTTCGCCCGGAGTCGCGCGCACCGCGATCGCGCGCTGAAGGCGTACGCACGGCTGCACTCCGCGGCGCTCGCCGTCACGGTGCCGTTCGGCCTCTACGCCGCATCGAGCTGCACGACGCAGGTGAGCCCCGAGGCGTTCCGCGCCACGATGGCGGACGGCGCGCGCAAGGCCCGCTACTCGCTCCAGATCGTGCACGACGCGGGGCACGCGCCCGATCATCCGGTGCTCGCCGGCCATCCGGAGGGGCGCTACCTGAAATTCGTGGTGGCGCGCGCGCTGCCCTCCGTCTGACAATTCGCGCCGTGCGAAAGTCGCGCTCGCCCGGGTTGCTCCTCGTCGTGCTCGCAGTGCTCGCCGCGCTGACGGCACTCGACTGCCACGACGTCGAGCAGGCGCGTGCCCCCGCCGACCCGACGGCGACGACGGCAGCCGCCGCGACGACGACAGCCGCGACGACGACGACGGCAGCCGCGGGCGCGGCTGGCGTTGCCACGACGACCGGCGCAGCGATGTCCGCCGTTTCATCGGCGCCGACGGGGAGCGCGACGCCCACCGCGCCGCACCGACAAACCCACGAACCAGCCACCGTCATTTCCGACCCCGACATACTCGCGCGTCTCGAGGCGACGGGGTTCGACGCGGGTACGTTGCTCACCGGCGCGCGCGTGGCCACCACGCGGGAGCTCGCGACGCACGCGGAGTACCGCACGCTCCGCGATGCGGTCGCGCAGGATCTCGCCGCGGATCGGCGCACCGATTCGCAATCCGGCGTCGGGATGCGGTTCGCGCACCGGCAATTCGACGCACGCTGGCTCGACTCGGAGAAGACGCGCTTCGAGCTCATCGGCGTCGTGAACCGCGTCGACCGCAAGGTGTTCGCGCCGGAGTACTGCGGCGAAGTGCGCTTCGTGTACCGGCTTGCGTACCGGACGGCGACGCCCGCCGGCCCCGTCGCGTCACGGCTCCCGATGACGGTGAACGTCGTCTCGTACATGGGCCGCGCGGGCGCTGACGGCTGTCGCGACGTCGCGCGCGCGTGGCTCCGTCCCGGTTCGGCGCACGACCCGGCGCCACAAGCGGCGTGGCTCGTGTCGAAGGACGGCCCCCTCGCCGACGAACGTCGCGCCGCGTTCGTGCCGAAATCGGTGGAGCTCAACTTTCAGAGCGTGCGCTGGCCGTCGACGGTGCGTCCGTCGATGGCCGGGCACGCCGAGTACGTGCAGCGCGTCTTTCATCGGGTGGCGGCGGCGCCCTTCTTCGTCCCCGGGACGCTCGAGAACACCCTCGACGTGAAGCGGCTCGCAGCGAGCAAGCGACTCCGCGACGAGCTCCTGCGGTTCCTTGCATCGGCAGAGGCGCTCCAGGCCATCGACGCCGGGAACGTCGTCGTCCCTGAGCGGTTCCTTGCGTCGCGCGCGGTATCGGTGACGCCGCACGGTCTCGCGCGCCGCGCGAATCGTCCCTACGCGAGCGTCTTCGAGCCGTCGATATTCGTCGCGCTCCCGCTCGCCGGCTATTCGACGATCTCGTCGCCGGTCGCGCTCCTCCGTCGGCTCGACGAGCTCACGTGTCCCGGCTGCCATCAGAGCCGGAGCATCGCCGGCTTCCATCTGCTCGGCGTCGAGCCCGCGAGCGATCGCGTCGATGCGCTCGAGGTCCCGATGTCACCGCACCTGCACGCGGATCTCGAGCGACGTCGCGCGTACACCACGGCGCTCGCCGACGGACGCGTGCCCGACGAGCGCCGGCCCTTCGCCGAGCGAGGCGAGCACGACGATGGAGAGGGTGCGCGCTGCGGGCTCGCAGCGCCGGGGTTCGCGGCATGGACGTGCGCGCCGGGTCTACGATGCGTGCCGGATTCCGACGCGGAGGTCGGCGTGTGCGAGCCTTCGAGCGGCGCGAGCGTCGGCGACGCCTGCGAGGTCGGCGCGCTCACACCGAGCACGAACCCGCACGCCGACAGGATGACGCTCGGTGCGCCGTCGGCGTGCAGCGGCGGCCGTGTCTGCGAGGCGAACGCCGTGGGTTTCCCCGACGGAATGTGCGCCGGCGGGTGTGACGCGCTACCACCCGGCGCGACGTGCGGCGGCATCCCGCTCCTCGTCGAATTCAACGCCTGCCTCGCGGCGGGCACGTCGTTCGAGCGCTGCATCACGGACAACACTCGACCCGGTGCGTTGAGAGCGTGCTCGTTCCATGTGCCCTGCCGCGACGATTACGTGTGCGCGCGCTCCGGAACGAGCGGCGTCTGTATGCCTCCGTATTTCTTGTTCCAGCTTCGCGTCGACGGCCATCCGCTCTGAGACGACGCGCATTTTTCACTCGGCGCTCAACCGTTGCGAGCGCTCGATTGACGCTGCACCGCCCGAACGCTGCGTAACTCTCTGCTCGCTCCGCGCGCCATTATGACCCTTTCGCGCCACTCGAAAATCGAGTTGGTCACCACGTCGTTTCTCTTCCGACCACCCGTCGATCGAGCTACCACTCAGGGTAGGTCTTGCGGCCGGCTCGAATCGAGCACGACACCCGATCGTCTCTCACCACGGTGAGCGTCGCATCGAGTGCCGTGTCTTCGACATCGTGTGATCGGTCGCGCCCTTACCCACGTCGCGAGGTCACAAAAACATATGAGCACCGTACTCTTTCGCCGGATCACATTCATCGGAGTCGCCGTCACCGCCTGTGCAGTAGCCGCCTCGGCATGCAGCTCGAAGTCGGACGGCTCGGCTCCCGGCGCAGGTGGCGCCGGCTTCGGAGGCGTCCCTGCTGGCGGAGCGCCCGCTGGTGGAGCATCCGCTGGTGGCACTCCCGCGGTGGGAGCGGGCGGTAGCGCCGTGGGCGCCGGTGGCATGGCGGTCGGCGCGGGTGGCGCGACGGGAGTGGCAGGTACGCCCACCGGCGCAGGCGGCACGATCGGCGCGGGCGGCATGATGGGCGCGGGTGGCATGGTCTCCGTCGGTGGCCAATCGAACGCGAGCGACATCAAGATCGTCGGTTCGACGACGCTCTGTGCAGGCGCGATGCCCGTGATTCCGAACACGCCGCTCGCGGCGTGCATGGCCGACATGTGTACCGGCGCGCATTGCGTGCCGACCGCTCAGATCCCGATGGGGACCGACCTCACGACGCTCGCGATGTGTCCCGACGGCACGTACTGCACGCCCGACGACTACATCGCGACCCAGGGCCAGTTCCAGGTGAAGACGTGCACCTCGCTCGAGGGCGCGGAGGGGCGTTGCATCTCGACGTGCATCCCCCAGGTGAACTCGCAGATCGACCAGCTGCCGAAGGAGATGTGCGCAGACACCGAGCGCTGCGCGCCTTGCTACAACCCGATCGACGGCACCGACACGCACGCCTGTACGCAGGGTTGCGATAAGGGGCCGACGATGCCGAAGGTCGTGTTCGCGCCCTGCGGCATCTACGCGATGGACACCACGAAGACCGCGCGCGGCCTCTGCGTGCCGAAGTCGCTCGTGCCGATGGATCTGCAGGGAATCCCGGTCGATACCTGCCCGATGGACCACCTCTGTGCGCCGGTCGAGAAGGTGAAGGATCTGAAGTACAACTTCCCGATGTGTACCCCGACGTCCTTCGGCGGCGGGCTCGGTATGGCGAACATGGCGGGGCAGAAGGCGGGATGCGTACCCGCGTACCTTGCCGACACGAACGCTGCGCTGCTGCTCCAGGACGGCTGCATGGACGGTTACCTGTGCGCACCCTGCACGAACCCCCTGTCCACGCCGACGGCGAACGCCCCCACCGGCGCCTGCCCCTGGCCGTGATCGAAACGTGACGAACGCGGAGCGCATAGGCGTTCCGCATCGCTCCCGATACCGACGCGCGCCGTTCCGACGGCGCGCGTTTTTCAATTTCGCCTTCAGTGCGTCGCGACGTGCACGGTTCCGGTCCCTCCGGAGGCGTCGGCGGTTGCCCAGAAAACGTGGTGGTTGTCCGCGGTGAGGTTCGACATCACGTCCTGTCCGTCGGCGAATACAGTCGCATGTCCATCGCAGCCGGAGAGCGGGCACACGTCGATGCGCGCAATGGTGATCCCGGGACAGCACGCGGAACCGCCTGCACAACACGTCTCCGGGCGCTCGGCGACGTACAGGTTGACGCCGTCGGTAGCCAGCGATCCGGGGTTGAAAAGGCCCGATAGAAAGACGGTGGGTGCCGTGCACCCGCTCTTTTGCACTGGTAAACCACACCCTGCAAAGGATCACTTCCGCTTGCCAGACTGGTCGCGAAGTACAGGTCGTCACCGGCGACGACCAGCGATCCAATGCTGGTCATGGGCACGGTCAGATTCACGACGGTGACCGGTGCACCGTTGCAGCCTGACCTCGGGCAGCTGTGCACCGTATAACCGTCCACCCAGTACACATTCGCATCGTCCACCGCTATCCCGCCGTTCAGAACCGCAACGGCACTGGCATCACCAAACGACAGGGGAGTCGTGCAATCCTCGACGGCACATCCGTGGACCACGGGCCCCCCATCGAGCCAGTAGACGCCGTCCCCGTAGGCCGCAATCTCGCTTGGCCTCGTGGCGTACAACGTCGTCGACGAACCGGCCGCGTCAGTGCTCGCGCTCTGGATAGACCCGTCCGCTGTCGGATACGCCTCCTGGGTCCAGAAAGCTCTTCCCGCCGTAGCTGAAAGAGCGATGCGGTACGGAAAGGTCGAAACGCCAGCGGCGAGTTCCGTCGGCGCCGCTCCGCAGCCGTCGACTGGACACGCATTGACGCTGCCGTCGACGTTGTTCTGTGGACCCTTCGGATCAGTCGTCTTCACCTGGCCGATGTTCAGCCAGTAGACGTATTTGCCGTCGCTCACTATCCGTTCTGGGAGCTGCTGGTTCCTCGCCAAGTCGGAAACACTCAGCGCCGCGAGCTGCCCATCGCCTCCGCTGCCTCCGACGCTCATCGAACCATCCGGCGTGAGTGCGGAGCCGCCTTCTGCCGCCGTCCGCGCGACGGGAACGCTGCACGCGCCGTTCACGCACAGCGCGGCGGCGCCGAGCTTTTTGCACTCGGAGTCCTGTGTGCACAAGAAATGTGATTCGCCGTCTATGCCGCGAGCCTGCGTCGAGCAACCCAGAAGGCTGGTCACGAGCACCCCCACCACCACGCTGAACCTAAACATGGCCATTCTCCTGGTCGTTGACGTCCCACATCGTTTGACCTGAATAAATCGTCACCGCCCGACGCGTGGCGGGAGCGGTATTCCCCGCGTTGTACACTCGCACCCGTTCCTTCAGGTCCGACTGCGCCTCTCTGAACCGCCGGAGATGCCCCACCACCTCTTCGGCCAGCGGATGGCCGTCCCAGACCTCGAAGGTATACGTACTACCTCCGATCTGGTCCGATGGGACGCTCTCGTTCGCGCGGCGCAACTTTTCGACGATGGTCCGCACGACGGCGTGAAAATGATCGAAGACGGCCGCTTCCGACCCCGAGGAGGCTCCGACCGGAATCAGAAATCGTGAGGTCCGATATGCGCCGCGTGGTTCGTCCGGCTCGCGCTGGATGCGTCCTTCGCCGAGGAGTGCTTCGAGCGCTCTCTCCATGTCTTGCTGCTCGAATCGTCCGAAGGACGATAGCTCCGCTGCCGTGATCGGCCCGAGCCTGAAGACGAGCGCCCAGACCAGGTTCGTATCGACGGGCTGCGCTCTCGCCATCGCGCCGAGCTCGCTCTCGCTCGCTGCGCGAAAAGACGTGGCCTGCGACGGCCCCGTCGCGAATACGAGTCCGCTCTCGACCAGATCGGCGAGCACACCTCGCACGAGCTCCTGGTCGTCGCCGTGGAAGCGCTCGAGCACGTCTCGACGGGTCACGAGCTCCGTCCCACGCACGAACTCGTACACCGCCTCCCAGAGTGATCTTCCCCGGTCCGACGCGCTCTCCTCCAGACGCTGGACCTTGCGCTGGTAGGTACGTAAAGCCATGCCGAACATGTCGGCGCTGACCTTCCGGCTGACCCCCTGAGTGTCCAGCTCGCGCGTCAGCTCCACGAACACCTGGTCGGCCACATGAGCGAGAGGTGCGCGCAAGCCCCGACTCGTCGCGAGCTCCGCAATGAGCACCGTCGTCTGCCGGACGATGGCATCGATCAGGAGATTGACGTTCACGCCTACCAGGCTAGCAGCGCCTGAAACCACGGGGAGACGACAGAAACGCCAGGGGACCGGAAGCGCCGGCAAAACGATATGCGCGAGGGATCGCGTGAGCTACCGGACGAGGGCTGCACGAGCTCCCCTTGACCGAAACTCGTTGCGCGATATCCTACCGCGGTAGGAGGATCGAGATGCCGGTCGCCAAGCTCAGTATCACGGTCGACGAAGCGGATTTGCGCTGGGTGAGGTCGGAAGCGAAGCGTTCGAAGCGAAGCGTTTCTGCCGTCGTCGCGGATGCCATCGCGCAGAAGCGCGCCGTGCGGGCCCAGCGGCTGTACCTCAAGAGTGCGGGCCCCGTGGACGAGGACGAACTGCGGCGCGTCGTCAAGGAACTGGGCGGATGAACGGCGTCACGTTCGATACTGGAGCACTGATTGGCCTCGAGCGCCGCAGCGAACGGATGAAGGCGGTGATCGCGCGGATTGCGGACAGGCAACTCCCCGTGACCGTCCCTTCGGTGGTCGTCGCCGAGTGGTATCGGGAGCAACGCGACGCGCGGCGCATTCTGGCGCTCGCGAAGTCCGTGGAGCCAACGACGGAAGCACTCGCGCAACTGGCCGGAGTGGCTTTGAAACTGACGGGAGGGAACAACACGATCGACGCCATCGTGATGGCATCCGCCGCTCAGCGAGGTGACGTCGTCTACACCTCGGACATGGACGACTTGCTCGCGTTTGCGGATGTCTTCCCCGGCGTTCGCGTCCTCGGTGTGGGCGGCTGAAGAGCCGCGTCTGCTCCGCCACACGCGGAACGCGGACCCGGCCGGTCAATTGCCCGGAGCGCTCGGCGCATCTGCGAGAGCGTCGAACGCCACTCCTCGGGAGCGGCGCGAACGACGCATCACGTCGGTTACACGATGAGCGCGAAGGCGCATCGCGTCTTCGTTACCGCGGCAATACGTCACGAACGCGCTGCCGACATTCACTGGAGGCGTGAAGTTCCACAGTGTGAACCGTGCACACTTGCGTGCGCTGAAGGGAGAGCGCTCTGGATACTTCACCCGCCAATTCATTGCGGCAAGATGCGAACGGGCGGAACGACCCATGCGCGGAGCTCGTACATCGAGGCTCCGACGAAGGAGCTTTGTGTATGATCCATACAAGGAAGGCGCTCTCTGCACTGTTCGTGCTGAGCATCGCCGGAGCGTCAGCCGCGGTTTCGATCGCGTGCGGTTCAACCGACAGCGCCGACATCTCTGACGGTGCCGGCGGCAGTGCAGGTGACACCACGACGGGTGCAGGCGGCGACGACACGACCAGCGCCGGAGGCACGACGACCACGACGACCACGACGACCACGACGACCGGCGGAGTGTCGACGACGACCACCGGCAGCGGCGGCTTCATGGGCGGCCTCGCCGGAGGCACCGGCAGCGGCGGCGTGACATCCGTGCCCGGCGCCGGTGGAGACGACACCGGCACCGCCGGCGGCGGCGCTCCCCCAGGAGCAGGTGGAGACACCGGGGCAGCAGGAAGCGGCGCGAGCGGCGCAGCAGGCGCCGCGGGATCGAGCGGCACTGCCGGTGGTGGTCTCGCAGGCGGCGGACTCGCAGGCGGCGGACTCGCAGGTGGCGGACTCGCAGGTGGCGGACTCGCAGGCGGCGGACTCGCAGGCGGCGGACTCGCAGGTGGCGGACTCGCGGGTGGCGGACTCGCGGGGGGCGGACTCGCAGGCGGCGGTCTCGCTGGTGGCGGACTCGCGGGTGGCGGACTCGCGGGTGGCGGACTCGCGGGTGGCTGACTCGCAGGCGGCGGTATCG
>DATAZL010000129.1:0-301862 GCA_036272055.1 Polyangiaceae bacterium | reverse complement strand
GCGAAGCTGCGGGGGGCCAAGGCCCCCCGCGAGCAAAGCGAGCCCGCGAGAGCGGCGGGGGGAGCAGTTCGCCGAAGGCGAAGCTGCGGGGGGCCAAGGCCCCCCGTTGGTAAGAGCAGTTCGCCGAAGGCGAAGCTGCGGGGGGCCAAGGCCCCCCGTTAGTAAGAGCAGTTCGCCGAAGGCGAAGCTGCGGGGGGCCAAGGCCCCCCGTTACTTAGCCCCCTCGTTACGGCGCGGTCGCGCTGCGGAAGATTTCGACCTTCTCGAGGACCTGGTCCTCGTTCGGGCGATCGCCGCCGCCGCGGGGGACGTTGGCGAGCTTCTTGACCACGTCGTTTCCGGACACGACGTGGCCGAACACCGAGTGACGACCGTCGAGGTGCGGCGTCGGCCCTTCGGTGATGAAGAACTGGGAGCCGTTGGTGCCGGGACCCGCGTTGGCCATCGACAGGACGCCGCCCTTGTCGTGCTTCAGGTCCTTGTGAAACTCGTCGGAAAAGCGATAGCCGGGGCCACCCGTTCCCCAGCGCCGCGCAGCGTCCGTGTGACGCGACAGCGGATCGCCGACCTGGACCATGAAGCCCGGGATCACGCGATGAAAGCGGACGCCGGAGTAGAGCGCCTCGCCCTCGACCGGTTTGCCGGTGTGCTCGTCCTTCCAGGCCATCGTCCCGGTGGCGAGTCCCACGAAGTTCGCGACGGTCTTCGGCGCGCGCTGCTCTTCCAGCTCGACGACGATGGGGCCCTGCGTCGTGTGGAGGCGCGCGTAGAGCTTTCCCGTGCCTGCGACGTTGATCGGGGGAAACTGCGGATCGGCCATATTGAGCTCCTCGGAAATGGATTGTGCCCGCGCCCGCGCGAGCGTGAAGAGGGCAGTCATAGCCCGGGTCCCCCACGGAGCAAAGTGGTGCCTGCTTACGGCCTTCCGGTCGAAAAGACGCTATAGAGTCCCGAAATGAGCCGCTCGAACACCATCGCCACCGCGGTTCTGACCATCGTTCTCGCGTCCGGCTGCTCACAGAAATGGACGTGCGATCTCACCGAGCAGCTGAAGCAGCGCGCGGGCACGTCGGCCAAGGATTGCGGCGAGGCCGAGGGCGACGCGAGCATGGACGTGGACAGCTGCGTCACCGCAATGTTCGGCAAGGGTGATGCGTTCTACGCCGAGTACCCCGTCACCGGCACGACCCTCACGTCCGCCGTCGCCTACGACGGGAACAGCCTGACGATCCTGAAGTACGACTCCGATCCGAGTGGCGGCTCGAGCTCGGATCCGACCATCAATGCGTGGGCCTGCGTCTCGCCGTCGATCGACACCTCGGCGCCGACCAAGGACGACCCGCAGCCGGTGTCGTGCACGAAGACGGCGTTCATCGCCGAGACATGCGGCGGGGCGCGCCGGTAGAGACGCGCTCCCGCGCTTCGTGCTGGCGCTACGACTTGTCGAACAGCGTCGCGATGCCCTGGCCGACGCCGATGCACATCGTGGCGAGGCCGACACGGGCCTTCGGGTTGTCGGCCATGATGCCTGCCAGGGTCGCGACGATGCGCGCACCGGAGCTGCCGATGGGGTGGCCGAGGGCGATACCGCCGCCGCGCACGTTGACGCGCTCGGGGTCGAGGTCGAGACCGCGCATGCACGCGATCGCCTGAGCGGCGAACGCCTCGTTCAGCTCCACGAAATCGAGGTTCGGCGAGCGTAGCCCGGTGCGCGCGAGGAGCTTCTTCGTCGCGGGGATCGGGCCTTCGCCCATGTAGCTCGGATCGACGCCGGCGGTGGCGCTCGCGACCCAGCGGAGCTTCGGCTCGAGCCCGAGCTCTTTCACGACGGCCTCGCTCGCGAGGATCACGGCGGCGGCGCCATCGTTGAGCGGCGACGAATTGCCGGGGGTGACGGTGCCGCCGTCGCGGAACGCCGGCTTGAGCTTCGCGAGAGACTCGAGCGAGGCGTCGGGGCGCGGCGACTCGTCGCGATCGAACAGCGTCGCGGGGCCCTTCGGCTGCGCGACCTCGACCGGTGCGAGCTCCTTCGCGAAGAGCCCGCGTTCCCATGCAGCGACTGCGCGCTGATGAGACCGGAGAGCGAACTGATCCTGCTCTTCGCGCGTGATACCGAACTTGGTGGCGACGTTCTCCGCCGTCTCACCCATGCTGATGAGATCGAAGCGCGCCTCCATCCTGGGGTTCGGATAGCGCCAGCCGAGCGTCGTGTCGTAAAGCGTCGGCGGGTTCCGGCCGAAGGCCTCCGACGCCTTCGGCATCGAGAACGGTGCGCGCGTCATGTTCTCGACGCCGCCGGCGATGACGACGTTCGCCTCACCGGTCGTGATCATGCGTGCGGCGTCGTTGATCGCTTCGAGACCGGAGCCGCACAGGCGATTCACGGTGACGCCGGGCACCTCGTAGGGCAGCCCGGCAATGAGGAGCGCCATGCGTGCGACGTTCCGGTTGTCTTCGCCGGCCTGGTTGGTCGAGCCGAAGATCACCTGATCGATTCGCTCCGCGAGCTTCGGCTCGCGCTTCACAAGGGTGCTGATCACGTGCGCGGCGAGATCGTCGGCGCGAACCTTCGACAGCGCACCGCGGTACTTTCCAATCGGCGTGCGGACTGCATCGACGAGATAGACGGCAACCATGGGGGGGACTCTACCCCAGACGACGGCCCCGGGCGACGTGGCCAGGGCTCTCCCCGGGCTCACCCAATTGACCGAAGCGCTCGCAGCGCGTCCCCGGCGGCCGGTTCGCCGCCGTCGGAGCGCTCCTACGCCTGCACCGCGCGGCCCGCGACGTCGACACCGCACGTGACGCACTGCTTCGGGACGTGGTCCTTGTGATAGACCTGCGCGCAGTTCGGGCAGAGCCGCGCGTCACGCTCGAACGAGATGATCTTGTCGGTGGCGGCGCAGCGCCGACCAGCCACCTGATCACCGAGGACGGGGACCTCTTCGCCACCCGGCTGGGTCGCGAGCGGGATGCTTCGCTTGCCGGCCTCGTCCACCTTGACGACCTTCGGCAGGCGTCGCTCGCCTTCCGCGATGATGTACGCGACGGCACGCGGGTGCGCGCCGATGGGGATCGTGAGCGTCAGCGACGGGGAGCGCACTACGAGGTCGCCCTTCTCGAGCTTGATCTCGCTCATGTCGCACCAGAGGATGCGATTCGTCTCCGAGCCGCGCTCGATGGCCACGCCGGCGTCGCCGACGCGCACCGGGAACGTGCTCGCGCTGCCGAGCCAGAGGCCGCCGCCGAGCCCGGCTGCGCCGAGGGTCACGAGGATCGCGGCGTAGCTGACGGGCGTCTCCTTCACCCACTGTCCGTACACGCCTGCGCCGAGCATGAGCGAGCCCGCCATGCCGAGACCGGCAGCGAGGCGTGACGTGTGCGTTGCCTCCGGTACGAAGCGGCGCTCGATGCGCTCTCTCGGGGTCTTGCGCTTTTTCTTTTCCGCCATGCTTTTCCTCGGGCGGGCGCACACTAATGCCAGTTGGTCGAAATTGGTACCCAGTCAGAGGACGCCGGGAGGCGTGGCCGGCTCGGTCGCGTCATCCGGGGTTTGCCGCTCGCGCTGCCTGCCGTGGCCGTCCTTGCCGTCGCGCTCGCGGTGCTCGTCATCGGACGGCCGCACGCGGTCGTCGGGGTGCGCCTGCGCGGGGGGCCGACGGAAGGCGTGAGCGCGCTGTCGTTACGGCTCGAGGTCGTCGAACGCCTCGGCGATCGGGACCGTCCGCTCGGAGGGCGACACGCGACGATGGACGTCTCGCGTGGAGACGTGCAGGCATCTTGGAACGGTGCGCTGGACGCGGAAGGCGCGAACGAGCTCGTCGTCGCGGCGTCCGGCGACGGACCGGTGCGCGCGCGGGTTCGGCTCGACGACGATGCGGTCGGCGAGGGGAGCTTCTCGCTCACCGTCGAGGAGTGGAAGCGCGGCGCACGGCGTCGCGGCGGCTGGGTCGAGCGTCGCTTCGACGGCGGTGTCGTCCTCGGTGCCGCGGCGGAGCGCGGTGTCTTCGCCGTCCCGTTCGCGAGCGGGCTCTGGGTGCGCGCGAGCCGCGACGGCAACGCGCTTCCCGGCTTGCTCGACGTGCACGGCGACGGCGCGGACGTGCACGGCCCGGTCGCGACGGAGGGCGGCGCCGCGTCGCCGGCGGCGATAATACGCCGCTACGTCGTGACGCCACGCGAGCACGCCGCCGTCGTGGTCGTGAAGGTGCCGGACACCCACGCCGCCGACGTCGCTCCCACGATGCCGGAGCTCGACGTGTCGCTCGCGGTCGTCCCCGGCGCGCTCTTCGCGGAGCTCCGCGGGACGGAGCTCGTCGTGCGCTCGCCGGTCTTGCACGAGCGCGCCTACGTCGCCATCGTCAGCGAGACGGCGCGCATTGCCGGCGCGACGGTTCCGCTCGACCCCGACCCCTTCGGCGCGAGCGGCGTGCTGCGCGACCTCCACTTGCCGGAGGGTGTGCCTCTCTGGGCGGTCGTCTCGAGCGAGCCGGAGTTGCGCTCCGCGTCACTCGTCGGATGGCCGCTCCGCAGCACGCCGCCGGGTGACGATCCGCCGACGACCTTCGACGTCACGGATTCCCTCCTCCTCGATACGATCCCCGGAGCGGTGACCCGCGAGCTCGAGCGCGAGCGTCGCGTTCGACTCCTCGCAGCGCTCATCGCCGCCGTCGCCCTCGGCGGTGCAGCGGCGGCAGTCGCCGCGCGCGCGTCCCAGTCGCGCACCGCCTTGACCGCGCATCTCGCAACCGCCGGCACCGACGACGAAACAACGACGCGCGTCGCCGCAACAGGCACCGCAAGCGTCTGGAACGTCGTAGCCGCCGTTCTCTCGGTCGCCCTCGCCGCGCTACTGATCGCCCTCTTCGCAAGCGTTGCGCATTGACTGCTCTCCTCTGCGTGCGATGCGAAGCGAGCGCCGCCCGACGCCGGTTCTTCGCGACCCGAAAGCACGCATCTGCCCCCAAGCGCTCGAAGCAAGCGGACCTTCGTGGTTACAGCACGCTTAGCAGTCACCCAGATAAACGATGAGCTTCGTTGTGGTCTCATCGACGCGGAGCGTGACTTCGCCGTGGTCGGACTTCACGGTCTTCGCGGTGTCTAGCTTCTTCATGGGGGTGCCGGTGAGGCGGCCGGTGGCTTCTTGCCAGGGCATGCCCGGTGGCGGGTAGTAGGCGATGCACTTTGCGGCGGAGGTGTCGTTCTGGGCGCCGAAGGTGAAGACGATGAGCTCCGCTCCGTACTCGGCCCGGATCGTCGGGGGCGCCATCGTCGACGTCAGCTTGTAGCCGCGGTTCGTGTAGTACGTCTCGGCGGCCTTCCAGTTCATGTCGACGAGCTGGGGGCCCGTGCACTTGATCTCCTGCGTCGGGCTGCGGCGGTACGCCTGACCCTTCGGGCACGAGGGATCACCGCTCTTCACGAGCGCGGCGATCTGGTCGGGGCTGAGCTTCGGCACCGCCGGCTCGCCCGACTTGCGCTTCAGGTAGTCGAGCTGCGCCTGGAGCTCGTTCTTCGCTTTCAGGAGCTCGTCCTGTTCGGTCGTGCGCCCGGCCTGCTCGCAGGCGGCGCGCGCCGTCTCGACGGAGTTCAGGCTCTGCTCGACGCTGCTCTGCTGCTTGCCGTCGACCTTGGAGACGATACCCTGCGCGGTCGACATGAGGCTCTGACAGCGACGGGTTGCCTCGTTGCACGCCACGTCACAGAGGCAGGCGACGAGCGCCGTCGCGAGAAAGAGCTTTGAACGGATCACGGGCGCAGCATACGTCCTGCCCCACTCCGTCGTCATCCGCCAGCGACGCGCGGTATCTTCTCCCCCGACTGGATCCGGATATGCAGCATGTTCCGCTTCGGCGGGATGGGCCACATCACGTGCGCGCTGTACGCGCACCCGGGCGTGACCGCCGTGTTGAAGTCGAGGATCGTCTTCCCGTTGTGGGGAAGGGGCGCGTACAGGTATCGCCCGATGTCCGACGTCTCGTCGCCGTTGGTCGTGTCGCGGAACAGGATGAACAGCCGCTTCGGCTCGACGATCGGCTCGAGCGCGTAGGTCACGCCGTAGCGCTCGAAGCAGAGGATGTAATCGGTCGCGGTGATCTCCTGCGCGGCCACCGAGTACGAGAGCTCGAGCCGGCGCGGACGCTCGAGCGGGACCGCGCGCGCATAGACGCGCCACGCCGGATCGACCGGGAACCAGTCTGCGCCCGGGAACGAGCGCCGGAGCTCTGCGTCGGGATCGCGCGAGCGCACTGCCAGCGTTTCACCGCGCCGGATGAGCTGATGGCTCGTGCGCCCGACGAAGAGAATGTCGTCGTCCTGATCGGGCCGGAGCCATGCTTCGCGGATCGGCGCGGAGCGATGAGTGACGAGCGTCTCGGCGCGGACGGCGACGTGCACCGAGTCGCCGCGCACGGTGATCGTGCCGAACGCGAGCTCGTTCGCGCCGTCTTGCAGGACGAAGAGGCCGCTCGCCGCCAGCCAGCCGTCTTCGGCACGCAGCGCCGCGTCGCGCTTCGCGCGAAATAGCCGCATTTCGCCGTCGTAGGCTTCATCGACACGAATCATGTCGCACCCGTCAAAGCACCCCGACCGAGAACCGCGGCGCCTACACACACGCTACAGCAAGCGAACCCGACGTTTCCAGGGTTTCTCACACTCGGCGAGCGCACACGTGAAAATCCGCCCGATGGCCGAACACCTGAACACGTTCAGCGCGTCGTTGCGTCGTCGCTCTCGCTTCGCTGCTCGACGCTCATCGCGTTCAGATACCGCGTGATGGCGACGGCATGCGCGATGCGACTACCTGCCCGGCCACGGAACGGGAGCGGTGCAGGAGCGAGCCCTTCGACGGCGACGACCTCGTCGAGGCTGCCGGTTCCGCCGCCGCGGACGTTTCGGTAAGCGCTCTTCAGCGCGACCCGCGATGCGTGGCCGCCGAGCTCGTGAGCGAGCAGATCGAGACTCGATTGATTCCACGCCGCGAGAATCGGTCGTGGCTGCCGTTCCAGGAACTCGGCGACATCACGTCGGAATTGCTTGGTGTCCACCGCACCGTCGAAGTCACCGAGGGTCAAGCACATGTGCGCCAGATGTGCGGCACTCGGCGGGCCGAACGACGGAACGACGAGGCGCTCGAGCGTCTCCCCCGTCGACAGGGACACCGCGGCGAACTGGGTGACGGCGCGCTCGCCACGCGGATCGGGTCGCGCCGACTCGACGTACACGACGACCAGCCGGTCGAAGTCCTCGACCAGCGCCAGCGGCAACCGACGCCGTTCGAGCGGCCGGCGTTCCCGCTCGCGTGGACGGCCGGGGCTTCCGTGGATGAAGGCGAGCTGCGCGTCGATCATCGCGTCGAAGGCGCCGATGAGCTCGTCGAACCCCGGGGTCTCGGGCTCGAGGATACGGAGCGCCAGTACGACCGCCTCGATGGTCGAAAGTGAATCCCGCGTCGGCTCGCGGCGGATCCGGTAACGGCTCGGCTCCGACGGCGAGAGTCGGACGCGCGGCAGCTTCTGGAGCCATGCCTTGTCGCGAAACAATGTCCGCGCGGTGTGCCAGGTGCCGTCTATCACGACGAGGTGCTTCGGCCGCTCCGTCGGGGGGAGCTCCCGCAGGTCGCGCGCGCCGGCACCGGGATAGAGCAGGGCCGCGCCCTCGGGGACCCAGTGCGGCGGCGTCTCTTCACGTGTGCTGGCGTTCCACGCGATCTCGACGTGCGACCGGGCGAGGCCGAGCCGCGCGAACCGCGCCGTCCCGATCGGGTGCAGGCGCTCGCGGGGGTGCTGGAGCACGACGATGCCCGTCGCGTTCTCCACGCGACGGATGCTGGAGCAGACGCACAGGACGACCGGCTTGTGACACTCGTAACAGGTGTCCCGGTGCGGGGGCAGGGCGGTCTTGACGTCGCTCGTCGCTTCCATGTTCGGCGCGCTAGCTTGGCAGAGCCACGTGGCACTGCGAAGGCATTCTCGCGCGCCGCCTTCCGTTGGCGGCGGCGTGTCGTTCTGAGAGCACGAAGGTCCGCTTGCTTCGAGCACGGGCCGATCCGACCGCTCTCGGTGCTCGGCGTACCAGCGTACGCCTGCGCTCCTCACCCGGTCATCTCGACCCGCGGTCTTCGCAATCGAACCTTCGGGCCGTAGTATCCGGAGTGGCCGCGCGCGTTTGCGGCGTCACTTCACGAGAATCACTTCGACGTCGCCGGTCTTGCGGAGGACGTTCACGCCGACGTCTTCCGGATAGCGATGCACCCGGAGGTCCACGCGCGCCTTGCCGACGCGCAGATTGCGGATGATCACGTCGTCGACGAACGCGGGAAGCATGGGGCGCTCGAAGATCAGGCGATGGTGCTCGGCGTCGATGCGAAGTCCGAGCACCGAGGCGAGAAGCAGGAACGGCGCGGCAGCCGCCCACGCTTGCGGCGAACACGCGACGGGATACCCCGTCGGCGCCTCGCTCGGCCGGCGCGGGAAACCGCAGAAGAGCTCCGGCAATCGGTGAAGATCCATGAAGAGGCTCGCGTCGAAGAGACCGGCCAGGATCTTCGCGGCTTCGTGCGTGTATCCGTAGCGCGCGAGACCCGCGGCGGTGATCGCGTTGTCGTGCGGCCATACCGAGCCGTTGTGATACGACATCGGATTATAGCGCTCCTCACCCGTCGCGAGTGTGCGCACGCCCCATCCCGAGAACATCTCCGGTGACACCAGCGTCGAGGCGAGGGCGCGAGCGCGCTCCGGCAGGACGATGCGCGAGAAGAGGCAATGCCCGGGGTTCGAGCTACTGACGCGGCACGGTCGTTTCTTCGCGTCGAGGGCGAGCGCATAGGTGGAGAGCTCGGGGCACCAGAACGCGCGATCGAAGTTCTCCCGTAGTGCTGCGGCGCGCGCGGTCTGCTCCTCGGCGCGGGCGTCATCGCCGAGGACCTGCGCGAGGCGCGCCATGCCGAGTCGTGCGGCGTAGACGTAGCCTTGCACCTCGCAGAGCGCGATCGGCCCTTCGGCGAGCGCGCCGTCGCGGTGGAACACGGAGTCGTTGGAGTCCTTCCACCCTTGCTGAACGAGACCGTCCTGCGATTTCCTGCCGTATTCGACGAAGCCGTCTCCGTCGCGATCGCCCGGGCCGTCGATCCACGACAGCGCGGCGAGGAGATTCGGCCAGATGGCGCGCACGAGCTCGAGGTCGCCGGTTGCGTCGAAGTACTCGGCGGCGAGCATGACGAAGAGCGGTGTCGAATCGACGCTGCCGTAGTAGCGGCCGAACGGCACCTCGCGCAGGCTGGCCATCTCACCCTGCCGCATCTCGTGGACGATCTTGCCGGGCTCCGCGTCCGCCTCGGGGTCGAAGCTCGTCGCCTGGTTCGCAGCGAGAAAGCTGAGCACGCCGGCGGCGAGGTCCGGATTCATGTGCAGGTACTCGATCGCCGTCCAGATGCCGTCGCGTCCGAACGGGACGCTGAACCACGGCACGCCGGCACACGGATACGGGCCGGTCGGTGTATTCGCGACCATCATCCGCAGATCGGCCTGGGAACGGTTCAGCCAGTCGTTGAAGAGCTCGTTCGCCGTGTAGATGTGCGCTTCGGTCTCCTCGACGCTCGTGCGCGCCTCGTTCGCGGTGTGTACCGCCGACTCGTACGCGACGAGCTGACGCCGTTCGCCGCCGACGCCGCAGCTCACGGTGACGAACAGCTCCTTCGTCTGCTTTGCCTCGAGATGGACCTGGAACGCCGCTTCGCGCTCGGTGAGCGACGTCGGATCCGGTGTGAAGACGAGCCGCGTCGTACGCGTCACGTCGTCGAGGCCGCGGTACATCATGATCGCGGTGCCGCCATCGATGCGCGTGGGAAGACGGACACCCCGCTTCGCTCTCCGCGTACCACGGACCTCGAAGACGTCCGCGTAGTCGGCGTCGAACTCCATGCGCAGCACGAAGTCGACCGCGCTCGCCGAGTAGTTCGTCAGCTGGATGCGCTCGTAGCAGGTCGCGTCACGGAGGAGCTTCGACCGGAGCACGTGCAGCGTGCCGTGCGGGATCATGTAGTCGGCGCCCTGGATCTCCGCGTTCGTGAGATCCGCCGTGAAGAGCAGGTTGTTCTCGAGGACGGTCGAGCTCAGAAAGAGAAACGGGCGCGTGCCGAGATACAGAACCTCCGTGGAGAGGAAGCGGGTGCCGCCGTGATAGAGGCCCTGCTCGCTCCTGACCGACGCGCGCACGTCGCCATGCCGATCGAGGACGGCGAACGACTCGTCGTGCATGAGCACGCGCCGCGTCTCGCCCGCGAGCGAGGTCGTGGCGGTGATGTGATAGCGGTCCGCGTCCTCTTCAGAAGGGTGATTCATGCGGCTTCGGTCTCGGTTTCGCCCTCCGTCTCGGGGAGGGCCGGGGGCGGCCCCGATTCGGTGATGCCGCTCGGGAGCGTCTTCCGCGCGGCGAGCTTCGTATAGAGCTCGACGTATTCCGTCGCCATCCGTTCCGCGGTGAAACGGCGCTCGAACTCGGCACGGACGCGTGCGCGGTCGAGCTCACCGACGCGCTTTGCGGCTGCGATCGCGTCCTCCACAGATTCGACGATGAACCCCGTGACGCCGTCTTCGAGCACCTCGTCGACCGAACCGTTGCGAAACGCCACGACCGGCGTGCCACACGCCATAGCCTCGATCATGACGAGCCCGAACGGCTCCGGCCAGTCGATCGGGAAGAGAAGCGCGCGCGCTCCGCCCATGAAGGCGCTCTTCTCTGCCTCGCCGATCTCGCCGACGAACTCGACGAGGTGATGGTCGAGCATCGGCTCTATCTTCTCCTTGAAGTACTCGAGGTCGACCTTGTCGACCTTCGCCGCGATCTTCAGCGGGACGCCGAGCGCGGTCGCGATCTCGATCGCACGGTCCACACGCTTCTCGGGCGAGATCCTTCCGACGAACGCGAAGTACCCTTCGGGCTCCGGGTTGAACCCGAGGAGGTCCTTCGGAAGCCCGTGATGCACCGTCGACAGCCAGCCCGCTTGCGGGAGCGGGCGTCGCTGCGCGTCGGAGATCGACACCACCGGGATGTCGCCGAACTCGTCATAGACGGGGGCGAGATCCGCGATGTCGAGGCGACCGTGCAGCGTCGTCAGATGCGGCACCGTCATTCGCCGCGCGAGGGGAAAGTGCAGGTAATCGGTGTGAAAGTGAATGACGTCGAACTCGCTCTCCCACGCGGCGACTCGCTCGATCATGAGCACGTGTCTCGCGAGGGGGTCGACGCACTTCTCGTCGAGGCGCAGCGCCTGTGCGCACTGCGCCTGCAGCCGTGCCGCCGTCTCGGAGTCGCCGGAAGCGAAGAGCGTCACGTCGTGGCCCATACGCACCAGCTCCTCGGTGACGTAGTGGACGATCCGCTCCGTGCCGCCGTAAAGACGAGGAGGGACACTCTCGTAGAGGGGCGAGACCTGGGCGATGCGCATCGTGAAGCTTCCTTCCGTCGTCAAACCTGCGAAACACCAAGCAAGGAAAAGGCCAGGGTCGCGCTCGCAGCCGCCACTTCGAGAAGGCGTGAACGACTGCGACAATTTGCCTCCGCGCGCGCAGCAAACGACACGACGCGCGGGAGCTTTACGGACAGCGCGCCGGCCCTATGGACGTTTCTCGGACGGGTCGCGCAGCGACTCCGTGAACCCACATGGCACTTCGAATCGAAGACTACGCATTGCTAGGCGACTGCGAGGGCGCGGCGCTCGTCGGACGCGACGGCTCGATGGACTGGCTCACGCTTCCGCGCTTCGACTCGGGAGCGTGCTTCGCGTCGCTCCTCGGCAAAGAGGACAACGGGCGCTGGCTACTCGCTCCGGCGAAGAACGCGCGCCCCGCGGGGCGGCGCTACCGCGAAGGAACGATGGTGCTCGAGACGGACCTCGCCGGCGACGGCGGCAAGGTGCGCGTCATCGACTTCATGCCGCCGGCAGACGGGCGCGGAGACGTGGTCCGCATCGTCGAGGGCCTCGAGGGGGAGGTCGTGATGCGAATGGAGCTCGTCATTCGCTTCGACTACGGCTCCATCGTGCCGTGGGTACGGCGCACCGATCGCGGCATCTCCGCCGTCGCGGGGCCAGACGCGCTCTTGCTCGACGCCGACGTGGAGTGCCACGGCGAAGATCTCCGCACCGTGGCGGAGTTTTCGCTGCGAAAGGGCGAGCGGCGTCACTTTGCGCTCACCTGGTTTCACTCCGCGACGGAGCCGCCTCCGCTGGTGAACGCCGAGGCGGCGCTCATCGAGACGGAGGGGTTCTGGCGCGAATGGTCGTCGCGCTCGACGTACCACGGCCTGCACGAGAAGGCCGTGCTGCGCTCGCTTCTCACGCTCAAGGCGCTGACGTACGCGCCGACCGGCGGCATCATCGCCGCGCCGACGACGTCGCTCCCCGAGTCCATCGGCGGAGAGCGGAACTGGGACTATCGGTGCTGCTGGCTCCGCGACGCGACGTTCGTGCTCTACTCGCTCCTCAACGCCGGCTTCGTCGAGGAGGCGAGGAGCTGGCGCTACTGGCTCACGCGCGCCGTCGCGGGGTCGCCGAGCGAGCTCCGGATCATGTACGGGCTCGGCGGCGAGCGCCGCCTGACGGAGCTCGAGCTGCCGTGGCTCGCCGGCTACGAGGGGTCGAAGCCGGTGCGCATCGGCAACGCCGCGTCGGAACAGCACCAGCTCGACGTGTACGGTGAGGTGCTCGACTCGCTGCACCTCGCGCGAAAACACGGCGCCGACGTGGACGAAAACACGTGGCGCGTCGAGGCCGCGCTCGTCAACTTCCTCGAGAAGGACTGGACGAATCCCGACGAGGGGATCTGGGAGGTACGCGGGCCGCGCCAGCACTTCACCCACTCCAAGGTGATGGCGTGGGTCGCCGTCGATCGCGCCGTGAAGGCAGTGGAGCAGTTCGGTTGCAAGGGCCCCGTCGATCGATGGCGCGCGCTGCGCGACGCCATTCACCGCGACGTCTGCGAGAAGGGCTACGACGCGAAGCTCGGGTCGTTCGTGCAGTCGTACGGCTCGAACAAGTTCGACGCGAGCCTCCTCATGATCCCGCTCGTCGGCTTCTTGCCGAGCACCGATCCGCGCGTCGAGGGGACGGTGAACGCGATCGAGCGGCACCTCACGCATGACGGCTTCGTCCTGCGATACGATACCGGGACGCGCGTCGATGGCCTCTCATCGGGGGAGGGCGTCTTCCTGACGTGCAGCTTCTGGCTCGCCGACAACCTGAAGCTCCTCGGCCGCAACGAAGAGGCGAAGGCGCTCTTCGAGCGGCTGCTAGCCATCTCGAACGACGTCGGCCTCCTCGCCGAGGAATACGATCCGGTCGCGAAGCGCATGCTCGGGAACTTCCCGCAGGCGTTCTCTCACGTCGGTCTGATCAACACCGCGCACAACCTGATGGAGAAGCCCGCGGCGCCCGCGCAAGATCGCGCCGACGCGGCTCCGGTCAGCGGCCCTCGCTCAGAGTGACCACGATGGGCGCGCCGCGCGTCACGATCATGGTGTGCTCGAACTGCGCGCCGCGGCTCCGGTCGGGCGTGCGGAGCGTCCAGCCGTCCTTGCCCTCGACGACGCGCGTCGCGCTCGTCGTGAGGAACGGCTCGATCGTCATGACCAGGCCCTCCCACAGCGTCGTCTCGTCCGCGTCGCGGGCGACGTTGGGGATGCTCGGATCTTCGTGGATGTGACGGCCGACGCCGTGCCCGCACAGATCGCGGACCACCTGGAACCCGGTTCGCTTCGCGCAGCGCTCCACGGCGCGCCCGATCTCGCGCACCTTGCGCCCGGCGCGAGCCTCGGCCATCCCGTCTTCCAGCGCTTGCCGCGTGGCCCAGAGGAGCGCGCGTTCCCGCGGCTTCACCTTTCCGACCGCGAAGCTCGCTCCGCTATCCGCCCAGTAGCCGTCGAGCTCCGCCGAGACGTCGAGGTTCACGAGATCGCCGTCCCTGAGCACCACGTCGGCCTTCGGGATGCCGTGCGCGAGCTCGTCGTTGACGCTGATGCACGTCTCTCCGGGAAACCCGTAGGCGAGCCGGGGCGCCGAACGCGCGCCGTGTGCCCTGAGGACGCGCGCGCCGATCTCGTCGAGCTCGGCGGTCGTCACCCCGGGGACGGCGCTCGCGCCCATCGCGTCACGCGCCTCCGCTACCACCTTGCCGATGCGCATCAGAGCGTCGATGTCGGACTGATCCGCGATCGTCATACGATCAGTATACGGCCCGCCGTCGCTTCGATGAAGTGGCCCCGAAATCCCTCAGAGAACCTGCGACCACGGCGGTGACGCCGCGAAGGCGGCGTGAATGAGCCCCACGTGGGAATACGCCTGCGGGAAGTTCCCCCAGAGGCGTAGCGTCGACGTCTCGTAGTCCTCGGAGAGGAGCCCGAGGGGCGACATCGCGACCTGCACCCGGTCGAGGATCTCCTTCGCCTCCTTGTGGCGTCCGGTCATCGCCAGCGCCTCGATGAGCCAGAAGGTGCAGATGATGAACGCGACCTCGGGCCTGCCGAAGCCGTCGTCGAGCTTGTACCGGAAGAGCCAGCCGTTGTGCGACAGGCCACGCCAGATCGCGTCGATGGTGCCGACGAGCCGTTTGTCGTCCGCAGGGAGCAATCTCAGCGCTGCGACCTGCAGCATGGACGCATCGAGCTCTTTCCCGCCGTGGGTTCCGGCGAAGCCGCCGAGCTCCGGCGACCAGGCTTGCTCGACGATGAGGTTCCGGATCTTCTCCGCCTCTCCGCGGAACTCCGCCTCGCGCGCCGGCGCGTGTCGGGCGGCGATCGTCGCCATGCGGTCGACGGCGGCCCAGCACATCAGGGTCGAGAACGTCTGCGGCTGCCACTCCGTCCGGTATTCCCAGATGCCGGCGTCGGGAGTTCCGGCGACGGCGATGGCGCGCCGGGCGAGCCGCTCCAGCAGGTTCAACACCGCGCCCGAGCGCTCGCGCGCGAAGCGGTCGTCGAGGAAGATCGGCGCGAGGGCGAGCACCATCTCGCCGAAAACGTCGTGCTGCGCGTGGAGCGCCGCACCGTTGCCGACGCGCACCGGTCCATTGCCGGCGAAGCCGGGCCAGTTCTCGAGAATGTGCTCGGCGAGGTCGGAGGTACCGTCGACGCGATAGAGCGGCGCGAGCTCGAGGTTCGGCGCGCCGCCTGCGATGTTGAGCAGGTACTGCACGAAGCTCTCGCGCTCCTCGAAATGGCCGAGGAGCCTGAACGCACCGAGCGAGTAGTACGAGTCGCGCAGCCAGCAGTAACGGTAGTCCCAGTTTCTCACGCTGCCGGGCGCTTCGGGGATCGACGTCGTGAGCGCGGCGACGATGGCGCCTGTGTCCTCGAAGCAATGTAGCTTCAGCGCGAGCGCGGAGCGGATCACCGCCTGCTGGAAGAGCGGCGGGATGTTGCAGTGCTTCACCCAGCGCTCCCAGTAGCGCACCGTCTCGAGGAAGAAGCGCTCGCACAGCGACGGGAGTGGCTCCTCGATCCCGGAACCCCACGTCAGCGCGAGATGACGGCGATCGGTCAGCGCGAAGGGCTGGCCCTCGAGGTACGAGAGCGGGATGTCCGTCGTGAGCCGGAGCGGGCTCTTGTAACCCTCGAACCGGACGTGATTCGACCCATAAACCCGCGTCGGAACGCCCTTCGACCAGCCGAGCCGAGGATCGCATCTCACCCGAACGCGCGGCGTCCCCGAGATGGGCTCGACTATTCGATAAAATTCCGTCGGGCGGAAGTTTCGTCCGTACTGCTGAAAGCGCGGCGCGAAGTCGATGAGACGAAATGCCCCGTCAGCGGTGGTGAACGTCGTCTCGAGAACGTTCGTGTTTTCGATGTAGCGCTGCTTGCCGGCCTCGCCGCTCGCGGGGGACACGGTGAAGCGACCTCCGTCCTCGTGATCCAGCAAAGCGGCGAACACGGGTTCGGAGTCGAAGCGTGGCAAACAGCACCACACCATCGAGCCCGTGTTCTCGATGTGGGCGGCGACCTGGCAATTTCCCACGAGCCCGAGGTCTTCGAGACGCATCATTTCGATCTAAACCCTCGCATTCGTTGTGACCAGTGGTCTGGACTGGTCACCATGCTCATTAGAATTTCCGTTTGCACGATAAGCCCTTCATGCTGAACTGCGGGGCGATGCGACCTGTGATCCGATTCGCAGTGGTGCTCGTCGTCGGGCTGGGGCTCGTGGCGGCGTTCGCATCGGTGCTGTTCAACAAGACGGCGCATAGCTGGTTCGAGCGCGATCTAGCGCTTCGCGCCGAGATTGCGATGCGCGGTGGCCGTCAGGCATTCGTCGAAAACTGGGGCTCGCGCGCGCGGCTCCAGGCGCTGCTCACCGAGATGAGTCACGACGAGCGCATTCTCTCGGCCGCGGCGTGCAGCAGTGACCTCCGGTTGGTGGCGCGCACCGAGAGCTTCCCGTCGGATCTCTCGTGCACCCGGATCGGCCCGAAGGTCCATGTGGGGCCGGGGGACCGCTGGGCCGCATCTGCGGAGCCGACCTCCTTGCCGGGAGGGGACGCGTTCGTGAGCGCCATTCCCGTGGCGGACGAGGAGGGACACACCCTCGGCTTCGTGGTCCTCGTCCACGATCTCAGCTTCATCGCCCGACGTGAGGCGCGGACGCGCGAGTTTCTGTTTCTCATGTTCGGCTTCCTCGCGCTCGCCGGCGCTGCGGTGACGATCATCGCGGCGCGCCTCGCTGCCCGGAGCTGGAGCAATCAGCTCCGCAAGATGCTGCGGGGGGAGCTCGAGCCCCAGGCGCAGGAGTTCCAGCCCATCCTCGGGGACGTCCGCGAGTTGCTGGAGCAGCTCGTCTCGGAGAAGGAGTCCGAGACGGAGACCGGGACCTGGACCGCGGACCGTCTCAAGCAGACGTTGAACCGTTATCTGCGCGGCGAGCGCATCATGATCGTCGCAAACCGCGAGCCGTACCTCCACGAACACGCTGCAGACGGCAAGATCGTCGCCGTACATCCGGCAAGCGGGCTGGTCACTGCGCTCGAGCCCATCATGCGCGCCTGCTCCGGCGTCTGGATTGGCCACGGTTCCGGCTCCGCCGATCGCGAGGTCACCGACAAGGACGACCGGGTGCGCGTCCCTCCCGGCGAGGAGACGTACGTCATCCACCGCGTGTGGCTCTCCAAGCAGGAGGAGCAGGGGTACTACTACGGGTTCTCGAACGAGGGGCTCTGGCCGCTCTGCCACAACGCGCACGCTCGCCCCATCTTCAGGAGCGACGACTGGGAGCGTTACAAGGAGGTCAACGCCCGGTTCGTCGACGCGGTTTGCGCGGAGGTCGACCGTGAAGATCCGGTGGTCCTCGTCCAGGATTACCATTTCGCGCTCGTGCCGCGGCTCCTCCGGGAGCGGCTCCCGCGCGCGACGATCATCATGTTCTGGCACATCCCGTGGCCGAACTCGGAACGGCTCGGCATCTGCCCCTGGGGTAACGAGCTCCTCGAAGGCATGCTCGGTGCGAGCATCGTCGGCTTTCACACCCGGTTCGACTGCAACAACTTCATGGACTGCGTGGACCGGTTCCTCGAGGCGCGCATCGATCGCGAGCAGAACGCCGTGATCCAGCAGGGGCGGAGCACGCTGGTCCGCCCATACCCGATCTCCGTCGAGTGGCCCGCCCAGTGGCTCCGCGACATCCCGTCGGTGGCCGATTGCCGGAAGGCCGTCGTCGAGGAGCTCGGGCTGCCTCGCGACGCGCTCATCGGCGTCGGCGTCGATCGTCTCGACTACACGAAGGGCGTCGAGGAGCGGTTTCTCGCCGTGGAGCGGCTGCTCGAACGTCACCCCGCGTATCGCGGCCGGTTCACGTTCGTCCAGCTCGCGGCGCCGAGCCGCACCGAGATCGAGCGCTACAAGGACCTCAACGACACCGTGACCCGGCTCGCCGAGCGCATCAACGCGCGCTTCGGCAAGGACTCTTACCGGCCGATCGTGCTTCTCCGGTCGCACCACCAGCCGCCGACGGTGTTCAAGTATTACCGCGCCGCCGACGTCTGTTACGTGAGCAGCCTCCACGACGGCATGAACCTGGTCGCGAAGGAGTTCGTCTCCGCCCGCGACGATGAGCGCGGCGTCCTCGTGCTGAGCCAGTTCACCGGCGCGGCGCGCGAGCTCTCCGAGGCGCTGGTCGTCAATCCGTACGACATCGACGAGTCGAGCGCGGCCCTCGCCGCCGCCCTCGCGATGACGCCGATGGAGCAGCGCGACAGGATGCGCGCAATGCGGGCCTTCGTCGCCGAGTTCAACGTTTACCGATGGGCGGGGCGCATGCTGGTCGACGCAGCGCGGTTGCGGAAACGCGATCGTATCTCGTGGCGTCTGACGCATCATCTGGCGAGCGCGGCCGTACTACGCCCATGAGGCACGCCCTCTCTCGCGCGAGCCGGGTGCCCCTCGGCGAGTTCACGCGTTCCCGGCTCCTCGTCGCGTTCGACTACGACGGCACGCTCGCCCCGATCACCGACGACCCGGCGAATGCGCCGATGCGAGCCGGCACCCGGGACCTTCTCGCCGCACTCTGCCAGCGCTACCCCTGCGCCGTCATCAGCGGGCGCGCCCGGGAAGACGTCGAGCTCCTCGTCACCGGCGTCGGGCTCCGTGCCGTCGCCGGCAATCATGGCGCGGAGCTACCCGGTCTCGACGCGCCCCCGGAGAGCGCGGACGTGGGGCGCTGGCGCGCGACGCTCGCCGTCGCGCTCGCCGGCCTCGACGGCGTGCGCATCGAGGACAAGCATCTCTCGCTCTCGGTGCACTACCGCGCCGCGAAGGACAAGGACGAGGCGCGGCGCGCCATCGGTGACGCGGCGCGCTCGCTCGAGTCGGTGCGCGTCGTCGGCGGCAAGGACGTCGTGAATCTCGTTCCCCGCGGCGCACGTCACAAGGGCTTCGCCCTCGACGAGCTCCGGCGCGGCGAGAGCTGCGAGGCAGCCCTCTACGTCGGCGACGACGAGACGGACGAGGACGTCTTCAAGATGCGCCGCGCCCTGCGTCTGCTGACGATCCGGGTCGGCGAGAAGCAGGACTCCGACGCGGAGTTCTACGTGGAGACGCAGGAGGAGGTCGACGCATTGATCTCCGCCTTGCTCGAGCTACGTCCAGCCTGATCAGGGACGCGCCTTGATGATCAGGTAACGGAGCGGCGTGTCCGTCGAGCGATTCTCGAGCGCGAGGACGGCGCCGAGCGCGAGGTACACCACGTCACCGGCCGCGAGGTTCCTCGGCGCACCGTTCACCGTCGCCTGGCCGTCCCCCTCGAGCCCGACGACGATCTCGGGGTAGTGCTCCTGGACGTGCGGGCCCACCGAACCTCCCGGCGCGAGCTCGCACGAGAGCACCGCCGTGAACGGCTCGGCGCGCTCGGTCATCAGGTTCCACACCTGTACTTCTCCCGTACCGCCGAACAACGCGGTGCGTACATCGCCCGTGCCCTTCTTGATCTCCACGACGCCGAGCGTAGCCGCGATCTTTCGCGCGGTCAGGCGACTTTACGGGCGCGCGACGGGGGGTGCACACTCTCGCGCATGGAAATGGTGCAGCCGGAGGATGTCGGGCTCTCGTCGTCGGCGCTCCGGCGCATCGACGAACATCTCGCGTCCCGCTACGTGAACCCCGGGAAGATCGCGGGGGCGCTCACGCTGGTGGCCCGGCGGGGACGCGTCGCGTTCCTCTCCCCGCTCGGGAACCGCGACCGGGAGCGGAACCTGCCGGTCCACGCCGACACCATCTTTCGCATCTACTCGATGACGAAGCCGATCACGTCGGTCGCGCTGATGCAGCTCCACGAGCGAGCCGTCTTCCAGCTCACCGATCCGGTGCACAAGTGGATCCCGGAGTGGGAGCACCTCCGCGTCTATCTGTACGGAAGTCATCCGACGTTCACGACCGAGCCCATGCGGCGGCCGATGACGGTGCGCGATCTGCTGACGCACCAGTCCGGCCTCAGCTACAGCATCATGGAGCGGACCGGCGTCGACGTCGCGTATCGCAAGCTCGGCATCGGCAACGGCAAGGGCACCCTCGCCGACATGGTGAAGACCCTCGCCACCCTGCCGCTCGAGTTCTCCCCGGGAGAGGCGTGGAACTATTCAGTGGCCACCGACGTGGTCGGATATCTCGTCGAGAAGATGTCGGGCAAGCCCTTCGACGTCTACCTGCGCGAGAACGTCTTCGAGCCGCTCGGCATGGTCGACACCGGCTTCACCGTTCCCGTCGACAAGCTCGATCGCTTCGCGGCGTGCTACGGGCGGGACAGGGACAAGAAGCTCGTCCTGCTCGACGACCCTCAGGATAGCCCCTACGGCCGCCCGAAGACGTTCTTCGGCGGCGGTTCGGGGCTCGTCTCGACCGCCGCGGACTACCTGCGCTTCGCCGAGATGCTGCGTCGCGGCGGCGAGCTCGACGGCGTGCGCCTCCTCGGGCCGCGCACCGTCGCGTTCATGGCCGAGAACCATCTTCCCGGCGGCAAGGATCTCGCCGCGCTCGCCCGCGGCTCGTTCAGCGAGACACGCTACGAGGGCGTCGGGTTCGGCCTGGGTGTCTCGGTGACGGTGGACCCGGTGCGCGCGCAGGTCCCGAGCTCAGCCGGCGAGTATGGCTGGGGCGGCATGGCGAGCACCGCGTTCTGGGTCGACCCGAAAGAAGAGCTCAGCGTCGTCTTCATGACGCAGCTCATCCCCTCGACGATCTACGGCTTCCGCACCCAGCTCAAGTCCATCGTCTACGGCGCGATTGTTGATTAGGGGGGCCTTGGCCCCCCGCAGCTGCGCCTACGGCGAACTGCTCCCCCCGCCGCCTTCGCGGGCTCGCTTTGCTCGCGGGCGAACTGCTCCCCCCGACGCTTCGCGGGCTCGTTCCGCTCGCGTCATGCTTCTGGGACGACGCGTCTCGATGCGGAACTACTAACCGATCGCCGCGCCGCTCACGTCTTGCAGCAGCGTCGTGAGGCGGGTCGCGAAGCGAGTCGGATCTTCCACCGGGCTGCCTTCTGCGAGCAGGGCTTGCTCGAAGAGGAGCTCGATCCACTCGTCGAGCTTCTGGGAGCTCGGATCCTTGGCGCACATGCGCTCGAGGTTCTTCACGAGGGCGTGCTCGGGGTTCACCTCGAGGATGCGCTTGGTGCGGGGAGCGTCCTTCCGCGTCGCGCGGAGCACGCGCTCGATGTACGGCTGGAGCCCGCCGTCCGGCACGACGAGGCACACGGGGGAGTCCGTGAGCCGGTGCGAGATCCGCACCTCGCTCACGTGGTCTTGCAGGGTCCGCCGGATGTGCTCGCTCAGGTCCTTGAGGTCGGTGTTCGCCTCGGCGGCCTTCTTCTGTGCTTCTTCTGACTCGGTGAGCTTCAGATCCGCGCTCGTCGCGCTGACGAGTTTCGTGCCGTCGAAGTCGTCGAGGCCCTCCACCGCGAACGAATCCACGGCGTCGGTCATGAAGAGCACCTCGTAACCGCGCTTGCGCAGGGTCTCGGTGTGAGGGCTCTTCTCGGCGAGGCCACGCGACTCGGCGATGACGTAATAGATGGCCTCCTGGCCCTCGGCCATCCGCGACTTGTAGTCGGCCAGCGACACCAGGCCTTCCCCTCGGCTGCTCTCGTAGCGGAGCAACGGCGCGAGGCGCGCCTTCTGCTCTGGCTCGAAGTGGAGGCCCTCCTTCAGCACGTTGCCGAAGGCCTTCCAGAGATCCTGATACTTCGTGGCGTCCTTCGCGACCTCGTCGAGCATGTCGAGGACCTGCTTGACGATCTGCTTCCTGATGACACGCACGATCGACGAATCCTGGAGGAGCTCACGCGAGACGTTGAGCGGCAGATCCTCGGAGTCGACCACGCCGCGCATGAAGCGAAGCCAGCGCGGCAGGAGCTCCTCGCACTGCTCCATGATGAGGACGCGCTTCACATAGAGGCGAAGGCCATGCTGCACGTCGGGCGTGAACATGTCGAACGGCGCGCGCTTCGGAAGGAACAGGAGCCCAATGAAGAGCTGCGTGCCCTCGACGTGAAAATGACGGTGGGCGAGCGGCGGCTCGAAGTCGTGGGTCAGGTGCTTGTAGAGCTCGGTGTACTGCTCCTCGGTCACCTCGGACGGGCGCCTCTGCCAGAGCGCCTTGCCCTGGTTCAGCACCTCGACCTTGTCCTCTTTGTTCTCTTCCCGCGTGACGAGCTCCACCGGGTAATCGAGGAAGTCGGAGTAACGGCGGACGAGGGTGCGCAGGTGGAAGCCGTCGAGATAGTCCGCGTCCGCCTTCAGGTGCAGGATGATGGAGGTACCCTGGGACGCGCGCTCCGCGGGCTCGATGGTGAACGTCTCTGCGCCGTCGGACGTCCAGCGGTGCGCCTTCTCCTCGCCGGCGGCGCGGCTCACGACCTCGACCTGATCGGATACCAGGTACGCGCTGTAGAAGCCGACGCCGAACTGCCCGATGAGGCTCACGTCGGCCTTCTTCGCCTCGGCGATCTTGTCGAGGAAGGTGCGGGTCCCGGAGTGCGCGACGGTGCCCAGCTCCTGGGTCAGGGCCTCGGCGCTCATGCCGATACCGTTGTCGGAGATGGTGAGGGTTCGCGCCTTCGCGTCCGGGATGAGCTGGACGACCAGCCGCTCACCGGACGGCAGGAGCCCGGGCTCGGTGACGGACCGGAACCGGAGCTTGTCGAGAGCGTCGGAAGCGTTCGACAGGAGCTCCCGGAGAAAGACCTCCGGATTGCTGTAGAGGGAGTGAATCACGAGGTGCAGGACCTTCGTGACCTCCGCCTGGAAGCGGTGAGTGGACTTTTCCGTGGGATTCTCGACGGTGCTCATGGGTAACTCGCCCGCGCAGGATCTGCACGGTTTCCAATCTGTCAAGGGAGGGGCCGGGCAAGCCCGCGCACGCCTCTCACAGCGAGAGGCCGACGCGGCGTCGGGCCGTCAGGCAGTGCTCGCCCGCGTTCTCGAAATCGCGACAGCTCCTTGGTCGGTCGGCGTAGATGCCGCAGGCGTAGGGGACCAGCCGGGGCTCGCTCGCGCCTTGCTCCATCACGCCCCCGCCGAGCGCAGCACAGCGGTCTCCGTTCCGCTTGATCTCGAGGAAGGGCCCGCGGACGACGACGAGCTCGGGGTGCTTCTTGCGAACGGGATCGCGGGGCGTCACCTCGACGCAGTCATAGGCGGCCCGGCAGCAAGCGCCGCACTCCTGGCAATCGAGGAGCGGCTCGAAGCGCTCGCACGCGGGGGCGCTCGCGGCGACCCGGATGTCGTCTGCTTGCCGGCAGAGACCGGCGCGACCGTGGCGCCACGCGCAGACGCCGCAGGTCCGCTCGGGGCTCGCCGGCGAGGAGAGGCGGAGCCCGCTCGGATGAACGCCTGGCGCGGCGTCGAGGAGCTCGAGGAGATCGCGCTCGCCGTCCCTCGCGCTCTCGGGGAACGCGGCGGCGGCGTCAACGACCGCCCGCGTTGCGGCGAGCGCGCGCATCAGGTGCGGCGCCCACGGCGGCTGGTCCGCGCGCCGTCGCGCCGCTACGGCAAGGATCGCGGTCGGATCGTGTCGCGGCGAGAAGGGGTCTCCGCGGAGCGCGTCGTAGAACGCGCGATAGTCGGTGGTCGGAGCGAGGACGCGCCTTAGCCCGAAGCCGCCAGCGAGGAAGGCCTGGAGACGCAGGCAGGCGTGTTCGCGCGGGACGTCGCGCTCCGTCTCGTTGTCGAGGCCCCAGTCGCGCCGCTCGAAGGCGCCCTTTCCCTCGACGAGGGAGTGACAGATCTCGTGCAGGATCATCTGGGCGAGCGAGTCGTCCGCATCGAGGTGCGGGCGGTCGGCGAGAAGCAGCACGCCGTTCCCCGGTGTCGAGGCGTAGGTATCCGCGGTCCGTTCGACGCGTAGCCCGACTGCGCGCGCAGTGGAGAGCCAGATCCGGTCGAGGGGATCGGCGTATCGGTGGGTCGGGACTCGTGACACGGCGTTTCGGGTAGCCACGCGGGAGACTCCGCGCCGGCGGGAGAGGGAGTACCATACGGCCCACGATGTCGCTCCCGTTGCCCGCCGGTCCAACCATCCCGAGCGTCTTGCAAACCGCGATATGGGTCCGCCGCCCGACGGAATTTCTCCGTTATTGCCGGCAGAAGTACGGTCCGACGTTCACCGTCCGGATCCCGCCTCGTCCCATCGTGCTCTTCAGCGAGCCGCCGGCGATAAAGCAGATCTTCGCCGCCCGCGGGGACGAGATGCACGCCGGCGAGTTCAACCAGCTGCTCTTGCCGATCGTCGGCAAGAGCTCGGTGCTGCTCCTCGACGAGGGGCCGCACATGCGCCAGCGAAAGCTCCTGCTCCCGGCGTTCCACGGGGAGCGGATGCGCGTCTACGCCGGCGCGATGCAGTCCATCGCCGCGTCCGACATCGCGACCTGGAGCAGCGGAACGCCGTTCTCGCTCCATCCTCACATGCAGGCGATGACCCTCGACATCATCCTCCGCACCGTGTTCGGCGCCGACGAGGGTAGCCGGCTCGACGCGCTCCGCGACGCGCTGAAGACGCTCCTCGGGCGCGGTGAGATCCCGGTCAGCATCCCCATCCTGAGCTACCTCTCCGTCCGCCCCGAGCGCGAGACGAAGCCGTGGTTCCGCTGGCTCCTCGCCGATCGCGATCGCGCCGACGCGCTCATCTACGAGCAGATCAGGGCGCGTCGCGCCGACCCGAAGGCGAAGGAGCGAACGGACATCCTCGCGATGCTGCTCGAGGCACGCGACGCCGACGGTGAGCCGCTCACCGACGCGGAGATCCGGGACGAGCTCGTCACTGCGCTCGCCGCCGGTCACGAGACGACCGCGACGGCCCTCTGCTGGACGTTCGAGCGCGTCCTCGCGACGCCGCGGGTGCACGCACGCCTTCAGGCGGAGATCGACTCCGTCCCCCTCGACGGCGGGCTGCCCCGGCTCGACGCGATCATGCGGCTCGAGTACCTCGACGCCGTGCTGCGCGAGACGCTGCGTCTCCGGCCCATCATCCCCGTCGTCGGGCGGATCCTCATGGAGGACGCGACCATCGGCGGCGTGCCGCTCGCGCGCGGCACCGCCGTCGCGGCGTGCATCTACCTCGCGCACAGGAACCCCGACGCCTATCGCGACCCCGACGAGTTCTTGCCCGAGCGCTTCCTCGGCGTGAAGGAAGATCCCAACGCATGGCTGCCCTTCGGCGGCGGGATCCGACGCTGCCTCGGCGCGGCCTTCGCCTTCTACGAGATGAAGATCGTCAGCGCGACGATCCTCGCGCTCCGCAAGCTCACTCTCGCCCAGACGCCGCCGGCGCGCATCGTCCGCCGGGCCATCACGTTCTCGCCCGAGAAGGGGACGATGGTGATCGCCGAGCCGCGGACCGCGCCGCTACTTGCGACGGCGTGACGGTGCCGCGCTGGCTTCACGCCGTGGCGCCCGGGAGCTCCCTCGCGTCGAGGACGCCTTTCAGGGCGAGGATCATCTTCGGGACGTCGGCCATCGCGGTGACCTCCCGGCAGGAGTGCATGCTGAGCATCGGATTGCCGACGTCGACGGTGCGCATGCCGAGGCGCGCTGCGGCGATGGGGCCGATCGTCGAGCCGCATCGCATGTCGTTCCTGGCCGAGAAGCGCTGGGCGGAGAATCCGAATTCGCGACACGCTCGCTCGAAGACCGCCGCGCCCGGCGCGTCCGTCGCGTACGACTGATTGACGTTCACCTTGAGCACCGGGCCGCCGCCGAGCCGCGGCGCGTTCTGCGGGTCGTGCTTGTCGGCGTGGTTCGGGTGGATGGCGTGAGCCATGTCCGCCGAGACGAGGAGCGACCGCGCGAACGCGCGCTCCGCTGCGTCGGTGCCTGCGCCTGCCATGCCGTTGGCGACGCGCGTCAGCACGCTGCGCAGGAAGAGGCTGCCCGCGCCGGCCGCGCTCTGGCTCCCGACCTCTTCGTGGTCGTAGAGGACGATGCCGCGGGTCGCGTCGCTGGAAGACGAGCGGGTGAGCAGGGCCGTGAGCGCGGCGTGGCTCGACGCGAGGTTGTCGAGGCGAGCCGAGGTCAGGAGCTCGCCATTGACGCCGGCGCTCGCCGCGCCCTGCACGTCGTACGTCATCAGATCGACCGCGACGACCGCCTCACGCGGAACGGTGCCGGCGCCCCGCGCGCCGAGTTCGACCGCGACGAGGCCCTCCACGCCGCCCCCGTCGTCGTCACCGAGCGACAGGGTGGGGAGCATGTGCTGCTGCGGGTTCAGCCGGAGCCCGTCCGTCGCGAGGGTCGGGCTCAGGTGAATGGCGAGGCTCGAGATCCGACAAATGGGGCGGTCGAATCGCACCAGATGGGTCGAGCCGTCGATGAGGCTGACGCGGCCGGCGAGCGACAGATCACGGTCGAGCCAGGTGTGGAGCAGCGGGCTCCCGTAGACCTCGACCACGAGCTGACGGTGGCCCTGGGCGCGCGAGTCGCTGCGCGGCTTGACGCGGAAATTCGGCGAGTCGGTGTGGGCGGCGGCGAGCCGGAACCCGGCCCGCGAAGGCGGCGCCGCGCCTACGGCGAACGCGACGAGGGTGCCCCCGGCGCGGATCAGGTATCTCAGATCGTCGGGCGAGAGCCGCCATTCTTCGCGCTCGTCGAGGGCGGAAAAGCCTGCGCTCTCGAGCCGCCGGACGGCTTCCTGCACGGCGTGGTAGGGCGTCGGGGATGCGTCCAGAAATCGCATCAGGTCGAGGCTCGCTTCACGCCCGCTTTGCTCGATCATTGCCGTCACTATACTGCGCGTCCCCGTCATGCTGACCGACGATGTGCGCGTCGAGGAATTCGACGCTTCCGACTGGATGGCCCTCGCCGCCCTCTTCGGCGACCGTCCCGAGCCGTCCGGGGGCCTCATCGTGATCCGCGACGGCAGCCGCGTCGCGAAGGCCGTCTCGACGTCCCGGGGCCGGCTCGAGCCGGGCGATCCTGCGCTGCGAGGCCCGCTTTCCGACGCGGCGCAGCTTTACGGCGCGCGGTGGGCGGCGCGTATCGAGCGCAACGTCGTACCGCACGTCGTCGACGAGCTCGCGCGCGCCGTCTCGCGCGGCGACGACGCACTCACCCAGGCCACGAAGCTCGTGGACGTCCTCCGCACGCTCTCCGACGCCGGCGTCGTCGAGACGCACCCCGGGGAGCTGCGCCGGCTCCTCACGAAGGAGCGGCTGCTGCGCCGTCTCGTCGACGTCATCTGCCCCGCCGGCAAGACGGTGCTCTTCGGCGCCTTCGAGAACGGCGAGGTCCGGACCTCGGTGGCGCTACATCGCGGCGACCACGGGTTCGATCGCGTGGTGGGCCCGGCGACGGCACGCACCGAGATGGGCCTCGTCTCCGGCGACTTCACGCGTGACGCGCGCGGCCTCGCTCGCGCCGTCGAGCTCGGCGTCGGCCCTCTCGCCCTCGGCTGCTTCGCGGAGGTGCACGTGTGGAAGGATCTCCTCGCCGACACGACGCCGGGCGCGTGGGCTGCTGCCGTCGCGGCGCGCCAGCTCGTCTTTCATCCGCTCGCGCCGGCGCTCGCGATCCCGCTCGGCGTCGACATCGGTCGCGCCGCGGTGGCCGTCGCACGCGACTGGGCGGCGAAGCTCGGCGTCGGCTCGCTCTTCGACCCCATTTCCTTGCTCGGCGAGCTCTTCGGCCGAAATCGGTAGGGTTCGCTTTACCGGGCCCTCGTCGCACGGGATATTCGGGGAAGATGGCAACCGGGCGAATCGCGCGACGCCTCGCTGCGGCGATCGCCTTGACCGCGCTCGTGCAGGTCGGGTTCGCGATCTTCTTCTCCCAGAAGCTCCTCTGGAAGGACGACTTCGTCCGGACCGAGACGGGCGAGCACCTGGACGAGGCGCTCGGTCTCTATCAGGAGCTCGCGCGGGCCGAGAAGAGCGCCATGCGGAGCGAAGCGGCGGCCATGGCGCTTCGCCCCGACCTCGTCCGCGCGGCGTCCGGACAGGACCCGGCTGCGACTCAGCGGTTGCTCGCGGAGCTCCTGCCGAAGCACGCCGATCTGGTGTCGCTCTCGGTCGTGCGGGGCGATCGGCGCGCCGCGTTCGTGGATCGCGGCCGTCCCCTCGACGAGACCCGGGAGAACTCCCTCGAGGTGCGTCGCCCCCTCGGCAAGGAGGTGGACGACGACTCCGACGATGACGCGCCGGCGCTCGTCGCCGTCTTCGCCGCCGACAAGGCGCACACCGACGGTCTCGAGAAGATGAGCGACTTCGTCGACCTCTACAAGCAGGTGTCCGCCCGCCGGCAAGGCGATCAGCGGGCGTACCTGCTCGGCTTCGCGGTGACGCTCTGTCTCTCCATCGTCGCCTCGGTCACGGCGGGGTTTCTCCTCGCCCGCAACGTGTCGACCCGTATCGTGCGGCTCGCCGACGCCACCCGGCGCGTCGGTGCCGGAGATCTGACTACCAGGGTAGCCGAAACGGGCGCCGACGAGGTCGGGGACCTCGCGCGGGCGTTCAACCGCATGCTCGCCGAGATCGAAGCGACGCGGGCCCGCATCGAATACCTGCAGCGCATCGGGGCGTGGCAGGAGATGGCGCGACGGCTCGCGCACGAGATAAAGAACCCTCTCACGCCGATCCAGCTCGCCGTCGAGGAGATCCACGAGCGCTATAGCGGGGAGGACGGCTCGTATCGCAAGCTCCTCGACGCGACGCTCGAGGTCGTCGAGGCGGAGGTCGGCACGCTCCGTCGACTGGTCGGCGAGTTTTCGGACTTCGCGCGGCTACCGCAAGCGATCCTCGGGCCGGCGGATCTGTCGCAGTTCCTGCGCGAGCAGGCGAGTCAAACACTGCTCGCCGAGGAGCCGTCCGAGGGCGCCGCCGCGCAGCCCGCGCCGCGCATCACGGTCGCCTTCGACATTCCCGACAAGCCGGCGAGCGCGAACCTGGACCGGCAGATGCTGCGCCGCGCGCTCATCAATCTGATCCGCAACTCTGCCCAGGCCATCCGCGATCAGTCGCGTTCGGAGGGGAAGGTGCGCGTGTCGCTCCACCGCTCCGGCGATTTCTGGGTCATCGACGTCGACGACGACGGACCCGGCATTCCGGCCGACAGCCGCGAGCGCATCTTCGATCCCTACGTGACGACCAAGCACGACGGCACCGGTCTCGGCCTGGCAATCGTGAAGAAGGTCGTGGTCGAGCACGGCGGGGTCATCTCCGCCCACGAGAGCCCGCTCGGTGGCGCACGGGTCCGGGTGACGATTCCGGCCGGTGGCAGTGCGCCGTCCGCCGCGGTGCTAGAGGCAGACAACGCCGCCGCCGAGTCAGGCACGGCACGCGCCACGGCGGCGTCCCAGGAGAGTGCATGAGCGAAAGCGGAAAAACTGCGACGGCGAGCCAGGCGACCGTCGTGATCGGCAGCGTGCTCGCGCTGTCGATGGTGCTCGGTTACGCGATCCTCCCGCTCTTCAAGACGCAGCGGTCGAAGCTCGTCGGACTACCGGCGGCGGGGTTCACCCTGCCGGTCATGTCGGGGGGAGAGCCGGGCAGTCGCGTGAGCCTCTCCGATCTGCGCGGCAAGGTCGTGGTGCTCGACTTCTGGGCGAGCTGGTGCGCGCCGTGTCGCGCCGAGGTGCCGATCGTCGATCGGGTCGCGCGCCACCACGAGGGCAAGGGCGTCGTCGTCCTCGGCGTCACCACGAGCGACGACGACTGGCCTCGCGCCGTCGAGTTCGCGACGAGCCACCAGCTCGGCTACGCGACGATCTTCGACGACGGCGATCACGTTGCAAACGCGTTTCAGGTACGTGAGCTCCCGACGCTGGTCGTGATCGACAAGACCGGAGTCGTCTCCGCCGTGCGCCCGCGGATGGTTCACGAGGACGAGCTCGAGGAGCTCATCGCCGAAGCCGAAAAGGTGGAAGGCTCCTGATGACGACGGACGGTGCGACCTTCGACGAGTACTGGGCGACGTTCGTCAGAGCTCACGCCGCGCCGAGCCTCCGTAGGCTCTCGTTCGTCGCCATGAGCGCCGGGCTCGCCACCGCAACGGCGTTCCTGTTCACTCGCCGCGCGTTGCTTCTCTTGCTCGCGCCCGTCGTTGCGTTCACCCCGCCGCTGATGGCCCGAAAGCTCGCGGGGGACGATTCGTCGCTCGCCGCCGAGCATCCCCTGTTCTTCGCCGCCGCGAGCCTGAAGATGTGGCACCTCACGCTGACCGGCGCGATGGCGGCCGAGGTGGGGCGTGTGACCGCGTCCGACACGCCGTTCTCGCCCACGGAAGGCGACGTCTTTCCGCGACCCAATATGGTCACCGACCACACTCTGCATTGATCGGTGCGCGTGGTACCGTCCGAGGAACTCGGACACGGAGCCCATGGATCACCTATACGCACTCATCATGGCGGGTGGCAGCGGCACCCGCTTCTGGCCCGCTTCCCGCAAGCTACGACCGAAACAGCTCTTGCCGATCGCCCCCGGGTCGGACGACAGCTTGCTCGTCAGCACCATCCGCCGCATCGAGCCGCTCTGCCCTCCCGAACGCATCCTGATCGTCACCGGTGAGCACCTGCTCGCCGCGACCCGGGAGGCCGTGTCGGCGTTCCCCGGCATCAAGGTGCTGGCCGAGCCGGTGCCCCGCAACACGGCGCCGTGCATCGGTTGGGGTACCGCGATCGCAGCGCGGAACGATCCGTCGGCCATCATCATGGCGCTCCCGAGCGATCATCACGTGCGCGACGAGGTCGCGTTCAGGGACGCGGTCACCCGCGCCGTGCGCTCCGCCGAGAGCGGGCCGATCACGACGATCGGCATCGCCGTCAGCCGGCCCGAGACGGGCTTCGGCCACATCGAGGCGACCGACGAGATATCTCCCGGCGTGCGGCGCGCCGTGCGCTTCGTCGAGAAGCCCGATCGCGTCCGCGCAGAGGAGTACATGCGGAGCGGCCGTTACTTCTGGAACAGCGGGATGTTCTTCTTCCGCGCATCCGTGATGATGAACGCCATCGCCGAGTTCATGCCGGAGCTCGCCGGCGGCCTCGCCAAGATCGAGGCAGCGGCGACGCGCGGCGCCGACGCAGAGGCCACGGAGACGAAGGCCGTCTTCCCGACCTTGCCGAACATCAGCATCGACTACGGCGTGATGGAGAAGGTGCCGCTCCTCCACGTCGTCCCCGCCGAGTTCGGCTGGAGCGACGTCGGGAGCTGGCTGGCCGCGTGGGAGCTCGGCAAGAAAGACGCTCACGACAACGTCGCCGACGACGGCGCCGTCCTGATCGACTCCGAGGGCTCACTCGTCCGCGACCTCGGCAAGACGCGCAAGGCAATCGCCCTGGTCGGCATGAAGGACGTGTGCGTCATCGAGACCGACGACGCGCTCCTCGTGATCTCCCGTGACCGCGCGCAGGACGTGCGCAAGGTCGTCGAGGAGCTCCAGCGGAAGGGCGCGAAGGACAAGCTCTGAGCAGCTCCGCCGATGGCGCAGAAGCCGAAGCGCGCGCGAACGGAGCGGCGAGAAGGGGAGCGGGCCGCGTCGCGGCTCTCTCGCGACCGCGAGAAGCTCTTCCGGCTCTCGCCGGGCGGGAGTCCGGAGTTGCCCATCGAGGCGCCGTCCGCCTCCGTCGTGGAGACGCACGCGACCGGCATGCCCTGCCCGCGCTGCGACGGTCAGCACGCCGTCGAGGAGCACGCCGCAGTGACGGGCCCGCACGGCGCGCGCCTCCGCGAGGCGCGACTCCGGTGTCGTCGCTGCGGCTCGCAGCGGTCGCTCTTCTTCCGGCTCCCGCTGCTCAACTGAGTCGCGCCGAGCGGACGCCAGGCGTCCGTCGCGCCTTGCCCGACCGCTCCTACGGACCCGCGTCCGCGCCGCCGGTGTTCGCGTCGCCACCGGCGCCCGCTGCACCGCCCGCGTTCGCCGTGCCCGCGCTGGCCGTGCTGCCGCCGGCGTTCATTGCGCCGCCCATCGCCATGGTGCCGCCGATGTTCGTGGCGCCGCCCATGGAGGGTGCGCCGCCGTCACCGCGGTTGCCCCTGCCGCCGCGGCCGAACATGCCGCCCGCGCCGGTGCCCATCGGCGTGCCGCCCGCGCCGGTGACTCCGCCGCGACCCTGACGACCGCCGCCGCCGCCGCCCTGCTGCGCCGCTGCCGTGCAGCCGCTGCCGGTGTCGGCACCGCACGGACCATTCGCGGCCACGCAGCACGCCGTGCCGGCGCCCACCGGCGGACAGAACGCCGCTTCGCAGGCCTGGAACCCGGTGGGCAGCGACATCGACGGTGCCGGGACCGGATCACCGAAGACGGAACCGCCGCGCCCGGTGTTCCTGCCGCCGGTGGCCGTCGTGCCGCCACGCCCGTTGCGCCGGCCGCCCACGGCGGTGCCGGTGACGCCGCCGCGGCCGCCGCCTGGTGTGGCGCCAGCGCCGCTGCTTCCGCCGAAGGCGCCGCCTTCGCCGCCCGTGGCTTCGTCGGAGTTGCCGTTGCTATCCGACCCGCACGCGACGGGGAGCATGACGAACGCGAGCGTGGACGCCACGAGCAGCGAACTCGAGAGCTTGGACGATTTCATCGTACGACCGTCTGGGTTTGGCATCCGACGGATGCGAAGAGCGAGACACCGGGAACGTTCACGGCGTCACACGTGGGCCCGCAGAGGATGATCTGCTGTGGGGCGTTCGGGTCGTCGTAGTACCAGCCGCCGCTCTTCGCGTCGCACCCGCTCATCTGCGGGACGTTGGTGAAGATCTGACCCTGGTTGTTCGACTGGCAAGAACCGACGTTGACCTGATCGAGCTTCAGCGTCGTGCCGGCGGGCGGCGGGGGAAGCTTGATGTGGCAGGGGATCTGCGCGAGCGCGCGGATCTGGTTCAGCGCGTCGACGATCTGCTGCGTGATGTCGGCGCCGCCGACGAGGAACGGCGTCTTCGTGCCGCCGGCAGCGGCGATGTCGCTCAGGTTCGTGAGCTGCATGCCGACGCCCACGACGTAGACCGGCAGCGTCGGAGAGTGGCTCGCGCACGTCGTCGCCGCCTGGACGGCGTCGGCGATGGTGGGCGTGCAGCCGCCGTTCGCCGAGGTGGTCGGCGCTTCGGGGAAACCGTCCGTCACGAGGAGCACCACGGTCTTGTGGCCGCTGTTCATCGCCTGCCACTGCGACGCATACGTGCACGCTCCGCGGATGGCGGCGCCGGTCGGCGTCTCACCCGTCGGTCGCGCTGCGCTCAGCGACGCGGTGAGCGCGGCGGTGTTGCCCGGTAGCGAGCCGATGGGCACCGACGGCGACGAGTACTTCGACGGATCGCACGACGTCTGCCCGCCCTGCATGAAGCCGAAGTAGCCGATGCCGACCCCGAGCCCGGCGCTCGACGGATCGTTCAGGAACGACGTGACGGCGGTCCGCACCTGATCGATGCGCGGGTTCGGCCCGCCCATGCAGCAGAGGCCGGGCCCGGTCTCTTCCGCGGGGCACGACATCGAGCACGAGACGTCGAACATGACGTAGATATCGAGCGGGATCTGTTCACCCGCGTAGCGATCCCCGACGCAGCCGGAGAGATCACTGCTGCCGCAGATGCCGGTCGCGGTGTCCCCTCCCGACGAGGCGCCGCCGCCGACGTCGTTGCCCGCGCCGCCGCTGCCGCCGAAGATGACGCCGGGCATGTTGCCGGTGCCGGACGACGCGGCGCCGGAGCCGCTCGCGGAGGCTCCGCTGCCGTTGCCCGCCGACGAAGAGGACGCTCCCGCGCCGTCTCCGTTGCCGGTGTTGGTGCTGCTGCTACAGCCGAGAAGTGCGCACGCGCACGCAAGTAAGCTTAACCCACGGGTGATCATGTTCCTCGCGTTCGCGGGGTGAAGGCCGCGCGAGACTTTTAGCATCGCAACTTCGTATCTACTCGCAAGCAATTTCTCGGGCATACGGCGCTCATCCCGAGAGATTCGACATGTGCGGGTGACGTGACCCACACACGTACGATGGCGCATACCCCGAGCGCTCAATATGACCCGCCCGGTTGCCGAGCTGCCTCGGCGGCGCGTGCACTGACCTGTATGATGGCGGCAACATGAGTTCGCTCCTGTCGTTGTCCTTGGTCGAACTGACCGCGCTACTCCAGGCAAGAAAAGGCAGCCCCGTCGAGCTGATGACGGAAATTTTTGCCGCCGTCGACGAGCGCAATCCGGAGCTCAACGCGATCGTCGCCGAGCGCGATCGCGAGGCGCTCATGACCGACGCGAAGACGGCGGAACGACGGATTTCGTCGGGAGAAGGACGACGTCTCGAAGGGATTCCGCTGGGCGTGAAGGATCTGGAAGACGCCGCGGGTCTTCCCACGACACACGGCTCCGTTCTATTTCGCGGAGCTACCGCCGAGTCGGATTCTACCCAGGTTGCGCGACTGCGCGCAGCGGGCGCCATCGTCTACGGCAAGACGAACACGCCCGAGTTCGGCAGCAACGCCATCACGAAGAACCTGCTCTTCGGCGAGACACGCTCGCCCTGGGACGGGACGCGAACTCCAGGAGGCTCGAGCGGCGGCTCCGCCGCGGCGCTGGCGAGCGAGATGCTACCGCTCGTTACAGCGAGCGACGGAGGCGGCTCCATCCGCATTCCGGCGAGCTTCGTCGGCGCCGTCGGACTCAAGCCATCCTTTGGACGCGTTCCCACAGGACCCTCCTCGTTCTGGGAGCACGGCGCGACGGTGGTCTACGGCCCGCTCACCAAGACGGTGGAAGACGCGGCACTCTTCCTGGACGTCGTTGCCGGTCACGACGCGAAAGATCCGCGAAGCCTGCCGCGCCCCGAGCGGTCGTATCTCGACGTGGTGCGCGCCGCGTCACCGACGAAGCTCCGCATCGGATACTCGCCGGACCTGGGTTACGCAGTGGTCCAGTCCGACGTCGCCACCCTCGTCGAGGAGGGCGTGCGCGTGTTCGAGAAGCTTGGTCACTCCGTCAGTCGGGTCGCGGGCGGACCGACGGAGATGGGTGGCGAGTGGGGACTCCTCACGGTGTTCGAGGTCGGCGCGAAGCTCGCCAAGCTCCGTCCAGAGCGCGACGGGGAACTCACCCGTGGATTGCTCGAGACGCTGCGCTACGTCGAGTCGATGAGCCAGACGATGTGGTCGGAGATAGCGCGGAAGCGCGCCGAGGTCGTCGCGTGGTGCGCGCGGACGTTCACCGACTACGACGTGCTCATCACGCCCACGGTGCCGTACGATCCGCCGCCGGCGCGCGGCCCGTTCCCGAGCGAGACGGAGGGCAGGCCGCAGATCACGGCGAGCGTCGCGTCGTTCACCATCCCGTTCAATCTGTCGTGGAACCCCGCGGTGACCGTCCGCGCCGGAACGTCACGCGCTGGCCTTCCGGTGGGCCTCCAGATCGTCGGCCCGCATCACCGCGAGGATCTGCTCCTCGGGCTCGCCCGCGCGTTCGAGCGCGAACGCCCCGCGCATCCCGTGTGGCCGATGCGCGGCTGAGTCGCGTCAGCGCCGCCCGGGGCGGCCGCTCGCGCGACGCGCCTTGGGCTTCGCCGACGGGCGCGAGCTCGAACGTGAATCGCGCGACGACCCTTCGAGTCCGGAAGGGCCGTCGCCTTGCAGACGACGGAGCTCGTCACGCAGGCGCGCTGCACGCTCGAAGTCGAGCCCTTCCGCCGCGGCGAACATCTCTTGCCGGACCGCCTCGAGCCGCTCGAAGCGCTCTTCTTCGCTCCCCTGGGTGGCGGACTTCGACGTCGTGGTGGTGCCCTTCCCGCCGCGCGGCACGGCGTAGTAGTCGCTCTGACCGCTCGCAGGGTTGATGTCGAGGATCGCGCGCTTGATCGTCTCCGGCGTGATGCCGTGCTCGATGTTGTACGCCTTCTGGATCGCCCGGCGACGATCGGTCTCGCTGATGGCGAACTTCATCGCGTCGGTGATGCGATCGCCGTACATGATGACCCTGCCGCGCGAGTTACGAGCGGCGCGCCCGATGGTCTGGATGAGAGAGCGAGGGCTCCGGAGAAACCCTTCCTTGTCCGCGTCGAGGATCGCAACGAGGCTCACCTCCGGAAGATCGAGGCCTTCGCGCAGCAGGTTGATGCCGACCAGGACGTCGTAGTCCCCGGCGCGGAGCGCTCGCAGAAGCTCGATGCGATCGAGCGTCTCGACGTCGGAGTGGAGATAGCGCACGCGCACCCCGAGCTCCGCGTAGTACTCCGTGAGGTCCTCGGCCATGCGCTTGGTGAGCGTCGTGACGAGGATGCGCTCTCCGAGCGCTACACGCTCCCGGATCATGCCGAGCAGGTCGTCCACCTGACCGTCCACGGGGCGAATCTCGATCTCCGGATCGATCAGGCCCGTCGGGCGGATGAGCTGCTCGACGATGTGCTTGCCGGACTTCTGCAGCTCGTAATCGCTCGGCGTGGCCGACACGAAGAGAGTGCGGTGCATGTGCGTCTCGAACTCGTCGAACTTGAGCGGACGGTTGTCGAGCGCGCTCGGCATGCGGAACCCGAAGTCCACCAGCGTCTCTTTTCGTGAGCGATCCCCGCGGTACATCGCGCCGATCTGCGGCACCGTCTGGTGCGATTCGTCGATGACGAGCAGAAAGTCCTTCGGGAAATAGTCGATGAGCGTCGGCGCCGGCTCGCCCGCGTTCCGCTGCGAGAGATGCCGCGAATAGTTCTCGATGCCCTGCACGAACCCCATCTGCTCGAGCATCTCGAGGTCGTACATAGTCCGCTGCTCGAGCCTTTGCTTCTCGAGGAAGCGCCCTTCCTGGTCGAAGAACCCGAGGCGGACCTTGAGCTCTTCCCGGATGCCGTCGATGGCGCGGTTCAGCTGCTGCCTCGGCGTCACGTAGTGCGAGCCGGGGAACACGGAGTACTTCTCGAGCGAGTTCAGCACTTTTCCGCGTATCGGATCGACCTCACGGATCGCGTCCACCTCGTCACCGAAGAACTCGACGCGGATCGCGGTCGCCTCCTCGTACGCGGGGAAGATCTCCACTACGTCGCCACGGACGCGGAACGTCCCGCGATGGAAGTCGACGTCGTTGCGCTCGTACTGAATGTCGACGAGGCGCCTGAGAAGCTCGTCTCGCCGGAGCTCCTCGCCTTTCACGATCTCTATGAGGAGGCCCTTGTAGCTCTCGGCGGAGCCGATGCCGTAGATGCAGCTGACGCTCGCGACGATGATGACGTCCGGTCGCGAAAGGAGCCCGTGCGTCGCGGCGTGCCGCATGCGATCGATCTGGTCGTTGATGATCGCGTCCTTCTCGATGAAGGTGTCGGTGCTCGGGATGTACGCTTCGGGCTGGTAGTAGTCGTAGTAGCTGACGAAGTAGTGGACGGCGTTCGTCGGGAAGAGATCCCGCATTTCGCCGTAGAGCTGCGCGGCGAGCGTCTTGTTCGGCGCGATGATCAGCGTCGGACGGCCCCATTTCTGGATGACGTTCGCGACGGTGAACGTCTTGCCGCTGCCGGTGATGCCGAGCAGCGTCTGCGCTGGCACGCCCTCTTCGAGGGCGCTCATCAGCGACGCTATGGCTGCCGGTTGATCGCCTCTCGGGACGAAGTCAGAACGCAGCTTGAATGGAGACTGCATGAGGAACGTTCAATCGTTCCTCATGCACGGCAGAAGGCAAGGCTCTTCTGGGAGCGTTTAGCGCTTCGAGTACTGGAACCGCTTACGAGCGCCGGGCTGGCCGTACTTCTTGCGCTCTTTCTTGCGGGCGTCACGGGTGATGTAGCCCGCGCGCTTCAGCACGCGGCGACGCTCGGGGTCTTCTGCGAGGAGCGCGCGTGTGATGCCGTGACGAACGGCCTCTGCTTGCGCGCTGTGTCCGCCGCCGGCGACGGTTGCACGGACGTCGTAGCGATCGGCGGACTCGAGCAGCTCGAGGGACTGACGCGCGACCATTCGCGACGTGAGGCGCTCGAAGTATTCGTCGGCCGGCTTGCCATTGACGCTGATCGCGCCGGAGCCGGGCGAGAGCCAGATGCGGGCCACGGCGGTCTTGCGCTTGCCGGTGGCGTAAATCGAAGTCGTCTCGGCCATCTTGATTCCGTGTTGGAGAGCCGTCAGACGGCGAGTTCGGCCGGCTTCTGCGCGGCGTGCGGATGTTCGGCGGTCGGGTAGACCTTGAGTTTCCTGAGGAGACCGCGGCCGAGCGAGTTCTTCGGCAGCATGCCGCGGACGGCCATCTCGATGGGCACCTCGGGGCGGCGTACGATCACGTCACGGAACGTCTCGGAGCGAAGGCTGCCGGGACGGCCAGTGTGGCGGTAGTACTTCTTCGCCTCGGCCTTGTTGCCGGTCACCTTCACCTGCGTCGCGTTGATCACGACGACGAAGTCGCCCGTGTCCACGTGAGGAGTGAAGGTCGCCTTGGTCTTGCCGCGGAGGACGTTCGCGATCTTGCTGGCGAGCCGTCCGAGGGACTGGCCCTTGGCGTCGACGATCCACCACTTGCGGGCGAGAAGGGCTTCGGCAGGCTTGGCTGAGTAGGTGCGCATCGGGCTTCTCTCGGGGCCTTCACCCCGGGGCAATGAAGGGCGCATCTAGTAGCCGCCGCCTGCCCGCCCGTCAAGCGATGGAGTCCCCCGGTCGGGGGCGGGGGCGGAAGCTCCTCATAAGTGGTCGGCGGCCGCGGCGGCCGGGTAAAGAGTCCCCGCCTTTCCTGAGGAAATCCGGCCGTACCCGGAGTGCTATCCTGAAACCAGCGAGGGTCCCGAAAGCACACGGGTTATACTCACCGGCTGGCCATGCATCCGACTGGCAATCTGCGCGTCCTGGACCAGATGGTCGACAGGGGAGTTCTCACTGCCGAGCAGCGGGAAGTCGTGCGGAGCTACCAGTCGAGGATGGGCGGCCGCGTCGAGGACGCGCTCCTCGAGGTGAACGCCCTCGACGAGACGGCTCTCCTCAAGTTCGTCGCCGGGATGAACCGCACCCGCTTCGTCTCGACCGAGAAGCTCTCCAAGGCGGAGATAGATCGCGCGACCCTCGACCGCATCCCGAAGAAGCTCGCCGAGCGACACGGGCTCTGCCCCGTCCTCTGGGACGCGAAGAGCGAGACGATCAGCATCGTCACCGCGGACCCTGCCGACACGACCGCGCAGCAAGAGGTGCAGATCGCCGCGAGCGCCAAGAAGGTGAACACCTTCGTCGCGCTCCCGACCTCGGTGCGCGCCGCGATCAACAAGCACTACAACGGCGACATCCACGCCTTCGCCGTCCTCGACCGCGCCGCGCAGGCGCAGTTCAGCACGATGATGGACGTGTACGAGCGCAACGTCCTCTCGGAAGAGACGATGGCCCACGCCCTCGTCGCCGGGGAAGCGACGCAGGAGCGCGTGCTCTCGGGGCGCGAGCTCGAGAAGACGGGCTCTTCGTCGTCGGCGTCGAAGGGGATGGCGAGCGACTCGTACCTCGAGACGCTCAACGTCCTGGTGTCGCTCCTCGAGAACACGCGGCCCGATCTGCGGGGGCACTCGAGCCACACCGCGCGCCTCGTGAAGAAGCTCGCGGAGCGCATCGGCGTCTCGAGCGTCGAGGTGGCGGCGTACCAGATCGCCGGCTACGTGCACGATCTCGGCAAGATGAGCTCGTATCATCTCACCGCGCTGAACGTCGCCGAGTACGAGGGACATCGCGCGCAAGCGTCGAAGGGCTACAAGGCGCCGCTCCGTCTGATGGAGGCGATCGAGCTCCCGCGCGAGGCGCGCCAGAGCCTCGAGTCGATGTACGAGCGCTACGACGGCAAGGGCCTGCCGGGCTCGGTGACCGGCAAGGAGATCCCGCTCGGCGCCCGACTCCTCGCGATCGCCGACACCTACGCCGACCTCACCCAGAACCCGAAGAACCCTTACCGGAAGACGCTACGGCCCGTGCAGGCGTGCGAGGTGCTCGCGCGCTTCAAGGGTACGATCTTCGATCCGAACCTCGTCGATCTGTTCAAGCACTCCGTGACCGGCGACGACCTGAAGGCGCGGCTCCTCGCGAACAGGAACCTCGCGCTCCTCGTCGAGCCGGATCCGGAAGAGACGACCGTGCTCGAACTCCGCATGATCGAGCAGGGCTTCGAGGTCCGCATCGCGCGGACGCCCGAGCAGGCGATCAAGTTCCTCGAAGCGGGCGACATCGAGGTCGTCGTGAGCGAGCTCGATCTCAAACCGCAGGACGGCTTCGCGCTCCTCGGCGAGGTGCGGAAGCACGACTGGGGCAAGCGACTCCCGTGGGTCATCCTCACGTCCCGCGTGTCGAGCGTCGACGCGAAGCGCGCCTTCGAGCTCGGCGCCGCGGACTTCATGAGCAAGCCGGTCGCGACCGATCTGCTGGTCGCGAAGCTCAAGCAGATCATGGCCCGCGAGGAGCGCGATCGCGCGCCACGCGGCGTCGGCGGCTCGCTCACCGAGATGGGCCTCCCCGATATCATCCAGGTGCTCTGGCACGGCCGGAAGTCCGGTTCCCTCAAGATCCGGTCCGGGAACGACCAGGGCGAGATCCACTTCGTGGATGGCGCCATCTTCAACTCGATGTGGGGCAAGCTGCGCGGTGAGGAGGCGTTCTACGCAATGCTCACCCTCACCGACGGCGACTTCAGCCTGGATCCGAGCTTCAAGGCGCCCCAGCAGGTGATCCAGGCGAGCCCCGAGGCCCTGCTACTCGAGGGCATGCGGCGTCTCGACGAAGCGGCCCGTTGAAGAAGCGGTCCGCCCGACCAGGGTATGGTACTCTCACGAGGTCGGGAGCGTGAGTGTGGCCAAGGCGTCGTCGCCCCTCGTAGGCTTCAATAACAATGTGAAGCATCATGGGCGAGTCTTCCATGTTCAAACGGAAGACTCCGGCGTCAAACGTCCGCACATCGTGACGCATCTCTTCGCGGACGGCGGGCGCATCATCAAGAGCACCCGTACCGACTACACGGAGCATCTCGGCGACGCCGACATGCAGAAGACGATCCGTCGTCTCATGAAGGACCAGCACAAGGCGATGTTCATCGCCCTGCGGGACGGTCAGCTCAACGAGACGATCGACAGGGTGCTCGGCCCCATGTCGGCGCCGGTGATCACCGAGCCGCCGATCGACGTGCCCTCCCTCGGACCCCCGAGTGAAGACGTTCCGCCCCCGCCCCCCGGAGCCCGGCGCTCGAGGCCGCCGCCGACTCTGCCGAACGTCGCGGCCACGCACGTCGCAGTACCCGCTCCCGAGATCCGGGAGGTGGAGCGCTCCGTTCCGCCGCCGATCCCGCGACGGGCCTCTCCGACGCTCACCGATCTCGTCCTCGCCGATCTGGAGTCGGCGCGTTCACGGCCCGCAGGCGCCCCCGCGCCTGCCAACGCCGCCGCCCCCACGGCGCCAGTCGCTCCTCAGGGTACCGGCGCGCGTCCACCCGTGAAGGGGACACCACTACTCGGCACGCCGGCCACCGCTCCGCGTCCCTCCGTCGCTTCCGGTCGTTACGCGCCGGCGCGGCCCGCCAACATCTTCTCCACGCCGCCCGAACCGGGGAGCATCTTCGGCGGCTCGTCGATCAGCGAGCAATCCCTCGACGAAGTGATCCTGTCGTATCTCGCCGAAGACCTCGACGGCACGAGCGACGACTGAGACGGCTCAGCCGTCTTCCATCCTGCGGATCGCGTCGAGGCTCGCCGCCTCGGTGTCGCCGTAGGGCTCCGAGAGCCACGCCTCGAGGATCTCGCGGGCGACCTCCGGCGCGGTCGCGCGAAGACTGAGCGCGAGCACGTTGGCGTCGTTCCACCTGCGAGCGCCGCGAGCGGTCGCGGCGTCTCCGCAGAGCGCGGCGCGCACCCCGGACACCTTGTTGGCGGCGATCGACACGCCGGTTCCCGTCCAGCAGCACACGACGCCCGAGTCGAACTCGCCGCGCGCGACGGCCTCCGCCAGGGAAAGCGCCGTCGCCGCCCAGGGCTCGGTCGTCCCTGCCGCAGCTCCGAACTTCACCACCGTGTGCCCGCGCACAGCGAGCTCACGGGCGATCTCCGCGACCAGGTGCGTGTCGTCGTCCGAGCCGAGGGCGATCCGCATGACGGGGCGAATGTACCGCGCCGCCCGGCCCGGAGCAGGGGTTCGCTTGACGGAGGGAGGACCGGGGTGTACCGAACGCATCCCCAGGCCCGTGAGGGCCTAACTCCGCTCAACGCATACACGATCCGGCGTGGTAGCCAAGTGGTTAGGCAATGGTTTGCAAAACCATCATACGTGGGTTCGAATCCCATCCACGCCTCTGAAGAACGCTCTGCCCTGGCGTCGTCACCCGATTGAAGGTCGAGGCGACCGTCTCTGCGGCGAGCAATCTGGGCCCGATCCCGCGCCCGGTGTTAGGGCGAGAACACGATGACGTTCCGGTTTCTCGCGCTGGCCGGGCTCGCGGCATTCACCGCGGTCGCCTGCGTGGCCGTCCAGCCGCCGGGAGGGTCGGCATCACAGAGCGGGGTGATGACCGGGGACGGGGGAACGACGCCGCCGGGGAGCGGGACCAAGACGCCGAGCTGCGTCACGGCATGCCCGTCCCTCGATTGCCCGGAAGCGATGCACCCGGCTCCGCTCTCCGGTGAGTGCTGCCCCGCCACCTGCGAGCCGGACGACTGTAGCCTCGTCGATTGCCCGCCCCTCGACTGTGCCTCGGGGACCCACTCTGCGAAGCCGAGCGGCTCGTGCTGCACGGTGTGCGTCCGGAACGCGGCCGCCGCGCCGGGCGAGACGTGCACCGAGGGGCAGCAAGGCTACGACTCGTACTACTCGCAGATCACCGAGAGCCTCGGGGCCATGAACTGCATGGATGACGGCGATTGCCGGCTGGTCGTCATCGACAACCCGTGTAGCCATGGCTGCGGCACTGCCGTCGCGGCGCGCTTCGCGACGACCCTGAAATCCGATCTCGACGATTACGCGTCCACCCACTGCGCCGCGTGCGAGGGGGGAAGCGACGCCTGTCCGTCGACCGAGCACGTAGCGTTCTGCACCGGCGGCGTCTGCTCTTCCCACTGAGCGATCGCCAGCGCGCTCACGTGTAGCGCTTCGGAATGTCCATGGCGCGCTGGCTCGCGCGAAACTGGATGATGCGAAAATCGGCGAGCCCGTTGGCGTGAAACGGATCTTCGCGGATGATCGCCTCGACCTCCTCGCGCTCCTTCGCGACGGCGATGATGATGCCGCCGTCCCGGGGGATCTTCCGGCCCGACACGAGAAACTTACCGGCGTCGTAGTACTTCTTCAGGAACGCGACGTGCGCGGACATGTGCGCGTCGATCTCGGTGAGATCCACCTTGTACGTGAGCTCGATGACGAACATGCGGGTGGCCATCCGCCTGCGTCGGTTCCGCGTCAATCCGGGCCAACCGAGTAACCCTGTCGGGCCTGACGGATTCCTGACGACGAAGGGCGGATTCGCAGCAATACTTCCCGCTCTGTCTCGGCCCTGTGGAAGGCCACGAAAGAAACGTCATGGATTACGACTACCTCATCGTCGGCTCTGGTTTCGGCGGGAGCACCTCCGCCCTCCGCTTGACGGAGAAGGGCTACCGCGTGCTCGTCGTCGAGAAGGGTAGCGAGCTCAAGGCAGAGGATTTTCCGAAGACGAACTGGGATCTGCGACGCTGGCTCTGGGCCCCGGCGCTCGGCGCGCGCGGGCTCTTCCAGATGCGTCCCTTCCGTCACGTGCAGGTGCTCGCGGGGGCGGGCGTCGGCGGCGGTTCTCTCACCTACGCGAACACCCTCCCCATCCCGAAAGAAGGGTTCTTCCGGAGCGCGGCGTGGTCGCACCTCGCCGAGTGGCAGCGCGAGCTCATGCCGCACTACGCCACCGCGCGACGGATGCTCGGTGCCGCGCCGACGAATTTTCTCACGCCCGCCGATCAGCTCCTCAAGGACGTGGCCACGGAGCGAGGAACGCCGGAGGCCTTCGAGAAGCCGCACGTCGCGGTGTTCATGGGCGAAGCCGGCAAGACCGTGGATGACCCGTACTTCGGCGGCGAGGGCCCGCCGCGCACCGGCTGCATCCGCTGCGGCGCGTGCATGACCGGCTGCCGCTTCGGCGCGAAGAACACCCTCGACAAGAATTACCTCTTCTTCGCCCGCAAGAAGGGCGCGAACGTCGTAGCCGACACCGAGATCATCGACGTCGTCCCGCGCGAGGGCGGCGGCTACGTCCTGACCGCGCTCCAGGGCAGGAGCTACTTCTCCCGGAAGCGCGTGACCTTCGAGGCGAAGAACGTCGTCTTCTCCGGTGGCGCGCTCGGTACGAACTCGCTGCTCCTCAGGTTGAAAGAGAGCGGCTCGCTGCCGCGGCTCTCGTCACGGGTGGGCCACCGGGTGCGCACTAACTCCGAGTCACTCATCTTCGTCACCGTGCCCGGCACGAAAGACGATCACTCGCGCGGCATCGCCATCAACTCGCTCCTGCAAACCGACGAGCACTCGCACCTCGAGATGGTGCGCTACGGCAGCGGCTCAGGCTTCTTCCGGCTGGTCGCGGTGCCGCACATCGGCGGCCAGGTCCCGGGCCTCATCAAGCTGTGGCGCATGCTCGTCTTCACGCTGCGCCACCCTATCCGCGTCCTCCGGGCGTGGTTCGTCATGAACTGGGCGGCCGCGACGATGATCCTCCTCTACATGCGGTCGTCCGAGGGCACGCTCCGGTTCGTCCGCAAAGGCCGCTTCATGAACACCGAGCTCGAGGACGGCGAGCCGCCGCGGGCAGCGATCCCCGAGGCGACGGAGCTCGCGATCGCGATCGCGAAGAAGGCCGGCGGCACCGCGATGTCCGCGTACTACGAGCCGCTCCTCGACATTCCCACGACCGCACATCTCCTCGGCGGTTGCTGCATGGGCGAGACCGACGCCGAGGGCGTCATCGATCACCGTCACCGGGTGTTCGGTTACGAGGGCATGTACGTGATCGACGGCTCGGCCATCTCGGCGAACCCCGGCGTGAACCCCTCGCTCACCATCACCGCCCTCGCCGAGCGAGCTATGACGTTCATCCCCGCGAAGACCAGTGACGTCGTCGTGGAGCAAGCGACGGCGTGAGACGTCAGTGCGCGAGCTGGGGAAGCGTGTCCCAGACGCGCATGTCGTGGGCGGGCACGATGACCATGTCGGGAAAGCGCTCAGCGAGCATGTGCAAGCGCACCACGATGGTACGGACGCGCGCCTCGTCCTTGTCGGCGATCTTGCGAGAGGCCCAGGGACGCTCGGCGGGGAGCTCGACGCCCTCGCGCTGCCACACGATGTCGCCGACCAGCGCGTAGCGACGGCCGGCGGGCAGCGTCACGAACGCGATGACCGAGCCCGGTGTGTGGCCTCCCGCCGCGACCAGCACGACGCTGCCGTCTCCGAACACGTCGTAGCTCTCCTCGAAGCCGAGATATGGCCCGCTCGGAAAGCCGAAGACCCTGTAATTCAGGTCGCCGAAACCGCGGACGAGCTCCGTCGCGAGGTCGCCCGAGTGGATGAAATCGAGCTCCTTTTGCGGGAGCATCACCGGCACGCCGCGCAGATCGTCGAGGCCGCTCACGTGATCCCAGTGGGCGTGCGTGAGCACGACGCCCATGAGGCTCTTCTGTTCGATGTGCGCGGCCACGAGCTGATCGGCGACCGAGACGCCCTTGTCGTATTTCGTGATCGCGCGCATGAGGAACGGCGCCCCCTGCACGTGCTGGTCGACGTTGCGCCCGAAGCCGGTGTCGAAGAGCAGATCGCCGCGGGGATGGTGCACGTAGATCGCGCCCATGTTGAACTTGCGCTCGTCGGTGCGCGCACCGCCGCGGTAGGCGAACATCGCGCTCGACACCATGGTCCCAGCGCGGATCGCGGCGAGGCTCATGCCGTCGGGGCCGCGCGCGACCGGCGCGGGGAACGGCGGCAGCGGCGCGAGTGGCAGTGACTGCGCCGTGAAGCTCATCGCGACGAGCGCGACGCCGGCCACGACGAGCGCGCCGAGCAGCAAGAGAAAGCGCCGCATTGTGTGGCTCCTGACGGGGCGCTCAGCGCAAGGCCGGAGCAGCGCCGGGTTTCACGAACGTCATCGCCTGACGTGCCATGAAGCGGCCTATGGGGTCGACGAGCCACATCGGCAAGAGCCGGAACAGGCTGTAGAGATAGGCGTCGGGCCCGAAGCGCACCATCGGACGGTTCTTCCGGATCGCGCGCATGACCTTCGGCGCGAAGCCTTCCGGCAGGGGAGATCGTTTGACGAGATCGTCCACGTTGATGTGGTCGAGACCGACCCCTTGCGCCTTCGCGATGCCGGTGCGGAGCACGCCGGGGCAGAGCAGGGTGACGCCCACGCCGCGGAGCGCGAGCTCCCACCGTAGCTGGAGGGTGAGCGCGACGATGGCAAACTTGGTGGTCGAATAGGCGCTCATGCCCGGCGTCGGGAAGAGCCCCGCCGCGGACGCCGTGTTGACGATGTGACCCGAGCCCTGCTTCGTGAAGTGCGCGCCGAAGACGCGCGAGCCGTTGATGACGCCCCACAGGTTCGTGTCGACGACGCGCTGCCACTGCTCGGCGGGCGTGTCCATCAACGCCGCGGCGTGGAACACGCCCGCGTTGTTCATCGCGATGTGGCACGCGCCCATCGTCGAGAGCGTCTCCTCGAGCAGGCGCTCGATGTCGTCGAGCTTTCTCACGTCGGTGCGAACTGCGTGCGATCGCCGGCCGAGAGCCTGCACCTCTGCCGCGACGCGACGGGCGCCCTCCTCGTCGAAGTCGGCGCAGACGACGTGCGCCCCGCCGCGCGCGAGTTCGAGGGCCAGGGCTCTTCCGAGGCCGTTGCCGGCGCCGGTCACGACGGCCACGCGATCCGCGAGCTCGAACGGGGGCATGAAACGAGTCTTACAACGCGGCCCGCGCGATCATGAAGGTACCGACGGTGGCCACCGCCCACACCGCGGTGCGTAAGTACGGGATGCCCGCCAGATAAACGCCGAAATAGACGACCCTCGCCCAGAAGAAGAGGGTCGCGCCGAGCTCCACTTTTTCCTGGGTCACACCGGCGTAGCGGGCCGCGGCGACCGCGGCCACGAAGAGGAGGAGCCCCTCGAGCATGTTCTTCCCGGCGCGATCGGCACGAGCGGCGAGCGCCGTCGGCGGGGGCACGTCGTCCCGGTTGCCCAATGCGATCACCAGGCCTGGCGGCGCCCACGCCCGCGCCCGCAGGACGCTCGCGGTGAGGAGCATGGCGAGCGTCAGATACGTCGAATACACGAGCGCCTGCACGTCAGTGAGCATGGTGGTCGGCTTTCTATCCCGGAGCCGCCGGTCAGCGGCAAAGAATTCTGCGCGAAGAATCCTCGAGCTCGCGGGAGCTGTTCTGCGCGGCCTCGAAGTGGAGTCAGGCAGATGATACGTTCCGCGGCGAGTGAGCGGAGAAGCCTCTTCCTTCGATCCGGCGCCGTCCGCGCTCGGGCGAATGGTCGCCGGAGCGACGGCGGCGGAGCTCGTGTGGACCGCGCAGCAATACCTGCGACACGGCGGAGCCCGGAGCGCGATCGCTCTGTGCGAGGCAGCGCGGGACGCGGGCCTGACGGACCCCGGGCTCACCCTGGTCGAGGCCGCCGCGCGGTTCGGCGCGGCGGAGCACGCCGTCGCCCTCACGCTCGTGAACGAGCTCCTCGCGAGCGCTCCGGCGAACCTCGGCGCGCTCAGCCTGAAGGCCCAGATGCTGGCGGCGCTCGGCAATCCCGGGGAGGCGCGCGCGCTGATGATCCGCGTGGCCGAAGCACACGCGGATTACCCTGGCGCGCTCCCGTTTCTCGCGGGTCTCGCCTTTCCGGGACCCCAGTATCGCGACGTGCTCGCGCGCGTGCACCAGCTGCTCGCGCCGGATACCTATCTCGAGATAGGACTCGATACCGGGTCGACCCTGGCCCTCGCGCGCACGGCATCCATCGCCGTCGGCGTCGATCCCGAGGGGACGCGAGGGCGACCGGTGCCGCCCAACACCCGCGTCTACCCGATGAAGAGCGACGCCTTCTTCGCCGGGGAGACACCCGCGACGGCGTTCGACGGCCGTCCCGTCGAGCTGACGTTCGTCGACGGGATGCACTGGTTCGAATACGCGCTGCGCGACTTCGCGAACGCCGAGCGCTGGTCTGGCCCGGCGTCCACGATCGTGATGCACGACTGTCTGCCGGTGCTCCCGGTCGCTGCCTCGCGGGAACGAGCGACGAGCTTCTGGGTCGGGGACGTCTGGAAGGTGCTGGAGGCGCTCCTCGAGTACCGGCCCGAGCTGCGGATCTCCGTCGTGCCGACCGCGCCGTCGGGTCTCGTCGTCGTGCGCGGGCTCGATCCGGAGTCGACAGTGCTGTTCTCGAAGCACGACGAGATCGTTTCGCGGTACCGTCCCCTCGAGTACCCGTCCTCCCACGGCGAGTGGCCAGCCCGTTACCGCATCGTGCAAAACTCCGAGCAAGGCCTGAAAGAAGCGCTTTCGACGTGAGATACGCGGACTGGCTCTCGAGCGCGAGCACGACGTCGTTCGATCCGTACTACTCCGAGCAGACGCTCCGCTTCGCCCCACGCGACGGCGACGTCCTGGTCGGCCCGGGTGACGTGACGGCACGTCCCGCCTCGTGCGGTGTACTCCTCGAGTCGGCTCGAGCCGGCGCGTCGCTGACGGTGTGCGGCATCGACCGAGCGACGGCGCTGGCATGCTTCGGTGCGCTCGACGGCGTACGCACGGTCGCCGAGGCGCGCGCCGCGTCGGGCGCCGGCACCGCCGCGTGGGAGCTCTTCGTCGCGCGCACGTTCGGTACGTTCTCCTTCGCGCCGCTCGTGCTGTCGGACCTCGAGCGAAGGGTCTCCCACGCCGAGATAGTCCGCTTCCCGGGTTCGCCTTACGAGATCGTTCGCGAGTACTGGGACAACATGGGCGACGTGCGCGCGCGGATCGACGCCGCAGATGACGTCGTCTCGACCGTGGAGCGCTTCTCCACGTTCCTATGCGAGCTGAACGTCGTCGCACACGTCGGAGCGAGCGGTGAGTCGTTCTACCGTCCGGCAAGTCCAGTGGTCGGAAAGGACGGCACCGCGCCGGGCGTCTTCTGGCAGACCCCGTCCGTCACCGAGGAGACGCCCGAGGGCGTTCGCTTCGTCTCCGGGCCTCGCGTGGGCGCTGCGCCGATCGGCGGAGAGCGGTTCCAGGGGCTGCTCGCACAGAGCGTCGCCGACCAGGCGTCGCTCGCCCCTGCGCGAGAGCTCGAGGAGAACGGCGAAAAGTGGGGACGCGTCGTCACCGCGCGCGCCGACACCGACGAGCACGCGGCGCCCTGGTTTTGCCCGCCGCGTCCTTTCAGCGACGCTCATCTCGCGGCGATCCGGGTGGCGCTCGCCGCGGCGCGGGAAGCCGCACGTACGGGTCGCCGGGCCGAGGGGGTGCGCTGCGCCGCGTCGGTGCACTGGCGTCTCGTGCGGCTCCACCCGTTCACGAGCGGTAACCAGTCCGTCGCGATGTCGCTCGTGAACGGTGTCCTGCGTGAAGCGTGCGGCGCCGGGCTCCCACATCTCGTCCTGGATCACCTTGCGCTCCGTCTGACGCTCTCCGCATACGAGTCCGTCTTCGAACGCGCAGTCGATGCCTGGCTGCTCGCCGACGAGAACCCCGTTCGTCGCGCGTTCGAGCTCGCTGCACGCCGCAGGCGGCTCTTCGCGTTTCTCGAGTCGCTCGCCACCGTTCCCGAGGGCGATCTGCCCGGTTTTCTCGCCGACCGCAGCGCGGACGCGGCGCTCGCGTTCCTCTAGATAGAGAGCGGGCGACGATGATCGTCGTCGTGGGATTGGTTTGTGAGGGGGTCTTACCCCCGCGGGCTCGCTTCGCGACCCGCGCCCCCGCCGCTTCGCGGGCTCGCTTTGCTCGCGCAGGTGAGGGACGACACGGGTGCGGATGCGGAACGCCGAAGCGCGTCGCTGCCACAGGTGCCTACGTGTCGGCCGCACGGTGACGAACGACGACGTCGAACGCGCGAGTGCGCAACGACGAACGAGCGCTCAATCAAGTCGCGGCCGATCAGGTCACCGCGAGCGAGCAAGCGAGCGAGCTCGAGACCGCGGATAATTTTCGACCCGTCTACGCTCACGGAGCATGCGCTCGTGATAGATTGCAAAGTTCGCGCGTCGTCGCACGCGCCGAAGGAGCCTCTCGCATGCGTCTTACGTTCTTCGCCGCCAAAGCTGCCGCGGTGCTTCTCGCAATCTCCGCAATCTCCGGATGCAGCAGCGACGCACAGGTCGTCCGCGATCCGGTCAAGCACACCGGCGGCAACGGTGGCACCGGCACTTCCGGTGTCGACAGCGGCGCCGGCGGCACGATCTTCACGACGCCGATGGACTCCGGTCTCGGTTCGGGCGGACACAGCGTGTTCGACGCCTGCGTCGGTGACGCTTGCACGCCGCTCCTCCAGTGCGGTGACGGCAAGATCAGCGGCAAGGAACAGTGCGACGACGGGAACGCGACGCCCGGCGACGGCTGCTCCGGTGTCTGCAAGATCGAACCGGGCTACAGCTGCCCGACCGTCGGTCAGGCGTGCGAGTACAACGTCAAGAAGGAATGCGGCAACGGCAAGATCGAGGGCGACGAGGTCTGCGACGACGGCAACGCGCAGAACGGCGACGGCTGTAACTCCGACTGCTCCGCGGTCGAAGACGGCTTCACCTGCATGGTCCCCGGTGAGGCGTGCGTCGCGAACCACAAAGGTTACTGCGGCGACGGCGCGCTCGATCCCGGAGAGCAATGCGACGACGGTGACAAGGCCGACGCCGGCACCTCGAACGGCGACGGCTGTAGCGCCGATTGCAAGCTCGAGCTCGGCTACACCTGCCCGATGCCCGGCCAGGCCTGCGTGTCGCTCCAGTACTGCGGCGACGGCATGGTCCAGACCGCGCAGAGCGAGACCTGTGACGACGGCAACGCGGTCCCCGGCGACGGCTGCTCCGGCGTCTGCAAGATCGAACCGGGTTACACCTGCACGACGCCCGGTCAGGCGTGCGTGAACATCTGGGTCTGCGGCAACGGCAAGGTCGACCCCGGCGAGACGTGTGACGACGGCGGCACCGTGAGCGGTGACGGCTGCACGTCGAACTGCACGGTGGAGCCTGGTTACACCTGCCCGAAGGGCACCGACGGCACCGGCGGCAAGTGCACCCAGGCGCAGAATATCTGCGGCGACGCGATCATCTCGGCCGGTGAAGAGTGCGACGACGGCGGCAAGGTCAGCGGCGACGGCTGCAGCTCCGCCTGCAAAGTCGAAGACGGCTGGACGTGCCCGACCGCCGGCGCTGCCTGCCAGAAGACGGCGTACTGCGGCAACAGCATCGTCGATCTCGCCATCGGCGAGCAGTGCGACGACGGCGCGACGAAGGGCGGCGACGGTTGCAGTCCGCTCTGTCTGATCGAGTCGGGCTACTCCTGCCCGACGCCGGGTCAGCCCTGCGTCTCCACCGTCAAGTGCGGTGACGGCAAGATCGGCGGCACCGAGCAGTGCGACGATGGCAACAAGATCGCGGGTGACGGCTGCAACACGACGTGCGGGCTCGAGACCGGCTGGGTATGCCCGGCGGCGGGCACTCGCTGCGTGGCGAAGCAGTGCGGTGACGGCATCCTCGTCGGCGCCGAGCAATGCGACGACGGCAACGCGACGAGCGGCGACGGCTGCAGCGCAACCTGCAAGCCCGAGGCGGGCCACGCCTGCACGGTGGCGAGCCCCTCCGTCTGTCACGTCACCACGTGCGGCGACGGCGTGAAGGAAGGCTTCGAGCAGTGCGACGATCACAATCGCATCCCGTACGACGGGTGCTCGCCCTACTGCACGACGGAGCCGAAGTGCTCGTCGGGTCAATGCACGGCGGTTTGCGGTGACGGCTTCAAGTTCCCGCAAGAGGCGTGCGACGATGGCAACACCACGAACGGCGACGGCTGCAGCGCGACGTGCGGCATCGAAGCGGGCTTCACCTGCAAGGTGACGACGCTGACGCCACCCGCGTCGCTCGCCATCCCCATCCTCTACCGCGACTTCCTCTACAAGGGGACCACCGTCCCCGGCGCCGGGCACCCGGACTACCAGTCCTTCACCGGCAGCGGCCAGAAGAACATGGTGCTCGACGCGCTCGGTGCGGACGGCAAGCCCGTCTACAACACGGGCATCACGCAGAAGTTTCTGACGAGCGCGGACTCGTTCTACACCTGGTACCACGCGACGGAATCCGACGGCACGACGGCGAACAAGTACGTGAAGCTCGTGTACCTGGACGCGATGGGCAATCCCACCACGCTGACCCTGAACCAGATCGCGGGCGGTGCGTATCAGCAGGCGTCCTCGGCCTTCTTCCCGATCGACGGGCTCGGCTGGAACGCCGGGGCGAACCCCCAGACCGACAAGGCCGACGACGGCAATTTCCACAACTTCTCGTTCAACAGCGAGCTCCGCTATCAGTTCACCTACAAGGGCGGCGAGGTCCTCGACTTCACCGGTGACGACGACGTCTGGGTGTTCATCAACGGCAAGCTCGCCGTGGACCTCGGCGGTTTGCACTCTGCGCTGAACGGCACCGTCACCCTCACGCCGGCCGAGGCGACGACGCTCGGCCTCACCGTGGACGGCATGTACGAGATCGCGCTCTTCCAGGCGGAGCGACACACGAACCAGTCGAACTACCGTCTGACGCTGAACGGCTTCGTGCACGACATCAGCGCGTGCACTCCGGTCTGCGGCGACGGCATCGTCGTCGCGGGTGAGCTGTGCGACGACGGCAAGAACGACGGCTCGTACGGCGGCTGCATGCCGGGTTGCCAGGCGCGCGGTCCCTTCTGCGGCGACAAGAGCGTGCAGAACCCGCCCGAGAAGTGCGACGACGGGACGAACCTCGGCAGCTACGGCGCGTCGAAGGTGTGCGCCCCGGGTTGCGTGTTCGCTCCGTACTGCGGTGACGGCCTCGTCTCCAACGGCGAAGCCTGCGACGAGGCGGCCGGAAACGGCACCGGCTACGGGCACTGCACGAGCTCGTGCACCCTCGGCCAGCGCTGCGGCGACAAGATCGTCAACGGCCCCGAGCAATGCGACGACGGCATCAGCAACGGCTCGACTGGCAGCGCTTGCTCCGCGACCTGCACTCTCAAGTGCGGCAACGGCACCCTCGACACCGGTGAGGAGTGCGACAACGGCACCTCGGCGAACACCGGCGGGTACGGCAAGTGCAACCCCGATTGCACGCAGGGCCCGCGCTGCGGCGACGGCATCAAGACGGCGCCCGAGACGTGCGACGACGGGAAGAACGACGGCAGCTACGGCACCTGCAAGCCGGACTGCTCGTTCGCCGGCTACTGCGGCGACGGCACGCTGCAAGATCCGCCCGAGGTCTGCGACCAGGGCACGGCCAAGAACAGCGCGACGGCGTACGGCATCGGCCTCTGCACCAACCGCTGCACGCCGGCTCCCTACTGCGGCGACAAGGCCGTGGACGGCGCGAACGGCGAGCTCTGTGACGACGGCGTCAACAGCGGTCTGGCCGGCTCCTGCACCAAGGACTGCAAGGGCTTCGTGCCGCTCAACTCGTGCGGTGACGGCAAGATCCAGTCGCCCGAGCAGTGCGACGACGGCAAGGCCGTGAACGGCACCGACGGAAGCAACTGCGACACGCACTGCCGCGTGAAGTGCGGCAACGGCATCAAGGACGGCAAGGAGCAGTGCGACAACGGCGTCAACGACGGCAGCTACGGCACCTGCAACGCGAACTGCACGCTCGCGGCATACTGCGGCGACGGCACGCGGACCTCGCCCGAGCAATGTGACAACGGCGCCCGCAACGTCTCGGTCGACACCGCCTACGGTCAGGGCCTCTGCACGAAGACCTGCACGCTCGCGCCCTATTGCGGAGACGGCCGTATCCAGACCATGTTCGAGGAATGCGACGGCGGCCCCGGCTGCAGCACGTCCTGCAAGAAGATCCGCTGATCGCCAGGACCCTGGCTGCCGCGCTCGCGGCAGCCTCGGTCGTCACGGGCGCGCGCCCGGCGAGTGCATCGTCGCATCCGCCGGGAGTCACTTATCCGCTCAGGCCCGCGGCGCGACAGCCTGCGGGCCTCGCGCAGCCGCTTCCCTCGACGCGCCGCTACGTCCTCGTGTGGAAGGACCAGCTCGCCGACGCGGTCGAGTCGATCTCGCCGTCGCAGAAGGACTTCATCGTCACGCACTACGTCGGGACGCAGAAGCTCTTCGCACATCAGATCGACGAGTACCGGCAGAAGAACCCGAATTTCCTGACGCTGACGTACCACCTGGCCTACGGCCTGAACGGCGCCGATCAGGCGAACCCGGTATCGAACATCGTCGGCCCCGAGAAGTACGGGCAGGAAGATACCGAGGCGTTCACGCCGTACGTCGCAGCGCACTCGCTCGAGCGCGAGAAGGCGTACCAGCACACGAGCCAGCCCGGCACGACGGCGAACCGCGTCTCGTATCCCGATCCGTACTGGCTCATGGACATCTCGTCCGTCGAGTGGCGCTCGTATCTCTTCGACACCCTCGTCGCGTGGCAAGCCTTCCCGGCGACGAAGGCCACCGGCGTGTTCCTCGACGTCGCGTTCCCACCCTGGCTGAATTACTCGCCGGACGGCTGGTGGTCGACGGTCGCGGGTGGAAGCTCGCGCGCCGCCCTGCGTGATTTCTGGAACCCGCGCGCGCGCGACTACTTCGACGCGATGCGCGCTGCGTTCGCTGCGAGCGCGAGCCATCCGCGCTACCTCGTCATCCCGAACACCGACGCGCTCGTCGACAGCACCGACGAGCCGGCGTTCCTCGACGGCACCGACGGCGTCTTCACCGAGAACTGGCAGACCTGGCTCGGCAGCGCCGGCGACGAGAACCTGTCGCTCCGTCGTATCGAGAAATACGCGACGAGCCAGGGCAAGGTGTGGATGGCCGACGTCACCAAGGCCGGCACCGATCTCGCCCAGGCCGAGCGCGAGCAGCTCCTCGGCGCGTATCTCCTGATCCGGAACGGCACGAGCTACGTCATGCTCGGCAACTCCGACGTCACCTGGTACCCCGAGTACGAGGTCGACCTTGGTGCGTACGAGGAGGAGCCGCCGGAAGATCTGGAAGCCCTCCGCGTCGCAGGCGTCGGCGGATCGGAAGGGGGTCTCTATCTGCGCCGGTACGTGGCCGGCATGGTGCTCGTGAACACATCGAGCGCGTCACTGTCGTACCCGCTGCCGGCGGCGATGAAGCGCGCGGCGTTCAGCGGCGGCGGCCCGGTCGGCACCGACGGCACGCTACCGGCGTTCACCCTTACCTACGACACGGACGTCCCGGCGGGCGTGCTCGCCGTCGCCGCGCACTCGGTCGCGCTGTTGCGCGTCCCGAGCGGAGCACCGCTGCCCGGCGCAGAGCCGTCCGCAGATCGGGATGGCGGCACTTCCGGCGACGCCGCGAGCGCCGCGGGGGCGAGCAACGCCGCTGGCGGCGGCACCGGCGCTGGCGGCAGCCGCGCCGACGGCGGAGCGGGAAGCGGCGGAAAAGCCGGCGCGACGGGCTCCGCGGGAGGCTCGTCGTCCACCGCGCCAGGCGGCGGTCACGTCGTGGACGCAGGCCTCGCAGGTACCGACGCGGGAACGATGCGTGCCGCGAGCTCGAGCAGCGGCTGCGATTGCCGGATCACGAAAAGAGAAAGCGCGACGAGCCGGTCGGGGCTCGTCGCGCTAGGCGCGCTCGCGCTCCTCCGACGTCGCCGTCAGAGACGCGCGAGCGTGTTGTAGACGTTCGCGAAGACGTTATCGCCGCCGAAGCAGCCAGTGACGTCCTTCGTGAACGTCTGGGTGGACAGCTGTAGCGTCACCTTCAACGAGACGTCGGTCACCTGCTCGGAAAAGCAGGGCAAGCCGTCGCGGAAAGCGAGGCGCATCGCGGGACCGTCGACGTCGTTCTTCAGGTCGAACATCTGTGCGACGTCGAGCATCTGATCGATCGTCCTGTCGCCGTTCTTGCCGGTGACGTGACCATCGGGCCCGACGTCCCAGGTCTGGCCGCACGGTGTCATGCAGAAGCCGCCGGACTCCACGTGGAGGTTCACCCAGTCGCCGCGAGGTCCGGTGGTCGCCACCGGGTTGCAGCGGGGCATCTGGCCGCAGCTCTCGAAGGTGGAGCAGGCGCACTGTCCATCTATGATCCTGCAGGTCGAGGAGGTGTCGCATTGGCTCACGGCGCAGCGCTCGTCGTCGGCGCACTCGTCGTCCGACTTGCACGCTGTGCGCACGCACGCATGCTCGTCGTACTCGAGCGACGTGGGGCCGCAGTGCACGGCATTGCAGGTGGCCTCCGCGCTACACGTCGAGTCCGGGGGGGTCTTGCACCCTGCGAACGGGTTACCGGCGTCGCTGTCACCCGCGCTGCCACCCTTGCCAGCGGCTCCGCCGCCCGTGCCCGTCGAACCGCCCGCGCCCGTCGAACCGCCGCTTCCGCCCGCGTGGCCCGCGTCGCTCTTCACGACGCAGTAAGTCTCGTCGTTCGACGTCTTTCCATCGCACGAGTAGTCGTCGTTGCCGAAGTGCTTCGTGCAATCAGCGTCCGAGGAGCAGAGAAAGTGCGTCTCCCCGCTCTTGCCGTCGTCCATGCGGGCGGCACAGCCGAGCAGGTGCACGAGCGGCAGCACGAACACGGAGAGCGCCGCGACGCCCGGGTGCCGCGCGCGCGACTTTTCAATTTTCTTTGTCATCCTCGTCCTCATTTTCTAGGGCGCACTGACCATAGTAAGTGGTTACGTTCAAGGTATTCGCAGGGAGCCCGTGCTCCGAGTTGTACTGATCGAGCCGGGCCCGGAGCGCCGTCGAGCGCTCGCGGAATCGCCGTAGCTCGCCCATGATCTCTTCCTCCATCGGGTGTCCGCGGAAGAGCGTGAAGTGATAGGTGCTACCGCCCACCTCGTCGGCCGCGCTCGCGCGCTGATCGAGCGACAGCTTCTTGCCGATCGTGCGGACCATCGCCGAGTAGTGATCGAGCACCGACGCTTCCCACCCCGCCGGATCTTCGAGGCCGAGCACGAGCTCCCGCGACCGGTATTCGGTCTTGCCGCCGCTCTCGACGCGCTCGATGCGCCCCTCGGCGACCAGGGTGTCGAGCGCCGCCTGGACGTCGGCCTCCGGTAGCTGAGTGAGATCCGAGAGACGCTCGGTCGTGACGGGGTCCTCACGGAACACGATGCTCCACACCAGCGCTTCGACGCCGGTGCTGTCGTTCTCGCGACGGAGCTTGCCGATCTCCTCCTCCGTCGTGACGCGGTAGATCGTGTTGCGACCGCTCCCCGACGCGAAGACGAGCCCGCTGTCGGTCAGATCGCGCAGCACCGCGCGCACCGACACCTCGTCGTCATGGCGGAAGCGACGGAAGAGCTCGTCGCGGCTGACCACGCCGCCCTCCCCGATACGAGCGAACACGGCTTCCCAGAGGGAGCGCCCGCGCTCGGTCACGCTTCCCTCGACGCGCTGCGTCCGCCGCTGATAGGTGCGGAGCGCCATGCCGAACATGTCCGCGCTGACGGATCGGGTGACTCCCTGCCGCTCGAGCTCGCGGGACAGCTCCTGGAAGACCCGCTCGGCGATGTGCGCGAGCGGCGCCCTGAGGCCGCGCGACGTCGCGAGCTGCGCGATGAGCACGACGGTCTGCCGGACGATGGCGTCGATGAGAGTGCGCGTCATGAAGGGGTCCTCGCGTCCACGATATGGGTTTACCCGCGGACCCCGGACCGGGACAGATGACGGATCTGGCGCAAGCCCGCGCGGCAGAAATGTCGCTCGGTTTCGCGTGTAGGTGCGTTCGAGATACGGGCGCGCCGACCTTTCCGTCGCGGGGCTCGAAACCGCGCCGCAGCTCAGCGCCGAGACGCCGTTTCGATCGTCGCCCGAACGGCGGCGAGCGCGTCGCCGTTCGTCAGCATGTCGGCGTGTCCGACGCCGGGGAGCTCGTGGAATTCGGCGCGCGTGCCGAGGGCCTCGGCGATCTTCTTGCCCTGCGCGACGGGGAGCGTCTTGTCGTCGGTGCCGTGCTGGACGAGCACCGGACCCGGCACGTCGGCGAGCAGCGGGAGCGTCTCGACGATGTCGCCCATGAAGAGACGCGAGAGCGGGAGAGAGTGCACCATCTCCATCGACTCGACGGCGGCCAGCGTCGAGTACGACCCGACGACCTTCTGCTCGCGGGCGGCGCGGCCGACACCCGCCGCGGAGACGTAGCCGCCCATCGAGAACGCAACGACGTGGAGTCGCGCCGGTTCGACGTGCTCCGCCTGCACCACGTTCATGAGGATGCGATAACCGTCCTCACGGAACGCGTCGGGGCTCGGGACGCCGCCCGACGAGTCGTATCCCCGGTTGGCGTACACGACGAGGCCCCAGTCGTTCGCGGCGGCGATGCGCTCGAGGACGTCCTGGCCGGCGGTGAGCTGCGAAGGGTCGTTGCCGGGAAAGAAGAGCACCCACGGCGCGTCTCCGCGGGCCGGTCGCTTCACGAGGCCGTTCAGCGCGACGCCGTCTGAGATCGTCACCGACGTCTTCGCCCAGCGCGGGCGAGCGGCGAGCGCGTCGTAGGCGGCCGGCGAGAGCGGCGTTGCGAGATACTGGAAGCGCGGGAGCGAGCCGTGCACGAGACGGAGGACGGCGGGCCGTCCGAGGGCCGCGAGGCTCAGCGTTCCAAAAACGGCGAGCGGCGCGAGCAGCCGGGAGCGCCGCTTCACGGACCGAGCTCCTCGACGACCTTTGCCGGCGTGCCGCGCACGCGGGTGTTCGGTGCGACGGCCTTGTTGACGACCGAGCCGGCGTCGACGATCGCGCCGGCGCCGACGATCACGCCGGGCAGGATGATCGCGCGCGGTCCGATCCAGACCCCGTCGTGGACGCGGACCGGCTTGCGTTCGAGCGCGCCGGCGCGGTGCTCTTTCGGCCCGAGCTCGTGAGTCGTCGTGATGATCATCGCGTTCTTGCCGATGGTGACGCGATTGCCGATCTCTATCGACTCACCGAGCTCGAAGAGACAGCCCACGTCGATGACGCACTCGCATCCGATGCTCATGCGCGAGTGGTGCGTCTCCGCTCCCGGAAACTCCGGTGGGCCGTAGACGAGAGTGCCCTTGCCCACCTCGATCCCGCGTGCGCGCAGCATCGAGGCGCGAACCTCGTTGCCGAGCCTGAGCGGGATCGCGTGCGAGACGAGCGTGATCGCATGCTGAAGCGGCTCGAGCGCACCGAGCTCCTGCTCGGCGACCTCGGCGAGCTTCTTCAGGAACGACGTGAGTTCCGTCACTCGTCGATTCACGCATCGCCTTTCGCCGGGGTGGGTCGCTTTCGTCGCAGCTTCTTCAGCCGGACACCGAACTGCTCTTCGTCCGTGAGCTCGATACGGACTGGAACCTGATAGCGGGGCAGTCGCTCCCTGCAGAAGGCCCTGAGACGCGCCTTGAACGCGTCGAACGGCTCGTTCTCGAGGAGGTTCACGGTCGCCACGAGCGTGTTTCCGAGGAGTGGATTCGGCTCTCCGTGAACGACCACGTCCTTGACGTTGGACATCGTCAGGATGACGTTCTCCACTTCTTGCGGGTAGACCTTCTGTCCGCCGACGTTCACGAGCTCGCTCGCGCGTCCGAGGATGTGCAGGTACTCACCGTCCACCTCGACGGCGTCCTGGGTGTTGAACCAGCCGTCTTCGTCGAACAGGTCGGGGGCGTTGAGATAGCCGAGCATCGCGGTGGGCGTGCGGATCCACAGGATGCCGTCGACTATCTTCGTCTCGAAGCCCTCGCCACTGAACTTCATCCACAGCGAGCCGTCGCCCTTCGAGCGGGTGCGGAGCACTCCCAGCTCGGAGATGCCGTAGGTCTGCACGAGCTTCGCCTCGGGGAACGCTTGCTGGAGCCTCGCGAGCGTGCTCGCCGGCATGGCCTCGGTGCCGTACGCGATCACCTTGAGGGACGAGAGATCGTGACGCTTCCACGCCTCCGAGATGAGGAGCAGGTTAAGGAACGTGGGAGACGCAGGCAGCGTGTGCACCCGGTGCTTCGCGATGGTCGCGCACACCGACTCTGCCTCCCGCGTGGGGCTCGTCACCAGCGTGCCGCCGTTGGAGAGCGAATTGAAGAGGGTATCCATTCCCCCGATATGATCGAAGAGAAGGAATGACAGCGTCGTCTTTCGGATGCCGGGGCGCTTGAACTTCTCGAGCAGCGCCAGGAAATCGTGGAGGACGGCCTTGGGCTCGCCCGTCGAACCGGACGAGAAGATCACGAGCCCGGGATGCTCTCGCGCGACGAGCTTCTTCGTGAGGGGGTGCGTCACCGGACGCCCGTGGCGGGTCAGCGAGAACTCGTCGCGGTCGTCGAACTCCACCGTGAATCCGACCTCCGCGATTTCTTCGAACTTGCCGCGGAGGGTTCGCACCAGCGGCGTGGCGGGCACGATCACTGCCCCCGCGACGACGAGCGCGATGACGAGACTCACCGCGCCCGGGGAGAATCCACCGTCCACGAGGACCACGCTGCCCGTGCCGACGCCGTTCTCTCGTATCACGGGCTCCCAGGCCCGGACCTTCTGCGCGAGCTCGCCGAAGGTCGACGCACGATCGCGATACACGAGCGCCGGCTCGGCGCTGTACTCGCCGAACCGTTCGAGCAGCCACGATGCGCTCACCGCCGCGTCGCCTCCACGCTCTTCACGTGACCCCGCCGAGGTAGATCACCTGACCGGTGATGTTGTCGCTCGACGGGCTGATGAAGAAGTCGGTGACGTTGCTGCAGTCCTCGTACGTTCCGAGGCGCTTGATCGCCAGGTTGTTCACGACCGCATCGATCTTGTCTTGCGGCACGCCTCGGATCATGTCGGTCATGATGGGCGTCGCTCCGAACGAGTTGCAGGTGATGCCCCACTGCCCGAGCTCGAAGGCGAGGATCCGGGTGAACGTCACGACGGCCGCCTTCGACGCGGCGTAGATGGCCTCTCCCGCGAGGGCGATGGGCGCGACGATGGTCGTGAAGTTCACGATGCGACCGTACTTGCGGCGCATCATCACCTTCGCCGCTTCGCGGCAGAAGAGCATGGTGCCCGTCACGTTCACCTCGAGCATGCGGTTCGCGGCTTTGGCCGGCGTGAGCAGCACGTGGTTCATCGACGCGACGGCGGCGTTGTTCAGCACGACGTCGACGCGGCCGTGGCGCTTCGCGACCGCGGCCACCATGGTGCGCACCTGCTTCTCGTCCGCGACGTCCACGTTGTGGTGCGTGTAGTTCTCGGCTTCCCAGCCCGCGTCTCCGCGGCTGCAACCCTCGACGACGTACCCACGGCGCGCGTAGGTCTCCGCGAGGTGCCGCCCGATCCCCTTGCGGGTACCGGTGATGATCATCACGCGGGAGTCGTTCAAGACGCCTGACCTTCTTCGATCGAGGTCATGACGTGACTCGCGAGGACGCCCACCGTCCGGAACGGGCTGTTCTTCTGGGACATCGCTTTTTCACTGGCGAGTGTCACTGCGATGTCGTGGTCCATCTGGAGCTTCTGCTCGATGTCCACGATGAGCGAGACCACTCCGATGGAGTCGAGCACCGCTTCGGGGCCGACGATCATCGTCTGCTCGTCGATGGTCTCGATGGGGGCGCCAGCCTGCTCGAGGCCGTCCTTCAAACATGCCGTTACGATCTTGAGTGCTGTTGGCCTGTCCATTTTCCGTCTTCTGAAGTTACTTCCGCCATCTGGCGAGAGACACACCGTGTGTCCCCGTGAGCAGCATGTTCTCGGGAACGTCGTCGGTCACCGTGACTCCTGCGCTGACGACCGCACCCGCGCCGACCGTGACGCCGGGCAGGATGGTCGCTCTCGCACCGAGCCACACACCATTGCCGATCACGATGGGCGCGCTGCGCCGCGCTCCGGCTCGCTGTGTGGCGGGCCCGCGCTCGTGAGTGCTGGTGAGGAACATCACGTCGTGCCCGACCGCCACGTCGTTCCCGAGCGTGATCGGTGATTCGAGGTCGAACAGCGAGCCCTTGTTGAAGCCGCAGTGTTCGCCGATCGAGAGCCGCTCGTAGATCTTGCCCCTGCCGAGCAGCGTGGGGAGCCCGAAGAATGCGGACGTGTACCCGATGCGGATCCCTGCCACGCGAAGGGCCTGCGTCCTCACGCGATTGGCCACGAAATTCGGCAACCAGCCGACCGCCGCCTCGACCATGAGCAGCCGCAGATGCAGCTCTCCATCAGCGTGGCTCGTCGGAGTCGAATCTACTATGTCGGCGGGTGAGAGTTCGGCGTGAAGCAATGGACTTGCCCGCAAAAGCATAGACGACGCTCGCCGGCTCAGCGACGAAAAACGTGCTCCGTCTTCCGATGGTGAGAGGGGCGTCCAGTGCCAGTGCGCGCTCTCTGTGCGGTGACGTGTGCGCACTCGTTGCTCCACGCGGGGGGCTTCGAACGAGCGGCTTCTCGCCGTGCTTTTGTTCGACATTTTGCGGCTCGTCACGCTTGCCGATACCATCTCGGAACAAAAGTACGACCACGTGCTCTGTCGGCGTGCACATGCGGTCAATGCGGCCCGAACCGCCCTCTTCGAGCGCTCAAGAACGTTCAGGAACCGTGAACAGCCCGATCGAACGCGCAACTCGATTGTTGCGGCTCTTCTTCCGCCCAGTGTCGGCCGTTCGCGAGATGCTCCGCCGCAACGGCATCCGCGAGGCACCGCTTGCCGCCTCCGTGCGCACGCGCAGCAATCCCATCATTGCCGTCATCGGTTCGTCCACCGCTTCGGGACACGGGCTCGGCCAGGCGCGCGTCTCGTGGGTGGACCGATACGCCGACGAGCTTCGCGTCACGCATCCCGCCGTCACGATCCGCAATCTCGCCGTGGCGGGGTACTCGTCCTTCCAGCTCGTACCGACCGGTACCCGTCGCCGTCTGCGGAAGCCGCGCGCCGACGCCGCTCACAACGTCACTGCCGCGCTCGCGGAGCGCCCCGTCGCCCTCATCGTGAACGTCCCTTCGAACGACGCGGGCTCCGGATACGCCGTGCGCCATACCATGAAGAATCTCCACGCCGTCGTGAACGCGGCGCGAGAGGCCGGTGTGCCGACCTGGGTGACGACCTCGCAACCACGAACACTCGACGCGGTCGGCGTCGCCCGCCTCGTCGCGATGCGGCGAGCCGTGCTGCGCGACTTCGGCGATCACGCGCTCGACTTCTGGACGCCGCTCGCGTCACCCGACGACATGCCGCTCCCGGAGCTCAACCAGGGTGACGGCGCTCACTCGAACGCCGAAGGGCACCGTCTCCTGTTCGAGGTCGTGCGCGCCGCAGACATCCCGGCGCGCCTCGGGCTCTGACGACGCCGCCTCCGCGCGCAGCAGTGGGGTTTGACGCCGACGCCGGCATGCGTCCGGCCCCTCGCGCCTGCTCAATACGCCCTTCACCACGGAAAACTTTGCGATGTACTTCGTCGGTACATCGCAGAGTTTTCCGCGAACCTCACCAGCGACGTGACGAAGGTGGTGAGCCCAAGGGAGGCGTGAGAACGCTCAGTGGCTCAGCTTTGTGCGCAATCAAGTTGCGTGGTGAACAAAGTGGCATTCGGTCACGTCACGCTGGCACGGATGCCGCATTCAATCGTCACGGAGGTACCCATGCCCACGACGACGAAAGCAAAATCCACGACGCGACGAACCGCCAAGGCTGCGAAGCGACCGGCGCGCCGGTACTGGTCGAAGCAGGTGACGAAGAACAGCGACGCGCTCGACCTGGAGCAATCGGTGTTCACGAAGAGCCCATCCGCGATTGCCCGTTCGTTGAAGCGGTCCGCAGAGCGCAGCGGGCGCCGGAAGTCGTCGCCTTTTCGCGCTGCGATGTCGATGCTGACGTTTTACGAGAACCGCGCAGGGAAGAACCTGTCGGCGACCCGCAAGCAGACCATCGACCGCGCGAAGGACGAATTGCGACGGCTCTTCGGCAAGAGCACCACCCCCGCTGCCAAGCAGTGAGCTCGGCACGAAGAATGCTCTGCAGACGATGCACCCAGAGGGGAAATGGAGAAGAAAGAAGATGCCCGAGAAGCAGACCGTCCAGAAGGCCAAGACAGACTTGAAGCGCGGCAAGGCGCCCAGCACCGCCGCGGGTGAATTCGTGCACGAGGAGATCGAGCACGTCCGCGAGGGGAAGCACGGCGCGCGTTCGACGAAGCAGGCGATCGCGATCGGCCTCTCCAAGGCCCGTCGCGCCGGCGTCCCCCTCGAGCCCCCGAAGAAGGGCAAGACGAGCGAACGGACGCGCAAGTCGGCGGAGAATGCCTACGAGACCGGCCAGGGGAAGCGCGCGCCGCGGGCGCCGTCACGACGCCGTTCGGTGGCTACCGAGAAGGCACTGAAGCGTGAAGGGCACAGCGCGGCATCGTCCGCCGCCCTCTCCCATCAGGCGAAGCAAGCAGCGAAGGCGCGCCGCACCCGCGGCACGGTTGGTCGCGCAACGTCAGGTCGCGCAGCGTCGTCAGGTCGCGCGGCGTCGTCGCGATCGGGTCGCAGCTAGCGTCTCTAGCGACGCGCCACGTCACCGCCGGGTCGCGTGGCGCGTGAGCCGCTGTCGGGCGGGCCTTCGCGGGTCTGTCCGATAGGCGGCGCCGGTGCGGCTGCCGTCCCCGCTTCCTCGATGATCCGCATAACGGCGATGAGCACCTCCTGACGGATCACCTGAAACTCGGTCCAGTCGGAGGTCGAAAACCAGCACGTCAGCTCGACCATGAGCGAGCCCTCTTTGATCTCGGCGAGGCGCGCGACGATGTTGTCCGGCCACACCTTGGAGTGCTCCCGCATTACCCGCTCCGCCCCGGCCAGGATGCGCTGAAGGGCGGCGGCAGTGGTCGTCCGCACGAGCCCGATGGAGCCAACGAAGCGGATCCTGTCGCGGGCCGAGAAGGACTCCACTCGCGTGTCGGCGAGCTTGCCGTTCGGCATGGTCACGAGAGTCCTGTCGAGGGTGCGGATGCGCGTCGAGCGAAGTCCGATCGTCTCGACGGTGCCGCTGACGTCGTCGACCTTGATGAAATCACCCTCGCGGAAGGGCTGGTCGGCGCTGATCGAGAACGCACCGAAGAGATTCTCGACGGTTTTCTGTGCGGCCAGCGCGATGGCCAGACCACCGACGCCGAGGCCGGCGATCACGCTCGTGACCGGATAGCCGAGCTCGGAGACGAAGGCGACGACGGCGAATGCGACGACCACGACCTTCCCGACACGAGCGAGCAAGGTGATTAGCGCGAACGAGCCGCGACGCTGACGCGCCCAGCCCGCGCCGACCATCATGCGCGCGCCGATGTCCATGACGCGGCTCAGCGCCCAGAAGAAGTCGAAGAGCACGCCGCCCTTCAAAAGCTGCTGCAAAAAGACCTGCGCCGGCTCGTAGAGGGCGAGGGCGGGCGCCGTGAAGTACACGAAACCGAGCGCCCACGCGAGCGCTCCCGGGCCGCCGAGTCGCTCGAGGATCGCGTCGTCCCACGGCGTCGTCGTTCGCTTGACGATTGGACGGAGCGCCTTGCGCGTCGCCCAGCCTGCCAACGCGCCGACCAGGATCGAGCCGAGCAGCATCGCGGGAAACGCGATCCATTGCCACCAGAGCAGCCCGCGCGGTCCGGGTCGGAGCAGTGGCGCCGGCAGATGCTCGAGCGACCAGCGATCGGGGAGCCCGTCGTACCAGCTGTCGACGCGCTCGACGGTGGTCTTCGAGAACACCCACTTGATGGGCGGCTTGCTCTGCTTCACGAGCCGCACCGGCTCGGGCGCCGCACCGGAGCTCGGAACGGTTCCGAGCGACTCGTAGCTCGCCGGCAGGCCGTCATCGACGTTGCCGGTGGGGCGCCCGGAGAGCTTGTCGAGATCGATCCAGTCGTAACGATCGAGGACCGCGATCAAGCGGCGCGACAGGACCGGGCCGTCGTCTTCGCGTCCCTTCGGAAGGTCGAGATACGCTGCGGCGCCGGCGTAGTCCGACGCCCGGGTGAGCTCCAGAAATCGCGACATCGACGCCCTCGGCGAGTCCGGCGACTCGGCATCGTCATCGTCGTCCTTCGCGTTCGCCTTGCCGTCGTGATCGTCTTTCGCCGTCGCACTCGTGTTCGCCTTGCCGTCGCGATCGTTCTTTGCCGCAGCGCTCGCGCTCGGCGCTGGGGCCGGCTTCGCGAGCGGAAGAATCTGCGCCGAGACATCGACGGGCAGGCACGCAAGCGCGAGCGTCGCGAAGAGGGTCCGGAAGATCGAGCGATGGAGTGACGTCGCCCCTCGAAGCCATTGCATCGCACTGTCTTAAGTCCCCGCCGGCCGGTTGCACGTCCTGAAGGCAAATTTGCCCGGAGCGGTCGATACTCCGGCCCTGCGTTCGTCGCAGAACGTCTCGCCCCTCGCGAACCCCTGACCCGATAATTATCACGCTTCTCGTCAGAAAGGGGGAGATTGTGAGTCGAACCGGCATCGTGTGCGATCCGGACATGAAGAGCGCGTCCATTTCCCGGCGTGACATTCCGACACTCGCATCTCTCGTTTCGAGGAGTCGCAGCGAACGCCGGAGGACTCCGTCGCTCGTCGACGTCACTCCGACCCGCTCCCAGCGTGACGCGATCACCTGCGATCCGTCGCGCTCGCTGCTCGTGCTCGGCGAGGCCGGGCACGGCAAGACGACCGTCCTCGTGCTCCGCGTCGCGCGTCTCGTGGCTGCCGCACGGGGACGTCTTCGTGCAGCGGTGGTCGTCCCGACGGAGGGACTCGTCCGTCTGCTCGAGCCGCTGCTCCGACGCGCGGGAGCCGACGTCGAGGTGGCCACCTACGACCGCTGGGCATCGGCACAGGCACGGCACGCGTTTCGCTTCTTGCCGCGGGAGAGCGAGCTCACTCCGGCGAACGTGATGCGCCTCAAGCGTCACCCGGCGCTGCGTATTGCGCTCGCGGAGCTGGCCACGCGCGAGCCCGGACGTGTCGACGACGATCACGACGCGCCGCAGGCGAGGAGCAGGAGGCGGCGTGTGTCGCGGGGTGATCTGCAGCACCTGTTCGGCGATCGCACGTTGATGGCCGAGGTCCAGCGCGCGGGTTCCCTGCCGTGGACGTGCGTCGAGGACGTCCTCGAACGCACCCGCGTGCAGCTCGGGCCCTCTGCCGAGCGCGAGCACGCTCACGTGAACGACGCCTCGCGTCTGCGCGCCGTCGATGGACGTTCGCTCGACGACGGCACCGCCACCGCGCACGCCGACACCGTCGATGTCGAGGACTACGCCGTGCTCTTCGAGCTCGACCGTCTGCGCGCCGCCGCCCGTGGAACGCCGGCCTTGCCGCCTCGTCTCTTCGATCTCATCGCGATCGACGAGGCCCAGGAATTCGCGCCGATCGAGCTCGCGCTCCTCGGCCGGAGCCTCGCGCCGGGCGGAACGCTGATCGTCTCCGGCGACGCCGACCAGCAGACCGACGACACGACGACCTTCGCAGGCTGGGACAACGTGATGCACGAGCTCCGTCCGGCGGCGCTCGAGACGGTGAAGCTCGAGATCGGCCATCGCTGCCCGCCGCAGGTCGAAGCCCTCGCGAGGGCGCTGCGCGACGGACGTCTCCCGAGCGCGAGCTCGTTCGCTCCGCCGCCGAACATGGTTCGCGGCGCGCCGACGGTCCTGCGGCAATTCCCCGACGAGGAAGCGCTCTGCGGCGAGCTCGGACGCGAGGTCGAGCTCGTGCTCCGTCGTGATCGGCGCACGTCGCTCGCGGTCCTCTGCAGATCACCGCTCGTCGTGCGGCGCCTCGTCGGTCGATTCCGCCGCACCGTCCCGATGCGCCTCGTCTTCGACGGAAAGTTTCTCCCGCGCGGCGTCGTGCAAGCGAGCACCATCGACGAAGTGAAGGGCCTGGAGTTCGACTACGTCATCGTCCCCGACGCCAACGCCGCCACCTACCCCGACGACCCCCCATCCCGGAGAGCCCTCTACATCGCCATCACCCGCGCCCGCCACCAACTAATCCTGGCCCACGTCGGAACGACGTCTCCTCTGCTCCGGTAAGGTCGCTGAACTCGCGACGCTGATGCTCGGAGCGTTTCGCGCAGCGAAGGAGCGGTTCGGGACCCGCCTGGTGCAGATTTCCGTACAGTCGAACCACGTACATCTCATCGTCGAAACGAGAGCAAAGACACGCCCTCGCGCGCAATGCAGGGGCTGGGCGGTCGCGTCGCTTACCGGCTGAACAAGCGCTGGCGACGGCACGGCTAGGTGCTCGCCGATCGGTACCACTCGCGCGTGCTCAAGACGCCGCTCGAAGTGAAGCGCGCGCTCGTCTACGCCCTTCACAACCACCGGCATCACGGCGCAGGCTTGGGCCGATCCACGCCTGCGGCGTGCCTCGATCCGCTCTCGACCGCGCCCTATTTCGACGGCTTCACAGCGCGCGTCGAACGTCCACCGCAAGACGCACCGGCGGTGCCGGCGAGAACCTGGCTCTTGCGCATCGGATGGAAGATGCACGGCCTGATCGCGTCGGACGAAGCGCCGGCGTGAAATCGCGAAACGGCGTGTCGCCGACGAGCGCGCCGTGGAGGGCTTCCTCAATCCAAAATGCGTACGACGCGCCTTTCCGAGCGACGCGAGCGCCGGTGACTCGCTGTGGGCTCTGAGCTCCGACTGATAGCCGCCCAATCAAGTGCTGACGATGGCGCGCGCTCTCTCCTTGAAGGTCCAGTCCGGCGTGGGTTCGACATGCCTTCGAGGGCGTTGCGGGCGGGCGTGGCGCACGCGAGTCCCACGGTTGCCGTCGGCATCCGATCGATGTTCTTGTTGCTCCCATCGCGGCGCGAAGAGCCGGCGGGGCGTCGAAGGCGTCGAAGGGCGTGCGGCGTGCACCGGCGGACGCGCCGGTTGTTACGGTGCGTGGCGATGAGCGAGAACGTCGCGCGGGCCGAATCGAATGGACCCATTGACGGCGTGGGTGGCGTTCGCGATGCTGCGCGCGCAAATGGCCAGAAAATCCGCGTTCCGGGGCTCGCTGACGTTCGTCACGTGTGCTGTGGCCATCATGGTGGCCAGAGCCGGGACGGCGCAACCGCTCCGCGCGGGTTCGGCCACTGCGCAGTATCCCGCCGGTCCGGCACCCACTGCGCCGTTGCCCGGCGCGTCCACCTCGAACGTCGCGCCGGCACCCTACGGAGCGCCGGTGCCGACGACGCCAATGCCGACGACGCCAATGCCGACGACGCCGCCGCCATCGCCCGATGCCGCTTCCGCGCCGCTCGACGTCGCCGCGCAGGTGCAAGGGAGCACGCTGATCGCGCCGGCGCCCGTTCCCGTGCAAGCGCCCACGATGATGCCGATCTCGTACTCGACGCCCATGCAGTTGCCCGCGTGCACGACGCGCGCGCTTCCGTCACCGTGCTTGCAACCGCGAAGCGCTTACCGGCACGACGGTCTCTATCTGCGAATTTCGACGGGAACGCACTACACGTCGTTCACCGGCGACGGTAAATCGGGGGACGTGGCGATTCACGGGCTCACGACGGCACCGACCCTCGCGATCGGTGGCACTCCGGGTGAAGGCGTCGTCGTCGCGGGGGTGCTCCGGTGGGAGCAGACGCGCGGGACGGTTCACGGCGCGCCAAAGCCGGAGGGCAACGGGACCGCGACGCTCGGTGAGCTCGGGATCCTGATGGATTACTTTCCACGCGCGAACGACGGCTGGCACTTCGGCGGTCTGCTCGCGCTCGGCGTGATCACGGTCTCCGACTCGCAGCTTCCGGACTCGAGCGGTGCGGCGTTCGCGGGGAGCGCGTTCGGGGGTTACGACTGGTGGATCGGGCCGGAGTGGTCGCTCGGGTTGATGGCGATGTTCACGGCGTCGAGCCGCGCGTCGCTGAAGGATTCGGATCGCAACGACAGCGGATACAGCCTGAACGCCCTGAGCGGCGGCCTCGACGTCACGTTCACCCTGCATTGAACATTTGCGCCGCCAATCGACGGCGCACCGCTTCGAGCCGTCGCGGGGCCCGTTTTGAGCCATTGCTCGCGATTCGCGGTACCGCCGCCACATGGAGCTCAGAGGCGGCATTCCGTTCACGGCGCTGATCCTGTCGTTGCTCGTCGTGGCGTGCTCGTCCGACGCCGCGAACGACGCCGGAGGCGCCGGACGCGACTCCCCGAACGCCGGAAGCGCATCACTCGCCGGCACGACGTCGAGCGCCGGCACGACGTCGAGCGCCGGCACGTCGTCGAGTGGCGGCACGTCGTCGAGTGGCGGCACGTCGTCCAACGGTGGCGCGGGTGGGAAAGGGACGGGGGGCGGCTCGTCGGCGGTGACGCTGGCGTGGTCGTCGCCGGCGGTGAATGCGACGCTCACTGGCACGACGGACTTGCACCTTGCTGGACGCGGGTTCGTCAATGTCGAGGTCTTTCAGGGCAGAACGATGGTCGTGCGCTGCACGGTCAGCGCCGATCACGCGAGCGCGACTTGCTCCGTCGATACGACGAAGCTTGCGAACGGGGCGGTGACCCTGACGGCGCATGCCTGGGACAGCGCGCCGGGCGCGAGCTTCACGAACGACGCCGACGCCGGGCCACGTATATTCACGGTGAACAACGCGGGAACGACGCCGCCTACGTCGTTCTGGCCGAGCGGCACCGACGGTCTCAGCCGTGACTTCGCGAACGCCTTCGGCGCGTTTCGCGGCAGACCGACGACGTCGAACTGGATCAACGAACACTATCTGACGTGGGACTGGGTGACGGCGCCGGGGCTGAACGGGACGCTCGACGGCACGAACACCGTGAAGGTGTACGACCTCTACGCCGGGTGGTCCGGCGTCATGGTGCTCAGCATGTCGATGGCCGGGCGTGACAGCGACACGAACTACGACCAGCAGATGCGCGACTGCGCGAACGGCGCCTACGACACGTACTGGCAGACGTTCGCGGCGAACGCGACGGCGGCAGGACGTACCGGCGCCAACACCGTGGTGTCACCGGCGCACGAGTTCAACGGAACCTGGTTCCGGTGGAACCCCGGAGTCGTCGGCATCGACGTGTGGACGGGCTGCTGGCGCCACGTGTACACGGCGATCCACTCTGAGTCGTCGCTTCGCGTCGTCTGGGTGCTCTCGGCGAGCTCGAACACCGTGAAGGGTGGCGACTACTCGGTGAACAGCGCCTGGGACGCCTATCCCGGTGACGCTTACGTCGACATCGTCGGGATCAATCGCTACGACTTCAAGAGCCTGTCGCCGGCGACCACGACGAACTGGAAGGACACCTGCGGCAATACGCAGGACATCTGCTACGTCGCGACCTACGCGCGACAGCACGGCAAGATGATCGGCGTCCCCGAGTGGTCGATGGACCGCGGCCAGTACGGCTATGGCGATCTGCCCGCCTTCGTCGACATGATGTACGGCTTCTTCAAGGACAACGCCGACATCCTCGCGTTCGAGAATCAGTTCGACAACGGCGGGAGCGGCGACTGGAGCTTCTACCCGGAGAACGCCACCAACATGCAGAGCGCCGAGGAGTACGAGAAGCTCTGGAAGCAATGAGCCGCCGTCAGACGCGCAGCCGACGGCACTCGTAGGCCGGACGCGCGGGTGACTGCGCCCCCCGGCGGCGCGCCGTCACCCGGACGGCGCCACCGGAGAGAGCTCGCGCGGATCAATGCCGGAGCCGCGCGGCGCGTTGCGGATCGAGCTCGGGGTCGGCCTTCGGCGCTTGCTGGCTGCGCACGCGCTCGGTGAAGGTCGGATCCTCCTTGCTGCGATCCGGCATCGTCGGGGAGGTGGACCACTCGCGCATCGCCTGGTCGCCGGGGCGATCGACGTGCAGCTTGTCGTCGATGGACGTGACCCAGGCGGTCGGGATGTAGTGGTGCTGGCCGCTCTTGTCCCGGCTGAGCTTGATCATGCCGTCCGACTCCATGTGATCGACGGTGGCGAACTGTCCGCCTTCGGAACAGACCACGGGCATGTGAGGCTTGATGTGACTGGTGTTGACCATTCGTCGTGTCCTTTCGTGCGGCTCGCGCTCGATGCGCGGCGCGAAAGGGCTTCCGTTGCACGGATCGCTCCAACGTCGTTCCAGCGAGCCCCGTAGGGCCGGACGCCCGCCCGGTCCGGGTAAAACGCCCCGGAACGCGCTGAGGTAAGCTACGACCACCCATGACCGAACAGCCTCCCGAGACCGAAGCCGTACGGTTACGCCGCGAGGTGGTGAGCGCCCGGCGGAGCTTCATCATCATCTTCGGCGTGGGCATCATCGGGGCGATCACGTCGGTCGTGCTCATCCTGAAGAATCGCCCCGAGGGAAACTTCGGCAACGGCTACGGGGCGCCGGTGCCTTCGTTCACGCCGCACGTGGCGATGAAGACTTGCCAGAAATTCGGCGAGCCCTGCGAGTTCGCCCCCAACAAGCTCGGCGCCTGCATCGAGAAGGAAGGATGCACCGGCGCGAACTGTCTCTTCTGCCAGTCGCAGCACTAAGCAAGGGGGGCCTTGGCCCCCCGCAGCTTCGCCTACGGCGAACTGCTCCCCCCGCCGCTTCGCGGGCTCGCTGTGCTCGCGCAGTCCGCTTCGCCTACGGCGAACTGCTCCCCCCGCCGCTTCGCGGGCTCGCTGCGCTCGCGTAGTTCCGCGTCTTTGATGCCTCGGGACGACGGTGGTGGCGATGCGGAACTACTCGGCGGTGGCGGCGGCGGGGCCGAGCACGGAGCGAAGTCGCTTCAGGCCTTCGCGCAGCTCGACGAGCTCACCGAGGGGCATGCGCGAACGCTCGAGCAGCGTCATCGGGACGCGCACGGCGCGCTTCTTCAATGCTTGCCCTGCGCGCGTCAGCTGGACGAGCACTTCGCGTTCGTCGGCGCTCGAGCGGGTGCGCGTGATGAGCCCGCGGCTCTGAAGGCGCTTGAGCAGCGGCGTCAGCGTGCCGGAGTCGAGGAGTAGCTTCTCCCCGAGGGCCTTCACCGTGGGGTGGCGTTCGCGCTCGCGGGCCCATCCCCAGAGAACGAGCATCACGAGGTACTGGGGATGGGTGAGGTCGAGCTCCTCGAGAACGGGGCGATAGGTGCGCACGAGCTGGCGCGCCGTCGAGTGCAGCGCAAAGCAGATCTGGTTGTCGAGAGCGAGGAGCTCGTTCACCACGGTCGCGGGTACGTCGTGCATCGGCTCACTTCCGAGCGGTGCCGTTCGCGCGACGACGGCGAGCGAGTCCGAAGAGCGCGAGGAGGGCGAAGCCGCTCAGCGCGGAGCCCTTCGCGTGAGTGCGGAGCGCGACGGCGCAGCTGCTGCCCGTGTCTTCCGACGTCGCCGCGCCGTTGGTCTCGCCGCCGAACCCCGCCCCGCCGCCGACCGCGGTCGCGCCGCCGGTCTCGGGCGGGGTGATCGTGCCTGTGCCGGCCATCGCGCCGCCGCTTCCCGACGGCGGCGTCGTGGTGCCGACGGTCGCGCCGGTGCCGGTAGGCGGCGTGGTCGTCCCTCCGAGGCCGAGCATGCCGGCGATGCCGGACATGTCTCCACCCGACGAGGTGGTCGTGAGGCCGCCCATGCCGACCGTCATTCCCATGCCCGCGCCGCCGAGGGTGCCACCGCTGCCCGACGTCGCGCCGCCGTTCGACGCGCCGCCGGTGCCGCCGCCTGCGTCTGCCGGCAGGATGCGGATGTCGGCACAGTGGAAGTAATGGCAGTTCGACAGCCCCTGGATGTCGGCCTCCATGACCTGCATGACCTGCAGCGTGCACTTGTCACAGGGGGTGTCCGGGAGCTGCACCATGTACGTGAACTTCGTGCCGGCGGGCGCGTTGAAGCCGTTCCGCGAGCGGAAGAGCACGCCGTCGGCGAGGACGTTCCCGCTCGCCGTCTTCGGCACCATCGTCTCGTCGAAGCTGCAGGATGAGTCCTGCTTGATGGTCGGATCCTTGAGGTCGGCGCGATTCGCGGCCAGCGCTATGCGGAAGTATCCGGGGTGAGCGATGGTGTCGATCCAGTCGAGCTCGATCGTTTGCCCGACGTGAAAGTCGGTGACGATGCCGGACGTCGGGATCGGTTGCACGTCGTCGATGCCGCCGGGGCCGCAGGGGCTGCCCTTCTGAGGGCCACCGCCGCCGACGGCGGCGGGATCTTCCTTGAGCCAGGAGGGCGGGGCCGTCAGATGAAAGTGAGCGGACGCGGGCCTCGCGAACGCGGACGTCAGTAGCAGTGCACCCAGTGCGACGTGTCGAAGCTTGTTCATGGATCTTCTCTCCCGCGGAGCTCGCCCGCCCGAGGTGAATAGGTTGTGCGCGATTGAAGTGTCAACAATCGAAATCGCTCGCGACAGCGATCTTCTAAGGCCGATTAGCCGCTGACGGCCATTCGTATACCTCGAGAGGACGTGTGCTCAGCTTACGCGATGCGTGACGCCGTGACGCTTCCAGTGCCCGACACTCGCCGCTCGATCCTGACGCCGTTTGCGTAACGTGGTTCGGTTACAGACGATGATCGCGTGTAGATGCGACGTGTTGCGCCGCCGCGACGTTCGCTTGCGCGTTACAGCGTGTGGGAGGCGCGGCCGCAGGGACGGACACGGCGGTACGCGAAACCTGAAGCTCGGCTGCGACGCTGGCCGCGCCCGTTCCAGCGAGGCCCCCACAATCCGGTTCAGGCTTTTTCGACGGCAGCGAGCACGTCCGCGAGGACGTCTTCGGTATCTTCGATGCCCACGCTGAGGCGAATGAGCGACGGATCGATGCCGACCGCGGCGAGCTCTTCCGGGCCCAGCTCGAAGTAGCTCATGATCGAAGGCTGCTCGATGAGCGTCTCGACGCCGCCGAGCGACGGCGCGATGACGGCCATCTTGCAGGCATCGACGACGCGTGACGCGGCGTGGCGACCGCCCTTCACGTGGAAGCTGACCACGCCGCCGAAGCCGCGCATCTGGGACGCGGCGACCGCGTGCGACGGATGGCTGTCGAGGCCCGGGTAGAAGACGCGCTCGATCTTCGGATGGCCGGCGAGCGCGCGGGCGACGGCGAGCGCCGTCGCGTTCTGGCGTTCGACGCGGACGCCGAGCGTCTTGAGCCCGCGCGCGACGAGGAACGCCGCGTGCGGATCGAGCACCGCGCCGAGCACGCCGCGGGTGTCGCGGAGGAGCGAGACGAGGTGCGACGGACCGGTGACGACCCCGCCGAGCACGTCGTTGTGTCCGGCGAGGTACTTGGTCGCGCTGTGCACGACCAGGTCGATGCCGAAACCGTGCGGGCGGCAGTTGATCGGCGTCGCGAACGTCGAATCGACGAGCGTGCGCACGCGGCCCTGTCGCTTCACGATCGCGGCGAGCCGTTCGAGGTCGGTGCACTGCAGGTAAGGGTTCGTCGGCGACTCGCCAATGACCATCCTGGTGGTCGGACGGAGCGCGGCCTCGACCTCGGAGAGATCGCCGGCGGGGATGACCGAGTATTCGACGCCGAAGCGCGAGAGCAGCTTCGTGACGAGCTGCCGGGTGCGCCGGTAGCAGTCGTCGAACATGATGACGTGCTCGCCGGATTTGACGAACGAGAGCACCGCCGTCGAGATGGCGGCCATGCCGCTCGAGAACGCGACGCCGTCCTCGGTCGCCTCGAGGGCGGCGACGCGGCGCTCGACCTCGCGAACCGTCGGGTTGCCGTAGCGCCCGTACTCCTCGCGCTCGGGGTCCGCGTCTTCCCCGCGCATGTACTGCTCGAGGTCCGCGGTGCTCGTGAACGTGTAGGTCGCGGTCTGGGCGATCGCGGGGGTGAGGGTGTTGTGAGGCCGGGGAACGGCCTCGCCGGCATGAACGGCCTCGGTCGACGACGCAGGTTTTTTCTCGGACTTCGAGGTCACGGTGATTCGAGCGCGCGGAGGCGCTCCGCTAGCATGCTCGGTGCCGCGTCGACTGGCAAAAGCTCGACGTTCTTCGGGTTCTTCTCGGAGCGCGGCTTGAGCTCGACCGAGCCGGATTTCAGGGCTTTTGCCCCGACGGTGACCCGGAGCGGGATCCCGATGAGATCGGCGTCCTTGAACTTCACCCCCGGGCGCTCGTCCCGGTCGTCGACCAGGGCCTCGATGCCCAGGGCTCGCAGCTCGTTCTCGAGCTTCTCGACGGCGGCGACGACCTCGGGCTCGCTGCCGAGCTGGACGATGTGGAGCGGGTACGGCGCGATGCTCGCCGGCCAGGCGATGCCGTTCTCGTCGTTGTGCTGCTCGACGGCGGCAGCGACGAGGCGCGACACGCCGATGCCGTAGCAGCCCATGATCATGGGCTTCGCGGTGCCGTCCTTGTCGAGGAACGACGCGCCCATCTTGGCGCTGTAGTGGGTGCCGAGGATGAAGATGTGCCCCGCCTCGATGCCGCGATAGAGCTTGAGGACGCCGTCGCACTTCGGGCAACGGTCACCGTCGACGACGCTGCGTACGTCGGCCACCGGGCCCTCGTAGTCGCGGGAGAAGACGACGTTCGTGAGGTGCTGGTCGATCTCGTTCGCGCCGGCGACGCCGCCCGCGACGTCGGCCGCCGCGCGGTCGATGAGCATCTCTCCCTTGAAGCCCACGGGTCCCGCGAAGCCGATCGGGATGCCCGTCACTCGCTTCACGGTCTCCGCGTCGGCGAGCCGCACCTCTTTCGCCTTGAGGACGTGCGCGAGCTTCACTTCGTTCACCTCGTGATCGCCGCGGACCACGACGAGCACGACGCGCTCGTCCACGGCGTACACGAGGCTCTTCAGCATTCGGCTCTTCGGGACGTTCAGGAGAGCCGACACGTCTTCGATCGAGCGTTTTCGCGGCGTCGCGACCTTCTCGACCGGCTTCAGGTCGACGGTCATCGGGCTTCCCGCCGCGGTGCCCGGGCCCGCCGTCGCGACCTCGAGGTTCGCGGCGTAGTCGCATTTGTCGCACGCGGCGATGATGTCCTCGCCGCTCTGGACGAGGACCTGGAACTCCGCGCTCGTCGAGCCGCCCATCGAGCCCGAATCGGCGGACACCATCCGGTAGTCGAACCCGAGGCGATCGAAGATGCGCCGGTACGCGAGGCGCATCAGCTCGTAGCTCGCCACGGCGCCCGCGTCGTCGACGTCGAACGAGTAGGCGTCCTTCATGACGAACTCGCGTCCGCGGAGGAGCCCGGCGCGAGGACGCGGCTCGTCACGGAACTTCGACTGCACCTGGTAGAGCGTCCGCGGTAGCTCGCGGTAGCTCTTGATCTCGTGTCGCGCGAGATCGGTGATGATCTCCTCGTGGGTCGGACCGAGGTGGTAGTCGCCGCCCTTGCGATCCTTCAGCCGGAAGAGGGCGTCACCGAAGAGGTCCCATCGCCCGCTCTCGCGGTAGTACTCCGCGGGCAGCAGCACCGGCAAAAGCACCTCGAGGGCTCCCGCGCGGTCCATCTCTTCGCGAATGATCGTCTCGACTCGCCGGAGGACGCGCAGGCCGAGCGGCAGGAAGCTGTAGATGCCGGCGCCGACGCGCCGGACGTAGCCGCCCCGCATGAGGAGCACGTGGCTCACCGTCTGCGCGTCCGCGGGGGCCTCTTTGAGAGTGGGAACGAGAGCTCGGCTGTACCGCATTGAAGAGCGTGGGATTCCTTGGGGGGAAGGCGGGCGTACCACGAAACGCCCGGGTTCTCAGGGGGTTCTGCCGGTCCAGGCTGCCGGCGCGCTCCCGATTCCCGACTTGCCGCATCGGAAAAGTTAAGTATAGATCCGGGCCCCGCGTCGCCGTCACTTCCTGTTAGAGGCGAGGGGTCGAAGGAAAGCCGTCATGACGAGCACTTGGAAGGAAAAGCTGCAGGGCGCCATGCCCCCGGCCTGGGCCGAAGAGATCGACGTTTTCGAGACGCAGCTGCTCCTCCGCAAACAGGGCAAGATCGAGGAGAAGCTCTTCGCCGAGACGCGCCTCCGCCGCGGCACCTACGGGCAGCGCTACGACAACGGCCAGCGCTACGACGGCGTCGGAACGCAGACGCTGACGTTCCCGTCAGGCGAGCTCACCAAGGGCCCGATGACGATGTGGGACGCGCCGGGCATGACGCGCATCAAGATCCCCTACGGCAAGCTCGGCGCCACGCAGCTCGACACCATCGCCGAGCTCGCCGAGGAGTACTCCGACGGCATCCTGCACGTCACGACCCGTCAGGACATCCAGCTCCACTTCGTCCACATCGAGGACGGACCGGATCTCATGCGCCGTCTCGCCGCGGTCGGCATCACGACGCGCGAGGCCTGCGGTAACTCGATCCGCAACGTGACCGCGTGCCCGCTCGTCGGCGTGTGCAGCGACGAGTCGTTCGACATCACGCCGTACGCGGACGCGATGACGTACTTCCTGCTCGGCCACCCCGACGTGCAGGGCTTCGGGCGCAAGTTCAAGATCGCGTTCTCCGGCTGCAAGGGCCACGCCTGCGGTCTGACGAACTTTCACGACGGCGGCTGCATCGCGAAGACGAAGGTCGTCGACGGCAAGACCGTTCGCGGCTTCGAATTCTACGTCGGAGGCGGCCTCGGCTCGGTGCCGTACCCCGCGAAGCTCCTCGACGATTTCTGCTCCGAAGAGGAGCTCCTTCCGACGATCCAGGCCGTGTCGCGCGTCTTCGCGAAGCTCGGCGAGAAAGAGAACCGCTCGCGCGCCCGCATCAAGTTCCTCGTGAAGAAGATCGGCATCGAGGAGTTCGGCCGTCTCGTGAAGGAAGAGCGGCAAAATCTCCGTCCCGATCCACGCTGGACGTCGTTCCTCGACGACCTCCACAAGACGGACGAGAAGCCGATCAAGCCGCCCGGCGTGCTCCCCGCAGGCCCCTATCCCGAGGGATTCGAGGCGTGGTCGCGCTCGAACCTCTATCACCAGAAGCAGAAGGGTTACGTCGTCGCGACGGTGACGCTGCCGCTCGGCGACATGACGGCCATCCAGGCCCGCGCCCTCGCCGACATCGCCCGCAAGTACACCGGCGACACGATGCGTGCGACCGTCGATCAGAACATCTGCTTCCGCTGGCTCAGCGAGGCGGATCTCGTCGCGTTCTACACCGACCTCGCCGCCATGGGCCTCGTCGAGCCCGGCGCCGGACAGATCACCGACGTCACCGCGTGCCCGGGAACCGACACCTGCAAGCTCGGCATCTCCTCGTCGCGCGGGCTCGCCGGCGAGCTCCGGAAGCAGCTCAAGCTGGTCGACGCCGCGACGGCCGCGGCGTCGGAGTCGCTCCACGTGAAGTGCAGCGGGTGCTTCAACTCGTGCGGGCAGCATCACGTCGCCGACCTCGGCTTCCTCGGCGTCAGCCGTCAGGTCGGGTCACGCAAGGTGCCGCACTTCCAGGTCGTCCTCGGCGGCGAGTGGGAGAACAACGGCGGCTCGTACGGCCTCGCCATCGGCGCCGTCCCGTCGAAGCGCGTGCCGGAGGTCGTCGACCGCCTCCGTGGTCGCTACGCGAAGGAAAAGAACGACGGCGAGTCGTTCAAGGACTTCATCGGCCGCATCGGGAAGAAGCAGGTCCGCGCCATGCTCGAGGACCTGATGAAGGTGCCGTCGTACGAGGAAGCGCGCGACCTCTACTCGGACTGGGGCGACCCGCGCGAGTACAACATCGGCGACATGGGCGAGGGCGAGTGCGCCGGAGAGGTCGTCGCGTTCGCCGTGATGGGCCTCGCCGCCGCCGAGCGCGAGGTGTTCGAGGCGACGCTCCTCTTCGACGAGGGCAAGAACGACCAGGCCGCCGAGCGCGGGTACAAGGCGATGCTGACCGGCGCGCAGGCGCTGATCCGCGACCTGAACCCGAACATCGGTGACGACGCCGACGAGATCGTTTCCGAGTTCAAGACGCGGCTCGTCGAGCCGAAGCTCTTCAACGACCCGTTCGCAGGGGCGAAGTTCGCCCAGATGCTCCTTCATGCCCACGAGGACAAGGGCAAGGACCGGAACATCGCGAAGGATACGGCGCAGCATCTGATCGAAGAGGCGCAGCTCTTCGTCGAGGCGGCCTATGCCTGCTACGAGCGCATGGTGCAGCAGCGCACCGTGGCCGCGGAGTGAGACGAGCCGAGACATGAACGCAGGCAAGATACAGGCAAAGATCTTCGTCGAGTCCCCCGCGGAGCTCGACGTCACTCCGCTGGTCCCCGTGTTCCACGAGTGGATCCAGAAGAACGCGCTCGGTGAGCTGCTCATCGACGTGACGGAGTACGGGCACGTGCACCACGGGCCGTCGCTGCTCCTCGTCGGGCACGAGTCGGACTACGTCGTAGACTTCGCCGAGGGGCGCGCCGGGCTCGTCTGCAATCGCAAGCGAGTCACGAAGGACGACCCGGAGAGCGCCGTGCTCGACGCGGTCCGCCGCGTGCTCGCCGCCGCACGTCGCCTCGAGGGCGAAGCCGTCACGCCCCCCGTCCGTTTCCGCGGGGACGAGCTCCTGCTCCACGTGAACGACCGCCTAGCCGCCCCCAACACACGCGACACGTTCACGACGCTCGCCCCCGCCTTCGAAAAAGCGCTGAAAAAGGTCTACGCCGGCACAGCGTTCACCCTCGAGCAGCTAGGCACCCCGCGGGAACTCTTCACCGTGCGCGTCCTCGCCAAGGGCGCCCCCGCCGTCGCAGAGCTCCTCGCCCGTATCTCGTAACGAGGCTAAGGCAGGACAAGGCCAGGCCAAGGCCCCCCTGCAAGCGAAGCGAGCCCGCGAAGGCGGCGGGGGGAGCAGTTCGCCGCAGGCGAAGCTGCGGGGGGCCAAGGCCCCCCTAGAACTGAAAATAAATGAACTCGACTCCGGCACCGGAGGCGAGGAGGGACGCGGTTAGTACTGCACCCAGCAGGCCGCCTTCGAACGCGGGGCCCCATGCGGCGGCTCCGATGCGCTCGTGAATCGCGGGGAGCCGGTTCCGTAACCAGCGCTCGGCGGCGTGGGACGCGACGGAGAGGGCGACGATCGCGGCGGGTAGGATCGGCCAGGCGCCGAGATAGCCGCCGCGCAAGACGCCTCGGTAGAATGCGACGGCGTCCTCGACGCTCGCGGCGCGAAACGGCACCCACGCCAATGATACCAGGTTGAAGAGCAGGAACACGCGAGGCGCATCACGCCATGTGAGCGGCGCGTCACGATCGACCCGACGCCGCGCGAGCAACCGATACGCGATGAGCAGAGTCCCGTGGAGCCCGCCCCACAGGATGAAATCGATTCCCGCCCCGTGCCAGAGCCCGCCGAGCAGCATGGTGAGCATCAGCGCGGTGAGCGTGCGCGCGAGCCCGTGGCGATTTCCGCCCAGCGGGACGTAGAGATAATCCCTGAGCCAGCGCGACAGCGTGACGTGCCACCGCGTCCAGAACTCCGACGGATCGCGCGAGAGATACGGCTCCTCGAAGTTCATCGGGAGCTCGAAGCCGAGCACGCAGGCGAGCCCGCGCGCCATGTCACTGTACCCCGAAAAGTCGAAGTAGATCTGGAACGCGAAGCTGTACGCCGCAAGCAGATGAGCCGGCCCGCTCGGCCCTCCGGGCGCCTGGAAGATCTCGGCGACGTACGGCATGAGCAGGAAATCGGAGAAGATCGTCTTCTTCACGAGGCCCACGGCGAAGAGCCATAGCCCGCGTCGCGTCCGCGCATGGGTGCGCTCACCTCCCGCGTCGAGCTGCGGCAGGAGCTCGGCGCCGCGCATGATGGGCCCCGCGATGAGATGCGGGAAGAACGTGACGAACAGCAGGTAACGGGAGAACGACGGCAGCGCGAGCTTTTCGCGGTGGATGTCGACGGCGAGGCTCACGATCTCGAATGTGTAGAACGAGATCCCGAGCGGGAGCACCCAGTAGGGCGCGTGCACCGGGAGGTGAAGGACGCCACGGAGCAGCGGGCTCGCGAGCTGCACGGCGAACGCCGAGTACTTGAACGCGGCGAGAACGGAGAGAGAAAAGACGATGTTCGCCGTCAGCCACGCTTTCGGTCGCGGGCTCGTGACCATTCTCCGGACGAGCACGTAGCTCGCGCCGAGCATGACGAGGAGGAGCACGAAATAGGTCGGCACCCACAGGCCGTAGAAGACGAGGCTCGCCGCGAGCAGTACGCGCTCGCGCCGCCTCACCGGTGAGAGCACGAAGACGGCGTAGGTGATCGCAAAGAACAGCGCGAACGGGAAGCTATTGAAGAGCAAGGCGCTCCTCTTCGAGGGCGACCGCCTCGCCGAGGGCGCGTCCCACGACCTCGGCGCCGTTCGGGTACCCCTCCCGCGTGTAGTGATCGCCGGAGTCGACGAACGCGTCGTCCGGCAAGAGTCGGTGGAGGTCGACCAAGCGCGCGCCGTTCCCCTCCACGACCTTGCGGATCGTCTGCATGCTGCGTCCGATGCCGTCCGTGGGTAGCCCGAGCTTCTTCAGATGCTCGACGTTGATCGGTGACACCCACACCAGCACGGGGATTCCCTGCTTCTCGAAGTCGCGGATCATCGCGCCGAGGACGACGAGGCGCGGATGGCCTTCGCCGATGCCGCCGATCACGTCGCCGAGCGCGTCGAGCGCGTGTTGCTTGTTGTCGCGTGACCGCGTCGTCCCCTCCTCGAGCAGTCTTCCCGACAGCGCGAGACCCCATGCCCATTTACGCGCGGCAAACTGACGGCTCTTCGTCTTCTCGTCGAGCCACTCCTCGAGGGGGCCGCGCACGTTGAAGAGCATGGCCTGTCGCTGGAGGATGTCCGAGAAGTGCCGCTCGTGCTTCGTCAGCACGATGAGCCGGTAGAAGAGCAAGCGGCTCATCGTGATGCCCGCGTGCGAGAGCGGCAGCATCGCGGCCTCGGGGATGCGCGAGTTCGCGATGTGACCGGAGAGCTCGGTGTACGAGACGATGCCGAGCGGAGCCGGGCCGAGGAGGCGCAGATTCACCTCGAGCACGAGCAGATCCGGCTTCGCCTTCGCGATGTCGTCGACCATGCAGTACTCCGGTGCGGGTCCCCACGCCGCCCAGCTGAGGACGTGGACGCCGCTCCGGTGCGCAGCGTCCTGACGAGAGTCGAGCTCGCGCTGTACCCACGACGGCATGCTGGTGCCGGGCCACTCGGTGAAGATCATCGAGTCGCCCATCATCGCCACCTTGTGGGGCGCGCGATCGCGCTGCATGGCGAACGACCACAGTCGGAGGCGCGGCACGAGATCGAGCGTCATGCTCGGCCGCGGTATCTTCGCGACCTGCACGGCGTACGCTCCCGCCTGCCAGACGGCGAGCGACGTCACCGCGAACGCCGCAATGAAGCTCGCCACCCGGAGCACGCGCGAGACCGGACGGACCTCCGGCTTCGCCAACCCGCGTTCCGGGGAGGGAACGACCTCGCTCATCAGGCGGCGTCCTAGCATCGGTTGGCAGCCGATGGGGAAGGGACCTATCACGTCGAAGAACGGGTTCCGGACGTCTTCCAGGGCCAATTTTCAGCGCCCTTCACGAGAGATTTCAGCTTTCCCGACCCCGGCAGTATCGTTCTAGATCATGACGGTCGCCGGAGCCTCGCGGACCAGATTGCGGCAATTGACGATGCTGACTGTGTTGCCATGTGCCGCGGCGCTCAGCGTCGCTCCTCCTGTTCGCGCCGCGGGGGACGATCGCGCTGCGGCGGAAGCGCTCTTCGCCAAGGGCAGGGACGCCGCGAAGCGCGGCGACCTCGACGCAGCGTGCGGTGCGTTCGAGGAGAGCGAGCGGCTCCAGCCCGCGCCGGGGACGATGTTCAACCTCGGTGACTGCGAGGAGAAGCGTAACCATCTCGCCGCGTCATGGCAGTGGTTCGAGGAGACGCTCGCCAAGCTGCCGCCGGCGGACGAGCGGCGGCCCCTCGTGCAGAAGCGCATCGCGGCGCTCGAGGCCCGGCTGCCGACTCTGTCCATCAAGCTGTCGCCCGGCGCTTCCGCCGGTGCCGTCGTGACACGTGACTCCGTCGAGCTGCGCGCGGCGAGCCTCGGCGTGGCGCTGCCGCTCGACACCGGGATCCATCACATCGCCGTGACGGCCCCCGGTCACGACGAGAGCAAGCAGGACATCGTGCTCGCGGAGGGAGACCGGCGCGAGCTCGTCGTGGAACCCGGTCCGGAGACGAAGGCGGTGACGCCACCGCTTGGGGCCCCAGTTCCCAAGACCGAGGCGGTGCCGCCCACGCCTACACCGGCGCCTCCTCCGCCAGCGCCGCCGGAACACGCCGACACGCGCATGGTCGGCTACGTCGTCGCAGGGATCGGCGTCGCCGGAATAGGCACCGCGCTGGCGCTCGGCGCCGTCGCGATCGGCAAGAGCAACACAGTGCACGACCACTGCATCAAATCGGCGAACACCTGTGACTCCCCGAGCGCCGTCGACGCGGCGTCGTCCGGGTCGACCATCGCGACGGCGAGCACCGTGACGTTCATCCTAGGCGCAGCGGCGGTCGGCGTCGGTGCGTATTTCATCCTGACCAGCGGCCCGTCCAGCGAGACGTCGCTCCACGCGACCGCCGGCGTGGGCAGCGCGAGCCTCCGGCTCACACACGTCTTTTGAGGTTGTAGCGACTTATGCAGGGGGAAGATCTCGCTGTGTGGGCGCGTGCTATCGTCTGTCCGCAGTGACCCATGGCTGAAGGCGATCTGCTTCGAGCCCACATCGACGCGAGGGTCGGTCTCGTCCTGAAGTCGAAGTGGCGCCTCGACTCGCTCATCGGCATCGGCGGGATGGCGGCGGTGTACGCCGCCACACACCGGAACTCGAAGCGCGTCGCGGTGAAGATGTTGCACCCCGACGTCTCGATCGACGCCAACATCCGCCAGCGGTTCGTCCGAGAGGGTTACGCCGCGAACCGCGTCGGCCATCCCGGTGCCGTCGACATCCTCGACGACGACATCGCCGAGGACGGGTCGGCGTTCCTCGTCATGGAATTGCTCGATGGCGAGAACCTCGATCGACGCATGCGCCGCAAGGGTGGGCGGCTCGACGTCATCGAGGTGCTGTCGGTCGCGGACCAGGTGCTCGACATCCTTGCCGCGGCGCACGACCGCGGCATCCTGCATCGCGACATCAAGCCGGAGAACGTCTTTCTCACGCGCAACGGCACCGTGAAGCTCCTCGACTTCGGCATCGCCCGCATCCTCGAGCTCGCCGGCGGCGAGAACACCAAGGCCACCCAGCGTGGCGCGATCCTCGGCACGCCCGCCTTCATGGCGCCCGAGCAAGCGATGGCGATCTGGGAGGACGTCGACACCCGGTCCGACATCTGGGCGCTCGGTGCGACGCTGTTCATGCTGCTCACCGGCGATTTCGTGCACCCCGCCGCGACCGGCATCCAGGCGCTCGACTTTGCCGTCAACAAGCGGGCACGTTCCGTCGGTTCGGTACGAACCGGACTTCACTCGAGTGTCGTCGCGCTGATCGACAAGTCGCTCGTCTTCGAGAAGGCGCAGAGGTTCCAGAGCGCGCGCGAGATGCAAGAGGTGGTGCGCGCCGCCTACAAAGAGGTCGAGAACGACGAGCGAACACAGCAGCTCGCCGGCGCGGGGAACAACCCGCTCGCCGCGACGGATTCCGTCAGCACGGCACCCGCGCCCGATTATCCGGAGCTCCTCGAGATGGAGCGGGCGCAAGAAAACACGAACGAGCGCGAGGCGGAGACCGAGCCCCCGAGCGTCGCTGCCAGGACCATCGTCTCGAAGAAGAAAAAGTCGAAGGCCCGCACGCAGGGGATCTTCGCGCTCGTCGTCGCGGCGCTGATCGGACTCGGAGCCGCGATGTTCGCGCACGCGCCGTCTCCCGATGCGCCCGCGTCGTCGGCGAGCGCGACCGGTGCGGCGAACCCGTCGGCGCATGCGCCGGTCGCAACATCGCCGCCCGTCGTGGCGCCGGTGCCGTCCGTCGTTCCATCGACGGCGCCGGCCGTCTCTGCCTCCGCGCCGCCGGCACCGTCTGCCGCGCCTGCAGCCAGCGCCGGCAAACAGCCCGCAACAATCGCGCGGCCCGAGTCGACCGCGACGCGTCCGCGGCCCACCGCGGTCACGCCGCCGCCCGAAACCGTCCCGCCGCCGCCGGTTCCAACGACACCGCCCGCGCCGGCCGATCCGTTTTCAGGTCGGTTTTGAACTGGGCGCCGCGCGGCTCGCCTTTCCGGAAGCCGCGAAACATGTAAGTCTTTCTGAGACTTCCAATGCGACGGATCTCGCAGCTCAGCTTGATCGGCAGCGTCCTGTGCTGCGCGTGCGCGAACATCATCGGGGCCGATTTCGGCACCTACCGCTACTCGCCCGACGCGGGCGACGCGAGCTCTGGCCACGGCGCCGCGACCGGCACTGGCGGCCACACTGCCGCGGGCGGCTCCGGAAATGGAGCGGCCGGCTCGGGCGGCAAGAACGAAGCCGGCTCGGGTGGCGAGATGACGTCGAGCGGCGGTGACGTCGGTGCCGGCGGCGACGTCGGCAGCGGCGGTGACATCGGCGACGCGTCCATGGTCGACTCGTCCGCGGGCGGTGCAGAGACGGGCGGCGCGGGATCGGGCGGCAAGGGCGGCGGAGGAGCGACGTCAGCCGGCGGAGCTGGCGGCAAAGGTTCGGGCGGGACGGCTTCCGGCGGCGCTGGCGGCACGGGCTCCGGTGGCAAGGCCTCCGGCGGCTCCGGCGGCAAGGCGACCGGCGGCGCGGGCGGCACGGTTGGAAGCGGCGGCGCCGTAGGAAACGGCGGCACGTCCGCGGGCGGCTCCGGCGGAACGTCCGCGGGCGGAACGTCGAGTGGCGGCGCCGCGGGAGCCGGTACCGGCGGTTCAGTCGGCAACGGTGGAAACGTCGGCAGCGGTGGAAACATCGGCAACGGCGGAAACATCGGCAGCGGCGGCAGCGGCGCAGGGGGCGCGTGCACGACGACGGCCTGCAACGGGTGCATCGCCAGCCAATGTGCGATCACCTGCACGCTCGCGTCGAAGTGCTGCACCAGTGCGGGAAATTGCGGGTGTGCGCTGCTCAGTGCGCCGGCCTTGTGCAACTAGCCGACGGGTGACAAGACAGAGGGCATGCAGGCGCAGGCCCCTCGCGAGGACGGGAAGTCGAGCCCCGGCGGTCCCTGGCGCTCGTACAAGGAGCGTCTCGCACGCCTCGCCCAGCGGCTCGTCGACGCGCAGCGCCCGATCCGGATCCTGAACGCCATCAAGTGGGAGCCGAGCGTCTTCGAGCGGTTCCGCGACTCGAAATGGAAGAAGCTGCCGCCGGTCGACGCCGACTACTACCGCACCGTCCCGCTCGGGTTCGACGTGGACGCGACCATCGCCGAGATGCGCGCCATCGAGCGACAGGTGCGCTCCGAGCTCGGCAATGACCCGGTGGGCGCCATCGTCGCCGAGACCGCCATGCAATTCGTGGACGCCGCGGAGATGCTCCGCGCGCGCGGCACCAAGCGCTTCTACGAGCTCTCGAAGCGGCTCTACGGCTCGCCCAAGGAGACGTTCGCTGACGGCGTCACCCAGATCCGCGATATCTCCCTCGACCTCTACGACATCCTCACCGCGCTCGACGAGGACGCGCTCGGCGGTAATCCCCCGCGCGACATCACGGCAGAGCGCGCCGTCGAGATCCTGAACCACCGCATGGCGTCGTACTTCGAGGACGACTCCATCCGGGTCATCCTCGACGACGGTATCGTGGCCGACGCGGCAGCCGGCAGCGACTACATCAAGATCCGTCGCGGCGCGATGTTCAGCGAGCGGGATCTGAAGCTGCTCGAGGTGCACGAAGGCTGGGTGCACGTCGCGACGAGCCTGAACGGACAGAAGCAGCCCGTGGCGCGCTGGCTCGCCATCGGTTCGCCGCGCGTCGCTGCGAGTCAAGAAGGCCTCGCCGCGTTGCTCGAGGTGTTGACGCTCTGCAGTCATCCCCGCCGCGCGCGGCGTCTGAACGATCGCGTGCTGGCGGTAGACAAGGCGGAGGACGGTGCGAGCTTCCTCGACGTGTTCGAGTGGTTCCGGACCGAGGGCTACGACGAGGAGACTTGCTTCTGGAGCACCCAGCGCGTGTTTCGCGGCGGCGTGCTGGATGGGGGCGCCCCGTTCACCAAGGACATCGTTTACACGAAGGGGATCGTGTCGAGTTACAACTTCCTGCGGAGCGCCATCGCCGCGGGCCGTCCGGAGCTCATCGCGTGGCTCTTCGTCGGGAAGACGGATTTCGAGGATCTGCCGGTGCTCGTCGCGCACGCGCACGAGGGCGTCGTGCAGCCGCCGCGCTACGTGCCGGCGATGTTCCGCGACATGAACGGGCTCGCGATCTGGCTCGGAATCAGCACGTTCTGGGGGCGGCTGCGTGGTCAGGAGATCCAGGCGCACTACGAGCGCCTCTTCGCCGCTGCACGATGACGCCGCGGTCCTGTCGCGTCTTTCCGGCACTGGCCCTCGTGTGTCTCGCCTGTTCGCACGACGAGCCGCGTAAAGACGTCACCACGGCGCCGCCGCTCGCCGAGCACCTCACCGGCCCCGAGACGTACTGCGCCGAGTGCCACCCGAAGCACGTCGACGAGTGGAAGAGCTCCGCGCACGCCTACTCGCTCCACGACCCCGTCTTCGCCGCGATGGTCGGCTTCGGGCAGCAGCAGACGAAGGGTGAGCTCGGCGGATTCTGCGTGCAGTGCCACACGCCGACCGGCTTTCGCAACGGCGAGACCGACGTCAGCGTCGATGGCGCGGGCGACGCGGGCGTCTACACGCAGCCCATCACCGGTCTGTCGCAGGACGCGATGGACGGCGTGTCGTGCACGGTGTGCCACTCGATCGACAAGGTGAACACCGTCGCGAACGCGGACTTCGACATGGCCACCGACGGTATCCGGCGAGCGGAGATCCGCGACCCGGATCCGAACCCGAAGCATTCCTCCATCTACAGTCCTCTCCACGAGGACACCGAGATGTGCGGCACGTGCCACGTCGTGGTGAACTCGAATCGCGTCGCGCTGGAGCAGACGCACATCGAGTGGGTGGACAGCATCTTCGCGGGCTCGAAGACCTGTCAGGACTGCCACATGCCGTCCCGCAAGGACGTCGCGGCGGTCGGGCACGGAGAGCGCACGGTTCACGACCACGCCTTCGTCGGCGCCGACGTGTCGCTCCTGCCCGAGAAGGACTTCCCCGGCTATGACGACTCGCGCGCCAAGGTCGAGACGCTCCTCCAGAGCAGCGCCGTGCTGTCGGCGAGCGCCGATCCCGTCGCGAAGACGCTGACGCTCCAGATACAGAACCTCGCCGGTCACGCTCTCCCGAGCGGCGCGACGGCGGACCGGCAGATGTGGGTCGAGCTGATCGTCACCGACGGGAGCGGAAACCGGGTCTTCGAGTCCGGCACCCTGGACGAGAACGGCGATCTCCGTACCTCCGACCCTGCCCGCACCACCCAGCCCGGAAGTGATCCCGCGCTCATCCTTTACGGCCAGGTCATGCTCTTCGATCCGAAGGTCGCCGACCCGACGTCCACCGAGCCGGCGCGTCCGGTGGACTTTCTCTGGGAGCCCAACGCCGAGACGTCGCATCTCATCCCGCCGTCGGTGACCGATCGGCCCTCGTACGACCTGTCGTCGCTTCCCGCAGGGTCCTACTCGGCGGCCATACGGCTTCTGTTCCGGTCCTTCCCGCCGCACGTCCTCCGTCGCCTGGAGGCGATCGCCGGACTCGATCCCGCGGTGCGTGACCGAGTGCCGACCGTCGAGATGGCGTCGATCTCCGTTTCCTTCGCGCTCTGACGCGCGTCACGAGCGGGAGACGCACTGCGCGAGCGCGTCGCGCGTGCGTTGGCGGGCGAATATTGTGGACTGCTCGAACGCGTGCGCGCGCCATGGATAACCTGGCGCCGCCTGTCCGTCAGAAGTCATGAATCGCCCCTTCTCGTCGGCGGATGCCCGTGGCATTGAGTGCGCACGCGACCGAAGGTCGGACACGGTGCGGGGGTTGCCTGACCGCGTCGCGAACAGGAGCGAGGTCAGTAAAATGAAGCGCCAACTAGGATGGCTTGCGATTGGGTTGCTCGGTGCGTCCGGCGTCGTTGCCTGTGGCAGCGACTCGAACAGCAACGGCGGTAGCGGTGGTGCGGCAGGTGCTTCCGGCGCGGCCGGTAGCGCAGGTGCGCCGGCCGTCGGCGGCGGCGGAGTGCCCGGCGCGGCCGGCACGACGACGACGGGTACAGCGGGAACGAGCGGCGGAGGAGCCGCTGGCGCTGCCACCGCAGCTCCGGTCCCCTGCGGCTCGAAGACGTGCACGGCGCCCGCGTCGCCGATCCCGGGCTTTCCGGGCCCCACCGCGTGTTGCGTGGATCCCACCGCCGGAACGTGCGGGACGAGCTCGCAGCTGACCGGTGGCACGTGCATGGCGCCGCCGGCTCCCGATACGCGATGCCCGAATCAGACGTCGCCCATCGGTAGCTTCACCGGCTGCTGCACGAACAACGACTGCGGCCTCGATCTGTCGATGTTCGGCGCAGGTTGCGTCGATACCAGCAGCGCGATGGTCCGCATGTTCCTCATGAACATCACGCCAATGCACTGTGACGGCACTCCGTTCCCGGTCGGCACCGGCGGCACGTCCGGCGGGGGCGGTGCGGCCGGCGCTGCTGGAATGAATGGCGGCGGCACGAGCGGCGGTGGCGGTGCGAGCGGCGGTGGCGGCACGAGCGGTGCTGCCGGTGCCGTTGGCGCGAGCGGTGGTGGCGGCACGAGCGGCGCAGCAGGCGCGGCCGGCTCTGCCGGTACCGGCGGCTCGCCGTAGACCGGCCCGACGGGCCACGGCCCGAGGTACGAGAAAAAGCTCGCGTTCGCCCGGGTAAATCCCGGGGGGGCGCGAGCGTCTTCACAGGGAACGAGCGGCGCGCCCTTGCGGGAACGCTCAAGCTGGCGAATACTCTCCGGACCAATGCGTCGCGCGCTTCCGCTCAGCCTTCTCGGGCTCCTCCTTACGGAGGCGGGAGCGGCTTAGCGATCGCAATCACGCATCGATAAAGCCCTCCCGCCGCAAGGCCGGAGGGTTTTTTGCATTTTGTCCCGCGAACATCGAACGCCACGAAAAGGAACCGTCAATGTCCCGAGCGAGCTTCGACCGATACAAGCCGTACCCCGCTGTCGACCTGGCCGATCGCACCTGGCCTGGCCGGGTGCTCGAGCACGCGCCGCTCTGGTGCAGCGTCGATCTCCGTGACGGCAATCAGGCGCTCATCGAGCCCATGGGGTTCGACCGGAAGCTCCGGATGTTCGAGCTGCTCGTTCGCATGGGCTTCAAGGAGATCGAGGTCGGCTTTCCCGCCGCGTCGAGCACCGAGCTCGAGTTCGTGCGCCGGCTCATCCTGGAGAAGCGCATCCCCGACGACGTCACGATCCAGGTCCTGACGCAGGCGCGTGACGAGCTGATCCGGACCACCATGGAGTCCGTTCGCGGCGCGCGCCGGGCCATCGTCCATCTCTACAACTCGACGTCGACGCTGCAGCGCCGCGTCGTGTTCGGGCTGCCCGAGGCCGGCATCGTCGACATCGCGGTGAACGGTACGCGACTCATCAAGGAGCTCGCGAAGGGCATGCCGGAGACCGAGATCGTCCTCGAGTACTCGCCGGAGAGCTTCACCGGGACGGAGCTGCCGTTCGCGAAGGAGATCTGCGAGGCGGTGATGGACGCCTGGGGTCCGACGCCCGCGAGCAAGGTCATCATCAACCTGCCCGCGACCGTCGAGATGGCGACGCCCAACGTGTACGCCGATCAGATCGAGTGGTTCGGCCGGAACGTGAAGAACCGTGAGCTCATCGTCCTCAGCGTGCATCCTCATAACGATCGCGGAACCGCCGTCGCGGCCGCGGAGCTCGCGATGATGGCCGGCGCCGATCGCGTCGAAGGCACCCTGTTCGGCAACGGCGAGCGCACCGGAAACGTCGACGTCGTGACCATCGCGCTGAACCTCCTGACCCAGGGCATCGACCCCGAGCTCGAGATCGACGACATCGACGCCATCGCCGCGATCGTCAGGGACTGCAATCGCTTGCCGATTCACCCGCGGCACCCCTACGTCGGAGAGCTCGTGTTCACGGCGTTCTCCGGCTCGCACCAGGACGCGATCAAGAAGGGTCTCGTCGCTCAGAAGGCCGCCGGCGTCTCCACGTGGGAGGTCCCGTACCTGCCGATCGATCCCGCCGACCTCGGGCGCAGCTACGAGGCGATCATCCGGATCAACAGCCAGTCGGGGAAGGGAGGCCTCTCGTACGTCATGGAGGAGAACCACGGCTTCCGTCTGCCGCGGAAGCTCGCCATCGAGTTCAGTCAGAGCGTGCAGAAGGCCGCGGCCGAGACGGGCCTCGAGCTCTCTTCCGACGAGATCTGGAGCGCGTTCAACGACGAGTACCTGAGCGGCAAGGGCCGCTTCGCGCTGGACGGCAGCGCGTCGGTCACCTCCACCGAGGGCTCGGCGTGTCGTGTGACCGGCAAGCTCGTCGACGCCGGCGCGACCGCGTCCATATCGGGCGTCGGCAACGGCCCGATCTCGGCCTTCATCGCGGCCGTCGGCGCGGCGCTCGGCGCGCCGATCGTCGTCAGCGACTACTCCGAGCACTCCCTTGGTGAAGGCGCCGAAGCGTCCGCCGTCGCTTACGTCGAAGTGAGAGCGGGGGGCCATTCGACCTTCGGCGTCGGCGTGCACCCGAGCATCGTCACGGCCTCCCTCGACGCCGTGCTGAGCGCCCTGAATCGCCTAGAGCGTCGATTTGATTCGGCTTTTGTCGCTACTCACTCCGATATGCCCTCTCGGGCGTCTATATCACCGTGAGACGCAGAGCGCGCTCTGCGTGATATAGTCGCTTGCTCATCGTGAGCGAGGCAGCAAGCAGCTTCTGTCGAAAACCGGTTCGAAACGGCGGGTTCGAACTTGTCGTCGCCCGCGCCTTCAGTTGCCCTCGTCGTGGCACGAGGTGTGCTCATGGGGGTGCGGGCCGAGGGCCGGTGCGGAACGCGCTCATACGGAGCCGACCTGCTCGCCCTCGTTCACGGAGGTATCGCATGGGTCGTCAGGAAACATCGTTCATCGAGCTCCCCACATCTCTCGAAGACGGAGCGCGCGAAACATGAGCCTCGATCACGTGCGTGAGGACGTCATGCAGGAGGTCCCCCCTTCGATCGCCCGCTACTCGCTCATCGGCGACTCCGACGTACCGGAGATGCTCGCCGTCGACGACGATGTACTTGGCGCGCGTCCGCCGGTGCAATACCTGGCAAGGATGCCAGCGACGGCCGACGCAAGGCTCGCCGCGCTCATCGACGTCAATCGCCAGCTGATGGGTGCGCTCGCACCCGACGAGCTCCTTCGCCTCCTCGTGTCGTCGGCGATGCGGCTCTTCTCCGCGTCGGGCTGCAGCGTCGCCCTCGTCGCGGCGGACGAGAAAGAGCTCGTGTTCCCCGCCGTCGGCGGCGATCTGGAGGGCGAGGAGATCCGGCTTCCGTTCGGGACCGGCGTCATCGGGTGGGTCGCCCAGAGCGGGCAACCCGCGATCGTCAACGACGTCGCGTCCGACACGCGGTTCTTCGCCGGTGTCGACAAGAAGACGGGCTTCGAGACGCGCTCGATCCTCTGCGTGCCGCTCCGTGAGCGTAACGCGGTCATCGGCGCCATCGAGGTGCTGAACACCGCGCACGCCCACGGCTTCGACAACGAGGATCTAGCGTTGCTCGAGGCGCTCGCGGGCGTCGCCGCGACGGCGATCGAGCGCACCCGGGCCGTCGCACGCCTCCGGAGCGCGAACCTCGCTCTCAGGAGCGACGCCGAGAGCCGCTACGATCTCATCGAGGGCAAGAGCACCAGCATGCTCGACGCGATCGAGACGCTGCGCGCCGCGGCGCCGACCCGGAGCACCGTGCTCCTCCTCGGCGAGAGCGGCGTCGGCAAAGAGGTGCTCGCGCGGTCGATTCACCGCTGGAGCGACCGCGCCGACGCGCCGTTCATCGCCGTCAACTGCACGGCGCTCACCGCCGAGCTCCTCGAGAGCGAGCTCTTCGGGCACGAGCGCGGCGCGTTCACCGGCGCGATCACGCAGAAGCGTGGCCGCTTCGAGCTCGCGCAGGGCGGCACGATCTTCCTCGACGAGATAGGCGACCTCGATCCGAAGCTCCAGGTGAAGCTCCTGCGCGCGCTCCAGGAGCGCGAGTTTCAGCGGGTCGGCGGCACCCGGGACATCCGCGTCGACGTCCGGGTGATCGCCGCGACGAACCGCGATCTCCATCACGCGATGCTCGAGAAGACGTTCCGCGAGGATCTCTACTACCGCCTCGCCGTGGTGTCGGTGCGCGTGCCGTCGCTCCGCGAGCGGCGCGAGGACATCCCGCTCCTCGCCGAGGATCTTCTCGAGCGGTTCGCGCGCGAGCTCGGCAAGGCGCCGCTCTCGTTCACTCCCGACGCGCTCGAGAGGCTCGGCGCCGGGGATTGGCCGGGCAACGTGCGTCAGCTCTCGAACACCATCGAGCGCGCCGCGGTGCTCGCAAAGGGTGACGTCCTCCGCGCCGCCGATCTCGCCGTCGATGGCGTGCGCTCGCTGCCGCCGACGTCGGGGACGAACCCGGGTGTCGATCCGCTCGATGCTCTATCGCTCTCCGAGGCCGTCGAGGGATACAAGACACGTCGCGTCCGTCAGGCACTGCAGCAGACCGGCGGAAACCAGAGCCGGGCGGCGGAGCTCCTCGGTGTCCGGCAGTCGAACCTGTCCCGCCTCATGAAGGCACTCGGGATCTCCCTCGTGCAATGAGCACGCGCCATCGGGCGGGCGCGCTCGTGCAGTGAGCGCCGCCGTCAGTAGATATTCATCGGCGAGCACGGGAGGCCAAGGCCCCCCGCGAGCAGAGCGAGCCCGCGAAGCGGCGGGGGGAGCAGTTCGCCGAAGGCGAAGCTGCGGGGGGCCAAGGCCCCCCTGCGAGCAGAGCGAGCCCGCGAAGCGGCGGGGGGAGCAGTTCGCCGAAGGCGAAGCTGCGGGGGGCCAAGGCCCCCCTTGCAAAGCAAGCAGTTCGCCGAAGGCGAAGCTGCGGGGGGCTAAGGCCCCCCTTTAGAGCAGCGGTCGCCGAGCGCGAGCCCGATGACGAACGCCAGGCAATCCCCGACGAGCGCGCCGATCCTCCAGACGAGCGCCGCGGTGGCCACCACGCCGGGGCCGAACGACGGCCCAAGGAGCGCGACGAGCCCCGCTTCACGCACGCCGAGTCCGGCGGGGGCGCCGGGAACGACGTAGCCGAAGAGCCAGCTCGCCATCGCCGCGGCGGGGACGAACCAGAACGGCGCGACGGTGACCTCCGTCACGCTCCGCAGGCTGAACGTGAACGACGCGCCGATCACCGCGAACCCGATGACGTTGACGCCGAGATACGTGGCGAGCGTGCCCGTCGTCAGGAACGCCGGCTCCTCGAGCCCGAGCCGCGTCCGGAGAAACGCCGGGGGACGGGCGAGCAAGCGCTGCGCGACGACGACGCCCGCGACGAAACCGGCGACGAGGAGACCGAGCAGGAGCGTCGAGGCGTGAGCGACGCCGTCGAGCTGGCCGACGAACGCGACGCTCACGACGAGCGCGCACGTCCCGACGGCGAAGCCGCTCTCGAGCAGCATGCTGATCACGACGCGAGGGACGGACCAGCCCTCCTTCTTCGCAAAGGCGACCTTGCCGACGTGCTGCGCGACGTTGCCCGGTAGATACTTGCCGAACTGCGACACCGCGAAGACGGACACGGCCTTCTTCGAGCGCGCGGCGACGCCGAGCTTCCGGAGGAGCCACCCCCAGGCCCATCCGTCGAAGAGTGTCACCGCGACCTGGAGAGAGACGACCGCCGCGACGAAAAGCACCGTCGCGCTCGACCAGGGTATCGCCCGTACCTGGGCCCACGACGCGCGGAGCTCGTACCCGAGATAGAGCACGGCAGCGCCCGCGGCGAGCAGGGACAGCGCGACGCGCAGACCGCTCTTCGGTCGTTTTCCTGCGGGCGCGTCGTCGTCCACGGGGCGCGAACCCTATCACTTTTCGCCGCGGCGAGCGCCGGTCAGAAAGCGATGCGCTCCGGTAGCGTGTACACGTTGAAGGCGGAGCCGCGCGCAAACCCGACCAGCGTCACCCGGGTACGCCGGGCCGCGTCGACGGCGAGGGACGTGGGCGCGGAGACGCCGACGACGAGGGGAATGCTCGCCCGCGCCGCCTTCTGCACGAGTTCGAAGCTCGTCCTGCCGCTCACGACGAGCGCCGTGGACGACGCGTCGATGCCGTCGAGGAGCATCCGTCCGACGACCTTGTCGACCGCGTTGTGACGGCCCACGTCCTCGCGCACGACGAGCGTCTCTCCGTCGGCGGTGACGAGCGCGGCGGCGTGCGTCCCTCCCGTCTCCTCGAAGACTCTCTGCCCCGCGCCGAGGTTCGCCGTGAAGCGCGCCACCCTCTCTCCGGCAAATCTGATGGACGTTTCCAGGGGGACACACGTCTCGAGGAGATCGTCGACGCTGCGCCGGCCGCAGACGCCGCAGGCGGACGTGGTCAGCGACCCTCGACGAGCTGCGCCGAGTCGCTCGACGTCGAGGACGGTGCCCGGCGCCGCCGTCGCGTCCATGACGTTGCCGAACCCCTCCTCGCCCGGTTTCCCGCAATGGAACACGCGCCCGAGGTCCCGCGCCTTCGCGATGAGTCCCTCGGCGTGAAGGAAGCCGAGCACGAGCTCGCCGTCGTGCCCCGGCGTGCGCATGGTGACGGCGATGGTCTCGCCGGCGATCCGGATCTCGAGCGGCTCCTCGACCGCGATGCGCGCCTCGCCCGTCGAGGGCGCGCCGTCTCGAAAGAGCACGACGCTCGACACGGACACCCGGGAAGATTCGTTCGCGTCGGGCACGGGCCAGAGTGTAGTCGCCGACGTCGCGCGCGCTCTTCCGAACGGCGAGCTACTCGATGAGGCGTCCGGTGTCGTCCGCGTCGAGCGTCGCGTCCCTGCGCTGGCTCGTCACGAAGACGCGGAACTGAACGTCCGAGGCGTCCGGCAGGTTGCGCTTCACGAGGACGCGCGCCACGACGCCCTCCGGGATGTTCGCCTTCGCCTTGGCGTCCTTCGCGAGCTTCGGCAAGGCGGCGAGCTTCACCGACTCGAGCGGGAACAGATTGTCGTCGAGCTTGCCGGTGCCGAGGAGCTTCACGAGGACCGGCGGCGCGACGGTGCCGCCTCGATAGACGTACTGCACGACGGTCTTCGGCGCGGCGGGGTCACGGGCCTGGAGCACCGCGTGATCGGGATACACGAGGAGAGAGAGCGCCTCGACGGGCGAGGGCGCGTGCTTCTTGAGCTCGGCCATCGCGCGCGAGAAGGCGGCCTCGTTGTAGAGCGAGCCTCCGTCGGCGCCCTCGGATTGCGAGAGCCACGACTCGATCGCGCGCTGGTTACATCCGGTCGCGAGCGCGACGGTGCATGCGAGGACGACCAGCAGCATCGCGCGCCGCGGATGGAGCGGCGCGCGCACGTTCACTTCGCGATGGCCCCGAGCCAGCGCATCAGGATGTCTCTTCCGCCGGCGAGCAGCCCTAGGCTCGTCCACTCGTTCCTTTGATGCGCCTGCGAGTTGACGCCAGGTCCGAAGTTTACCGCGGGAACCCCCAGTGCGGAAAAGCGCGCGACGTCCGTCCACGCCTGCTTCGGCTCGACCGACACCACGCCGCTCGCGGCGAGGGCCTCGACCAGCGGGTGCTTACGGAAGGGCAGCGCCGGAGGGGCCTCGTCGACGAACACGACCTCGCCTTCCGGGCTCGCCAGCTCGATGAGGTGCGCCTTCGCCTGCTCGAGCGTGCGGTCGGGGCCGAAGCGGTGATTTACGTTCACCTCGAAAAGATCCGGGATGATGTTCCTCGCGCGGCCGGCCTTGGCGAGCGTCGCGCTGGTCACCGCCGACCACTCGAGGCCGTCGAGCTGGCTCTTCTGCGGCGTGAGGGCGGCGAGCCGCGTCAAGAACGGCGCGGCCTTGTGGATCGCGTTCTCGCCCTGCCAGGGGCGCGCGCTGTGTGACGTGCGACCGTGGAACTGCACGTTGCCGTGCAGCGAGCCGGCGCAGCCGAGTTGCAACCGGTTGTCACTCGGCTCGAGGCACACCGCGATCGACACGGCGCGCAGCTCGGGATCCTGGTCGAGCACGGGACCGAGCTCGTTCTCGACGAACGGACCTTCTTCGCGCGCGTAGAAGACGAGCGTCAGATCGACGTTCGGTCGCGCCGATTGCTCGGCCAGGTCGAGCATCAGCGCGAGCCCGCTCTTCATGTCGGAGGCGCCGGGTCCGTACAGCTTGTCGCCCTCGATGCGCGGGGGCGCGTCGTGATCGGTGCGCACGACGTCGAGGTGGCCGACGAGCGCGACGTGGGGGCCGCCCGTGCCGCGCGTCAGCGGGACGACGATCGAGTTGCCGTAACGGCGCACCGCGCCCGCGAGCCGGACCTTGCCGACGCGGCGTTCCACCGCCGTGCAGATCTCCGCTTCGTCGCCGATGGGCGACGGGATCTCGCAGAGCCAGAGCAGCGTCTCGGTGAGCGAGTCCATCGCATCACACCGGGACGGCGAAGTCGCGGAGCGCCGCGTTGAGGCTCGTCTTCCGGTCGGTGCTCTCCTTGCGCTGCCCGATGATGAGCGCGCACGGCACGAGGAACTCGCCGGCAGGGAATTTACGCGGGCGCACGCCGGGGATCACGACGCTCCGCGCCGGAACGCGACCGCGGATCTCGGTCGGCGTGCTGCCGCTGACGTCGATGATCGGCGTCGACGACGTGAGCACGACGCCGGTGCCGACCACCGCTTCGCGCTCGATGAGCATCCCCTCGACGACCACGCAGCGCGAACCGAGGAAGCAGCCGTCCTCGATGATCACCGGTTGCGCTCCCGGCGGCTCGAGCACGCCGCCGATACCGACGCCGCCCGCGAGGTGGCAGTCCTTGCCGATCTGCGCGCACGAGCCGACCGTCGCCCAGGTGTCGACCATCGTGCCGGAACCGACATAGGCACCGATGTTCACGTAGCCGGGCATGACGATCGCGCCGGCCTCGACGTGGGCGCCGTAGCGCACCGTCCCCGGCGGCACGACGCGCACGCCCGCCTTGTCGAGCCCCTGCTTGTTCGGGATCTTGTCGTGGAACTCGAGCGGACCCGCGTGCGACACCTCGAGCTTCGTGATGCCGAAGTAGAGGAGGATCGCCTGCTTCACCCAGGCGTGCGTCGTCCACTTGCCGGGTGCGTCCTGGGTCGCGACCCTGAGCTTCCCTTGATCGAGCAGGCCGATGACCGTCTCGACCGCTTGCTTGTTCTCGCTCTTCTCGAGGAGCTTCCGCTCCGCGAACGTTTCCTCGATCAGGGCCTTCAGGCGCGTCTCATCCATGGGCTCTCCGGAACCTTCTTTCGGCGTGAAGCCTTGTATGGGAGCCGCCGGGCTCGCAAGGGTTTCGCCGGGCGAGGCGGCCGGCGCCTGGCGACCACCGCACCCGCGTGTCACCGTGTGACGTAAGGGGTAGTGAGGATCATGGGTAAATATCGGAAATCGTTCTTATTGTTTGGCGTAATGAGCCTGCTGGTGCCGTCGGTAGGGTGTTCCTCGGCCGTCGAATCGGAGGCGCAGCCGGGGGCGAAGATCGCCGGGGCCGTCCGCATCGACCCTTCGGCGGCGTGGACATGGAACCCGGCGGCGACCTGTTCGCGCGACGATGCGACAACCGTCCTTGCCGGATTCAGCGGTCTCATTCCCGTGCGAGTAGCCGCACCGGCGCTCGATGGCGAGCACCTCTATCTCGCAGCGGACGCGGACGACGGGACGCCGCCCGTGCTCCTGTCCATCCCGATGCCGTGCGGGAAACCCGTCGTCCTCGCGCACCTCGCGACGTCGATCAACGGCGGGCTCGCGTACTCGGACGGCAGTCTATACTGGGCGTCGACCGATGGCATCTTCTCGATGTCCATTGCGACGAGGTCCATTCGAAGGCTCGCGGACATGGCGACCGTCGTCCCCGGCAACAATTTCTATCCTCTGCTCGCCGTACATGGCGGATACGTCTACTGGGCGGCCGTCGACGGCACGGTGGCACGCATCGCAACGTCGGGAGGCGACGTCACTGTGCTCGCGTCGGGCTACGGCGGGCCGGGAGCCCTCGCCGTCGACGACGACGCTGTCTACTGGTCATCCCTGTCGCCCGCCGTCGAGGAGAACGGTGCGCAGGTCGCTTACGGCGCGATCGAGTCCGTGCCGAGTGGCGGCGGTGACGTCCTGACCCTCGCCGATCATGAACAAGCGCCGGACGGCATCGTTCCGACGGCGACGGACGTGTACTGGTCCGATAGCGGAACGTGGGGCGTCGATGCGCCCGCCGGACCCGGCGCGATCATGGTGAAGGCACGCGCCGGCGATGCCCCGGCGCTCTTCGCGGGCGGTCAGGCCAGTCCCGAGCTCGTCGGTGCGACGGACGATGCGCTCTACTGGACGGCGGGCGGAGCGTTCGGCACGAGCCTCGAAGCTCGTCCGCTCTCCGGCAATCAAGGCCCAAGTAGCGCTCCGCTCTCCGCACAGCCCGGTACCAGCGGCGTGACGCTCTTCAGCGGTCGCATCTATTACGTCGAGTGGTCCGGCAGTGACGTATCGATGAGCGTCTCTTCCCGCCCTCTCTAGAAGACCATCACCGCACCGACGGCTCGCAGAATCCGCCGAAGCAGAAGGCGCTGCAGCACTCGGCTCCGGTGGTGCACGCGGTGCCGGTCGGGGTGCAAGCGGCACCGCCGTCGGGAAGCGGCTTGTTCGTGCCGCACATGCCGGTCGCGTCGCACGTCGCGCTGCAGCAGTCGGCCGCGGCGGCGCACGCCGCGCCGTCGGCTGTGCACGGCGTCTTGCACACGCCGGCCGTGCACTCGCCCCGACAGCAGTCGCCGGTCGCCTGACACGCGACGCCTTCGGCGAAGCAGGTATCGGCGCCGAAGTCGCAGCGCTTCGTCTTCTTGTTGCACTCGTTGCAGCAACCGCGGCCGGAGCCCGACGTGCAATCCTCGCCGGTCGGGCGGCAGTCACGGTTCACCAGATCGACGGCGCAGCGCCCGCCGTCACAGTTGGCGGAGCAGCAATCGGAGTCCGCTTTGCACGAGTCGCCCTCGACCGTGCAGAGACCGCCGCACACGCCGCCGTGACAGCCCGTCGAGCAGCAATCGAGCGCCTTCTCGCAAGCGACGCCGTCTGCGAAGCACGCGCTGAGACACACTTCTTTCGCGACACCGGTGACCGGCTCGCAGCGCCCGCTCGCGCACTCCCCCGGAGCACCGCACTCGGCGGTAGCGGGCTTGCCCGCCGGATTCGACCCGACACCGCAGCTCGCGCCAAGACACGATGAGCCGGTTCCGCCGGCGCTCGCGGTATTGCCGGCGATGCCGTTGCCCGTGGCGCCGGACGTACCGGTTACGGCAGCGCCGTTCGACGAGCCGGAAGCTCCGGAAGCGCCACCGAAATTGAGCGATGCGCCGGAGCCGCCGTCCACGTCACCGTGCTGATTGCTGGTGGTGAGCCCCGTGTTGCTACTCGAGCCGCACGCGACCACGAGCGGCACTGCAGCGAGTGCAATCATCAACCCAGAACGAACCAGCGGAGCGCGCCGAACGATACGTCGCATGTCCGTCAGTTACGCGGGCGAGTCCGGGGCAGGCACGCCGCCGAACGATTTCGGAGGCAAGGCCCCCTTTCCTAACGGCACTTGCCCTGGGTCGTGTCGCACGTCTGACCCATCGAACACTGCGCGTCGTTGCTGCAGTCCTCGCAGCGGTGAGTCGACGCGAGGCATCCCGGCTTGCTGCCGGTGCAGTCCGCGTCGTTGCGGCACTCGACGCAGGTGTTCGCTTCACAGTGCATGCGACCACCGCTCCGGCAATCGCCCTCGGCCTCGCACTCGACGCACGAACCCGTGACGCAGAACTGCGCGCTGTCGTCCTTGCAGTCGCTCGCCGTCGCGCACGTCCCGGGAGGCACTCCGGCGTCCATTCGGGGCGCGCCGGTGTCGGCACGCGCTCCGCCCGCTCCGGCGTCGTGTTCGTCTTCGTGCGCTGCGTCGTGATTGTCGTCGGCGCCTCCCGACGAGGGAACCGACGAGCCGCCAGTGCCTGCGCCGCCCGCGCCCGCCGTGCATCCCGCCGTGCCGCAAGCCTGAGAGCCCGCCGCGCCCCCCGTTGCCGTCATCGACGGCGGAAACAGATCCAGGGTTCCGTCGTTCCCCGTCGAGCAACCGACGAACGCCATCGCGAGCAACCCCGCCGCGGCGAGCGACGTCCCGAGACGGTGCCGGCGTTCGGAGTGCATGGCTACTTCGCGGGAGCGAGCAAGCGGCGTGCCTCGTCGCTCGCAAAACCGTGCGGATAGTTGGTGAGATAGCGCTCTGCCGCACGCGCGGCGGCGTCGTGACGACCGAGGCGCCCGAGCGCGCGCAGTCGCTCCACTTCGGCGTTCTGCGCGAGCGGCGAACGCGGGAACCGGCCGAGGAACGCGTCGAGCATCCCGACGGCATGTCCGTCGTCGCCGCCACGAACCGACGCGACGGCGCGTCGATAAAGCTCGTTCTCAGCCGCCAGAGTGCTCTGCGCGGCCCCGCTGCCCACCGGCGCCAGCGACGCAGCCGTCCCAGCGCCAGCCACCGCGGACGTCGCGGAAGTCGGCAACGCCGCAGTCTGAGACGTCGCGGACGCCTGAGACGTCGCAGTCGTCTGAGACGTCGTTGAAGTCGGCAACGTCGCAGTCGTCTGAGACGTCGCAGTCGGCTGAGACGTCGTTGGCGTCGGCAACGCCGCTGGAGCGGCAGCCGGTAACGCCGTGGAAGTCGGCAGAGTCGTAGTCGTCTGAGCCGTCGCAGCCGGCAGAGTCGCAGCCGGCAGAGTCGCAGTCGTCTGCGCCGCGGCAGTCGTTTGCGCCGTCGCCGCCGGCACCGTCGCGGGGGCGGCGCTTGCTTCGTCGGGGCGCGACGACCAGGTCTGACCGGCGGAGAGGACGTCTTCCTTGCCGGCGTGGTCGACCCAGACGCTTCCTTGCGTCACATGGACGCGTGTCTCGTGCTGGTCCCCGCCGCCGAGGACGGAGACGGAGAAGCGGGTGCCGCGCACGGTGACGCGGGCGTCGGGCGTCACGACGGAGAGCGTGTGGTGTGGGCCGAGCTTCGGCACGCGCAGCGACACCGTGCCGTGCGTCAGGTTCAGGTCCTGTCCCGCGCCGTCGGCAGCCACGTGCGCGTCGAAGCGGACGGTCGAGTCGGGGTCGACCTCGACGCTCGCGCCGTTCGCGAGGATCGCCGTGGTCGTCGCATCGGACGGCGTCCGGAGCTCGTCGCTCGACTCGAGCCGCGCCGAAGACGTGGTCTCCGACGAACCGCGATGACGGAGCTCGACGGGCCGATCCGAGGTGACCGTCGCGACGACGTTCTCCGACGAAGGAGGCCTGAGTACGACGAACGCTGCGGCGGCGCCTGCGACGAACGCTGCGGCGAGCCCCGCCGCGAACGTCCTCCGCCGTCGCCGCGCCCGCACGACGGCGAGCCGTGCCAGGCGCTCGTCGATGGCATGGGCGATCCGCGCGCGGCGCACGTCCTCGTCGCTGGCGGCGTTCTCGAGCGGCGCATTTCCTGCGTGTTCCGCGTCGCCCGCCCGGTCCGCGTCGCCCGCGAGAGCCGCGAGGAGCTCCGGTACCTCGTGCACGGAGCGCGTCATGCGTCCTCCGTGGTGGTCGGATCGCCGTTCATTCGTTCGACGAGCTCGTGGCGTCCGCGAACCAGGCGCGACTGCGCGGCGGCCACCGACACGCCGGTGAGTACCGCGATCTCCGAGAGCTCCTTGCCGAGCATGTCGTGGAGGAGCAGCGTCTCGGCGCGCTCGGGCGTCATGCGGGAGAGATGGTCGCGGACGCGCTCGAGCTCTCGCCGGGCCGCGACGGTGCGCTCCACGTCGATGCCGCCCACGTCGAGGACCGCGCCGTCGAGCTCTACGTTGCGGTCGAACACCTTGCGGTGCGCGGTGCGCCTGCGAAGCGCGTGCAGGGTGACGTTGCACGTCACCGCCGCCGCCCACGAGGTGAGGCTGCAGGCCTTCGCGTACTTCTTCTCGGCAATCGTGATCACGATCTGCTCGAACGCAGTCTGGACCAGATCGTCGTGCTCGGGATCTTTCCGGCCGGCGATGCGGTACACGGTGGCGTCGACGATGCGGATCAGGCGGCCGTAGAGCTGGTCCCCGAGGCGCCGGTCACCGCGCTGGATCGCGTCGATGAGCGCCTCGTCCTCGGCGCGGAGCATCGGCGCGGGCGGCTTCTGGCCGGGTACCAGCCGGAGCCACCGGCCCCGCGAGCTTCCTGCCGCAGCCATCGTGTCAGGTCAGTACCGCGAGGCCTGGTCGAACAGGCACGCGATCGGACGACCCGCCGACGGTCACGGACGAACCTGGAGCCCAACAAACAAGCCGAAATCCACGCTCGGGCTCGCGCCGATGTAGGTGCCGTGACTCTGGACGGCGGTTCCGCCCGTCGCCCGGCGAAGCTCGATACCTGAAAGGACGCCCAGCAGCGTGGTCGCCGGGAACCTGAGCGAGGCATCGACGATGCCGACCGGAAGCCACCGCGACCGGGTCTGGGTGACGCCGCTGGCCCCGTCGGTCTCGGACGCGCGGACGTCGCGCGCGCCGAACATCGCACCGAGCCGACCCTCGACGTCGAAGAGCGTGTACGCGACCGACGCGCCGCCCGCGAACGTCGCCCACGAGACGTCGACGCCGCTCACCGACGCGGGATTCGCGGCGTAACTTGCGAGCACGTCGATTCCCCAGAAGCCGTCGTCGAAATCGTAGCCGGCGCCGAGCGCGCCGCCGAGCCGCCAGGTGCCGCGCGTGAGACCGGGACCCGCGTCGAACCGCGCGCTCGCGCGAAACGGGTGCTCGCTCGCTTCGTAGTCGGCGGGCGACGCGCTCGTGGGCGCGCTCGGTGCGGCCTTCTTGGCGACAGGTGGAGGAGAGGGAGGGGGAGGGGGCACGGTCTCCGGCTCTTCCGGCGCGGACTCGACACCGCCGCCGGAAAGCCCTGCGACGGCGAAGCCGACACTTCGCCATCGTTCACGAACCGGATCGGCGTCCTGGAACGTCAGCTCGCGAGCGACGTGCCGTGCGGGCGCCGACTCGGTCGCGCGCACGTCGACCTCGACGTGGACGTTGCCGCTCGCGCCGGCAGATATCGTCGCGACGGCGATCGCGCCCGTCTCTCCGCTCGCGTCGACGACGCACTGCCCGGTGCGGAGCGCCGCGGTGCAGGCCGTCACGAGGGCGCGCGAATCCGCGGCGGCCACCTCGCCCGGAGGCAGCATCACGACGACGAACGGGGACATACGGACGTCAGTCGTACCGCGGGGTCGCGGCGTTCAATCCGACGCGGCGACGGGGAACGTTGCGATCGCGGATTTCACTCCGCGTGTCGTCTCGACGGTCGCGGCGCCGGCCCGCGCGATGTCCGTCACGCAGCGCTCGGTGAGCTCGATGAGCGGTGGCACGGCGATGGAGAGCGGCTTCTCCTTGTTTGCGGGCGGCTCGATCGAGAGCCGGCACGACGAGTCCTCGGTCGTTACCTTGACGTGCACGCCGCCGTCGCGTCCCGTCGCGATCGCGGCGGCGAAGCCGACGAGACGGAGAGCGAGCCGTGGATTGACGAGAACCGCGATGGGTTCGCTCGGCGGTTCGAACGAGAGCTCGACGCGGCGCCCGCGGCCGGACCCGGTGTCCTGGCGCACGGCGCTCTCCCGGATCACGTCGGTGACGTCGACCGGGACGCGTCCCGTCGCGGTCGCCTCGACCATGAGCTCGAGGAGCTCGAGCGCGCCGTCGAGATCGCGCACCGCTCCGGAGATCGACGCTTCGAGCCGGAGGCGGTCACTCGCGCGGAGCGCCTCGCCGCGGGTGTCGCCGAGCACCGTCTCGAGTTCGCGCATGCGCTCCATGACGAGCGTCGACAGAGCTCCGAACGAGTCGCACGCGCCGAGCCGCGCGCTCGCGTCCCTCGGCAGATCGTTCGCCGAGGCGATGAGCGGTCCGCACGAGGCGTGCACGAACGGAATGACGCGCGCGAGCGCCTTCGGCCCGACCTTCACCGAGCCGAGCAGGTGCTGCAGATTGTGGATGCCCCCCACCGTGTCGCGCATCACGCCGCTCGTCGCGGCGAGCCGCGGATCGACGGACCGCGAGGAGGGAGGCGCCGTCATCGTAGCGAGCTTACTCGGACTTCGAGTCACCCGGCGTGCGCGAGGTCGCGCACGCCGGAAGTGGGGCGTCTTTCAGAGCAGATCGTGGCCCGCGAAAAAGTATGCGCACTCGTTGCGGCCGTTCTCGACGGAATCCGAGCCGTGAACCGCGTTCTCTCCGACGTTGGCGCCGTAGAGCTTGCGGATGGTGCCGTCTGCCGCCTTCGCCGGATCGGTCGCGCCGATGACGTTGCGGTAGTGCGCCACGGCGTTGTCACGCTCGAGAGCGACGATGACGACCGGGCCGCGCGTCATGAACGTGCAGAGCTCGTCGAAGAAGGGGCGCGCCTTGTGAACGGCGTAGAACCCTTCGGCGACCTGCCGCGGCAGGGTGGTCTGCTTCATCGCGACGACGCGGAACCCCTCCTCGGAGAGACGCTGGATGATGGCGCCCTGAGCGCGCTTCTCGACGGCGTCGGGCTTGATGATGCAGAGAGTTCGTTCGGTGGACATTGGTCTGATTAGCCTTTGAGCATGCTTTGAAGAGTCGTTCCCATTTCCGCAGGCGAGGGTGCGACCTTCACGCCGGCCGCGACGAGCGCGCGGATCTTGTCCGTCGCCGTGCCTTTGCCGCCGCTGATGATCGCGCCCGCGTGTCCCATGCGCTTCCCGGGAGGCGCGGTGGTTCCTGCGATGAAGCCCGCCACGGGCTTCTTCATGTTTGCCTTGATCCAGGCCGCGGCGCGCTCCTCGGCGTTGCCGCCGATCTCGCCGATCATGATGACGCCCTCGGTGCCGGGATCGTCGTTGTAGAGCTTGAGGCAGTCGATGAAGTCCATGCCACCGACGGGATCGCCGCCGATGCCGATGCACGTCGACTGGCCCATGCCGAGCGCGGTGAGCTGCCCGACGGCCTCGTAGGTCAGCGTGCCCGAGCGGGACACCACGCCGTAGGGGCCCGGCTTGTGGATATGGCCCGGCATGATGCCGATCTTGCACGCGCCCGGCGTGATGATGCCCGGGCAGTTCGGCCCGATGAGGCGCGCGCCGCTCGTCTCGAGGACGCGCCGGACGCGGATCATGTCGACCACCGGGATGCCCTCGGTGATGCAAATGATGAGCTTGATGCCCGCGTCGATGGCCTCGAGGATCGAGTCGGCGGCTCCGAGCGCCGGCACGAAGATGCACGACGTATCCGCGCCGGTCTGCTTGACGGACTCGGCGACGGTGTCGAACACCGGCACTCCGACCTTCTTGCCGCTGGCGTCCTTGGCTTCGAACGTCTCACCGCCGCGGTTCGGCGTGCAGCCCGCGACGATCTGCGTCCCGTAAGCGATGCATTGGGTGGCGTGGAACGAGCCCGCGCCGCCGGTGATCCCCTGGATCACGACCTTGGTGTCTTTTCCGACCAGTACCGACATTGAGTTCTCCTGAAATCCGTTTTCGCGGGGCCGCTCAGGCGGCTTTCACCGCGGCGACGATCTTCTTCGCGCCGTCGAGCATGTTGTCGGCGGCCTGGATCTTGAGGCCGCTGTTCCGGAGGATCTCCTTGCCGAGCTCCACGTTCGTTCCCTCGAGGCGCACGACGAGCGGCACCTTGAGCCCGAGCTCCTTCGTCGCGGCGACGACGCCTTCCGCGATGACGTCGCACTTCATGATCCCGCCGAAGATGTTGACGAAGATGCCCTTCACCTTGCTGCTCGAGAGGATCATCTTGAACGCCTTGGTGACCTGCTCCTTCGTCGCGCCGCCGCCGACGTCGAGGAAGTTCGCGGGTGCGCCGCCGGCGTGCTGGATGATGTCCATCGTCGCCATCGCGAGGCCGGCACCGTTCACGAGGCAGCCGATGTCGCCCTCGAGGGAGACGTAGTTGAGGCCGGTGGTCTTCGCTTCGAGCTCGACAGGATCTTCCTCGTCCTTGTCCATGAGCTCTACCCACTCCTTGTGGCGGCCCTCGGCGCTGTCGTCGAAGGTGACCTTCGCGTCGAGCGCGAGCACGTGGCCGTCCTTGGTGACGACGAGCGGGTTGATCTCGCAGAGCGAGCAGTCTTCTTTCTCGAAGAGCGTGGCGAGCTTCGTCACGATCTGGACGAACTCGGCGATGGTCTCCTTCGGCTTGGGCGTGCCCTTGCCGATGCCGAGGCCGAACGCGAGCTTCCGCGCCTGATAGCCGCCGAGCCCGATGACCGGGTCGATGTGCTCGGTGAGGATCTTCTCGGGCGTCTCCTCGGCGACCTTCTCGATCTCGACGCCGCCTTCGGTCGACGCCATGAGGGCGATGCGACGCTTCTCGCGATCCACCACGAGGCCGATGTAGAGCTCCCGCGCGATGTCGAGCCCCTGCTCGACGTACAGGCGGCGCACCTTCTGCCCAGCGGGACCGGTCTGGTGCGTCACGAGCTGCATCCCGAGGATCTCGGAGGCGATCTTCTTCGCCTCGGCGGGGCCGCCCTTCACGACCTTGACGCCGCCGCCCTTGCCGCGGCCGCCGGCGTGGATCTGCGCCTTCACGACGACGACGGGGATTCCCGTCTCGTCGATGAGCTTCTTCGCGGCTTTCTCCGCGTCGTCGACGGTGAGCGCCGCGATGCCCTTTGGCGTCGGGATCCCGTACCGCTGGAGGATCTGCTTACCCTGGTATTCGTGAATCTTCATGTTTGCGTCTCGCTCAGCCGGCGCTCTTCTTGACCACGTCGACGATGCCCTGGACGCTCTTCGCGCTCTTCTCGAGCATCGCCTTCTCTTCGGCGCTGAGCTCGATCTCGACGATGCGCTCGATGCCGCCGGAGCCGATGATGACCGGGACGCCCATGTAGAGGTCCTTGTAGCCGTACTGACCCTCGAGGTACGCGGCGCACGGCAGGAGGCGCTTCTGGTTCAGGAGGTACGACTCGGCCATGGCGATCGCGCCGGCGGCCGGGGCGAAGTACGCGCTCGTCCCCATGAGGTTCACGATCTCGCCGCCGCCCTTGCGGGTGCGGTCGATGATCGCGTCGAGCTTGTCCTTGGCGACGAGCTGCTTCACGGGGACGCCGTTCACGGTCGTGTTGCTGAGGATGGGGACCATGTCGTCGCCGTGACCGCCGAGCACCATCGCCCGGACGTCGGCGACGGACACACCCGCTTCACGCGCGAGGAACAGCGCGAAGCGCGCGCTGTCGAGCGTGCCGGCCATGCCCGCGACGCGCGCGCCGGGGAAGCCGGTGCGGCGCTTGAGCTCGTACACCATCGCGTCGAGGGGGTTCGAGATGACGACGACGAAGGCGTCCGGGCAATGCTTCTTCGCGTTGTCGGCGACGTCACGGATGATGGGCAGGTTCGTCGCGACGAGATCGTCGCGCGACTGACCGGGCTTCCTGGGGATGCCGGCGGTGACGATCAGGACGTCCGCGCCTGCGCAGTCGGCCCAGTTCGACGTGCCCTTGACGATGGTCTGGTTGCCGGAGAGCGCCGTGGCCTGCTCGAGGTCGAGCGCCTTGCCCTTCGCGAAGTTCTCGCGAGAAGCGACGTCGAAGAGGACGACGTCGGCGAGCTGTTTCTGGATGATGAGGCTCGCGAGCTCGCCACCGATGTTTCCCGCGCCGATGAGTGCAATCTTGCTTTTGGCCATTTGAATTCTCACATGTGCTCGATGATGGCGCGCCCGAACTCGGAGCAGCGCACCTCTTTTGCGCCGTCCATGAGGCGCGCGAAATCGTACGTGACGGTCTTGGCCGCGATGGCCCCGTCCATGCCCTTGATCACGAGGTCGGCGGCTTCCGTCCACCCGAGGTGTCGGAGCATCATCTCGCCGCTCAGGATCACGGAGCCGGGATTCACCTTGTCGAGCCCTGCGTACTTCGGTGCCGTCCCGTGGGTCGCCTCGAAGATCGCGTGGCCGGTCGAGTAATTGATGTTCCCGCCCGGCGCAATGCCGATGCCGCCGACCTGCGCAGCGAGCGCGTCCGACAGGTAGTCGCCGTTGAGGTTCAGGGTGGCGATGACGTCGAACTCCTTCGCGCGCGTCATCACCTGTTGCAGCGTGATGTCGGCGATGGAGTCCTTGATCTTGAGGAGCTTCTTCCACTTGCCGTGGCCGTGGGTCGCCATGAGCTTCGCGGCCGTCTCGACCTCGGCGCGCAGATCGGCCTGCGCCTCGGGGGGAGCCATGTCGTAGCCGGGCTCGATCTTCTTCGCGTTGTCGACCGCGGAGAGACTCGGGTTCTCCTCGAGGTTCGCCAGGATCCACGTCTCGCGCTCGGTGACGATCCTGGAGCGGAACTCGCGCGTCGCGAGCGCGTAGCCCCAGTCGCGGAAGCCACCCTCCGTGAATTTCCTGATGTTGCCCTTGTGCACGAGGGTGACGCTCTTCCGATCGAAGCGAAGCGCGTACTCGATGGCCGCGCGTACGAGGCGCTCGGTGCCTTCGCGCGAGACGGGCTTGATGCCGATGCCGGACGTGTCCGGGAATCGGATCTTCTTCACGCCCATCTCCTTCTGCAGGAAGGCGATGACCTTCTTCACTTCCGGGGATTCCGCCTGCCATTCGATGCCGGCGTAGATGTCCTCGGTGTTCTCGCGGAAGATCACCATGTCGACGTCGCCGGGGGCCTTCACCGGACTCGGCACGCCCTGGAACCAGCGCACCGGGCGGAGACAGACGTAGAGGTCGAGCTGCTGGCGGAGCGCGACGTTGAGCGAGCGGATGCCCTTGCCGACCGGAGTCGTGAGCGGGCCTTTGATGCCGACGAGGTACTTGCGGTACGCCTCGATCGTCGCCTCGGGGAGCCAGTCGTCGAACTGCTTCTTCGACTTCTCGCCGGCGTACACCTCGTACCAGGCGATCTTCTTCTTGCCGCCGTACGCCTTCGCGACGGAAGCATCGAGCACGGCTTGCGACGCGCGCCAGATGTCTGGGCCGGTACCGTCGCCCTCTATGAATGGAAGGATGGGGTGATCGGGCACGGTGAGCGTGCCGCCCGACATGGTGATCGAATCACCCGATTTCGGAGCGTCGAAGCTTGGCATCCGGCGACCTCGTATCTCGGCGGGCTGAAAAGGGAGACGCCGAGGAAGCCGCGACGTATCTCAACGCCCTGAAAACGGCAACGGCCGCGGGGCCCCGGCGCTCCCGGACGGCGGTCTGACTGAACGCCCGTGCACAGGAATGGGCTCCCGCTTGACGGAGCGGATTCCGTCCGTCATAAGGGCCGCCCGTTCCATGTCCAAGATGAAGACGAACCGCGCTGCTGCCAAGCGCTTCAAGGTCACCGGCTCCGGCCGCGTTCGCCGTCCGAAGGGCGGCGCGCAGCACAACATGATCGGCAAGAGCCGCAAGCGCCGCCGGCGTCTTCGCGACAACGACATGGTGGATGCCACGTTCCAGAAGCGCGTGAAGCTTCTACTCCCTTACGGCTGACCCGCACGATCAGAGGACACGAAGATGCCGCGCGTAAAACGAGGACCAGGACCCCGCCGCCGTCACAAGGCGGTACTCAAGGAGACGAAGGGCTTTTACGGGAGCCGGCACAGCCGCTACCGCGAGGCCGTCAAGACTCTCCGGAAGGCCTGGGAGTATCAGTACACGAGCCGGAAGCTCCGCAAGCGCGACTTCCGTAGCCTCTGGATCGTCCGCATCAACGCCGCGTGTCGTGAGGCCGGGACCACGTACTCCCGCTTCATCGCGGCGCTGACCAAGGCCGGAGTGGACCTGGATCGCAAGGTTCTCGCCGATCTCGCCGTGAACGATCCCGCGGCGTTCAAGAAGCTCGCCGAGCTCGTTCCGGCCCCCGCCGCCAAGTAATCCGGCGTCACGCCGACAGGAACCGGCTCCGGATTTCCGGAGTCGGGACGCGGCACGCCTCCGTCTTGCCGAACCACCGGTACCGGTTGGCCGCGAAGTAGCGGTAGGCCACATCCCGCAGAGCGCGAGGGACGAAAGCCGCCGCGTACGCGAGCGGCCAGGGAGCCTTCAGGCGGCGCGCGATGCGGAGTGCCGCGGTGCTCTGCGTGAACGCCTTGCCGTCCTCGATGAGGGCCATCGTGCTCGGTTCGAGGGCCGCGATGCCGTGCGGCGCGGCCAGGGCTTGCCCCTCGGGCGATTGCAGCGACGCAAACCGGAACTGCCCTTCCGGGTCGCGGTCGATGATGAAATTCACCGCCGCGTTGCACACGTTGCAGACCCCATCGAACAGCACGACGCTCGACTCGGGCATCACCCGAAAGATAAAGCTCCCCGGCGCCGGGCGCCAGGAGCGCCCTCGAAACGAGGGGTTAGCGGCCCCGGAGTGCCTTGCTCTGCCTCCGCGCCTCTGTCTGCACGCGCGCAGCAGCGCTTCGCAGTTCGTCTGCCACGGCGGACAGGTCGGCGAGCCACGGGGACCTGAGCCGGTTGTAGCGCTCGACGATGAACGCCCGGAGAAGGTCAGCCGACGAGGCGTCGGAGGCCGCGGAGATGTATTCCAGGGCTTCCCACTCGTCGCAGGAGAGCCAGAACTTGAATTGTCGCGAGCGGTCCCTCGCCATAGGTCCTGTTCGCCCGCACGGGGGAACGAATTGCGTGGTTTCGGTGCCGCCTGGTCGCGATCGGGCGAAGCGTCCACGCGGCGCCGCGATGGATTGGCGGGCGTTGCGCATGGGGCTTCGCACGAAAAAATCCGATGAACCCGCCGGGTTCATCGCAAATCTCGGTGCAGCGAGCCGTGCTCCTGCTGGGCGGGGTGCGGCACGACGAGCGGTAACCGCGGCAAGCAGCGGCGCGCGGCGTGAGAGCGTGCGCCCCGCGACGCTGCGGAACTCGGCGGGATGGGTATAGTCGCGTCGCAATGTCCGACGTCGTTGCCGATATCGATTCAGGGCTCCGTGGGCTATCCGAACGCCTCAAAGAGGGATTTGCGACGGCCACGAACGAGCAGGAGCTCCGCGCCCTGAAGGCGCAGGCTCTCGGGAAAAAGGGCGAGCTCACCACCGTGTTGCGACGGCTCGGCGAGGTGCCGGCAACGGAGCGGCGCGCCGTCGGGGAGCGCGTCAACGGGGCGAAGACGGAGATCGAGCGTGCGTTCGACGCGCGTCTCCTGGCGCTTCACCGCGCGGTGCGCGAAGCCGAGCTCCACGCGCGCCCGTACGACCTGACGCTCCCGGGCCGCCGCCCGGCGCTGCGCGGACACCTGCACCCGCTCACCCAGGTGCGCCTCGAGATCCTCGATATCTTCGAGTCGCTCGGCTTCACGGTGGCGTGGGGTCCGGAGGTCGAGCTCGAGGTGAACAACTTCACGAAGCTCGCGTTCCCGCCGGATCACCCGGCGATGGACATGCAGGACAGCTTCTGGGTGACGGTGAAAGGCGCGACTCCCGCGCGCACCTTGCTCAGAACCCATACCAGCAACGTCCAGGTGCGCGAGATGACGACCCGGAAGCCCCCGATGGCCGTCGTGAGCGGCGGCGTCGTCTACCGTCGCGGCGACGACGACAGCACGCATTCCCCGATGTTCCATCAGATCGAGGGCTTCCTCGTGAACGAGCGGGTGACGTTCTCGGAGCTCAAGGGCGTTCTCACGGCGTTCGCCGAGCGCCTCTACGGGCAATCCATCGGGGTGCGGTTCCGCCCGAGCTATTTCCCCTTCGTCGAGCCCGGCGCCGAGGTCGACATCGAGTGCGCCTTCTGCACCGAGCAGACGAAGAAGACTTGTCGCGTCTGCAAGGGTACGCGCTGGCTCGAGGTGCTCGGGTCCGGAATGATCCACCCGGACGTCTTCACGCACTGCGGGATCGATCCCGAGCGCTACACCGGGTTCGCCTTCGGACTCGGCGTGGAACGTCTCGCCATGATCCGGTACGGCATTCCGGATATCCGTCTCCTGTTCGAGAACGATCCGCGCTTTCTTGCGACGTTCTGAGCGTCCGCAACGCTCACTCGGCGGCGCTGGCGTCGACGGCGCTCGCGCCGATGTGAACGACGCGATCGGCGATGCGCACGACGTCCTCGCGGTGCGTGGCGACGAGCACGGTGCGCGTCCCACGGAGATTCGCGATGGCCTGGCACACCGACGCCGCCGCGGCCGCGTCCAGCCCCTCCGTCGGCTCGTCGAGGAGGAGCACCGGTAGGCCACTGACGAGCGCGCGGCACAGCGCCACCTGACGGCGCTGTCCGCCGGAAAGCGGGCGACCACCCGGTCCAATCACAGCGTCCTTCGGAAGGGCGGAGAGCGCCTCGGCGCCGATGAGCTCCAGGGCGGCATCGACGTCCCGCTCGTCACCGCCGACGAGCAGGACGTTGTCCTTGACGCTTCCGGTCACGAGCGGCGCGTCCTGCGGCACCCAAGCGAAGGGGCGCGAAGTGGGTCCAGAGGGGACGCGGCTCAGGTCGGCGCCGTCGAGGGTGATGCGCCCCCGGCCTTTTTCGAACCCGAGGAGCACACGGAACAAAGTGGTCTTACCAATGCCGGTCGGCCCGACCACACACACGATCTCCCCGGAGTCGGCGGTCAATCGCGTCGTCGGCCCGCGGTCGGCGGCGCCGACGTCGAATAGCTCGAGACGCGGCGCCGGACCTGGCGCCGGCGCCGGCGAATCATCGACGAACTCTTCCGTCGCGCCCGGAGGGCGCAGCGCAGCGAGCGCGACGTTGCCGCGCATCACCCAGGCGCGCGCGTCTCCGAGATCGCGCAGCGGTCGGTACGCCATGAAGACGATCGCCGAGAAGGGCAGCAACGCCGCGGCGGTATCGAGCAGCCCCAGATGCGTACAGACGGCTACTCCGACCACTATCGCGAGCGCGGCCATGACCTCGTTACCGCCCGACAAAAGGGCGCGCCCGACGTCGACGCGCGCCGCCGACGTGCCCGCTCGAATGCCGGCGTTTTCCACGGCGCGCACGACGCGTTCACCGGCGCCGTACGCCCTGAATAAATCTGCATGTGACACGAGCTCGTCGAGCCCACATTCGAGCACCTCGAGCTCGTGCTGCAGCGCTTCGCTCTGCCGGCGCGCACGCCCACGAAGAGCCGCAACTGCGACCGCGAACGGTGTCACGGCGAGCAGCGCGAAGGCCGTCAACGACGGCGAAATCGCGACGAGGCATGCCGCGAGTGGCACGAGCTGCACCGCGGCACGCGTGCCGGTGAGCACGCCGGCGGAAACCGAGGCTTCGATCTCGCGTAACCGAACCGAGAGCTGCGCGAGGGCCCGCGGAGCGGGCAAATTCGGCCCATTTCGCAGGAGCCGGCGGAGAAGCCCCGTGCGAAATCGGGCCGCGACGCGTGCACCGAGAAGTCGCTCACTTCCCGCCATCAGCGCACCCGAGGCGGCCTTGACGAGCGCCGCAACGAGACCGACATAAGAGGCCGCGGCGATTGAATTTCCGAGCCGCACGAAGCTCGGAAGCGCCACCCACGATTTGCCTAGCGCTGCCGCCAGGCTCCCGGCCGCAACAGCGAGTGCGGCGTGTCCTGCCGAGTAACCGGCGACGCCGAGCGTCAATGCGGCGAGCAGCGAACGCTGCGAAAAAAGCTCGAACAGAACCTCTTTCTCGAGTGTTCGACTCCTCGCGCCTTCGCCTGTCTCACTACATCTAGGCTGGAATGAACTCATCGAAACTCAACAAAGGATCCCCTCGCTCTTCACTCGGAGGCAGCCTGGCCGAACATAGGTGAGGCGACCATCTGATCAGACCCATTTGATCAGATGGGTGACACTTCATGGACGGTGTTTGCACTTTTTTCGTACCTGGCACAGATGGCATTCGACGCTGATTCCACCCTCGAACGTTTTCCGCTCGGCAACGCCGCGGACGATGCGTTTCGCGGCCGTGTTTCCGAGTCGCACACAGAAAGTGTGTCGCGCGGGCCGAGGGGCATGGAGTTTGCTTTGAAATCCGATGCTTCGTGGCCCTTTTGAAGCTTTTTCGCCGGTGAATCCAATGCTCGAACCCGCCAACAAGCCTCCGTCCAAGCTCGCACGTCGCTCACCCGCGTTCGGCGGCTCCGCCCGTGGCCGAAAGCGCGACCGGGCTCAATCTTCCGTTCGCCCCAGGCAACCAAGAGACGAGAACATGAACCAGCCCAACGAAGCACCCTCCACCGATTTCCTCGCCGACGATCCGAGCGAGGACAGCGCCGTGCGGATGTCGTCCGGTTTTGCGCCGTCGTCCGAATCGTCATCGCGCGGCCGTGAGGGCGGCGCCTACTTCGACTCCGTCGCGCCCGGCGCGAGCGACGCGCGTGAATCCGTCGCGCCCGCCGCTCACGAGGGCGGAGGGGACGTCTCCGGTGACTCGACGCTGTCGCGGTACTTCCGCGAAATGGCGACGCACCAGGTCATGGGCCCCGACGAAGAGCTGCAAGCCGCGCAGCGCGTCGAGGAAGCGGAGGTCGATCACTGGGCGGCGATCCTCGCGTATCTGCCGCTCGCCGAGACGGTGCTCGTCCAGCTCGAGAAGGACGTGCTCACGATGGCGGAGGCGGATCGCCCGCCCCTGGTCCAGGTTCCAGAGCTCCGTCGCCTGCTGAAGGTGTTCAAGAAGCAGCGCTCGAAGCTGAACGCCGCCCAGCTCCGCGAGTGGACGGAGCTCTCTCGCGCCCTCGGCGCGTCGGTGCGCCTGCCCGACTCCGACCGTCTCTGGATGGCGAACGCGAATCACGTCGTCGCGTCCGCGGCGGACTTCGATCTCATGGAAGACGGCGCCGCGCTCGCCGGTCTCGCGTCGACGCCCGCGTACCGTCGCTTCATGGATCGCGTGAAGGTGACCGACGGCATCCAGCGCGAAGCGAAGAACCGCTTCGTCAAGGCGAACCTCCGACTCGTCGTGAGCATCGCGCGCCGTTACAACCGCGGCCGTCTCCCGCTGATCGATCTTATCCAGGAAGGTAACATCGGTCTGATGAAGGCCGTCGAGCGGTTCGACCACATGCGCGGCTACCGCTTCTCGACGTACGCGTCGTGGTGGATCCGTCATGCGATCAGCCGCGCACTCGCCGACAAGGGGCGCGCGGTCCGCATCCCGGTGCACATGCTCGACACGTACAACCGCGTCGCGCGTGCGACGCAGACGATCATCGCGCGCACCGGACACGAGCCGTCGCTCGAGGAGCTCGAGAAGGAGACCGGCGTGCCGCTCGAGAAGCTCGAGAAGGTGCGCGAGCTCTACGCCGAGACGCCGTTCTCGCTAGATCGCCCCGTGGGCGACGAGGACGGACGTCGCTTCATCGACTTCCTCGTCGAGGACAACCCGACCTCGCCGTACGACAACCTCGCCGCGTCGCGCTGGGCCGAAGAGGTCCGTCGTCTCCTCGGCACGCTCACGCCGATCGAGTCGCGCATCATCCGGTGGCGCTTCGGCCTCGACAATGAAGACGAGCTCACGTTGAAAGAGATCGGCGACAAGTACAACCTGTCGCGCGAGCGCATCCGGCAGCTGCAAGAGCAAGCAATCGGGAAGATCCGGAAGCAGATCCGCGACACGTGATCCGCCCCGGCGCGGCTCGCCGCCGCGCTCGAGACGCACACTGAAGAACGCCCGCGACGTGTAACCGTCGCGGGCGTTCTCGCTTTCGAGCTTCCGGACCCTCGAGGGTCGATCGCGAATGAGCCCTGGCTATACGGCCGACATTGCGGTCCAGAAAGCGCGTGAGTGGCCTATGATTACGGCCACTTACGCCGCCACCCCAACGCGCCATTTACTTTTTTAGCGGTTGGCGTCATTAAGGCACCGCGTTCGCCCGGACGGGCTCCGTCCGATGCGACGCAGCCCCCTGATTGCAGCGCGATTTCCGCCGGTCTTCCGGCGTGAATCGGAGTTGCTCGGTTCGCCCAAGCGGAACCGCCGCACCTCCCCACGATGTCGTCAACCTCTGCCGCCCCAGTATTGTTCCAGCCGACCGCGACTTTCTCGCGTTCGAGGGACGGGGCGTCGTTGGAGTGGTTCCGGGCCTTTTTCGGCCCGGCCGGCGGCGGCACGGCGTTGCGAAACAGTGGGCGTGGTTTCGTAGCCATCGACGAGGGTCCGTCCGCCCCGAAGGGGACGTCCCCCCGCGTCGTCGCGAGCTGATGAAATGAAGCGATTCGTATTCCCTCGATGGGCGAACAAGACAGTGCCGCTGGTGGGCGTGGTCCTCGGTGCCGCGCCCGTCTACCTGATCTGCCTGATCTGGTACGGCGCCTCGCCGAAGACGACCGACGTCGGCTTCGAGCCGAAGCAGCCGGTGCCGTACAGCCACGCGCTACACGCGGGTGAGCTCGGGATCGACTGCCGGTACTGCCATAACACCGTCGAGAAGGCGGCCATGGCAGCGATCCCGCCGACGCAAACTTGCATGAACTGCCATGCGCGCGTCAGGACGAAGAGCGCGAAGCTCGAGCCGATCCGGACGAGCTTCCAGACGGGCTCGGCCGTCGAGTGGAAGAAGGTCCACGACCTCCCCGACTACGTCTACTTCAACCACAGCGCGCACGTGACGCGCGGCGTGGGTTGCGTGACGTGTCACGGCCGCATCGATCAGATGGCGGAGGTCTACCAGTTCGCTCCGCTCAGCATGGGCTGGTGCCTCGACTGCCACCGCGCCCCCTACAAGAACCTCAGGCCCCCCGAGGAAGTCACGAACATGGCCTGGACCCAGCCCAACGGCGAAGACCCCGTCGCGTACGGCAAGAAGCTCGCCGAAAAGAACAACCTCCACCCCTCGACTGACTGCTCCACATGTCACCGGTAAGCAAAAAGTCCGACAAGCCGACCTACTGGCGAAGCATCGCGGAGCTCGAGGGACGCCCCGAGTTCGAGCAATTCCTCGAGCACGAGTTCGCGGAACCCGTTTCCGACCTGCCCCCGACCTCCGACGAGCGTCGTCGCTTCATGCAGATCATGGGCGCGTCGTTCGCGTTCGCTGGTCTCACGACGGGCTGCCGCTGGGAGCAGGACTACATCCTTCCCCAGACGCGTCGCCCCGAGGGGCTCATCCCCGGCGAGCCTCGCTACTACACGACGTCGATGGACATGGGCGGCTACGCCACCGGCCTTCTCGCGAAGAGCTACGACGGCCGCCCGGTGAAGATCGAGGGCAACCCGAATCATCCCGACAGCCTCGGCGCCGCGAACGTCTTCCACCAGGCGAGCGTCCTCGAGCTCTACGATCCGGACCGGAGCAAGGGCTTCGGCACGTACTCCGGCGGCAAGCGCACCGACTCCAGCAAGGACGAATTCATCAAGGCAATCAAGCCCTTGATGGCCGCCCACCGCTCGAGCCAGGGCAAGGGCTTCCGCATCCTCGCGGAGTCCACGTCGTCGCGCACCGTCGCTGACATGAAGCGCCGGCTCCTCGCCGCGCTCCCCGAGGCCAAGTGGTACGAGTACGAGCCCGTCTCGGCGGACAACATCCGTCTCGGGTCGGAGCTCGCGTTCGGCGCCGCGTACCGTCCGAACTACGCGTTCGACAAGGCCGCGATCGTCGTGTCGCTCGACTCCGACTTCCTCGGGAGCGAGCGCGCCGCGATCCGCAACGCGCAGTCCTTCATGCAGGGCCGCATGCCCGAGAAGGGCGAGATGAGCCGTCTCTACATCATCGAGAGCGCGTACTCGATGACGGGCGGCGTCGCCGACCATCGTCTCCCGCTCCGCTCGGAGTTCGTCAAGGCCGTCGCTGCCGCGCTCGATGCGGGCATCAGCGGCAAGGGCTCTCCCTCCGCGGAGATGGGCCCGGCCCAGGCGCGCCCCGCCGCCGCGTTCCTCGAGGACCCCAAGGTCCAGAAGTTCGTCGCCGCGATCGAGAAAGAGCTCCTCGCCAACAAGGGGAAGAGCATCGTCATCGCCGGTGAGCAGCAGCCGCCGGAGGTCCACGCGCTCGTTCATCGCATCAACGCGGTGCTCGGCAACGTGGGCAGCACGATCACGTACTACCCGGACTTCACCGCCGATCGCCTGCCGCACAAAGACGCGATCATCCAGCTCGGCAAGGAGATGGCATCCGGCGCCGTCGACACGCTGGTCATCATCGGCGGTAACCCCGTCTACAACGCCCCTGCCGACGTCGGCTTCGACGCGGCGCTCGCGAAGGTGAAGAACACCATCCGCGTCGGTCTGCACGAAGACGAGACCACGATGAAGAGCGGGTGGCAGGTGCCGCTCGCCCATTATCTCGAGACGTGGGGCGACACCCGCGGCTACGACGGAACGATCGGCATACAGCAGCCGCTCATCGCGCCGCTCTACGGCGGGCCGTCGGTCATCGAGCTCATCGCGCTCCTCCTCGACGACAGCACGAAAGAAGGCCTCGACCTCGTCAAGCGCACGCTGGCCGCGAGCATGGGCGACGACCGCCTCTGGCGGAAGGCCGTGCACGACGGGGTGCTACTCGGTTCGGGCCTCGCTCCGGTTCAGCCGGTGCTCAAGCCGCTCGGCGCGATCGCGCTGTCCGACCGCGAGAAGGCCGGCGTTGCCGTAGGCAACGGCCAGCTCGAGCTGACGCTCGCGCCATGCCCGAAGGTGCACGACGGGCGTTACGCGAACAACGGCTGGCTGCAGGAGCTGCCCGATCCGGTCCTCAAGCTCACCTGGGGCAACGCGGCGCTCATCGGCCCCGCGACGGCCAAGGAGCTCGGGGTCGACGATCAGACGCTCGTGAAGCTCACCATGAACGGCGCGACGATCACCATCCCGGCGATCATAGCTCCGGGTCAGGCGCCGGGGTCGGTTCGCGTCGTCCTCGGTTACGGTCGTACCGCGGTCGGCGTGGTCGGCATCGGCAGCCGCCTGGATTACGGCCTCATCGAGGACTACGCCGCGGAGTACGGCGCCGGTGATCTCGAGCTCGTCGGCGTGAACGCCTACCCGCTCAAGACGACGGAGTTCGGTCGCTTCGGCGGCGGCCTCAACGTGCAGCCCACCGGCGACACGATGAAGCTCGCGATGACGCAGATGACCCACGCCATCAAGGACAAGATCGGTCGCGACGAGGTGCAGCGCCGCGTCCCCGAGCTCGTCCGCGAGGGCACGTTCGAGGAGTTCAAGGAGAAGCCCGCGTTCGCGCAAGAGAAGGTCGAGCACAAGGCGCTCCTCTCGCTCTGGCAAGAGCCGGTGTCGTACGACAAGCACAAGTGGGGTCTCAGCATCGACCTCAACAAGTGCACGGGCTGTAACGCCTGCGTCGTCGCCTGCGTCTCCGAGAACAACATCCCGGTCGTCGGACGCTCTCGCGTCATCCAGGGCCGCGAGATGCAGTGGATCCGCATCGACGTCTACTTCCGCGGCGAGCCCGACGAGCCCGAGCTCGCGTATCAGCCGCTCACCTGTCACCAGTGCGAGCACGCTCCCTGCGAGCAGGTCTGCCCCGTCGGTGCGACGATGCACTCGCGCGAGGGCCTGAACGACATGGTCTACAACCGCTGCATCGGCACGCGGTACTGCTCGAACAACTGCCCCTACAAGGTGCGCCGGTTCAACTACTTCAACTTCCACGAGGAGCTGAAGCTCGAGAAGAACCAGACGAAGAAGATGATGTTCAACCCCGACGTCACGGTCCGCTTCCGCGGCGTCATGGAGAAGTGCACGTTCTGCATCCAGCGCATCCAGAACGTGAAGATCAAGGCGAAGAACACCCGCCGCGCCATCCAGGACGGCGAGATCGTCACTGCCTGCCAGCAGACGTGCCCGACCGGCGCGATCGTGTTCGGTGATCTCAACGACGAAAAGAGCCGCGTGCGGGCGCTGCAGAACGGCCCCCGCTCCTACGCGATGCTCGAAGAGCTCAACGTCAGGCCGCGCTTGAAGTACCTCGCGCGCGTCAAGAATCCCAATCCGGAGCTTTCCTGATGGCCGCTGCAGATTACGAGAGCTGGTATCAGCCCCCGAAGGGCGATAGCGAAATTGCGAAGCTCACCGACGTGGTGCTCCGCGTCGCGGAAGCGAAGCGCCCGCCCATTGGCTGGTACGTCGCCTTCACGCTCGCGGTCGGGATGCTCGGCATCCTCGGCATCTCGATCGCTTGGCTGTTTTGGACCGGCATCGGCGTCTGGGGCAACATGCACCCGGTCGTCTGGGCCTGGGACATCACGAACTTCGTCTTCTGGGTCGGTATCGGCCACGCCGGCACGCTGATCAGCGCCATCCTCTTCCTCTTGCGCCAGCCCTGGCGCACCGCGATCAACCGCGCGGCAGAGGCGATGACGATCTTCGCGGTCATGTGCGCCCTCATCTTCCCGGGCATTCACATCGGTCGCCCCTGGCTGCCGTACTGGATGCTCCCGATCCCGAACCAGATGAACATGTGGCCCCAGTTCCGGAGCCCGCTCGACTGGGACGTGTTCGCCGTCAGCACCTACTTCACGGTGTCGCTCCTCTTCTGGTACGTCGGCCTCATCCCCGACCTCGCGTCGCTCCGCGACCGCGCGACGACGACGATTCGTCGCTTCGTGTACGGCGCGTTCGCGATGGGGTGGCGCGGTTCGTCGCGCCAGTGGCACCGCTACGAGCGCGCCTACCTGATCCTCGCGGCGCTCTCGACGCCCCTCGTGCTCTCCGTGCACTCGGTCGTCTCCTTCGACTTCGCGACGGCGCAGCTCCCAGGCTGGCATACGACGATCTTTCCGCCTTACTTCGTCGCAGGCGCCATCTTCAGCGGCTTTGCGATGGTCGTCACGCTGCTCGTCCCCGCCCGTCAGTTCTTCGGGCTGAAGGGCGTCATCGAGATGCGACACCTCGAGGCGATGAACAAGGTCATCCTCGCGACCGGCACGATGGTCGGATACGCCTACGCGATGGAGTTCTTCATCGCGTGGTACGGCGGGTCGCCGTACGAAGGCTTCATCTTCTTCAACCGCGCGTTCGGTCCCTACGCCTGGGCCTACTGGACGATGGTCTCCTGCAACGTGATCTTCCCGCAGCTCTACTGGTTCAAGGGCGTGAGAACGAGCCTCGTCGGCATGATGATCATCAACGTGCTCGTCAACGTGGGCATGTGGTTCGAGCGCTTCGTCATCATCGCGACGTCGCTCCACCGTGACTTCGTCCCGTCCTCGTGGGGCTACTACATCCCGACGAAGTGGGACTTCCTCACGCTCACCGGCAGCTTCGGTCTCTTCTTCACCTTGTTCCTACTCTTCTGCCGCTACCTCCCGATGGTCGCCGTCGCCGAGGTGAAGGCACAGCACGCGCACACCCACGGGGGCCACTGAGCCATGAGCGAAGCGCCCAAGAAGACCAAGCACACCGGGCCCGCCCCGCTGCATGGCTTGCTCGCGGAGTACGAGACTCCGAACGCCCTGATCCACGGCGCCGAGAAGGTGCGAAACGCCGGTTTCCGCGACTGGGACACCTTCTCGCCGTTCCCCGTCCACGGGATCGACGGCGCGATGGGCATCAAGGCGACCATCCTGCCGTGGCTCATTCTCGGTGGCGGCATGACCGGCTTCACGCTGGCCCTCGGCTTCCAGTGGTGGGCGAACGGTGTCGATTACCCGTTCCTGATCAGCGGTAAGCCCTACTGGAGCGTTCCCGCGAACATCCCGATCACGTTCGAGCTCACGGTTCTCTTCGCCGCGCTCACCGCGGTGTTCGGCATGCTCGCGCTGAACAAGTTGCCGCAGCCGGCGCATCCCCTCGATCTGCGCGACCGCTTCTCGCGCGCGACCGACGATCGCTTCTACGTCCTCGTCCAGGCGAGTGACCCGGCGTTCGACGAGCGCGACACGCGCGCCCTCCTCGAGCAATCGGGAGCGGTGTTCGTGGAGGAGGTTCCAGAGGACGCCGCGTCGGAGTCCGAGCTTCCGCGCGGTATCCTCTACGTGCTCCTCATCATCGCCGCGGCGTCGACCATCCCATTCGCGATGGCCGCCTACGCGCGCGAGTCTAAGACGACGAAGACACGCTTCGACATCATCCCCGACATGGACTTCCAGCAGAAGTTCAAGGGGCAGCGCATGAACACGTTCTTCGCCGACAAGCGCGCCGACCGCCCAGAGCTCGAGGGAACGGTCGCGGTGGGCGAGCTCCACGACGACGACCATCTGTACGCCGGCAAGGTGAACGGCTCCTTCGCCCGTACGTTCCCCGCCGCCATCAAGATCGACGAGGCGACGATGAACCGCGGGCGCGAGCGGTTCGGCATCTACTGCACCCCGTGCCACGGTCAGGTCGGCGAGGGTGACGGCATGGTGCATCAGCGGGCGACATCGCTCGCCGAGGGCACCTGGGTACCGCCGTCGAACATAACCGAGGAGCGTGTTCGCCTGATACCCGTCGGCGAGCTCTTCAACACGGTGACGAACGGCGTTCGCAACATGCCCGGCTACGGCCACCAGATACCGGCCGAAGACCGCTGGGCGATCATTCTCTACGTGCGTGCGCTCCAGAAGAGCCGCGCCGCGGAGCTCAAAGACCTGTCCGAGCAGGAGCGCGAGTCGCTCATCAGGGGCGGGTGAGGATCGAGATGGCACACGGCAAGGAAGTTCACCTCGAAGACAACATCCAGATCGGAGACGAAGCCTCCGATCTGGGCAAGAAGGCGCTCGGCGTCGGTGTCGTCGCCATCGTCCTCGGTGCCGTCGTCGGCGGCGGGCCGTTCGGCAAGCAGTTCAACGCCTCGTACCTCGTCGCGTTCATGTACGTCCTGGCCATCGGGCTCGGGTTCCTCTGGTTCGTCACCATTCAGCACCTGACGAACGCGAAGTGGAGCGTGGTGGTCCGGCGCGTCGCCGAGATCATCGCGGCGAACATGCCGGTCCTCGCGCTGCTCTCGCTGCCGGTGATCATCCCGATCGCGCTCGGCCAGTCGGAGATCTACGAGTGGTCCGACCCCTCGAAGGTCGTTCAGAGCCCGGCCCTCGAGCACAAGGCGGGATACCTCAGCATCTCGTTCTTCCTCGTCCGGATCGCCTTTTACTTCGGCTTCTGGTCGCTGCTCTCGCGCTACTTCCTGAAGCAGTCGATGGATCAGGACACCTCGGGCAAGGCCGAGATCAACAAGTCGCTCCAGGCCCTCAGCGCTCCGTCGATGATCGCCTTCGCGATCACCCTGACCTTCTGCTCGATCGATCTACTGATGTCGATCGACGCCGAGTTCTACTCGACGATCTTCGGCGTCTACTACTTCGCCGGCGCCGTCGCCTCGGCGTACTCGCTCCTCTCCCTGTCGCTCATGTGGCTCCAGGGCAAGGGGCGCCTCAGCCACGCCGTGAACCGCGAGCACTATCACGACCTCGGCAAGATGATGTTCGCCTTCGGCGTCGTCTTCTGGTCGTACATCGCGTTCTCGCAGTTCATGCTCATCTGGTACGGCGACTTGCCGGAAGAGACCCACTGGTTCCACGATCGTTTCAACGGCGACTGGAAGATCGTCTCGGGCGCGCTGCTCGGCTGCCACTTCGTGATCCCGTTCTTCGGGCTCCTCTCGCGTCACGTGAAGAGGAACCGGAAGACGCTCGCCTTCTGGGCGTTCTGGATCCTCATCGTCGAGTTCGTCGATCTCTACTGGCTCGTCATGCCGACCCTGAGCAAGGACGAGATCCCGTTCCACATCGCCGACATCCTCTGCTGGATCGGCACCGTGGGCATCTTCATCGGCGCCGCCGCCATGCGAATGAAGGGCAAGAACCTCGTGCCCACCAAGGATCCGCGTCTCGCAGATTCTCTGGCGTTCCTGAACCCGTGAGGAAACCATGAGCGCAGAGTCCAACACGGCAGAACCCACGACCGACACCACCGAGCCGGACGACATCGACGTCGGGCTGATCGCGACGATCGCCATCGTCGGCGCGTTGCTCGTCGTCGCCATCGCGGCGGCGCTCACCGCGCTCGTGCGCTCGGAGTCCGCGGCCTACGGGCTCGAGACGGGCACCTACGCGAACCTCGGCGCGGTGAAGCGCCTCAAGATCGAGCAGCGAGCGAAGCTCGAGGGCCCGGTCGCCTGGGGCGACAAGGCGAAGGGGCAGGTCACCCTGCCGATCGATCGCGCGATGGACATGGTCCAGAAGGACATCCAGCGCGATCCGTACCTCGCGACCGTCGCTCCGCCTCCCGGTGAAGCTCCGGCCGCGAGCGCCGCTCCGGCCGACTCCGCTGCTCCGGCCGGCTCTGCCGCGCCTGCGCCGGCCGAGAAGGAAAGCGGAAAGACCGGCAAGCACACCGTCCCCGCGGGTGGCAAAGTCGACGCCCCCAAGGGCGCGCCCGTCACTCCCGCAGCCGCGTCCAAGTAGAGGAGCGTCTCATCCGCGATGATCCCGAAGCGAACACTCTGGCACCTCCTGAACGGCGTTCTCGCCGTGTCGGCGGTGCTGTTCGCTGCGGCGCCGTCCGCCGCGCGTCCCGTGCTCGACTCGGAGAAGCTCGATCGCACCGAGCAGCTCCCCGCGCGGCTTCAGGGCATCGACGTGAAGGAGCACCTCGGCGACCTCGTGCCGAAGGGCACCGAGTTCGTCGACGACACCGGCAAACCGGTGAAGCTCGGGGATTACCTCGACGGCAAGCGCCCCGTCATCCTGACGCTCAATTACTCGCGCTGTCCGATGCTCTGCGGCCTCGAGCTGAACGGCCTCGTCGCGTCACTGAAGCAGCTCGACTGGGCGGTGGGCGGCAACTTCGAGATCGTGACCGTCGTCCTCGACCCGAAAGAGACGCCCGCTCAGGCCGCCGAGGCGAAGGCCCGCTACGTGCGCCAGTACGGGCGCGACGGCGCCGCGAACGGCTGGCACTTCCTCACCGGGAGTGAGGCGTCGGTCAAGGCGGTCGCGAACTCCGTCGGCTTTCTGTACGGCTTCAACGAAGCGCGCAACGAGTACATCCACCCCGCCGCGATCATGGTCCTCTCGCCCGAGGGGAAGATCGCTCGATACCTCTACGGCATCCAGTACCACCCAAAGACGATGCGCCTCTCGCTCGTCGAGGCCGGGGAGGGCAAGATCGGCTCGAGCATCGATCAGCTCGTCCTCTACTGCTTTCACTACGACGCCAAGGAAGGCAGCTACGCGCCCGTCGCCATGAACATCATGCGCGTCTCGAGCGGGCTCGGCGCGACTGCCCTCGGCGGATTCCTCGCCTCATTTTTCGTCGCAGAATCTCGCAAGCGAAAGAAGAAGCTTCTTTCTACCGGCAACGACGGCTCTTCCGGGAGCTCCAAATCATGACGAATCTCGCTACGATCCTCCTCTTCGCGGACGAGCCGAGCAACACGCCGACGCTCGGTGACTCGCCGTTTTTCTGGCTCCCGCGGGCGGGCTCCACGACCGTGCAGCACGTGGATCCGCTCTTCAACTACCTGATGTGGACGAGCGCCATCAGCCTCGTCCTCCTCATGGCGTTGATGGGCTTCTTCGTCGCGAAATACCGCGCGAAGTCCCGTCACGAGAAGCCGCAGGGGAGCACCGATCACCACACGGGCCTCGAGCTCATCTGGTCGATCGTGCCGCTGCCGGTGATGCTCGCCATGTTCGCCTGGGGCTTCCAGGGCTTCGTCGCGCTCCGCACGACGCCGAAGGACGCCTACGAGATCCACGTCACCGGCCAGAAGTGGAAGTGGCTCTTCGACTATCCGAACGGGTACACGGACGACGTGCTCCACGTTCCGGTGGGACAGAAGGTCCGCGTCATCATGACCTCGGTGGACGTCGTCCACAGCTTCGGTCTCCCCGGCTTCCGCACCAAGGAAGACGTGGTCCCCGGCCGCTACACCGAGCTCTGGTTCGAGCCGACCGTGGCGGGCGAGTTCCCGGTGTTCTGCGACCAGTACTGCGGCACCGGTCACTCGGCGATGATCACCAAGGCCATCGCGCACAGTCAGGCAGACTTCGACAAATGGCTCGTCGACGCCGGAAACAAGATGGACTCGATGCCGCCCGAGCAGCTCGGCGAGAAGATGTATAACCAGCAAGGTTGCGCGGCTTGCCACTCGCTCGACGGCACACCCAAGACCGGACCTTCGTGGAAGGGCCTGTTCGACAAGATGGAAACGATGTCCGACGGCACCGTCGTGAAGGCCGACGAGAACTACATCAAGCAATCGATGATGGAACCCCAGTCGCAGATCGTTAAGGGGTTCCCGCCGGCTATGCCCACCTTCAAGGGCAAGCTGAGCGACAAGAAGATTGCCGGTATCATCGCCTTCATCAAGGCGCAGAAGTAGGAGAAGCAGATGGCGTCCACAACGACCACGGCCGACGTCGCGCCTCCTGGCGCACATGGCGCCGACGACAATTATCTGACTCACGAGAAGGGCATCGCGTCCTGGCTCCTGACCCTCGATCACAAGCGGATCGGGATCATGTATTTCTGCTGCGTCATCTCGGCGTTCGCCCTCGGCGGTTTCTTCGCCCTGATGATCCGGACCGAGCTCTGGGCTCCGGGCCGCACCATCGTCGACGCGGACACGTACAACCAGCTCTTCACCCTGCACGGCGCGGTGATGGTGTTCCTCGTCATCGTTCCCGGCATCCCCGCCGCGCTCGGTAACTTCGTGCTGCCGCTCCACCTGGGCGCGAAGGACGTCGCGTTCCCCAAGCTCAACCTGATGAGCTGGTACATGTGGATCACCGGCGCGCTGTTCCTCATCAGCTCGCTCATCGTGAGCGCCGCCGATACGGGCTGGACGTTCTACACGCCGTACAGCACCACGACGCCGACCGCGGTCATCCCCGCGCTCGCCGGCGTGTTCGTCCTCGGGTTCAGCTCGATCTTCACGGGTCTGAACTTCATCGTGACGATCCACAAGATGCGCGCGCCGGGCCTCACCTGGTTCCGTCTCCCGCTCTTCGTGTGGGGCCTCTACTCGACGGCCATCATGCAGGTGCTCGCGACGCCGGTCCTCGGCATCACGCTCCTCATGCTCATCGTCGAGCGCGCGTTCGGCATCGGCATCTTCGACCCGGCCCTCGGCGGCGACCCGGTGCTGTTCCAGCACTTCTTCTGGTTCTACTCGCACCCTGCCGTCTACATCATGGTCGTCCCCGCCTTCGGCGTGATCAGCGAGATCATCCCGGTCTTCTCGAGGAAGCGTCTCTTCGGGTACAGCTTCATCGCCCTGTCGAGCGTCGCCATCGCGATCCTCTCGTTCCTCGTGTGGGGCCACCACATGTTCGTCAGCGGGCAGTCGGTGCTCGCGGGCAGCATCTTCAGCGCCATCACGTTCCTCATCGCGATCCCGACGGCCATCAAGGTGCTGAACTGGATCTCGACGATGTACAAGGGGTCGATTCACCTCGACACCCCGATGCTCTACGCCCTGATGTTCCTCTGGGTGTTCACCATCGGCGGCCTCACCGGTCTCTTCCTCTCGACGATGAGCACCGACGTGCACCTCCACGACACGTACTTCGTCGTCGCGCACTTCCACTACGTCATGATGGGCGGCGCCATCACCGCGTTCTTCGGCGGTCTCCACTACTGGTGGCCGAAGATGTGGGGCCGCATGTACAACGAGACGACGGGCCGCTGGGGCGCCCTCGCCGTCTTCATCGGGCTGAACCTGACGTTCTTCCCGCAGTTCATCATGGGCTCGCGCGGCATGCCGCGCCGCTACTACAACTACATCCCCGAGTTTCAGCCCTTCCACCAGGCGTCGACGATCGGCGCGTTCATCCTCGGGATGGGCTTTCTCGTGACCACGGTGTCGCTCATCCGCTCTCTCCTCAAGAAGCCGGACGCGCCGCAGAACCCCTGGGGCGCCAACACCCTCGAGTGGACGATTCCCTCACCGCCCGCCTACTACAACTTCGACAAGATCCCGCACGTCGTCGAAGGTCCCTACGAATACGCTGACTGGGAGTACGACGACAAGATCGGCGGCTACGTCCGCAAGGGCCATCAAGAGGCAACATGACCGACGCGACGGCAGAAGCCGTTCACGGGCACAGCGGCGGACACGGACATCAGGATCCGATCCACGCAGCAAACCCGTTTCTGGCTCATCACTTCGACACGCCGAGGCAGCAGTTCGAGGCCGGTAAATTCGGCATCTGGCTGTTCCTCGTCACCGAGATCCTCTTCTTCAGCGGTCTCTTCTGCGCCTACACGATCTACCGGACGCTCGATCCGGACGTGTTCGAGTGGGGTCACTACTTCCTCGACACGAAGCTCGGTGCGGTGAACACCAGCGTGCTCATCTTGAGCAGCTTGACGGCAGCGTGGGCTGTTCGAAACGCTCAGCTCCAGCAGCATCGCGCGCTGATCATCAACATCGTGATCACGCTCCTCTGTGCGTCGACCTTCATGGTCGTGAAGTACACGGAGTACAGTCACAAGTTCCACGCGGGCCTCCTGCCGGGGAAGTACTTCCAGCCGACGGAAGAAGCCTGGGAGATGCCCTCCTACGAGAAGAAGAACGGCCCGCCGCCGGAAGGCTTCCTCGACGGAAAGCCCGAGGGCATCGAGAAGGCCGAGAAGCTCATCACGCGCGGCCACCCGTACAAGTTCGATCCCCCGCCCCACGCTGCGCGGTTCTTCGGGATCTACTTCTGCATGACCGGTCTACACGGTATCCACGTGCTGGTAGGCATGGGCATCTGGATCTGGATGCTCGTGAAGGGCGTGAAGAGACAGTTCGGCCCGAACTACTTCGGCCCCGTCGACTATGCCGCGCTGTACTGGCATCTCGTCGACTTGATCTGGATCTACCTCTTCCCGCTGCTCTACCTGATTGACTGACGGAAGCCCTTCGAGAATTCCCATGGCTCACGACGAAAAGTCAGCTCACGATCCGCACCACGACGAGCTAGCTCACCCCATGCCCGTGTCGATGCTCATCGGCGTGTGGGCGGTGCTGATGTTCTTCACCGTCCTCACGGTCTGGGCAGCGCAGCAGGGCCTGGGGAGTCAGACGAGCTTCATCGTCGCGATGATCATCGCGACGATCAAGGCGGGGCTCGTCATGAGCATCTTCATGCATCTCTGGTGGGACAAGCGGATGAATCTGTTCACGTTCCTCGGCTCGTTCCTCTTCGTCATGCTGTTCATCGGCATGGCTCTGACCGACAAGAGCGAATACAACCACGACATCATTTCGAAGATGGAAAGCGACTCGGCGCAGGCTCAGACGAGCACCGGCGCGCCGACGATGCCGTCCACGAAGTGAACGACTCCGGCCGCTGCGGCGGCCGGAACGACCGATACGAGGACGCGGCGCTCAGCGCATCGCGTCCTCGTCGTCTTGTGGGTCTGCCGATCAGCGCGCCCAGAGCGTCTGGGCGATGGCCTCGACGCAGCGGTCCATCTGCTCGCGGGCCTCGGTGTGCTTGCCGGTGACGCCGTCGACGATGAACGAGAACGCGACGGGGCTCTTCCCGGGTGGTCCGAGGACGTAGCCGCTCAGCGCGACGACCTGGTCGAGGGTGCCGGTCTTCGCACGCACGGTGCGGTCCGCGCCGCGATCCTTGAAGCGCGCGTGCAGCGTTCCGTCGACGCCGCCGACGGCGAGCTCCGCCACGAAGTCTGCGCCGATGCGCGGGCTCGTGTAGGCGTGGCGCAGTACCGTCGCGAGCGTCCACGCGCTGACGCGGTTCGAGTCGAAGAGCCCCGAGCCGTTCGTCATGCGAAACCCGGGCTCGAGCGCGCCGAGCTCCTTGAGCCACGCGGTGACGACGTCGGCGCCGTCGTGCGTCGTCGCGGGTGTGCCGTGGGAGACGCCGCCGAGCGTCTTGAGGAGTGTCTCGGCGTAGAAGTTGTCGCTGTTCTTGCCGAGCTCGCGCACGAGCACCGCGAGCGGCTGCGATTCCACGTACGTGATGCGCGAGTGGATCGACGCGCCGCCGAGCCCGACGTCACCGGTCACCGCGATCTGCATCGCCTTGAGGACGTCTGCGAGGGCGTAGCCGGCAAATCGCCGGGGATCGTCGACCCGCTTCGAGAAACGGAGGCGCGGTGGGCCTTCACCGATGAAGCCGCCGACGTCCGCGGTGAGCCGTGATCCACTCGGCGACAGCGTGAGTCGCACGCCGTCCTGCGCGGGCGCCGCGCGCGTCGTCACTGCACCGCGAATGTCGACGAAGCCCGGCGGGTCGAACCACACCGTTGCGGGAGAGCCGACCTTGCCGGGGACGACGTTCAGGGTCACCGTGTTTCGTTCGAGCGACACAGCCGACACCGGCGCGCGGAAAGGCGCCCACTCGTTCGGCTGCGAAGCGTACGCGGGGGGCACGAACTGGTCGTCGAAGTAGCTCTGATCGACGAGGATCCCGTCCACCTTCTGCACGCCGAGCTGACGGAGCGCGTTCGCGAGCTGCCACAGATCCTCCGTCTCGAGCGACGGATCGCCGTCACCGCGGATCACCAGCGGCGAGATGCGATGGTCCTCGATCTTGCCGAGCAACGCGGTCGTGAAGCGGAAATCTGGTCCCATCCGATCGAGCACCGCCGCCGCGGTCAGTACCTTGGTGTTCGACGCCGGGTTCAGCGCGCGGTGTTCGTCGGCGCTGGCGACCAGCGTGCCCGTCGCGACGTCCATCACCGCAGCGCCGGCGTGACCACCGATACCGCTCGCCCAGCCCGAGAGCGCCGCGACGGCCGCGGTCACCCTGCCGTTCGTGTCCGCTCCTCCCGCGGAGCGTGACGTCGTCGCGGGGAGCGCGGCGCGCGTCGTTGCCGCCGGCGCAGGCGAAGGGCTCGCCGTCGAGGTGGAGGGCTCCGCCGCGGCCGGCTCCGTACCCGAGATGGACGAAGAGACGATTGCCGCCTGCAGCACCATCAGCGCACCCGCGGCGGCGCCAGCCTTCGCCCGTCGAGCAGAGCGCCCGGTGAAACGCGACGAGGTTCGCGCCCGTGTCATTGCGTCGATGCTATCGAGAGAAGGCGTCCCGGTGAAGCGCGCGGCGTGACGGTGAGCGTGCTAAAAACGCTTTCCATGTCCGGCGTGATTCGCCGACGTGACTCGATCGATGCGCCCGCTCCTCGCCCTCGTTGCGTTCGCACTCGCCGGCCCCGTCGTGAGCGGATGCTCGTCGCGCATGGACGGCGCCGAGCGTCCCATCGAGGTCGTCGTGCCGACCGAGGCGCAGACCCTGGATCCGCGCTTCGCGACGCGGAGCCTGGACGTGAAGCTAACGCGCCTCGTCCACGCGGGGCTGTTCGGCCTCGATCCTGCGACGCTCGAGCCGGTGCCGCTCGCCGCCGAGCACGCGGAATGGAAGGACGCACGCACGCTCCGGGTAACGCTCCGTTCCGGTGTGCGATTCCACGGCGGGAGCCCGCTCACGCCGCGAGACGTGTGCGCGACGCTCGCGGCGGTGCAAGATCCCGCGCTCGGGAGCCCGCACCGCGGCATCGTCTCCGCCATCGGGCGCTGCGTGGCGGAGGGTGAGCACGTCGTCACGCTCTCGCTCGATCACCCGCGCGCGACGCTGCTCACGGATCTCGAGATCCCCATTCTCCGCGCGGATCAGGCGCACGCGCCGCCCAGCTCCGATGGTGCGCTCGACGGGCTCGGGCCGTTCGCCATCGCGCACGTGGCGCCAGGCGAAGTGACGCTGGCTCCCGCGGACGGCTCGGTGCTGCCGCGACCGCGCCACACCGTGGTGGTGCGCACCGTGCGGGACGAGAACGCGCGCGTGCAGCGGCTCCTCTCCGGACGCAGCGACGTCGCGCCCAACGCCATTTCGCCGCAACTTTTGCCGGCGATCGCCGATAGGTCGGGGCTGCGCATCGTGTCGCGCCCGGGCGCCAACGTCACGTACCTCCTCTTCCAGAACGACCGCCCCGAGCTGCGCGATCCGCGCGTACGCCACGCGATCGGCGCCGCGATCGACCGTGAAGCCATCGTGAAGACGCTCCTCGCCGGCCGAGCAACCGCCGCAACCGGCCTACTACCGCCCGGCCATTGGGCAGCACCCGCCCCCAGGACAACACCGAACAACGCCATCACGTCGAACACCGGCGTCGCGTCGAACAGCGCCGTCGCGTCGAACAACGGCGTCACGCCGAACAACGCCGTTACGTCGAACAACGCCGTCACGTCGAACAACGCCGTCACGTCGAACAACGCCGTTACGTCGAACAACGCCATTACGTCGAACAACGCCGTTACGTCGAACAACGCCGTTACGTCGAACAACGGCGTTGCGTCAGGGACGATGAAGGGCGTGCCGCCGACGGGGAGGGACGGTAGGGAGCCTGCAAGAAATTCGGGGGACGATCGGCGGCGTGGCTTTGCCGACTCGGGTGACGTGCGGGCGTTGCTGCAGAGGGTCGGAAGGGTGGAGCTTTTGACGAGTACTGATCGGCCGCGGGTGACGATGGCGCGAGTGGTGGCTCAGATGCTCGGGGACGCAGGGCTTACGGTGGATGTGGTGCCGCTCGATCTGGGGGTGATGTTCGCGCGGCTCGACGCGGGGGACTTCGATCTTGCGATGCTTCAGATGCCGGAGCTCACCGAGCCGAATGTGCTGTCGTGGTTCTTTCATCCGCGCGGTGTGCCCGGCGAGGGCGGGCAGGGGAAGAATCGCGCGCGCTACCGGAGTGCGCTCGCCGGCGAGCTGCTCGATCAGGCTTCGGAGAACGCCGATCGCGCCGTGCGACGCGAGATCTATGGACGGCTTGCGGCGCTGATGGCGATCGACCTCCCGGTCGTTCCGCTGTGGCACGAAGATCAGATCGCGGTGGTTTCGGAACGAGCGCGGAGTTTCTTGCCGAGCGCGGAAGGGCGCTGGCTCGGCCTCGCGGGGCTCGAATGATGCTCGTTCCGCGCGGTGCTTGCGTTCGGCGTCGGACATTGCCATAGGCCCCCGTCCCCATGGCGAGCCCGCGAAAGCATGGCCGTTTCGTCTCTCGCGTGGCTGCTGCCGGCGTCATGCTGGCTTGTATCGCCACCGGCCGTGCTGCCCGCGCGGACGAGCCGGTGCGTCCCGAGCTGGATCTGAATCCGTCGTCGTATCCGCCGCCTGCCGCGCGGCCGAATCTGATGCTCGTCGGCGCAGGCGTCACCGCGGCCTGGTACGGCGTTGCGCTCGGCACGTCGTACGGCTGGCGCCACGCGGATTCGGCGCCGTCGCTGCGCATCCCCGTCGCAGGTCCCTACATCGCGCTGACGAAGTCGACTCATTGCGCGGCCGCGGAGACGAGCTGCAGCACGTTCTCGCTCGTCATCCGCACGGTGATCGAGAGCCTGAGTCTCGTCGGACAGACCGGCGGCGTGCTCGCGATTCTCGAGGGCGCGTTCGTTCCGACGGCCGCTCCAGCAAGAGACAGCGCGCGCACTTCGACGCGCGCAGTTCGTCATGTAGCCGTTGTGCCTACACCGATGAGCGACGGCGGCGGCGTCGCGGTGTTCGGCGAATTCTGAAACCGTCTCGCGCGAGTCCGAAAGCGTCACGACATCTGAACGGGCGTCACTGATTACCTGGTGCAGTCAACGATGAAGCATGCTACGAGGTTCGGTCATGGTGGTTCTCCGGTGAATCGACGAACTAAGTTCGTCCTAGTAACCGGCGGGGTCGTCTCCTCGATCGGCAAGGGGCTCGCTTCTGCATCCATCGGCGCGCTGATGGAAGCTCGTGGCCTTCGGGTCACGCACATGAAGCTCGATCCCTATATCAACGTCGATCCAGGGACGATGTCGCCGTACCAGCACGGTGAAGTATTCGTCACCGACGATGGCGCCGAGACAGATCTCGACCTCGGGCATTACGAGCGGTTCGCGTCGTCGCGGCTGAGTCGTAAGGCGAACATCACCACCGGCAAGATCTACGAGACAGTGATCTCGAAAGAGCGGCGTGGCGAGTACCTGGGCGCGACCGTCCAGGTGATTCCGCACATCACCGACGAGATCAAGACGCGCATCAAGGAAGCGACGGAGGGCGCCGACATCGCGATCATCGAGATCGGCGGCACCGTCGGCGACATCGAGTCGCTGCCGTTCCTCGAAGCGATCCGCCAGCTCAAGGTGGAGGTCGGGCCGCAGAACGCCGTCAGCGTGTTCGTCACGCTGGTGCCGTACATCGCCTCCGCCGGAGAGCTGAAGACCAAGCCGACGCAGCACTCGGTGCGCGAAATGCGGGAGATCGGCATCCAGCCCGACATCCTCCTGTGCCGCTGCGATCGTCCCATCCCCCGCGGCCTCAAGGAGAAGATCGCGCTCTTCTCCAACGTCGACGTGGATAGCGTCATCGCCGCGGTGGACGTGTCGTGCATCTACGAGCTGCCGCTGGTGCTGCACGCCGAGGGGCTCGACGACGAGATCGCCGAGCGCCTGAACATCTGGTCGCGCCAGCCCGAGCTCGGTACGTGGCGTCGCGTAGTCGACAAGTTCAAGAAGCCGGCAAACGGCTCCGTGAAGATCGGCGTCGTCGGCAAGTACGTCCACCTGCAGGACAGCTACAAGTCGCTGCACGAGGCCCTCGTACACGGCGGTCTCGAGAACGACGTGCAGGTCGAGCTGTCGTACATCGACTCGGAGCAGATCGAGCGCACGAGTGCGCAAGCGACGCTGACCGGGCTCGACGCGGTGCTCGTCCCCGGTGGCTTCGGTGACCGCGGCGTCGAGGGCAAGATCGCCGCGATCCGGTTCGTGCGCGAGCACGACATCCCGTTCTTCGGGATCTGCCTCGGGATGCAGCTCGCCGTGATCGAGTTCGCTCGCAACGTGTGCGGCCTGAAGGGCGCGAACTCGACGGAGTTCTCGTCGGACACGCCGCATCCGCTCATCGACCTGATGCCCGATCAGCGGAGCATCCAGGAGAAGGGCGGCACGATGCGTCTCGGTGCGTATCCGTGCGTCCTGAAGAGTGGGAGCGCTGCGGCGCAGATCTACGGCACCCACGAGATCAGTGAGCGTCATCGTCACCGCTACGAGTTCAACAACGCGTACCGCGATCAGCTCGCGCGCGCCGGCTTGATCCAGAGCGGGACGAGCCCCGACGGCCGTCTCGTGGAGGTGGTGGAGCTCGAGGGACATCAGCACTTCCTCGGCTGCCAGTTCCACCCCGAGTTCAAGAGCCGGCCGATGCAGCCGCATCCGCTGTTCGCGAAGTTCGTCGCCGCTGCGGTCCGTCGCCGTGACGAGATCGCTCGCTCCGTCGGGGGCCCCGTGGCCACCGCCGAAGCGAAGGTCACGAACAACCTGAACTGAGTCGGTACCCAGGACGGGGTCGCTCTTTGTACCGGGGGGGGCCTTGGCCTGGTAAGACCCCCTCACAAACCAATCCCACGACGTCACTGCCGTCCTCACGTCACCGCCGTCGCGACGGTACTGACGGCGTGGGATTGGTTTACGGGGGGCCTTGGCCCCCCGCAGCTTAGCCATCGGCGAACAGCTCCCCCCCCCGCTTCGCGGGCTCGCTTCGCGAGCGCGACAGCGCGACGGAAACGGGCGCCGTCACCGCCGTCACGTCTGCGCGACCCCCTTTAGAAAAGACCCGCGTCGCCCCCGCCGTGATGACGTCCCTTCGGCGACGGCGGTTCGGTACCAACCGTCGTGTTCACGACCGGGCCGGACGGTGAGAGCTCGTGCGCGGTCGGCTCGACGGGGGGTGGCGTTTCGCTCGACGAGCCGCCGCATGCGGTGAGCGACGTGACGAGGAGCGAGGTCACGAGCACGGCTGTGACGCGATGAAGCAATGAAGGCATCTTCACGGATATGGCGTTCGACGAGAGCACGTCGCGCCGCGTTTTCGGCACGATGAACGGGTCACGGCTACTCTCTCCTGCGCTCGGGCTCAAGCTGCGAGTGTCGGCCGAGCGAACGGTGCGTCAAGTTGTCGCACCAGCGCTGCGCGAAAAGTTCGATCCGAGCGGTGTGCGAGTTAAAAGCTTGCGTCACGCCGACCGGAACCCGATGAAGCCGGCACTCAATGACGTCGAGTGGCGAGCGCCGCCGGCTCGGTCGAGATACATCTGCTAGCCTCGCGGCGCGCGAGGAAGCAAAACCCTAGCCCACGGACTTTTTTCGAATGGCATTTCAGAAAGCGATCTTCATTTCCTTCGGTCTCGGGACGACGCTCGCGCTCTCCGCGTGCGGACCGAAAGACGACAAACCGACGGGCATGGGCGGCGCGGCCGGCCTTGGCGGCGGTGGCGGCGTGGTGGTCGGCGCTGGTGGCACACCGGGCCTGGGCGGAGTCCCCGCGGGCGGAACCGTCGGCGCTGGTGGTACTGCTCCTGCCGCGGGCGGTGCCGCGGGTGGAGCACCCTCCGCCGACTGCACGACGATCGACTATTCGACGTACGCGGCGATGCCGGCGGTGTCGTTCCAGAAGGACCTTCTGCCGATGTTCGGCCAGTCTTGCGTGCAAAGCGACTGTCACGGCATCGCCGACCATAAGGCGGGGCTGAACCTCGGTCACAAGTGCGACTACGACGCGAACAACTTGCCTTGGAAGTGCACGTTCCCCGCCGCCCCTACCGATCCGAACGACTCGACGAAGTCGGCGCCGGACGACGCCGCCACGCAGATGGCGATCTATCAGAGCCTCATTGCGCCCTCCATGACGGCGCCGACAATGCAGCGAGTGAAGCCGATGGACCCTGCGAACAGCTTCATCATCCTCAAGATGAGCGGCACGCAGAACAGCAAGGGCCTCGCGTGTACGAATCAGGATACGTCGCGTGACATGACGCCCTGTGGCGGCTCCATGCCGCTGACGGGCACCATGTATTGCCAGGGCTCGACGCGCCCGCGTTTCGACGCGATTGCGGCCTGGATCGCGCAAGGCGCGATGATGAACTGAGACGGGCGGCGCGCGCTCTCGCCCCTTCGCTCGAGCGCGCGCTCTTGCTTTGACGGTCTGGCTGGGCTCACATCACCGCGAGCCGGAGCCGGACCACGTCATGAAAGACAAAAAAATGACCACTACGAAACCAAGTTTCATCCTGGCGGGCATCGCGAGCGTACTCGTGCTCGCCGCCTGTAGCTCATCCAAGAGCACCCCCGGCGGCGGCGCTGGCGACAACGACGGCGGCGGTACCGGCGGCGCGAAGGGCGCAGAGGCCGGCGCGGCCGCCCCCGATTGCAAGCACATCGATTACACGAGCTACTCGACCGGCGACACCGTCTCGTTCAAGAACGACATCCTCCCGATGTTCGGACTGAGCTGCACTCCGAGCGGCTGTCATCGCCCCGATCAGCACGAGGCCGGGCTGAACCTCGGCGTGCGCTGCGACTTCGACGCCACCGCGAAGTGGAAGTGCACCTTCCCCGCGACCGACACCGCGGACCCCACCGACTTCTCCAAGTCGCACCCCCTCACCGACACGCTCGTCGCCGACGTCTACGCGAGCGTGACCGCCAAGTCGACGACGATCACGGATGGTTCCGTGAAGCGCGTTGTCGCTGGCGATCCGGCGAACAGCTTCCTGCTTCTCAAGCTCGCCGATCAGCAGAGCAGCAAGGGTTACACCTGCACGAACCAGGACCCCTCGCACGAAGACAACCCCGCGCCGGCCTGCGGCGTGTCGATGCCGCAGAACCAGGCCCTCTACTGCGAGGGCACCGACCGCACGAAGTTCGACGCCATCGCGCGCTGGATCCAGCAAGGCGCGATGAACAACTGAGACCGTTCCCGAAATCAGTTGCCCGGTCACGGCTTTCGCGGGAGGGTCGGAGAGCGTGATCGGTCGACTGACGGGACGTGTTGTCGCCGAAGAAGCGGACGGTAGTCTCGTGGTCGACGTGCAAGGCGTCGGCTACGAGGTCCGCGTCCCGCTCGGCACTCTGGGGCGGTCTGGGCCCGCGCTCGACGGACGCATCGAGCTCTTCACGTACCTCCACGTGCGCGAGGACATCCTCGATCTCTACGGGTTCGCGTCGGAGGTCGAGCGGCGAGTGTTCAAGCTGCTCATCGACGTGCCCAACGTCGGGCCGAAGACGGCGCTCGGGGTGCTGTCGGCCCTGCCCCCGCTCGAACTCGCGCAGGCCGTCGCGGCGAAGGACGTCGCGCGCCTCACCCGCATCGACGGCGTCGGGAAGAAGACCGCCGAGCGGCTCGTGCTCGAGCTCCGTGAACGTCTTCAGAAGGTTTCCGATCTGGCGGCGGCTCAGCGCGCGCCCGCCGCCGGCGCGACCAACGACGAGGCCCGCCTCATCGGGGCCCTGACGAACATGGGGTACCGGCCTCCGGACGCGCAGCGCGCGGTTCGGGCCCTCGGGGACCGGGTAGGCAAGGACAGCCTCGCCGACCTGCTCAGGGACGCGCTCGCGACGCTCTCGCCCTGACTTCCATAAGGCGGGCCGGCAAGCGGGCCAGACGGCGCGTGCCGTTCCGACGCCGTGCTTGATTCCGCCATGGATGCGTAGACAATCCCGAAGCCCGCAGGGCAAAGTACTATCTTGGCGGCCCGTTCCTTTTTTCTGGGTGCGGTGCGCCTTGCTCAAGCATGATTCTGGCGGAGGCCTTCTGTGATCACGTGCAACAAGTGCGGCAAGGACAACCAGGACCACTACAAGTTCTGCCTCGGATGTGGTGCTGAGCTGCCGCGAGCGAGTCACGCTCCGAAGCCGTTTGCAGCGAACACACCGCCCCAGGGCATTCCGCAGGCCCGCGGTCAGCAGCCCGCCCCGGCCGCTCCCGCTCCACAGGCTCCCGCCGCTGCGCCCCGCGCGCCGGCTCCTGCGGCCGCTCCAGCGCCCGCGCCTCAAGCACCCGCTCCCGCCGCGGCCGCACCCGCCGCCGGTGGCGTCGAGGTCACGTGTCCGCAATGCGGGCACCCGAATCCGCAGTCGAACCGGTTCTGCGCGTCCTGCGGCTACAACCTTCTGGCACTCCAGGGTCCGACAGGCGCAACTGCGGCGCCTCCGCCCGTCGCCGCCGCAGCGCCCGCCGCCCCGGCAGGGGCTCGCGTCCTCCTCACCGCACTCCGCGCCGACGGGAGCGAAGCCGGGACGTTCGGGCTCCCCGACGGCCCCGCCGTCACCGTGGGCCGCGACACGGGCTCGATCTTCGCGGGCGACAGCTACCTTTCGCCGCGCCATGCGACCTTCGTGCGGCAAGGTGGCCAGCTCTCCATCCGCGACGAGAACTCGCTGAACGGCGTCTACCTGAAGCTTCAGCCGAACGCGCCCTGGCCGCTCCAGTACCAGGACGTCTTCCGCATCGGCCAGGAGATCATCCGGTTCGAGCCGCTCGTCGGCCAGGGGCCGAGCTCGGACGGCGTCGAGCGCCTCGGCAGCCCTGCGCGCGGGTACATCGGCCGCATCGCGCTCGTCATCGGGCGGGACACGACGGGCAACTCGTTCCCCGTCCCCGAGTCCGGCATCCATCTCGGACGCGAGCGCGGTGACGTGCTTTTCTCGGAAGACGGCTACGTCTCGGGCCTCCACTGCCGTATCGCCCGTGAGCACGACGGCAACGTCTACCTCACCGACGTGGGCAGCTCGAACGGCACGTTCATCCGTCTCGGCGCCGAGCACCCGCTCGCCCCGGGCGACGTGCTGCTCATGGGGCAGCAGCTCTTCCGCCTCGACATGTAGCCGTGGCGGCAACCTGAGCATGGCGGAGCCCAAATCCACCCGACCCATCCGAGTCGTCGCTGCGGTCATCGCCAAGGGCGGCCGCTATCTGATCACCCAGCGCCGTCCGACGGCGATCTTGCCGCTTCTCTGGGAGTTCCCCGGCGGAAGAGTCGAGGGTAGCGAGACGGACCAGGTGGCCCTCGCGCGCGAGGTGGTGCACCGCCTCGGCGTCGACGTGAAGGTCGGCAGCCTGATCAGCTTCGTGAGCCATCGTTACGAGCGGTACACCGTCGATCTGCATCTCTACGAGTGCAGCATCGTGACCGGCGAGCCCTCGGAGCAAAACGTGTTCGCGTATCGCTGGGTGACGAGCAAGGAGTTCGACCAGTACCCGTTCACGCCGGCCGACGAAGCGTCGATGAGCAAGCTTCTCGGCGTCGAGTAAATCGCGCAACCGGCGTGTCCGCGCGCCGAGGTGTCGGTGTGCAAGAGACCTGGCTCGGCGCCCTCCGTCGCGTGCTGCTCGAGCTCCTCGCGCCGTCCACGTGCGCGGCGTGCGGCGTTCCCCTCGACGTGGACGGTCTGCTTTGTGCGACGTGTGACGACGCCAGCGCGCCGCTCTTCGAGGCGTTGCCGGGCGGTATCCCCCTCGTCGCGGCGTGTGCGTACGGCGGCGGTGTCGCGCGCGCGATCACCCGCTTCAAGTACGGCGGTCGGCCCGATCTGGCCGCGCCGCTCGCGCGCCGGCTATGGCCCGTCGTCGCCTCCGTGAAGCCGGGCAGCGACGCGCTCGTCGTCCCGGTTCCGCTGCACCCGCACAAGCTCGCGCGCCGCGGGTACAACCAATCCGCGCTGCTCGCGGCAGAGCTCGCGAAGCTCCTCGGTCTTCGACTGCGTGCGCGCGCTCTTCAGCGAACGCGTGACACTTCGGAGCAAGCGTCGCTCTCGCGCGTCGAGCGGCTCGAGAACGTTGCCTACGCGATCGACCCGCGTGTGGCGCTGACCGGCGCGCACGTGCTCCTCGTGGACGACGTCGTGACGACCGGCGCGACGGTGCTCGCCTGCGTGCGCGCTCTCCGCGAAGCCGGAGCCATCAAAGTGACCACCGTGGCGGTCGCACGCGCGACGGAGCGGAGCCACGTGCGCGCCGACGAAGCCGGGCACGCCGCCGCCCTGCCGGTCCGGCAAAAATAAGCTTCCCGCGCCCTTTTCCTGAACACCGGAAGAGCGCTCGTCCATCGACGGAGAACGGCCTCGGCGCTCGATTCACGGCGGAGTTCCCGGGGGCTTCGATAAGCGCGCCGGGAGGGCCGGTCTCGGTCGTTGCCCCCGGGGACGGAACATGGGAAAAATCCTAGGTGCCCGACTATCGCCTGCTCGACCGTCGAGCCCTGGGGGAGCCGTGACGGCTCAACCCGCGGGCTCGTTCGAGTGGCGGTGGGTCGACATCGGCGGCCAGCAGCACCGCGTGCGCTTCGACGAGCTCGCTCAGGCGCTCGGACGTAGCCGGCTTCCGCCTCACACACTCGTGTGGCGCGCAGGCTGGCTCGAGTGGGTTCCCGCAGCGAACATCCCCGAGCTGAATCACGCGCTCGGCATCGGGCACTCGGGGCCACCGTTCGTCGTTCGCTCGGATCCAGAGGCGCACATTCCGCCGCCGCCCCCGCTCGCGCACTACGCGATGACGGTTCCCAAGGGCACCCTGACGCTGGAGCGCGGCGCGGACTCGTCGGTGCCGCCTCCCCGCGCGCCGAACCGAGGGCGCGCTGCGATCCCGGTGCCGTCGGAGCCGCCGCCGGTCGTCGGTCCGCCGGTGCCGGTGCGCAACGTGATGCCGACCCTGTCGGAGGACGGCCTTCCGACGCGCAGCAATACGCTCCGTCCGATGGGCGCGCTCCCGCCGCCGCCGCGCGGCGCACCGGCGCCGAAGCGTCCACCGTTCTCGAGTATCCCGCCGGTCGGGCGCGGCTCCGGGCCGCCGCTCGCGCCGTCGATGCGCGCAGCGCCGCCGGACGCGCCGGCGAAGGCACCCCCTGCCGCACCTGCCGGCGCCGTGCCTCGCGTGACGCCGAGCTCGCCGCCACCGCGTGGCGTGCCCACGGTGCCGATGGTGCCGTCGTTGCACATTCCGAACGCGGCACCTCCACCGCGCACGCCGGCGCGGGAGCGGCCAGCGCCTTCCAACGTTCCGTCGCTGAACATCCCGGCCGGCTCGCCGCTTCCGAAAGGCGTCGGAGATCTCTTCAATGCGCACGGCACGTCGAGCGCGCCGCCGCCTCCGAGCTCACGACGTAAAGCGCCTCCGCCGCCCGCCGCGACGCCCGCGCCCCCGCAGGCGACGGCGACGCCGCCTCCGGTTCAGGTCGCGATGCCGGCGCACGCCGGCACGCCGCTGCCGGGCCAGGTCGCGGCGAAACCAGCGACGGGACAGACGAAGCCGGGAATGCCGTTGCCGGCTCCGATCGGAGCGACGCCTGCGCCGCTTCCGGTGACGTCGGCTGCGACGGCGAAGCCGCCGAACGTCGTGCCCGGCGCAACGCCGTCGACTCCGCCGCCGCGCGCGGCGGACGTGCCGCATCTGCCGAGCGTCATCGTGACGCCGCATCCGCCGCCTCCCGATCCGGAACCCGGCGTGGAGGCACGAAGGGCCGTCGCGGCGCCGCAACCAGAGGCGAAGAAAGCCGCCGCCGTACCGCCGCCCGCGGCGGTGCCCGACGCGACGCGCTCGAAGACGAAGGCGGACGCGCCGTTCGCCAAGGCCGCCGCGAAGACCACGACGTCGAGCGCGATAGCGGGCCCGGCGAAGCGACGGAGCCCCGGCGGGCTGTCGCGAAAGACGATCACCATGCTGACGTCCGCCGGCGTGCTCATTCCGGGCCTCGTACTGATCGTCGCTGCGCTGAAACATCCACGTCACGCGCACAAGGACGTCCCCGGCGAAGCGACGGCGAGCGTCGTCGCACCACCGCCGCCTCCGCCGCCAAAGCCCGTCGGCTGCAGCGTCGTCGAGCCCGCGCGCCGCCTCGCCGAAGAAGTGTACCTCGCCGTGCCGACGCTCATCGCGCCCGCGCCCGACGGCCAGCTCGGCGCGGTGGGTCTCGCGGCGACCAAAGAGCACGCGCTAGGGCTCACCGTCGATCCGGCGTCGCTCGCCGTGAACACGGTGTTCGAGCAGACCGTCACCGGATCGGTGACCGTCGGCGTGGTGCCGCTGGTGCGCTCCGGTGTCCTCGAGTTCGCGGTGGACCGCGCCGACGCGAATCTCCCCGCGGCGCGTACCATCGACGCGGAGAAGCGCTTCACGCTCGCGGCGGGAACCGACGCGCTCTCGCGGGTCATCGGCGCGGCGACGGACGTCGTCTGGCCGCGCACCGGCAAGGGCGCGATCACGACGCCACGAGTCGCGTCCGTCGCGGGAACGGGACACGCCGTCGTCGTCCGCGACGGCGGCCAGGAGGGCACCGTGCTCGCCGGATGGCTCACCGAGGAGGGCGGCAAGCTCACCGAGCTCCTGCCGGTGAAGGCGAACGCCGCGCTCGTCGGCACGCCGACCGTGGCGGCCTCCGCACAGAACGTCCTCGTCGCATTCGCCGCAAAGACGGCAGCGAGCGACCCGTGGCACGTCGAGCTCGCCGCCGCGAAGACTCCCGCCGTTCCCGTCGAGGCGCGCGCGTTCGCGCTGCCACCGTCGGGTCCGGGCGGCGAAGCCATCTCCCCCGCCATCGAGACGCTCTCCGACGGCCGCTTCCTGCTTCAGTGGACGGAAGGCTCGGCGGGTAATCGCGCCGTGCGCGCGCAGACCCTCTCCGCGGAGCTCGAGCCAGTGGGCGAGCCGGTCACGCTGTCCGCGGCGGATCAGAACGCCGGACAAGGTGCGCTCTGGGTGAAGGGGAACCAGGCGCTCGCGCTGTTTCTCGTACAGAAAGACGCCGCCCACGAGCTGTGGGGAGCGTCGCTCAGGTGCCCTTGAAACTCCTCGCCACGAAGTCCCACTGCATATCGTCGTCTCGCAGCGTCGTGAGAGTCCTCACCGCCGCGGGTCTCTCTTGCCTGCTCGTCGCGGGCTGTGTGCTCGGCGCGAACAAGCCGTCCAAGGTCGCGGACGGCGAGATGTATCAACCCGGCGATCCGACGTACGACGAGTTCTTCAAGTCGCTCTACGAGGCGCAGCTCACGCTGGGCCAGGCCCCCGATCGCGAGAAGACTGCGCGGCAAGAGGTCGCGAAGGCGGTCGACGCGCCGCCGACTGCGACCAATGACGAGCTCTCCGCCGCGCTCGAGAAGCGACTCGACACGCTCGCGAAGAGCGGCGTCTCGGTGAAGGTCTCGACGTCCGGTCTCGACGGCGGTAACCCGACCGCGAAGGTCGTCAAATCGGGCACGCCGGCGGGCACCGACGCCGACGCCGTGACGTCGCTCGAGAGCGGCGTCGGGGACGCCGCGAAGCTCCTCGCCGAGCTCCGGCACATCAAGCCGGTCCTCGCGCACCTGAACGACGAGCTTCCGCCCCTCGATCCCAAGGTGGACACCGCGTTCCGCAAAGAGAGCTCGCGGACCCGCTCCGAGATCCACTCGAACCTCACCGACGCCGGGAAGCTCCTCCCGCTGATGGTCACCCGCGAGAACGAGGTCGACGCGCGCGTCGTGGAGCTCCTCCGCGCGCTCGAGAAGGTGTCGCCGCCCGCCGTCGCGCCGACGCCCGCACCGGAGACGACCCCGCCGAAGAAAAAGGACAAGAAGGGGGTCAAGGGCACCCCCCCCAAGTCGACCACGCCGGTCGCCGAAAAGCCGGCGAAGCCGAAGCCCGAGACCTCGACGGAGCCCAAACCGGAAAAGCCGAAGCCCGAGCCGGCGGCGGAACCGAAGCCCGAGCCCAAGCCCGCCAAGCCGAAACCCGCCGACTTCGAACCGTAGAACCGCCTGAGGCTACGTGAGCGGACCGAGGAGGTGCGCGACGTCCTCCGCGCCGGCCCGGAAACGACCGACGGCGGGCAAGTGCGACGTCGCGTCGCGCGCGAGCTCGGCGAACCACTCCGCCATCATCTCGATCTCGTGCCTGCCGTAGAGGAGCGCCATCACCTCGTAGTTGAGGAAGAGACTTCGCATGTCGAAGTTCGCCGAGCCGACCGCGGCGAGCGCGCCGTCGACGACGATCACCTTCGCGTGAAGCATGCCCGCGGTGTACGCACGGACCTTCGCGCCCATCGACTCGAGGGTGCGGAGTGACGGAGCTCCGGCGAGATCGGCCATCACGTGATTGGACGGGATCGGGACGACTATCTCCACGTCGATGCCGCGACGGCATGCGAGGATGAGCGCACGCACCATCGCGTCGTCGGGGACGAAGTACGGCGTGGCGATCAGGATGCGGTCCTTCGCGATGAACATCTCGAAGAGGAGCGCATCGTAGAGCGTGTCGGTCTGGACGTCGGGGCCGCTCGCCACGACGCGGACCGCGCATCCGTCCTTGCCCGCGCCGGAAGACGGCGGCGCGGCGAGCCGCTCGTGCGAGGCGAAGGCCCAGTCGTCGCGAAAGAGCGCGTCGAGATCGGCCGCGGCACTCCCGGTGATGCGCAGCACGACGTCTCGCCAGCGGCCCGGTAGCGGCCTCGGGCCCATGTATTCCCCAGCGAGGTTCATGCCGCCGATGAGCGCGCTCGCGCCGTCGACGACGGCGATCTTGCGGTGAAGGCGGAGGTCCGAGCGGCTGCGAAACGGCAGGTGCACGAGCGGCCCGAACACCGCGACGCGGCCGCCCTTCGCTTTCAGCTCGTCGAGGTGTCGGCGGCTGGGGCGAAGGGCGAACAGGCCGTCGATGAGAAGCCGCACCTCGAGGCCCTCCGCGGCGCGCCGCGTGAGATGCTCGAGGATCGTCGTGCCCGTCTCGTCGCCACCGAGGATGAACGTCGCGACGTGGACGCTGTGCTTCGCGCCGTCGATGAGCGCGAGCAGCGCCTCGTACGCCGTCTCGCCGGTGGAGAGGAGCTCCACGGTGTTGTCGGCGGTCGCGACGCGGACACCCATGCCGTCGAGGAGCCGCTCGAGCGGCGTCACCGGATCGGTCGTGCCGCGGGCGTCGGCGTGCGGGCGGGGTGCGTAGACGGGCGTCTTGCTCGCGGCGCGCCGCGACAGCTTCCGCCGGCCGAACGCGAAGTAGAGCGGCACCCCGACGTACGGGAAGAGCGCCATAGCGAAGAGCCAGGCGAACGTCGCGGAGGGCGCACGGCGCTGCCGGAGCTCCCGCGCGAGGAGGATCACGGCGAGCACGAAGCCGACTACCGTGGCAAGGTGCAGTGGGGGAAGGCGCGGCACCCGCGCACGATATCCCGGCCTTCGGTCAGTCGACCTTCTTCAGAGCGCTCAGCAGCTTTTCGGCCTCGACGAAGTCGGTATAGCGGACCGCCTCGGCGCCCTTGGAGTCGTAAATCACGACGGTGGGCAGGCCCTTGACCGAGAACTCGGACATCGCCTTCTCGACGTTCGGATCCTCGTCGTCCGTCGCGTCCACCTTGACTGCGAGGAACCGGCCCGCCTCTCGCTGCACGCTCTCTTGCGAGAAGGTGAGCTTGTCGAGCTCCTTGCAGGCGCCGCACCAGGCCGCGCCGAAGTCGATGATGAGCGGACGCGCAGAGCCGACGGCCTTCCCGCGCGCGGTCATCGCCGGGATGTGCTCCCAGACGAGCGACTTCGCCGGCATGGTCGCTCCGACGATGAAGAGCGCGCCGGAGAACGACGTGAGGAGAATGCCGATTCCCTTGCGAGCCTTGTCCGTCGGCGTCCCGTCGAAGGTCTTGTGGATGGCGCCGATCGCGATACCGAGCAGGGCGATGCCGCCGGTGATCTTGAGGAACATCGGAGTCGGCCTCGCGATGTGGGCGAAGATGCCGAACGCGTTGTTCAGGAAGTAGAGCGCGACGATGACGAGGATCACGCCGAGCACGCTCTTGACGTGGACCATCCACCCGCCGCTCTTCGGGAGCTGCACGGCGAAGGCGCCCACGACGAAGAAAGGAACGCCGAGGCCGAGGGCGAACGCCGCCATGGCCGCCGCGCCGAGCGCCGCGCTCTGCGTCTTCGTGATGAAGGCGAGGATGCCGGTCAGGAACGGACCGGTGCACGGCGCCGCGATGGGCCCGCAGGCGACGCCGAGCAGGAAAGCGCCGAAGTAACCCGCGCCGCCCACCTCGGCGAGCTTGTTCTTCAGAGACGACGGGATATCGAGCTCGAAGGCGCCGAACATCGCGGCCGCCATGATGAGGAACAGCGCGCTGATGCCGCCGACGACCCAGGCGCTCTGCAAGACCGCGCCGGCGAGGCTCCCGGTGAGACCCGCGACGACCCCGAGCGGGACGAACATCGCGATGATGCCGCCGACGAACGCCGCGGAGAGGAGCGCGCCCTGAGCGCGGCTCTGTGCCTGGCGCGCGCCGAACACGCTGACCGTCACCGCGACCATCGGGTACACGCACGGCGTGAGGCTGACGAGGAAGCCGCTCGCGAACGCGGCGAGCCCCGCGTAGAGCGGACCCTTCGCCAGGGCGGCAGAGAACTGATCGGGTTCGGCCGCAGCCGCGGTGGTCGCGAGCGCGAGCGTCGTGAGGAACGAAGCCGTACGGAGAGCGGAGACTCGAGCCATGCGCCGTGGAGTATAAGACGACCCGCCGTCGTCGCTACCTGGCTCGCGATTGCCGCAGGAGGCCACGTGCGAGCTGGATTTCCGCGCGGAGTGCCACCGTCAGCGCGACGCGGCCGGCCGTGGTTCGCTTGATGAACCCCTCCAGATACCGTTCTGCTGCAGAAAAATCGCGCTGTTGGAACGCAAGCTCACCGAGGACGAGCTGACCGTAACCCTGTCCACACGGTGCGTCTTCGAGCCGTTCCCGGAACGTCGCCCATCCGCTGACGGTGTCGCCTGCGGCCTGCCGCGCGAGCGCCGCCTGCGCGAGATAGAGCGGCTTCGCCGTGGTTCCCCAGCGCGCTGCTCGCGACAGGATCCCGGCCGCCTCACGTGGCCGCCCGTGGTGATAGAGCGTCGTGCCGAGCGTCCAGAGGTGAAAGGCGCGGCGCGACGGGGGACCGACGCGGCTCGCAATGCGAAGGTGTTCGAGGGCCTGGTCGGCTTGCGCGAGCCCGAGGCACGCGCGCGCCGCATCTTGCCGGGCCACGTCGGGCATGATGGCGAGCGTGATCATCTGCTCGGCGACGCCGAGCGCCTCTTCGAAGCGTCGCGCCTCCATATGTGCGAGATAGAGCTGCCGGAGCAGCATCGACTGCGTCGTGCGATCGGTGCCCTCACGCGACAACCCGCGCGTCGCGTACTTCGCGCGCAGCGTGGTCGTCCTCGCCTGAGTGGCCTTTTTCAGGAGATCGAGGGCGTTCGGATCTGGAGTGACCACGCGAGCCTTCGGCACGAGCTACAGGCTATCACCACCTGCACACACGTCCAGTTTTCGGCCATTTGCGTGCAGGCGGAAATGACGGCGCTTTTGCCCTGCTCGATGACGCCCCGCGCTGCGCGCCGGAGTGCTAATTCAGGCTCCGTGCATAGGTTACTCATGGCAGCGGCGCTGCTCGTCGTCGGCTGCGGAAGGCCGGCGACACAGGCCGAGTGCGACGAGATCATCGGGCGCATCGCGGAGCTCGAGATCCGGGAGGCGGCGCCCGCCGCACCCGACGAGGTGAAGAAGCAGGTCGCCGAGACGAAGCAGGCCTTCGCCGCGAAGTCGAAGCACGAGTGCGTCGGCCGTAGGATCACGAGCCGCGCGATCGGCTGCGTGCGGAGCGCGAAGTCGGCCGAGGAGATCGTTCACGTGTGCCTCAATTGATACGCACGCGAACCGCCGCCGGCCCGGCGCTCGCGCTCTCGACGGTGCTCGCGGTGCTCTCGCCGGGGTGCGGCCGCCCCGTCGCGGAAGAGGAGTGTCGCACGCTCATCGAGCGCTACGCCGAGCTCCTCGTCACGGAAGAAGAGCCGGGCGCGAGCCCCGAGCGGATCGCGCGCGTGCAGACCGAGGCAAGGAGCACGGCCGAGCAGAATCCGAAGTTCGAGCTCGCGGAGTGCTCCCAGAAGGTGTCGCGGTCGAGCTACGAGTGCGCGATGCACGCCGGCAGCGTGGACGCCATAGAGCGGTGCCTCATCTTCTGATGGCGAGCTCGGAGCGCGCTCTGTTCGTCGCTGCGGGCATCGCGGGCTGTCTCGCCGTTACGTTCGGTGCCTTCGGCGCGCACGCGCTCCGCAGTTATCTCGCGGCCCTCGCCGACGGCGAGTCGCGGATGCGCGTCTGGGAGACGGCCGCGCACTATCACGCGATCCACGCGCTCGCCCTCGCCGTCGCCGGCTATCTCGCGGGGCGTGTCCCTTCGCCCGGTCTGCCCGCCGCGGCCGGCGTCTGCTTCGGCGTCGGGATCGTGCTCTTCAGCGGGAGCCTCTACGCGCTCTCGCTCACCGGCGTGCGCGCGCTCGGCGCGATCACGCCGTTCGGTGGACTCGCGTTCATCGCCGGCTGGGCGCTGATCGCTCTCGCGGCGTGGCGGGCGTGACCTCACCGCGCGTCCTTCACGTCACGCCGATCGGCACGCTGCACACGCCGTTTCCGGATCGTGCGAGCGCTCCACGCCAGCCCGCCGCCGCCCGCGGCGCGAAGGGAACCATAGAACTCCATCCCGACGGCAGGCACGAGCACGCGCTCTCCGACATCGAGAGCTTCCCGCTCATCTGGGTGCTCTTCTGGTTTCACCTGAACGAGGGGTGGCGCGGCAAGGTGCTACCGCCGCGGAGCGCGACCCGCCGCGGGGTGTTCGCGACGCGCTCGCCGTATCGTCCGAATCCCATCGGGCTCAGCGTGCTCCGGCTCGAGCGCGTCGAGGGGCTCGTGCTGCACGTCCTCGACGTGGACATGATCGACGGCACGCCGGTCATCGACATAAAGCCGTATCTCCCGTACACCGACGCCGTCGCGACGACCGGACACGGCTGGCTCGACGAGGGCGCGCCCCCCGAGACGACCGACGCGCCCGTGGACCCGAAGCCGCGCTTCGACGTCGTGTTCACCGAGCTAGCGACGGAGGAGCTCGCGTATCTCGCGGAGCACCTCGGCGTGGAGCTCGAGGCACGCATCCGCGAGGTGCTCTCCGCCGGGCCCTCGCCGCACCCTTACCGGCGCATCCGGAAGGCCGGTGACGGCTTCCAGCTCGCGGTGCGCGAGTGGCGCGTCGCGTTCGGCGTCGCGGGCGCGCAGGTCACGGTGGAGCGGATCCACACCGGCTATCGCGCGAGCGCGCTCTTCGGCACGAACGAGCCGTCACTCGACGGACACCGCGCCTACTCGGAGCGCTACGGCATCGAGGGCGACCGCCCCCCTAAAACGCCTCAGTAGTTCCGCATCTACGCCACAGTCGAAGCGGAACCGCGAGCAAAGCGAGCCCGCCCGTAGGGCGGCGGGGGAGCAGTCGCGACAGCGAGCCGCGGGGGCAAGGCCCCCGTGATTAAACGGGGAGCAGTTCGCCGGAGGCGAAGCTGCGGGGGGCCAAGGCCTGGCCAAGGCCCCCCGTCATAAAACCTCAGCTCGCGCCGAGGCGCTCGAGGAACGCGCGCGCGTCCTCGTAAGACGGATCCTGCGTCACTGCGCGCTTGCCGAGGAACACGGCCTTCTTCGCGTCGCCGCGCTGCTCGGCGATCATGCCCTGGCGGAGGTACGCCTCGGCCTTCGACATCGGCGCGTCGCCCTTCAGTAGCGTGATGGCCTGGAGCGCCTTGATGGCGATGTCGAGCTCACCACGTTCCATGGCGATCACGGCGAGCTCCGACGCAGCGGCGCCGTTCTGGCGATCGGTCTGCACGGCGGCGTCGAGCCACGCGAAGACGGCCTCCCAGTCGCCGGCGATGCGGCCGATGCGCGCCATCGAATGCTGGAGCTCGGCGAGCTCCGGCGACCGGCGCTTGCCGAAGATGTCGATGGTGTGATCGAGGATGTTCGCCGCCTCCTCGATCTCGCCGACCGAGCCGAGGAGATCGGAGAGCTTGATGACGATACGGTGATCCTCGGGCTGGATCGTGTAGGCGCGGCGGTAAGCGTCGATCGCGACGCGCTCTCCGCCCTCGACGCGGAGCGACAGATCGCCGGCCTCGGCGAGGCGCTCGAAGCGCGTCTTGTCGTCGGGCGCCTGCTCGGCCTCCGCGATCATGATGCTCGCGAGCTCCGCGAATGCTCCCGCCGCCTCGTACATCCGGCGGAGACGATCGCGGAGCGATTCGTCGCCGGGTGAGCGGGCGTACACCTGTTCGAGCGCGGGCCGCGCGTCCATCGGAGCGCCGGCGCGCTCGCAAGCTTCCGCGTAGCGAATCACGGCGTCCACCTGGTCGGCTCCGGTCGTGATCTCGACGAGGCGCAGGTAGGCCTTCGCTGCCGCGCCCCACTTCTCGGCGTTGGCGGCGAACTGGCCGAGCCCGCGTACCGCCTCGGCGTCGTTCGGCTGGCGCTTCACCCAGCCGACGAGGAGCTCGAGACCGCGTCGCTGATCGCCGAGCCGCGGGAACACTCCGGCGAGTCGCATCGTCGCGGCTCGCTCCACGCGCTCGTCGTCACGCTCACCGGCGAGGAGCCGCTGCGCCTCGAGCAGCTCGACGAGATCGCCGTCGAAGGGGTCTTGCCCCATCGACGCGGCGCGATCGAGATCCGCGATCGCGGCGGCGAGCACGGGGATCTCGTAGCCGTCCACCTTGGGACGGAGCTTCGCGCGCATCGCGAGGAGACGCGCGGTCGCCTCGGGCGACGCCGCGCCGGAGTCGATCGTCGCGGACAGCACGATGAGCGCGTCTTCGGGGCGTCCGGCGTCCACCGCGGTCGCGGCGTACTCCTCGACGAGCGGGACGTCACCGGGCGCAGACTTCCGCGCCTCGGCCAGCAGATCCGCGGCGCGCACCGGATCGCCCAGCCGGTCGCGGTGGAGGCGCGCCGCTTCACGGAGCTGCTGGGCGGTCTCGGCCGGATCGGTGCGGTGGCGCGCGGCAGTCGCGAGCACGTCGGCGAGGCCGGCGAAGTCGTCCCGCTGCGTGTACCACGCGATGAGCTTCTCCCTGAGCTCGACGCTCGTCGGATGTGCGGCGTAGCCCTTGCGGAGCGCGGCCTCAGCGGCGGCGTTGTCTTCGAGCGACGTCGCGAGCTGAGCGAGCTCGAGCGCGAGCTTCGCGGCCGCCTCGCCGGATGCGAGATTCAAGAGACGCTCCATGATCGCGACACGGTCGCGCGCGTCGTCGTCCGGACCGTGGAGCGCGAGCAAGGCCTCGAGGAGGGGGCGGTCGTTCGGCGCCCACTTCAGCGAGTCCTTGTAGAGGGTCATCGCGGCAGAGCGATCCGACTTCTCGATCGTCTTGCCGATCTGGAGCGAGATGGCGGCGACGGCCGCGGCGTCGCGTCGATCCTTCGCCGCGCCGAGCTGCCGGTCGAGGAGCTCGTTCAGCTCCTCGACGCGCCCGGTGCGCTCGAAGAGCTCCGAGAGCACCACCGACGCCTGCACGTGATCGGGATCCTCGTCGAGGACCTCGCGGAGGACGGTCTCCGCCTCGGCCTGGCGCTTCGGATCCTCGAGCAGGATCCTGCCGCGCTCCATGCGGAGGTGATTGCGCTCCTTCGGGTCGTAGACGACCTCGACGGTCTTGCCGATGCACGCCTCGAGCTCCGCGAACGCGCCGAGCTTCCGGTACACGTCGAGGAGCGGCTTCCACGCGCGCGGATCGGTAGGTTCGGCCTGGCGCAGGCGCTCGTAGACGCGGACCGCGCGCGGCAGATCGCCGAGCGGGCCGCTCGCCATCTCCGCGAGCCGTAACCCGAGCTCGAACCCTTCGGGGCCGTCCTGCTTCGACGCGTCCTCGAGGAGCTCGGCCGCACCGGCGTAGTCCTTGGCCGCCTCGCGGATGCCGGCGAGCTCGACGAGGGCGCTCGTGATGTTCTGCTCGGCGCCGTCGGCCTTCGCCACCGCGACGAGTCGCTCGAGCAACGTGCCGAGACGGGCACCGTCGCCGAGCTTGTGCGCGAGCTCCGTCGCCTCGATGAGGAGCTCGAGCGTCGCGTCGGGCAGGGATGCGCGGAGCGCGAGCGCGTCGAGGAGCACGGTGTCTTCGCCGAGCGCACGCGCGACGCGCTCGTACACGCGCACGAGCCGCGGCGTGTAGACACCGCCGCGGACCGCGTCCCTTAGGAGCCGGAACCCACGCTCGTAGTCGGGCGCTCGATCGAGCGCGCTGTCGAGGCGGACCGCGCCGTCCTCGCGCGACGCAGGCGACGCGAGCTCGAGCTCGGCGATGCGGTAGAACGCCTCGTTGCGCGGCGTGACGTCGGTCTCGTCCTGCTCGGACGAATCGACGAACGTCTTCAGGGCGCGGCCGAGCCGCTCGGTATCGCCGTCGGGCAGCACGTTGAGGAGAGCGCGATAGGCGCGCAGCGCGCGTCTGCCCGTCGCGAGCGACCGCTCGTAAAACACCGCCGCCTGGGCCGGCTGGAGCAGCTCGTTCTCCGCCATCGCTCCGAGTCGCATCCACAGATCGCTCGCGAGGAGCGCGTCGGTGCGCTCGGCACCCTCGGCGAGATCGGACAGACGCGCCGTGTAGCGATCGACGGCGTTCGCGCGCACCGCGAGATCGTGCGCCGACGTGAGCAGGGTCACCGAGCCCGGCGTCCGCGCGAGGGCGTCGATCAGGCTGTCGAGGGCCTCCCCGAGGCGTCCCGTCTCGGCGAGGAGATCCGCTCGCGCGACGAGGATGTCGGCCGACGCGGAGGGGTCGGAGATGCGCTCGAGTCGCGTGTCGAGCACGCGGAGCACGAGGTCGATCTGCCCCGTCGCGCGCAGCATGCGCTCGAGACGGAGCGCCTCGAGGTTGTTCGACGCCGCGGTCTCGAAGGCAGACTCGAGCAGATCGTTGGCGCGGTCGGTCTGGCCCTGCTCGGCCGCCATCTGGTGGAGGTCGAACATCACCTCGCTCGCCGCGATCGGTTCTTCTTCGGCCTCCTCGCTGGGTGCGGCGGGCTGCTGCCTGCGCACGATGAGGAGGAGGGCCCGGTAGGCACGCTCGGCCGCCTCGAGCTCGCCCTTCTGACGTGCCACGTCGCCGAGGAGCCGCAGGATCTTCGGGTCGCTGCGCTCGATGCTCGACGCGGACTCGAGGTGAGAGAGCGCCGTCACGAGATCGCCGCGCGACTGCGCGATGCGCGCGAGGTGATAGTGCACTGCCGCGCGCTCGGGCGTCCTTCGACGACCGAACTCGGCGAGCATGCCCTCGAGCAGGGCGTGCGCCTCGTCGAAGCGATTCGCGCTGCGGAGCGCGTCGGCGAGGGCGAGACGGACGGCGCGATCCTCCGGACCGAGCGCGACGGCGCGCTCGAGCAGAGGGATCGCGGAATCGAGCGCGCCGAGGCGCCGTCGCTGGACCTGCGCGGCTTGCTTCAGCAGCACGACCTTGGCGGCGGGATCCGGCGCGTGCTCGACGCCGTCGGCGAGAAGCGGCGCGAGCGCGCCCCACGCCTTGGTGTCGCGATAGAGCTCGGCGAGGAGCTCGCGGAGCTCGGTCGCACCGGGGTCGTCGGCGAGAGCGTCGGTCAGACACCGCTCGGCGTCGAGCTGCCGTCCCGCGGCGTGATAGGCGCGCGCGAGCCTGAGCACGGTCGTGCGATGCGTCGCGAGCTCGGCCGCGCCGCGACCGGTGCGCTCGAGTCGCTTCTCGAGCCAGCCCACGGCGGCGCCGTGCTCGTTCCGCGTCGTGTGGATCGACGCGAGCGCGTCGAGCACGCCGACGCTCGCGTCGAGCGCGACGGAGCGGCGATATGCGTCGAGCGCGCGATCGACCTCGCCGAGAGGCGATTCCGCGAGCTGACCGGCGCGCGCCCAGAGGAGCGCCGCGGAGCGACGGTCGCCGCCCGACTGGACCTGTTCCGCCTGATGCACGAGCTCGGCGTGGAGCTCCGCGTGACGGTTCGAATCGGCGAGGAGCTCGGCGATGGCGTCCACCGACTCGGCATGTCCGGGGCTATCGGCGAGGTTGTCCCGCAGCGCGGCGAGACGCTCTGCGACGTCGCCTTCGATCTCGCCGAGAACGCGCGCGACGTCGAGGCGAAGGACGAGGCGTCGCTCGACGGGCGGCTCGAGCGAGAGCTCGCGACGGCGGAGCTCGAGGAGCTCTCCGCGTCGTTCTTCCTTCGCGTAGAGGCCGGCGAGGAGCGCGATGGTCGCCGCGTCGTCGGGCGCCTCTTCGAGGATGCCGCGACAGAGCTCGACGGCGCGAGGCACGTCGGCGAGACGCTCGGCGGACAGATCCGCTGCGCGGTAACGGAGCTCACGCGATTTCTCGGGAGAGAACGGGAGCGCCGCGCCGCTCTCGAGGAGCGCCTCGGCCTCGGCGGCGTCGTTCGCCTCGAGCCAGAGCTGCACGAGCTGTTCGAGCGCCCAGAGCGCGTAGCGGGAGAGCTGCCCGGGATCGTCGTCGTCGGCGAGAGCCGCCTTCCAGCGCTGCGACGCAGTCTGGAGCACGCGCTCGAGGATCGGCCGCGACAGCTCTGCGTCACGCACGCTGTGGAGCGCGACCATCCCCGCCTCGTGCAAGATCTCGAGGTCGTCACCGGTGGCCGCCGCGAGCCGGAGAAGCGTCCCTGCGAGCGCCCTGTCCGGCGAGCGCCGCTCGAGCTCGGCGAGCATGCGCAGCGTGTCGGCGTTCTCCTGGTGCGACGCGGCTTCCCTGAGGAGCGCCTGCGCGCCGTCGAGGTTCTCCAGACGGTCGCGGTACCACACGGCGAGCTGCCGCTTCAGGTCGTGGAGCACGGCGACGGACAGCGTGCTCGCGCGCGCGACGGCCTGCGCCGCGGCCTTCGCGGCCGGCGCCCAGCCTCCGGCATCCGTCGCGGCGTGATCGAACGTCGTCACGAGCTCGGCCGCGACGGCCTTCCGCGCCGACGAAGACCGGACGAGCGCGTCGGCAGCGACGTCCCAGCGACTGGTGACGCCGGCGACCCGCACGAGTGCGACGTAGGCGGGCAGCTCCGTTGGAGAGAGCTCGGTAACCTCGGCGTACGACTTCAGCGCGCCGGCAGCGTCGTCGAGCCGCTGCTCGAGGATCGCACCGTGGGAGAGCAGGAGCTCGGAGCGACGGGCGACCTCGGTCGCGCCCGCGACGGCCTCGGCGTAGCCCTCGGCACATGCCGCCCAGCTGTCCGTCTCTTCTGCGAGGCGGATGAGCTCTTGCTCGATCGACGCCTCGCGCGTCAGGGCGAAGGCCGCCCGCACGTAGCTCAGCGCCGCGACGCGATCGCCGCCGCGGTGCTCGAGGATCCCGGCGGCCTCGAGCAGGACGTCGCGACGGAAGGAGTCGTCCTTCGCGCGCTGCACGCGGCGCTCGACGAGGCCGAGCGTCCCCTGCCACTCGTCGGCATCGGCGTACGCTTTCGCGAGCGTCTCGACGGCCCGCGCGCCCGCTTCCGCGTCGTCGAGGACGGCGCGGAGACCCGCGCGAGCGCCCTCGTGCGTCGGGAGCGTCTCGAGTGCTTCGCGGTAGGCGTCCACGGCCTTCAGCGGCGCCTCGCGCTGCGTCCGGTACACGTCGCCCATCCGCGAGAGGTGCGCTGACTTCTGGTTCGGCTCGTCCACCTGCTTGGCGGCTTGACGGAGGAGCGCGGTCACGTCGGACCAGCGCTGCGCGGCCGCGGAGAGATCCGCGAGCTCCTTCATCGTCTCGAGGTTCGCGCCGAACTCCGACTCGATCCTTCGCCAGGTGTCGATTGCGAGCGGCAGATTGTCGAGGTTCGTGCGGAAAGTCTCCGCGATGTCCACGAGGTCGCGACGGCGCGCAGCGGCGTCCGGAGACGCGTCGTGGCGGCGGCCGAGGGCGACGACGAGCGCCTCCCAGCGGTGGCTCTCTTCGAGGATCTCAACGGTGACGTCGAGCGCCTCGCGATCGGCGGGGTTCCGCGCGAGACAGTCCTCGAAGAGGCGGAGCGAGTGGTCGACGTCGCCGAGCGCGTGCGCAAGGTGTGCGGCTTCGCCGAGGATGCGACGCTGCTCGGCGTCGTCGGGCTCCAGCGCGACGAGGCGCTCGAGGACGTCGAGCCGCTGGCGCGCGTGCTCCGGACCGACGAGCAGCACGGCGAGCCGGCGAGCGACGTCGAGGAGGGACTCCCGGTCGACGTCGGGATCGACGAGGACCCGCGAATAGAGCTCTATCGCGCCCACCTGATCGTCGAGGAGCTCGTCGTGAACGCGCCCTGCCTCGAGCAAGAACTCCACGCGCACGGCTCCGTCCGACGTCGCCGCCGCGGCGCGCACCAGGGACTCGGCGTAGCGCTGGGCCTTCCCCGATGTCCGCGCGAGGCCGTCGAGGATCTGCTTCACGTCGCGGGTCGGGGAGAGGACGAGCCACTCCGCGGCGTGCTCGACGGCGTCCCCCTCGCGCTTCGCTCCGGCAAGCAACGTGGTCGCTTCCGAGCGGAGAGCGATCCGCTCGGCGGCCGCGTCGGCCACGCCCAGCAGGAGCTCGATGGCGCGGATCACGTCCTCCGAGGTGCCGTGGAGCGCGAAGCGCTGCTTGAGCAACGTGAGCGACGCACGCCGCGTCTCGACCGGGGCCGAGGCGAAGGTGCCGATCCGCTCGAGGAGCTTTGCGGCCTGCGATTCCCCGGCGCCGGCAGCGAGGATCTCGCGAACCACGTCGAGTGCGGTCCCCGCGTCGGCGAGCTTCTCGAGCCACGTCTCGGTCATGCGGACGCGGGTCGCGAGCACCTCGGGTGCGGTGAGGACGCCGAGCCGCGCGGCCCACACGTCGATGAGATCGCGATACCGTTTCTGAAGGATGAGCCGCCGCTCGAGCGAGCCGGCGAGCTGCGCGTCCTCCGGGCGAAGCGGCACGAGCTGCTTCAGGTACGAGATGGCGCGGTCGGTGCTACCGGCAAAGTCCTTCGCGATGCGCGCCGCCTCGTCGAGGAGCGCCTTCTTCTTCTCGCGGTCGTCGCACTGGGCGATCGCGACGTCGTACGCCGAGAGCAGATCCTCCCAGCGCTCGGCCATCGTGAGAAGGAGCGAGAGCCGCTCGAACGCCCACTCTGCTCGCGGATCGAGCTCGAGCACACGCTTCAGGATCTGGAGGACGAAGCCCGGATCCTCGAACCACTCGTCGTGGAACGCGACGGCGCGGCGCCCGAGTGCGCTCGCGACCTCCCCCGACAGATCACGGGCCAGGGTTTCGCGATAGAGGCGAGAGATGTCGTCGGGCAGATCGGATTTTCGCGCGACCTCGTCGAGCTCGTCCCACGCTTCGGCGTCGGCTGGGTTCTGGCGAACCCGCTCGAGGAACGCAGCGGCGCCCGGCAGCGACGCCGGCGCGGGTTCCTCTTCACTTCCACCGTTCACTTCCCAGCTCGCTGCGCTTTGACGTTTCATCGGACGTTCGAAGGGTCCTGTCGAAAGCTTAAGATTCAAGCATTTATCATCACGTTACAAGCATCGTCGTCCGCGGTGTTTTCCCTGCGACGTTTTCATGGTGCCGCACTTTTTTTGCCTACAGCGTGCCCACGGCCCCGTCCGTTCAGTGCGAGCCGACTCAAGCTTTGTCGAGTCGAGCCGTTTCTTAAAAGAACCACGGATGGCAGATGCCGAAGAACGCCGCCAGAGCGGCAAGCCGAGCGAGCGCGCCAAGCGACCTAGTGCGCCAGATTCGGGAGGCTTCTCCGTGCGTTTGCCGCGGCCGCAGCCCGCAGTCGACAGCATCCTGCTCGAATACCTGAGCAGACCTACGGCACCGTCGATGGAAGCGGTGCGGCTCCCCATCGCGAATTACGCGGCGCATCCGGCGAAGGTCTCGACCGACGTCACGACGCCACCCGCCGATGGGCCGATCCAGACCGTCAGCGGCACCTTCGTCAGCCCTGCACATATCGACACGCCCGCGCCGCAATCACTCGAGGACGAGCGACCGACGGGGCAGTGGGCGACGCCGTCACAACCGAATCCGCTGGATCTGGTGCGCGACCGCGGAGTGCTCGTGCGCCTCGACGGCGACGCGAGCGGCGAGGTCATCTCGGTGCCGCGCCGCGGACTGCGGGTCGGACGGAGTGGACGTGCCCACGTGCACATCGCCGAGCCCAGTGTCAGCCGCGAGCACGCGCGGATCGTCCACGAATACGGCGCCTTCTATGTCGTCGACGAGAGCTCGCAGAACGGCACCCTCGTCGCCGGCCGCAAGATCATGCGCGCCGAGCTCCGCGACGGCGATCTCGTGCAATTCGGCCAGCGGGCCACATATCGCTTCGCGCTGATGGATCAGACGCAGGAGCAGGTCATGCGCCGGCTCTACGAGTCGAGCACCCGCGACCCGCTCACCGGCGCCGACAACCGGCGCAACATGGACTCCCGCCTCCAGGCCGAAATCGCGTTCGCCGAGCGTCACAAGCGACCGCTCTCGGTGATCCTCCTCGATATCGACTTCTTCAAGTCGGTGAACGACCGCTACGGGCACCCCGCGGGCGACGAGGTCCTCAAATCCGTGGCCGCGGTCGTGCGCGGCCAGCTCCGGACGGAGGACGCCTTTGCGCGTTACGGCGGCGAGGAGTTCGTCATCGTCCTCCGCGACACCGCGCTCGCCCAGGCCGCGCTCGTCGCCGAGCGCGTCCGGGAGCGCATCGCGAAGACGTCGATCGAGATCGGCAGTGGCTCGATCCAGGTCACTGTCAGCGCCGGCTGCGCGTCGCTCGGCTGCCTCGTGACCGCCTCGACGGAAGAGCTCGTCGGCGCCGCGGACCGGAGGCTCTACAAGGCGAAGCGAAGCGGACGGAACAAGGTCGTCTACGCCGACGACGTCGCCGCCATCGCGCGCTGATTCACGGCGCGGAGAGTTGCTCCGCCAGCTCTTCTCCGTTCATCACGATGCCGTCCTCGCCGTCGACGACCGTCGCGCGCGTCACGACGAGGCCGCCGTCGCCGGTGCGGATCACGACACGCTCGCCCACGGCAGCCTCTCCGGCGACGAGCGCCGCGGGATAGTCCCGGGTCGCCTCGGCGCGGGTGACGAACAGATCCACGCCGCGGATCTCGATCGCGACGCCGGGCACCGGCGAGAGAGCGCGCACGCGTCGCAAGACGCGCTCCGTGGTCCAGCCGAAGTCCGCTCGCGTGAGCTCGCCGTAGGGTTCCGGAGCCCACGTCGCGCTCGCCTCGTCCTGCGGCGTCCCGGGAAGCGACCCGCCCGCGGCGAGCTCTCGCGCGACGCGGCGGAGCAGCCGTAGACTCGGCCGATCGAGCGCCCGCGCGAGCTCCCAGGCGTCGCGCTCGCCGACCACGAGCTCCTCCGTCGCGAGCACGTCGCCCTCGTCGTACGCCGCGGTGAGCCGGTGGACCGTGACGCCGGTGACGCGATCGCCCTCGTCGATGGCGGCGAAGAACGGGTTCGGCCCGCGGTGGCGAGGGAGCAACGACGGATGCGCCCCGACGCCGCCGAGCCGCGCGGCGCGGAGCCAGCGCTCCTCGATCCGGCGCGTGTAGTACCAGGAGACGATGAGCTCCGGCGTTCGCTCCGCGATCGCAGCGTCGATAGACGAAGACAGCGCGCGCGCGTCCATGTCCCGGGCGTCGAGCACCGGAACGCCGAGGCGATGAGCGACGCGCCGCCGGCCGGGCGCGTCGGTCGGCGAGAGCACGATCCACGACGGCGTCACGCCGTCGCGTGCGAGCAGGAGCGCTCCGAGCGGTAGACCGAAGTACGCGACGCGGATCACGCGGCGGGATCGCTCGGGACCGACAGACGGCACGCCGTCAGCGTCGGACGGACCGCGTCGGCGAACGCGCCGACGGTCTTCGTCCCCGGGTCCATCACGCCGCGCGCGAGCGGGAACCAGCGCTCGACGTGCCCGCGCGCGAGCTCGAGGTGCGCGGGCGTGCCGCGACATTGATCGAGGAGCGCCGTCTCGGCCGCGGTCTGATGCTCGTGCTCGTGATCGAGCACCTTGTGAATCAGTGTCTCGAGCCGCGGATCGCCGAGCCGCTGATATGCGGCGAGCTGGACGGCGGCGGCGCGGTCGACGAGATACGCGGCGACGGCGATCTCCAGCCACGACGCGGGCGTCGGCATCGACGCGGCGCGCGGCGCGACGATGTCGTAGAGACCCGCGCCCACGACCTGCTCGTACAGCGTCGAGACGCTCTCGAAGTGTGACAGCTCCTCGCGCGCGTGCTCCGCGAGCATGTGCTTGTCGTCGATGGTCGGCGCCAGCCGGACACCCCCGGCGAAAAGATGCGCGGACACGAGCTCGCGATACCCCTGATTCTCGAGGATCGCGGCGAGCTTTTCGACCGGCAGCGACTGGCTCATTTCACCGATCTTTTCCCTCCGAACGCCCTGGAGAGCAAGCCCTCGCCCTGTAGTTTTCTAGCGACCCGGTGATCGTGCTGGTGGACGTTTCCCGGTCGGCTCGGTCCCCGGTCCACGCTATATGTTCGCGGTGCGAGCGCGCGCGTTGTTGATCCCGGCGTTCCTGGCGGCGGGTTGCACGTCGATTCTGAACATCGACGGCCATTACGTCGCCGGCACGACCACCGCGAGCGGTGGGGAAACCACGAGCCGGCCCGACGCAGACAGCGGAATGGACGCCGAGGTCGCGAGCGGCGGAACCGGGCCAGGCGGCGCCGGCGGAGCACCCGAGACCGGCGGAACCGCCGCGGGTCAGGGCGGCTCGACGACGGGTGCCGGCGGCACGACCGGCATGGGCGGCGAGGTGGAGACCGGCGGCGCCGTCGAGTCCGGCGGAGCGCCCGGGGCGGGCGGTGTGCGCGACTGCGCCGTCGCGGGGAACGAATGCGTCAAGGGTCAGAAGTGCTGCGGCAGCCAGGCCGTCCAGGGCAGCACCTGCTACGCGCCGTCACCGCTCGTCGGTTGCGGCGACACCGGCTGCGACTATTGCTCCGATCCCGTTCCGAACAACTCGACGCCGAGCTGCAAGGGCGGCGCGTGTAGCTTCGCGTGCGACCCGGGCTACGTCGAGCAATCCGGCGGTTGCGTCGCGATGACGACCGGCACCGGCGGCGTGACCGGCACCGGCGGCGCAAGCACCAGCACCGGCGGCGCACCGGCGGTCACGACCTGCGACCTCGACAAGGACTGCAGCATCAGCTGTGGCCCGGCCGGCCCCTTCCCCTGCTGCATGCCGAACTCCATGTGCGGCTGCACCTTCTTCAACCTGAAGCTCGGGAGCCTGCCGCCCATCGGCTACTGCCTGCCGCGGCCGCCGCAGTTCCATTAGGCCTCCAGTGTGCCCGGGCTTACCCGGTGCCGAGCTTCTTTCCGAGTCGCTCGACGACGCTCGGGATATCGGGGGTGACGTCGAAGAATCCGGCGAGTGCGTCGCCACGCTCCCTCACGCGCGCGGGGACCGCGAACATCGAGAACTCCCGTGGATCGAGCGCGCGGTGCACGTCGTCCCAGCGGATCGGCAAGCTCACCGTCGCGCCCGGGTGCGCGCGCACCGAGTATGGCGCGACGATGGTGCGTGAGCGCCCGGTCTGCCCGGTGTCGATGTAGACGCGATCGCCCCGACCAGCCACGCGGCGCTCCATCGTCGAGAGCTCGGGGTGACGGATCTGCAAGATGCGGCCGACGAGCTCCACCAGCGTCTTGCCGACGTCGAAGCTCACGCCGGGGCCGAGCGGCACGAGCACGTGCAGGCCCGACTGCCCCGACGTCTTCGGAAAACCCTGGAGCCCGATCTCGGTCAAGATCTCCCTGAGCGACAGCGCGAGCGTCACCGCGTCGGAGAGCGTGCGCGGCCCGAGGTCGAAATCGACGACGAAGTAGTCGCACTCATCCATGCTCGTGCTGCGGTACGGAAGCACGTGAACGGGGATGCAACCGAGGTTGATGACGTGCGCGAGCCCGTCGGCGTCGCTGACGATGAAGGTGTGCTTCTGGTGCCCGTCCTCGTCGGCCTGGAGATGCAACGTGTGTACCCAGCTCGGCGTGTGCTCCGGCACGTTCCACTGGTAAAAGCTCTTGCCCTTGATGCCGTCGGGGTATCTGACGAGCACGATGGGGCGATCCTTCAGGAACGGCAGGAGCGCGTCCGAGATCGACATGTAGTAGTCGATGAGCTCGCCCTTGGTGTAGCCCTCGTCGGGCCAGAACACCTTGTTGCGATTCGAGATGCGCACTCGCTTCCCCGGCGCGGGAGCGGCTTTCTTTTCTGGGGCTCCCTCGTCGACGGGCGGCGTCGGCGGCTCGTCGGGGTTCACCTCGGACGGCGACGTCGTGCACGACGTCGGCGCGATATCGTCACGGAGCCCGCGGAACACGGGATGCCGCAGGTGTGCGTCGTCCGTGAACCCACCGAACGACACGTTCACGACGAGCTCCGGCTTCACGAAGTGGCGCGTCCCGGTGCCCATGGGTTCGCCCACCGCGGTCGGCGCGTCCACCTCGAGCGGCGCGAGTCGCTCGCGCAAGATACGGATCGTCCGCTCCTCGAGCCCGCTGCCGACCCGGCCGCGGAGCACGCACTTTCCGTCCACGTAACTTGCCACTTCGAGGGCGCCGAGCGTCTTTCTGTTCCCCTTGCCCTCTACCCAGCCGGTCACGACGAAGTCCGCCTCGCGGTCGCGCTTCAGCTTCACCCAGTCGTCGGTGCGGTCGGGACCGGGACGGTACGGCGACGACGCGCGCTTCGACACCAGGCCTTCGAGCCCGAGGTGCCCGCAGAGCTCGTAGAGCGGACGGCCGTCGCCCTCCATGTGGTCGAGCCAGCGGATCGGCCCGCGCCGCGGCGCGATGCGCGAGAGCAGGTCCTTCCGCGCGCTGAGTGGGAGCGCTCGCACGTCGCGATCGCCGACCTGGAGCACGTCGAACACGACGTACACGACGGGCACCTCGGCGGCGGCGTGCTGCACGTCGTGCGGGCGGGTCAAGTGCATGCGCCGGCCGAGTCGCTGAAAGTTGGGACGCCCCGCCTCGTCGAACGCGACGACCTCTCCGTCGAGGACGAGGCGTGACAGCGGCAAGGCGCGCATCGCCCGCGCCACCTCGGGGTAGCTCGCGGTCATGATGCGCTGCGAGCGGTACACGAGCGCCACGTCGTCCCCGCGTCGGTCGGCGAGGAGGCGCACGCCGTCGAGCTTGAGCTCGTAGTAGCGATCGGGATCGTCGAGGCGGCCGCCGTTCGTGTCGCAGAGCATCGGAACGATGCGGCGCGCATCGACGTCACCCGGCTTGCCGCCGAGCTTCGTCGCGAGCCCGACGAGAGACTCCGTCACCGTGGCCCGCGTGAAGAGCTGCTCGACGGTCATGCCGCTCAGCACGCTCTCGGGCAGCTCCTCGATGATGTTCCTCTCGGCTGACGAGTGCGCGTCCTCCTTCTTGATGAGGAGCCACTGGTTCTTCTCGTCGGGCGCCCTGCCCTTCCGGTCGCCGGTGTGCACGAGCGCGTAGCGCCCGAGCAGCTTGTATCCGGAGAGGACGAAATCGAGCTTCCCCTTCTCGAAGCCCTCGACCGGCGGCTCGAGGTACTGAACGCGCCCCATGTCCCACGCGATCATCGCGCCCGCGCCGTAGTTGCCGTCGGGGATCACGTCCTCGAAATCCATGTATTCGAGCGGATGATCTTCCGTATGTACGGCGAGGCGCTTCTCTCGCGGGTCCAGGCTCGGGCCGCGCGGGACGGCGAAACTTTGCAGTGTTCCGCCGACTTGAAGGCGGAGATCGTAATGACGCCGCCGTGCGTCGTGCAGGTGGACGACGAACGAGCCGACCATCTGCGACGGAGAGCTGCCAATCCGTTCAGACGCGAACGGCTCGTTCGTGCGCGATGGATCGCGCTTCAATCGATAAGCTTCGAGATCGCCGCTCGGAACGGCGGCTTTCGCGCCGCTCTTCGACTTACCGCCGCTCGTTTTCGTCGAACTCTTCATCACCGTCGATCGACCAGGTTACGATATCCAAAGATGACGACCGGGAACGCACAACGTGTTCGGAAAGTGAGATAGCGCGATGGCTGCACGCGCAATTGCCTCGGGAGTGATTTCGTTCGGACTCGTGTCCATTCCCGTGAAGCTGTACACGGCCGCTTCGTCGGAGCAGGTCCGTTTCAATATGCTCGACTCGCGGCACGGCGTCCGCATCAAGCAGCAATACATCTCCTCGGCGGACGGCAAGGTCCTCGACAAGGAAGAGATCATCAAGGGGTACGAGTACGCCCGCGACCAGTTCGTCACCTTCACGGACGACGAGCTGAAGAAGCTCGAGGCGGACCGGAGCAACCACGTCGAGATCGTGGAGTTCGTCCCGATCGAGACGTTCGACTTCGTGCAGATCGAGAAGACGTACTACCTCGGCGCCGACAAGGGCGGCGACAAGGCGTACCGCCTCCTCTCCGAGTCGATGGACCGAAAGCACCGCGTCGCGGTCGGCAGATGGGCCGCGCGGGGCAAGGAGCAACTCGTCCTGCTCCGCCCGTACAAGGACGGGCTCATCATGCATCAGCTCTACTACGCGAACGAGGTGCGCTCGTTCGAGGACGTGGACGATACCGCGAAGTTCACGTTCTCCGACAAGGAGCGGGAGCTCGCAGAGCGCCTCATCGAGCAGCTATCGAACGACGAGTTCCTGTCGACGCAGTATCACGACGACTACGCCGATCGCGTCCGCGGCGCGGTCGACCAGAAGGTCGCCGGCCAGCAGATCGTCGTCGCCGCCGAGGCTCCACGCGCCCAGATCATCGATCTATTCGAGGCGCTGAAGAAGAGCATCGCCGAGGCCAAGAAGCCCGGTGAGCCCGCGAAGACCAAGGCCAAGGTGGAAGAGGAGGCCGCGCCCATGCCCGTAAAAAAAGCGGCGCCGGGTAAAGCTCCCGGCAGGAAGAAGAAAGCCGGCTGACCCGGCGATGCGCCGGACCCTTCCTCTTGCTAGAAGGGCGGCGTGTCGGACCCTGACCCGAAGCACGACAAGGCGGCCCTCGATCTCGAGTGGGCCGAGCTCGTCGACCTCGTCGCTGGCCGCACGGTGAGCGAGGCGGGTGCGCTCGAGGTGCGCTCGCTCCGTCCGGCGGAGAGCCGCGTCGAGGCCAGGGACCGCGCGACGCTGACGCGCGACGCGATGAGTCTCCTGAAGGACGGCGCGCCGATGCCGGTGTTCGCCGTGCCGGAGGTGTCGGAGCTCCTCGATCGCGTCGAACGCAACGGCGTGGCGTCGGGGTCCGAGCTGCGCGACGTGCTCCGGCTTCTGACGGCGGAGAAGGCGCTCCGCGCGTTCCTCGTGCAGCACCGTCAGGATCACCCGGTGCTCGCGACGCGCCTCGCGACGAGCCCGTCACTCGACGCGCTCCGTGAAGAGCTCACCCACGCCATCGACGACGACGGGGCCGTCCTCGATCGCGCCTCCCCGGAGCTCGGCAGGGCCCGCAAGCGCGCCGCCGATCTCCGGCGCGAGCTCTCCGCGCGGCTCGCGGAGTCGATGAATCGCTACGCCGACGTGCTGCGCGATCGCTTCTACACCGAGCGGGACGGCCGCTTCGTGCTCCCGGTGCGCGCCGACTCGCACCTCCGCGTCGACGGAATCGTGTTCGGCTCGAGCGCGTCGGGAGGCACGCTCTACGTCGAGCCCCGTGAGATCACCGAGATCAGCAATCGACGCCACGTCGCGGACGCCGAGGTGGAGCGCGAGATCGCCCAGGTGCTCGGCGCGCTATCGATCTCGGCGCGCGCGCGCGTCTCCGAGCTTCGCGCCGCGCACGACGCGGTGACCCTCGCCGACGTGCTCATGGCGCTCTCGCGGTTCGGCGAAGCGTCGGATGCAACGGTCCTCGACGTCGACGGCGACCGCGTCATTCGCCTCGCCGGGATGCGCCATCCGCTCCTCCTCGGCAAGGGGACCAACGTGGTGCCCGTCGATCTCGTGCTCGAGGGCGGCCATGGGCTCGTCATCTCGGGCCCCAACGCCGGCGGGAAGACCGTCGCTCTGAAGTGCCTCGGGCTCGCCATCTGGATGGCGCGCGCCGGCATTCCCGTCCCGGCCGATCCGACGTCGCGTGTCGGGTGGTTCGAACCGGTGCTGACGGACATCGGTGACGAGCAGTCGCTCGCGCGCTCGCTCTCGACGTTCAGCGCGCACGCGGCGCGGCTCTCGAGCTACCTCGCCGCGGTCGACGACGCCAAGGTGGACGATCCGCCGCACACGCCGGTCGTGCTCCTCGACGAGATCGCGGCCGGCACCGATCCCGACGAGGGGGCGGCCCTCGCCGCCGCCGTCCTCGAGCGATTCGTCACCGCAGGCGCCGCGGTCGCCATCACGACGCATTACGAGCGGCTCAAGGAGCTCGCCGTGCGCGACACTCGCTTCGAAAATGCGTCGGTGGGTTTCGACTTCACGACGATGAGCCCGACCTACAAGGTGACCCTCGGCGTGCCCGGCGCGTCGAGCGCGCTCGCCGTCGCCGCGCGCTACGGCATCCCCGCCGACGTCGTGAAGCGTGCAGAAGAGCTCATCCCGGAGGCGCACCTTGCGCGCGAGAAGCTCCTCGCCGAGGTCGAGGCGGATCGGACCCGGGCCGCAGCGGAGCTCCGTGCGGCACAGGCCGACGCGCTCGCGCAGGCCGAGCTCCGTCGCGAGCTCGAAGAAGAGGTGAAGTACGTGCGCGAGCGGGAGCGCGCGCGACTCGCACGCGAGGGCAGCGAGCTGACGGCGAAGGTCCGTGAAGCGCGCGACCAGCTCCGCGACGCGACTGCGCGACTGAAGAAGGGCGACGTGGACCGCGACGCGCTCCGCGAGATCGAGAAGGCCGTGAACGCCGCCGGGCGCGAGGTTGCGCTCGGCAGCTCGCTCGAGACGACGCTTCGCGGAGGGACGAAGACCGCCGTGGCCGATCCCGCGAGCCTCACCGTCGGCAGCACCGTCTTCGTTCCGAAGCTCCGCACCCACGCCGAGATCATCGAGGCGCCCTCGCGCGGGCAGGTCCGGGTCTCCGCCGGAGCGATGAAGCTGACGCTCGGGCTCGACGAGATCGCGCCGCCGACGGCGCAGGCGCCGAAGGCCGCGAAGAAAGCGCGTCCACAGGCGCCCGCCATTCGCCGCGACGCGACGCCCGTCCGCGTCGATTCCATCACGTGCGATCTCCGCGGCGTACGCGTCGACGAGGGGCTCGACCGCGTCGATGTGTTCATCGACAAGCTCCTGTCACAGGGAGAGCCGGTCGGCTTCGTGCTCCACGGGCACGGCACCGGCGCGATGAAATCCGCCGTCCGCTCTCACCTCTCCGCGCACGCACTCGTAGAGAAATCCCGGCCCGGCGAGACCGACGAAGGCGGCGACGCCTTCACCGTCTTCTGGACGAGCGGGTAACAGCGCGCTGCGCGCGTCCGTTTCAAACGCCTGTCACCGACGCCGCCACAAGAGACGCCGTCTTCGCGCATGCGTCCGGCCCCCTGCGCCCGCTTCATACGCCCCTTCCTCAGAAAAATGTCGGGTAGCCCCGGGAGTTGCCTCCCGGGCCCGCACGGATCCGGACGTGCAGATTTCCCGCATCCGGCTCTTCGAGAATCGGGTTCGCTACGTGACGTACCGGTGGACGATGCGCGTTTGCTGGAGCGGATACCGCTCCAGCAAACGCGTCATCTTCTCCCAGCTCATGTACCCCTTTTGCGAGCGGCGTGAGAGCCACTTGCGCCAGACGAGTACAACCTCGCGCCGGAGCTGTTTGAGCGCGGCGTAGTTCGACGTTACGCCGAAGTACGAGTAGTGGCCGTTCAGCTTCTGTGCGAGGACGCGATGCTGCTCCTTTACATCCTCGTGCCGGTGCACTCGGCGCCAGTTTCGGATGTGGCGTAGCGTGCGACCGAATCGATCCCTCGCGGTGCGCTTCTTCACCACCCAGTTGCCCTTGCGGGACATGCCCCAGTGGTGCGTGAAGCCGAGGAAATCGAAGGTCCCTGGTCCACCGCCGCCATCGTCGCGGTCCGGCCGCCGAAACGGCACGAGTCGCGTCTTGTCGGGGTGAAGTGCGAGCCCGTACTTCTCGAATCGCTTCGAGAGTACGTCCAGCACTCGCTCGGCGTCGTCCTTCCGCTCGAAGAGGAAGACTAGATCGTCCGCATACCGAATGAGCGAAGCACGACCTTTCAGTCGCGGCTGCACTTCACGGACAAACCAGTCGTCGAGGACTTCGTGCAGATAGATGTTCGCCAGCAGGGGGGAGATGACGCCGCCTTGCGGGGTACCCGCTACCGGTCGCGACAACTCCGTCCCTTCCAGGACACCCGCGTTCAGCCACTTGCCAATCAGGCGCAGTATCACGCCGTCTCCTACCTGTCGGCTCAGGATCTCCCTGAGGTGTTGATGATCCAGAGTGTCGAAGAATCTCCTGATGTCGACCTCCGACACCCAGCCACCGGCCATCTTCACCGCCGTGTTCTGGAGCACCTCGCACGCCCGATGCGCAGACCGACCTGGTCGGAAGCCGTACGAGAAATCGTGGAACGACTGCTCGTAGATGGCCTCCAACACCATGGCCACCGCGCGCTGCAGCACCTTATCCTCGAAGGTCGGTATGCCGATGGGCCGCGTTTGCGCCCCATCTCCCTTCGGAATGTGTACTCGCCGCACCGGTGGTGCTCGGTACGTCCCGGACTCGCCCGGGCGAGTAGCGACTCGAGATTTTCCTCGAGTCGTTCCTCGTACTCCCGTGCACCTTGTCCGTCGACGCCTCGCGCCCCGTCTTTGCGTGTCCGGCGAAATGCTTCGCGCAACCAAGACACGTCGATGTGATGGGCCAGCGTGGTGAACGCCACTCCCGGCTTTTCCCTTGCTATCGATGCTATCCGTTCCAGTTTTGTAGAGACGGTTTGTGAGCTCTGTGTCTCTTCCATCTTTCCCTCGATCGGTTCCGACTCCCGGCGCCGCCCTTTGCTCTGCTGGGTCCCTTCAGGTTCGGTTCCCCAGCTTCACAGCTACTACTGCGGCGCTCCGACTTCTCGACGCCGCCTGGTGGCCTCCCCCTTCGGCGCTCGGGACTTTCACCCGTGGGCTGCTCTCCGAAATTTCAGGACGCTACCTCCTTCCTTTCCGGCCAGACTTGGCCTGGCGCACTGCGATGTACTTCGGAGGTACACCGCAATTTTTTCCGCAACCCCCCTAACAAATTGAGGGAGGCGGCGGTCACGCCTTCGGGCGCGAGTTCGCGCGGATCCGGTCCTCGAGCTCGCCGACGGTGAGTGGCGCCTGGGATACAAGAAGGAGTCGCAGGGCAGCGCCGCCTCGCACGACGTGGGACTTCGTGAGGGGCTTTCGTGACTTCTCGAGACGGCAGGACGCCTCGAGCTCGTCATGCACGTCGTTCGCATAGAGCGAGGCGATCCGCGCGATGATCGTCTTTGCGGTCACGCGGCGCGCCTCGCCTTCGAGGAAGCCGAGGAGGAGCTTCGTACGACCGACCGCGACCTTCACCTCGAAGACGAGCCCGAGCGCGCGCGCGTACGACGCGAGCCCTTCGAGGCCTTCCGCGGCCCCGAAGCTCCGATAGCTCCGGAACGGCGCGCCGCAGTCCGGGCACACGAGCGCGTGGAGCTCGTCCCCGCCGCGCACCCGGAGCAGGTGCACGGGGTGAACAGACTCGTCGCAGCTCGCGCACCGCGAGCGCGCGCCCATCACCGAGACGACCCGGCGCGCGAGCGGTGCGACCTCTTCCGACGCGAGCGTGCGGCGGATCCCGGCGAGCAGCTCGGCGCGCTTCACCTGGACTCCCAGGACGAGCCGCGTGGCGTATGAGCGCAGCCCGACCTCGAGGAACGGCGGCAGGTGCGTCAGGGCGACGTCGAACGACGGTGCTCCGCGCATTCCCGTCGTGAGCAGCCGGTAGCGCGCGCTCGCGGCGTCGAGGGTCGATAGCCCCGGGGGCGGCTCCTGCGTTTCTTCGCCGAAGAGCGCGAACAGCGCGAGCACGACGCGCCATGGTTCGCGAGACGCCGCGCGACGGAGCTCGACGGTGAGCCGTCGCGCTTCGTCGGACGTGCGCTTGCCGCTCGCGGGGCGTGCGGCGCGACGGAGAAGGCGTTCGCCGCCGGGGGTCGTGCCCTTCCGTCCGCGAAGCGCATGCACGGCGCGCTCGAGCTCGGCCGCGCCCTCGAACGCGCGCGCGAGCGTCTCCTTCGACTCCCTGCGAAGCGCGTAGCTCGCCTCGGCGAAGTGGTCGCGGCCGCGTGCCGCCGTCACTCGCGCGGAGTCGTATTCCTTCCACGACGACGACGCGCGGAGGCGTTCGAGGCGTCGCTCGAGCGACGTGACGAGCGGCGCGAGGGTCGCGACGCGCCGCTCGGCGTGGCTCGCTCGCGCCTCGACGGTCGGTCCGCGGTCGTCGGCGCCGGCCTTCTCCGCCTCGTGATGGAGGAGCTCGAGCAGCACGCGATCCTCGCGCGCGTAAGCGGCGTTGACCTCCGCCATCAGAGAGCTCCGCCGTGCACGCTCGGCGTCCGTCTTCGCTAGATCGGGGTGGAGCGCTCGCGCGAGCGTCCGGTACAGCTCCTTGAGCGGCAGCCACGGCGGCGCCTCCGATTCGCGGGGAACGACGGGCAACCACGGTGGCGCCGCTGGCCTCCGCGTGCGACCCGGCGCGCGCCGGACGCGGGGCGTCTCCGTCGCCCATTCGGTGGCCTCGACGGCGAGCCGAGAGATGCGCTCGGCGAAGCGCTTCGCCGCGTGAAGCTCTTCTTGCGCTGGGCCGAGTCGCAAGCGGCGCTCGTCGCGGAAGCGATTCAACGACTCGGTTGCGGCGGCCGTCTCGGCCTCGAGCTCCGTCAGCTGGCCGAGAAGCGCGGATAGCTCGCGCTCCGCCGCCGACGGTTCTGCCGGAGCCCGGGCGACCGGGACCAGCGACGCAGGCGGAGCCGCGACGCGCGCGCGTATTTTTGCCCCGCTTGCGCCGCGACGGACCGGAACCTTGCGGCGCAACTTCTACGTCGGGACGTCCACGTCGCTGATGACGAACACGATGGCCTTCTCGTCACCGGTGTTCTTCGCGCGGTGGCGCGTACCCCTGTCGAGCACGCCGCATTGGCCCGCCGACAGAGTGACGAGACCCTCGTCGAACTCGAGGTCGATCATGCCCTCGACCACGTACATGACGTGGCTCCGCTCGCACCACTTGGGGTCGGCGAAGCCGGGTGCAAACTCGAGCAACCCGATCCCCCGCCCAGCCAGGCTCTTCTTCTTCTCGAGCCGGTGGCTTCCCTGCTCCCAGGGCATCGAACCGAACGGAACGCGCGTGAACGCCATGTGACGCGAGCCTTTCTACTCGGCGGCCTGGGCCGTCTTTTTCAACAGGGGAAAACCGAGCGCTTCGCGCTGGGCGTAGTAAGCGTGACACACCTCGCGCGCGAGCGTTCGCACGCGAAGGATGTAACGCTGCCGCTCGGTGACGCCGATTGCGCCCCGTGCGTCGAGAACATTGAAGGCATGTGCAGCCTTCACGACGAAGTCATAGGCCGGAAGCACCAGTCGCTCGGTGGGGTTCTTGCTCCGCCCGAGCAGCCGGCGCACCTCGACCTCTGCGTGATCGAAGAACGCGACGTGATGGGCGACGTCGGCGACCTCGAAATTATAGGTCGACCACTCCCACTCGGCGCGCCGGTACATCTCGCCGTAGGTGACGTCTGCGTTGTAACGGAGGTCCGAGAAGTGATCGACGTCCTGCAGGTACATCGCGATGCGCTCGAGCCCGTAGGTGAGCTCACCGCTCACCGGCTTGCACTCGAGCCCGCCCACCTGCTGGAAGTAGGTAAACTGGCTGATCTCCTGCCCGTCGAGCCAGATCTGCCAGCCGAGGCCCCAGGCGCCGAGGGTCGGGCTCTCCCAGTCGTCCTCGATGAAGCGGACGTCGTGGTCGAGAGCCCGGGTTCCGAGGGCGGTGAGGGACTCGAGGTAGAGATCCTGGATGTTCAGCGGGCTCGGCTTGAGGATGACCTGGAACTGGTGAAATTGCTGGAGGCGGTTCGGGTTGTCCCCGTAACGGCCGTCGGTCGGCCGGCGCGACGGCTCGACATACGCGACGTTCCACGGCTCGGGGCCGATGGCGCGGAGCACCGTCGCCGGGTTGAAGGTGCCGGCCCCTACCTCCGAATTGTACGGCTGGACGATGAGACAGCCGCGATCGGCCCAGAAGCGCTGCAGGTTCTGGATCAGGTCCTGGAAGTACATGGGCAGGAACGGGAAAGAAGCACCAAAGCGAGAACCTTCTTACTACGCGGGAGGGCCGGCGCCTACGCCAACTCCCCGCAAAAAGCGCGCCTACAGCGCCTCACGCTACTTCTGCTCCGTGAAGAGGCTCGAGAGGGTTTCCGCGAACTCCGGACCACGGACCTCGTGCTTCAAGAAGACGAAGACGTCGTTCCAGCCCTGCGCGCTGAGTCGGTCGGCCCAGGCGGCCAGCGCCGGACGCTCGTACGTCTCGGCCCGTAGCCTCAGATAACCGAAGCTCGCAGTTGCGACGAGCGGCGGGCTTTTCTCGGCGTTGTCGGCGTCTCCGCCGACGAGTGCGGCGTCGCGCGCGCGGAGGATGTCGTACACGTCGTCGGCGAACCACGTCGGATGGCGGAATTCGAAGGCAACCCGGACCGTGCGCGGCACCATCGCGAGAAACGCTTCGAGTCGCGGGCCGTCCTTCTTCAGGAACGGGGGCAGCTGAAAAAGCAGCGGACCGAGGCGTGCGCCGAGCACGCCGGCCACGTCGAGAAACGCATGTAACGAATCGTCCGACCCCTCGAGCTTCTCGCGATGCGTGATGCGCTGAGGCGCCTTCAGCGCGAACGTGAAGTTCGGCGAAACCTGCCCGGCCCACCCTTCGAGGGCCTCGCGCGTCGGCATCCGGTAGAAGGTGTTGTTGATCTCCACCGTCCGGAGGCGCGTCGCATAGTAGGCGAGCATCTGCTTGTCGGGGTGACCGGCAGGATAAAACCTGCCCTTCCACTCCTTGTAAGAAAAGCCGCTCGTCCCGGCGAAAAGCTCCATGGCGCGATTACAACGTCTTTCGGCGACGCGAGGCACGTGAAAGTCGCTCGAGAAGGCAATTCACTCTTCGCCGGAGCGAAAACCTCGCATACCCTCCCCGCCATGGCCGGGCCGCCCAAGCAGAACGACGCCACTGAGTGGACGAACATCGCCGCCGCCTATGAGGAGGTGAACGAGCCTTTCATGGGCCTCTGGGCCGAAGAGGCCATTCGCCTCGCCGGTCTGGGCCCGACCGACCGGGTGCTCGACGTGGCGACCGGTCCAGGGACGCTCGCGGTGCGAGCCGCGCCTCTGGTGAAGGAAGTCGTCGCGACGGACTACGCCGACGGCATGCTCGCTCGCCTTCGTGCGCGCATCGAGCGGGACAAGATCGCGAACATCAGCGTCAAGCAGATGAACGGGCAGCAGCTCGAGCTCGCGAGCGAGTCGTTCGACGCGGCGTTCTCGGTGTTCGGCCTCATTTTCTTCCCCGATCGCGGCCGTGGCTTTCGTGAGCTCTGCCGGGTCATCAAGCCAGAGGGGCGCGCCGTCGTGGTCGGCTGGGGCCCTCTCGAGAAGATGCCCCTCATCGACGCGATGATCCGCGGCCTCCGCGAAGCGATGCCCGATCTGCCGGCCCCGAGCGGCACACCCCCGGTGCAGAGCCTCCAGGATCCGGCGCGGTTCGCGACGGAGATGATGGAGGCCGGCTTCGACGACGTCGAGATCATCACCCGGACCATCGAGAAGCCGACGGGGGAGACCGCCGAGCAGTTCTTCGACCGCGCCGCGCCCGCGAATCTGTTCGTCGCGCCGCTCAAGGCGAAGCTCCCGAAGGAAAAGTGGGAGGACGTCCGCGGCCACGTCTGCAAGGCGATCCGCGCGACCCTCGGAGAAGGTCCCGTCGTTTACTCGGCGGAGGCGAACATCGGCGTCGGTCGTCGCGGGGCCGACGAGGAAGAATGAAGCTCCTGGTCGTCGGCGCTGGCGCCGTCGGCGGCTACTACGCGGCGATGCTCTCGCGCGCCGGACACGACGTGACCGTCGTCGCCCGCGGCGAGCACGGTCGCGCGATCCGTGAGCACGGCCTCGTCGTGGACATCCCCGGTGGGACTCTGACCGCGACACCCACCGTGGTAGGCGACGTGAAGGACGCTGAGTCGCTCGGCGCCGACGTGGCGATCGTCGCAGTGAAGGCCGCGAGCCTCCTCGACGTCGCGGAGGGAACCGGCAAGGCGCTCGCCAAGGACGGCTTCGCAATCCCGCTCCTCAACGGCCTGGACTCCGAGACGGAGCTGGCCGCGGTCATCGGAGCTGGGCGCGTCATCGGCGGCATCGCCCAGATTGCGTCCCTCATCGCGGGCCCGGGACACATCCACGTGGACGCACCCGCCAAGATCGTGCTCGCACCGCTCTCGCCGGGGCAAATGACGGACGTCGAGCGCATCGCCGCGGAGTTCGCCCGCGCGGGCTTCGAATGTGAGGCGAAGCCGGACCTCTCGCGCATCCTCTGGACGAAGCTGCTCTGGAACGCTCCCTTCAACGCAATCTGCGCGCTGACGGACCGGTCCGCGGGAGAGGTCCTCGCCGTCCCCGAGCTCGCGGCCCTGGTCCGAGACACGATGGAGGAGCTCGCTCGAGTGGCGCTCGCCGACGGCGTTACCATAGACGAACGCCTCATCGCGGGGACCCTCGACGCGACGCGCACGAAGTTCTCGGACTCGCGCCCGTCGATGCTGCAGGACATGCGAAATGGCCGTCCCACGGAGGCGTCCGCGCTCCAGGGCGCGGTCGTGCGACGCGGCGAGAAGCACGGCGTCGCGACGCCGATCCATCGAACATTGCTCGCACTCGTGCTGGGCAAGTCCGCGAACCGCTCGGGCCTCGCGGGCGCGTAACGCGGCGCGGCGGCAACCGCGTCGACGATTTCGCGCATCTGACGATGCGAAGGATCCGATGTGCGCTCAGTCATGTGCGCGAAATGAATTGGCGCGAACGACCGGGCGCGCCCGCGCAACGAACGAACGAGAACGACGGCGGAACCCGTGAATATGTTGTGGAGAGACAGCCGAGCGCCGCGGAGCGTGCGGAGCGTGTGGCGGGGCTGGAGACGAAAATCGGCGCCTTCCAGCATAGAAAAAGACGTGTAAGCTACCGGTTTGCCGGGTGGGTCCTCGAATGGGTAAGCGACTGCTTCTGGTAGAAGACGAGCCGACGCTGGCGCGTGCTCTGGTGAGGCTGCTCCGGCGAGCGAGCTTCGACGTCACGCTTGCCACCTCGTGCGCCGAGGCGCAGAAGCCGCTCGGGACGTTCTCGGTGGGCGTGTTCGACATCGATCTGCCCGATGGGGACGGCGTGGAGCTGGCGGAGGGGCTGCGTCGCAGCGGGGTGGTGCGCCGTCTCGTGTTCTTCAGCGGCACCCCCGTCGGGAAGAAACGCGTTCGTGCGCTCGGCCTCGGTCCCTTCGTGGAGAAGAGCAAAGGCTACGGGGAGCTCCGGGCGGCGATCGAGCGCGTCCTCGACTGCAAGCAGGCCAAGGTCGCGGGAGACGAGCACTCCGAGAGCGGCGAACCGACAGATCCGCCCCCCTCCGGCGTCCGCGGCTCACGCCCGCGCGGCAACGAGTAGCGAGCCCGGCGTCAGGCCCCGCCGTCGGACACGACGTCGTGAACGGCGCCGGACGCCGTGACCCTTCCGTCGCGGAGGGACACTGCACGGTCGCCGAGCGCCCTCGCCTCTCGGGCCAGATGAGTGACGACGATCGCGGGAACGGAGAGCTCGCTCACCATCGCTCGCACGTCGGCACCGAGCGCCTCACGGAGCTCGCGGTCGAGCGCCGAGAAGGCTTCGTCGAGGAGGACGACGCGCGGCGCGCAAGCGAAGGCGCGGGCGAGCGCCACCCGCTGCGCCTCCCCGCCCGAGAACGTATTCGGCAAGCGGCCAGCGACGTGGCCGACTCGCATGCGCTCGAGCATGGCGCGCGCGCGGTCGCGTCGCTCGACGGCCGGCACGGCGCGTGCGATACCGTACTCGACGTTTCGCTCCGCGGTCAGATGCGGGAACAGCGCGAGCGACTGGAAGACGAGCGAGACGTCGCGCGCCTCCGGCGGCACGTCGACGTGAAGCGCAGAGTCGAACCATGGCGTCTCGCCGAGTGAGATACGTCCCTCCGACGGCCGCACCAGGCCGGCGAGCGCCGCGAGCGTCGTGCTCTTGCCGGAGCCCGACGGACCGAACAGCACCGTGATGCCGGGCGGGACGTCGAACGCGACGTCGAGCCGGAAGCCGGCGACCGCGAGGCGAAGCCGCACCGAGAGTGCGTCAGAGGACACGGGACGCCCTGGTCAGCTTGCCCGCGACGAAGAGCGCACCGACCGCGACGATCGTCATGACGACGATCATGCCGATCGCGTCGTCGTCGCGGTTCGACTGGATGGCGTCGTAGATCGCGAGGGAGCCGGTCTGGGTGCGGCCAGGGATATCCCCGGCAACCATGAGCGTCACTCCGAAATCGCCGAGCGCGCGCGCAAAGCCGAGCATCAGGCCGGCCATGATCCCGCGCGACGCGAGCGGCACTTCAACCGTCAGGAACGTCCGGAGCGGACCCGCTCCGAGTGTGCGCGCGGCGCTCCGCAGCGTCGGATCGACGCTCTCGAGCGCCGCTCGCGAGGACATTACGACGAGGGGTAACGCGCCGATCGTCGCCGCGAGGACGACGCCCGTCAGAGTGAAGACGATCGACGTGCCGGTGAGCGCCTCGAAGGCGCGGCCGAGCGGGCTAGTCCTGCCGAAGACGACGAGCACGTAGTAGCCGAGCACCGTGGGCGGCAGCACCATGGGCGCGGTGATGATCCCGTCGAGCACGTCGCTACCCGGTAGCTTCCGGCGCGCCAGGAGCGCGGCGAGCCCGACCCCGAGGACGCCCGACACGACGACGGCCAGCGTCGCGACCTCGAACGTCAGGATCAACGGGGCGAACGTCAACGCGGTGCGGTAGCACACCCCGCGGGGTCGAAGATGTCCAGGGGACGGGGATCGGCTAAGCTCCGCGCGGATGGAATGGGTCAACACGGTCACGGGGAAGACGAAGTCGGAGGCCCTCGGGCTCACCCTCGTTCACGAGCATCTGCTCATCGGTTATCCGGGCTGGTTCATGGACGCGCTCGCTCCGCCGTTCGTCCGCGCAGACGCGCTTTCGAAGGCCGTCGACAGGATGGCAGAGCTCCGCGGGCTCGGTGTCTCGACGTTCCTCGACCCGTGTCCGATGGATCTCGGGCGCGACGTCGAGTTCATGGCCGACGTCGCGCAACGCTCGGGGATGCAGATCGTGTGCGCGACCGGCGCGTACAAGCAGAACGAGGGGCTCACCTACACGTTCGGCGCGCTACCGCTGGAAGAGATCACCGCCATCTACGTGAAGGAGCTGACCGAGGGGATCGGCACGAGCGGGATCCGCGCCGGCATCGTGAAGGTCGCTTCCGGTTCCGGAAAGATCTCGGACTACGAGCGCAAGCTCATCACCGCCGGAGGACGCGCCGCAGCGCAGGTCGGCGTCCCCGTGCTCACGCACACCGACGACGCGAGCTGCGGCCTGGAACAGATCGACCTCCTCGTCGCCCAGGGAGTACCCGCGCACCGGATCCTGGTCGGGCACTCCGACGGGCGCGACGACCACGCCTATCACCGTTCGCTCGCCGATCGCGGCGCCTACGTCGGCTTCGACCGGTTCGGCATCGAGACTCTCATCCCCGACGAGAAGCGGATCGAGAGCGTGGTCCGGATGGTCGAGGCCGGCTATGCAAGCTCGGTCTGCCTCGCGCACGACTCGATCTGTAGCTTCCTCGGCCGGCCCATCTTCGGCGGCCACCTCGTGCTGACACCACAGATGGTCGAGATGGCGTTGCCGAACTGGAACCCGACGCATCTCTTCAAACGCATCATCCCGGAGCTCACTGCGCGCGGCGTGACCGAGCAGCAACTGAAGACGATCTTCGTGGAGAACCCGAGGCGCTACTTCGAGGGCGTCGAGGCGCCGCGCTGAGTCAGCGCCCCTGGTCTCCAGGGTTCGCGCGCGCGGACCCGCCCTGAATCGCGCCGAATTTCGGCCGACGCGTCGCTACGGTGTCGACAGACACCGTGACGCGCGCTAGTTCGAGTGAAAATCGTGGTGATGTCTTCTCTCGCCAGAGTGTCCGCGGTCACGACGTTCTCCATCGCGCTCGGTTGTGCGTCGGTCGAGCCACCGCTGCCGATCCCCGACGGCGGCCTTCCCGTCCAGGTCGGAGGTCAGAGCGGCGCGTCCGCGAGCGGCGCAGGCGGCGGCAATCCCGCCAGCGCAGGCGGGACGGCGGACGGCGCAGGAGGGGCGATGGCTGGCGCAGGCGGGACGACGAACGGTGCAGGCGGTGTCATCGCGGGGCCTGGCGGCTCCGCTTCCGGCGGCATGGGTGGCGGCGCCGGGACTGGCGCGGCGGGGAGCTCCGGCAACGGCAACGTGGGCACGTGCTACCCGATGGGATGTCCCGGCTGCAATTTCACCATGACGAGCCTGTTCGGCACGCCCTGCTGCACCTCTGCCGGCAAGTGCGGTTGTCAGGCCGCGTTCACGACGACCTGCATGTGACGTCACCTTCGCCGGGCCGCGAGCGTGAGGGGGTGAAACGGGCCGTGCGTCACCTGGAACCACTCGTTGACGATCGGGAAGTCGACGCCGGAGACCGCCCGGGCGGCGAGGATGCCCGACTGAACCGACCCCTCCATGCACGCGACGTAGATGCCGTTCTCGGTCCAGTCGCCGGCGATGACGAGGTTCGCGTAGCCGGTCTGATCGGCGGCGATACGATGCTTGATGCTCCCCGGCTGCACGATGGTGCACCTCTCCGACGGCCCCGAGTTCGAGCGCCAGTATTGCGCCTCGAAGCGCGCCTCTCCACTCCGATTCTTCGGGTCGACGAGCGTGCCCCAGTCGAACGCGCCCGCACCGCGCGGCCAGTCCGCGCCCATCATGGTTCCGTTCGCGGGAGGCGCAGGCCTCGCGCCGTCACTCGTGAACGGGAGTAGCGTCGTCATGCTCGAGCGAAGGAACGACAGCGCCGCTTCCTTCGCGTCCGCCGCCATATCGAGCTCGAAGTTGCTCTTGCCGGGCGGCGGCGGGACGTCGGGTCCGATCTGGCTCCCGCAGTAGTACGAGATCTGCCGCGGCTCGAGCCCGGGCGGCCACGCCTCTCTCGGCACTACCTGGGACATGTCCGCCCACGTGTTGAGCGGCTGCACGTAGAGACTGAGGAGCGGTGACGGTGCCGACCACCCCATCTCTGCGAGCGTCGGCTTCGACCAGGTCTGGAACGCGAGCGTCTGGATCGACTTCACGTTGTCGACCATGTTCTTCCAGCGCGGTGAGTCCTCCACCAGCTCGCCGCAGAGGTACGAGACTGCGCCGATCGGGATCGCGTAGAGGAGCGTGTCGAAATCTCGACCGGCCTGGAGCACGATCTTCTCGACGCCGTCGTAGCCGGAGTAATACGACTCGAGATCGAAGTGCTTCACGTCGTCGGCGTTCTCGATCTGATCCCAGAGCGGCGCCGCCGGCCAGCACTCGAGACCGCGAACGTCGATGAGAGGCTGGTAGCCGTCCTTCAGACGCACCTGCCGGTTCACGACGACGCGCTCGACGGTCTTCTTGTCGGCGGAGAGACCGAGTGACTCCACCTTGTGGAAGAACTCGAACTTGACGCCGCGGCGACGGAGCACCTCGTAGAGTGGCGCGAAGACGACGTCGCCCATGCCGGCCGTCATCTTGTAGTACATCGAGCCCTTGTAGAGGCTCATGCCGATCAGCGCGCGGAGGGCAGCGCCGGCGGCGATGCTCTGGTTGTTCGGGTCGCCGGAGAGATACGAAAACGCCGCGTCGTAGATGGTGCGCACCCACGGGCTCTCGAGCGTCGAGTCCTGGGCACCGTGCGCGCGGAGCCAGTCGCGCAGATCGTATTCGTCTATCTTCGTGAAGTCGAAGCCGTCGGGCCCGAGCACTCCGTCGGCGACGAGCCCGCTGAGGAGCGCCATGATCATGTCGACGCCGCAGCAGACGCGGTGATTTTTCTCGTTCCACCCGGCCATGTCCTGCACGGTGGTGACGAACATCTTGCGCATGCGTCCGAGCATGCCGAAGAGCATCCGGTACTTCTCCTCTGCCGCGATGCCCTTGCGCACGAGACCGTAGATCTCCTCCAGCATGCGCGCGCAGAGCCTGGTGAAGCGATCGTCCCCGCTGTCGGCGGGGACGTCTATCACGTGCGCGCCCTCGAGCTCGGTGAGCACCTTCCAGCCGAAGAGCACCTCCACCGCGGCTTGCACGAACTGAGACAGGTAGGCGTCGGCGCTGACGAAGAGGCCGCCGTTGCCGGGCGTGCCGTCGTTCTTCGGGAACATCATGCACCACGGCGACCAGGAACCGTCGTAGTGACATTCGACGACACCGAAGTCGTTCGATTGAAACGCCTCGGCGAGCGTGCGCATCGGATGACCGGGTGGCCGCGCGAGCTCCGCGTAGACGGCGCCCATCATCGAGAAGAAGTCGTGGTAGCAGCCGAAGAGAATGTGTAGGCCGTGCTCGAGAATCTTGCCGTTCTCTGCTCTGCCGCTCGCTCCTTTGCCCCCGACGCGCCATCCCATCTGATAAATGGTGATCTCGTACTGCTCGCGCAGTTCGTGATCAGAAGTCAGATAGTAAGCAGCACTCAGAGCAGAGGGCCCGCCTCCCAAGATCGCGACGCGCCTCTTCCCACCCGACCCCCCGAGTTTTGGTGACATCCTACCGTAGACCAGTATCCGCTTCCGATGCGACGTCTTCAAGCGCCTCGCTTCTGGAATTGCGTACCTACCTTTCACGACTCGAACTCGAACAGATCGCGAAAGAAGGTTCGTCTCACACACCGAGTGAAGAGCGCTTTCACGGCGCGCTCCTCTTCGTGGACGTTTCCGGTTTCACACCGATCACGGAGGCGCTCGCGAAGCAGGGACCGCGCGGCGCGGAGTCGCTGTCGGAGATCTTGAACGACTATTACGGCCGTCTCACGAACCTCGTGGGCGGTTACGGAGGTGACGTTCTTTTTTTCGCTGGTGACGCGGCGGCTGCGCTCTTTCGCGCCGACTCGGGAATGCTCGGCGACGCGGTGAGTCTCGCGACGGCGTGCGGGCTCGAGGTGAGGCGCGCGCTCGACGGCTTCGCTGCGGCTTCTGCGCCGGGCTTTCGTCTCGCGCTGCGCGCCATGGTGGGCGCCGGTGCGCTGCGTACGCTACGCGTCGGAACGACGACGCGCCTCACGCTGGTCACCGGCGCACCCATCGAACAGGTTGCGCGCCTAGGCGGCCTGAAGGCTCCGCGCGGGATCGTGGTTGCGGCGGGCGCACATAGGTTGCTCGGGGACGCCACCGCGGCGCGACACATCGCGCGCGAGGCTTTCGACGTCACGGAGCTCAATCCTTCGCCCGACAAACCGGGCCCAATAGCAACCACGTCCATACCCAAACTCGAAGACATCGAGCGCGCGCTGCCACAGGTAGTCGTTGAGAGGACGCACGCAGGTCAGAAGGAGTTCCTCGCCGAGTTCAGGATGGTGAGTGTCGTGTTCGTCGGATTGCCGGCGGGAGCGACGTCGGCGCTGACCAGACTACATGCGACGATCACTGCGCTGACCGAGCTCGTGACGCGCTTCGACGGCGCCGTGTACCAATTTCTCGAAGACGACAAGGGCACCACGCTCGTCGTCTCCTTCGGAATCCCCCCGCGAGCGCACGAGGACGATGCGGCGCGCGCGTCCCTCTTCGCCGCCGCCGTCTTCACGGAGCTCGAGGAGGTCGGTACGAGCGCGCTCATCGGCGTCGCGACCGGGCGGCTCTTCTGTGGTGCGTACGGTGGTGCAGAGCGCAAGCAGTATTCGCTGGTAGGCCCCACCATCAATCGCGCCGCGCGCCTGATGCAAGCAGCGAGCGAGCACGGCGTGCTCTGCGACGACGCGACGCGGCGCGCCGCGGAGCGCGACGTCGAGTTCGTGTCGCTCGGTTCCGTCGTCTTGAAGGGTCTCGAAGAGGCGGTCCTGGTGAGCCGCCCGGTGGGAGACGCTCCACGCTCCGAGCTACGTCCCTCGCTCCACGCCAGCGTTGGGCGAAGCGAGGAGCGCGCAGCGATGACCGAAGCCGTCCTGTCGCTACGCGGAGGACGCGCGGCTGCTCCCGTCGTCCTCGTCGCCGAGGCGGGTATGGGGAAGTCGCACATGATGGCAGAGCTCCGCGACCTCGCGAACGTGCACGGCGTGCGGGTGGTACGGGGCGACGCAGACTCCATGGACGCGGGCACTCCCTACTTCGCCTTCAGGAACGTCTTCTCGGAGCTCCTCGGCGTGAAAGGGCTCGACGTACCTGCTGCGCAGGCACGTGTGCTCGACGCGCTCTCCGGCGCGCGCGAGCTCCTGCCGATCGCGTCGTTGCTCACCGTGGTGCTGCCCCTCGACTGGACGGAAACCCCGCTGACCAAGCAGATGACGCCCCAGATCCGCGCAGAGAACCTGGCGCGCCTGCTCCTACATCTGCTCGAGCACTCCGCGGAGCAAGCGCCGTTTCTGCTGGTACTCGAAGACGCGCACTGGCTCGACTCCGCGTCGTGGGCGCTGGTCACGCTGCTCCGTCGAGAGGTTCCCAAGGTCACGATCGTCGTGACGATGAGACCGATGGATCACGAGCCGTCGGATTGTGCGAGACTGAAGGATGGGGCCGTCCGGCTCGCGTTGCCGCCGATGAATCGGGAGCAAACGATCGCCATCTTGGTAAATCGCTTCGGGGTGAAGGCCATCCCGGCGGAGCTCGTGGACTTCGTCGCCGCGCGCGCCGAGGGCAATCCCTTCTACATCGAGGAGATCGCGTACTCGCTTCGCGACTCGGGCCGCGTGCGCATCGCGAACGGTAGCCTCGAGGCGACTGCGGGATGGGAAGCGCTGTCGAGCGTCTCCTTCCCCGAATCGCTCGAGGCCGTCATCACGAGTCGCATCGACCGCCTTTCCGCGGACGAACAGCTCACGCTCAAGGTGGCGAGCGTGGTGGGACGTCACTTCGACGAGGCCGCGCTGCGCGACGCGCTACCCGTGGCCGAAGTGCGCAGTGCTCTTTCCGGCGTGCTCGAGCGCCTGCGAGCGCTCGAGCTGGTCCTGCCCGAGCAACAGGCGTCGTGGACGTTCCGTCACGCCGTCACGCGTGAGACGACCTACGGCCTTCTCAGCTATTCCCAGCGTCGCTCGCTCCATCGCGCAGTCGCCGAACACCTCGAGCGCCGTCACGAGCACGACCTCTCGCCGGTCTACGCGCGCCTCGCCCAGCACTGGAGCCTGGCCGAAAACACGGCGAAGGCGGCGAGCGCCTACGGCAACGCCGGCGAGCAGTCTCTGGGCGCCTACGCGAACGAAGAAGCCATCACCTTCCTGAAGAGAGCGCTCGAGCTCGATCCGGATCCGGTCGAGAGCACGCGGAGCCTGCGCCACGCTCGCTGGCTCAAGCTCGCGGGCGACGCGCATTACAGCCTGGCCAGCCACCACGACGCCAGGACGGCTTACGAGTCGTCGCTTCGGGCGGTGGGGCTCGTCCCGCCGAGCGGAGCCGCGGGCGCCGCTCGGCAGCTCGCTCGTCACTTCTTCCGGCGAGTGCGGCAGCGCCTCACCGGCCATACCCCGCGCCTCGCGGTGGGTGACGCGCGCGAGCGCGCGCTTCACGTCATGCAGACCAACGCCGAGCTCGGTGCCGTCTTCCTCTGGGAAGGCGCGCAGACCAAGTTTCTCCAGTCGGCCTTCACGAACAGAAATCTCGCCGATCTCGTGGGGCCCGGCGGCGAAGCCGCCGCAGCGATGAGCGGAGCCGCCTTCGTGCTCGCCATGATGGGCCTGCACGGTCTCGCGGAGCACGATCTGAATCACGCCGTCTCCCTCGCCGAAGAAGACTCGGCGATCTTGCCGAGGATCCAGACCTACGTCTTGCAGGGGATGTTCCTGAGCTCGGTGGGGCGTGCGCCCGAGGCGCTCGCTCCGCTGCGCAAGGCAGGTGTCCTCGCCGACGAGCTCGGCGGCGGCCTGTGGAAGCACCGCGCGAAGTTCATGCTCGGTGAGCCGCTCATCATGCTCGGCGCCTACGACGACGCCGCGCGTGCCTTCGACGAGGCTGCCGTGCACTCCATCGGCGCCGAACCGACCGTGGTCGGGTTCTCCCACGCGATGCGCGCGCTTTCGCGCCTGAGGCTAGGCAACGTCGACGAGGCGCTCTCGCTCCTCGAAGGGCCGCAGGGCATCGCAATGATCCGCCCGACGACGGTGCCGCTCCAGCTCTTCGCGAGCCTCGGACCGCTCGCGGAGGCCAAGCTCGCGAGCGACGACGTCGAGGGCGCGCTCGCAGCGATCCGCGAGGCGGAAGCCGCCGCTCCAGGCGAGAAAGCGAACGGCTACTTCGCGGGCATCCACGGTCACTTCGCGGCGTGCAACGTCTATCTGACGGTCGCGGAGCGAGCGTCTCGCGGCATGCCTTCGCCGCTGAAAGAAGACGAAGCGCTTGCTGGCGCTCGCCGCGCCGCACGGCGGTTCGCGAAATTCACACGCACATTTCCCGGAGCAAGGGCGAGCTCGTACGCGATCGCAGGGCGGCTCGCCGCGCAGTCGGGGAACGTGCGCCGCGGCCTCACTCTCCTCGACAAGGCCGCTAGCGAGGCGAAAGAGAAGTCGCTGCCGTACGAGGAGGCGAGCGCCCACGCGCACGCTGCGCGCTATCTCGAGGCAGAAGGGCGTCGCGAGCGCTTGCAGAGGGCTGCCGCCCTCTTCGAGCGCTTCGGCATGAAGCTCGAGCGTCAACGGCTCGAATCGTCGTCATGGTGACGGGAGAGAGGGAATAAATCCGAATGGTGAAGGGGCAGAAGACACGGGTGGTCGTTCTCGGCGCAGGCCCTGCAGGCCTCGCAGCGGCGTTCGGTCTCTCGGACACCGAGGAGCAACGCGCGCGCTACGACGTCACCGTCTATCAGATGGGCTGGCGCGCCGGCGGCAAGTGCTCCACCGGCCGCGCTGCACCGACGTTGCGCGTCGAGCAGAACGGCACGCACTATCTCTTCGGTTGCTACGACGCCTGCTTCGACACCGTGCGGCGTTCGTTCGACGAGCTCTCGATCCGCGGCATCTCGTCCTTCGGCACCTACGAGCAGGCGTTCCTGCCACGAAACCTGCTCGTGTTCACCCACCGCTTCCGCGGCAAATGGCACCTCTGGCCGATCCGCTTCCCGGGGAACAGCACCGTCCCCGGCATGCGCGACGGCGCGCTGCCCTTTCACGACTACGTCTCGATGGCCCTCGGAGCGCTCGTCGAGCTCTTCGCCGGTTTTCAGGCGCTCGACAAGGTGGGCGCAAAATCACCGTTCGAGGAAGGGTTCGGCAAGAAGACGGTCGTCGGCAGGTTCATCGCCCCCCTCGAGAACCTGGCGGACGAGTCGATGCGCGTCCTCTTCGACATGCTGTCGGACCTTCTCGCGAAGCTCACCAGCAAGGCGAATAGCCAGGCACACGAGGACACGCTCCTCGCGCTCGTATCGGCGTCGCTGAAGCGACTCCGGAACCTGTTTTACCGCATGTTCTCGCGCCGGATAGACGCCGACCTCGGCTGGAACCGTTTCTTCATGCAGCTCGATTTCGGCTGCACGAACATCATCGGCATCATCGACGATCAGGTGGCGAAGCCAGGACGACTCGGCCTCCTCGACGCGATCGAATACCGTGAGTGGTTGCGAAGTCACGGCGCGCGAGAGGTCACGCTGAACGCGCCGTTCCTGAACACCTGGTACGACGCGGTCGCCGCCTACGTGGAGGGCGACAAGGAGCGACCGAACCTGTCCGCCGCCGTGACGCTGAACTCGCTGCTGCGCTCGGTGCTCACCTACAAGGGAGCATTCGCGTACCAGATGACCTCGGAGATCGGCGACTCGTTCGTCGCGCCGATCTTCCAGGCCGTGCGCGAGCGCGGCGTGAAGTTCCAGTTCTTCCAGCGCGTGAAGGACGTCGTCCCCGACGAGCAGGGGAGGATCGTGCGGCTCGTGATGGAGCAGCAGGTCGCGATGCGTAACGGCGATCCGTCGTCGTACGATCCCTTCATCGAGGTGAAGGGAATGAAGGCGTGGCCCGACGAGCCTCGCTGGGACCAGCTCGAGCTTTCAGCCGAACAGCGTCCGGCAGATCTCGAGTCGTTCTACACCACCTGGCGCGGCTCGAATCACGAGCTCTCCGTGGGCGAGCATTTCGACATCGTGATCCTCGCGCTACCGGTCGGCGTGCTCCGCGCGCACTGCCCGCGCGTCCTCGAGCAGCAGCCCACCTGGCGCGACATGGTCGGCGCGCTGCGCGCGGTCGAGACCCAGAGCTTGCGGCTCTGGTTCCGGCCGGATCTGAAGGGCCTGGGCTGGCCCTACGAGCCGCCGATCGTCTCCGGATACGCGAAGCCCTTCAGCACCTGGGAGGACGACAGTCATCTGGCGACACGTGAAGACTGGCCTCCGGGTACGGCGCCCGGAGCGCTCGCGTCGGTCTTCGGCGCGCTCGCGGCGAAATGGCCGCCACCCGGTCCGGACGACGCCGGTTATCCCGCACGCCAGAAGGCCGCGATGATGGCGAACGCGCGACGCTGGCTCGACACCAGCGCCGGCGATCTGTGGCCGGGCATCGCCAGCGCCACGAACCCGCACGGGATCGACTTCGACCAGCTCGTCGACTTCGAGAATCGCAAAGGCGAAGCGCGCCTCGGCTTCCAGACCTTCAAGGCGAACGCGGGGCCCATCGAGGCGTACACGATGGCCACCGCTGGCACGCTCCGCTACCGCCTGCGCACCGACGAGTCGGGTTACGAGAACATGTACCTGGCGGGAGACTGGGTGCGAAACGGCGTCGGGATAGGCTCGGTGGAGGGCGCGGTCGTCAGCGGCCTCCAGGCATCACGCGCCGTCAGCGGCCACCCCGCCATGATCCCCAACGAGAACCGCGAGCTCTAGCGACGCGGGCCGTCACGGCTTCTGGCCGTTCGGTCCGCGTCGGTTCGAGGCGAGCGCGTAGACGCTGCCGCTCTGGGTCGGCGGCGCCGGTGGGCCATCGGCGCTCCGTTGCACGGTGAAGCACTGGGTGCCGTACTTGGGACCCGTCTGGCAGTATTCATCGGTGCAGCCGGACGATGCGAGCGACGGCGCGACGGTCAGGGCGAGCGCGACGTAGAACGCCACGGGCTGTCGCGAAGGAACGACAGGAAGGTGTGTCGGCGAAACCACAGTGACGAACGGAACGCGGCGTGGGGCGGCCTCGTGGGACGACATACCGCTTCGTCAGAGCACGGCGCGTGCCGCCTTCACGACGGCGGGGAGCCGGTGACCCAGTCGAGCCCGAGCGTGACCAGGAAGATGGCCACGAGCGCGAGCGCCATCCACGCGAGCCCCACGACGAGCCCCCACACGGTCCTTCGCGTCCTCACGAAATGCACGGGGATGCACAGCGGCCAGAAGACGATGATCGCGATCCAGAAGCTCACGTCGTTCCACGACCGCATATAGAGCGCCGGACGGAGACGACGCATGTCCCGGCGAACGATCCACGCGGCGATCGCGACCTGGAGCGCAATCTGGACGACCAGGTCGACTACGTTCATCGTCGCACCCGGGCCGATGGCTCGGCCGCCGGCGGAAGATAGCGCTTCCGACGGTTTTCTGCGCCCCGTAAAAAGACCCTCCGGTGGGGCCGCTCGGTCGACCCCGAGGAGGCTAAAATACCCGAGAAAGCTCGGAATACGTCGCTCTACCGGATTGTCTTTGTCGGCCGGCAAGGGCTATAGGCACGAAACCCTTTTCCGGGGAGAGACGAAAACGATGCAAGACGTCCGCGCGTTGAACGAGCTCGTCGCGAAGGAGAGCGCGTTCGTCGACGACCTGCTCGCCGAGATCGGCAAGGTCGTCGTGGGCCAAACCTACATGATCGAGCGGATCCTCATCGGTCTGCTCACCGGCGGGCACGTGCTGCTCGAAGGAGTGCCCGGTCTCGCCAAGACGCTGACCGTCCGCACCACCTGCGACGCGATCCACGCGAAGTTCGCGCGCGTGCAGTTCACACCGGATCTCTTGCCGGCGGATCTCATCGGCACCGTCATCTACAACCAGCGAACCGGTGACTTCACGTCGAAGCTCGGACCCATCTTCGCGAACCTGGTGCTCGCCGACGAGATCAACCGCGCACCCGCCAAGGTGCAGAGCGCGCTCCTCGAGGCGATGCAGGAGCGGCAGGTGACGATCGGCGATCAGACGTACCCGCTGCCCGATCCGTTCATCGTGATGGCGACGCAGAACCCCATCGAGCAAGAGGGGACGTACCCACTCCCCGAAGCGCAGCTCGACCGCTTCATGCTCATGGTGAAGGTCGGCTACCCGTCCCGCGACGAAGAGCGGCAGGTCATGGATCGCATGACGAGCACCGTCGTGAGCAAGGCGCAGCCACGCACCGCGCCGGGGCAGCTCCTCGAGGCGCGCAAGGTCATCCGCGACGTGTACACAGACGATCGCGTCAAGGACTACATCATCGACATCGTCTTCGCGACGCGCGAGCCGCAGCAGCGCGGGCTGAAAGATCTCGCGCCGCTCATCGAGTTCGGCGGGAGCCCGCGCGCGAGCATCGCGCTGAACCTCGCGGCGCGTGCCCACGCCTTCCTTCGTCACCGTGGCTACGTCACGCCCGAGGACGTGAAGGCCGTCGGTCCCGACGTGCTGCGCCACCGGCTCGTCCTGTCGTACGAGGCGGAAGCCGAGAACGTGACGGCAGAAGACGTCGTTCGCCGCGTCTTCGAGGTCGTCGAGGTGCCGTGAACCGGGCGGCGTCAGGTGCTGCCCGATGATCGCCTTGTGATGGAGAAGAGTCGTGATTCCGCGTGAGCTCCTGAAAGCGCTTCGGAAGATCGAGATCACGACGAACCGGCTCGCGACCGAGCAGCTCGCCGGGAGCTATACCTCCGTCTTTCGCGGGCAGGGTCTCGCGTTCCGCGAGGTGCGCCAGTACCAGCCCGGGGACGACGTTCGCACCATCGACTGGAACGTGAGCGCGCGCATGGACGAGACCTACGTGAAGGTCTTCGTCGAGGAGCGCGAGATGACGGTGATGCTCGTCGTCGACGTCTCGGCGAGCGGGCTCTTCGGCACCCGCGTCGCGTCGAAGGCGCGTGTCGCGGCGGAGGTCGGCGCGCTCTGCGCGTTCAGCGCCATCAAGCACAACGACCGCGTGGGGCTCATCCTGTCCACCGATCGCGTCGAGAGCATCGTGCCCCCCAAGAAGGGCCAGAAGCACGTGATGCGCGTCGTTCGCGAGATCCTCGGCGCGACCCCCGAGCACCGCGGGACGAACCTCGGGCTCGCCCTCGAGACGCTCTACCGCGTCGCGAGACGAAGGAGCGTCGCGTTCGTCCTCTCCGATTTCTTCGCGTCGAACTACGAGCGCGCGCTGTCGCTCGCGTCCGCGCGCCACGACGTCATCCCGCTGATGCTCGTCGACCCCCGCGACGAGGAGATGCCCGACGTCGGCCTCGCGAGCTTCGAGGACTTCGAGACCGGCGAAGAAGTGCTGGTCGACACGTCGAGCCGGCGCGTGCGCGCGCACTACGCGCACACCATGCGCGAGCTTCGCGAGAACCACCTCCGGACGTTCAAGAAGCTCGGCCTCGACTACTGCATCGTGAGGACGGACAAGCCGTTCGTCGAGCCGCTCCGGCAGCTCTTTGCCCGCCGCGCGCGGAGGATCCGGCGATGAGAGGGAGGCGCCTTCCGGCCCTCGGCGTCGCGGCCGCGCTCGTCGCGCCGCCGGCTCTGGCCGTGATCGGCGCGGCACCTGCGCCGTCGTCGTCAGCGGCCGCCCCAGCCGACGACGCCGAATCGTCGTCTGCCACCTGCAAGGAGACGTTCCTCGCAGGCAGCGAGCGACCGAAGGTCACCGAGTCGTTCCCCGATCGCGGGAAGAGCGGATACGCGCTCGTCCTCGACGTCACCGTGCTCCACGGCAAGGGAGAGAGCATCCTGCCGAGCGGCATCGGCTCGGAAACCGGAGGCGAGGCGGCGCGCGCCCTCGAGTCCGCCGGTTTTTTCCTGCCGAGCGGCAAGGGCGCGAGCGCGCCGAAGCTCGAGACGAAGGTCGACGGCAATCAGGGCCGCAGTCATCTGACCATATCAGTGGTCGCATTACCGAAGAAGCCGGGGCGCACCGAGCTCACGCTCCCTCCCCTGCCCATCGCGATGGCGCGCGCGAGCGGCGAGGTCCGGACGCTCTGCACGGCCCCCCACACCGTCATCCTCGAAGATCCGATCGCGAACACGCCGGATCCGAAGCCGAAGTACAATCCGAAGCCGATCCGCCAGCTCGAGGAGTGGACCGCTGCGAAGTACGCGACGTTCGGCGCGGCGGGCGCCGCGGTGATCGCCGTCCTTCTCGCGTGGCTCCTCGCATTCCTGCGACGGCGTCCGAAGCCCGTCCCGCCGCCGCCTCCCCCGAGGCCGCCGTGGGAGGTCGCTCTCGAAGAGCTCTTCGACGTGCGCGTCGCGCAGCTCGTCGAGCAGGGTCGCTTCGCGGAGCACTTCGACCGAGTCTCGGACGCGGTCCGCCGCTACCTCGGTTCACGCTACGGCTTCGACGGCCTCGAGACGACGACGCGAGAGGCGATGCACGCGCTTCGCAAGGTGACGCCATTCATCGGCTCGCTCCAGGACATCGACTCGTTCCTTCAGAACGCCGATCTCGTGAAGTTCGCGAAGCTCACGCCGACCGAGCCGGAGTGTCACTCGGCCCTCGGTAGCGCGGAGGACATCGTGCGGCGCACGATGCCGCTCCCCGCCGACCCCTTCGCCAACCTACCGAAGCGCGAGGTGCCGGTCGCACCGGCCGCGCCAGGTGAATACACGCCGCCTCCCGACGAACGCGGAGGGCGGCCATGACGAATCGCGAAAGCCTCGTTCTCCGTCTGGTCGTCCTCGTGGCGACGACGGCGACCGCGGTGCTGCTCGGGTCGTCGTACCCGCTGTTCGCCAAGGGCGACGCCTGGCTTTCCGCGACCTGGGAGCATCCGTGGTTCCTCGTCGCGCTGGTCGTCGTGCCCCTGCTCCTCTACAGGACGACGTTCGGCGAGGACGCGCGCCTGCCCCGTGTCCGGCTCGGCACCGTCTCGCCCCTAGCGCGCGGTCCGCGCGGCGGCAGGGTCTGGTTGCGTGACGTCCCCGGCGTGCTGCGCGCGGTTGCCGCGGGCTTCCTCATCGCCGCAACGGCACGTCCCGTCAGCACGATCCAGCCCGACACCGCACAAGAAGAGGGCATCGACGCGGTGCTCGTCCTCGATCTCTCCGGGTCGATGGAAGCCGTGATCGAGAATCTGCCGCCGGACATCGCGCAGCTCGCGCCTCCGAAGCAACGCGGCCTCCGCCCAACGCGCCTCGACGCGGCCAAGGCCGTCATCCGCGACTTCATCTCGCGCAGAAAGACGGATCGGATCGGCGTGGTGGTGTTCGGCAAGGCCGCCTACGTGCTCTCGCCGCCGACCCTCGACTATCACCTGCTCGACGCGCTCGTCTCCCGCATGGAGATCAACCTCATCGACGGCAGCGCGACCGCGATCGGCGACGCGATCGGCGTGGCCGTCGCGCGCCTTCGACGGAGCCACGCAGCGAGCAAGGCCATCGTGCTCCTGACCGACGGCGACAACAACTCCGGCGCGCTCTCGCCCGAGTACGCCACCCACCTCGCGAGCGTCGTCGGCGCCAAGGTGTACACCGTGCAGATCGGCTCGGGGGAGCTCTCGCAAGCCCTCGACGGCTTCGACCTGTTCGGGCAGCCACACTACGTCACGAAGACGTTCCCGACGAACCCCGAGCTCCTCCGGAAGATCTCGAAGCAGACCGGTGGGCGCGCTTACGTCGCGACCGACGCGCGCGCCCTCCAGGCGAGCCTCCACGACGTCCTGAACCAGCTCGAGAAGACGAAGTTCGAGTCGACGATCGCGACGTTCGAGGACCTCTACCGGTATCTCCTGTTGCCCGGCGTGCTCCTGATCGCGGTGGAAGCGCTGCTCCGTAGCTTCGTCCTCCGGAGGTTCCCGTGAGGTTTTCCCATCCGTGGTGGCTCGCCGGGAGCTTGCTCGCGCTCCTCGTCGGAGTCGCGCTCATCGGCGGCGCTTTTCTGCTCGTGCGCGCGTCACGGCGGTTCGGAGACGAGGAGCGGGTGGCGGCGCTGATGACCGACAAGCCCGCTGGACGGAGGGCACTGAAGGGCGTGCTCCTCGTCCTCGCCGTCGCGGCGGGCTTCGTCGCGCTCGCGCAGCCGCAGTACGGGCGCGGCACCCGCGTGCTCCCCGCGACGAACCTCGACGTGATCATCGTCCTCGATTACTCGAAGAGCATGTACGCGCGCGACGTCACGCCGTCGCGTACCGAGCGCGCCAAGAGCGAGGTCGCGCGGCTCATCGCCGATCTGCCGGGCGCGCGGTTCGGTGCGGTGGCCTTCGCCGGAGAGCCACTGAGCTTCCCGCTCACCAACGACGGCGGCGCGATCGCGCAGTTCTTCCGCCAGCTCTCGCCGTCCGACATGCCGGTAGGGGGCACCGCGATCGCCCGCGCGCTCGAGCTCGGGATGGATCTCCTGCGGCGCGATCCGGTGTCGTCGCATCATCGGCGCGTCATGGTCCTCGTCACCGACGGCGAGGATCTCGAGGGCGATCCGGAGCAGGTCGCCGCCGACGCGGCGAAGGAGAAAGTCACGATTCACGTCGTCCAGATCGGCGGCCGCACCCCGGAGCCGATCCCGGACATCGACGAGCACGGCAACACCCTCGGCTGGCGCAAGGACGACAACGGCCAGCCGATCACGACGTCCCTCAGCGCGGCCGGCGAGGAGCAGCTCGGCAAGATCGCGAGCGCGACCGGCGGTAACGTCGTCCGGAGCGAGCGCGGCTCGACCGGCATCAACGAGATCGCCGCGTCGATGCGCAAGATGATGACCGAGGAGCTCTCGGAGCGCGTCGAGACGGTCTACGCCGACGTGTACATCTACCCGACGGCGTTCGCGCTCCTGCTCCTCCTGATAGAGGCGTTCGTCCCCGAGGCGCGGAAGCGCCGGCGTTTCCCCGTCGATCCACCGCCGCCGCCGCCGAAGCGCAGCAAGAAGGGCGCGCGCGCCGCCGCTGCCGCCGCTCTGGTTCTGACGGCAGGCTGCCAGGACGGCTTCTTCACGCGCCACTCGCCTGCAGTCGACGAGGCGATGAATGCGCTCGACGGCGGCAACGGCGCGAAGGCGTCCGAGATGCTCGAGACGTATCTCTCGACCGGCCAGTGCAAGTCGGGGGAGCTGGGCACGCCGGAGAGCGTGCGCAGCAAGACGAACGCGAGTTTCGATCTGGGTCTCGCGCTCTTCCGCGTCGCGGAGCGCTTCGGCGCGAAATTCGGCGAAGATCCGAAGCACGCCTCGAGCGCGCTCGGCGGAAGCCTCGGCAATCCGCTGCCGGGCACACAGCAGCCGACACAGCCCGTGCCGGCTGTGCCGGCTGTGCCGGCTGTGCCGGGTGTGCCGGGTGCCCCGGGTGCGGCTCCGCCGGGCTCGCCGGATCCGGGCGATCAGCGCTCGGACGAGGTGGACTGCGCGCTTCGCATCGTGCGCATCGTCGCCGCCGACGCCGCGACGCCGATCGACGTCAAGGCGAAGGCCGAATACCTGACCGGAAATCTCGAGTTCCTGCGCGGCAAGTACGAGGACGCCGTGACCGCCTACGACGCGGCGCTGAAGCTCGCCCCCGCGCGCAAGGAGGACGGCGACGACTCGCTCGGCGCGCGCGCGGCGTGGAACCGCGCCATCGCCCTCCGGCGCATCGAGGATAACAAGAAGCCCGACGCCGGCAAGCCCCCCGATCAGCCCGACGGCGGAAAGCCGCCCCCCTCCGACGGCGGTCAGAAGAAGGACGACGACAAGAAGAAAGACGACGACAAGAAGAAGGACGACGACAAGAAGAAAGACGACGACAAGAAGAAGGACGACGACAAGAAGAAGGACGACGACAAGAAGAAGGACGACGACAAGAAGAAGGACGACGACAAGAAGAAGGACGACGACAAGAAGAACCAGGATCAGAAGAACGACAAGCAGGACGAGCAGAGCGCCAAGCAGGACCAGAAGAAGCCCCCTCCGTCACTCAGCCAGGACGAACGGATGCTCGACAACCTCGAGCAAGCGCCGACCGTCCAGCAAGAGGACGCGAAGCGCCACGCAGGTCGTGCGCGCGTGTCGGGGATGGAAGACAAGTGAAGGCGTTCCTGCCGCTCTCCGTGGCGGCGGTCGTCGTCGTGGCTCCGTCGTTCGCGCATGCAGCGGCATCGCTCCGGCTCACCGTGAGCGCCGAGCAGGTGCAGATCGGTGAAGGCATCCGCGTCGAGCTCTCCGCGATGAGCGACGGGGACGAGCCGTCGACGCCGCGCCTCCGCACGCCGCCGGGCTTCAACGTACAGGGACCGAGCGTCGGTTCTTCGCAGAGCTTCTCCCTGTCGAACGGCCATTTTCAGCACCAGCGCGGCATCACCGCGAGCTGGATCGTCATGGGCACGCACATCGGGCGCTACGTCATCGGCCCCGCGGTGGTCCAGGTCGGCGGCAAGACGCAGCAGAGCGACACCGCGACGATCGAGGTCGTCGCTGCGGGCACCATACCGAGGCGGCCACGGCGCAATCCGGTCGATCCGTTCGACATGGATCCGTTCTTCAATCAGATGCCGCGGCTCCCCGGCCTCCGCGGGATCCCGGGGATGCCGAACCTCGACGACCTCGAGAACGAGCTTCCGGTGCTCCCCGAGCTGCCGCCGGAATACGCCGTCGAGCACGCGCCGGAGCAGATGGCGTTCCTGCGCGCGACCGCGTCGCCGAAGGACGTCGTCGTCGGTGAGCAGGTCACCTTGCGCGTCTACGCCTACGGCGGAAACGGACCCTACGACGAGGTCGGCGCTGCCGAGCCGAGCCGCGCGGATTTTCTCTCCCAGATCATCGTCGACAGTTCTTATCGCCAGCCGCGTTACCTGATGGAGATCGACGGCGCGCGATGGACGGCGGTGAAGCTCCGCGAGATCGCGCTCTTTCCGCTGCACGCCGGAGAGCTCGTCATCGGTCCGATGACGATGGGCTTCCGCGGCCCCGGCTATCCGGAAAACTCCGCGATGCAGGGCCTCATCCGCTCGAGCAAGGAGCTTCGCATCACGGTGCGCGAGCCGCCCATCGCGGGACGTCCACCGGGATACGAGCTCGGAGACGTCGGCGCCTATTCCCTGAGCTCGGAGGTCGAACCACGGAGCGTCACGGCGGGCGACGCCGTCGCCGTCACCGTGCGGCTCGAGGGCACCGGCAACGTTCCCCACGGGGTGAAGATCCCGGAACAGAAAGGCGTCGACTGGCTCGATCCGACGATCAACGACGCGGTGACGGATCACTCCGGAGTCGTCGGCGGCGCGCGCACGTTCCGCTACGTCGTGCGCCTCGACGAGCCCGGCTCGCACGACCTCGGCGAGGTGACGCTCCCGTACTACGACCCGAGAGCGAAGAAATACGAGATCGCGCGCACGCAGCTCGGCTCCGTCGACGTGAAGCCGGGGAAGATCGCGGCACCGGCGCCGTCCGCGGCTCCCTCCGCGTCGTCGTCGACGACGGACGGCCCGCTCGAGGATATCGGCGCGCCACGACGCGCCCTCGGAGCGCCGACGGTGACGCCGCGACACTTCACCGACTCGAAGGGGTTCTTCGGGTTGCTCGCCGGAGGGCCGCTCGCGGTGATCGCGCTGGGAGGCCTGACCGAGCTCGCTTCACGTCTCCGCCGGCGAATGACGGCGCGCGAACGCTCCCTGTCTGCGGCGTATCGCCGCGCGCTCGCCGACGCGCGCGCGGCTGCGACCCGCGGAGACAGGTCCGCGGTGGCCGGCGCCGTCGAACGCGCTCTCTACAGCGCGCTCGAGGACCGGCTCGGGCTGAAGGCCCGCGCCGTCCTCCGCCCGGACCTGTCGCGGAAGCTCGAGCAGGCGGGAACCGAGCCCGCGCTCGCCGCCGAGATCGTCGCGCTTCTCGACGACTGTGACAAGCTCCGCTTCGCGAGCGGGGACGACGCCGACGCGAAGCGTGCCGTCGATCGCGTCGCGAACGTCGCGGCGAAGCTCCCTCGCGTGTCACGTCCTGCCGATCCGGAGCCCGCCCGGTGAAAGCCGCATCTCTGGCAACACTGATTGCCGTTTTTGCGCTCGCGCTCTCACCGGCGGTGCACGCAGCGCCCGCTCCGGCCGATCCGGACCTGCAGCTCTTCACCGACGCGATCGCCGCGCTCGACAAGGGCGCGACCGACGACGCGATAGATCGGATGGAGCTCCTCGCCGATCGCGGATTTTCGCACCCCGACGCGAGCTACGATCTCGCAGTCGCGTACGTGCGCCGCGCACAGTCGCGGGGCGCGAAGCGCGGCGATCTGGGCCGCGCCGCCGCCGCTCTCGCGGAATCGCTCGAGCTACGGCCCGACGACGCGGAGGCGACCGCCGCGCTCGGGCGCGTCCGTCACGAGATCGCGCGCAAGCGAGCGCGCGCGGGAGCGACGGAGGTCGATCTCAAGCCGTCGCTCGGCTGGGCGGTGGTGGGTCTCTTCGAGGAAGACACCTGGGCACTCCTGGCGATGATTGGCTCCGGTGTCGCCTCGCTCGGGATCGCGGCCCGGCTCGCGTCGAAAAAAGACGCGGTGCGGCTCGGAGGGACGATCGCGGCCAGTCTAGGCGCGGTGACGCTACTCGTCACGGGTGCGCTCGCTGCATTTGCGCGCTATGAACGAATTCACTACCGCCCCGCGGTCGTCGTCGTCGAAGAAGCGCGCTTGCACGATGACAACGGTGCGACGATTACGGGGCCCGGAAGCGTCGTACCCGAGGGCGCGTCGGTTCGCGTCAGTGATCAACGCGGCACGCTGGCTCACGTCGAGTGGGGGACGCTCGACGGCTGGTTGTCCCTCGGCCAGCTCCGGCTACTCGCGCGTCCTTGACGCAGGTCGCGAGTGAATCACGGGTGGACGCTGTCCCCCGTGGGATGCATGCTAGGCAGGTGTGGGTTCGAGGTACAGCAATTCGTCCCGTTCCGAGCTACGCGAAGGTCGCGGAGAGCGCGCTCGATCGCGTTCGGCGGAACCTGTCGGACGACGACGAGGCCGTGCGTGGCCAGCTCGACGAAGCGTTCGACCGCTTCGAGCGTGAGCAGCCGGCGCTCGCCGCCCACGTCGGCGACGTCCTCTCGAGCCCGCTCGACGAAACGGCGCTGGCGCTCGGCTATTTCCTCACGCTCGTCGTGTGGATGAGCTTCGAGCGAGCCCACGACAGCTATCTCGACGAGGTGACTGCAGAGTCCATCCAGGCGACCGAAGAGCTGCTCGAGCTCGACGAGCAGCTTCGCCGCAAGGACCCCGCCGAGGCGCTCGACACCGACGACGTGATCGCGATGGAGCAGCCCAGCCTGCTCGAGTTCGTGCACGAGCACCTCGACGCGACCCTCGAAGCCCACGCCGAAGACGTGGACGTCGACGACGTGCATTCCGTCTACCGACTCGTTCTGGTGGAAATACTGGCGCTCTCCTACGCGGTCAGGAAGCCGGCCGGTTACCCGGTGGCCAAGACCGAAATGCTCGCCTGAGCGAGGTCCGGGGATGAATCGCGCGGAGCGAGCGCCGCGGCGCACGCCGGGACGCACGGTGGTGCTGAAGGCCGGGCGCGAGAAGCCCATGCGCCAGCGTCACCCGTGGATCTTCTCGGGCGCGATAGAGAGTATCGGACACGACGTCGAGAACGGCGCCGTCATCGACGTCACGAGCACGTCCGGAGAGTTCGTCGCGCGCGGCATGGTGAGCCTCCGCTCGCAGATCACCGTGCGCATCCTGACGTTCGACGCCGCGGAGACGGTCGACGCCGCTTTCTGGGAGCGACGTCTCGCGCGCGCGTTCAACGCCAGACCGCCGGGCGGCGCCGCTCGCTGCGTGAACGCCGAATCCGACGGCCTTCCCGGCCTCGTCGTGGATCGTTACGACGGGTTCCTCGTGCTGCAAGCGTCAGCGGCGGGGATCGAGCGACACAAGCCGGAGATCGTGGCGGCGCTCGAGCGCGTCGCGTCGCCCCGCGGCATCTACGAGCGCAGCGACGTCGAGGGCCGCGACAAGGAGGGGCTCGCGCAGGTCACCGGCTTGCTCTCCGGCGAGGAGCCACCGGAGTACCTCGCGATCGACGAGGCGTCGCACGGCGCGCCGGTGACGCTGCTCGTCGACGTGCGCAACGGCCAGAAGACGGGCACCTTCCTCGATCAGGCCGAGAACCGGCGGCTCGTCACCACCGGAGCGAAGGACGGTGACGTCCTCAATGTTTTCTCGTACGCGGGCGCCTTCGCGCTGCACGCGGCGCGCGCCGGAGCACGACGCATCGTCAACGTCGACTCGTCGGCGCGCGCCCTCGAGTTATCGGAGCAAACCGCCGCGCACAACGGCCTCGGCGGCCGCTTCGAGCACGTGCGCGCCGACGCCTTCGACGAGCTCCGGCGTCTCCGCGAAGCGGGCGACAGGTTCGATCTGGTCATCGTCGATCCGCCGAAGCTCGCGCGCTCCGGCGCACACGTCGACCGCGCCGCGCGCGCGTACAAAGATCTGGCCCGCGTCGCGATGCACCTGACCCGACCCGGCGGTCACCTCGCGACGTTCTCGTGCTCGGGCTCCGTCTCGAGCGATCTCTTCCAGAAGATCGTCTGGAGCGCGTCGCTCGAAGCAGCACGTGACGTGCAGATCGTCCGCCGGCTGGGCCAGTCGAGCGATCACCCGGTGCTCCTCACCTTCCCCGAAGGGGAGTACCTCAAGGGCCTCCTCTGTCGTGTTGGATGAGGGCGCCTAGGATTTCTCTGCGCGTCGGCGGGCCGAGTCTTCGAGACGCTCGCCGATCACGGCTCTGAGCTTGAGCAGATCGAAGCGGAGCGGACGATCGCCGTCCGGCATCATCGCGATCTCCTGCGCGATGTAGTCGGCGGAGCGACGCGCGGCCTCGGGCACCTTGAGCTTCTCGCCGAGGGCGTCGAGGGCCGCGAGCTCCTTCGCGTCGACGACGCCGTCGAGCCGCGTCATCCACGCGGCGACGGCGTACACGAAGAGCCGGTCCTCCTTGGTGAGCTTCGAGCGGTCGATGACCGCCATCTCGATCGGCTCCTTGGTGGCCTTCTCGATCTCGGCGATCGCGTCGAGGTCGAGGCCCTCCTCGAGGGCCGTCCGGACGATCGCGTCGGCTTCTTCACCATCGAGCTTGCCGTCCGACCATCCGACGGCGGCCAGAGCGAGGAACACGTCGCGCCCGAGACGCGGTTCTTGACTCATCACGAAGCCTCCAGGTTGATCCGATAACCTTAACACGAGAGCTTCGGCTCTCGCGACTTGCGCGCTCCGCTCCCTCACCCAAGAATGCTTTTCGAGGCTTTACGAGTGCCGAGACCCGTCACGCTCCTGTATTTTGCGGCCGTCCGCGAGGCCGCCGGGACGAGCGAGGAACAGCTCGAGCTCCCCGACGCGGTGCGCACGGTCGGCGACCTCTCGCCGTTCATCGAGCGCCGTCATCCGTCGCTAGCGGGCTCCCTCAAGAGCGTCCGCTACGCGGTCGACGAAGTGTTCGCCGAGCCGTCCACGCCTCTCGTCGCGGGCGCCGTGATCGCGGTCATCCCCCCGGTATCCGGCGGGTGACGCCCGCGCCAGGCACGACGCGGTGGCGCGCCGGCGTGCTCCGGCGTCAGGGGATGAGCCGGCGGACCTTCTTGATCACGTCGTCCATCTTGAATGGCTTCGTGATGTAGTGCTTTGCGCCGACCTGGATGCCCTTCACGACATCGAGCGAACGATCCTGCGCGGTCAGGAAGATGATCGGGACGCGTGCGAGCTCCGGCGAACCCTTGAGCCCCTGCGCGATCGCAAAGCCGTCCATGTTCGGGAGGTTCACGTCGAGGAGGATGACGTCGGGCCGATATGCAGCCGCGGTCTCGATCGCAGCTCCGCCGTCGTGGACGATTCGCACGTCGTAGAAGCGGACGAGCATCTTGGAGAGCATCTCCGCGATGGCCGGATCGTCCTCGACGATCATGATGCGACGGGGCGGTGCCGCCATGGGGGTCAGAGGGGGTAGCACGGATTTCGGCCGGTTTGCGCAAGAGACGATTTCCGTGGATGGTGATAAGGTCGCCCGGCGAGTGGAAGCGGCGAAAAAATTTCGCATCGGCGTCGACGAGAACGGGCTCGGCGCGCGGCTCGGCCCCCTCGTGGTGACCGCGGTCCTGGCGAGCGTGACGGAGCAGGGCGCGCGTGTGCTCGCCCGTCGCCCCCCGAAGCGACTCTCCCAGGATCTGGGTGATTCCAAGGCGTTGATGTCGCACAAGGACTTCGCCCTGGGAGAAGCGTGGGCTCGCGCCCTCACCAGTGAAACATCTGCGCCCCGCGCTCTCTTCGAGGCGCTGTCGCTGGAAAAAGACGAGGAGCTCCGCTCCCACTGCCCGAGCCACGTCGAGGCCCAGTGCTGGTCCGAGGTGCGAGACGCCTTCATCGCCGAGCCGGGCGACGTGGCGCGCATCAAGGGTCACCTCGCCTGGTGGGCGGAGCGCGGCGTGGTCGTCCACGCGGTGCGGAGCAGCGTCGTCTGCACGAAGCGCCTGAACGATGCGAAGAATGCGGGCGGCAATCGCTTCATCTCCGATCTGCACGCGATGGAGCGCCTGGTGCTCGACCTGCACGGCGTGGCCGGCACCGAGATCACCGCGATCTGCGGCAAGGTCGGCGGCATGGGCGACTACTCGAAGTTCTTCGGTCCGCTCTCGATGCGACTCCACGCGGTCCTCGAGAAGGGCAAGGCCCTGAGCGCGTATCACTTCCCCGGACTCGGTGAGCTCCGGTTCGTGCGGGACGCCGACGCGAAGGACTCGCTCGTGATGCTCGCGTCGATCGTCGGGAAATACGTCCGGGAGCTCCTCATGGCGCGGGTGTCCGGCTACTACCGTCACCACGACGAAACGCTGGAAGCCGTGAGCGGCTACCACGACCCGGTGACGACCCGGTTCGTGAAGGCGACGAGCCTGGTCCGCAAGCAGCGACGGATCCCGGATAGCTGCTTCGAGCGGGCTCGCGACGCCCTCTGCTAACCGCCGGCGCGGCGCGCGCAACCGTCTCGACGTGAACCGCGACCGCCCGCCGGCTAAAGTCGGGCCCCGATGGTGAAGACGACCAGCATCTCGCCCGACGGCGCCGACTACGAGATCCGAGTCGTCGGCGAGCATCGAGCTCCGCTGCGCGATTTCTACCACGCGATGATGCGGCTCTCGTGGACGGCGACGCTCCTCGTCATCGCGGCCTCGTTCCTGCTCGTCAACTGCGTGTTCGCAGTCGGGTATCTCCTCATCGACGGCGTGAAGGGCGCACACCCGGGCTCGCTCTCGGACGCCTTCTTCTTCAGCGTCGAGACCATGGGCACCATCGGCTACGGCGCCATGTACCCGGAGTCCATCGGCGCTAACGTGCTCATGGTGGGAGAGTCCATCGTCTCGCTCATCCTGACAGCGCTCGCAACCGGGCTCGTGTTCGCGAAGTTCTCGCGGCCGACGGCACGCGTCGTGTTCACCCGCGAAGCCGTCGTCTCCAGTCTGAACGGGGTCCCTACCCTCATGCTGCGGCTGGGGAACGAGCGCGGTAACCAGATCGTCGACGTTCGTATACGAGCGGTCATGATCCGCGCCGAGCACCTGGACGACGGGAGCACGTTCTACCGGATGCTCGATCTGAAGCTCTCCCGCGCTCACGCGCTGTCGCTGTCGCGCTCGTGGAGCGTCCAGCACCCGATCGACGCGCACAGCCCCCTACACGGCGCGACGGCGCAGTCGCTGATCGACGAGGAAGCGGAGCTCCAGATCCTCATAGTCGGGCTGGACGACACGTCGATGCAGACCATCCACGCGAGCCACCGTTATTACGCCAAGCAGGTCATCTTCGACGCCAAGCACGCCGACATCCTGACCGAGGCGGACGACGGCGCACTGATCCTCGATCTTCGCAAGTTCCACGACGTGGTGCCGAATAGCAAAGCGGGCGCCTGAACGGCCTTGACCCCCGAGTCCGGCGGCTCCATGCGTGAGGCCCCGCGTGTAATTCACACGCCGGGTACGGAGGTTTTTAGATGTCCAACGTTCATGCGAACGTCGCGCAGTTCACCAAGATGCTCAAGAATCTCGACAACTGGATCGAGAAGGGCGTCGCCCTGGCCCAGGCGAAGAAGTTCGAGCCGGGCGTCCTGCTCGAGTCCCGGCTCGCGCCGGACATGCTGCCGCTGGTGCGGCAGATCCAGGCTTCGTGCGACGGCGTGAAGTTCTACTGTGCTCGCCTCTCCGGCAAGGAGCCGCCGAAGCACCCCGACACCGAGAAGACGGTAGAAGAGCTCCGGGCCCGCATCAAGAGCGTCCTCGACTACGTCGGGACGTTCAAGGAGTCCGACTTCAACGGCGCAGAAGAACGCGCCATCCCGCTCACCTTCATGCCCGGCAAGGGTCTCCGCGGGAAGGACTTCATGAACGAGATGAACGTGCCCAACACGTATTTTCATCTCTGTATGGCGTACGCCATACTCCGTCACAACGGCGTGGACGTCGGCAAGCAGGACTTCATCGGTAGCCTGAACATGATCGATCTCTGAGATTCGCGAAGTGCCTCGCGTCGCGGGCACTGCTCGTCGGCGCGAGGCGCATCCGTTTCGGAGGGAGAAGAGACGGCGCGCCCCTCAGCGTCGCTCTTCCACGATGAGGCTCTGGAGGGAGCGCCCGATGGTTCCGTCCCGATCGAGGAGCCGGCTCTCTGCGAGGCCGATCCCGTTCTCTTCGACGCGCGACACGGCGTCGATGCAGACCCACTCACCGCGAGGATAGCGGTGAAGATAGACGGTGAGATCGGGGTTGATGAACGTGTGAGAGCCAGGCAAGAGCCGCGATACGCCGTTGCCGAAATCCGCGGCCACACAGACCCGCACGAGCGGTGAAGGTGTCTCGTCGGCGAGCAGCGGGAATCTCAGCCGGATCCAGTCCGTCGCTGGACCGAAGTTCGACTCCCTGCCGCGCACGAAGCGATGCTCGACTCCGTGGGTGTGAAACCCCTCGAGGAACTCGCCCATCCGCGCCGTGTTCTCGCCCGACTCCGGCGGCTCGACGGTGACGGGCGCCATCGGCAACCCCGGCGGCAGATGAACGTCCGTCTGACGGATGCGAAGGCCGGTCATCCGCGCGACCTCGTGGGTCGCCGTGTGGAGCGACGCCTCGACGAGCTGCACCTTGCGGCCCGGGCGGATCATTCGCGCGCGCACCTCGAGCGGTTCGAGCGGCACGGGACGGAGGAGCTCGACGGTGAGACGGGTGACGATCATCGTCTCGCCGCCCTCGTGCAGCTCGACGGCGCGCGCCATCAACGCCGCAGGCGGGCCACCGTGGAGGGCATTCGGGCTCCACGGCCCGCGCGAAAGCGTCGTGGGAACGAAGCGCTCTCCGTCGCGCTCGAAGAGCGCCGTGGGCTCGTCCGACATGCCCGAGCTATAGCGCAGCGACGCGCGAACCGGGAGCGTCAGGCTCGCGGGATGACGGTGCGGGTACGCCCGCCGTCCTCGCGCATGGGCGCGGTGATCGTCGGCGAGTCGAGGCGGTCGGCGGAGACGGGGAGGCTCGCCGCGACGCGCGCGAGGCGAAGCCGTCCGAGCTCCTCACAGCGCGCGATGAGGATCGGCGTTCCCGTCCCGCGGAAGTGCGTCTCGGTCGCGACGAGGTTCGCCTCGTAGTCCTCGGTCACACCGGCGGCCCACGCGATGCGCGCGAGAGCCTCGTGGATGAGGCCGAGCGCGAGCGGGTGATCGACGTGTTTGAAGCGCTGGAGTAGGCCTTTGAGAATCGCGCACGCTTCGTCGGTCTTCTCGAGGCCGGCGAGCGCCATCGCGTGCTGGACGTCGAGGTTCAGGAACAGCGATACGAAATCGCGATCGGCGTCCGTGACATGGACGAGGGTGCGTTCGCAGACCGCCCGCGCTTCTTCGTGACGACCAGCCTCGTTGTACGCCTGCGCCAGATAGCCGAGCGACGAGGCCCAGCCAATGAAGGCCCTCGGCGTATACGACGCGAACTCCGAGTCGTACCGCTCTATGTAGCCGGGTTCCTTCCGGACACTCCAGAGCGCGGCGATCGCGAGACGATGATGGAAGCGCAGATTGGGCACGACGGCGCTCTGCGTCTCGAGACGGTGCATGACCCGGGTCGCGGACACGACATCCGAGAGCGACGTGTAGACTAGGATCAGCGCCGGCGACTCCCACGTCTCGACCTGCCAGATGGAGCCGACCTGGGCGGCGTGAAGCTCGACGAGTTTGCGCTGCTCCTCTGCCGCAGCGAACTCGCCCCGGTTCATTCTGTAGAGGAACCGGAGCTGGCTCGCGATCATCGTGTAGAGCTGGAGCCCGATCCCGTCGAGCGCGTCGGCACAGGCGAGGACGCCGCCGCCGTCGGCGCGGAAGTTGCCCATCGTCGCCCGCGAGAAGTGGGTCGCGGCGACATAGAGAGCACGCGCCTCGTCGGGGAGCGTCGGATAGTATTTCGGATCCGCGAATCGTCGACCGAGCACTCCGAAGCGGTCGAACGCCAGCGCCTCGTTCTCACGACCGATCTCCTGGAGCGCGCGACAGAACTGATAGATTCCGACCGGCGTCAGCCGTTCCGGGAGCACCGAGAACGGCTCGAGCGCGTCGGCGACCCGCGCCGCGCGCTCCGGATCGAGCGAGAGTGACGCGGTGCCGGCGAGCGTCGTGACCGTCGAGAAGAGGCACGACATGACCTCGAAGAACGGATAGTTCCGCTCGCTCTTCGGCGTGATCCGGAAGCGGAACAGCGCGAACAGGATGCCGACGATCAGGCCGATGAAGCGCCCGCAGAAGGGGCGCAGTCGCCGCGCGGTGTCGATACCGGACAGATCCTCGAGCACCGAGAGCGCCTCGTCGCCGTAACGCTCGCCCCAGATCCTCTCCTCGTAGTAGCCGGCCTGCGCCAGCGCGCCGAGGATCGGCATGCGCTCGTACTTCGTTCGCCGCTCCCGCCGGTAGACCCCGAGCGCCGCTTCGAGCGGCTCTCCGACGCGGTTCAGGTTCGCCATCAGGGTCCGGATCGCGGCGGAGTCGCGCGCGACGCTGGCGATGAGATCTGCGCCCTCGGTGTTCTTGCCGCCACGGATCAGGTGGAAACCAGCCTGGATCCGGAGCGCCTGATCGTCGTCCCCCGCGAGAGCCGCGAACGCCTCTCCGAGCTTCCGGTGATTTTGCTCCTCGGCGAATCCATCCATCCCGCGAAGGAGCGCGTCCCTTAGCGCGGCGCTGCTGAAGCGATATCCGTCGGCCTCACGGTGAAGGACGTCGTTCCGCGAAAGCTCGTCGAGGAGCAGGATGACCTGCCGTTGATCGAGGGGCTCCGACAGGCGTCGGCAGAGGTCGAACGTCGGCTGATCGCGCTGGAGGCTGAGGCACTCCGCCAGGGAGCGAGCGCGGAGTCCGAGCGCCTCGATGCGCTGCGATAGCGCCTCCTCGAGCGCCGCGGGGAGCAGGGTGTCGGGTCGGTGGACGGGCAGCGTCCACACGCCTCCGGAATGGCGGATCACCTCTTTCGCGACGAGCTGGCGGCAGATCTCGAGCGCGTGGAGCGGGCTTCCCGCGGTGCGCTCGTGTAGCCAGTCGGCGAATCGCTCCGCGTTCGGCGCATCGGCGAAGAGCGAGCTCACGAACTCGAACATCTCGGCGCCGGTGAGGCCCGCGAGCGCCACGGTACTCGAGTGGGCGTGGATCGCCTGGAGCCCGAGGCTCTCCGCTTCCACGCGAACGGGGCTCTCGGTCGCCACCACGAAGATGCGCTCGGCCGGCGCGACTTTCGCGAGGGCCGCGAGCGTGCCGAGGCTGCCGTGATCGGCCTCCTCGACGTTGTCTATCTGGAGGACGAGCGGGGACGAGTGGCTGACGAACGTGAAGAAGCCCTCGAGAGAACCGGGTGAGCCCACCGGCGGACTCGACGCCACGGGTCGCACCGAGCCGGGCGACGACGGGATCGAGCCGAGGCGGCTCTGGACGTCCGCGCCGAGGGACGACAGCGTCGCCCGGAAACGAGCCGGCGCGCCGCGCACGACGTCGGGAAGCGCATCGACGAGCTTCAACACCAGCGCGCGCGTGGTGCCGTGGAGCTGCCGGTTCATGGACGCGTCCACGCGGACGACGGTCGCGCCGGAGAGCTGCGCGCGGACACCGAGCTCCTCGAGGAGACGCGTGCGACCGAGGCCGTGCATCGCCCGGATGCAGACGGCGGAGCCGCGCCCGGCCAGGGCTTCGGCGAGCTTCTCTTCGAGGGCCCGCGTCTCCGGGACACGACCGGTGAAGCGAGGCTGCAAGAGGAAGCTGTCGACGAGCCGGGCAGAGTCGTTCGCGTCCTCGGCCGCGAGCTCGCCGATGACGTTGAGGCGTGCGATGACCTCGGCGGCGCTTCCAGGGCGAGCACGCGGATCGGCGTTCAGCAGCGAGAGCACGAGCGCGTCGAGCTCGTCGGGGATATCCTCGGCATACGCGGAGGGCGCTCGCGGTGGCACCCGCCACGCGAGCGGAAGCTCGTCGAGCTCGCGCGCGGGGAAGGCATGGAAACCGGTGAGCACCCAGTACGCCAGCGCCCCGAGGGCGTAGAGGTCCGACCGCTGATCGAGCGGCGCGCCCTCGAACGACTCCGGTGGAATCGCAGGCGGCGTGCCGACGATCACCGTCGTACGCCCGAAATCCGCGAGCGCGCCGAAATCGAGCAGCTTGCAGTGGCCGTCGCTGGTGGCGCGAACGTTGCGTGCGCTCACGTCTCGGTGAAGCAGCCGTCGCGAGTGAAGGAGCGCGAGCGACGTCGCCACGTCGCGCAGGTAAAAGCACGCTTTCCGGTACGGAACGGGGGCGGCCGCGCGTAGATCGGCGCCCTCCACGTACTCCATCGTGTAGTACGGCCCCTGCTCGTCGATGCCGTAGTCGTAGACGCGGATGATCCTCGGGTGATCGAGGCCGGCGAGTACGTGAAATTCCCGCTCGAAAGCCTCGAGCGTCACCTTGTCCGGCACGCCGTGCGTGTTCAGCCGCTTCATGGCGCGGATCTCGCCGCTCGCGGTATCGCGCACGCGGTACACCACGCCGGCTCCGCCCGACGCGAGGCGTTCCTCGACGACGTACCGCTGCTTCGCGACGGCGACCTTGCCGGTCTTCGGCGCCCCGTGGGCGCGCCGCTGCGGCAGCTTCGGTCGCGGCAAGTCGGCGTTCACGGCCATCTTCTGAACCGATCAGTCTAGCACCCGGCGCGCTCACCGGATGCGCGGGCGAGCGGGAAAGCGTATTCGACCGAGCGCTGAAGCGACGTCGGGGGATGCGATGAAAGGTCTTACAGGGTGGCGTAAAGTGAGCGCATGCCCATCACGCTCGAAGCCGTCGCGTTCGTCCGCAATGCACGAAAGGACCTCGCAGACGACGACTGGGGTGAGGTCGTTTCCGACATCGTGCTCGCCGAGGGAGTCGATCCCGATAGCCTGACCGGGCTCGAGGACTTCTCGCATGTCGAGGTGCTCTTCTTCTTCGACCGCGTCTCGCCGGGAGAAGTCGAGTGCCGGTCCCGTCACCCGCGCGGCAATGTCGCGTGGCCGCGCGTCGGGATCTTCGCGCAGCGCGGCAAGAACCGACCGAATCGCCTCGGCTCGTGCATTGCGCGCGTCGTCGAGCGGAGCGGCAAGACCCTCCGCGTGCGCGGCCTCGACGCGATCGACGGGACGCCGGTCGTCGACCTGAAGCCGGTGATGCGGGAGTTCTTGCCGCGCGGAGACGTACGACAACCGAGCTGGTCGGTCGAGCTCATGCGCGAGTACTGGACCCGCGACTGAACCGCTCAGTCGCTCGTGCCGGTGAGGAGCACCGGGCAGGACTGCTCGAGCGTCCCCAGGCAACCGGGCAACGTCGGTGGCTCCTGCCCGGCAGAGTCGCAGCCGAGCACGGCGAAGTACGCTTTCGCCTCCGCGAGGCAGCTCTCCACCTGGGAGACCAGGAGCGCACCGCAGTCGGAGAAGTCCGGGACGCCCGCGTCGCTCGCGTCCGCACAGACGGTGCCCACCGCAACGTCGGTCGCCCGACATTGCGCGACCGCCGTCTCGCAGTCCGCCGTCGTGGGCGCTCCCTCGCCGGAGAGGGAACAGCTCCCGGTGACGAGGTCGGCGAACGCCGCGCGGTTCGTGGCACAGAACGCGGCGCGCTCCGGCTGGGTGAGCTCGGCGAGCTTCTTCCCCTCCATGGTCGTGTCGCCGCCTCCGGCGTTCCCGGAGTCGCTCGTGCATCCGCCGAGGGACGTGGCCAGCGCCGAAAACGCGGCGAGAATGAGGACGAGGGCGCGCATACGAAGACCGCCAATATGCGCGCTCCACGTCGCCCCGCGCAACGGAGAGCTGTTCGACGTGTTTCCGGGCGATATCGGTGGCGAGTACGGCGTCTTTTCGACGGCGCTCCGGTGCGTCTCCATGCGTCGTGACGCACCTGGGTAAGTGATCTCGCGGTTGATCGGCGCTCGCGGATCCCCTATCCCAAGTCTCACAGTGGAACGGCTTCGTCTCGCAACCATTCTACCGGCAGAGCCGGTCACCATTTACGACTGCTGGGTGTCCGCGAAGCGGCACACGGAGATGACCGGCTCGGCCGCGACGTCGGAGCCCAAGAAGGGCGGCGCCTTCACGGCATGGGACGGCTACATCACCGGGCGTCACCTCGTCCTCGAGAAGGGCAAGCGGATCGTCCAGGCCTGGCGCACGACGGAGTTCCCGAGCGCCTCGCCCGACTCCACCGTCGAGATCCGGCTGTCGAAGGTCGCCAAGGGAACGAAGATCTCGCTCCTTCAGAGCGACATCCCCGATGGTCAGAGCGATCAGTACGCCGAGGGCTGGCTCAAGTTCTACTTCGACCCCATGACGCGCTACTTCAAGGTCGAGAAGAAGGACACGGCGACGAAAGCGCCGAAGGCCAGAGCGGCGTCGAAGAAGAAGACCAAGAAGGCGCCCGCCGCGAAGAAGGCGAAGAAGAAGGCCGCAAAGAAAGCGCCCGCCAAGACCAAGAAGAAGGCGAAGAAGAAGGCGCCCACCAAGACCAAGAAGAAGGCGAAGAAGAAGTAGCGCGGCAGCGACGGACCGAGGCGCTCACGCCTTGCCGTGGCCCTTGCCGAGAATGATCTTCCACGCGTCCTCGACGCTCCAGCTCTGCTGCACGTGGGGCACGTGATGACACGTCGCCGCGCACGAGTCCTTCGCCGGGCTCCGGATGAGCGTCGCGGGATCTTTCGGGTTCTTCATGTGTAGCGAGCCGGGGCCGTGGCAGACCTCGCACTGCACGTCGGTGAGCTTGTCGACGTGGGTCACGGTCGTGCCGCCGGGCTTCTCGTAGCCCGTCACGTGGCAGCCGACGCAGTCGAGGTTGAACTCCTTGTGCTGTGTCGAGAGCGTCGCGTACGCCCCCGCGTGCGGCGTGTGCTTCCAGAACTGGTACGCCTCGTCGTGGCAATCGCTGCACGCCTCGACCCCGACATACGACGCTTGTCCCTTCTCGACCGGGGGCGGCACGCGATCCTTGAACGCCTCGCGGTTGTGATCGTTCACGCGCCGGTAATAGTCCTGCATGCGCGTCGCGACGGTGTCGGCCTTGCCCATGCTGTCGTGAACCTGCACGGCGTCGTACCGGAAATAGCTGCCCTCGGCCGGCACGGTCGGCGGGTGGATCCCGGCGAGCTCCGTCTTCATCTTCTCGAGGTCCTGCTTGCGGAGCGCGACGTCGCCCGCCGGAGCGCCGCTGCTCTCCCAGTCGTGGATCCTTCGCGACAGCTCGTCGACGCGGAGCTCGAGGCTCTCGCGGCGCTCGACGTCCGCGATGCCGGTCCCGTCCTTGAACGCGAGCGAATCCCCCCGCACGAAGAGATCGACGACGCCGACGGCTTGCAGGTGATTCTGCGGCTCGACGACGAGGGTGTCGCCGACCAGCGCGGGCGGCATCGGCGCGTCGTTCCCCTCCCCCTTGTCGTACGGCTTGCCGACGACGAAGACGTGATACCCGGGCGCGAGCTCCGCGAGGCGCAACGCCTTGCCGCGGTCGAGCGCGAGGAGCGCGACGAAGATCTGCGCGCCCTGCTTCTTCAGCTCGGCGAGCGACGCCTGGAGAGACGCTCTCGGTTCGGTCACGTCCAGCCCCGGCGGCGCGCCGAACGGCCCGGTCGGATCACTCACGCCCGCGAGCCCCACCTTGTAGCCGCCCACCTCGACGATGCGCGTCGCCTTCATGGTCGACGGCGCGCCGTGGAGATTGCCGGCGAGGAGCTCGGCGCGTGAAAGACCGTCGAGGCGCGCGAGCTCGGCGTCCCCCGCGGCCCAGTCGTTCGCGCCGGGGGCCCACGCACTGAGCCCGAGATCGCCGAGCGACGTCGCGAGGGCCTCCGCTTTCCAGAGATCCTGCGTTGCGCGCGACGGCTCGCTCTTCGGGTCGAGGAAGAGCATGGGGCCCGCCCCCACGACGAGCGAGCGCGGCGCCTTCGCCGCGCCGGAGTGAATGAACGCCGCGGCGTGATCGACGCCGCCGAGCTGATCCTTCGTGCAACCGCACGGCTCGAGCGCGCCGGCGACCGTCGACAGCACGTAGAGCCGTAGCGTCGGTTCGCTCGACGCTACGGGCGACGCCGGCTCTGTCCTGTGACACGACGCGGCCATCGTCAGGGCCGAGAAGAGGAGCGCGAAGGAGACGGAGACGCGAATCGGGAGCCTCATGGGCGATCAGGGCTTTGGGGCGAACGGCAGGATGCTCTTCAGGTCCTCGTCGTTGAACCGGAGATTCAGGCCGACGAAGTAGTCGCGGCGATCGTAGCTCAGAATGTCGTCGGCGCCGCCGAGCAGCCAGAGGCGCTTCACGAAGGCGTAGCTCAGGTAGACGCGCCACCGCGGAAGCACCGTCTCGCCGAAGCCGAAGAGATCCTGGGCGAGCTCGAGCCGGTCGTCGAGCAGCACCAGGTCGAGGCCCACGCCGCCGGTCGACTCCTTGATGCCGAACCGACCGACGAGCGGTCCCACACGCTGCGCGAACTGCAGGCTGAACCGGAACGTATTCGTGGTGACCTGACGGATCTCGCGGTACTGCGCCGGCTCGTTCGGGTTCGTCGTCTGGACGTTGGTGTCCTCGATGCGCGTGCTGCCGCGCGGATCGTTGACGACCTCGAACGAATAGTATTTGTCCTCGCGGGGTTGGAGCCGGAGCTCGACGAAGCTCTTGACGGCCTGGGAACGGAACTGGAAATCGGCCCGGAGGGAGACGATGGTTTGAAGGCGCGAGAGGCCGCCGACGAACTCCCCGACGTCCTCGGCGACGCCTTGCACCTCGTTGATGAGCTTCTCGTCCTTCGTGAGCTTGCCGAGCGTGCCTTCGCCGCGCTCCAGCCTTCCGCTCACCACCTCGAGGTTCGACAGGGTCTTCTCGAGGCTGCCGCTCGCGCGGTTGATCTTCTCGGCCGCCTGCCGCACGTCACCCGCGTCGGGCTGCTTGCCCGGCTCGCTCTTGGAGACGAGCTCGCGCACGTTCTCGGTGACCTCGCGGGTGTTCTCGAGGATCCGATCGACCTCTGGCGCACTCCGGGAGGTCATCCCCTCGACCTGGGAGAGGATGTTGTGAATCGTCTCCCGGTTCTCGCGCACGGTCTGGTTGAGCGCGTCGGTCACCTCCGCGAGGTTCTGCAGGGTGGCGCGCATGTTCTCTTGCCCCTGCTGGGTGCCGACCGAGTTCGCGAGCGCCTCCGCGACGCGGTTGATCTTCTCCGCCATGCTCGCGACCTGACGGAGGATGTCGTCGGTCGTCGTCGCCTCGATCACGCGACGGATCTCGTCGCCGTCCTGCAGCTTGCGCCGCCCCTCGGTGCCGGGCGCGATCGCCATGTAGTACTCGCCGAGCAAGCTCGACGCGCTCTTGACGACCGAGGCGTCCTCGTAGATCGGGACGTCCTTGCTGATGCGCATCGTGATGCGCGCCCGCTCGCCCTCGAGCTTGACGGACTCGATCGACCCGATGGGAATACCGGCGATGCGGACCTGGGAGCGCTGCGCGATACCGCTCGCGTCCACCATCCGGACGAACACCGTGTACCCTGACCCCGAACCGGCGGTCTTGTTCACGAAGCGGTAGATGAAGAAGCCCGCGACGAGCATGGCGACGGTGAAGGCCCCGACCTTGGCAGCAAGCGTGAACCCTTTCATCGTCGTCGCCCGACGGACGCTACCAGGGAGCCCTTCTCAGGTCGACTTCCGCACGGCGCTCGCCGCACGATCTCCGAAAGCTCATTTCACGCCGCTTTTGTGCGTGTGCCTCACCCTCGCGGCGTGCGTGCAACAGCCTTCGCAGGGCGACGGGCGCACCCTCCGAGCAGCAAGCGACTCGGCCGGAAGACGCGCGACGGACACGCCGGTGCTCGATCGAATTGTGTGGCAAACTGCGACCGCTTCGCCGCTACGCATCGCCGGGGAAGATCCGCTTTCGTTCTGCGGGGAGCCGGACGGTGCACTCGCTCGCGTCGCCGCGCGCCTTGCTTCCCGGCAGGCGCGCGGGCTGCCGATGCCCGACGCGCTCGAGCTCGCCTTCTATCTGCGCGCCGAGGGCGAGCCTCACGTCTGGCCACACGCATGGACGCTTTCCGGCGAGGCGCTCGATCCTTCGGACGAAGCGGCGAGGCTCCGTCGCTTCCTAGGCTCGCTGTCGACCGACGGCGTGCGCCGCTGCGGCGTGGCCCGGGCAAAGGTCGGCAAAGAAGAGGCGATCGCGGCGGTGATCGTGGGCGCGTTCGCGGACCTCGCCCCGCTGCCGACCGCCGCGTACGCGGGTGAGTGGCTTCGCTTCGACGCGCGGATGCTCGTGCCCACGTCTGCGGCGAAGCTCGTCGTGCTCGGTCCGTCGGGGTTGCCACGAACGGTCCCGACGACGCTCCACGACGACCACGTCGAGGCGAGCTTCGCCGTCGAGCGCCCCGGCCCTTTCACCGTGCAGCTCCTGGCAAACGTGGAGCGGGGGCCGCGCCCGGTGCTCGAGGCCGACGTCTTCGCCGGCGTCGAGGCGCCCGCGGAGTGGGTCGCGCTGCCGGCGCCGGGCGAGGACGCGGCGCGCGGCCTCTCCGATGACCGGGCGGCGCTCCGCGCGATGCTCGACGCTGCGCGCTCGAGCGAAGGCCTCACCGCGCTCGGACGGGACCCCGGGCTCGACCGCGCTGCTCAGGAGCATGCCGAGGCCATGCGCGCGTCACACTTGCTCGCCCACGATGCCGGAGACGGCGGTCCACTCGAACGGCTCCGTAGAAACGGTCTCGCTGCGGCGATCGCAGGGGAAAACGTCGCGCACGAGTCCTCCGTGGTGCGCGCCCACCGTGCTCTCTGGGCGAGCCCTTCACATCGCGGCAACCTCCTCGACACGCGCTTCGCCTCCCTCGGCGTCGGGGTCGCGCCGGATCACGACGGGGCAGTCTGGGTATGCGAGATCTTCGTCGATTTCGCCGAGGCTGGAAACCTAGCGGTACCGGCGGACGACTCGAAATTTCAGGGCGCTCCCGCGCAGTAGGAACTTTCAAACCGCTGTCAGGACGGGGTAGTTTCGTCGATTGATGAGCCAGACGACGACCACCCCCGTGACGGCACGGCGAGGGCAACGGCTACTCCGGGTTCTGACTGGCCTCGCGACGGCCGCCGCGACCACGCTTGCTTCCCATCGGGCCGAAGCACAGCAGACGACGTTCTATCTGGATCGCCTCCAGGTCTCCGGCGCGCCGGACGACGGGCTCGTCCTTTGGCGTCCGTATGTTTACGAAAAGACCCGCTTTTACGCGAACGCCGCGCTCGGGTACACGCTCGATCCGCTGCGCGTATCCGACGTCACCGATCGTCCGAACGTCCAGGACCGCATCGACACGCCGGTCACGCATCAGCTCGTCCTGCACATGGCCGCAGGCGCGGAGTTCGCCGGCCGCTTCGGCGTCAGCTTCAGCTTGCCGCTCGCGCTCGCGCAAGCTGGCGGCCGCGATCCGCAGGCGGAGGGCGTCGGTGACGGACTTCAGCGTAACGACGTCGCCCTTCACGACCTCCGTCTCGGCGCCCGCGTGAAGGTTTACGAGAGCAACGACCGCAAGCTCCAGCTCGGCGTCGGCGCGGCGATCTGGTTCCCGACCGGCAACGCCGATTCATTCGCCGGTGACGATCAGACCACGGCGTATCTTTACGGCAGCGCGGAATACGACTTCGGGAAGTTCCAGCTCGTCGGCGATCTCGGCCCGAACTTCCGTCCGTCTCGCGGCATCCACGGCCAGAACGGCGTTCTCGATGTCGGCACCGAGCTCCGGTACGCCTTTGGCGCGTTCTACCCGATGCGCCAGGGCGACGTGCGCCTCGGCGGCACCCTCTGGGGAACCCTCGGTCTCACCGACGGCCAGGGCGACCGCTCGAATCAGACGACGTTCTTCAACGGCCGGAACACCGACGTCGAGTGGCTCTTCGAGGGACGCTTCGTCATCGACAAGAAGAGCAACATCTTCTTCAACGGCGGCGCCGGCACTCGGCTCTCGAACGGCTACGGCGGCCCCGATCTCCGACTCATCGCCAGCATCGGCGGCTGGACGACGCTCGCCGACTTCGCACCGAAGCAGGTGCCGCGCCGTCACTACAAGGCGCCCGACGTCGAGATGCACGACAAGGACACCGACGGCGACGGGTACCCCGACGACATCGATCAGTGCCCGACCGAGAAGGAAGACGGCAAGCGCCCCGATCCCGACGACGGCTGCCCCGCGCCGAAGGATCGTGACGGCGACGGCATCCCCGACGACGCCGACAAGTGCCCGAACGATCCCGAGGACAAGGACGGGATCATGGACGAGGACGGTTGTCCCGAGAAGGACGCCGACAACGACGGCATCCCCGACACGGAGGACGCCTGCCCGCTCGTCCCCGGCGTGAAGAACAAGGATCCGAAGAAGAACGGGTGCAAGGAAGAGCACTCGAAGATCATCGAGACGTCGAGCGGCATCCAGCTCCTCGAGCCGATCCAGTTCGACACCGGTCGAGCATCGATCAAGCCCGCGTCGTTCCCGATCCTCGACGAGGTCGTCGACGTGCTGAAGTCACGCGGACAGATCCGGATGGGCGTCTACGGGCATACCGACAGCCGCGGCGCCGCCCAGATGAACCGCAATCTCAGCAAGGATCGCGCGCGCGCCGTCGTGAACTACCTCGGTGCCCACGGCATCCAGGCAAGCCGCATGGAGTCCGACGGCTACGGACCGGACAAGCCGATCGACACGAACGACACTGAAGAAGGCCGCGCCAAAAACCGGCGTGTCGAGTTCAAGATCCTCGAGTAGACACCGTCGCCGGCTCGCTTCGAGCACGGGCCGATCTGACCGCTCTCGGTGCTCGGCGTACCAGCGTACGCCTGCGCGCCTCACCCGGTCATCTCGACCCGCGGTCTTCGCGATCGGACGATGGGGCTTGCTGAGGCCTACTCGGAATCGGTGGCCGCGCGGCGCTCCGACTGAGTCTCGACGCTGACGGATTTGCGCCTTGGGGCGCAAGAACAGCGTCGAGGGGGGCGAGCGCGTGAGGTGCGACCCGCCTTGCGGACGACTACTTGGAGTGTGGAGGCATCTTGGCCTCCTTGAAGATGACGTGCTCGCGCTTGACGGGGTCGTACTTCTTGAGCTCGAGCTTGGTGGTCTGGGTGCGCTTGTTCTTCGTCGTGTAGTAGGTGAAACCGGTACCGGCCGAAGACACGAGGCGGATGTTCTCTCGCATGACGCCCGGGCGAATATCACCCACCCCGGGACGCGGCAAGCTCCCCGTGCGGCGGCGCGCAGTTCGGCCCGCCGACGACCCCGACGGCAGGGCTCCCCCCAAAATCCAGCGAGTTGAACGGACCGTCAGTACTGAAGCATCAAAGAAGCGGAACCCGCGAGCGAAAGCGAGCCTGCCGAAGGCCGCGGGGGGAGCAGTTCGCCGGCGAGCCCGCGAAGGCGGCGGGGGGAGCAGTTCGCCGGCGAGCCCAGCGAGCCCGCGAAGGCGGCGGGGGGAGCAGTTCGCCGAAGGCGAAGCTGCGGGGGGCCAAGGCCCCCCTTTGTTAACAGAGACCGCCTTGACGGAGCCTACGCGGCGTGGCTGACTCCCGGCCGACTCGGGCTTGCCCTCGGATGCATCCGATGCATCTCGGCGGCTTCTTCTCCCCGAATTCCGCAGGCAAAATTGCCGCGGCGACGACCACCCCTTCCTCGTAAGGGCGCCAGCGATGAAACGAACGTATCAGCCCCACAATCTCAGCAGACTTCGCACCCACGGTTTCCGCGCTCGCATGAGCACCAAGGGAGGACGCGATGTCATCAAGAACCGGCGACAGAAGGGTCGCTGGCGTCTCACGGTGACGGCCTACAAGAAGTAGTGCCGGGTGCGCGCCCCGTCGGTCGTTTTCCACCCAGCGAGCGAGTCAAGAAGCGGCTCGAGTTCAGAGCCGCTCAGGACTCTGGACGGAAAGCGATTCTCCCGCACTTCATCCTCTTGCTCTACGCAAGAGCGGAGTCCGGAGACGCGCGACTCGGGGTCGTCGCATCGCGCAAGATCGGATGCGCCGTCATCCGCAATCGCGCCAAGCGGCTCGTCCGCGAGGCGTTCCGCGCGACCCGTCCACTATGGATGCCAGGAATCGATGTCGTGGTCATCGTCCGTCGACCGCTCGAAGGCATGAAGCTCGATGATGTTTGGAGCGAGTGGATGTCCCGTGGCGAGCTCGTGCGAAAGCGCGGGCTCGAAGCGCGGCGCGATCTCGAGCTCCGGACCGGCATCGCGCCCGCTGCCGGAGTTCCAGGATGATCGCGCGGCTCCTGCTGATCCTGATCCGCATCTATCAGGTGACGCTGTCGCCGCTTCTCGGGCAGACCTGCCGGTTCGAGCCATCGTGCTCGCGCTACATGGCGGCCTGCATCGGAACTCACGGGGCGCTGCGCGGCAGCTATCTCGGCGTTCGCCGGCTGCTCCGCTGCCACCCATTTCACCCCGGCGGATACGATCCGCCGCCGCTAGGCCCCGCGGGAGCCAGCGACGCGTGCCACGATACGTGAAGCCGCAAACGGAAAGCTCGAGGTAAGAGAATGGAAAAAGGCGGCTCCTTACGTTTCATCCTGCTGGGCATCGCCGGCGTCTTCATCTTCATGGCGATGAACAAGCTGAACGGCGGCGGCGGCAGCACCGAACGCCAGCCGCTCGGCGGTGAATCGCATCTCGTCGCGGCCGAGCGCGCCTCGGAACAGTTCTGCGACATCTGGTCGAGCGCGTTCCACGCCCGCCTGCGCTCGCACGGCGGAACGCTCACCAAGTTCGAGCTGACGACGGCGAAGTACATGCGCAAGGGCGTGCCCTTCGACGTGTCGACGACGCCCGACCCGGAGGGCGAGCACGAGTTCCGCCAGCAGCTCTTCACGCGCCTCCGCGGGGACGGCGCGGACGATCCGAAGGCACCGTGGAACGTCGAGCTCGACTCCGTCGATTTCACGCTCGACAGGTCCGACGGAAAGTCGTGCGCGTTCTCGTACAAGGACGCGAAGGTCGAGCTCACGCGCGTCGTTTCGGCGACCGGCAAGCCCTACGAGCTCGAGGTCGACACGACGGTGAAGAACCTCGCGACGGCTCCGATGCGGCACGAGGTGAGCGTCGACACCGTGGCCTGGCGCACGAGCAAGGAGGTCCAGGGGAAGATGTTCCGCGTCAGCCCCTTCGTGACCCACGTCGAGTGCATGCCGCAGACCGGCAAGCCCGTGCGCCTCCTGCCGAGCGACTTCGAGCCGAAGGACTTCAAGGAAGATCCGTTCTCGCCGAGCGAGCTGAACCCGCGCGGCGAGTGGTACCGCGCGCCGGGCGCGACGGCGTTCGCGGCGGTGACCAACGCCTACTTCGCGAGCGCCATCGTGCCGCTCGCGGGAGACGCGCCGGCGACGTGTCTGCTCCAGGTCGAGCAGCGCTGGGACTATCGCCGCTACACGAAGCCCGCCGACGACCCGAACAGCGGCGCGATGTACCGCGCTCGCCTCGCCTATCCGCCCAAGGTGCTCGGCACGAACGAGACGGCCTCGTACAAGGTGCTCGCCTACGTCGGCCCGAAGGAGCGCGACGTCCTGGCCCAGGCCGCGACCGGGCAGCACCGGCTGCAAGACCTCATCGACCTCGGGTTCTTCGCGATCGTCGCCAAGGTGCTGGTCGGCTTCCTGCTCAAGGTGCACTCCGTCATCCCGAACTGGGGTGTCGCGATCATCATCCTGACGGTCACCGCGCGCACTCTCCTCTTCCCTCTCTCGCTTCCCGGTATCCAGAACATGGTCCGGATGCGCGAGATCAAGCCGGAGATGGACGCCATGAACGCGAAGTTCAAGGACGATCCACAGCAGCGCGGCCTCGCCCAGATGGAGCTCTGGCGGAAGCACAACGTGAACCCGTTCAAGGGCTGCATCCCGCAGCTCGCGTCGATGCCGGTCTGGTTCGCGCTCTACACGACGCTCCAGACCGCGGTCGAGCTCTACAACATCCCGTTCCTCTGGTTCCCCGACCTCTCGCAATCAGACCCGCTGTTCATCCTGCCCTTCATCATCGGCGGCACGTACTTCGTGCAGCAGCGCATGATGCCGATGCAGGGCGGCGATCCGGCTCAGCAGAAGATGATGATGTACATGATGCCGGTCATGTTCACCGTCTTCATGCTGTTCCTGCCGGCGGGCCTCGGCGTCTACATGTTCACGAACAGCGTGCTCGCGATCACGCAGCAAACGCTGGTCGAGAGGTACGCGAAGCGGACTCTCGGTTCGCGCAAGGGCGGGGACATCGAAGTGAAGATCAAGCCGTCCAACCCGGGCGGCGGCAAACAGGACAAGAAGAACGCGAAGCGCGAAGCCGGGACACGCGACGTGTCGGGCACGACAGCGCTCCTCGACGAGGGAAAGCACGAGCAATGACCGACGCGAACGAGAACGAGGTGAACGACGACGCCTGGGACGACGACGAGGAGGGCGACGACGAAGAAGGCGAAGAGGGCGAAGGCGCACCGTCTTCCGAGGACGGCGCAGCCGGCGACCAGGCCGACGGCCGTCGCGGGCGCCGCGACGAGCCCCCGTTCGAGGGCGACGACCGCGCGAAGGCCGCGCTCGCGTTCGTGGACGAGCTGCTGGAGCAGATGGACATGGACTGCGACGTGGAGCTCCGTCGGCCGAAGCAGGACGAGCCGAACGAGATCCAGCTCGAGATCTACGGCCGCGACGCGGGCCGCATCATCGGCAAGAAGGGCCAGGTGCTCTCCGCGCTGCAGTATCTGACCAATCGAGTGGTCAATCGACCCACCCTCGAGAAGCGCTACGTGACGGTCGACGCCGAGGGCTACCGGAGCCGCCGCGACGACACCCTGGCGACGATGGCCCGCAGGCTCGGCAAGCAAGCGATCACCGAGGGCAAGATCATCACCTTCGAGCCGATGAATCCGCGAGACCGCCGCGTCATCCACCTCGCGCTGGCGAAGCTCGAGGGCGTCGTGACGAAGAGCGAAGGCGAAGGCGAAGATCGCCGGGTACAGATCATCCCGGTCCGCCGCTGACGGCGTCTCGTCGGGTGAGGAGAGAACGATGATCATCTCGAAGAAGCTCGGACTCCTTTCGATCGTGCTTTCGGCGGCCGGATTCGTGGCGTGCGGCGGCCCCCGCGCAGTACGCGGGGAAGAGGTCGCCGGCCTCGACGAAGAGGCGATGGGCACCGGCCTCGACAAGCGCGACCTCCAGAAGATGCTGCACGACAACATGGACGCTCTCCAGACGTCCGCCGTCGTGCAGCGCTGGCAGGGGGAGAACCGTCCGAGCGTCGCGGTCCTACCGATCCGCAACGACACGAGCGAGCACATCGAGAGCTCGCTCGACTCGCTCATCAGCGACGTCGAGACGGTGCTGATCAACGGCGGCCACGTGCGCGTCATCAGCCACGAGAACCAGGGTGCGCTGGTCGACGAGGTGAAGTCGCAGCAGTCGGACGCCTTCGACCAGAACACGGTGAGCAAGTGGGGGCACCAGGTCGGCGCCCGCTATTTCGTGACCGGAAAGACGTTCGCGAACGACGAGCGCCAGAACGACGAGCGCCGCGTGCAGTACACGCTGTTCATGCAGGTGCTCGACGCCGAGACCGGCGAGGTGCTCTTCCAGAACAAGGCGAGCGTCACGAAGGCGCTCGTGCGCTGAGCCCGAGGACGTCCGTGACGAACCTCGCCCGGACGTCCGTCCTCCTCTCGGCACTTCTCGCCGGGTGCGCGGGGCACGCCGCGCGCACCGAGGGCGCGCGTACCGCGCTCGACGAGGGTGCGCCCGAGCAGGCGCTCGAGCTCCTCGACGAGGAGCTCGACGTGAAATCGCCGGCAGAGCTACCGGAGAAGGTCGGGGGGGACAACGCGCTCCTCCTGCTCGATCGCGCGATGGTGCTCCAGCAGGTCGCCTCGACGTCCGCCGCGCCCTCGACGAAGAACTACGCGCTGTCGAGCCGCGACCTCGAGATAGCCGACAAGCAGGTCGAGGTGCTGGACCTGTCGCGCGGCGCCGTGGACGACATCGGCAAGTATCTCTTCTCGGACTCGACCGGGCCTTACAAGGCGCCGACGTACGAGAAGCTCATGGTGAACACCATGAACATGGTGAACTACCTCGTACGCGGCGATCTCAACGGCGCGAAGGTCGAGGCGCGGCGTCTCGCCGTGATGCAGAAGTTCATCGACGGGCACGAGGGTCACGGCGCGAGCCTCTCCGGGCCCGGGAGCTACCTCGCCGGGTTCGCCTTCGAGAAGAGCGACGACGCTTCCGAGGCACTCCGCTTCTACGACGAGGCGCTCGAGTACGGGCACTACCCGTCGCTCGGTGACGCCGTCGCACGGCTGTCGAAGAGCGCGAGCTATCGCTCACCGCGTCTCACCGAAGCGCTGCACGACGCGGGCAACGACGCCGCGCCTCCCGCGGACTCCGGCGAGCTTCTCATCGTCATCGGGTACGGAAGGGTGCCGGCGAAGATCGCCAAGCGCATCCCCATCGGGCTCGCGCTCACGCTCGTGAGCGGCGCCCTCAGCCCGAACGACGTGTCGAAGGCGAACTATCTCGCCGCGCAGGGGCTCGTCACGTGGGTGAACTATCCGGAGCTCGGACGCCCGCGCGGCGAATACGGGACGCCGGGCTTCGCGCTCGACGGGTCGTGGCAGGAGCTCGAGGGCGCACTCGCCGTCGACGAAGAGGCGCGCCACGCCTGGGACGAGGCCAAGGGCACCGTCGTCGCATCCGCGATCACGCGGCTCATCGCGCGCGTCGCGACCGGCGAGATCGTGCGGCAATCGACGGGTGGCGGGGTGGTCGGGGCGCTGCTGTCGCTCGGTACGCAGGCGACGTTGACCGCCGTCGACACTCCCGACACGCGAAGCTGGTCCACCCTCCCCGCCCGCATCGCGATCGGACGCGTGAGGCTCCCCGCCGGGAAGCACTACATCGACCTCCAGGCGCGCGGCGTACGCCGCCGTCGCACCGTCGACATCGCGCCCGGCGGCTGGGCCGTCCTGAACATGACCGTCCTGCGCTGACGGCCTGCAGCGCCCGACCGCGTCGAGCGCTGCCTCGCGAGGGCGCGTTTATACCGCCGCGTGCTGCGCGGCTTCCCCGAACGCGGCGCGAGCGCCGGGTGCCTCGGAAGAGATGGGGGGAATGCTCTCCCGGTACGGCCCGAGGCCCTTCTTGCGGAGCTCGGCGGACGCGCGCGCCTGGTACTCGTCGTTGCGGAACATCGCGAGCAAGATGGTCCCGTAATAGCCGAGCGGCATCTTCGGCGATTGCTCGAAATACCGGAGCGCCTGGAACGGACGCGATGCCTGCGAGTGGTGGTCGGCGTGGCGCGAGAGCCCGATCAGCGTTCGCAGGGTGAAACCGTTGTCGGTGTCCCACGAATCGATCGGCGTCACGGCGCGCGTCGCACGCGTGATACCCCAGTGCTCGATGTAGTTCACCGTCTCGAGCAGTATGACGGCGGCGCGCGCCTGGACGACGAAGAACGCCGCGCCGATCGGCCCGAAGACGGCGAGGTACGCTGCCACGACGAGCACCTCGGCCAAGACGCCCTGGAACACACGGTGGCGAAGCATGCGCGGATCCGTCCAGCGCATCTGCGCGTCCCCGAGCCGCACCTTCTCGAGGTGCCACGCGCTCGCGAACTGCGCGGGGATCGTGCGACGGATGAAGTCGGAGAGGTTCTCGCCGAAGCGCGCCGTCGCGGGATCGTCCGCCGTGCCGAGGCGGGGGTGATGGCCGCGCACGTGCTCGGTCGCGAACTGCTCGTAGCAGACCATGACGAGCAGGAGCCGCCCGAGGAGGAACTCGACGCGCGAGCGGCGATGCACGAGCTCGTGTGCGAGGACGATGCCGGAGTAGCCCGCAGTCGTGCCGGAGAGCACGATGACCGTGAAGAGGTTCGCGAGCGTCGTGCCGGCGCCGGCGAGGGTTCCGACGTGGAGCTTCGACGCCATGACGCCCACGAGAACGTGGTTCAAGAGCTGGAGACCGACGAGCGAGTAGAGCTGTATCTCGAACGGAAGCTTCGGCAGCGACTCGGGCGGCTGGCGGTAATCGGGCGGCGCGCCGTTGTCGACGAGCACCAGCGCCACGATGGGCATCGACCAGAGCAGGGCGCTCCACCAGACGTGCGGCCCCGTCAGCAGGAACGTGAGGTTCACGAGCGGGAGGACGAAGGCCCAGAGATGCAGCGCGAACGTCCGACCCGGGCCGATGCTCGGGGTGCTGGCGGGAAGCATGGAGGGCGATTTCGAGTGCATGGTTACTCCCACGTGAACTAGCTTTTCAGATACGAACTCGTATGTCAAACCACATACGAATCCGTATGTCAATTCTTTCTGGTACCGTTGCTGCTCCCGGACGGGCGGCGAAGGGCCACCCCTGCAAAGGTGAAACAATGAAGATCGTTGTAGATTTCGACGTCTGCCAGAGCCACGGGCTCTGCACCGAGGCCGCTCCCGAGCTCTTCGAGATCCGGGACGACGGCTTCCTGTACATCCTGAACGAGACGCCGCCGGACGCCATGCGGGCAAAGCTCGAGCTCGCGATCCGGGAATGCCCGACCGGCGCCATCAAGGTCGAGGGCTAGGGCGAAGAAGGTGAACGCGAACCCAATCGTCGTCGTGGGCGCGTCGCTCTCCGGGCTACGCGCCGTCGAGGCCTTCCGGAGGCGCGGCGTGGACCGTCCCATCGTCTGGGTGGGAGCCGAGAACGTGCTCCCCTATGACCGACCACCGCTGTCGAAGCAGATCCTGCGGGGCGACTGGGACGCGGCGCGCACCGCCCTGAAGGCGAACTACCCGATGCTCGGCGTCGAGCCGCGGCTCGGGGTTCGTGCGACGGCGCTCGATACGACCAGCCGACGGGTCACATTATCGGACGGCGAGTCGATTCCGTATTCGGGCGTGGTCGTCGCCACCGGCGCGAGCGCCCGCAATCTCCGCGGCGGCGAGCACGTCCCGGGCGTGCACGTACTCCGGACGCTCGACGACGCGCTCGCGATCCGTGCCGCTCTCGAGAAGCGTCCGCGCGTCGCGGTCGTCGGCGCGGGCTTCATCGGGCTCGAGGTCGCCGCGGTGGCTCGCGGGCTCGGGCTCGACGTCACCCTCGTCGAGGCGCTCGAGACGCCGCTCGAGCGTTCCATAGGTCTCACCCTGGGCGCCGCGGTCGCGGCGCTCCACACGAGCGAGGGCGTCACTCTGCGGACCGGCGTGGGCGTCGAGCGCATCCTCGGCGAGGGGAACGTCGAGCGGCTCTTGCTGGCCGACGGCACCCACGTCGACGCCGACCTGGTCGTCGTCGGGATCGGCGTCGAGCCCGAGACGGCGTGGCTCGCCGGCTCGTCGGTGCAGCTCGAGCGCGGCGTCCTCTGCGACTCACGCTGTCGCAGCACGGCCCCTGACGTCGTGGCGTGCGGAGACGTCGCTCGATGGCTCGCCCCGTCCGGCAAGACGATGCACGTGGAACACTGGACGAATGCCGTCGAGCAGGCGAACGCCGCCGTCGCGTCGCTCCTCGACGGCGATGCCGCACCCGAGTACTCGCCGGTGCCGTATTTCTGGTCCGATCAGTACGACGCCAAACTGCAATTCGCCGGCCAGACCGAACCCGCCGACACGCTCCGCGTCGTCACCGGCTCGGTGGCGACGCGCGATCTCGTCGCGACCTGGGGCCGCGACGGAAAGCTCACGGCGGTGCTCACCGTGAACAACCCTGCCGTCTTCATCCGTACCCGCCGCGCGATCCAGCAGGGCGCGGCGTTCGACGCAGGCTGAGCGGTATTAAAAAGGGGGGCCTTGGCCCCCCGCAGCTTGTTTTAGTTACGGGGGGCCTTGGCCCCTCGCAGCTTCGCGGGCTCGCTTCGCTCGCGTAGTTCCGCTTCTTTGGTGCCTCGGGGACGACGAAGGCGTCGATGCGGTCCTACTTTCGTAGGCCGTACTTCTCGATCTTGTAGATGAGGGCGCGGCGCGACATGCCGAGGCGGCGTGCGGCGCGGGTCTGGTTGCCGTTCTCGGCGGCGAGCGCCTCTTCGATGCTGCGACGCTCGAGGTCGGCGAGCTTGTCCTTCACCGTGCCGGCGGCGGGCACCGCCGCGGGCCCACCGACGGGCACCGGCGCCTCGCGGCGTCGCACCGACTCGGGGAGATGCTCTGCGCCGATGCGGCCACCGTCGGCGAGCACGACGGCGTGCTCCATCGCGTTCTTCAGCTCGCGCACGTTGCCGGGCCACGGATGGCGGGCGAGCGCCGCGATGGTCGACGGCTCGAAGACGGCCCCGGGACGGCCCGCGCGGCGAGCGCTCTCGCGCGCGAACATCTCGGCCAGGAGCGCGATATCGGCGAGTCGCTCGCGGAGCGGCGGGACACTCAGGCTGAACGCGCTCAGGCGGTAGTAGAGATCTTCGCGGAAGCGCCCTGCCGCCACCTCGCTCTGGAGATCGCGGTGCGTCGCCGAGAGAACGCGCACGTCGATGGGGTGCTCCTGCGTTCCGCCGAGGCGCCGCACCTCACGGTTCTCGAGGACGTTGAGCAGCTTCACCTGGACGGCGAGCGGGAGCTCCCCGATCTCGTCGAGGAACAGCGTGCCGCCCTGCGCGCCTTCGAGGTAACCGATCTTGCGACGGTCCGCGCCGGTGAACGCGCCACGCTCGTGCCCGAAGAGCTCGCTCTCGAGGAGCGTCTCGGGGAGCGACGCGCAGTTGAGCCGCACGAACGGACCCTGCGCGCGCGTGCTCCACCGATGGATCTGCTCGGCGATCACCTCTTTGCCGACGCCGGTCTCGCCGAGGATGAGCACGGTGGTCTGCACGGCCGCGAGCTTGCGCGCGAGATTGAAGACCTGGACCATCGCCGGGTCGACGACGACGACGCCGTCGCGCGCGTCGGTGACCGCGGGAGGTGCCGCTGCGCCGGTGGCGAGGCGCGTCCAGAGCTCGGCAGCGGTGGAGCCCTGATCGGGGAAGCGCGCGGTGGTGAGCGACACGCCGGGTCGCGTCCGGAGCGGGGCGAGCACGCGCTCGACGACGGTGGAGTCGCCCTCTTCGAGCAGCGCGGCGTATTCACCGTCGCCGCGCTCTTCGATGACTGCCATCGGACCGAGTAGCTCGGTGAGCGAACCGAGGCCGTCGGGATAGCGCTCGAGGTCCATCACGATCCGGCAGAGCACGGCGCGTGCACCGGGCGCCGCGAACCGCTTAAGCTCGGCTTCGAGACGGCTGCTCGACGGACGCGCATTGCGTATCTCGGCGGTCGCTACGATCGCCTCGACTCCGCCGACACGGATGACGTCACCACCGACGACGGGCGACGACTCGCCGCGCAGTCGCTTCTCGTTCACCTTGGTGCCGTTGCGACTTCCGAGATCGACGATCGTCAGATCGCGACCGACGCGACGGAGCTCTGCATGACGGCGCGATGCACGCGTGTCGTCGATGCGAACGCCTGCTTCCGGTGCTCGACCGAACAGCACGGCTTCACCGTCTGCGATGTCCACGGCACGCGTCGCATCTCCGTCGGTGACGAGCAAATACGCACGAAAACCGGTCTCGCGCTGCCCGTCGTCGCCATCGATCTGAGTACCTGGATCGAACTCAGTCGGGCCTTCAATTGGACTGTGCCTACCGATGTTCATGTTTACGCACGACGCTTGCGCAACCTGTACGACGCTTGCGCAAAGAACCCGAGCATTCAGCCGCTTCCAGCACGAGTAGCGCGTTTGCAACCCCGGCACCAGTCTTGCTTTAGCTTCCATCAAGCTTCCGCCGGCCGCTCGAGCCACCGTGATAACGCGCCGCCCTCGGTGGTTCGAGCGGTTCGGTGGGAAGCAACCTAGATAAGCTAGATAAGCGACTCGAACCTCTTCGAACGCCGCCTGTCGATTTCGATACGTCTCGTTCACCCGCGTCAAACCCGGCCTTCGGGCCCGGCAAGAAGACGCCAATGTAAGCGCGGCGCCGAGGACGGAACACCGGCGTTCTGGCGACGCGCGCGGCCATCGCTCTGCGTTGCTCGTCGTCGGGCGATTCTTTCTGTTATCGTCGCGCTGTGCGTCGGCGCTTGCTCGGCCCGGTCATAACCGCGGCGGTGATGGTTCTATCTGGCATTGCGCGCGCCCAGGACGCGCAGGCGCTCTTCGACGAGGGCCTCGCCAACATGAAGGCGAACCGCTTCAAGATCGGGTGCGCACTCATCAAGCGAAGCCTCGACGTCGACGCGCGACCCGGCACCGCTTTCACCCTCGCCGAGTGTTACTCGCGCGCCGGCAAGTACGCCTCCGCCGTTTCTTTCTACGACCACTTCCTCGCGACCTTCGAGGCGATGCCCAAGGATCAACAGGAGCAGCAGCAAGCCCGCGCCGACATCTCGCGCAGCGAGCGCACGCGGCTCATCGCGCAGGTCGCGTGGCTCACCGTGATCCTGCCTCCGCTCGGCCCCCCCGGCGTGGTCGTCACACTCGACGGCGAGGAGTTTCCTGCGAGCCTCTTCGGCATCGCCACCGCGACCGACCCCGGCCCCCACGTGTTCACGACGCGCGTGCCCGACGGACCTCTCCTCGAGCAGCGAGTCGACATGGTGACCGGCGAGCGGAAGGCCGTGCAGCTCGACGTCGGCTCGACGTCCACGCCACCGAGCGACGGCGAGGGACCCGGGCCGTCGCCGTCGACGAACACGGAGACCCCCTCGCACCCGCTCGCACCCTGGATGTGGACGAGCTTCGGCATCGGCGCTGCCGGCGCCATCACCGGCACCGTGACCGGCATCCTGCTGCTCCAGGACCGCAGCAAGATCATGAGCGACTGCCCGGCGGCCAAGCGCCAGAGCGACGGCAGCATCCCGTGCATGGACGGCGGGTACGCGGCCGTGCAGCGCGCGCGTGACCTTGCCCCGGTCACGACGGTCGCGCTCAGCGTCGGCGCCGCCGGGATAGCCGCCGGCGTGATTCTTCTGATCACCGACGCGTCGAGTAGCAATCGCGCTCAGGCAAGCACCATCCCGCTGGTCGGCGTCGAGCCTCACGGGGCCACCCTCGGCATCGCATCGACCTGGTGAGATAACCCCGGGCGCCGCCCAGTACACTCAGGGGGTAACTTCTCCGACAAGCGGGCAGAAAACCTCGGTATTCGTGGCCGCGAAAGTTACCCGCCCCGAGTACCCATAGCGCGCCGAAGGTAGCCTTTCGTCGCCTCGGCCGGAGACGTGCACAGGATCGGCTATTCTTGTAACCTCCACCCGCCCCCATGGCTTCAGCGGCGCTCCAGGAAGGCGATGTCTTCGCCGGCCGGTACCGTATCGTGCGCGAGCTCGCGTCCGGCGGAATGGGAGCGGTGTACGAGGTGGTTCACAACGTCACCGAGCGCCGCTGCGCGCTGAAGGTGATGCTGTCGCATACCGTCGAGCGCGAGCAGCTCCGGAAGCGCTTCATGCAGGAGTCGCGACTCGCCGCCCAGATCGGCAGCGAGTACATCGTCGACGTCCTCGACGCGGGCGTGGACGAGGACACGAAGGCCCCGTACCTCGTGATGGAGCTGCTCGAGGGCGAGGACCTCGGTCAGCGGCTCCTGCGCCAGGGTGCGCTCGGCCGCGACGAGACTGTCGGGTATCTCTGGCATGTCGCGCTCGCGCTCGACCGCACGCACCAGGCGGGCATCGTCCACCGCGATCTCAAGGCGAGCAATCTCTTCGTCACCCGGCGTGAGGACGGCACCGCGCTCGTGAAGGTGCTCGACTTCGGCGTCGCGAAGGTGCTGACCATGGAGCGCTCCGGGGAGCACCGGACGCAGACCGTCGGCACGCCGATCTACATGGCTCCGGAGCAGTTCCGGGCCGAGGGTCGAATCTCGCCCGCGACGGACATCTACGCGCTCGGGATGCTCGCCTACACGCTCCTCGTCGGCGTCCACTACTGGACCCGGGAGCACGAGCGCTGCGAGAACCCGTTCGCGTTCGCGAGCATCGCCGTGCACGGGCCGCAGGACAATCCATCCGCGCGCGCGCTCGGCGAGAACGTCACCCTGCCGCCCGCGTTCGACGACTGGTTCTTCCGTGCGACGAGCCGCTGGCCGCAAGATCGCTTCGCGAGCGCGACCGCCGCGGTGTCCGAGCTCGCGCTGGCGCTCGGCGTCGAGGTACCGGTGGCGCCGTCGCTTCCGATCGCGAACGCCGCGACGCTCGAGCCGAGCTCCGGCGGCGGACACCTGCTGCAGGCGACGATCGAATCGCCCTCCGCGCGACTCACCGGGACGGGCCTCGGGCTCCAGCTCCCGACTGCGGCGGGCAGCGATATGCCTCCGCCGAACGCGCGGGACAGGGAGCAGCACACCGAGGTGTCGCTCTCGGTGACGAGCGGCGGGCTCCCGCTCGACCCGGGAGAGCAGCTTCCGTCGCGGCGTCGTGGCTCGGCCATCGCAATGGCCTTCGCCGTTGCAGCGGTCGTCGCGGCGGCGTTCGTCGCGCTCTCCATCTACTCGAGCGCGAACCACGAGACCGTGAAGAGCAACGCGGCCGTACGGCCCCCGCCATCGGCGACGGCGGCACCCGTGCCGGCGAAACCCGCCGAACCCCCGCGCGGCGTGACCCGGATCGAGGAGCTTCCGATCGCGCCGCCCGAGCGTCACGTCGATGTCGCGCCGGTCGGAACCGACGACGCGCATCGCGTCGGAACAGGCCACACGCGTCCGCATCCGTCGACCGGTACCGAACATCGTCCCGACGGCACGCACCCGAGCGGCGAGCCCACGACGGGCACGACCGCGACCGAGCCGACCGCGTCACCCTCCGGGAAGAAGTCGGATCACGACAGCCTCTGGGGCAGAGACTGAACGCTAGCGAGCCGCGGGGGCAAGACCCCCGCGATTACCGCCAGCGGAGCTTCGGCTGGCGAGCGGCGCGCGCCTCGTCGAGACGGCCGACGCGCGTGTTGTGCGGCGCTTCTTTCACGAGATCCGGCGTCTCGTCCGCCTCGCGGCGAATGGCGATCATCGCCTCGACGAACGAGTCGATGGTCTGCTTCGTCTCGGTCTCGGTCGGCTCGATCATCAGCGCGCCGCGAACGACGAGGGGGAAGTACACCGTCGGCGGGTGGAAGCCGTAATCGATGAGTCGCTTCGCGACGTCGAGCGTCTTCACACCGGTCTTCGACTCGATCTCGCGATCGGTGAAGACGGCCTCGTGCATCGGAGGATGGTCGTAGGCGAGCGGATAATGATCCTTGAGACGCGCGGCGAGGTAGCCGGCGTTCAGCACGGCCATGTCCGTGACGTCGCGGAGGCCCTTCGGGCCGAGCTCACGGATGTACGTGTAGGCGCGGACCATCATGCCGAAGTTCCCCCAGAAGGAACGCACGCGGCCGACGCTCTGGGGCCGGTTCTCGTCGACGATGGCGCGGCCGCCCTCTTCACGAACGACGGGACCCGGCTGGAACGGCTCGAGGTGATTCTTGAATGCGACGGGACCGGCACCGGGACCACCGCCGCCGTGCGGCGTGGTGAAGGTCTTGTGCAGGTTGTACTGGATGACGTCGACGCCCGCGTCGCCGGGGCGTGCGCGACCGAGCACCGCGTTCATGTTCGCACCGTCGCCGTACACCTGGCCGCCGCGCTCGTGCACGAGCCGGCAGAGCTCGGGAATCGCGCGCTCGTAGAAGCCGATGGTGTTCGGGTTGGTGATCATCAGCGCGGCGATCTCGCCGCCGGCACGATCCACGGCCGCGAGGAGATCCTTCGGATCGACGAGGCCGCTCTGCGCAGGCACCGGCACGGTGTCGAAGCCGTTGAGCGAGCAGCTCGCGGGGTTCGTGCCGTGGGCGCTGTCGGGGATGAGCACCTTCTTCGGGGACCGCCCGCGCGACTGGTGATACGCGCGGATCATCATCAGCCCGGTCAGCTCGCCCTGTGCGCCGGCCGCAGGCTGCAGATTGGAGCCGTCCATCCCCGCTATCTCCGAGAGCATGCTCTGGAGCGCGATCATGAGCTCGAGCGCACCCTGCGCGAGATGTGGCGGCGCGAGCGGATGCAGCGCGGCGAACCCGGGGAGCCGCGCCGCCCACTCGTTGACCTTCGGGTTGTATTTCATCGTGCACGAGCCGAGCGGATAGAGCTGCGTGTCGATGCAGTAATTCCACTGGCTGAGCCGCACGAAATGACGGAACGCCTCCGGCTCGCTCACCTCGGGCAGCCCTGCCGGCTCCTTGCGCGCGTAAGCGCCGAGTGCCGCGCTCACGTCGATGGGCGGCACGTCGAGCGGAGCCAGGGACGCACCGTTACGGCCGGGCGCCCCGCGTTCGAAGATGCTCGGCTCGGAGAACTGCGTACCGCGCGAACCTTCGAACGGCATGTCAGTTCCAGTCGTCCGACTTCTTGTCGTCGCCGCCGCCGCCGGGCTTCTTCTTCGATTCGTCCCAGCCGGCGCCGTTGTCGATCTTCTGCGTCTCGTCGGGGACGACGGAGTCGAGGTCGGGCTTTGCGTTGCGTTGCTTGACGGCGGTCCAGGTGACGCCGGTCGTCTGCTGCCCGAGACCCCACTCGCCGCGCACCTCGTCGTTGACGAGATCCCCGGGGGGACGGATGTACTGGAAGTAGCCGCGCCCAGTCTTCTTCGCGGAAGGACCGACCATGCCGATGGTCGTTTCTTCCCACTCGTAGTGGAGGAGATTGCCGGTCACCTCACCGTGGAGGGCGCCCCACTTGTCTCCCGCGGCGTTACGCCACTTGCCGCTGATGGCGCTCCCCTCCTTCACCATGTGGAGGTTGCCGTAGGTGGGGCTGAAGTAGACGCCGGTCCACTCCGCGCCTTCCGGCATATCGCCCGCCTTCGGGAGCACCTTGGCCGGCGGCGCTGAGCCGCCGCACGCGGCGACGAAGGGGATCGGTGCGACGAGCGCGACCAACAAACCGAACCGAGTGAGCGTACGCGCGACGAACATGGCGCCGACCTTACCACGGGTTCGCGGGGTGAAATGCGCGCGAAAGACGTACCCATTCGCCCTTGCGGCCCTGGAAAATTGCGCCGGCAGGGCCTTCAGCGCGCTTTCCGGACTGCCGCGAGGCAGCGCGCGAGGAGCTCGTCGGGAAGCGCCAGCTCTTGCCGCAGGACGGCGAGGGGCGCCCCCTCGAACTCGGCGCCGAGCTTCGTGGCGCACTTCGGCGTGGTGAGCCAGAGGTCGACCGCGCCGCGGTGCGACGGCGCGCGCCGCTCCGGCAAGGCGCCGTGATCGGCGAAGAGCAGAGTCGTGACGGGCTCGATGCCGCGCGCGCGGAGCGACCGAAGGACGCGTTCCGGGCGCGCGATGGCGAGGACGACCCCGACGCGACGGCGCGCGAGCGACGCCAGTGCAACGTCGGTGCCGTCGGCGTGCAGCGCCGTGAGGGACGTGGCGACGTCATGGACGTCCGGCGACGGCGCGTCGCTGGGCAGCGCGCCCGAGTGCACCGCGACGATGGCGTCGGTGGCGTCCATGAGCGCTCGCGGCGTGGCGCGTAGATCGCCGGCAGGGGGGCACGCGCCGCTGCCCCAGGGCTCATGCGCGTCGACGACGAGCAGCGACAGGGCGAGCCGCCGTGGGTGCGCCTGGAGAAGGCCGTCGACGAGGACGACGGCGCCGGGCGCGGCGGCGAGGGCGAGCGCGGCGGACCGCTCGCCGACGTAGACGGGCACGCCGCACGGACGGAGCTCGCGTGCAAGCCACGCCGCGTCGTCGCCGACGGTGCGCGCCGTGTCGGAGTCGAGCACGGCGCGCGCCGTCACGTCGCGCACGCCGTAGCCGTGACCGACGACGCGTACGTCCTCGCCGCGACGGCGGAGCTCGACGGCGAGGGCGAGCGCGAGCGGCGTCTTGTGGGAGCCGCCGAGGGTCGATCCGCCGACGCCGATCACCGTGGAGGGCTCAGGCAAGAAGACCGGACGCACGACGCTGGCGCGGCGGCCCCAGACGCTCGACGCCGCGAGCGTCACACGCGTGCGAAGAGCTCCCGATTCGAGAGCCCGCGCGACGGCGGCCCGGATCACGCGCCCTTGAGCGCGCGCCCGAGCTCGATACCGAGGGCGGTCGCGGTCGCGGCGCCTTCGGGCCACGCGACGCGCACGTCGCGGAAGACGGCGCGACTGCCGTCGGGCTCCGCGAGCATGCCGCGAAGCCAGAGCTGGTCCCCTTCGCGAACGCCGTACGCCGCGACCGGCATCTGACAGCTTCCCTCGACGGCGGTCATGACGCCGCGCTCGGCGGTGACCGCGATCAGCGTGTCGCGATGGGTCAGGCGATCGAGGAGCAGGTGCGTCTCGTCGTCCGCGGCGCGGCGCTCTATCGCGAGCGCGCCCTGCCCTATCGCCGGCAAGCACCGTGACGGATCGAGGATCTCGGTGGCCCGCGCCTCGAGCCCGAGACGGATCAGGCCGGCGCGTGCGAGCACGACGGCGTCGACGAGGCCCTCGGCGCACTTGCGGAGCCGCGTGTCGACGTTGCCGCGGATCGGGACGTACTCGAGATCCGGACGCCACGCGCGCAGCATCGACATGCGACGGAGCGACGACGTTCCCACCGTCGCACCGGCGCGGAGCTCCTCGAAGCGGCATCCGTCGCGCGTCACGACGACGTCACGCGGATCTTCGCGGAGAGGGACGCTCCCGATGACGAGCGTCGGCGCGAGCTCGGCCGGGACGTCCTTCATGGAGTGCACGGCGACGTCGGCGCGACACTCGATGAGCGCCTCTTCTATCTCCTTGATGAAGAGGCCCTTTCCGCCGATCTGCGAGAGCGCGACGTCCTGCACGCGATCGCCGGTGGTGACGACGTGGAGCTCCGCGGTGTCCACGCCGGTCGCTTGCGTGAAGTCGCGCATCCATGCGCGGCACTGGGCGAGGGCGAGCTGGCTCTTTCGCGTCGCGACGGTGAGGACGGTCATCGACCCATTCTGCCGGGCAAGCCCGCCTTCGTCGAACCCGGCGACTCGGTCCGCCCGGCCGCATCGGACGTCAGCGACAGGGCCGCGTCGTCGTCGCGCAGGTCGACCATCGACGCCTGGGGGTCCGAGTCGTGGGGCGACGCGTCGTGGGTCGTCGAGAGCTCGAACAGAAAATGAAGGGCGGACACCGCCTGCTCGAGCTCGCCGCGCGAGGTGGGATCGGTCGCCAGACGCCGGAGCCCGGCCGTCGCGGGGTGCAGCATCTTGTTGAGCGCCGCCTCCATCATGACCATGAGCGCTTCGCGGTCGTTCGGGCCGAGGTGCTTCAGCTTGCCGCCGAGGCTCCGGTCCACCTCCGACTCGAGGATGGCGCGGATACGCTCGCGGAGCGCGACGATGGTCGGCGTGACCTGCTCGGCCTCCGCCCATCTCTCGTAGCTCTCGGTCTCCTCGACGACGATCGCCTCGGCGCGCTCCGCCTCCCGCTGCCGGCTCTGCAGAGATTCGGCAACCACGTTGGACAGATCGTCGACGTTGTAGAGGAAGACCGAGTCGAGCTCTCCGACGGCGGGATCGACGTCGCGCGGGACGGCGAGATCGATGAAGAAGAGGTTCCGGCCCTTGCGCGCCTTGCGGTGCTTCTGCACCTCTTTGGCGTCGATGATGTAGCCGGGCGCGCTCGTCGTGGTGACGATGACGTCGGCCTCGACCAGCGTCTTGTCGAGCTCGGCGAGGCTCCGGCCCTCGCCGCCCATCGCCTGCGCGAGGTGAGCGACGCGTTCCATGTTGCGACCGACGACGATGAGGCGCGCGCCGGCCTGGCGGAGCAGGCGCGCGACGCCCTCGCCCATCTCGCCCGAGCCGACCAGCGCGACGGTGTGTCGCGACAGATCGCGGAAGATCTGCCGCGTCAGGTCGACGGCCACGGTGGGAACCGACACCTGGCCCACGCCGATGGTCGTCTCCGAGCGCACTCGCTTCGCGGAGCGGATCGCGCGCGGGATGACGCGGTTCAACACGCCGGCGGCGGTCCCGGTGTCGCGCGCGAGGTCGTAGGCGTCCTTGAGCTGCCCGAGGATCTGCGGCTCGCCGAGCACGAGCGAGTCGAGCGACGCGGCGACACGAAAGAGATGCCTCACGGCTTCGGCGCCGGTGTGCGCGTAGAGATGTCCCTCGACGCCCGGCGCGCGGGAGACGATGGCGGCCGTAGCCGCGAGCGCGACCTCCGTGAGGTTCGAGCGCGCGCCCTCTGTGCCCGCGACGACGAGCTCGACGCGGTTACAGGTCGAGACGATGAGCGCCTCGCCGATCGGCCCGGTCACGATGGTGCGAAGGAGCTCCGGCACCGTGTCCGCCGGGAGCGCTAGCCGCTCGCGCACGTGGATCGGTGCGGTGCGGTGCGAGAGCCCGACGACGACGATCACAACCCGCCTCCACCGGCGACGACGTAGATCCCGACGACGAGCACGACGCAGACCACGCCGGCGAGCGTGCCGTACGCCGAGCGACGGCCGCGCCAGCCCGCGACGGCACGGAGGATGAGCACACCCGCGACGAGGAGCCACGTCGCGTACGCGAACGCGGAGCGCGCGAGCCCTGCCGACGTCATGCTGCCGAGCCGCGCGGCGAACACCGCGCCGCTGACGATCCCGAACGTGAGGAGCGGGAACCCGGCGAGGAGCAGCCGGTGCTCCGTCATGTCGAGCGCCTCGAGCGGCGGGAGCCGGCCCTGCATCGACGGCGCGCGCTTCGCCTTGAGCCGTCGCTCCTGGAAGAGATAGAAGCCGCCGGCCGCGCCGGCCAGGAGAAAAAACCCGACGCCGAGCACGTTGGCCGCGACGTGCATGAGGAGGAGCGTGTGCGGGAAATCGGTGGCCGGCCCGCGCGCGGTGAGAAACTGCGCGCCGACGAGCAGCGCGAGCGACAGCGGCGCGACCACGACGCCTATGGCGTCGATGCGCATGCGGACCCGCAGCACGAGATACCCGACGGCGATCGACATCGAACAGAGCATGAGCGCGAACTTGATCGACGGGACCTCGGAGGCGTCACTCAGGTCGACGGCGATGGGCAGAAGCTCCATCGCCACACCGACGGCGAGCGCGCGGGCCGCCCAGCGAGGTGCGCCGGGGGTGCGCTCCGGACGCGCCAGCTCGACGAAGAAGAGCGTGGCCGCGGCGGAGTATGCGACGACTCCGACGTAGAACGCGACGACGATCAGGGTGGCGATCATTCGAGCTACCAGATGAGGTAGCGCGGCGCGCCTTCCACGTCACTCCGAACCGGAGACGTTCCGCGCGAAAGACGCGAAAGTACAGGGCCGTCGCGGCTCAAATACCGGGATAATCGCTGATCAGCTCGACGAGCTCCGGAGCCGTGGGAGAGCCGTCGAAGACGAGCCAGAGGCTACGGAAGCCGTCGTTGCCCTCGCTGTAGAGCTCGACGTAACCGAGCCGCGGCCCCGACGCCATCACGGGGGACGCGTTGTTGCCGCGGCCCGGCGCTGGAAAGCAATTGAACCGCGGCTTCCCGACGTGGAGAAAGTCGCGCGCGTAGAAGATGCGCTTGAACGCCTCGGAGCACGTGTAGCGCTCCGGCGTGTCCTTGCCGTCGTCGACGTTCCACTCCGTCTTCACGCCGCTCGCGGCACAGCCGGCGAGCGCCCGCGGCGAGAGCATCTGACACGCCGCTCCCTTGGCGGCGCGCATGCAGATGCCGTCGGGACCCGCGAACGCCGCGAGCTTGTCGTAGCGACGATGAGCGAGGGCGGAGATGATCTCCTGGGTGATCCCGGGGAGCGCGCGCTCGGCGTCCTCCTCGGAGAGGAGCTTCGCGCGCCCGTTCGCCGTCCAGACCGCCTCGTTCTCGCCTTGCCCGACGTTGCGATACGCCGCGGCGAGCTCCTCGGTGACGTGGCACGCGTCGGACGGCTGAGCCGCGCTCGCCGCAGGGACAGCGGGCGGAGGGCTCGCCGTAGATGTGGCCACCGGTGTGGTCGCTGCTGGCGCGACTGGCGCGACCGGCGCGACGGACGCCGGCGCGGGTGTCACCGCTGGCGCAGCGGGTTCCGGGGGCGGCGGAGAGGCACAGGACACGAGCGCCGCGGCGAGCGCGGCAGCGGCGACGAGTTTCACGATATCTACTTCCCCATCATCTCGATGCGCGTCAGCGCACCGCACTTCACGATCTGGACCTGCCCCTCCCCTTGCCAGTTGCCGAGCGTGGTGCCGAGCCGGATGAAACGCGGCCCGCACTTCGACGTGATGCGCTGGTTGGTCGTGCCCGCGAGGTTCCCGTAGAGGAACACGTTCGTCTCGAGCGGAGACGCGACGTACAGATACCCCTGACCGGGCGCGAGCGCCGCGAGCGCTGCCTGGTCGAGTTCTGGTCCTCCCTTGTCGTCGTGGGGCGTCGGCGTGGCGGCTTCTGCCGTCGCGGTCGCCGACGGCGCGGCGCTCGCAGCCGCCGTCGCGCTCGGCGGAGGCGTCTCCGCGGCGACCGTCGCGGACGGCGCGGCACTGGCCGTCGGGGAGGCGGTCGTGCCGGCAGGGACGGCGGGCGTCGTCGTGTCGCTCGCTTTCTCGAGCCCGGCCGCGGACGGCTCCGGAGCCGGCGGCGCGACGGCCTGAGCGGCGGTCGCGGGCGCCGTCACGGCGTGCTTGCGCAGCGACGGCGTCGCGAGGAATGCCGCACCGCCGCCGATGATCGCGGCGATGACGATCCAGAGCCCGAGCGACGACCGTCGCTTCGGCGGTGCGAAATCCTCGTCGAGATCGTCGGTGAGGTTCCGCGGCACGGCGGGCGAACCGCGGAACGCCGGCCCGAAGCCGGCGAGCGGCGGGGGCGGCGTGCTCTCCGGGAGCCCGGCCGCGGCGGGCCGCATGGTGTCGCCGGTACCGCTCGCGTCGTGGTCAGCGACAACCCGGGTGGTCGTTTGAACGGGCCGCGCGGGTGCGTCCTCGGGCGCCTCGGCCTGCGCCCGGAGTCCGGAGAAGGGGTGCACCGTCTCGGCCGCGGAGCGCGCAGCGTCGGCGGTGCTCATCGCCGAAACGGTGCCGATCGTCGCGGTGGTATCGCCGATGCCGCCTGGCACAGGACGACGCGGGATCGTGATCGACTCGGGACCGGCGTCACTTATCGGGATGAGGCCCGGTGCCGACGTCGGACGCTCCGAGGCGCGCGACGGAAGCGCGGGCGGCGGCCTGGAAGACGGCGGCGCGATGGACGGCGGCGGCGCGACGGAAGACGGCTTCGAGGACGGCGGCGCGACGGACGGAGGCCTCACCGATGGCGCTGGCGGCGACGGCGGCGTGACCGAAGACACGATGCGCGGAACCGACGCCGGCGCGGGCTCCGAGCGGCGCGCGGGCGCGGGCTCCGGAGTGCGCTGACCGGCTGCGACCTCGAACGGCGTGGGACCGCCGGTACCGGCGAGGGTGCCGCCACGAGACGGCGATTGCATCGACGGCCGTGCCGGCACCGACGGGCGCGTACTCACGCGCGCGGTGACGTTCGGCCTCCGCTCCTCCACGGGCGGGAGACGACGGACCTGCTCGATGATGCGTCCGTCTTCCGACAGATCGAAGCCTATCGACGCCGGAGTGATGTCGCTGAGGTCGATGCCGCCGGCCTCGGGCGGCGGCCGATCGCTCTTTCGCTTCGGCTCGAGCGTCGAGGCGTCGCTCGCCGCGCCACCGGTGGAGCCGGCCGGGGCCGCGGTCGGACGGAGGCTCGTCTTCGCCTCGGTGCGCTTCGACGGATCGTTCGGACGCGGGATCACCGACGTCGCGCGCTGCTCGGCGCGCGGCGGGACGGGACGCTCCGAGAAGCGGGGCACGGCGAGCGGTGTCTTGCTCGCGTCGAGTGAGCTCGCGAGGATCTCCTGGCGCGCGCGCTCGGCGGCGTACGGAGCGCCGCCCGCGAGATCGAGCGGCGATTTCTGCACCTTGGTGATCTGGTCGTCGGCGTTCGTCGCGTCCGCCGCGGCGTTTCCGTGGAGCGCGACCACGGCGCCGCCGTCGATGCTGAGCGGCGCGGAGCCCGGCTCGTCGTCCTCGGCGGACGATTCGCTGAGCACCGACGCGAGCATCTTCTCGACCGACGATTGCGGCTCACGCGACTTTATCTCGACGTCGGCCGGCGCGGACAGCTGCGTCTCGGCGGCCTTTGCCGGAGCCGCCGTCTCGGCGCTCGCCGGCGTCTCCACTGCGGCCGCGCTTTTCACCTCGGCGCGCGCGGCGGCCCGGGTCGCTCCCGGTGCGACCACGATGGGCAGATCGTCGGGAGGCGGCATCGAGGTCCGCGGCGTGAGGCGATTCCACGCCACGACGTCACCACCGACGATGCGGAGCGCGAACCCTGCGGGCACGGGCTCCTTCCGCGTCGCGCCGAACTCACGACGCCACACGAGCTCGCAGTCGAGGTGAAGCTTCTCGTCCGAGCCGAGCGGCGTGATCCCGACCGAGACCCGCGTCCCGACCGGCGTCGCGAGCGTGCGGACGAAGATGCCCGTCGCGCTCGCGTTGTACGAATAGCCGATGTCACTCGACGTCGCGTCGGCCCAGCGGAGATGCAGAACGCTACCCTGGAGTAGCCGGCCCTCGCCGCGGCCGTCGGTGGTGCGCGGCTCGATCAACCGGTTCACCTCGAAGAGCACGTCGTCGGGCGGGCCGTAGGCGTTCAGCACCGCGACGCGCTCCACGCGCGCGAGCTTCTCGCGGATCTCGTCGAGCTGCTCGGGGCGCGCGCGCACGACCCACGCGCAACGTGCGCCCTTGGCCTTGGCCTGGAGGATCAGGGCCGGCACGTCGTCGAGCGAGGCGTCGATGACGGCGACCTTCAGCGATGGTCGCCCGGCTTGAAGCCGCGTGGAGAATCCGTCGACGGCCACTTCGACGCGAAACCCGGCGTCGCGAAGCACGCGCTCGACGACCTCGGCGCGCGTACGATCGGCGTCGGCGACCACGGCGTCCCCGCGCGCGTTGCCGGGCTGCGGGATCGCCGAGCGCGGCAGCGCACGGAGCCGAGCCGCGAGCCAGTCGTAGCGATCGAGCAAGAGCACCTCGTCGGCGCCGGCGCGATAGGCTCGCGAGAACGTCGCCTCGTCGTCGCTCTCGACCAGGGCGAGGACGGGGATGCGGGTCCGGAGGAGCTTGCCGCGGGCGCGCATGCACGCGAGGGCCGCCCCCGGCGTGCCGAGGTGAACGATGAGCGCATCGAAGCGCCGCGCCGTGAGCTTCTGGGTCGCGGCCTCGGCGGACGGCTCGATGGACGCAGAAAAGCTCGCCGCGGCGCACGCTGCTTCGAGCGCGGCGCGTTCGGAATCGCCCACGTCGGCGAGGATCAAGACGGTGGCCGGCTGGGCCATCGCGCTCAAGTTAACATCGAACTGGGCGCGCCCAAGCGGAAATGCCCCGAATTCCGGCCGCCCGGATTCAATAGCCCTTGCGGGTGATCGCGCGATCTCCCGGCTCGATCTCGAACTTCGACGATACGACGAGCGTGACCGAGCTGTACTCGTCCGCCCGGAGGACGCGGAGCTCGCCCGTCACTTCTTCCGGAAAGTCCTCGGTCTTGCCGTTGAGCGGTGTGACATGCGTCTCCACGTGCTCGGGGACGTCGAGCAGAACCTGGGTGCGCGCCATGGTGGTCGTCGTCTCGAGCGTGCGCCGCCAGGCGTCGCCCCGCCGGACGAGGAGCAGACGATTTCCGGGCACGAGGCCGTCCTTCGACCCGCGGTCGATGAACGCAATCTGGTTCTGGCCGATCACCTCGTGCGGGTAGAGGCTCGTCAGCACGCGTGCCTCGACGTCGGTGTCGTTCACCTTCGGCGGCACGACGTCGAAGCGCCGGCCCACCGGCCCTACCTTGTCGCCGCGCTCCACCGCGTCGAGCGACTCGATGAGACGACCCGAGGCCATGCGCGTCTTCGGATTGAAGTCGTCGATCTTCACCGTCCCCTTGAAGGCGATGATCTCGCCGGGAGGGCGGCGCGCGCCGGGAACGGCGTCGGGCGTTCGCACCGAGTGAAAGACGGTGAGGAGCTCACCGGGCTTCAGATCCACGCCGGGCCGAAGGATCATGTAGACGTTGTTGCCCTGCGTGAGGAGCATCTGCTCCTCTTGCGAGCCGACGAGCTCACCCCAGACGTCCTTCTTCGGATCGTCGACGTAGCCGGCGTCGCGCAAGAACACGGTGTCCTTCGCGACGAGGGGACGTCGATTCAGGAATCCGCCGCCACCTGCGCCGCCTCCGGCGAGACCGCGCGTTCCGCCGAGGACGACCGAGTCCTTTGCATCGAGGGGACCCCCGCCGGCGCGAAGCCTCAGCTGATCGCCCGGGTAGATCCAGTGGGGGTTCTGGATCTGCGGGTTATAGCTCCAGATTTTCGGCCATAACCACGGGTTCTGGAAGTAGCCGTTGCAGAGGCTCCAGAGCGTGTCGCCCTTCTGAACCTGGTGCACCGAAGGCACGCTGGTGCCGACGGGACGCTTGCCGAGGATCGCGGGACCTTCACCGGTGCCGTGTACCGGGCCGCCGTTCCCCTCGTTCGGCAGCAGATCGAAGCCGTCGGAGGAGCTCGACGCGTCGGTCGTCGCGTGCGAGCTCGACGGCAGATGCGCGTCGGGATTGAACCCCGCGGGCGGAAGACCGAACACGCTGTACGACGTCGACGTGGTCGTCTGTGTTCCGCCGCCGAGGGTGACGCTGCCCGAAGGAGAACCCGCGGCGGCGGCGCCGGGCGCGGAAGGATTGTTGGAGTCATTGCCGGCACCGGCGGCCGGTGCCGCGGGCGCGGCCGGAGCCGGCGCAGCAGCGCCTTGATCACCGATGTTCTGCGCGCGCCCGCTCGTCGCCGCGAGCACGAGGGCGGAGCACGTGAACAGAGGAATGCCGAACCGCGCGCCGAAGGCCATCTTCTTCAGCTTCCGTGAGCGTCCCTGCCGAGCTGCGCCACGGGCTTCGCCTGCACGGCGTCGCTCCGCGTCGATTCGTCGGCTTCGCCGTCACCTACCTTGATGACGCGGTCACCCGTACCCCGGATGATGGGGCGATGCGCCGCAGAGTCAGCAGGACTCTGCGGACTCGGCTCATTTGCCGGCTCGGCCTGAGCCCCTGGCTCGTCCGGAGCGAGATGAATGACCTTGAGGCGCGGGCGCTCGACGCGCTCGGAGGCCGGCGACGACGCCGGGGAGCGCGCGGCCTGGGAGTTACTGAGCTCGAGCGCAGCGAGGCGTTCCTCGAGCCGGTCTTGATCGGCGCGCATCGAGGTCACCTGCGTCTCGAGACCCGCGACTTGCTTCTTCATTCCGTCGTTACCGGCGCAGCCGGACACGACCGGAGACAAAAGAACGGCGAGAACCGCCGCAGAGCGGCCAAGCCCCCAAAATGCCGTGTTGTCCATGGGTCCTGATGCTACGGCGCGTCGCGCTGCGTGGCCAACTTGTGCTCGTTTCCCCGTCGACACCGTCGCAGAGGGGGACAACCGTGACAGACGAAGGAACGACTGGCCGAAGAAACGGCCGCGTGGTGGACTCCGTAAAGGCAACCGAGCTAATATCGGAGGATCGTGGGCATCGGGCAACGACGACGGCGTAACCGCCCGCAGATCCGGCGCGTCGACCTGCACAAGATGCTGTTCGTCCTGCCGAACCTCGTCACCCTGGCGAGCGTCTTCTGCGGGTTCAACGCGATCTGCGTCGTCGCGCAGGACAATCCGTCGGTGGACGACTTCTACCGTGCGGCCGTCCTGCTGCTCTGCGCGATGCTGTTCGACCTCCTCGATGGACGCATCGCACGCATGACCCGCACCCAGAGCGCGTTCGGGCTCGAGCTCGACTCGCTCGCCGACATCATCTCGTTCGGCGTCGCGCCCTCGGTGCTCGTCTACAAATGGGTGCTCCATCGGTACCCGGTGCCCGGCATCCTGACGGCTTTCCTTTTCACGGCGTGTGGAGCGATGCGGCTCGCGCGGTTCAACGTCCTCGCGAACTCCAACACCGTCGCGCAGGCGAAGCCCGGCAAATACATCGTCGGCCTGCCTATCCCGCCCGCGTCCGGCATTCTGATCTCGCTCCTCGTCGCGAACCACGCCGTCGGCGGGGCACTCGGCGCGCAGCAGTACACGGTCGCGCTCTTCGTCGTCACCATCGTGCTGTCGCTGCTCATGGTGTCGAGCATCAAGTTCCGTTCGTTCAAGGACCTGCGGTTCAACTTCGGGACGGCCTTCCTGGTGCTCTTCGCGATCGCGTCGAGCGCCGTCGTCTGGCAGCTCACCCGGCCTCCCTTCGTCCTTCTGTGGCTCATCACATTTTACGTCGCGATCGGCCTGATCGACGCCGTGAGGAGCCTCGCCGCGCGCGCCCGCGGCGCAGAGGTGATGCGCGCCTCCACGCCCGACGATATCCGGGCCAGCAAGCCCGACCACGTCGCGAGGTAGCGTCGGGAGGCGCAGCTCCCCGGGTCTCGTGCTAGACGTCTCCCCGCCTTGTCTCTGCTCGAAGTGGGCAATCTCGGTTTCGGCTACGCGGGCGACCCGCTCATCGAGTCGTGTACGTTCCGGCTGAACGCGGGCGAGCGCGCCGCGCTGGTCGCGCCCAACGGCGCCGGCAAGAGCACGCTCCTCAGGCTCATCGCGGGGGAGCTCGCGCCGGACCGCGGCTCGGTCACCGTGGAGCGAGGCCGGACGGTCGCGTTCTACCGGCAGAGCCACGAGCTCGGCCGTGACGGGACCGTCATGGACGCGCTGCTCTCCGGCTTCGGGGAGGTCACCGAGGCGCGCCATCGTCTCGCGACCGCGTCGGAGGCCGCCGCGAGCGGCGAGAAGGCCGACCTCGACCGCCTCGCGCAGGCGATGGACCGCTACCAGGCCGTCGGCGCGGACGCGCTCGAGCACCGCGTCGCGAGCATCGCGTCCGAGCTCGGCTTTGGTGACGGCGCGCTGTCGCGGCCCGTGCAGAGCCTCTCGGGGGGAGAACGCGGCCGCATCGAGCTCGGCGCCGTCCTAGCCAAAGAAGCGGACCTTCTGCTCCTCGACGAGCCGACGAACCACCTCGACCTCGAGACGATCGACTGGCTCGCGCAGATTCTTCGCTCGACGCGGGCCAGCGTACTCGTGGTCTCGCACGATCGCGCCTTCATGGACGCCGTCTGCCCGACGACCCTCGAGCTCGGTCACACGAAGGTCCGCGTCTATCCCCTCTCCTTCACCGACTACCAGACTGCCCGCGAAACGGATCTCGAGCGCGAGCAGAAGGTCGCCGACGAGCAGGCGTCGTTCGTCGCCAAGACGGAAGACTTCATTCGCCGGAACGTAGCCGGCCAGAAGACGAAGCAGGCGCAGTCGCGCCGGCGCATGCTCGAGAAGCTCGACCGCGTGAAGGGCCCGGAGGACGTCTGGGCCCGCGCCGAGAAGTTCAAGCTCAGGTTCGCGGAGTGCCCACGGAGCGGCGACATCACGCTCGAGGCCCGCGGTCTCTGCGCGTCGCGCGGCGGAAAGCCGCTCTTCGACGGCGTGGATCTGCTCGTGCGCCGCGGCGAGAAGGTCGGCATCGTCGGACCGAACGGCTCCGGCAAGACGACCCTGCTCGGCCTGCTCGCCGGCCACGGCGATACGAACGACCGCGGCACCGTGCGGCGCGGCTCGGGGCTCGCCGAGGGTTACTTCGATCAGCACCTCGGCTCGCTCGATCCGTCGCTCTCCGCGGTCGACGAGATACGGCGGGTACGCGGCGATCTAACGGTGGAAGCCGTCCGCGAGTACCTCGCGCGCTTCCGCTTCGTGGGCGACGACCCGTTCCGTAAGGTCGCGAGCTTCTCGGGCGGCGAGCGCAGCCGTCTCGCCCTCGGCAAGCTCCTGATGGAGCCGCGGAACCTGCTCTTCCTCGACGAGCCGACGAACCACCTCGACATCTTCGCCGCCGAGATCCTCGAGGAGGCCATCGCCGGCTTCGAGGGCACGGTGATACTCGTGTCCCACGATCGGCGCTTCCTCGAGAACGTGACCACTAGAGTGGTCGCTTTCACCCCGGCGGGGGTCGAGGTCTTCCAGGCCGGCTTCTCCGACTACGAGACCGAGCGGGCGCGAGCGAAGGCCGCAGACGCCGCGCGGGTGAAGGCCGCGAGCGCGGCGCAGCGGAAGCCGGAGCCCGCGAAGCGCGCCCCGGCCGTCGAAGCGTCGAAGGGCCGGCAAGGTCGCTCCGACGGCCACGAGAGCCGGAGGCTCGTGGCGCGCGACCTCGAGAAGAAGCGGCGCCGCGCCGAGCAGCTCGAGTCCGAGGTGTCACGCGGCGAGGCGCGTCTCGGGGAGCTCCGCGAAGCGCTCCGGAGCGCGGCAGGAACGGACTGGGAGAAACTCCACGAACTTTCGCGGGAAGAGCAGGCGCTCGTGAAGAAGGTCGATGTACTCGTGAAGGAGTGGGAACGTATTTCCGAGGAGCTCGTGGCCGCGGGACCGAGCGTCGGCGAGAGCCGCAGGGAGGCCGCGCGATGACGCCGCGGACGAGAAGCGCCGTGGGCGCGAAAGTGACGGCGCTCGCGCTCGTCGCGGCGACGGCGTTCGCGCCGCTCGGCTGTCACTCGAAGGCCGGGGCCGCCGACGACGAGACGAAACCCGGCGCATCGGCCGAGACGGTCGCGCTACCGCCGCTCGTGCTCAAGGACGACACCGGTGGCGCGCTCCTCACGTGGGTCGACGACAAGGGCGACTTCCACGTCGTCGAGCACGTCGCCGACGTGCCCGACGCGAACCGCGACCAGGTCCGCGTCGTGCTCGCCGATCGCAAGGACGGCACCGGGGAATCCGTCTACGTCGCCGATCTCCGCACCAAGGGCGCCGACGGCGCGTACCCGGTGAAGACCTTGGCGCGCGCAGCCTGGGACGAGCTCGGCGCGAGCAAGCGCAAGACGCGGATGGAAGCGCTGGCTCCCACCGCCGCGCCGTCGGTGCCGGCATCGGCGGGCTCTGCCGAGGGCGCGCCGGCCGTCGCCACGGGCGAGGTGCGCGCGACCATCTACGGCGCGTCGTGGTGCGGGCCGTGTCACCAGGCCGAGGCGCTGCTCAAGTCGCTCGGCGTCAAGGTCGTCAAGAAAGACATCGAGGCGAGCGACGACGCCCAGCGTGAGATGCAAGAGAAGCTCGCGCGCGCGCACCGACGCGGCGGGTCCATCCCCGTCATCGACGTGATGGGCCAGCTCTTCGTCGGATTCAGCGAGGGCGCGTTACGCGCCGCCGTCGCGAAGGCGCGGTCGGACACGACGACGCTCTGAAGAGCAGGAGCCGCGCGATTCGCGGCTCCCCGGCGTTCACGACTCTTCTTGCCAGGCGCGCGCGACGGCGTTGCCGACCGCAGCGTGCATGCCGAGGTCGAACATGTCCGGCAGGAGCTCGCCGGCAGGCGCCGCGGAAGCGACGGCGTAGGCCGCTGCGAGCCGCATGTTCGTCGTGAAGCGGGTCGCCCGCGAATCGAGAGCGCCGCGGAAGAGACCCGGGTACGCGAGCGCGTTGTTCATCGAGCGGCCGTCGAGCGCGACGGCGGCGCCGGCCTCGTACGCCTCGCCGACGGTGATCTCCGAGACGGGGTTCGCGAGCGCGAACACGACGGGGTCTTTCGCCATGCTGCGGACCATGTCCTTGGACACCTGGTTCGCGCTCGAGACGCCGATGAAGAGGTCGCGCCCGCGCATCGCGTCGGCGAGGCTTCCCTGGACGCGATCCTTGTTCGTGAGCTCGGCGATCTCGCGCTTGACGCTCGTCATGTGCTCGGTGCGGCCGCTGTACACGGCGCCCGCGCGATCGACGAGCACGATGTCTTCGAGGCCGTAGCCGACGAGCGTCTTGGCGATCGCGATGCCGCTCGCGCCCGAGCCGAGGATGACGGCGCGCGTGTTCTCGGGCTTGCGACCGACGCGGCGGAGCGAGTTGACCAGGCCGGCGAGGACGACCGTCGCCGTGCCCCACTGATCGTCGTGAAGCACTGGCTTGCCGAGGCTCGCCATGAGCTTCTCTTCCACCTCGAAGCACGCCGGGGCGGCGATGTCCTCGAGCTGGATCGCGCCGTAGCCGAGGTGAATGCGCTCGACGACCTCGATGACGTCGGCGGGGTCCTTCGCGTCGATGAGGATCGGCTCTGCGCTGATGCCGGCGAACCGACGGAAGATGGCGGCCTTGCCCTCCATGACCGGCAGACCCGCGAGGCACCCGATGTCACCGAGCCCGAGGATGGCGGTTCCGTTGGTGACGATCGCGACCTTGTTGCCGATGTGCGTGTAGTCGTACGCGCGCTTCGGCGACTCCTGGATGTGCTTGCACGCGACGGCGACGCCTGGCGTGTACACGCGTCGAAGATCCGCGATCGACTCGAGGGGGACCCGGAGCTTCGTCTCGATCACGCCGCCACGCCGCACCTCGAGCGCGTCGTGCAGGACGTCGACGAGGGCGATGCCGTCGGCCCTGCCGATGCGACCGACGAGCACCTCGAGCTGGGCGCTGTTCGCGAAGTACAGGTTCACGTCCCGGACGACGCTGCTCCCGCCGTTGCTGACGAGGCGGATATCCCCGACATGAGCGCCGGCGTCCTCGACGACCGTCAGAATGCTCTGGAGCGCAGCCGGGCTGACGTCCGAGCGCACGCGAAAGGTGCGCATCTGATGGCCTTCGTACGGTTCGTGGGTCGACATCGCGCGCGGAGCTTACAGCGAAACCTGGCCGAGCTCATGCGGAAATCCAGGGCCGGGACCGCCGGGACCGGATCGGCCGTACAGCGGTTTCCAGCTCCGCAGGCGCGATCGGCGGGCGTAAGCGCGTTCGCGCCGGACGACGCGGGCCGGCACGACGGCTCGGTCCGGCGACGACGTGACACGCTTCTTCGTCCGGGGTGTACCTTGGGGAGAGAGCGATGCGTGGGCTTCGCGAGTTCAACTTCGACGGGCTGGTAGGGCCGACGCACAACTACGCGGGGCTCAGTCGCGGGAATCTCGCGAGCGCACGGCACGTCGGCAAGGTGTCGAACCCGCGTGCGGCGGCGCTCCAGGGCCTCGAAAAGATGCGTCTCCTGATGCGGCTCGGGGTCGGCCAGGCCGTGCTGCCGCCCGCTCCGCGGCCGGACGTCGCGACGCTTAGACGTCTCGGTTTCGGCGGCAGCGACGCGGACGTGCTCGCGAATGCGGCGCGTGGAGACGGGCACCTGCTCCGCGTCACGAGCAGCGCGTCGGCGATGTGGACCGCGAACGCCGCGACCGTCGTGCCCTCGCCGGACTCGGGGGACGGCCGCGCCCACTTCACGGTCGCGAACCTCTCCACGATGTTCCACCGGAGCCTGGAGGCGACGACGACCCACGCCGTCCTCCGCGCCATCTTCGCCGACGAGGCGCACTTCGCCGTGCATCAGGCGCTCCCCGGCACGACGCAGCTCTCGGACGAGGGCGCGGCGAACCACACGCGGCTCGCGACCGAACAGGGGACGGTGCATCTCTTCGGCTGGGGCAAGCTCGGCTTCGACGCGGAGGAGCCCGCTGCTCGCTTTCCGCGACGGCAGACGCTCGAGGCGAGCACGGCCGTCGCGCGCCTCTCTGGGCTCTCCGACGCGCTCTTTCTACCCTGGCAGCAGAGCCCGGTGGGCATCGACGCCGGCGGATTTCACACCGACGTGCTCGCCGTCGGCAACGAGTCGTTCCTGATGCTCCACGAGCACGCCTTCGTCCATCATCGCGATCTGCTCGCCGTGCTCCGCGAGAAGCTCGGCCCGACGTTTCGTGCGGTACTGGCGACCGAGAGCGAGCTCTCCGCGGCGGACGCCGTCGCGTGCTACCCGTTCAACTCGCAGCTCGTGACGCTGCCCGGGGGTTCGATGGCCGTCATCGCACCGAGCGAGGCCTTCGAGTCGGAGCCCACGCGGCGTTTCTTCGACCGCGTCGTGGCCGAGGACAATCCCGTCGCGGGCGTTCACTACGTCGACGTGAACGCCTCGATGTGCAACGGCGGCGGCCCGGCTTGCTTGCGCCTCCGCGTGGCGCTCACCGACGAAGAGTGTCACGCGATCGGCGCGCGCGTCTTCCTCGACGAACCCGGGTGCGACGCGCTCGCGGCGTGGATCACGAAGCATTACCGCGATCGTCTGAGCGGCGACGACCTCGCCGACCCCGCGCTCCTCGTCGAGACGCGCACCGCCCTCGACGACCTCACGACGCTCCTCGCCCTCGGCTCTCCCTACGACTTCCAGAAGCCGTGACGCGGCGTCGCAGCGTCCGCGGCTCCGTGCGGACGAGCGCGACGGTGCTCAGCGCGCGCGGGCGAACGCGCGGGAGAGACCGCCGGAGAGGACGTAGCGCGGAAACGTGATCCACTGCTCGGCGAAGATGCGGGCAACCACGTCGAGTGGGCCGCGAAACGGGATGGGCGGCGCGGCTTCCATCCCGTGACCACGTCCCTGAGCCGCGATCGCGAACACTATCGCCGCGACGCCGGCGAGGGCGAGCCAGCCCGACGTGAACGGTGCCGCGACGACCGCGACGGTGCCCGCCATGAAGACGGGTGCAGTGAGCACGTGGATCAGCAGATTTCGCCGGTGCCCGTGGACCGCAGCGTAGTTCTCCCACTGCCACGCCAGGAGCCCGCCGTCCCGGTCGCCCTCGAGATGTTCCGTGTTCGTCATGAGCTCATCTTGCCGCCCCGGCACGAGCTTCTCATGAACCGGCTGGCTACGTCGTGCAGGACCTTGAATCAGCTGGCTACGAATCGCGGAGCGATTCCGGACCCGGACGTGCCTCGACGAGCCGCCGGCGCTTCGCGCCGCGATGGGAGCAAACAAGCCATCACACTCGCACGGGTCTTAGGGGAGCCCTCCACGCCGTGGTCGTCGGCGACCTACCGTATGCGTCCGGCCTCTCGCGCTCAAATCACACTGCCCTCCCACGGAAAGGTTTGCGATGTACTCGCGCGGTCTCATGATTCGTCACATTTCTTTCCTTCAAAAGGCGTGGGGACGGGGCACGGGACCTGATTGAGGGGAAGGGACAGCGAGAGGGAGAGGGGCAGCGAGAGGGAGAGGGGCAGCGAGAGGGCAGCGAGAGGGGCAGCGAGAGGGGCAGCGAGAGGGAGCGTTCTGTCTCGAGATCTTTGATCGTATTCGCAGCCTCGGCTCGGTCGAGGGGCTAGCCAGCGCACCGGAGCGCGCTGCGGCTCCGCGGCGGAGCCGCCCTCGACCGAGCCTCCGGGTGCGAATGTCGAGAACGGGTCTCTCGAAAGGAGAATCCCGATGCTTCAGATCTATCCCGTCATTCTGTCATTCGTCGCGGACGTCGCTGAGCTCGTGCCGCGCATCGCACACCACGATCCGGATCTCGCGCGACAGCTGCGCCGTTCGTCGGCGTCCGTAGTTCTAAACACGGCGGAGGGCATGTATGCGCGCGGCCGGTCGCGCACGTCCTGCTACAACATCGCGCTTCGCGAGATGCGCGAGAGCTACGCGGCTCTCGAAGTAGCGGTGCTGCTGCGGTATTTGCCGCCGCTTCGAGAGGAGCTCGAGCGCGCTTCGCAACACATCCTGGGTACCCTCCACCGGCTGTCCTTTCCGCGGCAGATTGCTCGCTAGGCCGTGCGAGGGCGCCGGGGAAATCTCGCACTTCATCAGAAGCGCGACTTCGTCAGCCGTACGAGCGTGCCGATCACGCGATTGAAGAGTGCTGAGAGAGCTGGATCCATCGGGGCGCACAACCGAGCGCCTGGGCGGTTTCCAAGCAAGCCTGCACCTCCCGCGCCGAGGCCGCGGCCGTCTGGAACCGCGCCTGGCGGTTCTTGCCGCGGCTGTACGCGCCCTCCGCCAGATTCAAAGGCACCGAGATCAACGCGCGCTCCATCTGATCTCCGAGCGAAGAAGAACGCGCACGCAGCTTGGGCAGAGACGGAGCAAGCTTTCGAACCAATTCGAGCACGACGGGCTAGATTTAGAGCGTCATGGGGACTCCTTCGTGAGGTTTTCGAGGACGCCTTCCTCGAATCGACGCACGCAGACGGGGTCCAGGCTGCGAGCGAGCGCAGCGACCGAGAGCCACTTTCCCCGCAGCCCCTTCCCCCTTCCCTTTGACCCGCTGCCCTTACTCCTCCTCGAGCTCCCGGCTCTAGCCCTTGCTCCTCACCGGCACACACACCGCAGCGTCGCCGGTCAGCGTGGACGGAGGGCGGAGGGCGTCGTTCCGAGGGTTTGACGGAAGGTGCGGCTCATGTGGGCGGCGTCGGAGAAGCCGGCAGCGTGGGCAGCAGCGGCGAGCGGCATTCCAGAGACGATCGCGCTCGCGGCGCGCTGCAGTTTGAGCCACTGGAGATAGGGGCGGAGCGGTACACCGATCGATTCGGTGAAGGCGTGCATGAGACGGCCGGGCGATAGCTCGACGGCTGCGGCGAGGGTTTCGAGCGACGTGTCGCCGTCGGGCGGCAGATTGCGAAGCACGCCGAGGAGCTTCTTCACGCGCGGGTGCACGGTTCGCTTCGCGGCGACGGTTCCGGCGCCGAGCACCGAAGCAGCGCGGCGGGTCCACTCCGCGCCGGCAGCGCCCATCAGCGTCTCGGGGCTCGCGCCGTCGAGCAGGAGAGCGCGCTCGGCGTCGTCGATCGGCCGGAGCTCGCCGCCGAGTGCAACGGCGAGAAGTGCCCCCACCTCGCTCTCGGGCTCGAGGAAGACGAGCACGACGTCGACCCCGCGGGCGTCGATGGAGTGAGCGACGTCGGGCGCCGTCAGAACGCCGGCAACCGTCGCGGGCATGGCGTCACGCGCTGTCACGCGGAGCGAGCCCGTCACGGCCAGGACGAGGTGCATGGCGTGGTGCGAATGAACGCCGCTCTCGGCGCCGGGCCCCCTCGTGGCGAGGAGCGGTGGCCAGATGGGCAGCGCGCCGCCGGCGTTCGCGAGCGGCGTCCGGGCGAGGCGCATGTGCACCGTCGTAACCCCGGACCGCACAAAGGCAAGAATCGAAGGCGCTACCCTTGTAAGGTCCGCTCGCGATGCAAGAGCGATCCGGCGAGAGCCCGCGCCGAGGACGAAAGCCCGTGAACTGGGCGGTGGTCCTGGTCGTCCTCGTCGTCACCTGTATGGCGATGCTCCGCGCGATCTACTGGGCCGTCCAGAGCGGCAAGCTCTGACGGTCAGCGCGCGAGGAGCGCCGCCATCTCGGCTCGCGCCTGCACCAGCTCGACCCATATCTCTTCGACTGCGTTGGGACGGAGCCCGAGCTGCTCGGCCTCCGGGTGAGCCTCGAGCTCACGCTCGACGAGCGACGTGAAGTGCGGGCTGAGGCTCTGATGATGCTCGAGCTCGCTCGCGAGGACGACGAGCGACGTGAGCTGCGCGATGTCGCCCCCTGCGACGTGAGCGCGGATCGGCTCGTGATGGAAGCCGACGGCGTCGGCGACGATCCGGGGTAATTCCCAGATCCCGAGGGCGAGCCCGCCGAGGATCGCGTGGTCGTAGCCGAGCGCGTCGTTCTCGAGGACGTGCACCCTGCTTCCGGCCTCGAGCACCTCGCGCGACTGGGTGTCGTAGGAGAACTCGCCGGACTGGAGGAGCAGGAGCTTGCCGATATCGTGGGTCAGGCCGGCGAGGAACGCGACGTTGGAGAGCCGAGGCGCGACCGCGCCGGCGAGGATCCGCGCGATCGCCGCAGCCCCGGCCAGGTGCTGGCGCGTCGCGTTCGCGACGCGATCGCTCTCGGTGAACGCGCCGAGCAGGCTGATCCCGGTGATGATGTCGCGGATGGTGCCGGCGCCGAGACGGACCACTGCGTCCTTCAGCGAATCGCAGGGGGCGCCGCGCCGGTACATCGCCGAATTCGCGATGCGCAATGTGGCCACCGTTATGGACGGATCTGCCGCCAGGACCGCCGCGACCTTGGCCGGCGCGGTGTCGGAGTTCGACAGGAGCGTCAGCGCCTCCCTCACGGCGTTCGAGAACGGCTTGAGGAGCGAGAGGCGTGCCACCGAGCACGCGAAGCTGTCGCGCGCGTGCGTCGCGCTACGGCCGTTCTCGAGCTCACGCTCGCGCTCCAGCTCGAGGTAGCGTTCGTGTTCGCCCTCTGCGACATCGCGAGTGAGTGCGCCCTGGAGGACGAGGATGTCGACGAGATTCGGCTCGAGGCTCGCTTGCTCGTCGAGCAGCGACTCGAGCTCCGGCCTGGTCAGCGCGCCGGAGTCGACCGCGACCTGCCCGATCTTGACCCGACGTCGTCGCTGCTGCTGGACGAGCTTGTCGATGACCGCGCGGGTCAGCTTGCCCTTCGCGACGGCGAGCTCACCGAGGGTCGGGCGCGCCTGACGCTGCGCCACGATGGCTGCCGCCATCGCAAGCGGAGGTACGCGGCCGATTCTGAGGAGGTAGGTGGGAAAGGTGAGCATTGGCGCCCCCCTTTCAGGCCGCCCTCGGAGGCGAGCCGTCTCGGGCCACCGTCGGCCAGTCTACCAAACGGCCGGACGCAGGAAAGCTATAGCCCTCCCGGTGAACGCGGCGCTCAGGGCTCTTCCGGCGCCTTTTCGACGCCGGGGACCGGCTTCTGGTTCTGGCGCGACGAGTACCAGTTGAAGAGCACCATCAGGAGGACCGAGATGGCCGTCACCGTCCAGAGGTGCGCCGTGAAGTACTTCACGATGACGCCGATGGACTGCTCGAAGACGTCCCCGAACCAGCGCGCCACGAACACCGTGATGAACGTGCCGAGCACGTTGAACACGACGAAGAGTGGGAACGGCACCTTTGCCGCGCCCGCGAGCGTGCTCACGATGACGTCGGGGCTGATCAGCAACACGACGGGGCCGAGCTTCGCGAACACCCGCTCGAGAGCGCGGACGATCTTGCCGGTGAACGGCGAGTTGCCCTCCGCCCACTCGATGCCGAAACGTCCGTACTCGCGCCCGAGCAGATAGAAGAACGGATCGGGCGCGAAGTGCCGCGGCACGACGACGAGGAAGAACGGCGCCGCGTCGACCCTCGGCGCAGCGAGCACCAGGTGACGGAAGAGCGGCGACAGCGCGACGAGCGCGAGCGGCGCCTTCGCGAGCAGGTACGGCATGAACGCCGTACCGATGAAGCTCGCGACGGTCAGGATGCCGATCGGGACGCCACACTGGACGAGCAGGCGCCGCGATTCCGGCGTGTCGTTCAAAGGCCGAACCTCAAACGCGGATGCCGGGCGCCGGGAAGGACGCGCAGCACTCCTTCACCTCCGCCGCGACACGCTCGATGAGCTTCTCGTCGTCGGGCGCGGACACCACGGCGTCCATCCATCCGGCGAGCTTCGCCATCTCCGCCGGGCCCATGCCGCGCGAGGTGATGGAGGGTGTTCCGATGCGCAGACCCGACGGGTCGAACGGCTTCCGCGGGTCGAAGGGGATCGAGTTGTAATTTGCCTCGATTCCGGCGCGATCGAGGGCCTTCGCCGCGATCTTGCCGGAGACGTTCTTCGGCGTGAGATCGACGAGGATGAGATGGTTGTCGGTGCCGCCGGTGACGAGGCGGAAGCCCTTCGAGAGGAGCCCCTCGGCGAGCGCCTTCGCGTTCTCGACGATGCGCTTCGCGTACACCTTGAACGCAGGCTGGCTCGCCTCTTGAGCGGCGACGGCGATGCCGGCAGTGGTGTGATTGTGTGGGCCGCCCTGGAGACCCGGGAACACTGCCTTGTCGATCGCGGACTGGTGCTCGGCCTTGCAGAGGATCATGCCGCCGCGCGGTCCGCGGAGCGTCTTGTGCGTCGTCGACGTCACGACGTCGGCGATGCCGACCGGGCTCGGGTGAACACCGGCCGCGACGAGACCCGCGATGTGCGCGATGTCGGCGCAGAGCTTCGCCCCGACGGAATCGGCGATCTCGCGGAAGCGCGGGAAGTCGATGGTGCGCGGGTACGCCGTCGTCCCCGCCCAGATGATCTTCGGCTTGTGCTCCTTCGCGAGGCGCGCGACCTCGTCGAAGTCGATCCGGTGATCTTCTTTTCTGACGCCGTAACCGTGGCTCGCGAAGTACTTGCCGGTGATGCTGACGTTCCACCCGTGCGTGAGGTGACCGCCGGCCGGAAGGGCGAGGCCCATGACGCTGTCGTGCGGCTGGCAGAACGCGAGGTAGACGGCGAGGTTCGCCGGGCTACCGCTGTACGGCTGAACGTTCACGTGCTCGGCGTTGAAGAGCGCCTTGATGCGACTGACGGCCAGCTCTTCGATCGGGTCGATGTTCTGCTGACCCTCGTAATAGCGCTTGCCGGCGTACCCCTCGGAGTACTTGTTCGTGAGGACCGTACCGGTGGCCTCGAGGACGGCGCGCGACACGTAGTTCTCGCTCGGGATCAGGCGGAACTTGTCGTACTGCCGCCGCTCTTCGGCGCGGATGAGGTCGAAGATGCGGGGATCGACTTGGGACAGGGAGGGGTCGCGCTCGACGGGATCCGACATGGGGCGGGAGCCTAGCCAGGCCCCGGTCACCTCGCCAGGAGCTCGGGGCGATTCCGTAAGTGCCCGGAATAATTGACTCGTCGAATTTGTGCCAAGAATTCTCGACGTGCTGCGTCAATTGGCTAGACTCGGGATCGATCGTGGCTCCGAGAGGAACCCAGGACAAGCCGAGCGCGACCACCACCGCGCTCAGTTCCCTACCGTCGGTCGGGAGCGGCGCCGGACTGCCCCGTGCCAAGGGGGCGACGGCCGCTCCGGAAGCCGATAGCATCGTAGAGATCGAGCCCGACGAAGAGAGCGTCCCACCCAGCATCCCCTCGGCCGCGAATGCCGCGGCTCCAGGGGCAGTGCCCGCGCAGCCGATTCTACCGGGACACGTCATCGCCCAGCGTTACGAGGTGATGAACGTCCTCGGGGAAGGCGGGATGGGGATCGTCTACCGCTGCCGCGACCAGGCGACGGGAGAGCTCGTCGCGGTGAAGCGCGTGATCTTGCCGGAGGGCAAGCTCGCGGCCGAGTACATCGGCTGGTTTTACAAGGAGAGCCGCGCGCTCGCGACGCTCGACCACCCCGGCATCGTGCATGCGCGCGACTTCGGCCAGCTCTCGGACGGCTCGCCGTTCCTCGCCATGGACCTGGTCACGGGGATCTCGCTCCACGACCTTTCTCAGTCGAAGCTGAGCTTTCCGATCATCTGGGCGATCGTGAACGGGGTGCTCGGCGCGCTCGCCCATGCGCACGCGCGCGGCGTCATCCACGGCGACCTGAAGCCGTCGAACGTCATCGTCGAGCAGCGGGTCGACCAGGTGCCCCGCGTCCACATCCTGGACTTCGGGCTGGCCTGGCTCCGCCAGGATCTCCACGACGAGCGGCTCGACGGCGAGAAGTCGATGGAGTTCACGCCCCACGCGGGCGCGGGGACGCCGGGCTACATGGCGCCCGAGCAGATCCAGCACGAGATGCACCACGTCGTGGGTGCGACGGACCTCTACGCCCTCGGCTGCATCCTCTACAAGATGATGAGCGGGCGGGCGCCCTTCGCCGGCGACCCGAAGGAGCTCCTCAAGCTCCACGCCTATCACCAGCCGCCGCCGCCGGAGCTCGATCGCACCGCGCCGCCCGGCGTCGACAAGTTCATCATGCGGCTGCTCGCGAAGCGGCCCTGGGATCGCTTCGAGTTCTCGGCCGAGGCGCGCCGCGCCTGGCTGAAGTTCGTCCCCGACAGCATCGACCCCGAGCTCCTCAAGTTCCCGACCGTCGTGCAGGCGGACGGCGCGCCGCCGCCCACGTCGACCCGCCCGACAGGCCCGCGCTCGAGCAGCGGCATCGAAGCGATCCCCGATCGCGCACCCGGGCTCCTGAGCATCCGGCCGAGCCCGATGGTCGGCCGCAACGACATCCGTGCTCGTCTCAGGTCGATCGGCGGCCAGATGATCATGGGCAAGGGCCCACCGCACCGGCTCGTGCTCTTGCTCGGCCCTGCAGGCGTCGGCAAGACGCGCATCGCGGAGTGGCTCAGCGAAGCCGCGCACGAGGACGGCCGCATGGTCCCTCTGACGGCGCGCTATCGCCCGGTCCGGAGCGCCCTCGACGGCATGCTCGGTGCAGTCATCCAGTACTTCAATTTCGAGCGCGCCGACCGCGACACCATCGAGCGTTCGCTCATGGATCGCTGGAAGATCGACAAGAACGACCGCAAGGGCAAATCCTGGGTCGCCGGCGCCGCGGAGTGGATGCGTCCGCTCGCCCCCGGTGACGAGCGGGTCGGCCCGAGCGGGGTGCGCTTCACCCTCGACACGCTCGAGCTCCGGCGCCTGGTCACGCAGTACACCATCCGTCGCGTCGCCAACGGGCGCCCGCTGCTCTTCTTCTTCGACGACCTGCACCACGCCGCCCCGACGACCTTCGACGGCTTGCTGAAGATCCACCGCGAGGAGCTCGATCAGCCGATCTTCATGGTCGCCACCGTCCGCTCGGAAGACGTGCAGCTCGGCACGCCCGCCGCGGAACGCCTCCGCCAGCTCCGTGAATCGATGGAGGGCGAGGTCATCGAGGTCGGTCCGATGGACCGCGACTCGACGTGCGCCCTCGTGAGGGCGTCGCTCCCGCTCGACGACGATGCGACGAACGAGGCCGCGCGCCGCAGCCGCGGATTCCCGCTCTTCGCGCTCCAGCAGCTGCACTCGTGGGCGCATGCCGGCAACCTGGAGTTCGTCGGCGCGCGCTACCGCGTGCCGCGCGACGTCCTCGCGATGCGGCCGAAGACCACGGCCGATCTCTGGGACACCCGCGTCGCGGCCATCCCACGACATCTCCGGATCGCGGCCTACGCCGTCGCGACGCTCGGCATGGATATCCGGCGCGACGTCATGGTCGCCCTCCTCAGCGATCTGAAGCTCCCGGCGGAGGACGCGATCGCGGAGCTGCAGAAGGCGGAAATCATCCTTCCGCGCGGCCCCGGTCGCTACAGCTGGCCGCACGCGCTCCTGCAGGAGCATCTCTTCGGGAGGCTTTCGCAGCGCGAGGACTCGGCGCGGATGTTCAAGGCGGCGGCCAAGGCGCTCCGCCTGCACACGCTCGCCAACACCCGCCGCATCGTCCGGCAGCGGGTCATCAACCTGCTGTACGCGCACGAGAACGACGCCGCCGCAGAGACGTTCTTCGACTTCTTGCAGAGCTCGTGGAACGGCGCGAAGGAACCCTCGCCGACCCTCGCCGATCTGGATCTCTTCCAGGGCCGTCTCGCGGGACGGAGCCTCGCCCTCGAGAACCGCTGGCGCGCCGAGGTGCTCCGTCACATCGGGAGGACCGAGGAGGCGACCCAGTGCGTGGAGCTCGCGCGAGAACGCTTCGAGCGCCTCGGCGATCAGGAGAACCTCGGACATTGCCTGCGGCTCCTCGGGCATCTCGCGAGCGAGCGCGGTGACACGTCGGAGGGCCTCCGCCTGGTGGAGCAGGCGCACGGGCTCTTCACGCGGCTCGGCAACGTCCTTGGCCTCGCGCAGTGCGAGGCGGTGGCGGCGTGGATCGAATATCTGCTCGGCAACCACGACCGCGCGCGAGAGATCGCGCGTCAGGGCGAAGAGCATTTCAACTCCGTGGATCAGCCGCTCGGACGCGGGCAGTGCCTGCTCGTGCTGTCGTGGGTCGATCATCACGAGGGTGCGACCGAGCGCTCGCGGAAGCTCACGATCGAGGCGCGCGGCGAGTTCGAGCGCGCCGGCTATCGACTCGGGCTCGCGCAGACCGACGCCTCGCTCGCCCACATCGAGCACCGGCTGATGAACTACTTCAGCGCCGCCCAGGGCGCGCAGGAGGCCGCCGGGCTCTTCGAGGGTCTGCGCACGCCGCGCGGTCAGGCCGAGTGCGAGCGCTTGCTCGCGATGATCGGCATCGACACCGATGATCCCGACACCGCGGAGCTCCACGCCGAGCGCGCGCTCGAGATCTACTCGCGCATGAGCGACCCCTGGGGCGCCGTCGAGGCCAAGCTCCTGAAGTGTCAAGCAGCGTTGTCACGCGGCAGGCTCGACATCGCGCGCTCGCTCCTCGGCGAGATCCAGCGCATCGGCGTGAAGGAGCCGGAGCCGAAGCAGCATGCCCTCCTGACCGAGGCATGGCTCGCCGTGGAATCCGGTGACGTCGAAGGCGGCTCGGCCGCTCTCGACGCGGCGGCCGACGTCTTCAGTGACCGCTCGCGCGTCGGTGATCACACGCCCCACCTCCTCGGTCGCCTCTCGCGCCTCCCCTGGCCCGAGCAAGCACACGCGCGCATCGAAGAGTGGCGCGCGCTCGTGAACGACAAGAGCCGTCGCGACAGCGCGTGAGTCCGAGGGTCGCAAGTTCGAATTCTACGGGGCGCGCCGCGGAAATCACGGCGGCTCGTAAACCGGACTCCCTGCTCTGATCCAAATTTGACCGTCACGTAAGAGTGCCCGAGCTGCAGTTGCCCTTCACGGTAACTTCAACGTCCGGCTCTCGTGCCGACGCTGGGACGACTTGGCAGACATCGAAGGTCAGCACACCAGGAACCGCTGTGGCGGTGGTCGTGCGTGACGAGCGCTCACCGCTTCGCGACGCGAGCCGTCCGCCCGCCTCTGGCGGCACGGGCCGGAGCTTCGCCTTTGCTCCCCGTCCACGAGTGGATCGAAGATTCTGAAGCTTCATCACTAGCCGAAGCGCCTCGACGTCGTCTCCGCATCCGGGAATTCACGCGCGACATCCTCGGGCAGTACGCGAACGTTCATCGTCGCGTTCGACCAGCACTCTAGAAGCTCGGCGCGTCCCTTCGCGCCCAGGCGGGCAGTGGACGGTTCGCGCGTCCGTTTTCGAGATGCGCTTCTGCGGCGGCGCCCGGCGCTCAAGCAGCCTGACGTGTGTGACAGCCTCGCCGGTGCGTCCTGGTTCGTCGATAGCATTTCGGTCCAGAAGGTGCCGTCGCGAGCGGCCTCACCAACGTCAGGGAGCTCTCCGGACCGGCACCGCCGACCAAGGCTTCGACGCCGAACGTGTTGAGGCGGGTCACGTACCGGGGCAACCCTCGGCGTGCCGTCCGCGTCGATCCGGTCGAAATGCCATGGATCCGCCATCTTCCAGGATCGTACAAAAGCCTGCATACTTGCGCAGGGCGGGCGGGGTACGTTACGAGATAACCGGTCGATGGGAGAAAACACACCGCAGGCCCGGCCGCTGAACATACCGGCAGCGGAGAAGGCTCATTTCGCCCGGAATTTCATTCAGCTTGCGGTCTGCGAGCTGCGGTTCCCGACGCTTTTTGAGCTGGAGGCCGATCGTCCCCCTGCCGCGCTGGCGAAGGCCCTCCGCAGGGAGTATCCGAATCACGATCTTTTGACGAACATCAACGTGAACCCCGCTGGCGCTGCTCTCGCGAAGGCTCATCAGTTTAGCTCCAAGTCCGGACGGTGGAAGGTGACTCTCAGGACCGCGGCGTTGTCGCTCGAAACGTCGCACTACGACTCGTTCGATGACTTGGAAACTCGTCTCGCGCACGTCGTGAAGGCGGCGGCGGGAACCATCGATAGTGATTTCTTCACCCGTGTAGGGCTTCGCTACATCAATGCGGTGCCGTACGATCCGTCCACCGTTGGGGATTGGGTAAACCCGCTACTCGTCGGGGCACTCGCGAGCGGCGCTTACGGAGACCCGCAGGAGTTCTCGCAGCGCACGCGCGGGCTGACCCAGATCGGTGGGTACAGCTTCCAGCACGGAATAGGAACAAGTCCGAGCGGCGAGCTTCGGTACGTGCTCGACTTCGATTTGCACCAGGAAGACGTCCCTGTCGCAGACGCAGTGAGCGTCGCCAGAAAACTCCACGACCTTGAGTTCTCGATGTTCATGTGGTCCCTCGGCGCGCAAGGTCGCGCCCACCTTGGATCGTGAACGTAAGGAGCTGACGTGTTTGCGCTTCCATCACCGCCGGACATCACGAACACGACCTCATCACCTTTTGAGGACCGTCGGGGCCGCGAAGAAACCTTCGTGACCGGTGACCGCAGCGTCCCCGCGGAGCCAACGCTCTTCATCGGCTACAAATCCGATGTGCCGACATTGAGGCACGACGTACCGACGACGATAACAACGGCCGAACTCCAGCAAAGTCAGCCGGCAGCGGCGTCATTGGCGCAGGCTCGTACTCAGGAAGACGAAGTATCCCGGACGCGGGAGGCTCGCCTTATGCTCCTCGCGCGACGCTACGAACGCGCGGCTAACACTGAAGATGAAGCCCGCCTGCATATCCTTACGGAGAGGCTGCGGCGACTGGCACCACGCGTGACGGAGGCGGATACAACTGAGCTATCGACGATGGTCGGCGAGCTCGAGGCAATGTCTGAGAACGTCTCGGAGATTCGGCGCAGGTACGGCCTGGGTTGAACCCCTTCGCGTACCCAAAGGCTCGGCGCGTCAGGCGAGAGTCGCCACCGCGCTACGCAGACCACAAGGCCTTCAAGCCATTCCTGCGGCGGGAATTCGAAAGGCAGTGCGTGTACTGTCGGATGCCGGACACTATGAAGGGCGTGGAATCCTTCGGAGTTGACCACTATCGCCCGAAGAGCCGCTTTCCGGAGCTCCGCACTGTCTACTCAAACCTCTACTACTGCTGCAATCCGTGCAACAGCAGGAAAGGGAACTACTGGCCCCAGAACAGTCGGGTCGCAACCGACTTCATCCCGAATCCGTGCGACCACGAGATGTTCCGGCACCTCCGCTTCAAGCGAGCCATCGTAGTAAGTCGGACTCACGCCGGTGCGATCGCGATGGACTGTCTCGACCTCAACGAAGACGAGGTTGTCGGGTTCCGCACGCTGATCCTGAGCACCATCGGCCTGTACGAAGAGAAGATTGCCGAAACGGAAGCGACTCTGAGTGAGCTCCGTGCGCTTCTGGAGAGCGCCAAGTCCGCTCCCACGCTGAGTTCAGACATCGCGACGTTGGAGAGAGATCTCGACACGCAGCGAAGGCACCTGAATCGCCTTTGCGGCGTCGCCTGACGCCGTCAGATCTGTCAGATCCCGTCGAACCACGTTTCATCCATTTCCGTTCGAGCGCCGAGACGGAGATCCCTGAGTAGATCTCGGCCATCCGGCACTCAGATCAATCGGCGATGTCCTCAACGTCTTTTTCGTTGATCAGGATGGCATTGCCCATGAACTTGATCAGTAGTTTCTCGAGTGACAGTGCGAGTTGCCCAGCACTGCCTCTCGGCATACGCTCCGCGAGCGCGTAGCTAAACGTAGATGCGACTCGTACATCCACGGTCCATCGCAGCTTGTTGTGATCACGGAGGCGGGTTCGGATACCACCCTTGTGCGCGACGCCGATATACGCGGGTCGCCCGAGCCGGTCGCTAATGATGTAGACACCCGGCTCATCTGGCACTTGATCGATCTCCTCCTTCGTCCAGGGCAAGCCGATGTAGTACCAGGCCTCCTCTTCGACAGCGGGCTGGGAACGCGATGCTCCCGCGGAACTCGCATGAGAACGGAGGACCTGCTCGATCTTCTGTCTGGTTCGCTGCTGCGGTTTTTCGGTGCGACCCTCCAGCAAGGCGAGGATGGTATTCACGTGTATGTCCGCTCGTTGTGCCAAATCGACCGCGTTTATCTCTTGCCGAGCGAGTTCCTCCCGCAGCCATTCCGCATACGGTGCTTCTTCGACACGCGGCGGTTGTGCCCGAGTGGCATCCTTCGCACCAACGGCAAGTTGAGCGGACAGGCGGTGCAACGGCTCGGCATACTTGCCGGGGACGTTGCGGGTTCGAAGCCAGTTGCTTACGGTTGCCTGGCTCACGCTCAGCGCATCCGCGATGCTAGATTGCGGCCAGTGCTCATAGACAGCCTTAAGCGCCTTCAACGCTCCATCGCCGCTCGACGCGGTATTGCCGGTATGGTTCTGGACTTCCTCTTCGAGAAATCGACGGGCTCGTGATTCTGCGGCTGCCCCCCACTCTCGTCGATTCCCCTGGGCGCGCTTGACAGTCAGGCCACCAGCGCGACCCATCGCCGCCTCAACCTTTTCCGTGGCCAACAGCGCGCCACGAACTACCTCGTAGTCCTCCTCGGTGGACAAGCCTTCGATCGACGCACGCGAGAGGGACTCCTCCTCCGCCTTCACCAGCTTCTCAAATACGTTCTTGGTCTTCGCGAGCAGTTGGTCGACCCGTGTCATGATGAGCGTTCATCCGGCTGCGACTACCCGCAGAGACCGCATCAAGATAGACGGTACTTGACGATTACCTCCCGTGGAAGCTGATTTCAGCTCCCGCCCCCGGGTCACTTGGGCGCTGCTCGGAGTTTCGACGCGTGGGCAAACCACACCTGTCAAGCCCGCGGGTGTGGGTTCTTCCGCGCGCTTCAGCGTCGTTCCGTTCGAAGGCAAGGGCGACTTGCCGCGGTCGGTGGAGGCCGGGAGCTGCCCGTCGCGGACTTACGTCTAGTCTAGTCCGGCCGCGAGCGATCACCCATCGTGCGAGGCAGGTCGTTCCTCGAAGCGGCCCCACACGACGACGATGTTGCCATTGCCGCTGTACCTCGCAAGATACGCGCTGGCCCGACCCTTCACGGGGAAACACGCGCGCCATCTCGTACACCCCGTCGTTGCCTTCCCACCGATGCCGCCATCGCACGCGGCGATGGTCGCTCAGTCCTCGGCCCGACGACGGCGTACAGGTGGACCTGGTTTGCGAAGGTCCCCTGTACGTCAGGAGAGCACTACGTTTCTGACGGCTGGCTTCCGCCAACCGTGCCAGCCACCGATCGAAGCGCGCGAGCGCCGGATCGGGGCCAAACTCTACGACGAACGTCGTGTCGTCGTGAACCAGTCCCCCGACGCGGTTTCGTCGATCATTCCCCCGTGCCCCCACTGAGCTCGTCACGGCCTATCGTGAGCTGAGCTGAGCTGGGCGCTCAAGCGTACGCCAGCGACCTTGGCTCCGAGCGCGACCGGTTGCGCCCGTGCCGATGCTGCCGATGCTCGTGGTCGCGGGGGTCGATGATGCGGGCTTCGGGGTCCAGATGCGCGGCTGCTCGCACGACCGCTCGGGGGGGCGGCACTCTCCCGCCCGCCCGCCGTTCGCGCCGACGACATGAGGCATGACGCGCGCGTCGATGACGAGCGCAGCAAGCTCGACGAGGACGAGCTCCGGCGAAAGAGCCCAACGGAGGGCACGGCGAGCACCAGGCGTCCTACCTCGGTCGTTTCCAGCACTCCGCGGGCGAACCGCTCAGCGCGGGCACCCGTCGACGGCGATGCCGTGGCTCGCCAGCGCGAGCCGGGCTGTAGCCTGCCCGAACAGGGACAGATCGGGATCAGAGAGGGGATAAGTACGCGGCGTCCCCTTCAGTTTGCCCTGCGCCCATCGAATCCGATTACCCATTTGCGGCGTTCTGCCACGCCGGCGGATGACGATTATTGCTGGGTGTGACGCCCGGGCGAAGTCCCACGCGGCGGCGCTATAGTGCCGCTCGGCATGTCGCTCACGAGAACGCACGGCTCGGTGTTCGCGGTCTTCGGAGTCGCGCTGTCGTGGAACGTCGCGGCGTATGCGGACACGGCAGCGCCCGGAATTGCTGCGACGCAGGCGACGCCCGCCACGACGCAGGCTGCGCCTGCGCCGTCGTCGTCGCCGGTGGGCATCTCCGCCGACACGTCGTGCTACCCGCCTTGCCGCGCCGGTTACCTCTGCCGGAACGCAGCGTGCGTGTCGATGTGCAATCCGCCGTGCCCCGCCGGCGAGGCGTGCGTCGACGGAACGCGGTGCGAGCGCGAGGCGAGCCCGCCGTCGGTGATGGAGCCGCCGCCACCGCCGCTCGAACCCATGTCGTTCGCGGACCGCGACTACTCGGCCGTCGCGTTCCATCTCGGCTTCGGAGGCAGCGTGAAGCGAAGCGGCGTGAACCGCGATCTCGATACGACCCTCGGCTTCAACCTCCGCGGCGACATCCCCGTCTTTCGCTACATGGTGATCGGCCCGCTCCTGAACTTCGGCGCGTGGCGGCCCGACGTATCGGGTGCGTCGCGCAATTACTACCTCGACGTCGACGTGTTCCTTCGCGGACGGATCCCCATCCAGCTCGACAAGATCGGCCTACAGCTCTGGGCCGGCGTGCCCATCGGGCTCACCCTGGATTTTTTGAGCGACCAGGAGGGCACGAATCTCGACGGCTTCGGGCTCGGGTGGAACTTCGGCGTGATGTTCGGCGGCGCGATTCATTTCACGAACAGATTCGGGATGTTCACGGAAATCGGGTGGCTTCAGCATCGGTTCACCCACGACGCGAGCTCGGGCAGTGGCAGCACCGATTTCCGCGTCTCGCAGGGCGTGTGGAACATCGGGTTCATCCTTGGGGACTGAGCGCCGCGTTCCGTGCAAAAGTATGGAGATGTCGCTCCTTCGCGCCGTCGCTTCGGGCCTCCTCCTCGCCACCGTCTTCGTCACGCCTGCTCACGCCGAGATGGTGAGCGCCACGAAGCCCTCGTCGAAGACCGAGAGCACCAGGCCGAAGCACGACGTGAAGAAGGTCCACGCCGACAAGAAGAAGGCGGACAAGCACGCCGTCTCCGCGGACAAGAAGGACCTGCACGGCGACAAGAACAAGCTCGGCAAGGATCGCGCGCGGGGACACCACGTCGCCGCGAAGGCCGACCACGCCGAGGTGAAGAAGGACAAGAAGCACCTCGGCAAGGACAAGGCGAAGGCGAAGCACGACTCCGCCGACAAGCGCCAGGCGAGTCGCGACAAGCCCAAGGACCGCAAGGGTACGCACTGAGCTCGTCGAAGACTCCGCTGCCCGCGCTCACGGGTGCGCGGTTCTTCGCGGCGTTCGCGGTCGTCGTGCATCACTACGGCGCGAGCGCCGTCGCCTTTCTCGGGCCGCTCACGGTGTGCACGCGGGCGGGGCCGCTCGCGGTGAGCTTCTTCTACGTGCTCTCCGGCGCGGTGATGACGTGGGGCTGCACCGGCACCGACGGCGCACCGGCGAGACCGTCGCGCACGTTCTGGTCCCAGCGCGCCGCGCGTCTTTTGCCGGCGTACGTGCTCGCGCTCGCGCTCGCGTTCCTGCCGTTCGCGGCGAACGTCATGAAGCTGCACTCCGGGTCGGGCGGCGCTGTGCGCATCGTCCTCGCGGTACTCGCGTCGTCGACCCTGGTGCAGGCATTCGTCGTCCCGCTCGCGTCGGGGCTCAACACGCCGGCATGGTCCATCTCGTGTGAAGCTTTCTTCTACGCGACGTGGCCGCGCCTCGTGACGGCGCTCCGCTCGCAGCGCTCGTCGTTTCCCTGGGGGCGCGCGCTCGCGACGTGGCTCGTCGGGCTCGTGGCGCCGCTCCTGGCCGTCGCGCTCCTCCGCGCGGGCGCGGTCCCGCGAGGGCCCTTCGCGACGCTCCTCGAGGATCAGAGCGGCGGCGAGCTCCTCGTCCGCACCGTGAGCTATTTCCCGCCGCTTCGCCTGCCGGAGTTCGTGCTCGGCATCGTCGTCGGGCACGCGCTGAAGAGCACGCCGAACGGCGCGCGCTCCGCCGCGAAAGACACCGTGCATGAGCTCGCCCTCCTCGCCGCGCTCACTCTCGTCGCGTGGTCGCTCGGCTCCGGGCTGTCATCCCGGCTCACCGGTGAGCCGCTCGCCGATCACGTCTTCATCGAGAGCAGCACGACGTCGCTCCTGTTCGCGCTCATCGTGTGGCAGCTCGCGCGCGGCGACGGCGCCGTGAAGCGTCTATTGTCGCGCCCCATCCTGCTCTTGCTCGGCGAGGCGAGCTACGCCGTGTACGTGCTGCAGGAGCCCGTCGTCGAATGGACGACCGCCGTCTTGAAGCGCGTCGCGCCCGCCGCCATTTCGCACTGGAACGTCGTCTTCTGGGCCTACGCGCTCTTGCTCGTCGGAGCGTCGGTGCTCATCCACAAGAAGTGGGAGATGCCGCTACGCTCCGCGATGCTGCGCCGATTCACCGTGTGGCACGCTGCCTCATAGCGACTGTCTGGCGACTGCTCGCGTGCACTTCCCCTTGCGGCCGTCCGGCGGGTGCACCATTCCTTCCAGATGGCGTTCTCGGTCGTCACGGGTGCAAATCGCGGCATTGGTCTGGCTCTCGCGTCTCTTCTGAAGAAGAAGGGGCACGCGGTGCTCGCTGCCTGTCGCAACGTCTCTCCGGAGCTCGAGGCGCTCGGCGTCGAGGTGACGAGCGGCGTCGACGTCGCCGATGACGAGGGCATCGCGCGCCTCAAGGCCGCGGTCGGAGAGCGCACCGTCGACCTGCTGATCAACAACGCCGGCATCCTCGTCTGGGGTGACAGCCTCGGCGCCCTCGACGTCGAAGGCATCCGCCGTCAGTTCGAGGTGAACGCGCTCGGTCCGCTGCGCGTCACGCAGATGTTGCGACCAACCCTGAAGAAGGGCTCCAAGGTCGCGCTCATCACGAGCCGGATGGGGTCCATCGCGGACAACTCGTCGGGCGGCGCCTACGGCTATCGGATGAGCAAGGCAGCGCTCAACATGGCCGGCAAGTCCCTTGCAGAAGATTTGAAGAACGACGGCATCGCCGTCGCCGTCCTGCATCCCGGCATGGTCAAGACCGACATGGTGCGTGGCCACGGCCAGGTAGAACCCGCGGACGCCGCCGCCGGCCTGCTCGCCCGGATAGACGCGCTGAGCATCGAAACCACTGGCGGATTCTGGCATCAGAACGGCGAATCGCTGCCCTGGTGACGGTGACCCCGACGGCGGGCGTGTAGCGAGCCCGAAACGAACGTCACACGACGTGAGGCGACGTCGCGACCGTGATACGGTCGTCGTTCGTCGGCCGGGGAAGGGCCGCACACGATGAAGCAGCACGCTCCCGCTGCCGAGCGCAACCGCGAACCGATCTTCGATGCACTGACTCCGATCCTCGGGGACGGTGCGCGTGTGCTCGAGATCGGTAGCGGCACCGGGCAGCACGCCGCGTACTTCACCGAGCGGAAGCCGGAGTGGCTCTGGCAACCGTCGGACACGCGGCCCGAGTCGCTCGCGAGCATCGCCGCGTACCGTGAAGAGTCTTCGAGCAAGGGGTTCCTGGCACCGCTCGCACTCGACGTTCAGCGAGCGAAATGGCCGGAGGGGCCGTTCGACGTCGTGTTCTGCGCGAACGTGATCCACATCGCGGCCTGGCAGGTGTGCGTCGCGATCCTCGACGGCGCCGCGCGGCTACTCTCCACGGGCGGGAAGCTCGTGTTCTACGGTCCGTTCCGCTTCCGCGGCGAGCTCACGCCGGATTCGAACCGGGTCTTCGACCAGAAGCTACGCTCCGAGGACGCGCGCTGGGGCATCCGGGACATCGTGGACATCGCCGACACCGCGCGCCCGCTGGGGTTCAGCGAGCCCGCGATCCACGCGATGCCCGCGAACAACCACCTGCTCGTCTTCGAGAAGCTCGGGTAGCGCTCGCGGCGCGAATTCCTACGAATTCTCGACGCGGCGGGGGTCGGATTCCGCCGGCGGATGCGCCTTGGCGAGCTCGGGGCCGTCGCGCTCCGCTGCGGGCTCGCTGGCCTCGTCGTCCTTCTCCAGCGGCGCGCGCTGGTGAAGGAGGCGCTCGGACAGCTCGGCGATGGCGGCGTCGTCGAGGGACGGCGAGAGGCGCTTCGCGCGCTCCACGATGTCGGTCGTGCCGAGGTAATTGTTCGCGCACTCGACGTGGATGAACCCCATGGGGCTCATCCGTCCCTCGTCGAACATCTGGAGCGCGAGCCGCATCACCCCGCCGTCGATGGTGTCGCGACACGAGCGGCAACGTGCCTTCCCGGACTTGGAACGCTCGGCGTAGGCGAGCCGGCAGAGCCGCGGGAAGGCCTTGCCGACCTCAGCCGTCGCGGCGAGCCACTCGCGGTCCGCGACGTCCGCGTCGCTCGCGGCGAGGGCGGGCGCGAATTTTTCGGGGCGCATCAGGGCCGCACATGGGACGTGGAACCAGTGGAACGCGTCGCCCTCGCCGTAAGCGTTGGGCAGGCTCTCCCCGAAGCGCAGCTCGCCGGTCCGGATCGTGGCGCCGCAGCCACGGCACTTGGCGCGGCCACTCGTCGCAGGCAAAAGGACGTCCGCCATGGGCGACAATTGTGGTGACGCGGACCCGCCGGAGGTCAAGCTTTCGGAGACCGACCGCGCACCGCGTGGAGAACGGGTGAACAGTTCCGAGCGCCCGACGCGCGCCGTGCATCAAGAAGACGGCCTCGCCTGGCTCGCCGCGGCGACGCTCGCGGCGGATCACGCCGTCGTGACGTCGCTGCCCGACGCTTCCGAGCTGCCGAAGCTCGGATTCGACGGGTGGCGCGCCTGGTTCGTCGACGCGGCCGCCGCGGTGTGCGGCGCGGTCGCGAACGACTCGGTCGCCGTCTTCTTCCAGACCGACGTGAAGCGCGACGGCACGTGGGTCGACAAGAGCTTCCTCGTGCAGACCGGCGCCGAGCGCGCCGAGGTCCGGCTCCTGTGGCACAAGGTCGTGTGCCGCGCGCCGCCGGGCACGACGACCTTCGGGCGGCCGGCGTACGCGCACCTGCTCTGCTTCTCGCGCGACCTCCGGCTCACCGCGGCGGAGTCGTCGGCCGATGTGTTGCCGCGACTCGGAGAGATGACGTGGCCGCGCGCGATGGGGCTCGAGGCATGCGACGCGGTCTGTCGCTTCCTCGTCGCGCGCACGCACTGCCGCACAGTCGTCGATCCGTTCTGCGGTATCGGGACGATGCTCGCCGCCGCGAACGCCCACGGACTCCACGCCGTCGGCGTCGAGCTCTCCCGGAAGCGCGCGGAGCGGGCGCGGCGTCTCGTCCTCTCGCTCGACGCGGACGGTGAGCGCACCGAGCTTCACGGCGAGCGTGAAGACGGACACGTTACGCGGTAGGCTCTCGCGCATGGACGACCATCCGGTGTCGAAAGCGCTGCTCGAGCGAGCCGAACGACTGATGCCCGGCGGCGTGAACAGCCCGGTCCGCGCGTTCCGCGCAGTCGGCGGCAGCCCGGTGTTCGTCCAGAGCGCGTCCGGCGCGCGCATGACCAGCGCGGACGGCGAGTCGTTCATCGACTACGTCGGGAGCTGGGGCGCGGCGATCCTCGGTCACGCCCATCCCGAGGTGCTGCGCGCCGTGCGCGAGGCGGCGGAAGGCGGGCTCTCGTTCGGCGCCCCGACAGAACGCGAGATCCTCTTCGCCGAGGCGATCTGCGCACTCTATCCGTCGATCGAGATGCTCCGCTGCGTGTCGAGCGGCACCGAGGCGACGATGAGTGCGCTCCGCGCGGCCCGCGGCCACACCGGGCGTGACGTCATCGTGAAGTTCGACGGCGCCTATCACGGCCACGCCGACGCCCTTCTCGTGAAGGCGGGGAGCGGCGCCGCGACGTTCGGCTCGCCCGACTCCGCTGGCGTCCCGGCGACGACGGTCGCGACGACGGTGACCGCGCCGTACAACGACTCGTTCGCGCTGAAGCAGCTCTTCGAGCGGGAGGGCGCGCGCATCGCCGCCGTCATCGTCGAGCCGGTCGCGGGCAACATGGGGCTCGTCGCACCGCGCCCCGGCTTCCTCGAGACGATCGTCGACCTCTGCCGCGCGCACGGCGCGGTGTCGATCTTCGACGAGGTCATGACCGGATCGCGGGTCGCACGAGGGGGCGCGCAGGAGCGCTACGGTCTCCGTCCCGACATGACGTGCCTCGGCAAGATCATCGGCGGAGGGATGCCGCTCGCCGTCTATGGCGGTCGCGCCGAGATCATGCGCCGCATTGCACCGATCGGGCCCGTGTACCAGGCGGGAACGCTCAGCGGAAATCCCGTCGCGGTCGCCGCCGGGCTCCGCACCATCGAGCTCCTCGACAAGGCGCTCTACGTGAAGCTCGAGTCGCTCGGGGCACGCCTCGAGGCGGGGCTCACCGCGGCGCTCGCCGCCACGAAGACGACCGGCGTGGTGCAGCGCGTCGGTTCGATGATCACCGTCTTCTTCCACGACGGCCCGGTGAACGGCTGGCTCGACGCGGCAAAGTCGGACACCAAGCGCTTCGCCTCGTTCCATCGCGGGCTCCTCGCCGGCGGCGTGATGTGGCCGCCTGCGCAGTTCGAAGCGGCGTTCATCTCCGGCGCCCACACCGAGGCGGACGTCGACCGCACCATCGAGGCTGCGCGCGCCGCGCTCGCCGCTCCGGTCTGAGCGCCGTCGAGAGCATCTCAAACCTTTCCATCGATAGTCGGAGCACGCTATTCTGGAGCTCCGTAATCATCAGCCCGAGCGAAGGTGAGATCACGCGCCGGGCGCATCCAGGAGCACGAAGATGGCCAAAGGACAGCAAGCCCCCAAGACGAACAACAAGCCCAAGCTCAGCGTCAAAGAGAAGAAGGCGAAGAAGAAAGAGAAAGCAGCGACGAAGGGCACTCGCTGAGAGCAGCAACGCGCGCCCGGAGCCCGGCGCGCCACTCGCCGTTTTCGGAGGGGGGCCGGCGCGCCAGGCGCGCCAGGCCATAGTTACTGAGCTCGCCCCGGCGTTTCGGGCCTGCGGCTGCGTCGATGTGGCCCATTCATTGGCCGCAACTGTTCACCGAGAGACTGAAACACGGGGCCGGCGGGTCGTGATAGCCTCCGCGGCTGCCCTCTCTTCCGAGAGGTTCCAGGAGGTCCGAAGATATGGTTAGGGAACGAAGCCGTCTCAAGAACGGCGTGCTGGCAACGTTTATCGCGATCGCCGCCACACCGTGGCTCGTCGAGTGCAAGCAACTCGGCAAAGCCGGCGCACTACCCGGCGGAGGTGGGATCCCCGGCGTTGGCGGCGGCTCCTGTCCGTCGAGCGAGGCCGACATCGATAAGGCCACGTGGGGCCTCAACGCCGACATCGAGGGCAAGCTGAAAGCAGGCCTTTCTGCCGCCGCTTCGATGAAGGACATCTCCGCAAAGATCGAGGGAGACGTCGTGACGGCGTGCACCAACCTCGCCAAGGATCTGGGCGCCACCGACGCCGACGTCGCGCCGAAGGGTGACGGCCCGGGCAAGAAGGCGGAAGCCGCGTGCGACGCCGCGACGAAGTTTCTCGCCGAGGTGAAGGCCAAGGCGAAGGCCAAGATCGAGGTCAAGGCGAAGGAGCCGGTCTGCAAGGCGTCGATGGACGCCATGGCGGACTGTGCCGCTCACTGCGACGTCAAGGTCAAGCCCGGCAGCGCCGAGGTGAAGTGCGAGAACGGCAAGCTCAGCGGAACCTGCGACGCAGAGTGCAAGGGCACCTGCACCGTCGAGGCGGGCGCCAAGTGTGAAGGCTCCTGTTCCGGCGAGTGCAAGGGCGACTGCGAAGCCGGCTTCTCGGGCTCTTGCGACGGCAAGTGCGACGGCAAGTGCGACGGCAAAGCGTCCAAGGGCGCGAAGTGCGCGGGCTCGTGCGACGGCAAGTGCACCGGCGGCGCTCACGGCTCGTGCAGCGGAACCTGCAAGGGCGAGTGCAGCGCGTCGTGCGACGTCGAAGCCAAGGGCAAGTGCTCCGGCTCGTGCAGCGGCTCCTGCAGCGTCGAGATGAAGGCGCCGAAGTGCTCCGGCACCGTGAAGCCCCCGGAGATGAGCGCTCAGTGCCAGTCGAAGTGCAACGCGAAGGTCTCTGCGGACCTCGAGTGCACGCCGCCCATGGTCGAGATCATCATCACCGGTTCGGCCGACGCCAAACTGACCGCTCAGCTCAAGACGGCCCTCCAGAAGAGCCTGCCCGAGCTCATCAAGATCTCGGTCGGCATGAAGGCGCAGATCGAGAACGCGAACGCCAGCGTTCAGGGTTCTCTCGAGAGCCTGAAGAGCGCGGTGACCGCCGACGCGAACGTCGCGCTGAAGGCCGGTGGCTGCATCGCCGCTGCTGTCGAGGCGCAGGTTCAGGCCAGCGCGTCGATCAACGTGTCGTTCAAGGCGAGCGCGTCCGCTTCGGCGAAGGCGTCCACGGGCTGATAGTAGTAACGGGGGGCCTTGGCCCCCCGCAGCTTCGCCGTTTAATAACGGGGGGCCTTGGCCCCCCGCAGCTTCGCCGTTTACTAACGGGGGGCCTTGGCCCCCCGCAGCTTCGCCGTTTACTAACGGGGGGCCTTGGCCCCCCGCAGCTTCGCCTTCGGCGAACTGCTCCCCCCGCCGCTTCGCGGGCTCGCTTCGCTCGCAGCTTCGCCTTCGGCGAACTGCTCCCCCGCCGCTTCGCGGGCTCGCTTCGCTCGCAGCTTCGCCTTCGGCGAACTGCTCCCCGCCGCTTCGCGGGCTCGCTTCGCTCGCATGGGTCCCGGAGGGCGAAGTCGTCGATGCGGAACTACTTGCACGCCTCCACGACCTTGCGTGACAGCGCGGGGTCCGTCTTGCACGGCTGGTCGTCGGTCGTGTCCGTCATCGAACCGGTCTTCGGATCGACGTCGTACCAGCCCATCGTCGCGAGGTGGTCGGGGTGATCCTCGTGCACGGCGACGGAATAGGTCGGTTGCTCCGGCGGTTCGCCGCCGATCCGTAGGCCCATGGTGACGCCGGAGCCCGGCGGCATCGGCGTCTCGAGCAAGCCCTTTGCCGGCTCGGTGGCGATGACGAGCGCAATCACGGCGGCCTCGCAGGAGCCCGGTTTCTTCAGCCCGTTCTTCAGGGCCTCGCTCGGGCCGTCGGTCTCCTTCGTCACCAGGAATCCGTCCGGCGTGCTCACGAGCTCGAGCACTGCCGCGGTGCTGCCCGGCTTGCCGCCCTGGGTCCAGCGCTTGGTGAACTCGGCGCGCGCGCGACCCGGCGCCGGAGTCGTGATGCGCAGGTCCTCGAGGCTCTGCGCGTAGTCCTTCGCGCGCTCGAACTGGAGCGTCTTCATCGCGAGGACGCGCTCCTTCGGGAGCCGCTGTCCGTAAAACTCCACGGGGTCCGCGTAGACGCTCGCGAGTCCCTTCGCGTCGAGCTTCGCGTGCAGCGCGTTCCAGTGCTCGACGGCAGACTTCGCATCGGTCGGCGTCGCAGAGCCCGGTACGGTCGCAATGCTCGGCGGCGAAGCGCTCGCCGCAGCGACGGCGGACGTGGCAGGCGTGCTGGTCGATTCGTTTCCGGCGGGTGCACGCGAGCACCCTGACAACATGAGGAGGGTCGCGATCGCGGCGGAAATAAATGTGTCGTGCACGGCGCACGGAGCGTACCGAGTGCCGCGCAAAATGTCTCGACTCACCGGCCCACGCGTTTCGGCTGATGACGAGAGTGAGAGTGCGTGTTCGCTTCGAAAACGTTCGCATCGCTTCCGCGATACACGAGCGAAAACCTGTGGAGTCGCGCGCGCTGATAACGCGAGAGAATGCTTCGAACGAAACGACTCTACGGGCTCGCGGGCCTGCTTTCGTGTCTCGTTTTCGCCGCCGGCTCCGAGCGCGCGGCACGCGCGGCGGATGGCGGCGCAGCGAAGATCGCCGTCAAGGTCCTCGTCATCAACATGTTCAGCGGCGAGGCGCAGCCGTTCATCGACAACCTGAAGCTCACGACGGACGTCGCCGTCCCGGGGCTCTCCGCGGATTACCCGAAGGTCCATTGCAACGCGGACGACGTGTGCGAGCTGACGACCGGGGAAGGCCACACCAACGTGGCCGCGTCGGTGTCGGCACTCGAGTACAGCGGGCTCTTCGATCTGACCGCGACGTATTTCATGATCGCCGGCATCTCCGGGATCGATCCGACCCAGGGCACGCTCGGCTCGGCGGCGTGGGCGCACTACCTCATCGACTTCGGGATCCAGTGGGAGATAGACGCGCGCACGCTGCCCACCGGTTGGACGGGGGGCTACCTCGGCATCAACACGATGTCTCCGACCGAGAAGCCGATGCTCGACTATCGCACCGAGGTGTTCGAGCTCGATCCGACGTTGCAAGCGAAGGCATACGCGCTCTCCAAGGGCGCGAAGCTCACCGACAGTGACACCGCGGTCGCGTACCGCGCGCACTGGGATATCTCTCCCGCGAAGGATCCGCCGGGCGTCGTCGAGTGCGACACCGCGGCGGGCGATACCTGGTGGCACGGCGCGCTCCTCGAGAAGCGCGCCCAGGACTGGACGAAGCTTCTCACCGACGGGAAGGGCACCTATTGCACGACACAGCAGGAAGACAACGCGACGTACGAGGCGCTGAAGCGCGGCGCTTCCACGGGACTGCTGGACGTGAAGCGCGTCCTCGTCCTCCGGACGGCGTCGAACTTCGACAGACCTTATCCAGGACAGAAGCCCTATGACTCGCTGGTCACGGCGACGTCGGGCGGCTTCGTGCCGTCGACCGCGAATCTCTACAACGTGGGCGGCCTCGTCATCGCCGACATCGTGAAGAACTGGACGGCGTGGAAGGTCGCGGTGCCGAAATGAATCGCTTTCACGTTCTCGCAACGTCCCTCGCGGCGCTCGGCCTCGCCGCTTGCAACTCCGACAGCGGTGGCGGCGCGGCGACCGACGCCGGAACTGACGCCGCGATCAAGACCGACGCCTCGGTGAGCACCGACGCCGGCACGCCGCCCGTCATCGACTCCGGCACAATGTCGAAGCCCGATGCGTCCACTGTCGTGGACGCTGCTGTACCGGACGCCGCCGTTCACGACGGCGGTGACGGCGCGGTCTTCATCCCCGTCGGTGGCGGAGGTCGCGCCCCGAAGGCGATGATCATCAGCATGTTCGGTCCAGAGGGTCAGGTCTGGATCGACAACATGAAGCTCACCCAGGAGATATTCGTTCCCGGACTCTCACCCGATTACCCCACCGTGCACTGCAACGACGACGACGTCTGCAACGTCATCACCGGCATGGGCCACGCGAACGCCGCGTCGAGCATCTCCGCGCTCGTCTACAACGGCGGTTTCGATCTGACGAAGACGGTGTTCCTCATCGCGGGCATTGCCGGGATCGATCCCGGGCAAGGCACCCTGGGCTCCGCCGCCTGGGCGCGCTATCTCGTCGATTTCGGTCTGCAATGGGAGATCGATGCGCGGGAGATGCCCGACGGATGGCCGTACGGCTATTTCGGCATCGGCACCAAGGGCCCGACCGAGAAGCCGTCGCTCGACTATCGCACCGAGGTGTTCCAGGTGAACGAGGTGTTGCTCCAGCGCGCGCTCCGCCTGAGCAAGGACGTCGTGCTCGACGACAGCGACGACGCCGTGAAGTTCCGGGCCAAATACGGCGCTTCGCCGGCGAGCGATCCGCCCAAGGTTATCCAGTGCGACACCGCGGCGGGAGACACGTGGTTCGCCGGCACGGCGCTCGGCCAGCGCGCACGCGACTGGACGAAGCTCCTCACCGACGACAAGGGCACCTACTGCACGACGCAGCAGGAAGACAACGCGACCTTCGAGGTCCTGAAGCGCGCTGCCGCCATCGGCAAGCTGAACCTCGACAGCGTCGCGGTGCTGCGCACCGGCTCCGACTTCGACCGCCCCTACACCGGACAGACCGACGGAGACGGCCTCGTCAACTACGGCGCCCAGGGCGGCTTCGTCCCCGCCATCTCGAACCTCTACAAAGCAGGGTCGCCCCTCATCGAAGACGTCGTCGCAAACGGGCCGTGAGCATGCGTCCGGCCCGCGGCGCACGCACAACACTCCCTTCGTCACAGAAAACTTTGCGATGTACTTAAGAGGTACATCGCAAAGTTTTTCGCAAAACCTCACTAGCAAAACGACGACGGCGGTGAGCCCAAGGTCGACGGCTGCACCTTTTACCGCGGGAACGTGGCGATCTCGATGCGGTCCAGGTCTTCTTCGATGGCGTGGAAGGCGTCGTCGCCGATCGTCGCGTTCGCTCGCAGAGCCGACATGACGTGGCGCGCGGCGGCGAGCGCGCGCCGGTGCGCGTCTTCTCGCGCGAAGTGGCTCCACTCGCTACCACTGCCGTGCTCGTCGACCTCGCGCTGCAAGAGCGTCTCGTATTCCTCGCGGACGGCCTGAACGGTGAGCGACATGTCGTCGCCCATCGTCGCCATCACGGCCTCGAAGACCCGCTCGCGGGCCAGGTCCACCTCGCGCCCGACGGGATCGTCGTCCCGGAGCGCGAGGAACCGCAGGAGCGGCTTGAGCGTCAACCCTTGCAACACCAGCGTCCCGAGCACGACGGAGAACGCGGTCAGCACGATGAGGTTGCGAAACGGGAACGGCGTGCCGTCCGCGCTCGCCGGGAGCGCCAGGGCCGCAGCGAGCGTCACCACCCCGCGCATGCCACACCAGGAGATCGCCACGCCGCTCTGCACGCTCGGCGCCGTCATCGGACGCGGCGGGTGAAAGCCGAAGCGTCGTATCTTCAGGCGAACCGCGGTGTTGTACGACATCACCCAGGCGATGCGCACGACGATGACCGTGACGAGCACCGCCGCAGCGACGTACAGGTAGCGCGAGCGCTCCCCGGCGGAGAGGCCCTCGAACACCGGGCGGATCTGCATGCCGATGAGCACGAACGCGAGTACGTTCGCGACGAACACCACGGTCTCCCACACCGCGTACGCCGGCACCCGGAGCCGCGCGGGAGTCAGATCCGGCGCGACGCGAGCGATGGCGATCGCGTAGGACACCATCGCGAGCACCGGGGAGAGCCCGAGCCGGTCGGCGATGATCCAGACGCCGAAGGTGCTCACGAACTGCGCGAGGATCGCGCTCGGCGTGTCCTCGATGCGCTTCACGAGCGGCAGGTAGATGCGCGCGACGACCGGTCCGAACACGAGGCTCGCCGCGATGCCGAGCAGGAACGTCGGACCGAGCGTCTTTGCGGAGAAACCGTGGTTGACGGCAGCGCCTGCCGCGACGCGGTAAATGAGGAGCGCGCTCGCGTCGTTCAGCAGGCTCTCCCCCTCGAGGATGGTCACGATGCGACGTGGCGGCCTCACCTGCGCGAGCACGGCGGTCGCCGCGGCCGCATCGGGCGGAGCGACGATGGCGCCGAGCGCGATGGCCGCCGCCCACGGCAAGGTGGGCTCGAACGCCCGCGCAACGTATGCGACGGCGAGCGTCGTCAGCAGCACTGCGCCGACGACGAGGCCGAAGAGCGGCGCCCAGTTGTCCTTCAGATCGCGGGGTGAGGCATCGTAGGCCGCGTCGAGGAGGACGGGCGCGACGAACAGCGCGAGCGCCAGATCGGGCCGGAGCGCAAACCGTGGCACACCGGGAACGAGCGCGAGGACGACGCCCCCGAGGGCCAGGAATGCCGGATAGGGAGCCCCCATTCGCCGGGCCGCGGCCGTGAGGACGATGGCCACGACGCAGAGACCGATGAGCAGCTCGAAATCCTCCACGCCCACTCTTCTAGCGAATCCGTGCGTGACGGGAAGCAGCCTTGGCCGGATTGGCTTAAGCTATCGACCGATGCCTCCCGGCGGCGTCTCGTCCATCGCGGCGATTCTCGGCCCGACGAACACGGGCAAGACCCACCGCGCCATCGAGCGGATGCTCGAACACCAGACCGGCATGATCGGGTTGCCTCTGCGCCTGCTCGCGCGCGAGGTCTACGACCGGGTGAGCCTTCGCGTCGGTGAGCGTGACGTCGCGCTCGTCACCGGGGAAGAGAAGCGAGTTCCGCCGCGGCCCCGCTACTGGATCTGTACGGTCGAGGCGATGCCCGTCGGTCTCGACGTCGATTTCCTGGCGATCGACGAGGTGCAGCTCGCCACGCACCCCGAGCGTGGCCACGTGTTCACCGACCGGCTCCTGAACGCGCGCGGCGTGCTCGAGACGTGGTTCCTCGGCGCAGAGACGGTGCGCGGCCTCCTCGAGCGGCTCGTGCCGGCTGCGAAGTTCCAGGGCCATCCACGGCTCTCGCGGCTGACCGCGTCGGGGCGCGTGTCGCTCCAGGCGCTGCCGCCGCGGAGCGCCGTCGTCGCGTTCTCCGCGACCCGCGTTTACGAGATTGCCGCTCGACTCCGCGAGCACAAGGGCGGCGCGGCCGTCGTGCTAGGCGCGCTGAGCCCGCGGGCACGCAACGCCCAGGTCGCGCTCTACCAGGCCGGCGAGGTCGACTACGTCGTCGCCACCGACGCGATCGGCATGGGGCTCAACCTCGACGTGCACCACGTCGCGTTCGCCGATGTCCGGAAATTCGACGGACGCGAGACACGGCCGCTCGAGCCGGCGGAGCTCGCGCAGATCGCGGGGCGCGCCGGGCGTTACCTGACGCACGGCACGTTCGGAACGCTCTCGCCGCTCGATGCATTTTCCGACACGACGGTGCGCGCCATCGAGTCGCACCGCTTCGCGCCGCAGACCACGGCCTGGTGGCGCAGCACCGACCTCGACTTCACGAGCGTCACGTCACTGCTCGACTCGCTCCGGCAGCGGCCCCGCCCCGGCTATCTCCGTCTCATGGAGCGCGCCGACGACCAGGCCGCGCTCGTCGCGCTCTCGAAGCTCCCCGAGATCGTCGAGCGCGCCGCACGGGGCGACGCCGTCTCGCTGCTCTGGGACGTGAGTCGCATCCCCGACTTCAGGGGGCTCTTGCCCGACTATCACGTGCGCCTCCTGTCCGAGGTCTTCTTGCAGCTCACCGGCCCCGACGAACGTCTCGGCACCGACTGGCTCGACGCGAGCGTCAAGCGCGTCGCGAACCTCGATGGCGACATCGACACCCTGCTCATGCGCATGGCCGGGATCCGGACCTTCACGTACATCGCCCACCAGCGCGGCTGGGTGCCCGATGCCGAGGCGTGGCAGGAGCGCACGAAGCAGGTCGAGGACGCGCTCAGCGACGCCCTTCATCGTCAGCTCGTCTCGCGGTTCGTCAATCACAGCCGCGCACCCGCGCGCACGACGCGCCCGCGCGCCCAGGCGCCACGGCCCGAGACGGAGAGCGTCGCCGACTCGGGCAACCCCTTTGCGAAGCTCGCGGCGCTGCGTGACGCGCTCGCGCCGCCCGGTTCACGGTTCGCCCCCGTCGCGCCGGGGGACGAGGACGACTTCATCGAGTCGCTCATCGACGCACCGCACTCCCGCTTCCGGGTGGACGACAGGGGGAAGATCTACGACGGCGAGACGCCGCTCGGCCGTCTCAGCCGGGGCAAGGACTGGCTCACGCCGGAAGTGACCATCACCCTGGACGATGTCGGCTCCGGCGCTCGCTCGCGTGTCCAGCGCCGCCTCGTGGCATGGACGCGCGATCTCGTCGCGGAGATGCTCGGGCCGCTCCGTCACGAATCGCTCTCGGGGCTCTCCGCGGTGGGCCGCGGGCTCGTCTATCAGCTCGAGCGGAGCCTCGGCACACTGACCGGCGCGCCGGCGCGTGCCGCCGTCGGCGCTCTGCCGCGGCAAGATCGGCGCGCGCTCGTGCGCGTCGGGCTACGCTTCGGGCGCGCGGTGTCGTATCTGCCGGCGCTCCACTCGCGCGACGCGGTGACGAATCGCGTCGCCCTCTGGCGCGTGTTCCACGGCTCCGCGCCGGAGATGCCCGCGGGGGCGTCGTTCGTCATCGCGCCGGGCGTCGATCGCCTCGCGTGCACGGCCATCGGCTATCCGGCCTTCGGCCCTCGCGCGGTGCGCGCCGACGTCATCGCCCGACTCGCCGCGCTCCTCGGTGACGAGGAACGGAAGAGCGCGGACCCGTTCGCTCTGCCGCCTTCCGTCGTGGAATGGGTCGAGTGTGCAGAGGGCGAGCTCCCGGCCATCGTGCGCGCGCTCGGATATCGCTCGGCGGATCGCGGTCGTTTCGTGCGCGCGAGCCGGCGGCGAAAGCGCCGCTCGCACCGCGGCTTGCCGGCTCCCTCAGACGCGGATCGGTCGAGCGAGCACTGAGCTCACGCCTCGACCCACTCGACGACGCCCTGTAGCACCGGCGCTTCACCGGGCAGCGGCGCGACGACACCGCTCGCGAGAAGCGAGTTCGCGTCGCGGGACCGCGCCGTCACGGCCCGGCTGAGCGTCAGGTGGAGAGGACCGCCGTCGGACGGGCGCAGGCGCGTCCCCGCGATCTCGACCACGTACGCTTGCACGCGAGCATCCGACGCTTCTCCGACGACGCGCACGTCGACGACGTCACCCACGCGGTGACCGCCCGGTATCCAGGCGTCGCTGAAACGACCCGGCTTCACCGCGTGCGCGAGCGTGACGTGCTCGCCGCGAAGCACCTCGAGCTGCGCGCCGGCACGCGCGCGCGCGACGCTCTCCTTCGTGAGCGTCACCTCGAGACTCCAGAGCCCCAGCTCGTCGCGTTTGCGCCGCGCGTCGATGAGCGCGCAGAGGCGCGCCGCTGCAGCGTCGAACGCCGCAAGCAAGGACGGCTTCACAACGGGCGCGTAGAGCGCACGCAGCCGCGCGAGGTTCGGGCCGTGCTCGCCCGGACGCGTCCGGAGCGTGCGCAGCATCGGCTCACCCGCCTCTTCCGCCTCGACGATGCTCAGCGTGTTGTGGATCTTGTCGGCGCAGCTGATCGGCAGCGCGCGTCGCACGGCCTCGCTGTCGCCGTCGAGCCCACGACAGTACGCGTCGAAGCGGTCGGCCTTGGGTTTGGGGGTGCCCTGCTCGTCCCACTTCGGCTCGGTGAGGGCGTGGACGACGGCAACGACCTCCGCCGGCATCGTACGAGCCACCTCTGCCACGAACTCGGGACAGTCCTCGACGACGTCGTGCAGGTAAGCCGCAGCGAGCGTCACGTCGTCGGTATATCCGTGCTCGGCGAGCAGCGCCGCGACGGCGACGGGATGCGTGATGTACGGCACGCCCAGCGACTTGCGCATCTGCCCGCGGTGCGCGCGCTCCGCGAGGTCATGAGCGGTGTCGATGAGCGTGGTTTGCATCCCGTATTGATATACGTCCAGGTTGGCTCTTCAGTTACCCGCCGGCGCGTTCTGATCCACCCATCCGGCGAGGGCCGATTCGGGCGGCAGCCCGACCTGTCGCGCGACCTCCGCCCCGTCGCGGAACATCGCGAAGGCGGGGATGCTCTGGACTCTGTGACGGGACCCGGAGCCGGGGTTCTCTTCGGTGTCGAGCTTGAGCACCACGACGTGACCGGCGCGCTGGCGCGCGATCTTCTCGAGCAATGGCGCGGCCATGCGACACGGCCCACACCAGGGAGCCCAGAAGTCGACCAGCACCGGTACCGGTGAACTGCCGAGGGCTTGCTCGAGCCCAGCGTCGTCGACGGGTTGCGGCTTGCCGGTGGTGTCGAGGGCGTTCTTGCAGCGGCCACACACCGGATTACTCGCGACGCGTCCCTCGGGGACGCGGTTGAACGCGGAACAATGCGTACAGCGGAACGTCAGCACGTCCGACAAGTTGCGCACGGTCGCTCGAACCGTCAACCAATGCCGAAATGCCGCCCACCGGCCGTCATGGTAGGGTCGCTTCCGGGGCTGGTGGAGTCTGGTGGAGGAGCTTGCACATGGCATTTTCGGCCTGTTCGGGGTGTAACCGGCACATTCGCGGAGCGAGTCCGCGTGCCCGTTTTGCGGCGCGGCGTTCGACGTGGGACGTACACCCGAGCGCCTTCAACCGACGACGCGGCTGAGCCGCGTCGCACTCCTGGCCTTCGCGGCTGCCGCGGCGGGCGGCGGCTGCCCACGCCGCCGCCCTCCGACGCCGCGGGAGATTCAGCACCTCTGGACTGCACGGACCTCTTCAACGCCGGCAAGTCACGGTGCTGTCCGCAGCCACTCCCGGATTGCAGCAAGGAGCCCGACGGCTATCCGGGTTACGCCTGCACTCCGCCCGAGAGCTCGCTCTGCTCGTGCGCGTGCAGCGGCGGCAAGTGGGTCTGCGGTTGCATCTTGCGATGAGCCGTCTTCAGAAGCCGATGGACACGCCGGCTGAGCCTTCGAGCGAGCCGCCACCGAAGACGGCTGCGCCGCTCTTCATCGCGTACGTGCCGCGGAGGCCGGCGTAGAGCGACGGCTCCGGCCACGGACCAGCTCGAAACGCGGGATCGCGATGCGGCCAGAACGATAGCCGGATCCCGTCGGAGAAGCGGAGCAGCGACGAGCAGCGGCTGGAGAACGCCGTGCAATCGCCGCCGAATCCGAACACCGGACGAAATGACGGAAGCTCGACGGTGAGCGCGACGTCGGGCGCGGTGTCGAAGTACGCCGTGAACGCGAGCGGCGTGTACCACGCCTCGACGTACACCGCGGGAACGCTTGCGTCACTCGACGTGGAGCGCATCGCGGCGAGCCCGACGTGGCCCTCGATGGACAGGAAGTCGGTCACGCCGAGGGGCATGAACGACGGCGGCGTTCGGTACGGCACGTCGTCCATCACGGCACGTCCCCAGAACGCGGACGGCGCCGCGCGAGTGTCGGCGCGGGCGACAGCCTCGAGCCCGAGGGTCAGCACGCGCTCGCCGGTGAACACGCCCGGCGTGTGCCCGCGCTCGAAGCCGCCCGCGACGTCGTCGTCCGGCATGCCCACCGTCGCAAGCGCCGAGCGAGCGAGCCGCGCGTGTTGCAGCTTCTCGAACCGGCCCTTCTCGACGAACGCGACGAGGAGACGCCGGTACGCTGCGCGGCGCTCAGGTGTCCAGACGGCGGGCGTCCCCTCGAGTACGCGACGGAGCCTGCCGACGATCTCGTGGTGCAACAGAGTCGTTCCCGCGAGTGTCGGGTCGATCACCGTGGCCGCGTCCGACAAGAGCGCGTCGGGGACGAACGGCAGGACGAACGACGACCGCGCATACGCGGCGCTCCACGCAGCAGGGTCCGTGCCGTCGAAGGCGTCGGCGTCGTGAAGGAGCGCGTCCGTCGCGTCGCGTTCGGTCGGCTCGAACGGGAAGAACGACGGCCGGAAGAACGACGGCGACGCGCGGACCTGCGCCGCGACGCGCGCGACGACCGCATCCCGCTGCTCGAGCACGGTTCGCTCCGTCGCCGGCGATACCGGCGTCGCATGACGGAGCGCGAGCCCCTTCGTGCGCAGCGCCTCGAGCACGATCTCGGCCCACACCAGGTACCCGAAGGGGCTCGGATGCACGCCGTCGGTGCTGAGCGCGGCGGCGCTGCCGTGAAAGCGAAGCGCGCCGTAGCCGGGCACGCCCTCGACGGTGATCCCCTGCCCCAGGATGTCCGCGACGAGCGCGCGAAATACGTCACGGGTGTCGACGACGAGCCAGTTGCTCTCCGCCGAGAGCACGCGCGCCGCGCGACGTGACAGCTCGTCCTGGCGCGCGCGCAGAGCGGCGAGCTCCGCCGGCAAGAGCACGTCCTGGCGCGGAAGCCGCCGTCCCACTGCGGCGGCGAGCCACCACTGCTCGAGTGCAGTACTTCCCTCGGGCACCGTGGTGCCGTCCACGAAGTGTGCATTCCTCGGCAGGACGTGACTCGCGAACAAGGTGTCGACGGGCGGCGGTAGGACGTAGATGCGACGGACGCCGTGCGCGACGAGCGACGCGGTCCGCCGATCGAGCCGCCCGAGATCTTCCTCGAAGCGAGCCGGAGTGACCTCGGGCGCGCCGATGAGGATCTGACGGAACGTGAACAGATCGTTCGCGCCGTACGTCACGAGCAGGAAACCGCCGGGCGGCGCGTTCTCCGCCTTCATCCGAGCGTCGATGTGACGGACACCGGTTTCGACCAGGCTCGTGGACGGATCGAGTCGCTCGCCGTACAGGAAGAGCATTCCCGGAGAACGAAATCCTTCCGCGTCGAGCTCTGCCGGCGACGACACGGCTTCGTGCAGGGTCGACGACGTCCTGCCGCGGATCGACACCCGCGCGTCCGGAGGGCCCGCGTCGACGAACGACGGGCTCCGCGAGAGGTTCGCGATCACCTCGTTCCCGAGGTGCAGGTAGCTCGGAAACCAGCCCGCGACCTCGTCGGGCTCGATCGGGAACCCGCGCTCGAACCCGGATTGCACCCGCGTTCCGGTCGGGACGTTCATGCCGTTCAGGACGAGATGTGCGAAGAGCCATGGCTCGCTCGCGGGCGGATCGGCGCCGTCGTGGATGCCGCGCAGGCTGTCGGTGCGCACCGCGCCGATCTGGTCGCCGAGCCGCTCCGTCTCGACGAGACCCGTCGCGGCGACGGCACGGAAGACGCACCGGACATCGCTCGCCGTGAATGAGCCGGCCTCGACGGGACAGCGCGCGCCGAGCGCGCGCGACAGCGCGACGAGCGCGGTTCGCTCCGGCTCGGCCGTGCCCGCCGTAGCGAAGCGTGCGGCGAGGGCCTCGGCGTCGAGATCCGTCCATTCGATGCGGCCGTCGCGATCGCCCGAGCCGTTCCGGTCGAACACGGCGAGGAGCGTCGCGACGTTTTCCGGCGCAGGTGCCGCGCGCGCCGTCGTCGCGAACAGCGCGAGCGTGGCCGCGGCGCAACCGCGCCACGTGCGACTCGCGCGCCCGGGGTTCACGCGCTCATTCTGTCGAAGCTGCTGCGGATGGGAAGGCCGCGACGGGCGGGCCGCAACGCGGGCGCGAATCAGGGCACGAACAGCGCCTTCAGGAGACGAACCACCTCGTCCTTGCGGATCTCCCGGGCTCGCGGAGAGAACGCCGAGGGGCCGACCACCTCGCTGAGCTCGTTCGCCACCGCGGGATAGAAGAGGATGATGCCGACGAGGTTCGGAATCGTCTGCCGGATGCTCGTCCTCCGGATGATCCCGCGCGCCCGCGCGCTCTCGAGCCATTGCGAGAGCTGGACGTAGAAGCTTGCCGTACGCGCGTCCGAGGCGAGGCGCGCGACCTCGCTGCCCTTCGGCGCGGTCATGATCGTGACGAGCAAGCGCGCGTCGTCGGGCTGCTCGGAGAAATGATCGACGACGTGCATCATCGCGTCGTAGAGCGTCTCGAGCGATGGCTCCTCGTGCTGCGCGAGGAAGGGCTGCAGCAGGGAGAGCAGACGCGAGATGACGTCCTGCACCGCGTCGCTCATCAGCTCGAGCTTGCCGGTGTAGTGGTGGAACAAGCTGCTCTTGTGCAGGCCGACATCGTCGGCGATCATCTGCAGGCTCACGCCGTCGTAGCCGTAGCGACTGAAGAGACGGAGGGCGCTCTGGTGAATGCGCTCCCGCGAGCTGTCCTCGTGGGTGTCGGGCGTCGCGCCGTCATGCGGGCGCGTCGTGTCTCGCGGTCGAGGTGCCAGGGTGCGTGGTTTGCTCACGAAGTCAGCGACATTACCGCCAAAGGCGCGGTGGCCGTAAAGGACATGCCGCTCTACTTCCGTCGCTTTCCGCTGTCATTGCGCGTCGTTCACTCGACCATTCGCGTCACGCCGGACCATCTCTGGCGGTAGATGGTAGCCCGACGTGACGCGGTAGCTCCGCTGACGTTCAGCCGCCGTCGGGCGACGGTGGCTCCGCGGGACAATGGAGAGGCTCGACGTCGCGGTTGCAGACGGGTCCGTTCTCGGCCGCGGTCGGATCCGTGACGTGGGTTCCGGCCTTGAGGCAATAGGAGCCCGCGACCTGCGCGCCTCCGCTCGAAGAAGCGAAAGCTTCGATGAGCGGCGTACACTCGAAGCCGCTCGGGCAAGCGCAGAACGGGCCCTCACCGGCTGGACCGTCGCAACGACACGAGCAGTAGACAGCATTCTCGGGTGAACGGTTCAGGAGTTGCGGAGCTACCGGTACCGCAATGGCGTTCCCCGCTGTCTGGCTCGCGCCCGGCATATAGCAGCGGTCCTGCGCCGGGGTGTTCGGATCGGCGAGTGGACCGGTAGTGACGTCCACCGGCTCAGCGGCCGCCTGCCCATACGGACAAGTCACGCGGCCCTGGAAGTTTGCGGCGAGACAGACGCCGGTGGTGCAGCTCGGGCTCTGCGATTCGACGTTGACCTCGGTGGCGCTGAACCCAGAGAAGTTCGGGTTGTACTCGTCGCCGATGATACATGGGTCGCCGAGGTTGCCGGGCATCACGTTCGGCGGAGGCGTGACGGTGGTCGTCAGCGCGCACTCGATGAAGGCCGTTCCCGTGGGCGCCGGACCGACGAGGCGGAGTACTTGCATCTCCGTTGACGAACAACGCGCGACGATGTCCGGCGAGCCGACTCCCTGCGACGGATCGACGTAGCACCAGCCAGGAGTGCTCCCGTCCGTCGCCACGCTGTCGAGACACGTCGTGAGCGCGTCTCCGGTCTCCGGGAGAAGCTCACACCCGCAGAGGTCGCTGCACGCCGGCCTGCCGGCAACGTCGCACTCGCCTTGATTGCGTTGAAGGTCGACGGCCGCCGACAGCTCCGCCGCCGTGGCCGCTCGCTCACCCGCGCCGTCGCACGAGCACGTGGTGCCGAGGGTGACCACGGAGCACGTCGGCTGCTGCGTGGCGGTCGCCGGGAGCCGGCGCGGCAGACACATGCCGGCGAGCGCTCCCTCGACAGTGTCGAAACGGATGATGTCTGTGAACACCGACGTCGAGTAAGTCGGCGTTCCGGCATCCATCGTCACGGTGCCACCGTTGCCCGTCGCGCCGTTGCCCGTCGCGCCGTTGCCCGTCGCGCCGCCGTTGCCCGTCGCGCCGGCGCTCCCTGCGTCCAGCGTCCTTGCTGTCGGCACGCACGCACCGTCCTCGCAGGTGGAGCCGCTTGCGCACTTCGTGTCGCCGCAGCTCTTCAGGCAGACGCCTGAGGGCACCGACGTCTCGCCGCTGCACAGCTTTGCGATGGCGCTCGAGCCGTTCACGGCGCACGTGTCGAGCCCGCTGCCCGTCGGGCAGCCGCTCGCATCGGTGCACTTCGCGGTGCACACGCCGCACACGCAACTTCCGACCTTGCAATCGGCGTCCTTGTCGCACATGTCGAGCCAGTTCGTCTCGCTCCCGCCGCGCGTCTGGGTGTTGCCGTTGCACGCTCCCGCGGCTCCGAGCACCAGCGCGAGTAACCCCACCAGCGTCCCCGTATTACCGAACTTCATTCGTCGTCTCCTTCGTCTTCGAGGCCAATCACTGTTTGACCGACGTACGCAATCACATGCTGAGTGGACCCATCCGGTGCGGAATGGCTCACGTTGAATGCTTCGACGCGTTTGCGAAGCGACACTGCGCGCTCGCGCGTCGCCTGTAGAAAGCCGACGACCTCCGCGTGATGCGGATGTCCTTCCCACACGTCGAAGCCGTAGGTGCTGCCGCCGACCCATTCACCGGCGACCGCGTGCGTCTTGCCGAGCCGTAGCTTCGTGCAGATCGCGGTCACCATCGCCTGGTAGTGGTCGAACACCGACGCTTCCCAGCCCGCGGAATCACCGAGCGGGATCACGCACTCCGCGCTCTCGTAGAGCACCTTGCCGTCGCGCTCCTCGCTCGTGACGCGGCCGTCGCGCGCGAGCCGAACGAGCGCTGCGTCGAGTGCGTCGTCCCCCGCGGGCACGAGCTCGGCGAGCGACGCGCGCGTGATCGGACCATAGCGATGGATCGCGACCCACACGAAGTTACCGACGCGCTGATCGGCGAGGCCGTCGGCACGAGGCGCGTCGGCGGCCGTAACGACACGGTAGGTGGTCAGATCTCCGCGGCCGGCGCGGAAGAGCATCCCGCCGTCCACGAGATCTTTGAGCACCACGGACGATCGCCTCCTCGTCACCGCGAAAACGATTGAGCACGTCGGAGCGTGTCGCCGAGCCACGCTCTTCCACGTAGGCGAGGAGCGCCTCCCAGAGCGACCTACCGCGCTCGGTGCTGCTCTCCGCGAGGCGCGCTATCTTGTTGTGATAGGTGCGCAGGTTGAGGCCGAACATCTCGGCGATCACCTTGTTGCCGAGTCCCTGGTCCTTCAGCTCGTGCACCAGGTCGAGGAAGACCTGGTTCGCGGTGTGCGCGAGCTGTGCCCGGGCCCCGGCCGCGGTGGCGATCTGGGCCACCAGCACGGTGGTCTGCCGCACGATGGCGTCGATGAGCAGATTGACGTTCACATCGTCGTTCTACCGGCTCCGCAAGCCCCCCGAATAGTGTCGCAATTTTCACGACCAACGCCCTGGAGGGCAGAAAAGCCGCGCCGGATGACCCGTCAGTAGTTCCGCATCGACGCCCACCGTCGTCCCCGAGGGGTAAAAGAGTTCCGGAACTACGCGAGCCAAGCGAGCACGCCGAAGGTGGCGGGGGAGCGGTCGCGTAAGCGAGCCGCGGGGGCAAGGCCCCCGCGAACACAAGCGAGCACGCCGAAGGCGGCGGGGGAGCGGTCGCGAGCACGCGAGCACGCGAGCGAAGCGAGCACGCCGAAGGCGGCGGGGGGAGCGCTCGCGAGCACGCGAGCACGCGAGCGAAGCGAGCACGCCGAAGGCGGCGGGGGGAGCAGTTCGCCGAAGGCGAAGCTGCGGGGGCCTAAGGGCCCCCTCAGAAACTGTAGGCGGCGCCGAGACGCGCCGCGAGGAGCGCCCCTGCCGTGCTCCCGGCCGACTGATTGTCGATGAGGGCACGGATCCCGGAGAGCTCGCCACCGCCGTCGAGCTCGAGTGCCGCCCAGAGGTCGCCCGCGACGCGAAAACGGAGAGACGCGAGGAGCACGGCAGCGAAGGTCGAACCCCCGCCCGCGCCCTGGTCGGCGTTCGCCGACGCCCGGCCGATGACGCGCGTGTAGCCCACTTCCATCATCGGCCCGACCGCGGCGGCGAGGTTCGTACCGGTGAGGATCCACTCTCCGCCGGCCATCGCGGCGGCGGTCCACAGCGTCACGTGACCGAGCTCGGTGTCGAAGCCGCCGGTTGCACCCGCGAGGTCGACGCGCACCGCAAACTCGTTCCACGGCAAGCGCCATTCGGACATCACTCGCCCACCGAAGAGCGAGCTCGCCGGTCCCGAGTAATGTGTGAACTCACCCGCGACGCCGACGAGCCTGAGCACCGAGGGACGCGGATGGCGCGATTGAGCGAGGTAGGCGTCGTACGACGGATCGGGCCGCGCCGGCGGAGGCGGTAGCACGATGACCACCGGCGGAGGCGGCGCCGGTGGGGGCGGTGCCGGCGCCGGCAGAGGCGACTGCGCCGTGATCAACGTCTCGGTGCGGCCGGCAAGCGCCGGCTTCCGCGAGAACAGCACGAGCTCCGCGCTCGCGATCGCGGCGGTGCGCGCGCGGAGCGCCGGCGCGACGTCCCCGAGCGAGATCGTGCGGGTGAAGCGCCCCGACGGAGGGCCGTTGACGACGATCTCGACGTTGGAGACGTTCGCCTCGCACGGCGCGGCCTCGATGGAGAGCACGATCGGCGCCGGCGATCCGGAGTTCTGATCGACGCGATACCCTTCGGCGCCGAGCTCCACCCGGAGCGCAGCGACGAACGCCTCCCAGTCCACGGGATGCACGTCGCAGTCCGATGTGAGCACGTGAAGCGACGGCTCTGTACCGCCTGCAGCCTGCGCCCTCGCGTCCGTCCCCGCCACGGCGAGCGCCACGGCGAGAAGTGCCCTTGCGGCGCGTCTCACCGAGCGCTGGCCCAGGCGGCGAGCGCAACGGCTCGCGGGCTCGCCGGGAAGCGCGCCACGTAGTCCGTCGCTGCCGCGCGGGCGCGCGCGTCGTCACCAGCTCGCCGCAGGGCGTCCACCTGGTTCGCGTAGGCGTCCTCGGTGAGGCTCGACGGGAGACCGAGCCGGATCGCGTCGGAGAAGTCGCGCGCGGCGAGGCCTCCGCTGCCCGGCTCTGCGAGATGGATCTTCCCGAGGGTGAACGCCGCGAGCGACGCTCGTGGATCAGCCGGGAACTCGCGTACGACGCGACCGAGCGGAACCACGGCATCCCCGGAGTGCCCGGAGAGGCGCGCGACGTCGGAGAGCGCCATCAGGTCGTCGACGTGCTGCGACGCGCTGCTCGCCGCGCCCACGCCGCTCGGCCCGAGTGCACGGTACGCGCCGGCGTAGTCGCCCCGGGTCGACAGATCGCGCCAGGCGTCGTGATGTGCGCTCACGACGGGCACGTGCTCGCTCACCGTGCCGGACGCGCTCGGCGCCGCGGGCGCGTCGGCAGGCGCGGCGTGGGTGACGGCGTCGCCGGCGTGGATCTCGATGCGTTCCCCGGCGCGCAGACGCCGCACGCGGTCGGGCACGCGATCGCCCCGGACGAGCACCACGCCGTGCTCCACCGCGACGACGAGCGCGTCGGGGCTGCGATCGATGGAAAGCTTCGTACCGACCACCTCGACGGTCGCAAGCCCACACTCGAACGACCAGCGCCGCGGACCACCCGGGTGAACGTCGAACGTCGCGTGGCCCATCACGACGAGCAGCGACAGCGCGTGCCCGTTGTTCTCGAGCGGTTCGAGACGGGTGCCGGGCTCGAGCACGATGTTCGAGTCGTCGGCGAGGTGCGCCGTCGTGCTCTCGCCGGTCGTCGCGACCGTTACTCCGAGCGGCTTGCCGTCGGAGAGCATCAGGGGGCCCATCGACTGCGTTTCGACGCGTGCGCGATTACGCAGCGGCAGGACGACCCCGACGGTGAGAAGCGTGCCCGCGAGCGCGCCGATGGCTAGCCAGAGGAACGCGCCGCGGCCCGGCGTGTAACGCCGCGCGAGACGCCGCGCGACGACCCCGCGCCAGAGCCGCTGCACGGACACGTCGTCGAGCGGCGCAGGAGCCTCGCGACGGATCGGGAAGCGCAGCGGGGCCGTCACTCGGCCTCCGACTCGTCCACGAGCTCGTAGACGCCGATGTGAGCCGCAACGCTCTCGGCGGCGCGCGCGATGCGACGCTTCGCGGTGGCGAGCGAGCAGCGGCAGATCCGTGCGACGGCAACGAGCTCTTCCCCCTCGACGTAGCGCAGCATCCACGCGAGCCGGTGCTCGGTCGGAAGCTTGGCGAGCGCGCCGTCGAGCAGCGCCAGCTCGGCACGCGTCTCGCCGCTCGCCGTCGACTCGGATAGCTGCTCGAGGGTCGTGTCCGGCGCGGAGTCGTCGATACCGAGAAGCCGGCTCAGTTGCCTTCGACGGATGCGCTTCCGCACGAGGTTCACCGCTATCTGGGCGACCCACGGCCGGAACGCGGAGGCGTCGTTCAGGGTGCGGAGACGCTCGAGCGCGATGGCGAAGACTTCTTGAGCGATGTCCTCGGCTTCGGCGCGGTGGCCGAGCATGCGCGCCGACAGGCCGAAGACGTAACCGACGTGGCGCCGGTAGAGCTCACTCGCCGCGCGCTCGTCCCCCTCGCGGGCACGCGTGACGAGCTGTTCGTCCGGTGCCTCCGCGGGGAGGCGAAGCGCTCGCTCGGGAACCCGAGGCTTCGTCTCCGTGGAGGGGTGCCTTCCCCGGAGCACGGAAAAGAGCATAACTAGGGGTGAGTACCATGAAGCGGTCGGGGAGGCTCATCGGTCGATTTTCGAGCAGGATTCGAGCCGTCCCCACGTCGCTGCGGCTCTCAATGTTCATGACTCGGGCGTGGAAGGTCGCAGCCTGCGTCTCGGTCTTTTTCCTGCAGGGCTGCTCGAACGACGTCCGGGTCCTGCGCACTGCGGTCGCGTCCGAATCCGTCGACGCCGATACCGTGACGGAGACGCTCTGCTCGGGAGCGACGCTTACCTTCGGCGCCCCCGCCTACAGCTCGAACGCGATGTCGGTCGTCATCGATTCCGCCTCCCGGACGACACACATCGGCGACCTGAACGAGTGGACGCTGGACGTTGCGGACGCGATGGGCGCCCCCGTGACGACCGGCACCAAGGTGACGGTGGACTGCACGATGCTCCACGCCCAGTTCGCCCACGGTTGCCCGGCCCACATCGACGTGAACGAGGTCGCTCCCGGCACCTACGACGCCTCCCCCATCGTCTTCAACATGCAGGGCGGCTGGCTCGTCGACATCTGGATAGGGGGCACTACCGAGGTGACCGTGCATGTGTGCGCCGATTGAGCTCGATAAAAAGCATTCGAAGCCGCCGTTGCTGAGGTAGCTTCGGGCTAGTGGCACCGGTCCAGGCGACCGGTGCTCATCGGCCATGCCCCGGGTCCCGAAGCGCCAGATCAAGAAGACCGCCAGGCAATCCCCCGCGCCGGCGAGCCCGCCGAAGAAGCCGCGACCGCGAGCGGCCGTGAGCGGCGCGCGCGCCGTTCCGCCGACGCGTGCGCCGAAGAAGGCTCCCCCCCCAAAACGCACGGGGCTCGACCCGGCGCGCTTTCCCGTCGTGGGGATCGGCGCCTCGGCCGGGGGTCTCGAGGCGCTCGAGCAGTTCTTCGCGAACGTCGAGCCCGCATCGGGCATGGCCTACGTCGTCGTCACGCATCAAGCGCCGGGCAGGACGAGCCTGCTCGCCGAGATCCTCGCCAAGAAGGCGAGCATCGTGGTCACGACCGCCGGAAACCGGATGAAGCTCCGGCCGAATCAGGTGTACGTCTGCCCGCCGGGCGGCTGCCTGTCGATCCACGACGAGACGCTGATGGTGGAGGCGACGGAGGCCGCCGCCAAGAACCCTCCCGTCGATCATTTCTTCCGTTCGCTCGCCGCGAACGACGGGGACAACGCGATCGGTATCATCCTCTCCGGGAGCGGTTCGGACGGCACGCTCGGCGTCACGGCGATCAAGGAAAACTTCGGCATGGTGATGGCGCAGGAGCCGAGCTCCGCGCGGTACGTCGGCATGCCATCGAGCGCCATCGGCACTCTGATGGTCGACTACGTGTTGCCCCCCGGCGACATGCCCGCGCAGCTCCTTCGCTATGCGCGCGACAAGAGCCGTCTCGGCTCGCCCGACGTCGAGCGCGAGGAACCCGAGCCCGACGTTACCGGAATGTTCCGCGTGCTCGCGACCCTCAGGACGCGCACCGGACACGACTTCAGCGAGTACAAGAAGTCCACGGTCCGCCGTCGCATCGAGCGCCGGATGACCGTCCACAGCCTCGCCTCGCTCGCGGAGTACACCAAGTTCATCCAGCGCGCGCCGCACGAGGTGGACGCGCTCTTCCGCGATCTCCTGATCAGCGTCACGAGCTTCTTTCGCGACCCCGAGGCGTTCGAAGCACTTCGGGTGGAGCTCGACAAGGTCATCAAGGAAAAGGAGGACGACGCTCCGCTACGCGCCTGGGTGGCCGGCTGCGCGACCGGCGAGGAGGCGTATTCGCTGGCGATCCTCATCAAGGAGATCCTCATCGCGCAGGGCAGGCGCCTCACGGTGCAGATCTTCGCGACCGATCTCGACGGTCAGGCCGTCGAGACCGCGCGCGCCGGGAGATACCCGGAGGGCATCGCCGCGGACGTCAGCGCAGAGCGGCTGGAGCGGTTCTTCATCAAGGACGACCACGGTTACCGCGTCACGAAGGAGATCCGGGAGTCTCTCATCTTCGCGTCTCAGAACCTGGTGAAGGATCCGCCGTTCACCAAGCTCGACCTTCTCACCTGTAGAAACCTGCTCATCTACCTCGAGTCGGAGCTCCAGAAGCGGATCCTCTGGCTCTTCAATTACTCGATCCGGGACGGCGGGTTATTGCTCCTCGGAACGTCGGAGAGCGTCTCCGGGTTCGACGACCTGTTCGAGGTCGTCGACAAGAAGTGGAAGGTTTTTTTGCACCGCGACGGCGGGAAGCGAACGGTTCCGGCAGCGCACGCCAGGCTTCCGCAACCTGCCGTTCCCGGCATGGCGATCCTCCCGACCAGGGCAGCTCATCGTATGAACCCCGGGATGGTGCACGTCGCCGAGCGCGTGCTCATCGGGAGCTTCGTGCCGCCGAGCGTGCTCATGAGCGAGCGCGGTGAGCTCATCTATCTTCACGGTCGCACCGGGCCGTTCCTGGAACCCGCGCCGGGCGAGCCGAGCAACAACGTCTTCAACATGGCGCGAGAGGGGCTCCGCCTCGAGCTGCCCGCCGCCGTGAGGCAAGCAGCAGGAACCGACGACCCGGTGGTGCGCCGGAACCTGCAGGTGAAGACGAACGGCGGTTTCTCGGCGGTTCGCCTCACCGTGCGAAAACTGCGGGAGCCCGAGGCGCTGAAGGGCGCGTTCATGGCGTCCTTCGAGATCGTCCCCGACGAGCCGAAGCAGCCGTCGCGCAGGACGGCAAAGACGCCGGGCGTGCTCGACGAGCGGGTGACGAACCTCGAGCAGGAGCTCCAGCGGACCAAGGAGAATCTCCAGGGGACGATCGAGGAGCTCGAGACGTCGAACGAGGAGCTGAAGAGCACGAACGAGGAGCTCCAGTCCACGAATGAGGAGCTCCAGAGCGCGAACGAGGAGCTCGAGACGTCACGCGAAGAGATGCAGTCGTTGAACGAGGAGCTCCAGACCGTGAACTCCGAGCTCGAGGAGCGTAACCACGCGCTTTCTCAGGCGAACGACGACATGCAGAACCTGCTCAACAGCACGGACATTGCCACCGTGTTTCTCGACGAGAAGCTCGCGATCAAGCGGTTTACCACCCAGGCCAAGAAGGTGTTCAGTCTCATCGAGGGCGACATCGGCCGGCCCATCGCGGACCTCGCCGCTAATTTGCGCTACGACAACCTGGTGGACGAGGCGACCGAGGTACTGCAGACGCTCGCCTTCCGCGAGCGGGAGATCCAGACCAAGGATGGCGCGTGGCGGCTCATGCGCGTCATGCCCTACCGGCGCCACGACAACCTCATCGACGGCCTGGTCATCACGTTCGTAGACATCGACCGCGTGAAGCGCGCCGAAGAAGAGGCACAGCAAGCGCGCGTCTACGCCGAAGGCATCGTCGAATCGATGCGGAGCTCGCTCCTCGTGCTGAACCAGAAGCTCCGTGTCATCTCGGCGAACGGCGCCTTCTACGATCAGTTCGGCATGTCGTCCAAGCTCGTCATCGGAGAGTCGCTGACGAATCTGGCCAGCGGGCGCTGGAACGTCCCTCCCCTCACCGACGCCCTGCACGCGCTCTTCAACGACAACGAGGCGATGAAGCAGATCAACCTCACGTTGAAGCTACCGCGCGAGCGTGACCGACGGGTCCGGATCAACGCGCATCGCCTACCGACGCGGGACGGTGAGCCCTTGCTCGCGCTCCTGCTCATCGAATCGGCCGACTCCGACGGCGCGAGAATCTCGAGGGAGGGCATCGCTTGAAGTGGACCACCGAAGACTCGCTGCGGGCCGCAGCCGAGCAAACACTCCGTCTGGCCGAGCGCGCGCCGGACGACGGGCAGTCGCGGGACGCGCTTCTCTACGAGCTCTCCGTTCATCAGGCGGAGCTCGAGATGCAGAACGAGGCGCTCCGGGACGCGCAGCTCGACCTCGCCTCGTCGGAGCTTCGCTACCGGGAGCTCTTCGACAACGCGCCGGTGGGCTATCTCGTCGTCGGGAGCGGCGGCCGGATCGAGCTCGCCAATCACGCCGCCGCCGAGGCGCTCGGCAAGCCCGTCGCGAGCGTCGTCGGCAGCCTCCTCGCGAGCCACGTCCTTCCCGAAGAGGCGATCGGGTTCGAGCGCTACCGGCGCGCCATCCAGCGTTCGCCCGCGCGTCTGACGGCCGAGTTCCGGGTGAAGTCCGTGCAGGGACGGCACCGCGAGGTCCGGATGGAGGGCCTCCGTTCGCTCGAGGACGACGGACGCTGGCGCGTCGCGATGTCCGACGTCACCGCGTACAACGAGATCTTGCGCCGGAACGTCCAGGCCGATCGCCTGCAGGCCATCGGCCGTCAGACGGGCAACGTCGCGCACGATCTGAATCACCTGCTCGTCAGCATTCTCGAATATGCCGACCTCGCCCTCGGGGCGTTGAACCCGCGTCACGTCGCGTTCGATCCGCTCCTCAGACTCCGGGAGATGGGCAACCGCTGCGCGGTCGCGACGGCGCAGCTCGCCTCTTTTTCCCGCGCCGATCCGGCAGAGCCGCCGATCGTCAGCCTGAACGTCGTCCTTCAGCGGCTCGAGCCCGTGCTCCGCTCGGCGCTCGGCACCGACGTCGCGCTCGTGTATTCCATCACGGCCACCGATCCCGACGTCCGGTTGCATCCCGCGCAGATAGAGCAGGTGGCGCTGAACGCGCTTCGCAACGCGCAGCAAGCGATGCCCGCCGGCGGGACCTTCCGCGTCGAGACGTCGACGGTGGAGATCGAGCCGACGAACGACCGCGAAGCGGCGCTCCGGTACGTTCGATGGAAGCTGACGGACACCGGCACCGGCATGAGCGAAGAGATCCGGCGGAACGCGTTCGAGCCCTTCTTCACGACGCGAGCGGCGGGCGCGGGAGCCGGCCTCGGGCTCTCGCTCATCCGCGCCATCGTGGAGCGAGCAGGCGGGTCCGTCAGGGTCGAGAGCGAGGTCGGCGCCGGGACCAGCGTCGTGGTCCATCTTCCGTGCGCGAGCGGCTGAGCCCGGCGCCGGTACGTCGCGTCAGCTCGGCCTGAGCGGCTTCCGCCCCAGGACGGAGATCATCGGTGCGGTCACGAGATCGAGCCGGCCGGCGGCGACGTTGGCGAGGTGCTGCTTGATCTCGTCCTTGCTCGCGAGCCCGGCGGCCATGAGCTTGTCGCGAACCTGACGGACCGTGGTCTCTTCGAGGATCCGACAAGCCGTGTTGCCGATCGGAAAATGAGCCTCGGCCGAGACATCGGTCAGGCCGGCCTCGCGAAGGAGCCGCGGGAGCCTCCTTCCGTACGCGAGATCGACCCCGCGCTCGGCCATGAGGAACCTGAATCCGTTCCTGATCTTGTTCGCGAGCTCCTGCTCGGCGCCGAAGGTCTCGATGCACGCCTCCGGTGCGAGCGCCGGGTCCGCGTCCTCGACGACGAGGAAGCCACCTGGGCGCACCGAACGCACCATCGCGGCGAGCGCCTTCTCCCGCTCCACCACGTGTACGAGCACCAGGCGCGCGTGCACCAGGTCGAACGCCTCCGTCGGGATCTCGTCGCGGGAAACGTCGTGGACGCGCACCTCGACGCGGTCGGCACGCGCCTCCTGTGCCCACACCACGTCGAGGTCGGTGGCGAGCACGCGCCCAGTCGGCGCGACGCGTTCCGACAGCCAGCGCGCGACGGTGGGACCGCCCGCGCCGACCTCCCAGCAGGCCCACCCCGGACCGATGCCCGTGGTCTCGAGGATACGGAAGGTCCCCGGATCGAAGAGCGTCGAGAGCGCCTCCATCCGGTTCTTCGCCTCGGCGCCGTCGCTCGACAGAAGATAGCCCTCCCGTGTCATCTCTGGACGGAGCATACCGCGGTCCGGGTGGGCCCCTGAAGTGGGGTCTTGAAGCGGGCTGCTGGGTCCGTGAAACCCGAGATTTGGACAAGATCGTACAACGGCCCGGGGGTACCGCCGTGAGACGCTGGCCTCACCATGTGGACTCGACGGCGGGGCGGGGCTCTTCGCGGGCTCCGGGCTCTGGTGGGTGCAGTTTCCTTCGCGTGCGTCGCGGGCTGCGGCAAGAGCGACGCAAGTGGCGTGGCCCCGACACAGGTCACCTCCGCGCCGGCGGCGATCACCGAGCCGGTGTCTGCGCCGGGGTTCAAGGCGGGGACCTACGCCGTGTACGGCGTGAAGTCCGACGACGTGCTGAACGTCCGCGCGGAACCCGACGCGAGCAGCAAGAAGGTCTACAGCTTCGGACCGACCGTGAAGGGGGTGCGCACGACAGGGCGCTCGCTCGTCCGCGGCGACACGCCGTGGGCGGAGGTCGTGTTCGAGGGCGGAACCGGCTGGGTGAACCGCCTCTTTCTCACCGAGGTGATGCCGGGCGGCGGCTGCAACGATCCGAACCTGACCGCGGCGATCCGCAAGCTCATGCGCGTCGTTGAGAGCACCGATCCCGCTGGCTTGAGGGACGTCGTCTCGCCGCTGCGCGGCCTCTCGGTACGCGGTGACGTCGCGAGTCAGCCCGTCCATTTCGCGTGGGACGGCGTCGACGGCGTGTTCACCTCGCCGGTGGCGATCACCGTCAAGGGCGCGTCGGAGAAGTGCGGCAAGGTCGTGCTCGGCGCCGGCGCGAACGGCGGGTGGCCCGCGGAGTACGCCGCCGTCACGCCCGTCTCTTTCGACTACCCCGGCACGACCGGCGCCGACTGGTACACGTGGATCGCCGGCTTCGAGTACGTGGACGACCGTCCCTACGTCGCGGCGCTGATCCGCTATCAGCGCGGCAGTGCGCCCTGACGCCGTCTACTTCGCCAGCGTCGGATCGCGCAGGCTCGTGAGCCGCCACGTGGCGAGGCCGCTCCGCGTGAAGATGAGCTGGATGGGCGCATCGGTCGAACCCTGACGCTTCGCCTCGACGACGAAGCGGCTGAACGCCGAGTAGCCCATCGACAGATCGAAGTCGCTCATCGGCCCGCTCCCGCCGGACGCGCCGGGCGCCGCGCCGTGAAGCATCTGCGCGACGGTCTCCGGCGTGACGGCAGCGTCGACGACGGTCTGCGAGAACGCCGTCGCGAGGCTCGCGCCGAGCTGGGCCAGGGGATTGTCGGGGAGCGCGGCCTTGACGCCCTGGATGCGCTGAGCGGCGTTGGCCTGGATGCTCTCCCTGAGCGCCTCGAAGTCGACGTGATCGGAGATCTTCGAGACGTCCCCGGCGGCCGCGGCGCGCTCGAGGCTCCACACCGAGAGATACGGTGTCGCGACGAACCAGGCGCCGAACAGGACGACCCACACCGTGGCGACGATCGCGAGGAGCACCTTCGGTCGCATGGCGCGTCCAGCATAGGCGATTGTCCGCCCCCGGTACCGTCCCACGCGCAAGCTCCCGGGCCGGCGCGCTCGCGACGCCTGCTGCTCAACAGTTCCGCATCAACACCACGGCGTCCCCGAGGCATCAAAGATGCGGAACTACGCGAGCGCAGCGAGCCCGCGAAGCGGCGGGGGGAGCAGTTCGCCCGCGAGCGCAGCGAGCCCGCGAAGGCGGCGGGGGAGCGGTCGCGACAGCGAGCCGCGGGGGCAAGGCCCCCGTGATTAAACGGGGGGAGCAGTTCGCCCGCGAGCGCAGCGAGCCCGCGAAGCGGCGGGGGGAGCAGTTCGCCCGCGAGCGCAGCGAGCCCGCGAAGCGGCGGGGGGAGCAGTTCGCCGAAGGCGAAGCTGCGGGGGGCCAAGGCCCCCCT
>DATAZL010000128.1:0-4713 GCA_036272055.1 Polyangiaceae bacterium | reverse complement strand
CTCTGACTCGACTTTCGCCGTTTACGTCGGCAGTGACGGAGGCTGATCGACGCAGCACTTCTTGAATTTCTTGCCGCTACCGCAGGGGCACGGGTCGTTGCGGCCGATCTTCAGGGCGGCACGAGCTGGCTCGCGAGCGGCGATGGCCCGCTCGATGTCCGAGAGGTCCTCGGGCTTGTCCGGCTCCAGACCGACGACCACGACGATGTCGTTGTCGTTGCAGAATTCGAGCACCCGCTGCGCGCGTTCTTCGGACTGCACGCGGACGATGGCGGGCTTGTTTCGCGTTCCGAGACTTGCCATCCGATCCTCCCGGCACGTAGTGGGACATGCCGTCCTCTGCTCTTCGCAGCTTGCGCGCCCTTTGGGAAGAGACCTTTCGCCGAGGCCTGACCGCGCCCGGCTTCGCCAACTTCCTCGTCATCGCGTCGGGCTGGCTGCTGACCGAAGGAACCCACGCGGTAACCGAGGCGCTCGTGATGACCGACGTTGCCGCCAGGCGTCACCACGAAGGGTTCCACCGGTTCTTCTCGCGCGGGACATGGAGCCCGGACCTGCTCGGCCGCTGGATCTTCGGGCGCATTCGCAACAGCCTTGGCGACGTCGGAGTCGTGCGCATCGTGCTCGACGACACGCTCGCGCCCAAGAAGGGACCGCACGTCTTCGGCATCGGCAGTCATCTCGACGCTGTGCGCTCGACCAAGAAGCAGAAGGTCTTCGCCTTCGGTCACTGCTGGGTGACGCTCGCGGTGCTCGTGCGCGTGCCGTTCTCGAGCCGCACCTGGGCGCTGCCTGTGCTCTTCCGCCTCTATCGCACCCAGAAGGACTGCGAGCGCCGCGGCGTACCTCATCGCAAGAAGACCGCCCTCGCTCGCGACATGCTCGACGTGCTCAGCTCGTGGACCGCCGACCTTCGCATCGAGCTGGCGGCCGACTCCGCGTACTGCAACGACACCGTCACGCGCGACCTGCCCGAGCAGGTCGTGCTCTTCGGCGCCATGCGCCCCGACGCCGTGCTGACCGAGCTTCCGCCCAATCCGACGCGGTCGGCACGCGGCGGTCGTCCTCGCAAACGAGGCCGGCTGCTGCGCAAGCCCGAGCAGATCGCCAGCGACGGCCGGACGCCGTGGAAGACCACCCAAGCCATGCTCTACGGACGAAAAACCACCGTCCGCTTCAAGACCTTCTGCGCGCAGTGGTATCGAGCCACCGGCACGCGTCTGCTCCGCATCGTCGTCGTCGCCACCGACTCCGGCTCGATGCCCTATCGCGTCTTCTTCTCGTTCGACTCGACCCTCGAGCCGTCGGTGATCCTCGAATCGTACGCCGCACGGTGGGGCATCGAAGTCTTCTTCCGCGAAGCCAAGCAGCTGCTCGGCTTCGCCGACTCCCGGGCTCGCAAGGAGGCCGCAGTCCTGAGGGTCGCTCCCCTCGTGGGACTGCTCTACTCGAGCCTCGTCGTCTGGTTTGCCGAAGGCATCCACCACACCACCATCGCCGCCCCGCCCATTCGACCCTGGTATTCGCACAAGCACGGTCTCTGCTTCAACGACGTCCTTCGCGCCGCACGCCGGGCGCTCGATGGCGCCGAGGTTCTTGATCCGCGTCGTGTTTCCAACAACTTACAAGAACTCTCCTCCGCCTCACGCCGCGCCGAACGACGGCGTCTCGATAAGGCCGCGTAACGGCGAAAGTAGAGTCTGAGCATGGGCCGCGCTCGGTGCAGAAGCGACGGGCCGAGCGCGATGGCGATCTCTCCGACAGCGAGCACCTCTCATGATCGTATTCTCTGCGGGACTAAACCTGGATTTCGCTCCATCTCGTGAGAGCTGAGGTCTTCGCCCGCTGAGGCGATCGCCGTAGGGGCGGGAATTTCAGGCTCGGCGCGCCCGTTGTTCTGTTTGCGATGACAAGAACAACAGAAGCGCCGAGCCCCCAGAAGGTGCGACGGCGGAGCGTCGGAGGCAAGCCCGCGCAGGGTTGGCAGTGGCAGAAGCAGGGGCGCCGGGTTCGCCGTGCGGACGTGGGGAGATTGCGAAGCGGCGCGGCCGACGCGCACCTGTCTTCGGTGGGCGGGCTGGTGTCGTTCAATGCGTTCACGCGCGAGCACGGACTGCACCGCGAGCTTCGACGTCACTTCGGTCGACTCAAGACCGGCCGCGGCGTCGTCTACCCCATGGCCGCTCAGATGCAGTTGCTACTGGACGCGTGGGTGGCCGGAGCGCAACGCGTGCTCGATGTCGAGATGCTCGCGGCCGACCCACTGTTCGTTCACTTGGCCGGAGGCACCGTTCCGAGCATCGACGTGCTCTACGACGACCTTCGTCGCTTCGACCCACAAGCTCTCGAAGACCTGGAAGAGTTGATATCTCAACACGGCACGGGCCTCTTGAAGGGCCGGCGCCACGAGGAGATCTTTATCGACATCGACACGACCGTGATGCCGCTCTTCGGCGAGCAAGAGGGGGCCCGTCCCGGTCCCAACCCGCGCTACCACGGGCGACCCAGCTACCATCCGATCCTGGCACACATCGCGCAGACCGGCACCGTGCTCGGCGCGCGATTGCGTCCGGGCGATACGTCCTTGGGCGAACGCGATGTGGAGGACGTCGAGCAGTGGCTCGATCGCGCCCGCGCGGCGGTCGGACCGCGCACGCTCGTCACCGTCCGCATCGACGCGGGCGGCGACTGCGCGCCGCTGCTGCACGCCATCGATCGCAAGGGCGCCTGGTTTCTCGTCAAACTCAAGTGGACTCCCAACCTCGTCGGCGCCGTCTGGGCGACCGAGCATTGGACGACCGTCGATCGCGACGCGCTGGGACAGCCGGTATGCCAGGTTGCCGAGGTCGACTTCTTGCGCGAGGACTGGGCGCCCGATTGGCGCGTCTTCGCCGTCCGGTCACGCGAACGACGGAGTGGCCATCAAACGGGCCTCTGGGAGGACATGGACTACTCGACGCACTTCTACGTCACCAACGACCATGCACACGACGCCGACGACCTCGCACGACGCTACGACGGGCGCGCAGGTATCGAGCCCATCATCGCAGAGCTCAAGGGCGCACTCGCCATCGGCAAAGTCTCCACCGAAGCCTTCGACGCCAACGAGGCGGCGTTCCTGCTCAAGCTCCTCGCTTTCAACTTGCTCCGACGCTGGGTACAACAGCAGCCGCCCGCCATCCGACACTGGCGCGTGTCGTGGATCCGCCGCGTCTGCGTCCAAGTCCCTGCTCGACTCTTGCGCGCCGGCGGCCGATGGCAACTTCGATTGGCCCCGCGACCCATGTTGACATGAACCATTCCCACGTCGATGGCTGCGGGGGAAAGGGGGCAGTGTGCCTCGAACTCGCCGTTCACCCCGCTCCGCGACACTACGACGCCCCCTGTCGGGCTCGCCCGTCCAAATCCCGCTCTCATCCAGGGTGGAGCGAAATCCAGGTTCAGTCGCTGGCGTGGACGCTGGTGACAATCGTTTGGATGCCGGTTCGATGGCTGATGCGGAAGGTGGATCCCCCATCGGTGCGGACGCGGCATGCTTCATCGATCCGTCCAACTACGACCATTCTTGTTCCACCGACTCCGACTGCATTGAATTTGTTCCGGGAGTCGCACCCTATCTCGGACAGGGTGGACTGCCGATTCAGGGGGGTAACTATTGCTCGTCAATGTGTCTTTGCAGGTTGGCGACGATCAGTACCAAAGGCGCAGCGCAATACTGGGCTGACGTCTCCAAAACACCGCTTGGCTCAGGGGCGATACCGCCGCAATCGTGCGGCTGCCCTGTCGCGCCTGAGCCATGCTGCCATAACGGCACTTGCATCGACGACGCGTGCTTCGGCGTCATCGGTGATGCGGCTACGACAGACTAGGACGCGAAGGCGTCGCAGAGCCGGGTTCCCGCTTTATTCCGCCGGCGTCGTGGCTTCCGAAGCCAGCACCTTGCCCGTCGCCGTGCGCGCACGCGCGAGCTTGCGCGGCTCACCCTCGAACACGATCCTCCCGCCCTCGTCGCCCGCTTCCGGACCGAGCTCGACGACCCAGTCGGCGCTGGCGATGACGTCGGGGTGGTGCTCGATGACGACGAGGGTGTCGCCGCGGGCGACGAGGAGCTCGAGCACCCCGAGCAGACGCCGCACGTCGGAGAGGTGCAGCCCGGTGGTCGGCTCGTCGAGCACGTACACCGTCGGCTCGTGGGCGGAGCCCGCGGTGAGCTCGGCGGCGAGCTTCAGCCGCTGGGCCTCGCCGCCGGAGAGCGTGTTGGACCCCTGGCCGATCTGCACGTAGCCGACGCCCAGGTCGGCCAGTGTCGCCAGAGGGCGGTGGATCCTCCGGTGGTTGGCGAAGACCTTGGCCGCGTCGGCCGCAGGGAGGTGCAGGACGTCGCCGATGGAGAGCCCGGCGAAGCGGATCTCGAGCGTCGACGGCTCGAAGCGTGACCCGCCGCAGGCCTCGCAGGGCGCGATGACGTCGGGCAGGAACGGCATCTCGGCCACGATGATCCCCTGGCCCTCGCACGCCGGGCAGCGACCGCCGCCCATCTTGCCGGCCTTGGCGCTCTTCATCGAGGGCGTGTTGAACGAGAAGCGCGCCGGCATGAAACCGCGGGTCTTGGCTTCGGGCAGCGCCGCGAAGACGCGCCGGAGCTCGTCGAAGATGCCGAGGAACGTCGCCGGCACCGAGCGCGGCGTGCGCCCAATGGGTGACTGGTCCACC
>DATAZL010000127.1:0-19367 GCA_036272055.1 Polyangiaceae bacterium | reverse complement strand
GGCGAGATCCGCGACTTCGAAACGGCCGAAATCGCCGTCAAAGCCGCGCTCACAGGCCACTTGGTGCTCTCGACGCTCCACACGAACGACGCGCCCGCAACGATCTCGCGTCTCCTCAACATGGGTGTCGAGCCGTTCCTCATCACCGCGAGCGTGAACCTGGTGCTCGCCCAGCGCCTCGCGAGGAAGATCTGCGTCGACTGCAAGCAGCCCCTCGAGGTCGAGAAGGAGACGCTGAAAGAGGTCGGCTTCGACGACGCCCAGCTCGAGTCGACCATCTACAAGGGCACGGGCTGCAGCACGTGCAACGGCTCCGGCTACAAGGGCCGCGTCGCGCTCTACGAGGTGATGCGCTTCGACGACAACCTGAAGGAGATGGTGCTCCAGGGCGCGTCCGCCGCGGAGCTCAAGGCCGCGGCGATCCGCGGCGGCATGAGCACCCTCCGCGCTAGCGGTATCAGGAAGGTCATCGAGGGCGTCACGACGACCGCGGAAATCATGCGCGTCACGATGGCGGACTGAACGTCCCCGGAAACAAAATGGAACAAGAGGGCCTCAAGGTAAACCTGCACCAGTTGCTCCGCGCCATGATCGAGAAGGGCGCGAGCGACATGCACATCACGACCGGCTCGCCGCCGCTCCTCAGGATCGACGGCGCGATCGTGCCGCTGAAGCTGCCGCCCCTGTCGCCGGTCGAGACGAAGCAACTCTGCTACTCCGTCCTCACCGAAGAGCAGAAGATCATCTTCGAGAAGAGCAAGGAGCTCGATCTCTCCTTCGGCGTGAAGAACCTCTCCCGGTTCCGCGCGAACATCTTCATGCAGCGCGGCGCCGTCTCCGGCGCGTTCCGCTCCATCCCGTTCAAGATCCTGAGCTTCGACGAGCTCGGTTTGCCGCCCTCGGTCTCGGCGCTCGCGTCGCGCCCGCGCGGCCTCGTGCTCGTCACCGGCCCCACTGGTTCCGGCAAGAGCACGACGCTCGCGTCGATCATCGACAAGATCAACACCGAGACGCGCCAGCACATCATGACGGTGGAAGATCCGATCGAGTATCTTCACCCGCACAAGCGCTGCATCGTCAATCAGCGCGAGGTGGGGAGCGACACCGGCGCCTTCAAGGTCGCCCTCAAGTACGTGCTCCGGCAGGACCCCGACGTGGTGCTCGTCGGCGAGATGCGCGACCTCGAGACGATCGAGGCGGCGCTGACGATCGCCGAGACCGGCCATCTCGTCTTCGCGACGCTCCACACCAACTCGGCGATCCAGAGCATCAACCGGATCATCGACGTGTTCCCGCCGCACCAGCAGTCCCAGATCCGCGCGCAGCTCTCGTTCGTGCTCGAGGGCGTCATCAGCCAGCTGCTCATCCCGCGGGCCGGCGGCCCCGGCCGCGCCCTCTCCATGGAAATCTTGATCCCCAACCCCGCCGTCAGAAACCTCATCCGCGAGGACAAGGTTCATCAGATCTACACGCAGATGCAGGTCGGCCAGATGGGCCACGGCATGCAGACGATGAATCAATCGCTCTACTCTCTCTATTCGCGAAAGCTCATCTCCCTCGACGAGGCCATGGGCCGTTCGAGCGATCAGGACGAGCTTCGCAGCATGCTCGAAGGCAAAGGCGCGGGGCTCGACCCGAGCCAGCGCCAGCGCGGCTGAGCACGACGAAACATGAACGGTCTACGTTTTCTCGGCGTGCTCGCCGTGGCGCTCGGGTTCTCGGGCTTACTCGGCGCATCCGGCTGCAGTCAGACTTACAGCTGCGTGGGAGACTTCACGGGGACGTGCTCCGACCTTGACGCGACGGAGTGCACGAGCGTCCGCGGCTGCAAGACCGTGAAGGCCGTCTGCCTGAACGGCTGCGACGTGCCCGGTTCGACGTGTGACCCGAACACGTGCAGCGGCTCCGCCACCTCGTGCAGCTCGCCCTGCAACGCCATGAACGACGAGCCGTCGTGCAACCAGCTCACGGCGTCGCTCGGCTCCGCGCTTTCCCTGCACGTGTGCACCTGGACGTCGGACGGCTGCCTCAGCGTCTGTCCGTCGCAGAAGAGTGACACCGCATGCAAGGCGCAAGGAGCGGCGGGCTGCTCGTGGATAGAATGCGAGGGCGCGCCGAAGGACGACTGCTCGGCGTACTCCGGCGACACCTGCCCGGTATCACTCGGCTGCGATCGGACGTCGCAACCGGTGCCGAGCTCCAACTAGGCGTCAGCGCGGCGGACGCAGCGACGCTGGCCGCGCCGAGCGCGGACTCTCGCCCGACGTGCGCATGCCGGGGAGCCCGGCCTGGTGCACCTTGCCGGGCAGCTTGCGCCCCACGATCGTCTCTGCGACGTGACCGGCTTCGAGGAGCGCGGGCAGATCGATGCCCGTCTCGATGCCCATGCCGGCGAGCATGTACGCGATGTCCTCGGTCGCGAGATTGCCGGCGGCGCCCGGCGCGTAAGGGCAACCGCCGAGGCCGGCGATCGACGCGTCGAAATCGGTGATTCCCATCTCGAGGCCGGCCAGCGCGTTCGCGAGCGCGGTGCCGCGCGTGTCGTGGAGATGCAGCGCGAGCTGTGCGGGCTCGAAATGCTTCAGGAAGAGCTCGCAGATACGCTGCGTCTGGAGCGGCGTACCGACGCCGATCGTGTCACCGAGCGACACCTGGTAGCAGCCGAGCCCGAGCAGGTGCTTGCCGATGTCGAGCGCGCGAGCCGGATCGACGGCGCCCTCGTAGGGACAGCCCCACACCGTCGACACGTACCCGCGCACGCGCATCTTCGCCTCGAGCGCGTGCGGCACGAGCTCGTCGAACACCTCGAGCGAGCGCTCGATGGACTTGTTCGTGTTCTTCAGGTTGTGCGTCTCGCTCGCGGAGAGGAACACCGCGACCTCGTGAAGACCCACCTCGACGGCGCGCTCGAGGCCCTTGGTATTCGGACAGAGCGCGCTGAAGCTCACGCCGGGCGGAGCCTTCATCGAACGGACCAGCTCGTCCGCGTCGGCGAGCTGAGGGATCCACCGCGGCGAGACGAAGCTCGTGAGCTCGATGCGCTTGATGCCCGCGTCGACGAGAGCCGTGACGAGCGCCTTCTTGTCCTCGAGCGGGACCGGGTGCGCTTCGTTCTGGAGCCCGTCGCGGGGCGAAACCTCGAAGATGGAGACTCGACGAGGAAGGTTGCCGAGCATCCCGTATTATATGCTCACAGATCGAGGAGCCGCATCTGCCGGGCCCGCGGATGCTGGGTGAAGGGGATCGGGTACTCGCCGCTCCAGCAGGCGTGGCAAAAGGGACTATCGGACGCGCTCGCGGCGTTCAGCACAGGGAGCGACGGCGTCTTGCCGTTCGGCTTGGCCCCCGGGCTGAGCTTCGTGACGGCGGCGATCATCTTTTCGAGCGACAGGTACGCGAGCGAATCGCTCGTGATGTACTGGTTGATCTCCTCGACGTCGTGGCTCGAGGCGATGAGCTCTCCGCGCGTCGGGGTGTCGATCCCGTAGTAACAGGGCCATTTCGTGGGGGGACTCGAGATCCGCATGTGGATCTCTTTGGCGCCGGCGTCCCGGACCATCTTGACGATCTTCCGGCTGGTGGTGCCGCGGACGATGCTGTCGTCCACCACCACCACCCGCTTGCCCTTGAGGGCGTCACCGACGGGGTTCAGCTTCAGGCGGACGCCGAAGTGCCGGATGCTCTGTTGCGGCTCGATGAACGTGCGCCCGACGTAGTGGCTGCGGACGAGGCCCATCTCGAAGGGGATCTTGGAACGCTCCGAGTAGCCGATCGTCGCGGGGAGCCCGGAGTCCGGAACCGGAATGACGACGTCGGCGTCCACCGGCGCCTCGTCGGCCAGGGCCCGGCCGAGGTTCTTCCTGGCTTCGTAGACGCTCACGCCGTCGAGCACCGAGTCGGGGCGCGCGAAGTAGACGTACTCGAAGATGCACATCTTTCGCGGCGTCGGGGCGAAGGGTCGGGTGCTGCGGAGGCCGTTCTTGTCGAAGACGACCATCTCCCCCGGCTCCATCTGCCGGACGTACTTCGCGCCGATGAGATCGAAGCTCGTCGGCTCGCTCGAGACGACATAGCCGTCGCTGTTCGGGATCTGACCGATGCAGAGCGGGCGGATACCCATCGGATCGCGCACCGCGATCATCTCTTTCTCGGTGAGACAGAGGAGCGAGTAGGCCCCTTGAACCTGGTTCAGGGCGTCGGCCACACGATCCTCGATCGAGCGCTGCGTGCTGATCGCGACGAGGTGCACGATGACCTCGGTGTCGCTGCTGCTCTGGAAGATCGACCCGCGGGCCTCGAGCTTCTCGCGGAGCGAATCGGAGTTCGTCAGGTTTCCGTTGTGCGCCACGGCGATCGAGCCGCGCGAGTAGTCCACCGCGATCGGCTGAGCGTTCTTCAGGTACGACCCGCCGGCCGTCGAATAGCGCACGTGGCCGATCGAGTGAGCTCCCTTGAGCTTGTCGATCTGCTCCTGCGGGAACACGTCGATGACGTGGCCCATGCCGCGGTGGGCGCTGAGCCTTTCACCGTCACTGGTGACGATGCCCGCGCTCTCCTGGCCGCGATGCTGGAGAGCGTGAAGCCCGAGGTAGGTGAGGTTCGCAGCCTCGGAATGGCCGTAGACGCCGAAGACGCCGCACATTTTTGAGGGTGCGCGGGCGGTCGAGGTCGCGCCGCGCGTGACTCTAATGCATCGCCCGTGGCCCGCCTGCAAGCGCTCGGCGACGATTGCGAGCGACCAGTGCGAAAAGAGCCCAGGTTGTCGCACCTTCTGGGCTATTCGTTCGCGACGACCCGGAGGAGGATCGCACGGACCGACCCGAAATGTCGGGTGTCTTCAGGGGTCCGCTGGTCTATTCTCAACGGTTCATGGGCGCGCTCGACGAGCTGCTCGCCAGGTGGCGCGAGAACCCGGATTCGGGGACCACACTTGCTCTCTGCACGTATCTCGGGACCTCCGCGCGGGAAGATCTGATCCGCGAGGTCGGCTCGACCGCCGAGGCGTGGCACAAGGACGACGCGAGCGTGATGCTCGCCGTCGGCCGGATGTATCTCGACGCGGCGCTCCTCCAAGAGGCGCAGAGCGCGCTCGTGGCGGCCGGCAAGCTCGATCAGACGGCCCCCGCGCCGTACCGCTATCTCGGTGAGGTGCTGCTGCGTCGCGGCGACGCCGCCCGCGCCGAGAAGGTGCTCGCCCGCGCGCTCCAGATGGGCGCCGCCGAGGCCGACACCAGGATGTGGCACGACCGCTCATCGGTATACGTCGCGCTCCAGTCGCGCAACGGGATGCGCGCCGTCGCCGACGAGATCGAGCGCACCCTCCCGAAGCGGAACTCTATTCCGCCGCCCACGCTCTCCGCGCAGCAAGCAGAGTCGCTCTCGACGCGAGGGCGGCGTCCCGCGCGACCGGCACCGAAGCTCGTGCCGTCGGTGCCGCCCCCTCCGGCGAAGCTCGTCTCTTCGCCGCCTGCGCGGCTCGTCTCGACTCCGCCTCCGCCGCTGCCGTCCTATCGCGCCGACGTGACGTCGGACCACGACGCGCCGACTGGCCGTTTCAACGCCGGCGCAAGCCGCGCCCGTGGCGGTCGCGAAGCGATGCTCGGCGGTCCCCCGGCGTCGCGGGCGGCCGTCGCTCAGGCCTTCGTCCCTCCGGCGCCGCCCCTCGTCGCGCGCGACCGCTTCCCCGCGCCGCAGCCCGTCCCGTCGCCGCCGCCGCGGATGCCGTCCCCGCCCCCTCCGCCGATGCCAGCGATGCCGGCGCCGTCACGAGCTCCGGTGATGCCGTCACAGTCGCGAGCGCCGGCGACGCCAGGTTCGTCGCGACCGCCGATGCCCGTGGCGCGCTCCGCGCCTCCCGTCGCTCCGGCGGCGCGCCCGTCGGTGTCCGGGCAGGACGACTCGCCGTCTCCACCCGCAGAGACGATCCTCGATCACCTCGCGCGCGTCGGCGTCTTCGAGCGCGGCGGCGGTGCGCAGCCAGCCTGGGTCGCCGCGCCGCGGGCGAAGCAACGCGGGAGCTGGCTGTTCATCGCCGCGACGGTCCTCGCGCTCGGTGGCGGCGTCGGCGCCTTCCGTTACGTGCACGGCGTGCGCGCCGAGAAGATGCAGACCGCGCGCACGATCGAGGCCGAGGTCGGCAAGCTCCTCGAGACCGCCAAGATCGACGACCTCGCGAAGACCGACGCGAAGCTCTCCCAGGTGTTCGAGCTCGATTCGCGCAGCCAGGCGGCGGCGATTCTCTGGCTCCGGAACCGGGTTCTCTCCGCGCTCATGCTGCCCGGCGAGCCGCGCGGCATCGAGAGCGCGATGGCGCGCTGCAAGACGCTCGACATCGACGAGGCCAAGGTCGCATTCGGCAAGATCGCGAGCTTCCTCGCCGAGGGCGACCTCGCCGGCGCAGCCGCCATCATGCCGAAGTGGGACGACAAGGCGAAGAACGACCAGTTCTATCACCTCGCCGCCGCGGCAATGCTCGAACGCGCGGGCGACGTGCGTGCGCTCGGTCAGTACCAGCAGGCATTCGCCCTCGATCCCGATCTGCTCGTCGCGCGGGTCTTCCACGCCGAGCTCGTCACGCTCGAGCTCGGGGTCGGCGCCGGCAAACCCCTCGTCGCGGAGGTGGCCGCGCGCCTCGGGGACGGCCCCGTCGCCCGCGCCTTGAACGGCATGGTGTGGGCCGTGGATCCCGACGCGGGTGACCTGCCCGAGTCCGCGAAGGTGGCCGAGCTCGACCGCACGAAGCTCCCGACCCAGCTCCTCGCGATCCCTTACGTCGTCGAGGCACGCGTCGCTGCTCGAGCGGATCGGGCCGCGGACGCGCTCGCCGCGCTCGACAAGGCGCTCCGCGTGACGGCGACGCCGGCCATGGCCACCGGCATCGGCCTCATCGCCATCGAGCTCGGGGACGAACCTCTGGCACGTCAGGCGACGCTGCGCGCCCTCTCCTATTCCGCGCTGTACCCGCGCGCGCGTTCGCTCGCCGCTCGCGTCGCGCTCCTCGGCGCGCACATCGACGAGGCGAAGCACGCGATCCAGGAGCTCGACGCGAAGAGTCCGGAGGTCGCCGTCGTGCGCGCCGCCGCCGCATACGAGTCGCTAGACCTCTCGGAGCTCGAGAGCGCAGTCACCGCGATGGGCAGCGCCGACGGTCCCGCGCGCGCTCTTGCCGCCGGCCCGGGCATCGCCCTCGGACACCGTTACCCCGATGCGAAGGCCATCGAGGCGATGGCGATTCCCGCCGTACCGTGGGGCGATCTCGTCGCGGTCGACGCTGCGCTCGACACCGGCCGCATGGACCTCGCGCTGAAGATCACCGCGCGCTGGGGGAACCGCACCAACGTTCCCACCTACGCCCTCCGGCTCGCGCGAGTCCTCCGCTACCAGGGCAAGCCAGAAGAAGCCGTGAAGGCGTCCGAGGACGCGATGGTCGCGGGCGGGGTGACGCCGCGCGTGCTCGTGGAGCGCTTCGACACCCTCGTTGCGAACAAGGACGTGCAGGGAGCGCGCGATCTGCTCGCGCAGTACCCCATCGTGCTCGGGCCGATGACGGAGTTCCTGAAAGCGACCCTCGACGTGGTCGACGGCAAGGCCGCGCGCGCGAAGCTCGCCCTCGCGCGCGTCGAGCCGCCGCCGGAGGGCTCGCCGGTCCTCTTCGATCTCATCGCCGCGCGCGCGTTCGTCGCGGCGGGTGACGCGCGCGGCAAGCCCGTCCTCGCGCGGCTTCTGCACAGCGCCGGGCGTAACCCGGACGTCGTCGAGCTCGCCAAGAGCGCGCACTGAGCGACGCGACGTAGCGGGGACCGGCACGTGCGGACTCCCTTGTCGACGACGGCCGCGCGCGTGACCACGGCCGCGACGGTGGCGCTCGTCGGACTCGTGTTCACGGGCGCGCGCGCCGCTCGCACCGGGTATCTGCCGCACGCGTCGCCCTTCGACGTGATGCTCGGACAGGCGTCGACGCCGTTTCAATACCGGCTGCTCGTCCCGAAGCTCGTGTACTTCGTGGTGACGCTCTTCCCGCCCTTGCTGTCGGAGACGCGGCTCTGCCTCGACGTGGCGGAGTGGCTCTTCTTCGTGGGTGCCTTTGCAGGCGTCGACCGGCTCGCGTGGGTGCTCTCACGCGGATCGCCGCTCGCCGCACCCCGCGTCGTGCTCGGACTCCTCGCGGTGCCGTTCGCGTATCTGGTGCTCCCGCCGTTCCGGCCCTTCAACAACGCGAGCGACGTGGCGTCGCTGTTCTTCGTGGTCGCGTGCGTGCTCGCGCTGGTAGCCGGGCGCCGCGGGCTCTTCGCGGCGCTCTTCCTCGTCGGCACGCTGAACCGGGAGACGACGATCGTCGTCCTCGTCGCCTGGGGGCTCGTGGCGTACCGCGAGCGCGCTCTCCGGCGTGACGGCCCCTGGCTCGCGGCGTGCGGCGCCGGCTTCGTTGCCGTCAAGGCGGCCCTCGCCCTCGCGTACCGCGACAATCCCGGCGACGGCTTGCTTCAGCTCCGCCACGACGTGGGCGACCACGGGCTGCACGTCGCATCGAACCTCTCGACGCTGGTCACGTTCCCGCGCGGGGCGTGGTTCGCGGGGCTCGTGCTCGCACCGCTCGCCCTGGCGTTCGCGTTCCGGTCACGGATGGCGCATCCGCTGCTCGTCGCGTGTCTCGACGTCGCGCCCGGCGTCATCCTCTTGCTCTTCGTGGTCGGCAACGCCGACGAGCTCCGCATGTTCGCCGACGTCATGATGCTCGTCCTCGTCGCCCTCGCGACGGCGACGTCAGGGTCGGCCGTTTCTGACGCTCCAGGCGTTCTCCAGCGCTGACAGCGCGGGGTGTGACGGCGAGAGCCTGGCGAGCTGCTCGACGCCCTTGCCGAACAGGCTTGCGTCCTTCGCCGCGATGCCGCCGACGGCCGCGATGAAGCACGCCCGCGGGCTGTCCGGCGCTTGCAGGAGCGCGAGCGCGCCGTCGTGTCCGAGCGCCGTCGCGACCGGACCGTCGTGCATCGACTCCCGGAGCAAGCCGGCGGGTTCGACGAGGTGCCGGAGCGCCCGGTACCCGTAGCGCGCGAGCTTCGCGTTCGGCCCTTCGCGACGGACGTACACCGCAGCGACGTCGTCCAGGAAGACCATCTGCCACTCCGCGGAGCGCGCGAGGGGCACGTCGTGAACCTCCCGATCCTTGCTCGTCGTCATCGCCCACTCGAGACCGTAGTTGCGCACGACGCCGTCGAACGCAGCGGCGTCCGTGCCGGCGCGCTCGGCCCGCTTCACGAAGTCGGCGCTCCGCGCGAGCGTGTTCCGGCCGTCGTTGAAGACGCGATACGTGGGGTGAAGCCGGTACGCGAGATAGCCGCCGAACGGCATGAAGTCGTACATGCGCCCGGCGGGCAGCATCCGTTCGACGAAGTTCGTCGCGGCCACCGGGAACCGCGTCGGGTCGAAGCCGGCGAGCTCCGTCGTGGGGATGAACAACGCGACGTACGCCGCTGCGGCTGCCGGCGCGACGGCCGCGGCGACGCCGACGAGGTTCGTCTCCGGGATCCACGAGCCGAGACGCCGCGCCGCGAGCGGTGCGACGAGGATCGCCGCGAGCGGCGTCAGCCGGACGACGCTCACGAAGCCGGCGAGGGCCAGGGCGAGGACGACCACGTCGAAGAGCGGGAGCGCACGACGGCCGTCGGGTTCGCGACCGAGACCCACGGCGAGCAGCGCGAAGACGACGAAGGCCGTCGCGACGGGCACGTCGGCGAAGAAGTACCCCAAGGACGGCCGCGCCCACTCCGTGATGCCGCCGAGCACCTCGTCGCCGCGCAGCGGGCCGAGGAGCAGCGCCGGGCCGAAGGTGTTCACCGACGCGGCAGAGAGCGCGGCAAGGGCGCAGGCAACGACGGCCATGCTCGTCCGGCGCGTGCCGGCGCCGGACCGTCGTGATTCGAAGAGAGAGACGACCGCGTACGCGACGAGGAGCGCGGCGAACAGCGCGACCATGCCATGGACGTTCGCCCAGACGAACGCGAGAGGTACCAGCGGCAAGAGCCGCTTCCAGTCCGAGGGCCGCTCACGGTGCCGATCCACGACGAGCAGGCCCAGCGGCAGGAACAGAAGCGACAACGTCGCTGGTCGCACCGTGAACCACTGCGCCGTCGCGGCCGCGAGCCACGCCGCCACGAGGTACGCGACGGGCCCGCTCTTCCGCATCCGCGCGAACGTGGCTGCGACGGTCCCTGCTGCCGCGAGCGCGCCGACCCATTGGAGCCCGCGCTCGTGAAAGGTATGCTCGACGCCGTAGAAGAACGTATCGCCGAGCACCTCGACGTAGCGGAGCGGACCGTGGGTGAAGGCGAGATCGTCGACGCGGGGTATCGACCGCGTCGCGACTACGACCCGGCCCATCGCGAGATTCCACGGCAGGTCGTAGTCGGTGAGCGGGCGGCGGGAGAGGATCCACGCTACCGCCGCGAGCGCCCCCGCCGAGACGACGCCCACCGTCCACCGCACGGCGACCGAGAGCGTCTCGGGTTCAGCCGTCGTTGCCTCGTGTTCGGTCGGCGCGTCCACGCTACCCGCGAATCTCCACCCGAAACGGCCGGATGAGAAGCGCCATCGTCCTCACCGGGCGAGTCTTCGCGTTATGATGCGCGGCAACCGTGCAGGAAATCGTCGACGTCACGCTCCGCTCCATCGGGCACGATGAAGCGGGTCTGCTCTCGAATCTCCTCGAGCTCTACATCCACGACCTGAGCGACGTCTTCCCCGGCATCGAGGTCGGCCCGGATGGCAGGTTCGGATACCCGAAGCTTGCCGCGTACTGGTCGGACCCCGGACGAAAATCCGCGTTCCTGATCACGGCGGGCGCACGCATCGCGGGCTTCGCGCTCGTCACCCGGGGCTCTCCCGCCTCGGACGACCCCGACGTTCTCGACGTCGCGGAGTTCTTCGTGCTCCGGAAATACCGTCGTGCCGCGGTCGGAGCGCGCGCTGCGCACCTGCTCTTCCGTCGTTTTCCGGGGAGCTTCACCGTGCGCGCACTGGACAGGAACCCGGGCGCCGTCGCGTTCTGGCGACGGGTCGTCACGGACTTCACGAACGGCGCTGCCATCGAGACGGTGCGACCGGGGCCGCCGAGTGCGTGGCGCGTGTTCTCGTTCACGACGGTCTGAGCGGCGCGCCGCTCGGGCGCGTCACCAGGCGTCGATGAACCGACGCCGCGTCTCGCGACTTCGTGGCGGCACCGACCGGAGACCGCGGACGAGCCAGGTCCTCGTCTCGGCGGGATCGATAACCGCGTCGAGCTCGAGGAGTGACGCCATGTTGATGGCCTTTCCGCGCTCGTACGCGAAGGCCACCATGGTCTGGAACATCTGCTCGCGATCCGTCTCGTTCTCGATGGCGGCGAGCTCCTTCTTCATCGCGAGCTTCACGGCGCCCTCGAGGTTCATGCCTCCGAACTCGCCACCGGGCCACGACGGTGACGTAGGGCACCGACAGACTCGCCGCGGCAATGAACATCCGGGAGACGTGGCGCACGGCGGCGGTGGCCTCCGTCTTCGGCCCGACCATGGACCCCGGAGTGTCGCAGAGCGACACGATGGGAAGACCGAAGGCGTCGCAGAGCTGCATGAACCGCGTCGCCTTGTCGGCGGCGTCGGAGTCGACGGCGCCGGCGAGGTGGTAACAGTCGTTGGCGAGGATCCCCACCGGCTCGCCCTCGAGGCGCGCGAGCGCGGTGATCACGCTCTTGCCGAAGTCACGACGAAGCTCGAGCACGCTACCGGTGTCGGCGATCGTCTCGAGGCGACGGCGACGGCCTCGGCTTCGTCCTTCACGCGGACGTCGACGACGCCGTTCTTCGTCTGCATCGCGATGGGGCCGACCTCCTCCGGCTTGAAGACGCCGAGGCCGCCGCCCTCGATCATCGCGGGTCCGGCCATGCCGATGGTGCTGTCGTCGGTCGCGATCACGACGTCGGAGCAGCCGAGCAGCGCGGCGTTGCCCGCAAAGCAGCGACCGGACGCGATGCCACCCGCGGAATCAACCCGGAGAGCACGGCGAAGCCGAGGAAGCTCGGCGTGTCGAGCCCCGCGACGGTCGGAAGATCCACGTCGTTCGGACGACCGCCGGCCCCCTCGGCGAAGAGCACGATCGGGATGCGCTGCTCGTGGGCGAGCGCGAACATCCGGTCGAGCTTCCTGTGACCGACGCCGCCCTGCGTCCCGGCGAACACGGTGTAGTCGTAAGCGAGCACCTTCGTACGGCCCTGCCGTTCGCCGAAGCGCGCGCCGTTGACGGTGCCGATACCGCAGACGACGCCGTCGGCCGGGCTGACGCGAACGAGATGCTCGATGGAGTGACGCTGCCGCTGAGCGGCGAGCGCGAGCGCGCCGTACTCGATGAAGGACCCCTCGTCGACGAGGTCGGCGACGTTCTCGCGCGCGGTGCGCTGACCCGTGGCGCGGCGCTTCGCCACCGCCTCGGGTCGTCCGGCGTCGCTGGTCGCGGCGAGCCGTTCACGGAGCTCGGCGAGCTCGGGGCGGACTTCGGGCTCGTCAGAGTCGTCGGTGCTCATCGTCGCGCGGGCGTACTCGTTCGGGTCCCGCGCGGCAACTCAGTATCCGGCCGCAGGGCCCTTGCCCTTGAACCCCTGCACCGCAAGGACGATCACGTGTGGCTCGTTCGGTGGTCGCTTCTTCGGCACGACCTCCACCGCGCTCGCGCTCGGCGTGGGCGTCGCTGTTGGCGCCGCGCTCACGCCCGCCGAACCGCTCGTGCCACCGCTGCCCGCGCTCGAGCCGCCCGCACCCCCGGAACCGTCCGCCGTCGCAGTCCCGCCGGTGCCGCCCGCTCCGCCGTTGAATCCCTGCACGGCGAGCACGATGACCTCCGGCGGATTCGACCCGTGACACGCCGGCACGACGCCGACCATGGCCCCCGTGAACACGATCCGAGGAACGAACCTTCGAGCCCTCATTGCCCCCGAGCGTATCACTCTCGTGTGTTATGAAACCAGTGGAGTGAGGGACGCTGGCGTCTGCCCGCGTCGAGAGAATCCAGGTGAGATCTGCAGTATTTTTGGGGGTAGCCCTGGCGGCGTCGTCCGTCGGCGCTCCGGCGCGGGCGTCCGAGGAGCGCGGCGTCGAGCTGGCGTTCCGGCTCGGCTACGGGATCCCGTTCGGCAACATCGGAACCGCCGACGGGGAGACGCTCGTCCTGAATGACCTGGTCACTGGTCAGATCCCACTCTGGTTCGATCTCGGCTATCGCATCACGCCCAGCGTCGTGGTCGGCGCGTACTTCGCGTACGGCGTCGGCATCACGCCGGACTCGACGTGCCCGAGCGGCGTGAGCTGCTCGACGGACGCGTTCCACCTCGGCGTCGAGGGGCAGTACCGGTTCCTGCCACGGGAGCGCGCCGATCCGTGGGTCGGACTCGGCGTCGGCTACGAGTGGCTCTCCACCTCGACGGTGTTCAGCGAAAACGTCGCGGGAACGCAGCTCGACGCCGTGGCGTCCTTCGCGCTCCGGGGCTGGGAATTCCTGCGACTGCAGGGTGGCGTGGACTTCGCGGTGCGCCGTGCATTTGCCGTCGGGCCCTTCGTCGATGTCTCGCTCGGCGAATACACGACCTCGTCCTCCATGAGCGCGCGCGAGATCCCGGACAAGGCGATCCACGGGTGGGTGACGCTCGGCGTCCGAGCCGTGTTCGATCCGTGACGGCGTCCACGCAGTTCGATCCGTGACTCTCGCCGTCCGCGCCGTGTTCGATCCGTGACGGCGTCCGCGCCGTCGTCGACCCGTGACGCTCGGCGACACGCCTCTTTGAGCCGTGCCGCCGACGACCGCGTGCTCAGGGAGGCAAGACAACTTTCAACTTCCGGTAGTGCTTCTTCATGAACCGGAGGGCGAGGAAGGTGTGGCAGTGGCGGACGTCGGGGTTCGCCTTCGTCGGGCAGCTACAGCCGATGTACACGTCGGTCTTCGACGCCGACGCCGCGAGCTCGTCGAACTCCGTGCGCCGCTCGAGGAAGCGCCGCTCGAGAAGCTTTTCGTAACGGGCCCGAAAGCTGCGAAACCCGTCGGGCGACGGGTCGGCGAGGAACGCGACGACGGCGTCGGGCTCCGGACTGAGCACGCGCCCGGTGTGCTTTCGCACATCGAGGCGTACTCCGTCCGGAAGTGGCAATCCTGGTGGTCGCTTGCCGCGAACAATCTGGTAACGCGCCAGCATGACCCGAGCATACCCCCGCCGGAGGCGTGGACGCGCTACCGGGGATGACCGCCCGTCGAGGAGTTTCCCGGCGCGTTCAAGGAGCTTCGCGGCGCTTTCTGCCGCTGAGCAGGTAGACCGCTGCGCGGAGCTCGAGCAGTGGATCGGCGGAGGGCTCGATGCCGTCCACCCGCGGGATGGGGTCGAAGATGAGCGTCTTCTGCCGCGCGGCGTCGTCGGTCGAGGCGGCGCTCAGCGTGACCTTGCCGAGCTCGACCACCGGGCGATCGTCGGGCCAGTGCACGGTGACGTCGTCGACCACGTCGCCGTCGTTCGCGACCTGGACGAGTATCTTGTACGAGATGGGACCGCGGGCGATCCGCTCGGCAATCTCCTCGAAGAGATAATCGGGGCCGCGTGTCGCGACCGCCGCGGCGTCGAGGTGCTCGATGCCCGCCTCGGGGACGATGCGATAGCGCCCGTAGCGGCTGACGCCGCTCGCGCTGGTGAAGCGCATCGCCGTCAAGCCGAAGTACTCCTCGCGCGCAAAGCTCGACGGCGGCGGCTTGGGCTTCTGCACGAACGCGAGAGCCGCGGGGTGCGAACCGAGGAACGACTCGATGGGCGACGGATGCGACGTCGCCGACGCGCTCGCCGCGATGGCGCGCAAGAGTCCCACGAATTCTTCGCCGTTCTTCGCGGGAAACGCGTTCGTCGAGTGGCTCACGATGTCGGTGTGCACGTGCTCGCCGAGCATGAAACGGATCGCGCAGCCGCGCGGGTCGGCGTTGGGATCGCCATCGGGGATGACGGGGATGCCGGTGCTGTTCGAGAACCGAACGACGACCGGCGTCGCCGCGCTCGTGACGTGCGGCGCGCGCGTGAGCTCCGACGCACCGACCGACGGCGTGAACGTCCCCGTGAGGAGAGTGCCCTTGGCGTGAGCCGGGCGAAAACCGGGGTGCGCCCCGAAGAGCGCCTCGAACGCCGCGAGCACGTCCTTGCTGAGAGCCACGAGCTTTTCGTCTGAAGGCAGAGGCATGGAGATCTCCTTACACGATCCGACGCTTCGAGTGGCGTGGGGCGCTCACTCTGCGGGCAAGACGTTACCGCAACGTTTCGACCGCCGTCGACGCGCAAAACTCGTGAAGAAAGGACCGTTACGGCGTCACGCCAGCGACGCAATCGAGGTGCGTCGCGTAGACCTGGAACGCGCCCGTCCTGCGATCTTCGAAGGCCACGCCGACCACGCCCGTCGGGCCGAACGACAGCTCGGGGTTCAATGAATCCGACGGGCTCGTCGTGACCACGCGCGCCGCGGTCAGCTCCGATAGATCGGTGCCGATCATCTTCGAGTGGATCGCGTAGGGCACCGAGCTGCTCGTCTTTTCCGACCAGACGAGCAGAAGGCGATCCCCGAGCGGCAGCATCGCCTCCGAGCGCGAGAACGCCGCTCCGCTGGTGACGTCGCGCGCGGAAACGAGCACCGTGCCGTCCAGCGCGATGGCGGCCCCGCGGATCGTCGCACCTGGCGACGAGGTCAGCGTGTCCCACACGACGACGTAGCGATCGCCGCTCCACGCTATCGCGCTCGACGCCGCGTTGGCCGCGCCGAGCAGCACCGGAGCGCCGAGCGTCGCCAGATCGGGCGACACGGTCCGGAACGCGAGCTCTCTCCCGTTCGCGCCGGCGCGGTTGAAGACGAGGCCGAGCTCGGTCTGGCCACGCGCGAGACGCGGGCCGTCCGCGTCCGCGCCCTCCGGCGTGAGACGGATGTTCTGCCCGATGAGCTTGCCGTCGGAGTCGATGCGCTGACCGAGAATGAGACCCGACGCGTCGCCCTCCCGGGTATCGGACCAGACCACGACGTAGTCCGCCCCGTCCCAGACGATGTCCGGTCGGAGCGAAAAGCGCGGCGCATTGGTGACCCGCAGATCGGGCGACAGCTTCTGACCGGTGACGTCGATCCGGTTGAAGTAGATCTCGAAGTCCTGATCGCGCCGGTCTTCCCATGCCAGGCCGAAGACGGAGCCCGTCCAGGTGAGCGGTCCGGTGAAGGTGTCTGTGTTGACGTGAGTGACCGGGGCCGCCGGCACGGTGATCGTGCCCGTCGGATCGAACGCCGTGAACGAGTTCGCCCACGCCGTTCCCTGCGACGCGAAGCTCACCGCGAAGTCCTTCATTCCGAATGCGATCCCGCCGAGACCGGCCTGCATCGCGCCGGTCGAGAGCAGCACCGGTGCAGCTCCCGACGGCTGGTAGCGCGCACCGTCGTCGACGACGCCGTTGCAGTCGTTGTCGACGCCGTCGCACGTCTCGGTCGCGCCGGGGTGCGCGAGCGGGCTCGTGTCGTCGCAGTCGTCCCCGCACGAGCCCGGCGAGCCGGGGACGAAACCGGGGATCGGGCCGGCATGGCCGTCGCCGTCCTCGTCGTGGGTGATGGGACGGAACGCGCACTGGCCGCTCGCGGGGACACACGAGTCCTCGGTGCACGGATTCGCATCGTCACACACGACCTTGGGCGACGCGACGCACGCGCCCGCGACGCAGTGCACCGGCGCGCAGAGATCGACGACGCCGCAATCGAGATCCCCGACGCACTCGGCCACGGCGCCGTCGGCGGGCAGCGAATCGCCGAAGTTTCGTTGCTTCGTGCCGGAGCGCGCGCCGCACGCCGCGGGGACGAGACACGCCACGACGACCGCCACGCGAAGCCCTCGACGCGACCCGGAAGCGGCTTCACGGACGGCCATCGGCGCGCTCAACCACAGACGAAGAAGCCGTCGACGTCGAGCGGCGTGCAGATGAGACCCGACGTGCACGTGTCGCCGGCCTTCGTGAGCTGGCAGAGCGCGGCACATTGAAAGCCGGTGCCGGCCGTGACGCACACGAAACCGCCCGCGCAGTCGTCGACGGCGCAGTCGTCTCCCTGGCGGCCCGTTCCCGAAGGCTGACACTGAGTACCGATCTCCTCCGTCTTGCACTGATCGGCGTACTGGACGTAGGGCACGCATCGATCGCCGTGCGCGCACTCGGAGCCCACGTCGGTCGCGAAGGGATCACACGCGCGTGGGCCCTGGATCTTCGCCGCGGGCGGGCAACCGGGATCGACGTAGCGAACGTCGGACAGGCCCGCATCGGACGACGAGAAGGCGCCGCCCGCTCCGGTCACGCCGGCGTCCGCGAACGACGCGCCGGCTTGCGCACCCGACGCGGCCGCTCCCTGACCGCCACCGGTGACCGCGGTGCCGTCCTGCACGGTGCCGCCGCACGCCATCGGCCACACGAGCGCCGTTGCGCCGAGAGCGAGGGGCCAGAGGTGCCTCACGCCGGGAGCGTAGCGCGCCATGGCCCTCCGCAACAGGCGACGGGCGCGCGTGCGACCGAGCCGCCAGGATTCGAGCTTTGACGCGGGCGCGAGCCACGCTAAGACGGCCGGCGCGTGACGCCATACTCCTGGCAAATCGGTCGGATGTTTTTGCTCGCCACTGCGCTCGTGGCAGGCGCAGGTTGCGAGCATCACGAGCCGGATCGCAGCAGCATCGCGACGGCCGCGGCACCGCCGGCGGTGACCGCCGCCCCTGCTCCCCTCGCGGAAAAAGCGGAGCCCGTGGGCTGTCAGGTCCCACTCGCCACGGAGGCGCCGCCGAAGGTGACGCCTTCGGAGCGCTGCCCCGTCGATCCGTCCGAACCGATGAATCTTCCGCACGAATGGGTGTCGTTCGTCGGCGCGCCCGGTGAGCCACGCGTGGCGGTCGAGGTCGCTGCGGACGACACGTCACGTGAACGCGGCCTCATGTTCCGAACGAAGATGCCGGAGGACCAGGGCATGATCTTCGACTGGAGCGACGCGGCCCAGCGCTCGTTCTGGATGCGCAACACGTGCATCCCGCTCGACATGCTGTTCATCTCGGCCGACGGAACGATCGCCGGCATCCTCGAGCAGGTGCCGCCCATGGACGAGTCGCCGCGCGGCGTCCCCTGCCCTGTGACACACGTCCTCGAGCTGAACGCCGGCTGGACGCGCGCCCATGGAATCCGCCCCGGGCAGCGGGTCCGCATCGAGTCTTGACGATCGGCCGTGGGGCGAGTTGATTGTGCGCCCCATGCAGTTCTCCGTCGCGCTCCGCACGAGCTCCGTTGTCCTCGCTCTGACCGCACTGTCGTGCAAATCCGCGCCGCCAGAGCCGACGCCGACGAGCCCGACGCCCGAGACCACCGCAGCCGCGACGGCAACGGCGTCGAGTCCGGAGACGACGGCCACCGCGACGGCAACCGCGAGCGCGTCCGCATCCGCGGAGGCAATGGGCTCCGCGGCGACGAGCGCCGCGCCGTCAGCGTCGGCCCCGCCCGGCATGAAGCCGGTCGCGACGGTTCCGGTGAGCGAAGGCGATCCAGCGAAGGGCGTCTTCACGATGGCGGATGCGACCGCCGGGCTTGCCGGAAAGGGCAAGCTCACCGCGACGATGGTCACCGACAAGGGCACGCTGAAGTGCGAGCTCTGGCCGGACAAGGCGCCGATCACGGTCGCGAACTTCGTCGGGCTCGCGCGCGGCGTGCGCCCGTGGAAGACGCCCGCGGGCGAGTGGGTGAAGAAGCCGCTCTACGACGGGACGCCGTTTCACCGGATCATCAAGGGATTCATGATCCAGGGCGGAGATCCGAAGGGCAACGGCTCCGGAGATCCCGGCTACGTCATCCCGGACGAGGTGTGGGACGGCGCGCATCACGACGAGATCGGCCTCATCTGCATGGCGAACCGAGGCCCGAACACCAACGGCTCGCAGTTCTTCATCATGGACGGCAAGGCGAGCCATCTCGACGGCGGCTACACCATCTTCGGCAAGTGCACGCCAGACAGCGTCGTCGAAGCCATAGCCGGCAGCGAAACCGCCGGAGACCGAGCCGTAAACGCCCCCAAGATCAAGAAACTCACGATCACGAGGGGCTGAGTGGCGCCTGTGGGGGGCCCTTGGCCCCCGCCGCTTCGCGGGCTCGCTTCGCTCGCGAGAGTTTTGTCACTGACGGGGTGACGGGATTGACGGCGTGGGATTGGTTGTGGGGGGCCTTGGCCCCCCGCAGCTTCGCCTTCGGCGAACTGCTCCCCCCGCCGCTTCGCGGGCTCGCTCTGCTCGCGGGGGGCCTTGGCCCCCCGCAGCTTCGCCTTCGGCGAACT
>DATAZL010000126.1:0-31415 GCA_036272055.1 Polyangiaceae bacterium | reverse complement strand
CCGCGCGCGCCTCCGCGCGCGTGTGCGCCCTCCCACGGAAAAGTTTGCGGTGTACTTCGCGGGTACATCGCAAACTTTTCCGCAGAACCCCACTAACGAAGTGACGAACGCGGCGACATCGCGGCGTTGGTCACGGTGCGCATCGCGGCAACATCGCGGCGCCGGTCACGGTGCTGGGCTACGCAGTAACGACTCGTAGAGGCTTGCGTAGAGCTCGGCAGAGCGCGCCCAGCCGAAGTCCGCGCTCATGCCGGTGCGCTGGAGGCGCTTCCAGGCGTTTGCGTTGCGGTAGACGTCGAGCGCACGCGCGAGTGCGCCGCGGAGGCCCTCGGCGGAGGGCTCGTCGAAGGAGAAACCGGTCGCGAAACCGTCGCGTAGCGCGCGCTCGTCGGCGTCCACGACGGAGTCGGCGAGGCCGCCGGTCCGTCGTACGACCGGCGGACTTCCGTAACGGAGCGCGTACATCTGCGTGAGCCCGCAGGGCTCGGCGCGCGACGGAACGAGGATGGAGTCGCTGCCCGCCTGCACCAGGTGCGACAGCGCCTCGTCGTAACCGACCATCGCGCCGATCTGCTCGGGATAGCGCGTGGCCGCGTCGGCGATGGCAGTCATCAGCCGCGGATCGCCGGAACCGAGCACCGCGAGCTGCGCGCCGTTCTCGACGAGCCACGGTATGAGCTCGACGACCCAGTCGATGCCCTTCTGCCAGACGAGGCGGCTCACGACACCGAAGAGCGGTGTGCGCGGCGTGTCGGCGAGCCCGAGTCGCTTTCTGAGGGCGAGTTTCGCGGCGCGCTTGCCCCGGAAATCGTGGGCGAAATAGTGACGCGGCAAATGCCGGTCGGTCTCCGGGCTCCACTCGGCGTAGTCGACGCCGTTGAGGATGCCGGTGAGATCCGCGCTGCGCGTGCGGAGCAGGCCCTCGAAGCCGCCCCCGCGACCGTCCTGCTGGATCTCGCGGGCGTAGGTGGGGCTCACGGTCGTGATGCGGTCGGCGTAGTAGAGCGCCGCCTTGAGGAACGAGATACGTCCGTAGAACTCGACGCCGTGGACCGAGTAGGCCTGCTCGGGGAGCGATAGCTCCGGAAACGCGGTGCGAGCGAACGCGCCGGGATAGTCGATGCTGTGGATGGTCGCGACGCAGCGCGGGCTCGGCCGACCCGCGAGCTTCACGTACGCGACGGCCAGGCCCGATTGCCAGTCGTGCGCGTGCAGTATGTCGGCGCGCAGGTCCGGATGATCCGACGTCGCGAGGCGCGCCGCGGCCCAGCCGAGCGCCGCGAACCGTCGCGGGTTGTCCACGTAGTCGACGCCGAGTACGTCCGCGTAAGGGCCGCCCGGGCGGTGATAGAGCCCGGGACAGTCGAGCACGTAGAGCGGCGAGCCGTCTTTCAGACGCGCGTCGAGGATGCGCGCCGGCCCGCCGCCGAACAGACCCGGATCACGCACCAGCTCCTCTGCACTCGCGATGGCCGCGAGCACTGCCGGGTAACCCGGCATGATCGCGCGCGCGTCGATACCGAGCGAGCGTAGAGCGATGGTGAGCCCCGCCGCGACGTCGGCGAGGCCGCCCGTCTTGACGATTGGGTAGAGCTCCGAGACGACGTGGAGAGCGCGCAGCCTAGGCAAAGTTCGTTCTTCGACGAGCTACGTCAGGCGGTCGATCATCTCGCGCGTGACGAGGGTGATGCCCTGCGGCGTTCGATGGAAGCGCTTGGCGTCGTTCTCGGGATCTTCGCCGATGACCATGCCCTCGGGGATGATCACGCCGCGGTCGATGATGGCACGGCGCACGTGCGCTTTTCGTCCGATTTGCACCTCGGGCAAGACCACCGTCTCTTCGACGACGGAGTACGAGTTCACCCGGACGCCGAACGAGAGGAGCGAGCGCCGGACGGTGGCGCCGGAGACGATGCACCCGTCGGCGACGACGCTGTCGACGGACATGCCGCGCCGGGTGGCGTCGTCGAACACGAACTTCGCCGGGGCGAGCTGGAGTCGCTCGGTGAAGATTCGCCAGTCGGGATCGTAGAGATCGAGGTCCGGCGTGACGCGGGTGAGGTCGATGTTCGCCTCCCAGTACGCGTCGAGCGTGCCCACGTCGCGCCAGTACGGCGCGGCGCCCTCGCGCCGGATGCAGCTCGCGCCGAGCCGGTGCGCGTAGACGCCGACCTTGTCGACGAGCTTCGGCAAGAAGTCGCGACCGAAGTCGTGCGTCGAATCGGGATCCGCCGCATCGAGATCGAGGACGTCGTAGAGGAAGTCCGCGCGACAGACGTAGATGCCCATGCTCGCGAGGCTGAGGTGCGGCTGGTGCGGCAGACCCGGCGGATCGCGCGGCTTCTCGAGGAAGCGCGTGATCCGGTCGTTCTCGTCGACGTCCATGACGCCGAAACCCGACGCTTCACGGATGGGCACCTCGACGCAGCCGACGCTCATGTCCGCGCCGCGCTCGGCGTGCTCGGCGAGCATCACCGAGTAGTCCATCTTGTAGACGTGATCGCCGGCGAGGATGACGACGTACTCCGGGTTCTCTGCGCGGAGAATGTCGAGGTTCTGCCAGACGGCGTCGGCGGTGCCGCGGTACCACATCATCTCGTCGATGCGCTGCTGCGCGGGCAGCAGGTCGACGAACTCGTTCAGCTCGCCGCGCAGGAAGTCCCACGAGCGCTGGATGTGCCGCAGGAGGCTATGCGCCTTGTACTGCGTGAGCACGTAGATGCGGCGAACGCCGCTGTTGATGCAGTTCGAGAGCGCAAAATCGATGATTCGATACTTGCCCCCGAAATGTACTGCCGGTTTCGCCCTGCGATCCGTCAAGTGAGCGAGCCGGGCGCCCCGGCCGCCCGCGAGGACGAGTGCAACGGACTTGCTTCCAAATCTTCCCGCGGCTGTTTCAACAGGCATCAGAACCTTGCCTAGGGATGATGCAATCGGAAGGCCATCCCGCGCAATCGCAGAAAACGCATTCGATGGGGCGTTGTAGCGCGAGGCCATTCGCGCCATTCTGCGATCGGCCGGCACGGGCGCAGTGCCCGTGAGACACGCCACCGAAACAGCAGGAAGATGCCACCTCGCGAGCGCGCCTCCACGCCCCCGAACGTCGACGACCGGACCGGCCTGACCCCGGATATTCTCCGACGTGCGGTCCTCGATCACCTGCACTACACGTTCGCGCGCGACCGGGAATCGGCGTCGCTTCGCGATCTGTACAACGCGATGGCGTGGGCGATGCGCGATCGCCTGCTCAGCCGCTGGCTAGCGACGCGGGCCACCTATCGAAGCCTGGGCTCGAAGCGCCTCTATTACCTGTCGGCCGAGTATCTCCTCGGCCGCGCCATGTCACAGAACCTGGACAGCCTCGGCCTCTACGAGACGGCCGAGCGCATGCTCGCCGATCAGGGCGTCGCCCTCGCCGACATTCTCGAGAAGGAGCCGGATCCCGGGCTCGGCAACGGTGGCCTCGGCCGGCTCGCGGCGTGCTTCCTCGACTCCCTCGCGGCTTTGTCCCTCCCCGGCTTCGGTTACGGCATCCGCTACGAGTACGGCATCTTCGAGCAGAAGATAGAAAACGGCGAGCAGGTAGAGCGCGGGGACCAGTGGCTCCGCTACGGCAACCCCTGGGAAGTGCCGCGTTACGACCTCATGGTCAACATCAACTTCTACGGCCGCGTCGAGAAACACATGGAGGGCGGCGTCGAGCGCTCGCGCTGGGTCGACACCAAGCGCGTCCTCGCTGTTCCTTATGACATTCCCGTGGCGGGCTTCCGGAACGGCACCGTCAACACGCTACGCCTCTGGTCGGCGCGCGCCGCGGCCGAGTTCGACCTCCAGCTCTTCAACAGCGGGGACTTTCGCCGCGCCGTCGAAGAAAAGGTCACGAGCGAGACGATCTCCCGGGTCCTCTACCCGGCCGATCATTCGCTGGAAGGCAAGGAGCTCCGGCTCAAGCAGCAGTACTTCTTCGTCGCGTCCTCCATCTGGGACATCGTCCGCCGCTACAAGCTCAGCCACTCGAACTTCGCCGAGCTGCCGAACAAGGTGCGCATCCAGATGAACGACACGCACCCCTCGGTGGCGGTCGCCGAGCTGATGCGCGTGCTCATCGACGACGAGGGACTCGGCTGGGACGAGGCGTGGAGCCTGACCGAGCGCTCCGTCGCGTACACGAATCACACGCTGATGCCCGAAGCGCTCGAAAAGTGGCCAGTCGGCATGTTCGAGCGGCTCCTGCCGCGTCACATGCAGATCATTTACGAGATCAACGCGCGGCTCATGCGCAAGGCGCACATCCACTGGCCGGGAGACGCCGCTCGCCTCCGCCGCATGTCGATCATCGAAGAAGAACCCGAGCGCGCCGTGCGCATGGCGAACCTCGCCGTCACCGGCTCGAACAAGGTCAACGGCGTGGCCGCGCTCCACTCCGAGCTCATCAAGAAGAACCTCTTCCCCGATTTTGCCGAGCTCTGGCCCGAGAAGTTCCTGAACGAGACGAACGGCGTCACACCTCGCCGATGGATCCGCCTCGCGAACCCCGGGCTCTCGCGCATCTTCGACAAGCGCCTCGGCCCGGAATGGCTCGCGAACCTCACGAAGCTCGAGGAGCTCAAGAAGGCGAAGGACACCTCCGCCCTCTACGAGGAGCTCGCGCAGGTGAAGAGCGAGAACAAGCGCCGGCTCGCCGAGGTCGCGAAGCAGAAGACGGGCGTCATCATCGACCCGCACTCCATGTACGTCGTGCAGGTGAAGCGCATCCACGAGTACAAGCGGCAGATCCTCTGCTGCCTGCACATCATGGCGCTCTACCTGCGCATCAAGGATCACCCGAACGCCGAGATGGTCCCGAGCACGTTCGTGTTCGCGGGCAAAGCCGCGCCCGGCTACGCGATGGCGAAGCAGCACATCCGGCTCGTGTCGGACATCGCCAGCATCGTGAACGAGGATCCCGTAGTCGGGGGTCGCCTGCGCGTGGTGTTCCTGCCGAACTACGGCGTGACGCTCGCCGAGCGCATCATCCCCGCCGCGGACGTGTCACTCCAGATCTCGCTCGCCGGTACCGAGGCGTCGGGCACCGGCAACATGAAGCTGTCGATGAACGGCGCGCTCACCGTCGGGACGCTCGACGGCGCGAACATCGAGTTGAGGGACGCGGTCGGCGCGGAGAACTTCTTCCTCTTCGGCATGACCGCCTCGCAGGTGGACGACGTCCGGCGCGTCGGTTACCACCCGCGTGACTACGTAGAGAAGAGCGAGATGCTCGGCCGCGTCGTGAAGCTCCTCGCCGGCGGCTTCTTCAGCCCCGACGACCCGTCTCGCGGCGCCGCGCTGGCGCGCTACCTCGTCGAGTCCGACCCGTTCCTCGCCTGCGCCGACTTCGACGACTATCTCCGCTGCCAGGACGAGGTCGCAAAGGTTTATCGCAACCAGCCCGACTGGATGAAACGAGTCGTGGCAAACATCGCCAGCATGGCGCCCTTCTCCAGCGACGAAACGATCCGTCGGTATGCCAGGGACATCTGGCAGCTAGAGCCGGTACCGATAGCTTACGAAGTAGGGGATTGATACGCGTCGTCGTGCACTGCGGCCCCCATGGCCCGCTGGCTTCGAGCACGCGCCCGTCTGACTGCTCTCGGTGCTCAGCGTGCGTCCGCACGCTTCCGCGCCTCACCCAGCCATACGAGCACGCGGTCTTCGCCATCGGACCATGGGGGCTACTTGGTGCAGAGCAGACGATTCAGCTCTCGACGGCCGACTTACCGATGATTCGGCCGAAAACGTCGAGGGCTAATACTTCGACGCGGGCGGGGGCGGTCTTGACGGGGATGCTCGTGTCGAGGCCGTTCCAGGGCGCGGTGGCGATCGGGAAGAGCGGTCCCTTGGCGTCTCCGCCGAGGACTACCCAGCGCGCCACGTCCGTCGCGCCGTTCCAGATGGCGTGAACGACGGCGCTGCCTTCACCTTGTGCGAGCGTCCCGGTCGGGCGGGTTGCGGGGCGGCCGTGCCACTCGAAGCGGTAGGCGCGGTACGTGTCGTAGCCGGTGGGGACGCTCGCATCGAAGAGCAAGTTGCCGTTGGCGTCGAACTCCGAGATGCGCCCCGTCGCTCCCCAGCCGACGAACACGTCGTCGTTATCGAGGGCCTGCGAGTTACCCTGTGAACCGGCAGAGAGCTGGTCGGGGTGCTCGATGGAGCGCGCCAGCGTCGCCGTTCCGTCACGGCGGTCGTGACGTACCCAGATGACGCGCGACGGCCCGATGTTCGACTCGTTGTCGAAGAGCCGGATCGTGTTCCAGCCGTCGGCGAACGGGTTTGTGCTGCCAGGCGAACGAAGCGCCGGTACCCACCTTGAAATCGCTCTTCTTGCCGGAGAGTCGATAGATGACTCGACCAGTGTGGTGGTCGAGCTTGTAGACCGCCCAGGTGTTGCGCGCCGAGATGATCAGGTTCCCGTCATCGTCCCAGTTGACGGCGTTGATGTGGAAATAGTCGAACGGCGTCGCTGACGTGGTCGGAACCGCCTGATAGCTCTCGTCGAGCCCGACATGCTCGAGGCTGTGCCACTCGAAGAGCACGCGACCCGTCACGATATCGAGCTCCTGCACGATGCCGTCGAACACCTGACCGTCCACGGGTCCGCCCACCGACGACAGATCGTACGGCACGACGTGGTACACGGTGATGAGCGCGGTATTCCACGGCGTCAGGTGAAACTCGTGCGAGTCCGCGTCGAGACCCTCGCCGGCCTTCACCGTCGCGATCACGCGATAGGACTCGTCGAGGACGTAATCGGTGCCCTCGCCGTGGCCGGCACCGGTGTGGCTCGAGCCCAGCCAGTACGTGAGCACCGGCGCGCCGTGATAGCGCTGCACGCGAAAATCCGTCGCTTGTAAGGCGGCATCGGCGACGGGCTGAAACCAGATCGGACGCCCCTGATCGTCGATGATCTCGGGGCCCTGGGTGCCGGTGGTCGTCGCCCCGGTGATCTTCGGCGCGGTGAAGATGAGCCCGTGCGCCGTCCGGTGGCTCGATTTGAGCACCGTGATCGGTGGCGGCACGGGCAAGGGCGCGGGGTCCGCAGCGAGAGCCGCCGCCGCGGACGACAACAGCGCCGGAACCGCGGTGATCGCGACGAAACGGCGGCTTTCATGCCCGATGCGGGCAAGAGACGAGAAGAACGATGACTTCATGTGTCTCGTATAACGGACACGTTTCCACAAAGCAACCCGGCCAGATCGGCAAAATCGTGACGAAATAGTCTCTCAAAGGAGACGCCGGAGCCCGACCGCGGAGTCGAGTGCCTCTCCCCCGGACACCGTGGCACCCTCGCCGGCATGAAGAAGAAGATCGGCGTGCTCGGTTCGGGCGCCGTTGGCGAGACGCTCGCCGACGGCTTCATCGCGGAAGGTCACGAAGTCATGCGTGGCAGCCGCGACGTCGCGAAGCTCGCAGCGTGGAAGCAAGGAGCGGGTCCGAAGGCGAACACCGGCACGTTTGCCGAGACGGCGAAGTTCGGTGACGTCATCGTGCTCGCCGTGAAAGGCACGGCTGCAGGGGACGTCGTGGATGCTTGCGACGGCGGGCTCGCCGGCAAGACCGTGCTCGACACGACGAACCCGATCGCCGCCGCGCCCCCGACGAACGGCGTGCTCACGTACTTCACCGGGCCGAACGAGTCGCTGATGGAGCGGCTCCAGAAGCGAATACCCGACGCCCACTTCGTGAAGGCGTTCTCTTGCGTCGGAAACGTCGCCATGGTTCACCCCGACTTCGGCGGACAGGTGCCGACCATGTTCATCTGCGGCGACGACGAGAAGGCACGCGCCGAGGCGACCGCGCTCCTCACCGCGTTCGGGTGGGAGACGGAAGATCTCGGCAGCGCGGCGTCCGCCCGCGCCATCGAGCCGCTCTGTATGCTCTGGTGTATCCCCGGTCTCCAGCACAACCGCTGGACCCACGCATTCAAGCTGCTGAAGAAGTGACGCTTCAGTGGCGCTTCAAGGTCATCGAGCCTTCGAAGCTGCCACTGGTACCGCCGATCTTCGCGGTATCGCCAGTCACACAGAACGGGCCTCCGCTGGACGAGCCCAGCGCCAAGGTCGTGCCGTTGACCGTGTATGGCTCATTCACGGTGAGCGGCGTTCCCTCGGTGGCGTCGCAGGCGCACGTGTCTCCGGCGAGGGAGCAGGTGGCCATCAATCCACCGCTCGACATTCCCGTCGCCAGCTGGCCACACGTCGCGTCTGACGCCGTCGCTCCCTGCGCCGAGAGACACGCCTTCGTGTAGACGAGGTGGATCTGGACCTCGAGGCTTCCCGTCACCGTGTAAACGTTGTCCGAGAAGTTCAGCTGAAGGCCCATGGGCACGGTCTTCGCCGATGCAACGGCCTCTTTCACTGCGTCCTGACACGCGGCGGGCACCATCACCGCCGGCGCCGGCACGCTCGAGCACATCTCGGTCACGTCCCAGGTGCCCTTGATGTCGCCCCCGCATCCCGAGATCCCGCAGGACCCACCGCTGCTGCCTGTGTCCCCGCCGCAGCCGAAGAGATAGAAGGTGCCCAGCGCGACCGCTCCCGCCCTTCCCACCGCACGAATCCACCCGTCCCTCAGTTTCGTCACGAGCATCCACCGCCTCCTGTGTGATCCGCACTCTAACATGACCGCCCCACAGTCCATTATGGTGAAGAGTGCGCCGCGAGAAGCCCGCGCCGGCCTCGCGTTGCTCGCTGCGTGTGCGCTCTGGGGGATGAGCTTCCCCGTCATGAAGACGCTGAATCTGGGGGCGAGCACGTCGTCTCCGGGGATCGACGGCGTCTTCGTCGCGGCGCTCATGGTGCTACTCCGGTTCGGACTCGCCGCGGTAGTGCTCATCGCGCTCCGTCCGATCGTGCCGAGTCGCGGAGAGCTCGTGCAGGGGCTCGTACTCGGCTTCGTCACCGGCCTCGGCATGCTGCTCCAGACCGACGGCCTCTCGTACACCCAGGCGTCGACGTCGGCGTTCCTCACCCAGGGCTACGTCGTGCTGCTCCCCATCGTCTCGTTCGTGACGACGCGTCGGCTCCCTTCGACCCGGGTCGTATGCTGCGCGCTCCTCGTGCTGGTCGGCCTGGCAGTCCTCGCGCAGTTCGATCCGCGACACCTCGGGCTCGGTCGCGGCGAGCTCGAGACGCTGGCCGCCGCCGTCTGCTTCACCGCGCAGATCCTCCTCCTCGACGTCACGCCCTACCGCTCGAACCGCGCCGAGCCCGTCACCACGACGATGTTCGCCGCAATCGCGCTCCTGCTCGTCCCCGTAGTCGCCTTCACAGCACGGTCCGCCACAGACTTCACCGCCGCTCTCTCATCGCGCGGCGCATTCTGGATGCTCGCCGTCATCGTCGCCCTGCCGACCCTGTGCTCGTTCACCCTCATGAACCGCTACCAGAAGCACGTCACCCCCAGCGAAGCCGGCATCATCTACGCAAGCGAGCCCGTCTTCGCAAGCTCCCTCGCCCTCTTCCTGCCGGCGCTCCTCTCCGCGGTGGCCCGAGTCGAATACGGCAATGAACACATCAGTGCGCGCCTGCTCATCGGAGGCGGGCTGGTCGTCGTGGCCAACGTGCTGCTTGCGCTGTCTTCGGATAAGGGACGGAGCGCCGAGGCGGCGTAGTCGTTCGGCTGCGCAGCCAGCTGCCGGGTGCTAGGCATGACGACATGCAGCAAGGCGGGCTGACATACGACGTATCCGACGCCCACATCATCGTATCCGGCGACACGTTGGAGAGCGGACGGCCGTCGCCACAGGAAAACTCGACGTCGCGACGATCTAGTCGAGACCGCCATGGTGTCGTTCGACTGCAAGCGCGGGGAGCTGCTCGATTGACGCTCCCGTCGCGGCGTCGCACGGATCTGCGCGTCACCGGCGAAACGGTTTGCTTCGCCTGAACGCCGCCGACTCCGCGAACCACGCGCTGCGCCCACGCGGGCGCTCTCGTCCTTGGCGGGGTCTGCACCCAAGGAGGCGCAGCGGAGTGCCGCCGCGCTTGAGCTTGTTCATGGCCTCCCGGAACAGCGCCAGCATTTCGTTCGCGACTTCGAAACGAAGAATTCCGAACGATTGACAGTCACTCTGGCGAAGCCAAGTAATGGGCAGGAGACGGAACGAGCGTGGCACCGGCGTTGATTTGGCCACAAGACTGGTCACTTAGCCGATTGTGTTTGGACCGACGATTCGCCTTGACGTAATTCCGTGAGACGGTCGGCGCAAGCTCGAGGAGCTCCGCTAAACCCGCTGCTGCGCCGCTCCACATCAGCACAGTGAAGCTCCTACGCGTTGCGCAGCGGCGAAGGCGATCTGCTCGTCGAAAGCCTCGCTGCGCGACGATACGGAGGCCGAAAATCATCATGGTATTGCTTGGTCATGGCGGGCCTACCGTTGCGAGCGCAGACCCCAAGGACGAGAGCGCCCACGTGGGCGCTCGGGCGAAGCAAACCGTCTCACCGGCGACGCGCAGAGCCGTGCGGCGACGCGATCACGAGCAATGCGCCGTCCCTGGTTGCCGCAACGCACAGTTTCTCGACGTTCATCACGTTGAGCTGCGTTCGGAGGGTGGCGGACACGATGCGGACAACTTGACCACTCTTTGCGGCGCGCATCATCGCGCCTCACATCGCGGTGAGCTCGTCGTGTCTGGCAGCGTCTCGGTGGGTATCCGATTCCGGCATGCCGACGGCAGCGACTACGGAACCGCACCGGAACCGAATGCGGTGGAGATGCACGCCAAAGCCTTCGCCGCGCTACGTGGGCGGGGCTTTCGAGAGGGCGAAGTACGTCGAGCGTTGGCCGAGTCCTGCAAGCTCGGGGTGCCGGAGATGAGCATCCAATGGGTCGTACGAGATGCGCTGGCCAGACTGACCCCGACGGTCGAAACTCTCCGAATTCGGCAGGACTGAAATACCATGGGAGGCCGCAGAAGCAGCGCCCCCTCCCGTCCCTACTCCGTCCGCGGCCTCATCAACAAGACCAACCCGTGTGCATCGACGTTCACCTTGGCTCGCGGCGGCAATCGGAGTGCGTCGTCGATGAACCCGCGCGTTGTGTCGAGCACGCGGCGCCACGGCTCGTGGTCCAGGCTTTGGGGGATGACGAAGTCGATGGGGGATGAGCCGGCGTTGAAGAGGACGTAGAAGCTGTCGTCGACGATTTGTTCGCCGCTGCGGCCGGGGAAGTCGATGCCGTCGCCGTTGAGGAAGACGCCCAGCGCTCGGGCGAACGCGACGGTCCAGTCCTGATCGCTCATCTCTGTGCCGTCGGGCTTGAACCAGCCGATGTCGGTGAGGTTCGAGCCGCGGATGGAGCGGCCCTCGAACCAGCGACGGCGGCTGAGCACCGGGTGCGCGAGGCGGAAGGCGACGAGCTTGCGAGCAAACTGTTTGAGCTCGTTGTCCGGCGAGTCCCAGTGCACCCACGAGAGCGGACCGTCGTGGCAGTAGGCGTTGTTGTTGCCGCGCTGGGTGCGGCCCATCTCGTCCCCGGCGAGGATCATGGGGACGCCCTGCGAGAGGAGAAGCGTCGCCATGAAGTTGCGACGCTGGCGGCGGCGGATCGCGAGGGTCTGCGGGTCGTCGGTCTCGCCCTCGACGCCGCAGTTCCATGAACGGTTGTGCGGCTCACCGTCGCGGTTGTCTTCACCGTTCGCTTCGTTGTGCTTCTCGTCGTAGCTGACGAGATCGCGCAGGGTGAAGCCGTCGTGGCAGGTGACGAAGTTGATGCTCGCGTGCGGGCTCCGCCGCGCGGACGCGTAGAGATCGGAGCTGCCGGTGAAGCGGTTCGCGAACTCACCGAGGGTTCGCTCGGCGCCGCGCCAGAAGTCGCGCACGGTGTCGCGGTACTGCCCGTTCCACTCCGACCAGAGGACGGGGAAATTGCCGACCTGGTAGCCGCCCTCCCCGACGTCCCACGGCTCGGCGATGAGCTTCACCTGGCTGATCACGGGATCTTGCTGGATCAGATCGAAGAACGCAGAGAGGCGATCGACCTCGTGGAGCTCGCGCGCGAGCGCAGCGGCGAGATCGAACCGGAAGCCGTCGACGTGCATCTCGAGCACCCAGAACCGGAGCGAATCCATCACGAGCTGAAGCACGTATGGATTGCGCATGTTCAGGCTGTTGCCGGTGCCCGTGTAGTCGACGTACGTGCTCTTGTCCTGACCGACGCGGTAGTACGCGGCGTTGTCGAGCCCACGGAAGCACACCGTCGGGCCGCGCGCGCCGCCCTCACCGGTGTGGTTGTAGACGACGTCGAGGAGCACCTCGATGCCCGCCTCGTGCAGCGCCTTCACCATCTGCTTGAACTCGAGCACCTGCTCCCCGGCGTCGCCCGCGCTCGAGTACTCGCCGTGCGGCGAGAAGTAGCCGATGGAGTTGTAGCCCCAGTAGTTCTTCAGCCCGAGGCGCACGAGGCGCTCGTCGTGCATGAACTGATGCACGGGCATGAGCTCGATGGCCGTGACGCCGAGGTCTTTCAGGTGCTCGACGACGACGGGGTGCGCGAGCCCGGCGTAGGTGCCGCGAAGCTCTTCGGGCACCTTGGGGTGGAGCATCGTCATGCCCTTCACGTGCGCCTCGTAGATGACGGTGCGGTGCCACGGCGTGCGCGGCCTCCGGTCGTCACCCCAGACGAAGAAGGGGCTCGTCACCACGCCGCGCGGGACGTACGGCGCGGTGTCGATGCTCGACGGGCCCGCCGCGGTGACGGCACCGAGCGCCCCGTCGTCCCAACGAAACTGTCCGGACACGGCGCGTGCGTAAGGATCGAGAAGGAGCTTCTTCGGGTCGCAGCGGTGGCCGTCGGACGGTGCGAACGGGCCGTGGACGCGGAAGCCGTAGCGCCGGCCGGGCCCGCAGCCCGGCAAATAGCCGTGCCACACCTCACCCGTCACCTCGGGGAGATCGACGCGGCTTTCTGTCCCGTCGGTCGCGAAGAGACAGAGCTCCACTCGCGTCGCTATCCGGGAGAAGACGGCGAAATTCGTCCCGGCGCCATCGTAGGTCGCGCCGAGCGGGTACGGAGAACCAGGCCAGATGGTCGCGACTGACGGCACGCTAGTCGGCACGGAAACTCATCCTAGCGTAAACCGACTCACGCCGCCTTCGCAACGCTTGCGCTCCGGAAACAAGCTTCGCAATCTCCCGGACGTGGAGAACCGCCGTCTCGAGCAGCTTGCGTCACTCTACGGCGTCGAGCCATCTTACTATGACGTAAAGGGCCGCTTGCAGGTCGCCAGCAGCGAGGCGCTCATCGCGATGCTCGCGTGCCTCGGCTGCAACGTGACGAGCGACTCGTCGATCGCGGACCTCGTCCGCGCGCGTCAATCGAAGCTTTCCAGCAGGATCATACCGCACGTCGCCGTGCGCTGGGGGAGCGCGGCGATGACGCTGCCGCTTCGCATCCGCCAACGCGAAGCGTCGAGTCGCGCCGAGATCAACCTGACGCTCGAGGACGGCAAGACGAAGACGTTCGCCGTGGAGCTCGACGACGCGAAGCTGGTCCGCAAGATCGACGCGGGTAACGAGGAGTACATCGACGTCGAGGTCGCACTTCCGAGTCTGCTTCCGCACGGCTACCATCGCGTCGAGGTCCGGGTCGGTCAGCGCAGCGCGACCGGCAACGTGTGGGTCGCACCCGAGCGCGCGTACGGGGAGGAGCACAAGCTCGGCTCCGGCATCTTCGCGCCGACCTACTCGCTACGCTCGAATCGCAACGAGGGCGTCGGCGACTTCGCCGATCTCGGAACTCTCGCGCGCTTCATCGGCGACAAGGGCGGCACGACGCTCTCGACGCTGCCGCTCCTGCCGACGTTCCTCGACGGCCCGCACGATCCGAGCCCCTACTCGCCGGTCAGCCGTCTCTTCTGGAACGAGATCTACATCGCGCTCGACATCATCAAGGGCGTCTCGAAGGTGCCGCGCGCGGCAGAGCTCTGGGCGAACGCCGAGTACCGCGCCACCGCGGAAGAGCTCAGGAGCTCGCGCACCGTCGATTACCTCGGCGTGCTCACGCACAAGCGCCGTCTCTTGATGGAGCTCTCCGAGGCGGCCTTCTCCGATCCCGTCGAGAAGAAACGCATCGAGGAGGCGGTCGCCGCGCGCCCGCTCCTCGTCGACTATGCGCGGTTCCGCGCGCTCATCGAACGCCAGCGCCGTCCGTTCCGTCAATGGCCGGCGCGCATGCGCGAGCGCATCGAGAGCGCCGACATCGACGCGTCCAACTACCGCTATCATCTCTACTGCCAGATCCTCGCCGGCGAGCAGCTCACCGCGCTCACGACCGACGCGCACGCGCACGGCGTCGGGCTCTACATGGATCTGCCGCTCGGCGCGCATCCCGACGGCTACGACGCGTTCCGTTACGCCGATCAGCTGCTGCTCGACTGCTCCACCGGCGCGCCTCCCGACGCGCTCTTCGAGGGCGGACAGAACTGGGGCTTCGCGCCGCCGAACCCGGAGAGCGGCAGCGTCTACTCCCACGGCTATTTCCTGGCGTGCATTCGCCACCAGATGAGCCACGCCTCGATCCTCCGGATCGACCACGTGATGGGTCTCCATCGCCTCTTCTGCATCCCGAAGAGCGTCTCGTCGGCCGACGGTGTCTACGTCCGGCAACATTCCGAGGAGCTCTACGCCGCGCTCTGCATCGAGTCGCACCGCTCGAAGACCACGCTGGTCGGCGAGGACCTCGGCACGGTCCCGGACGAAGTGCGCACCAGCATGACCCGGCACGGAGTCGGCCGTCTGTTCGTGCTCCAGTACGAAGACGTCCCCGTTTCGAGTCGCGCCTACTCGATCCCCGACGGTTCGGTGGCGAGCCTCAACACGCACGACATGCCGACTTTCATCGGCTTCTTGCGTGGCCGTGACATCGAGACACGCCGTGAGCTAGGCCTCATCGAGGAGCCCGACGTCGACCGAGAGCGACACGAGCGCGCCAACTACCGGAGCCGTCTCGAACAGTCTCTCGAGCTCGCCGGCTTGCTGGAGCGCCCCTCGACCGACGAGTCGCTCCTCGAAGCGGGCTTGATCACACTGGGACACTCGCGCGCTCGTGTTGCGCTCGCGAGCCTCGATGACATGCTCCTCGAGCCGGAACCTCAGAACGTCCCCGGCACGAGCTTCGAGCGACCTAACTGGCGTCGCAAGCTCAAGAAGACGCTCGAAGAGATCATCGACTCGAAGGACATCGACTTGCTGCTTCACGCCATCGCTCGCAAGGGCGTCGCCGAACCGTCGCAGGGTATCCGCTCGAAGCCGAGCTCGTTCCTGAGCGACATGGATCTGCATCTCTTCAACGAGGGCACTCACCGTCAGATCCAGGACAAGCTCGGCGCGCATCCCGGCACCGTCGACGGCGTCGAGGGCACGTTCTTCTCGACGTGGGCGCCGAACGCCGCGACCGTTCACCTGGTCGGCGACTTCAACGGATGGACGGCGCTCGACACGCCGCTCTACTCGCGCGACGGCTCCGGCGTGTGGGAGTGCTTCGTACCCGGTCTCGGCAAGGGAGATCTGTACAAGCTCCGGATCCAGCCGCACGCCGGCGCGATACAGGAGAAGGCCGATCCGTTCGCGCTTCGCGCGGAGACTCCGCCGCGGACGGCGTCGGTCGTGTGGACGCTGACGCACGGCTGGGGCGACGACGAATGGATGAAGACGCGCGCCGCGCGCAACGCAATCGACGGCCCCTGCTCGATCTACGAGGTGCACCTCGGTTCGTTCCGGAGAGCGCCGGACGGCAGCATGCTCGGTTACCGCGAGATCGCGCCGTTCCTCGTCGAACACGTGAAGCGGCTCGGGTTCACCCACGTCGAGCTGATGCCCGTGATGGAGCATCCGTTCTACGGCTCGTGGGGTTACCAGACGACGGGCTACTTCGCCGCGAGCTCCCGCTACGGCTCACCCGACGATCTGATGGCGCTCGTCGATAGCCTCCATCAGGCTGGCATCGGCGTGATCTTCGACTGGGTGCCAGGGCATTTCCCGACCGACGCACACGGGCTCGGGTACTTCGACGGCACGCATCTCTACGAGCACGCCGATCCGCGACGTGGCTTTCATCCCGACTGGAAGAGCCACATCTTCAACTACGGACGGCTCGAGGTGCGCTCGTTCCTGACGTCGAGCGCGCTTCACTGGTTCGAGAAGTTCCACGGTGACGGCGTGCGCGTCGACGGCGTCGCGTCGATGCTCTACCTCGACTATTCGCGCACCGATGGGCAGTGGATCCCGAACCAGTACGGCGGCCTCGAGAACCTCGACGCCATCTCGTTCCTGCGCTGGCTGAACGAGAGCATCTACGGACGCTTCTCGGACGTGCAGACGACGGCGGAGGAGTCCACGTCGTGGCCGATGGTGTCACGCCCGACGTACCTCGGCGGCCTCGGGTTCGGCACGAAGTGGGACATGGGGTGGATGCACGACACCCTCGAATACTTCACGAAGGATCCGATCTACCGGAAGTTTCATCACAACAAGCTCACGTTCCGGGGCATGTACGCCTGGCACGAGAACTTCGTGTTGCCGCTCTCTCACGACGAGGTCGTGCACGGCAAAGGCTCGCTGTTCGACAAGATGCCGGGGGACGACTGGCAGCGCTTCGCGAACCTGCGGCTCCTCTATGCGTATCAATGGGCGTGCCCCGGTCACAAGCTGCTCTTCATGGGGAGCGAGCTCGCGATGCGCGAGGAGTGGAACCACGATTCGTCACTCGATTTCGGGCTCCTCGATTCGCCGCTTCACGCCGGCGTCGCGCGCCTCGTCGGAGAGCTGAACCGGGTCTATCGCTCCGAGCGCGCGCTCCACGAGCTCGATCAGCGACCGGACGGCTTCGCATGGGTGGACGTCGAGAACGCGGACGACAGCGTGCTCGCCTTCGAGCGCCGCTCGCGCTCCGGCGAACGCATCCTCGCGGTCTACAACTTCACGCCGGTCGCGCGGCGCGCGTACCGCGTGGGCGTGCCCGTCGAGGGCCAGTGGAGGGAGATCCTGAACACGAACGCATCGGACTTCGGCGGCACCGGGGAGGGGAACTTCGGCGGCGTGCTCGCCGAACCGATCGCGATGCACGGCCGTCGTTTCTCGCTGGCGCTCACGCTTCCACCTCTCGGCGCCGTGTACTTCCGCTCGCCGGGTTGACCCGCTCGGCGGCCCGGCCGTTGACGGATTCGATCCCTTGAGGCATTAGAGGAGGGCCTCGGATGCCAAGCGGACGCGCCCTACTGCGAGTGTTTCTCGCGTTGTGCACGGCAGCATTGCTGCTCGGCGACGTCTGGCGCGGCCTGCATCTCCTGCACACGCAGCACGTGCTGTGCCTCGAGCACGGGGAGCTCGTCGATGCCGACGAGTCGTCGGGAGCCGCGAGCGCAGGAAATGGCCGCGCAGAAGCGCTTCCCGGCGGTAACGGCGAGCATCATCACGAGCATTGCGGCCTCGCTGCAGTCCCCTCACGGCTCTCGCACCTCGCGATTGCGAGCGCGGCCCCCTGTGTTCATGCGAGCGCGCTGACCAGCGTCCTCGTCACTCCTCCGGTCGTGGCCGTACAGGCCCGCGCCGTTCTCTCGTACGCGCCAAAGCAATCGCCGCCCCCCTTCGCGGCGTAAACGTCATCCCATCGCCGAGGCATACAGGCGTCGCGTTCGCGACGCGTGTGCGTCGTGGTGATGCCATTTAGCCGACGGTCGTGACCGCTCCGCGGACGCATGCCGTCGCACTCCCGACGACGTCGGCGCATTCCGCGCGCTTCGCCGTACGGGTCCGCACCCGCATCTCGCGAGTCATCCATGCGCATAGAACGCCAATCATCGATCATTTCGTGTCGCGGCCACGACCGCGCGGGCCGTCGCGCCAGCGTCGCGCTGCTCTTCGCTCTGACTCTCGCGGCAGAGCGAGCGCACGCACAGGACGCCCCGCCACCCACGGTGACGCCGCCGGCGGTGCTCACCCATGTGGATGCGGTGTACCCGGAGTCGGCGCTCTCGGCGCGTGAGCACGGCGACGTCGTGCTCGCGCTCACGGTGGACGTCGACGGTCACGTCTCGAAGGTCGACGTGATGCAGTCCGGAGGCGCGGCGCTCGACGAGGCCGCCATCGTCGCTGCACGGCAATGGACGTTCACGCCGGCCGAGCGCGACGCTCGACCCGTCGCGAGTCGTATCCGCGTGCCGTTTCACTTCGCGCCGCCCGCGCCACCGCCCGAGCTCGTCCCCGAGCCGGTGAAGGCCGAACCCGAGGTCTCGCCGCAGACCGCCGCGCTCCCGGGACGGCGTGCAAAGCCGCCCGCGACGGCGCCCGCGGTAGCGACGCCCGCGCCGGCCGCGCCCGACGAGGAAGAGGTGTTCGTCACCGGGCGGCAAACGCCGCCGAGTCGCGGCGCCTCCGACTTCAATCTGCGGACCGGCGAGCTTGCACGAGTCCCGCACGCGAACGCGACGGAGTTCCTGAAGCTCGCGCCGGGCATCATGCTCACCAACGAGGGCGGCGAGGGGCACGCCGAACAGGTCTTTTTGCGCGGCTTCGACGCGCGTGAGGGGCAGGACATCGAGCTCAGCGTCGGCGGAGTGCCGATCAACGAGAGCGGCAACCTCCACGGTAACGGCTACGCCGACACTCACTTCATCATCCCGGAGCTCGTCGAGTCGCTCCGCGTCGTCGAGGGGCCGTTCGATCCGCGGCAGGGCAACTACGCCGTCGCGGGAAGCGCCAACTACGAGCTCGGTCTCGACAAGCGCGGCCTCACCGCGAAGTACACCGGTGGAAGCTTCGGCACCCAGCGGCTGCTCCTCATGTTCGCCCCGAAAGAGGAGAGCACCGGGACCTTCGCCGCAGCGGAGGTGTACTCGACCGACGGTTACGGCCAGAACCGCGACGCACGGCGCGGCACCGCGATGGCGCAGTACGAGGGACGCCTCGGCAAGAACGCTTCGTACCGCGTGAATGCCGCCGCGTACTCGACGCACTACCACTCCGCCGGCGTCATCCGGGACGACGATTATCGGGCGGGGCGCATCGGTTTCTACGACAGCTACGCGCTCTCGTCGTTCGCCTCGGACGTCACGAAGCCGGGCGGCGACGCCTCGCGCTACGCCGTCTCGGGCGACATCGAGTCGCGGCACGGCGACACGACGTTCACGCAGCAGGTCTTCGTCATCGACCGCGACATGCGGCTCATCGAGAACTTCACGGGCTCTCTCCTCGACGTTCAGGAGCCGCTCCAGAGTTTGCACCTTCAGCGCGGCGACACGATCGATCTCGCCGTTCACGAGACGACCTACGGCGCGCGCGGCTCGTCGTCCTTCGCCGCCAAAGTGCTCGGGCAGAAGCAGAGTATCGAGTTCGGCTATTTCGCCCGCGGCGACCGCGTCACCGGCGAGCAGCAGCGGTTAGAGGCCGCGACCGGGCATCCGTACGCGACGGACACCGATCTCGCGTCGCAGCTCGGCGATATCGGGCTCTACGCCGACGCCAGCGTGAAGCCGCTCAGCTGGATCACGTTGCGCGGCGGGCTCCGCGCCGACATCCTGACGTTCAACGTCAACGACCTCTGTGCGGTGCACGACGTCGCGCATCCCTCGACGACCAATCCGCCCGTCGATCAGAGCTGTCTGTCGCAGCAGGATTTCGGTCGTCCACGCGAGCCGAACCAGCCCGCGAGCACGGCGAGCACGGCGCTCTTACCACGCGCGTCGCTGATCCTCGGACCGTACCGTCACTTCTCGTTCAGCGCGAGCTACGGCAAGGGCATCCGTTCCGTCGACCCGAGCTACATCACCCAGGACGTCCGCACGCCGTTCGCGAGCGTCGTGGCGTACGAGGGCGGCGTCACCTACGCGGGCGGCATCGGGAACTCGCAGCTCACCGCGCGCTCCATCCTGTTCCAGACGCACGTCGACAAGGATCTTATCTTCAGTGAGACGGCTGGGCGCAACGTGCTCGGCGCCGGCACGACGCGCACCGGGTGGTCCGGCGCAGTGCGTCTCACCGGCGTGCATTTCGACGAGTCGTTCAACCTGACGCTCGTGAAATCGCTCTATGACGACACGCACCTCCTCGTCGCCTATGCGCCCGACGTCGTGCTCCGCTCCGACTCGGCCTACGTGACGGACCTTCCGTTCCGGCTCTTCCAGAGTCGCGCGCAGGGCTCCATCGGCCTGGGCCTCTCTTACGTCGGACCGCGTCCCTTGCCGTACGGCGAACGGAGCGACTCGATCTTCACCGCCGATCTCTCGGCGTCGGTGTCGGTCTCGCACGTCGAGCTCAGCATCGCGTCGACGAACCTGCTCGGCACGCAGTACCGGCTCGGCGAATACAACTACGCCTCGAACTTCGGCGCGCGGGGCGCCCAGCAACCGACGCTGGTGCCCGAGCGTCACTTCACCGCCGGCGCGCCGCGGGGAGTCTTTGCAACGCTCGCCGTGAACTTCGGGGGGGTCTAAAAATGCGCTCTTTCATCGGCTTCTTTGGGGGTTTTGCCCTGTCCGTCACCGGGTGCGTGGGCACGACGGGCGGCGACATCGTCGACTTCGAGGCGGGTGCGGCAGGGCCGAAGGACGTCGTGCGCGGCGAGTCGCTGTCGTTCACGACCGATCGCGGCGTTCCGGTCGAGCTGACGCGCGCGACGTTGCACGTCGGCGCGATGTACCTCGATCAGGCCCTGCCGGTCTCGGGCGCACAGAGCTCGACGTGCATCCTGCCCGGCACCTACGTCGCCGAGGTCACCGATGGCATCGACGTCGATCTCCTCGACCCGACGCCCACGAAGTTCCCCGGCGAGGGGCACGGCACGACCAGCGTCGCGCGCGCCGGCCAGGTGTGGCTCACCCACGACGACGTCAACGCCGGTATCGATCCGAGCGGGAAACCGATCCTGAGCCTCGAAGGCACGACCACCATCGCCGGCGAAGAGCATCCGTTCTCTGCGGTGCTCACCATCTCGAGCAACCGGCAGGCCGCGGGTGCCGTCGCGGGCGCGAACCCGATCTGCAAGGAGCGCATCGTCTCTCCGATCGCGACGGAGGTGTCCGTGCAGGAAGAGGGCGCGCTGCTCCTCAGGATCGACCCGCGACTTCTCTTCACGAACGTCGACATGTCGGCGCTCACCCTCACGCCGGACGGCTACGTCTTCAGCGACGATCCGACCGCCGCGACGTACACGCAACCGAGCCTGAATCTCTACTCGAACCTCCACTCCGGCGGCTCTGTCTACACGTTCTCGTGGACCCCTCGACTCGATTGACCAAAGGAAATCATGCTCGTCAAAGGAATCACGCCGCTCGTCACCGTCACGGTGCTCATCGGCGCCTTCGCCTGCTCGAACGATAATCACGCCCACGGAAGCTCGGGTGGAAGTAACTCCGGCGGCCCTCCGCGAGCCGACGCGGGACACGGACTCGTCGCGTTCACACCGCCGGACGATCCCGGCGCCGGAGGGGTGCTCTTCAGCGCGTCGGGCGAGGCGCTGGCCCTCACCGGCTACGCCTTTCCGCCGGTGCAGGACGGTGATGCGGCGTTCGTCGACGGATGGGACATGCACTTCCAGAGGCTGCTCGTCACCGTCGACAAGATCCGGCTCGCGTCGAGTCCCGACACCTCGCCCGGCGATCAATCGAAGACCGGCAAGGTCGTCGCGGAGGTCGACGGACCGTGGGCGATCGATCTCGCGCACTCCGACCCCGGATATTTACTCGGCAAGGGCGGCCCCGGTGAAGAAGCGGTGCCCATCGCGGCGCTCTCGGCACAGAACAAGAACGGCAACGGTGGCTTTGCGACCGACGGCACGCGCTACGCCTTCGGCTTCGACGTCGTCGCGGCATCTTCCGACATCACGCCGTACAACGTGAACCTCGATGCGGCGGCGCTCGCGGACTACGACACGATGCGCGCCGACGGCTGCGCCGTGCTCTACGTCGGAACCGCGACCTTCAAGGGCGACAAGACCGACCCCGATTGCTACCCCGACAGCCGCAAGAGCTGGCCCGACGTGGTCGACTTCCGGCTGTGCTTCAAGTCGCCCACGACTTACGCCAACTGCCAGAACCCCGACAACGACCCCGCCGATCCGTTCCCCGACGAGGAGCACGAGCGCGGCATAGCTTTCAAGGATTCGTCGTCGGTGATCGCGCAGGTCACGATTCACACCGATCATCCGTTCTGGGACAGCGTCATCCACGACTCACCGGCACACTTCGACCAGTTCGCGGCTCGCGTGGTCGGCGCGGACGCCGGGACGCCGGCGGCCACGCTCGAGCAGACCGTCGGAGTCGACTACACCGCGTACACCGACGCGCTCGGCAACGCCCTCGATTACCGTTACTGCGTCGAGCCCCCGACTGATGCGCACCCGAAATTCGTCGGCGCGATGCGCTTCGATCCCGGTAGCGTCCCCCACGCGACGAACGACGATCCGGCGAGCGGTCTCCGCGACTACCACGACTTCTCCACCTACGACCAGAGCACCCAGGGTCACCTCAACGCCGACGGCCTCTGCTACGTCGCACGTCGCTATCCGTCTCCGCGCTGAGCGTCCCTACGTGGGCTCCCCGTAGCCGCCACCCGACGGCGTGGACACGACGAAGACGTCTCCCGCGTTCATCGTCGTCTCTTCGGAGAAAGACAGCTCCTGGCGTTCGCCCGTGGCTCGCTCGACCCACGTGGAGCCACACTCACCGGCGTGGCCACCGTGGAGGCCATGGGGCGGAACGAGGCGGCGATTGGCGAGTATCGCGGCGGACATCGGCTCGAGAAAGCGGATGCGACGGAGGGCGCCGTCGCCGCCACGCCATTTGCCGGCTCCGCCGGAGCCGGCGCGGATCGAATGTTCCTCGACGAGAACGGGGAAACGGAACTCGAGCACCTCGGGATCGGTGATGCGCGAGTTCGTCATGTGGGTCTGCACGGCGGCGGTGCCGTCGAAGCCGCGTCCTGCGCCGGAGCCGCCCGCGATGGTCTCGTAATACTGGTACCGCTCATTGCCGAACGTGAAGTTATTCATCGTGCCCTGGGACGCGGCCATCACTCCGAGCGCGGCGTAGAGCGCGTCGGTGATGCACTGCGACGTCTCGACGTTGCCGGCCACGGTGGGCGCCGGCGCACGCGGTGACAGCATGGATCCCGCTGGAATCACGACGTCGATGGGGCGGAGGCAACCGGCGTTCATCGGGATGTCGTGATCGACGAGGGTACGAAAGACGTAGAGGACGGCCGCGTGCACCACGGCGGGCGGCGCGTTGTAGTTCGTCGTGAGCTCGGGGCTCGTCCCGGTGAAGTCCACCGTCGCGCGGCGCGCGGCGCGATCCACCGTCACCTTGACGCGCACGACTGCGCCGCCGTCCATCGGGCACGCGAACTCACCGCCGTCGAGGGTCGCGATGACGCGACGAACGCTCTCCTCGGCGTTGTCCTGGACGTGGTTCATGTAAGCGCGCACCGTCGCGAGGCCGTAGTGCCGGACCATGGCGAGCAGCTCCTCGCGCCCCTTCTCGCAGGCCGCGATCTGCGCGCGCAGATCGGCGACGTTCTGATCGGGGTTCCGCGCCGGATAGCGCGCGCCGGCGAGGAGCGCGTGGAACTCGGCCTCGCGGAAGCGGCCGCCCTCCGCGAGCTTGAAATTATCGATGAGCACGCCCTCTTCCTCGACGGAGCGCGACGCGGGCGGCATCGAACCCGGCGTGATACCGCCGATGTCCGCGTGGTGACCGCGCGCGGCGACGTAGAAGAGGAGCTCGCCCGCTGCGGCGAACACCGGCGTGACGACGGTGACGTCGGGCAGGTGCGTTCCGCCGTTGTACGGATCGTTCAGCACGTACACGTCACCCGGTACGAGCACGGGGTTCCTGCGCATGACGGTCTTGATCGACTCGCTCATGCTCCCGAGGTGCACCGGCATGTGCGGCGCGTTGGCGACGAGGTTCCCTTCCCCGTCGAAGACCGCACACGAGAAGTCGAGGCGCTCCTTGATGTTCACGGAATACGCCGTGTTCGCGAGGCGCATGCCCATCTGCTCGGCGACGGACATGAAGAGATTGTTGAACACTTCGAGCATGACGGGATCCGCGTCGGTGCCGGCGGCGCGCCGCTCGGCCCGCGGCATGTACCGCTCGAGGACCAGATCGCCGCGCGCCGTCACGTCCGCGCGCCACCCGGGTTCGACGATGGTCGTCGCGACGGCCTCGACGACGATCGCCGGACCCGTGACACGCTGGCCCGCGGCGAGCGTGTCGCGACGGAAGACGTCGGCGTCGTGCCACGCGCCCGCAGTGTAAACGCCCACCGTCGCGACGGCCTTGCCATCCGCTGCCGGCAACGCCGCGAGCGCGCTGTCCACGCTCGCCGTCTTTCCGATGGCCTCGACGGAGAGCGCCTCGACGACGATGCCGCGCTCGGGCATCAGAAACGCGAAGCGGGTGCGATACGCGTGCTCGAACGCCGCTCGCATCGCGCCGGGCTCCGTCACCGGGACGACGAGCGCGGTGTCCGTCCCATCGTACTTGAGGTGCGCGCGCCGCACGAGCTCGACGTCCTCCGGTGCCGTGCCCTGCGCCGCGACCTCGGCGCGCGCGAGCCCGGCGAGACGGTCGAGCTCGTCGTGCATCGCCTGAGCCGATGCGTCGCCGAGCGGCTGCTCGAAGGCGTGCTCGCGCATGGCCGTCACGTCCGCGAGCCCCATGCCGAAGGCAGAGAGCACCCCGGCGAGCGGATGGACGTGGATCCGCTTCATCCCGAGCTCGTCCGCGACGAGACAGGCGTGCTGACCGCCTGCACCGCCGAAGCACGCCAGCGTGTACTCGGTGACGTCGTAGCCGCGCTGGACGGAGATGACCTTGATCGCGCTCGCCATGTTCGACACGGCGACCCGGAGAAAGCCCTCTGCGAGCTCCTCCGGCGTCGATGCACGGCCCGTCGCGCGTGAGACGTCGGTTGCAAGCGCCGCGAAGGCCGGCGTGACCGCGTCGCGATCGAGAGGCGCATCGCCGTGAGGGCCGAACACCCTCGGGAAGAACTCCGGCGAGAGCTTGCCGAGCAGCACGTTGCAGTCGGTGACGGTGAGCGGGCCGCCGCGCCGATAACACACCGGACCGGGATTCGCTCCTGCCGACGCAGGACCGACGGTGAGCTTCTGTCCGTCGAAGAAGAGCCGTGAGCCACCGCCCGCCGCGATGGTGTGAATGGCCATCATCGGTGCGCGCATGCGTACGCCGGCGACCTGGGTGTCGAACTCGCGCTCGCAATCGGCCAGGCTCTTGCCGGAGAAGTGCGACACGTCGGTCGACGTGCCGCCCATGTCGAAGCCGATGATCTTCTCGAATCCGGCGCCGAGCGCGGTGCGCACCATGCCGACGATGCCGCCCGCCGGCCCCGACAGGATCGAGTCTTTTCCCTGGAACGCGCCGGCGTCGGTGAGACCGCCATTCGACTTCATGAAAAAGAGCGGCGCGCGTCGTTCGCCGTTCGTGAGCTCGCGCGCGACGGAATCGACGTAGCGCCGGAGGATCGGCGACAGGTACGCGTCGACGACGGTGGTGTCGCCCCTTCCCACGAGCTTCATCAGCGGGCTCACCCGCGACGACACCGAGATCTGCTCGAACCCGACGTCGCGGGCCAGAGCGGCGACTCGCTCCTCGTGTGCCGGTGCGCGGAAGGCGTGCATCGTCACGATGGCCAGCGAACGGAAGCCCGCTCCGTACGCCTCTTCGAGGGCAGCGCGCGCGGCCGACTCGTCCAGCGCCACCAGCACGTTGCCGTGTGCGTCGATCCGCTCGTCGATCTCGACGACTCGCGAGTACAGGAGCGACGGCAACCGTATCGCGAGCTCGAACAGCTTTGGTCGGTTCTGATATGCGATGCGGAGCTGATCGCGGAAGCCACGCGTCACGGCGAGCACGGTGGGTTCCCCTTTTCGCTCGAGCAGCGCGTTCGTGGCCACCGTGGTCCCCATCTTCACCGCCGCGATGCGCTCGATCGGCAGGTTCTCACCGGGAGCGACGCCGAGCAGCCGGCCGATGCCGGCGATCGCCGCATCGGCGTGGGTCTCGGGACTCTCTGAAAGAAGCTTCACGGTGACGAGCACACCGTCTGGCCGGCGTGCGACGACATCGGTGAACGTGCCGCCGCGATCGATGAAGAACTGCCAGCCGTTCACGTCGTCCGTCGCGCTTGTGTCGTGTGACGTGGTTCCCATCATCCGCCAAGAAAGGGGGTCCTTAGGCTCCCGCAGCTTCGTCTTCGGCGAACTGCTCCCCCGCCGCCTTCGGCAGGCTCGCTCCGCTCGCGTGGTTCCGCAGCTCTTTCATCCCTCGGGGACGACGGACTCGTCGATGCGGAACTACTCACGATTGCCGCAGCGTGGTGTACGGAGGTTGCGCGACCGACCACCGAGACCGGTAGCAGCTCACTTTTTTCGAACACGACATGAATGTTCGTCTCCACGTGCGGCGTGACGTCGCACGCTCGAACCGAGTAACGCGCGACGTCGTGTGAGCGCGGAGTACATCTCGCGCTCCGTGCGTTCATCTCCAGATCGAGCGAATATCGGGCTCGAAGGGAACGGAGGCAGTGTCGGACATCGACGACAGCGCACCCGATCAACGTGCATTGCGCGCCGAGTCGAGCCGAGGTGAGACGACGCGCGGCGCGACGAATACAGACGCGCACATGTCGGGCACGCGCGACGCGCTCACGACGCGCTGTGTGATGCGCAACACGAGCGAGCGTGATTTTCCTCAACACGAGACCCGCTTCGCCGTTCCGATAAAGACCAGCATGAGATACGATGGTGGTTCGAGGACATGACGTACAAGTCATGAGATCACCGAGGGCGCATACTGCTCTCGTGGCACTGGGCTCGCAATTACTCGCGAGCCTGGTTTCGTTTCAGGCCACCGCCGAAACGACGCGGTCGAAGTCCATCGAGCCGCCTCCCTCGACACAGAGCGGCAGAAATTCCGCGCCGAAAGCGTGCGGTGGCTGTGAAGACTGGGACGCCGCGGCGGCGAGTGAGGCGCCGAACGCGACGCCCTCGCTCTCGATCCGTCCGCGCGCCGCGATGGTCCTCGAGCTCGCGCCGCCCGTCATCGACACCGTCGAACCGAGCGACCCGATCCCGGTGTACGTCGACGGCGCCGATGACGCACAGTCGCGCGACTCGCGTTTCGCCAATGCTTCGACGACTGCGCACACCCACGCGCCCGTCTTCCATCGAGCGACGAAGGACACGTACGTGTCGAACCCGCAAGCCGCGCAGCGCCGCTTGCTCGGGTGGATCATGGGGAGCCTCGGGCTCGCCGGCATCGGCATCGGCGCCACGACGGCCCTCGCCTTCAACCGCAAAGATCCGCTCGATCGCCAGTGTGCCGATCCGATCCGCATCTGCTCACCCGACGGCAAAGCCAGCCCCGGTTCCATGACCGCGCTGAGCGCCGCCGGCTGGGCCATCGGCGTCCTCGGCGTCACCACCGGCACCGTGTTGATCCTCACGAACAACCCGAAGACCGGTCGCGAGACCGCCCTCGGCACCGACTTCTACCGCGGCGGCGCCGGTCTAAAAGTAAGCCGCAACTGGTAACGGGTCGTCACCGCAAAGCGGCGCACGCCGACGATCACGGCGTGTAGGGCTCCCTGCAAAGCTTTCCGCGGGACCCCTACGAGAAACTACGGACGCGGTGATCCTCGAGAGTCGCGCCAATGGACGGCCGCCCCTGTCGCGGCCCGTTTCCGGAGCTGCGCAGAGGCGGTCGACGTGTCCGTGTCGCTGCTCGTTACTTCTTCAGCGTGTCGAGATCGCTGTGCGCGACGGAGAGATGATGCTCGACGTGGGCGCGCATGTCGGTCAACAGAGATTTGACCTGTGCGCTGGACGCTTTGGGGATGAGCTCGCCGTCGAGTAGCTTGAGCGTGTCCTCGTGCAGGCTGATCTGCGCCTTGAGGTACGTCTTGTCGAAGTCGTCCGCGTCGGCGTCGTGGAGCTTCTTCAGGACGTCGGCGCCGTCCTTCGTTACCTCGGCGCTCTTGGCGCTCGTCGCGGGAGAGACGCCGAGCTGCTTGGCGATGCTCAGGCCTTTGTTCTTTGCAGCGGTGTGCTCCTTGACCATCATCTGAGCGAAGGCCTTCACCTTGTCGGAGTGGGCGCGGGTGGTGGCGACGTTGCCTTGCTCGACCTCGCCGCCGTTGGCGACGTCGGTGACTCCGAGGATCTGAGCGTCGGTCATGTCGGACTTCGAGAGCTCCATCGCCGGCGGCTTCTTGCCGGTCGAGTCCGCGGCGAGCGCGGCCCCGGCTGAGGTGATGGCCAGCGCGGCGACCGCCGCGATCCCGGAAATTTTCGTGAAACGTGCGTTCATGTTCGATGACTCCTTCCGAGCTTTCGAAGTGCACGCGTCGTTCCAATCGACCGACTCGCACGACGTGGCGAATTGACTCGGTTTTTCGCGCTTTTTGTAGGTGATCTGGGCCGCTGGGGGTTCCGTCGCGTGCGCATGCGTCCCACCGCGTGAACACATGCGGCGTCACGACGCGTGGCGCTTATCCATCTGCACCAAAGCGTGTCCCTCGTCCGCCAGCGGTCCGGATCACCGTGTGCGTGTGCGCGAAGCGAGTATTTGAGTTCCCCGCAATGCGGACGACATTCCTGGGCTCGCGTGCTGGAGTCGGTTGCTTATTGCTCGCGAGTCTCTCGAACGTGCACTGCGCGGGCGACGGTGACACCTCGACCGGCGGCACGGGCGGCTTCGCGGCAAGCACAGGTGGCGGAATTGCCGCACAAACGTCGGGCGGAACGGCTGCAACGTCGAGCGGCGGAAGCGCACCAGGCGGCTTGGCGAACCTCGGTGCGGGCGGCACGAGCGTCTTCGGCGGAACCGGCGGCGTGAGCGTCACGGCGAACAGCGGTGGTGCAAATGGTAACGGCGGCGCATCGAGCAGCGGCGGCGTGACGAACGGCGGCGCGACGAGCAGCGGTGGCGCGACGAACGGCGGTGGGGGCGGCACGAGCGGCGGCGGTACGTCGGGCGGCGGCGCGGGCAACCCGGGTAACTGCGGCATGCGCAGCGGCATGCGCGGCAAGACGACGCGCACGGTCACCGTCGGCGGCACGAAGCGGACATACATCGCGTATCTGCCGCAATCGGGGAACGCGACCACGCCGGTGCCGCTCATCTACGTCTTCCACGGCGCGTCGCAGACCGGTCAGAACCTGTACGACATCACGCAGTACTCCGCGCTCGCCGACAAGGAGAACATTGCGGCCGTCTTCCCCGATGGCCAGGGGGCGTCGTCCGCGAGCGGCACCGGCTCCCTCACGCCTTGGAACGTCACGGACGGCCCCGCCTTGTGCGGCCTCGGGGCGCTCGTGAGTAACCCCAGCGCCGTCGATCTGCAGTTCGTCGATGCGATCCGCACCGACCTCGCTGCCGATCAGTGCATCGATGCGGGTCACGTGTTCGCGACGGGTTTTTCGATGGGCGGATATTTCACGCATCACATCGCGTGCGACCGTCCGGACTTCAAGGCCGCTGCCCCGCACTCCGGCGCCACCATGGCCGATCTGTCGACGTGCAAGACGACCCACGTCCCGATCATCATCTTCCACGGCACGGCAGATCCGTTGATCAACAACGCCTGCGACGATCCGACCGCGACGCCGCAGACGGGCTTCCCCGCGTCGGCGACGCTCTGGGCGAAGAAGAACGGCTGCATGGATACGTACAAGACCATCGCCGAGCCCGGCACGATGTCGGCAGACACCGGTCAGTGTTACCTCTACGACGGTTGCCCCGCTGACGGTCAGGTCGAGGCGTGTACCTTCACGAACATGCCGCACGCCTGGGCGGGCGCGGCGCAGTGCCCCGGGTGCATCGGTACCGGCGCCGGGTACGCGAGCGCGACCCAGCTCGAGTGGGACTTCTTCAAGAAATACGCCTGGTGACGCCCGCTCCGCGAAGGCGTTGACGGGCACGGCGTCCTCCGGCGAGGCTCGCGCCGTGCTCGGCCAAACGAAGCAGATCGACGTCGTCGTCAAGGAACCGGGCGTGCTCGAGTGGCACGTCGTCGTCGAGGTCCACAAGGGGGAGTGGTTACGTCCGCGGGCCGTGTGGATGCTCGAGGAGAAGCTGAACGCCTACGCCGCGTTCATCCTCGACGGACAGATGAAGATTCTCTACCCGAACAGCACTCCGGCGACGGCGACGGTCGTCGTCGCCTCCGTCGATCCCATCCCTGTGGAGGCGATCCGTCTCCTCGAGCAGGTCGCGGGCGCCTTCGAGCAAGCGTCGGTGCGTGTCACCTGGGACGCTGCGGGCGGCATGCCGCCGGAAGGCGTCCCGCCGCCGAAGGGTTTCGCACAGACCGCCGAAGATACGAAGTCCTGAGCGCGCGCTCAGGCGAGCACGCGGCGCGTTCATGGACACGAACCTGGTCCTCTTCTGGATGACGGTCGCGGTGTGCGGCTCGGTCGCCGTGCGGGCGTTGCGCGCACGCGGGCCGGGCATGACGTCGTTCATCGTCATCCCGACGGCGGTGGTGCTCTCCGCCGTCGCGGTGAGCTTCGTCTATCCGGGCGCCGAGGGGTTCGTCGCCGCGGGGCTCTGCGGGGTGTTCGTCTTCTTGCCGCCGCTGTCGATGCGCTGGGCGTTCCAGCTCGCAACCCGGCGTCGGTTCCGCGCAGCGCGTGCACTCGCGCGGATCGCGCCGTTCTTGCATCCGAGCCCCGCGTTCCGAGAATTGCCGGGGTTCGTCGGGACCCTCGAGCGGCTCGAGCGCGGTGACGTGGACGAGCGCGAGCTCCGCGCCTCGAGTCGGAACACGCCCCTCGCTCGCTTCGCGTATGCGCAGCTTCTCCGCGCGCACGGAAACTGGGACGAGCTTCTCGCGTTCGTGGGCAGCTTGCCGCTCGCCGTGAGGAGCACGGAGCCGTCACTTGGTTATCTACACCTCCGCGCGCTCGGCGAGCTCGGTCGCATCGACGAGATGCTCGCGGAGTATTCGCGCCTCGAGACGCTGCCTGCGTTCGCGGCGAGCCGCGATCTCCTGCGGTTGCCCATCGCGTCGCGGCTCGGGCGCGTCGACCTCGTGGAGCGGCTCCTCGCCGGGCGCATGGCGAGCACCACGACCGTACACTCCGCCGCGTACTGGCGCGCGAGCACGCTGCAAGCCGCGGGACGCCGGGAGTCCGCGGCGGCCCTCGCGGCGCTGACCCAGTCGCCCGACGTCGAGACACGCCGGGCCGCCACTCGGACACTCGCGACGCCGCTCCCGGTGATCGACGAAGCGGCTCTGTCGCCGCGGGCCCGCGACGTGCTGCGCGACCTCACGCTGGAGGTCGATTCTGCCGCGGGCCTCGACGCCGCGGGTCGTCCGGCGAAGATGACGTGGCTCATCGTCGCGAGCCTCTTCGC
>DATAZL010000125.1:0-92382 GCA_036272055.1 Polyangiaceae bacterium | reverse complement strand
GAATCTGCGGATAATTGCCCCTTTCCGCCGGTGATGGGTGAAGACGCGGAAGCAGGGTGGCACGTACGGCGCGTTCGTTTCACCGGTTACATCGAGGGCTCCGTATCGCGTGATTGCGGCTCATTTCGTGTCGACGAAGGCGTCGTCGACTCGATTCAAATCCGCGCTCATCGAGGTCGCGTATGCCCCGGAGTGGGACTCGACCCACACACACAAGGGACGAACAACGTGAAAAAGCGAAAGCGCGTGGGAGGGCGTGAGGGCGGAGTGCTGCTCGCCATTGCCCTGATCCCTCTCGCAGTGGGCGCATGCTCGACGGAGGGTTCGACGACGTCACATGTGACGTCGCCGCCGAAGACGACGGCAGATCCTGCGATCGGCTCGACTCTGCCCGAAGGACCGTCGGTGGCGATCAACGCTGCGGCCAACGACTCGGACAGGAGCTTTCCGCTCGACGCAACACCGAGCCCCGACGGCAGCAACGTCTACTACACCGCGCTCTCGAACGACGCGGACGGCAACCGCGTCGCGGGTGTCTTCTCGGTCGCGGCCGACGGCGGGAACGTGACGATGCTCGCCTCCGGCGATCCTCTCGCGGCTCCGGTCGGCATCACGACGAGCGCGGACGGCAACACGCTGTTCGTCGCCGATCCGGGAGCGGACGTCGGCGGTGGGATCCTCACCGTGCCGTCGGGCGGCGGCGGCGCTGCGGTGCTCATGGGCACGACGGGATATCGCCCGCAGGGCGTCACCGTCGCGGAGGTGAACGGCAAGAGCGCCGTCTACTTCACGGGCATCGATCCGACGTCCGGCGATGCCGGCGTCTTCAGCGTCGATCCTGCAGGCGGCACCGTCGTCGCGCTCGCCACGGGGAGCCCGTTCGGCGAACCGGGCGGCGTCACGGTGACGTCGAGCGGCGACGCCTTCGTCGCGGACGCGCTCAGCGCGAACGGCACCTCCGCCGTGATCCGCGTCTCCGGCGGTACCGCGTCGGTGTTCGTCGATCGCATCGGCGTGGGATTCCCGGCGGGAATCACCGCTCTGCACGACGACTCGACGCTCGTCGTGTCGGGTCTCGACCCCGCCACTCAATCGGACATCGTCTATTTCGTGGACGTCGCAGCGGGCAAGCTGTCGGCGCTCACCGACACCGTCGGCGCGTTTCACACGCCCGCGGGTCTCCACCGGGCGCACGACGCCGACGTCTTCGCGTGGGCCGATTCCCGCGCCAACGACACCGGCACCGTCTACGTCCTCCGCCCCTGAGCCACCCCAGTAAGCGATTTTTCTCGGAAGCAAACGAACATGACCATCAAGCGAAAACTCCTTCATACGAGCCTCGGGCTCCTCGCGGCTCTCGCGACCACCGGTGTTGCCGGAGCGTCGAGCCACCGCGAAGCGCCGGCAATTTCCCTCGATCCCGCGGCCGATAACACGGATCTCTACGCGTGGGTCACCCCCGGCACTCACGACAAGATGTACATCGTCGCGAACTACATCCCACTCGAAGAGCCGAGCGGCGGACCGAACTTCCACAAGTTCGACGACGACGTGCGCTACGAGATCCACATCGCACGCGGCCCCTCGAGCCTCGACGACGTCGTGACCTACGAGGTCTACTTCAAGACCAAGCCGCTCGTTCAGGTCGCGAAGAAGGACATCGCGACGAACGAGGATCTCTTCAACGGCATCCAGTTCTTCAGCCAGATCGCCGCGCCGCCGCCTCAACAGACGTACACCATTCTCAAGCGCGAGAACGGTCGCGCGACGACGCTGGTGCAGGACGCTCCCGTCGCGCCGCCGAACATCGGTCCGCGCACCGACGCGGTCGTCTACAAGCCGGCTTCCGGCACGTACGACGACGCCTTCGCCGCGACGTTCACCCGTGATCTGACGGGCGGCGGCCGGGTGTGGGCAGGTCCGCGTGACGACGGTTTCTACGTCGACCTCGGCGGGATCTTCGATCTGGCCAACATCACGTCGGGACGGAAGAAGCCGGTCGACGGCGTCGCCGGCTACAACGTGCACTCCATCGTCTTCGAGATCCCCACCACGTCCCTCACCGGAACGGGCAAGGCTCCCAAGGCCGGCGCGAGCGACAAGCAGACGCTCGGCGTGTGGGCCGCTGCGAGCCGCCGTCGGTTCAACATCCTCGAGACGGAAGGCAACGTCGACTTCGGCGGCTGGGTCCAGGTGTCGCGCCTCGGTCTCCCGCTGATCAACGAGGCCGTCATCGGCCTCGAAGACAAGGACCGCTGGAACCGCATGCGCCCGAAGGACGACCTCGAGTACTTCGCGCCGTACTTCCTGAACCCCGTCGTGGTGCGCAACGCCGCAGCCGTCGGGATCTACAAGGAGCTCGGCGTCGACGACGCGACGGTGGAAGCTCTGAAGCACGGCCCCGACGGCAACGGCCGTACCGACATCATCGACGCCATCAATCTGAAGGACTTCGGCGGCAAGGACTCGCACGCCATCACGTCGATCGGTGACGTCCTCCGCGTCGATCTCGGCATCGACTCCGGCTTCCCCAACGGGCGCCCGCTCGTCGGCGGAGCGCAGCCGAACCAGGAGCAGAACGACGTGACCGACACGCTGCTCACGCTCCTTTTGAGCGGCGGCGCGATTCCGATCAGCGACCACGTCTCGTCGAACGACAAGCCGTTCCTGACCACGATGCCGTTCCTGGCGCTGCCCTGGCAGGGCTTCGACCAGGGTCACGGCAAAGCGGCGATGTGATCGTCATGAAGTCCACGACCCACAAGAAGCCGGCTCATCCGACCACTCCGTGGGTCGTGGTAGCGCTCGGCGTCGCATTCGCTCTATGCGGGTGCGACGCGAGCGGCGAACGAGGCAAGACGAAGGCGACGCCGAACACTAGCGTCGCGGCCGCCGCTCGAGTGCAAGAGAGAGAGGGGAGGGGGGCCTGGGCTCTGTGTGCGGCACCTCCCGTCGGCGGGTCGGCAATCGACGTCGCGCTGCGGGAGCAAGAGCAGCGTGCGACAAAGAGCCCCGAGTCCCTCGAGCCGCTGCTCGCGCTCGGAGCGACTTGGGTGCAGAAGGCCCGCGACTCGAGCGATCCCGGATTTTACCTCAACGCGAACGCCTGCGCGGACGCGGTGCTCGCGCTCTCGCCGGGCAACCGGCTCGCCGAGAATCTTCGCGGCTTTTCTCTTCTGAACGATCATCGATTTCGCGAGGCGCGCGAGCTCGAGACCCAGCTGCTCGCGCAGAACGCCGACGACCCGACGGCCTACGGCACGCTCTCCGACGCCGAGCTCGAGCTCGGTGACGTCACGGCCGCCGAGCACGCGGCGCAACGCATGCTCGATCTGAAGCCGAGTCTCGCGTCGTACAGTCGCGGCGCGTATCTACGCTGGCTGCACGGCGATCTCGCGGCGACGAAGCGCCTCGGCGCGCAGGCGATCCGCGCCGGACGCGAGGCCAAGGACAAGGAGCCGCTCGCGTGGGTCCTCGTGCAAGCCGCGCTCGTGTTCTGGAACGAGGGCGACTACGACGGCGCACAGGCCGGCTTCGCGCTCGCGCTGACCGATTCACCGGGCTACGCGCCGGCGCTCGTCGGCGAAGGCCGCGTCGCGCTCGCCGCTGGCCATTACGCAGCCGCCGCGACCAGCTTCGAGCAAGCGTTCGCAAAGGCACCGCTCGTCGAGACAGCGTGGCTTCTCGGAGACGCGAAGCGCCTCGCTGGCGACACCGCCGGCGCGGACAAGGCCTACGCGACCGTCGTGTCGCGCGGTCGTCTGCACGACCCGCGCACGCTCTCGTCGTTCCTCTCGAGCCACCATGGCGACGCGGCGGAAGCCGTGCGCCTGGCCCGCGCCGAGTACGCCGAACGACCCGGTCCGTACACGACGGACGCGCTCGCGTGGGCGCTCTACCGCGCCGGCTCCTACGCCGAGGCGCGCGCGCTCTCCGACGTGGTGGTCGCGCTGGGCGTGCGCGACGCGCGGATCCTCTATCACGCCGGCGCGATCCGGGTCGCGAACGGTGACGCGAGCGGCAAGAAGCTCGTGCGCCGCGCGCTGGCGCTCAACCCGGCGTTCGACGTCGTCGAGGCCGAAGAAGCGAGGCAGCTCGTTGCCCATGACGTCTAGACATCTACTTCCGGCCATCTACGTTGTCGCATCGATGGTCGCGTTGGCGACGACGTCGTTGGCGCACCAGGTCGGGCTATCCCGCGGTGAGTACTCGATCGACGGCGATCACGTCGCCGGCAAGCTGACGTTCGCGCGGAACGAGCTCGCGAACCTGCCGGCGGCAGGGGAGAAGGGTATCGTCGCACCGGCAAGCGCCGCAGCGCTCGACGCGACGGCAAAGGCCATCGCCGACGCCACCCACGTGACCATGGCCGGGGCGCCGTGCAGCGCACGCGTCGAGTCGGTGAGGCCCGTGGCGCCGGACGGCATCGAGCTCGCGCTCGAGCACGACTGCCCGAAGGGCGGCGACGTCTCCTTCCGTTACGACTTTCTCGACACGCTCGAGCCCGGGCACCGTCACATCGCCGAGATCACGACCGGAGGCCGCGTGACGACCTTCGTCGCATACCGAGGCAACACGTCCTTCGACGTCGCCCAGGCGGCCATCCGGCACGACGCGCATCCGCTGTTCGGCTTCCTGCGCCTCGGCATCGAGCACGTGCTCACCGGCTGGGACCACCTCGCGTTCCTGCTCGGCGTTGCGCTCGCATCGTTCGGTGCCCGGCGAAGCGCGGGCAAGAAGGACGACGAGTCGGTGCTCGCCCTCGTTCGCCCGCTCGCGCTGGCGGTCACGGCGTTCACCGTCGCGCACTCCATCACGCTCGCCGCGGGTGTGTTCGGGCTCGTGTTCGCGAGCCCCGCGTGGGTCGAACCGCTGATCGCGCTCTCCATCGCCTACGTGGGGCTCGAGAACGTCGTGCGCCGGAGACCGACGGCTCCGTACAAGATGACCTTCGCGTTCGGGCTCGTGCACGGCATGGGCTTCGCGGGCGCGCTCCGCGGCATTGCCGTCCCGAGGGCGGAGCTTCCCGGCGCGCTCGCGCTGTTCAACGTGGGCGTCGAGGTGGGGCAGCTCGTCGCGCTGGTCCCCGTCGTGCTCGCGCTCACCTGGCTCGCACGTCGTCCGGCGCTCCTCTCGCGCGCCGTGCGCGGCGTGAGCCTGGCGCTCGCGGCGGTGGGCGCCGTCGTGTTCGTCACGCGCACCCTCACGTCGGTGAAGGACGCGCGCGCCGGAGCAACGGCCCGCGCCGCGAACGTCGCGGCGGCCGCGACGCCCGCGGCGCCCGCGGCGGCCGTCGACAGAGCGACGAAGCCCGGCGTCTTGCCGCCGTCACCCGACGTCGAACGTCTCTGCCGCGCGCTCAACGAGCTCCCGCGGACCCGTCGCGCGGAATGCGAGCACGGCAAGCCCGGTGTCATCCTCGCGACGAGCTGCATGCGCAAGCTCGAGTCCTCGGTGTCGTCGGGCGCGCTCTCGCTGTCCACGGCCGAGGTCACGGCGTGCGTGGCCGACGTCTCACGGCGCTACGAGACCTGTGACTTCGTCGCCGAGCGCGCGGCGCCCGCCGTGGAGGCGTGCGAGCACGTCCTTCACGGAAACAGGGACGAAGGACAGTCGTGTCGCTCGTCACTCGAGTGCCGTCGCGGCGCGTTCTGCGACGGCGCGGGTCCCCTCGACGCGGGCGTCTGTCACCCGCCGAAGGCCGACGGCGCGACCTGTGGTCTCGCGATCGATCCGCTCGCGTCGTACGTGCAGAGCGCGACCGCCGACGAGCATCGCGAATGCGAGAACGACTGCGTCCAGTACCGTTGCCGGAAAGCGCCGGGTCCGGTGGCGCGACGGTAGAACCCGTCGCGGAGGCCGCTCGTGCTACTCGACGCGCGCGCCGACGTCGGGCAGCGAGAAGAAGAACGTCGCGCCGGCGCCGATCGCCGAATCCGCCCAGATTCTACCTCCGTGCCGGAGCACGATGCGCTGCACGGTGGCGAGCCCGATGCCGGTCCCCGCGAACTCACTCTGGTTGTGAAAGCGCTGGAACGGCGCGAAGAGCTTGGTCGCGTGCGAAGCGTCGAAGCCAGCGCCGTTGTCACGAACGAAGAAGACCGGCTCGTCGCCGGGCCACCGCTTGAACTCGATGTGGGGCGCCTCGACGTGCGACGAATATTTCCAGGCGTTGCCGAGCAGGTTGACGAGCGCGACGCGGACCAGCCGCACGTCGCCTCGCGCGACGAGACCGTCGTCGATGTCGACCTTCACCGTTCGCCCGGGGTCGGCGCTCCGCAGGTCGGACACGATCTCCCGCGCCACCGCTGACAGGTCGACGGGAGCCGTCTTCACGCCGAGGCGCGTGATTTGCGCGAGCTCGAGCATGGAGTCGATCATCGCCGTCATGCGCACCACGGCGGTCTGGATGCGCTGCACGTAGTCGCGGCCCTTATCGTCGAGCTGGTCCGAGTATTCGGCGCCGAGCGCGCCGCTGAAGCCGTGAATCGCCCGGAGCGGCGCGCGAAGATCGTGCGAGACCGAGTAGCTGAACGAATCGAGCTCGTGGTTCGTGCGCTCGAGCTCCGCGATCCACGCGCGCCGTGACCTGGCGAGATCGACGTGGGTGCGCACCCGGGCAAGGAGCTCGCGCGCCGAGAACGGCTTGATGAGATAGTCGTCCGAGCCGGCATCGAGGCCGTCGATCGCGGACTCTTCGCCGGCGCGAGCAGAGAGCAAGATGACCGGGATCGAGGACGTCTTCTTCTTCGCGCGGAGGGATCGTACGAGGCCGAAGCCGTCGAGACGCGGCATCATGACGTCGCTCACGACGATGTCCGGCGTGACCTCGTCCATCACGTCCAGCGCCGCTTCACCGTCCTCTGCCGTCATCACGTCGTAGTTCGGTGAGAGCAGCCGCGAGAGGTACTTCCGCAGATCGGCGTTGTCGTCGACGACGAGCACCCGTGCACGCACGTCCGTCGGTTCGTCTTCGACCGGGACGGGAGCCCGTAACCTGGCGTTCGGCAGTGACGGCAAGAGGCTCTCGCTCGTCGACGAAGACGTCCATCGCGCGGCCTCCGCCGCGTACGCCGCCGAGTCGCGTCCGGGCTTCGTGTCGGCGGTGCCTTGCGCGAGCGCGTCGGCGGGAAGATGGGCCGCACCCTTCGGGATCTCGACGTGAAACGTCGTGCCCGCGCCGACGGTGCTCTCGACCGACACCCGGCCGCCGTGAAGCTCGCAGAGCTCGCGCACCAGCGACAGTCCGATTCCCGTGCCCTCGTGGGTGCGTCCCTCCACTCCAGGGACGCGATGGAATCGGTCGAAGATCTTCGGGAGCTCCTTCTCGGGAATGCCGACGCCGGTGTCCGACACCTCGAGGATTGCGCATTTGTCTTCTTCCCGGACCCGCACCGCGATCTCGCCCCGGTGCGTGAATTTGAACGCGTTCGATACCAGGTTCGGGACGATCTTTTCCCACATGTCCCGGTCGATCCACACCGGCTCGGAGAGGGGCGGGCACTCGACGACCAGGCGTATTCCGGCCTTGTCGACCGCGGACTGGAACATCCCGGCAAGCTGAGCGGTCAGGCTCGCCATGTCGACCGGCGCATAGACGGCACGGAGCCGACCCGCTTCGGCGCGCGAGAAGTCGAGCAGCGCGTTGACGAGCTTGAGCAAGCGAAGCGCATTGGCGTGCGCGAGCTCGAAACGTATCTTCTGCTCGGGTCCGAGCGGCTCGCTCGTATCTGCCAGCGCATCCTCGAGGGGCCCGAGCATCAAGGTGAGCGGCGTGCGGAACTCGTGGCTCACGTTGTTGAAGAAGGTCGTCTTCGCCGTGTCGAGCTCACCGAGCCTGGCGTTGGCGTCGCGAAGATAGCCGTTCGCGACGGAGAGCTCGCGACTCCTCGCGATGACCTCGCGCTCCATCGCCCTGGTGCGATCCCGGAGCTCCTCGCCCATCTCGCTTGCACGCACGAGCTCCGTCACGTCCTCGACCCGGTGGAGGATGTACTTCAACTCGCCGGACGCGCCTAGGACGGGGACGTTACGCGGGCTCCAGTACCTCGCCTGGAACGCGCCGTCGGGGCCGCGTATGTCGTACTTCTGCACCGCCATCGTGTCGGCGGCACGTGTCGCGAGCACGCGATCGAGCGACGCGCGAAGGTTGCTCGTACCGGTCGCACCCGGATCGTCGGGGTTGTCGGGGAAGAGCTCGAAGAGCCCATGACCCATGGTCTGCTCACGCGTCGTGTGTGTGACCTCGAGACGCGCACGCGTCGCTCCGACCATCGTGTAGGTCGGAGCATCCGGGAGGAGCACCAGGAGCACATCCGGGGACTCCTGGAAGAGCAGCTTGAAATCGAGCTCGTCCCCGCCCATATGGCGAAGATAGATCGGATCCGCGGTTCTGGGCGGCGCTTCGGCGAAAAGCCTGGCATGCTCCGCCCCGTCCGGAGGCATGAAGCTTGACAGAGTGGTTTTACAAAGTGGTCCCGACGAAGGCGACGTACGACGATACGCGCCTGCTTGCGAAGAAGAGCGGCTTTCTCTGGCGCGCCGCTCACGCGAAGAGCGAAGCGCTGGTCGAGCTGGTGAAGGGCCCCGCCCTCGGCGACCTGATGCACTTTTACTTCGTCGAGCAGCGGCGCGCCCCGCGTCCCGTCGGCACCTACGAGCTGGTGGGTACCGAGGGGCATCCGCATGCCGCATGGTTCGGCGAGCAGATCGAAGGCACCGCGCTTTTTCGGGTGACGAACGCGGGCTTCGCCGCCCAGCTCCGCACCTTCGGTGACTACAAGGAAGACCCGGTGCTCGAGGTGTTCACCGGATGGCTCCTGAAACCCGGCGCCGTCGTGCCGCCTCCCTTGCCGCCTGCGCTGGTTCTCGGCCGCGCGACCCACCTGGACAAGCGCTGAGTAAAAGGGGCGGTCGGTGGATACGGTTCCTCGCTTCACGCTTCTGGCAACGTTTCTGTGGCGTACCGGGCTCTTTGCCGCGGTGAGCGTCATACTGCTGGCGGTCTCGTGCGCTCCGTCGATCCCGGCGCCGGTGATGGCCGCACCGGCAAAGGCCGACGCCGAGACGGCGGTCGCCAATCCGATCAACGTCGATCCGCTCCTGAAGCCGCCGTTCGGGCCCTTCGACGTGCAGACGGCGTTCTACATCTCGAAGAGCAACGACAAGGATCGCGTCGACTACGGGATGCGGCTCGATCAGTACTGCGCCCCGACCGGCAGTGACGCCGTGTTCCCCTACTGGCGCGAGCTCGAGCACGCGCCGCCGGTGCGCTCTCATCCGCTCAAGTTCATCCAGTACCTCGCTTACGGGCTCTCCGAGCAGCAAGTGGTCACCGCCGGCAAGAGCGGCGGTCAGTACCGCGTGAAGCTCAAGCAAGTCGATCGCCCGGTGCTCGTCGTCACGGCAAAGGACGAGCAGCGTCACTGCAAGTCCACCGCGTTCACGACCATCCAGGGCGTCGCCAATGCGCGCCTCGACCACATCTTCGTTCAGGTCGCCGGCAGCATGAGCGTCGACCACGTCGACATTTACGGAGCGGACCCCAAAACGGGCGCCGCCCTGTTCGAGCGCCTCAAGCGCTGACCGGCCTCGGCCTCGCGGCCCACGTTGGGCAATGAACCGGCTTCAACGAGGGGGTTTCAGCGATATGCCGTTCAGGCATATGCCGGATCGGCATACTCCAAAATGGTCACGCGTCGGAGCGCGTGGCGCGGCCGACGCGACGACCCGATGACTGGGCCGAAACGCGGCGGCGCGACGCTCGGTAGAGCGCGAGTGCGACGAGGAGCAGCGACATCGCGGGCATACGCGAGCGCCCAGTGCCGCGCGGGATGGTGCAGCCGCACCCTGACGAATCGCCGCTGACGTCGTTTGCGCCGCCGGTACCGGCGTTGTTCGCGCCGGCTACTCCGGTACTCGCGCCGCTCGACGCCGTATTGCCGCTACCCGCGACGGAGCTCACGCTGCCCGACGCCGGAGCGCCGCCGAGGTTGGACGTCGCGCCAGCGTTCGACGTCGCGCCGGCGTTCGACGTCGTGCCGCCGTTCGACGTCGCAGCGCCATTTGACGCCGAGCCGGCGTTGGACGTCGTGCCGCCGCTCGACGTCACGCCGCCGGCGGAGGTGTTCGTCGTGCCGCCGCTCGACGTCGTGCCGCCCGCGGCGGTGTTTGGCGTGCCGCCGGTGCTTCCCGTGCTCACGGAGCCCCCCAATCCGGTCTCGAAACAGCCCAGATCCGGAGCTTTGCCGGCGAAGGGGAGCCCGACGTCGGTTCCCTTGTCGATGAGATCGCTTCCGGTGGCGAGGTGGAAATTGGGGACGTCGGGCAAGCTTCCGTCGGCCTGTCGCGGGGCGTCCATGCCGGTGAGTGCGACGCTCTGGAAGTCGGCGTCGGAGACGGTGATGCCGGCGATGGTCCACGAGTCGAACATCTCGTCGGCGCCGGTGCGGTTCGAGAAGAGCGTGCCGCCGTAGGCGACGTCGTTCCGGTACACGCCGACCGTGGTGTCGGCGCCGCTCGTGCTCATGCCGAGCATGTTGAAATCGGGGTGATTGCCGTACCCGGTGTCGTTCTGGAAATAGGGCGACCCTGGATGATGATTCGCGTAGAAGCCCGCTGCCCGGTTGGAGAACGCGAGACAGTCGCGCACGACGTGATGCGGCGGAGTGGCGGGAAACGTCGAAGGATCGGTCCCGTAACCCCCGGCCTTGAAGCCGTTGCCGTTGCCGGCCGCGGTCATGGTGTCGGGGCGATACCCGTTGTACCAGGCCCACGAACCTTCGACGACGCACACGTCGAAGGCGTTGATGAAGTCGTAGCCGTCGTCGGAGTTCCACCACGCGCGACAGCCGCGAAAGACGTTGCCGGAGTCGCCGGCGCGGATGTGGCAACCGAAGCCGTCTCCGCTCTCGCCGGCTCCGTTCGACGTGTGCTCGTCGAAGTTGTGATGTGAGTCACAGTTGAGCACGAGATTGTTACCACCTTGCTGGATGAACAAACCGGCGCCCATGATGTCGTGGATGTCGAGGGCCTCGAAGGTATCGTTGCTACCTTGCACCCAGACTCCCCAGGATTCGTGATTCAGGTCGTTGTTCTGGCGGACGCCCTTTATCTCGAGGCCCTTCAGGTGGATGTAGTTACCGGAGACGAGGATGCCCTTGATACGGCAAGAATCGAGGATGCCGCTGAAGTCGAGCACCGGCTTCGCGCCGGGTGCGGCAAAGTAGTTGATCGGGCTGTTCGCGCTCCCGCTCTTCGACAGCACCACGCCGCTGATGATCGCGGTCTGGCTCGCGCACGCCGTGGTGCCCTTCGAGAAGGTGTACGTCCCGTCCTCGAGATAGACGGTGTCCCCGGCGTTCGCGACGGATTGCCCCTTTGCCATCGAGGCGAACGGCTCTCCTTGTGTGCCCCCGTTCGCGTCGTTCCCCGTCGGCGACACGTAATAGGTCGCCGCGTGCGCCGGGACGGCCCCGAGCAGCGCGAACCCGAGCATCGCGACGCCGAGCACCGACGAAAATTTCAGTCGCAAAGGCAAAGAGCTCCGGTCACGGACGGTTTCTTCCGCATGCAGGGGTAATGCACGCAGGCGGTCAGTTCGATCACTCGCAGGCGAACCCCCAGTTAACGGCCGGCTCGGAGAGGCTTTGCATGGCCGCGACCGTCAGCGAGTAGCAGCTGAACGGACAGAGCTCGACCTCCCTGGGATTGGCCGGATCGTCGTAGAAGAAGCCGGAAGTCGCCTGCCCACAGGCGTCTCGAGTCGTCTCCGAGAGGACCACGGCGCTTGCCTTGCTCGCGAGCAGGGAGCGAGTGAGGTCGGCGTGAGAGTCGAGCGGGAATTGCGGCAGTCGGAAGGAGCACCGCCGATTCGCGCGCTGGTTATCGATCGCACTCGAGACGGTTCCCAGGAATCGCTGCACGAACATGGGTGTGTTGCGGTCGACGACGTAGGGAGCGTTCTGTACACCGGTTGGCGCATACCCGAAGCGGAGGGACCCTGCGCCGGCGATCGCGTTCGCGATCGTCAGATCTGCCGAGACGGACGCCTCGTCACAGCCGGAGGTGGGCGTCGGAACGGTGATGACCATGAGCTGGAGCCCGGACAGCGCCGCGTCCTTCGCGACGTTCTGTAACTCCGTCGCCGCGCCGCACGTCACGGGCTCGGTGCCGCTCACGACGACGATCGCGGGAGCGCCCGCGGCGAGGAGTGTCTTCGCGTAGGTGACCGCGCCGGTGAGCGCGGGAAGGAGTGGCGCATCCTCGCCCGGCGAGTGCGCTGCGAAGGCCGTCTCGATCGCCGTCGCGTTGGCGGGGAACGGCGCGATCGGGATATCGGGGTGCTCGTAACGCTTCGAGTCGCACGACGCGCCGCCGTCGCCTTCCTCGGCGCCGTAGAGCTCGATGCCGAAGTCGAGCGGCGTCGCCACCATGCCGGCAAGTTCAGCGAAGGCGGCACGAATGCCGTCGAAGGGCGACATCCCCGTGCCGCCGAGCGGGCACGCGAGGGCACTCGAGCGATCGACGAGGAAGAGCACGTCGGACGGCAGAGCAGTCGAGGAGCTCGTCAGTGGCTCCGAGGAGCATAGGAGGGGCGCTCCTGAATCCGAAGCAGGTTTGCCGGCATCGACGACCGGCGTGAGCCCGTTGCCGCCCGTCGAGGTCGCCACTCCGCCTGCGCCGTACACCGGGCTACCGCCCACGCCGGGAACGCCGCCCGCCGACGTGGATTGATTCACGGACCCACCGCTGCCCACCGTGGATGCGCCGCCGGTGACTTTTTCGGAGCACCCCGCCAGAGCACTCACTCCGCACGCCATACCCAACGCCCAAGCATGCAGTGCCCTCACCACGTTCGCTCGACGTCCCAACGACATACCCGGACCTCCGAAACCGGGCAGGACCGTACTCACGGCGCCACTCTACGTCAGAAGGCGACGCGAAATCTTCCGGAAGCGGGATGATGAGACGCTGCCGCCATGACGACCACGAAGTCAGTCCTCCTCATCGAGCACGCCGAGGCGCTCGCGACCTTCGACGACATGGGCACGGAGTATCGCGACGCGAGCATCCTGATACGGGGCAACGTCATCGAGTGGGTCGGGCCGGCGCGCGACGTCATGCCGGAGATGCGCGCGACGGCGACGGAGGTCATCGACGCGCATGGTCACGTCGTGATCCCGGGTCTCGTGAACACGCATCATCACATGTTCCAGTCGCTGACGCGCGCCATCCCCGACGCGCAGGACGCCGAGCTCTTCGCATGGTTGAAGGTGCTGTTTCCGATCTGGGCGCGTCTCACGCCGGAGATGGTGCACGTCTCGACGACGGTCGCGATGGCGGAACTGCTCCTCTCCGGCTGCACGACGAGCAGCGACCATCTGTATATCTATCCGAACGGCGTACGGCTCGACGACAGCATCGCCGCCGCGCAGACGATCGGCATGCGCTTTCACGCGGCACGCGGCAGCCTGAGTGTCGGCGAGAGCAAGGGCGGGTTGCCGCCCGATCGCATCGTCGAGAAGGAAGACGCGATCCTCGAAGAGACGCAGCGGCTCATCGAGACGTATCACGACGCGAATCGTTACGGCATGCTTCGCGTCGTGGCCGCGCCCTGCTCGCCCTTCACGGTGAGCCGCGAGCTGATGCGCGACTCGGCGGAGCTCGCCCGCTCGCTCGGCGCGCGCCTCCACACGCATCTTGCCGAGAACGACCACGACATCGCGTACTGCCGTGAGCGCTTCGGCATGTCGCCCGTCGAGTACGTCGACTCCGTCGGCTGGGTCGGCGACGACGTCTGGCATGCGCACTGCGTGAAGCTCGACGACGGCGCGATCGGTCGTTTCGCGGCGACCGGCACCGGCGTCGCGCACTGTCCATCGAGCAACATGCGCCTGGCGTCGGGGATCGCGCCGATCCGTCGCATGCTCGACGCCGGCGTGCCGGTCGGGCTCGGTGTCGACGGGAGCGCGAGCAACGACAGCGGACACCTGCTAGCCGAGGCGCGCCAAGCGATGCTGCTCGCGCGCGTCGGTCGTTCGCTCGAAGGGCCCTTCGGATGCGACGCAGGGCCGCGCTCGATGAGCGCCCGCGACGCGCTCCGGATCGCGACACGAGGCGGCGCCCGCGTGCTCGGCCGGGACGACGTCGGGCAGCTCGCCCCCGGTTTCGCCGCCGACCTGGCGATCTTCGACGTGCGCGCGATCGGCTTTGCCGGCGGTGCAGTACACGATCCTGTCGCAGCGCTCACGCTGTGCGAGCCGACGAGAGCGGCGTACACGATCGTCGATGGCCGTGTCGTGGTGCGACAGGGTGAGCTACAAACCGTCGAGCTCCGGCCCCTCATCGCCCGACACGATGCGCTCGCGGCGCAACTCGTGCGCGGCGACTGATGTCAGTCGAGCCAGGTGCCGTCGAAGAGTATCCGCCGCACCGTCTCTGCGATGTGATTTGCGCTCTCGACGTCTCTGGCGGCTGCGTCGGCGGTGAAGACGATCTCGGATGTGTAGTCCGCGTCTTGCCTGAATTTCTCCAGCGCCGAGAACGCGCGCGCCGTCTCCGCGTCGACGCGCCCTGCGCGAACGAAGTCGCGAGAGAGGAGCCGTTGAAGCCCCTGATGTGTTGCTGGTTCGGTACCTTCGGTGGGGAGCAAAGCGCGCACGTGGTGCATCGCTCCGTAATAGGCGCGGCTCACGGCGTCGGCGTATTTGCCTGCTTGCACCAGTATAGCGGCAGACTCGAGCGCGTCCTTTCCACGCGCGAGCTCCGCCGCGATGCTGCGCTTGCGAGCATCGTCCGTCACAGCGCGATGCCTTCCCGGGCGATGTCGGCGAAGAGACGGCGGCCGCGCTGTCGCAATTCGGCGGCCTGCTCCGTCGAGTGGACGAGCGGCGAGAGCCCAAAGGGCTCGTCGTCCAGCGCGTCGACGTCGTAGGCGAGGCTCAAAACCTCGCGGTGCTCGTCCTCCGTCAGGCCGTCGACGACGACGAACAAGTCCAGATCGCTCTCCTCGCCGGCCTCGCCGCGAGCCCACGAGCCATACACGACGCATTCCCGTAGGCGCGCTCCGAAGCGGCCGCGCAGGGCGTCGCGGAAGCGCGTCGTCACCGATGTGATGGCGGCCGGAAGCACGGGCGACAATGTAGCACCGTCATCGGCGCGAGTGGGCTAGCCGGTGACCGCCTGGGGTTCGTCGGCAGTTCAGAACGGGCAGAAGGCCTCGTTGGGAATACACCCCCCGGCGCAAGCCCCGAGGGACGTGGTGTCGGTGCACCCGTTTGACACTGCGCATTTCGCGCAGACGCGCTGAATCGAACCGCAGCCGCCGGCGGGAATGATGTACGCCGCCCCTTCCGACGCCTGCCACTTCACGTGCCAGTACGCGCGCGACAGCGGGTTCTGACAATCCGGTACCTCGACGTCGTCGCCGGCAGGCGTCTTCGGCAATGCGCAGTCGCCGGTGGGATTCGCCGGCGGCGGCGGGCCCGCGTCCACCTGCGCGGCGGGTGGCGCGCCTGCGTCGTGCGCGGCGGGCGGCGTTCCCGCGTCACTCACCGTGGTCGTCATCGATGCGCGCACGCAGAGCGACGCTGGTGCGGAAGACGCCTTCGCGCAGCCGGAGAACGACGCTCTGTCGAAGCACGCCGAGTCGGGCGGTCCGCTCCTGCACGCGCCCGACGACTCGCAGGCGATGGTGCACACGGCGCAGAGGCACATCGCGCCCTTGCCGCACATCGTCGAGGACGGTCTGACCCGCGATGAGCACCGTCGTCTGTCGAACGACGGCGTCGATGAGCACCGTGGCATCCATGGTTTCCGTTTTGCTCTCCTCGCCACAGTCCCGGTAGTGCGGATTTCGGCACGAGCGGGCGGTCCTTCGCCGGCGCACGCTTCGACGAACGAGTCGTCCCCGGGAGCGCCGCTATCCGGACGCGACGCCTCCGAGAAGCCCATCGAAGGCCGCGTAAGCACGTTTACGGCTCGATTCGAGCTTCACGAAGTGGCGAAGATTCGAGCGAATAGGTGCCCTTTGCCATCCGTCGCGAGCGAGCCGTATCGCCCATGGTGCGCGTCGCGGGGGACGTGCTACGCACCCGCCGCTGACCGGGTCGGAACGCGACCGGGGGCTCAGCTTACAAGGGACGGGACAGGCTCATGTTCGAGTTTCGTGGCGTGGATACCGCTCGGCTGGGATGCGTCATTGCGGCGTGGCTCGTGACGACGGCGGCGCTCGTCGGGTGCTCCGATTCGTTCAGCAACTGCACGACGACGCACACGTGTGCGGAACCGGACGCCGGTCTCCATCGTGATGCAGGTTCGGGGGAATCCATGAGCACGGGTGGCGTCGGCGGCACGTCATCTGGCGGCAGTGCCGGCACCGGCGCGACGGCAGGAGCGGGTGCCACGGCAGGAGCCGGCGCGACGCCAGCAGCCGGCGGGGCGGGCGTCGATGGCAGCGGCGGTAGCGCCGGAACGCCGAACGGCGGCACGACGTCACTCGACTCGGGCACCCCGTCGAGCCCCGACGCCGGGATGGACGGCAATGACGCCGGCATCGTGTGCCCTGCCGGCTTTGCCGACTGCAACGGCAAGGCCGACGACGGCTGTGAAGTCGATCTGAACAGCGACGCCACTCACTGCGGAAAATGCGAGACCGCGTGTGCCGCCGACGGCACCGCCGCAAACGGATGCCAGAAGGGCGCATGCAAGGCGACGTGCGACGCGACCCACGCCGACTGTAACGGCGACGGCAAGGACGGCTGCGAGGTGAACACCGCGGGCGACCCGGATCACTGCGGCGGCTGCACCAAGAAGTGCGGCGCCGTCGGTACCGCGACACGCGCCTGCACCGCGGCCGTCTGCGCGCCGACCTGCGACACGGCCCACGCCGACTGCAACAAGGACGGCTTCGACGGCTGCGAGGTGACCCTCGGAGACGACCCGGATCATTGCGGCGCATGCGGCACTGCTTGCTCGGCTGCCGGAACGACGGCGCGCGTCTGCACCGCAGGCGTCTGCAAGGCGACCTGCGACGGGACCCACGGCGACTGCAACGGCGACGGCAAGGACGGCTGCGAGGTGGACCTGCAAGGTAACGCCGACCACTGCGGCTCGTGCGACCTCGCCTGCTCGACGACCAACGCCAGGGCGCGAAGCTGCGTCGCCGGCGCGTGCGCGCCCGCGTGCAACACCGGCTTCGCCGATTGCAGCACGACCAGGACGAAGCCCGACGACGGCTGCGAGACGAACCTCAACGCCGCCGACACGTGCGGCGCATGCGGCCATAGCTGCCTCGGCGGCATGTGCTCCGGGCAAAAGTGCGTCGAGTTGCCGCTCGCGACCGGCTTGCCGGTGCCGCGAGGGATCGCCGTCGACGACAACTACGTCCACTGGTGCGACGGAACATCGGGAGGCGGCCGCGTCATGCGCGTCGGCCTCAACGGCGGAGCCCAGACACCGGTTGCGACGTCGCAGGTGTACCCCTACGACATCATCGTCGCCGGGCAATACGTCTACTGGACCGATCAGGGCAGTCACCAGAACGACGGCGCCATCTATAGTGTTTTCGACGGCGGCACCTCACCCAACGTCTTCTTATCTGCCGCCAGTCAGCCCGCCGAGGCCGCTAGCCCGTCGCGCCTCGCCGTGGACGGGACGAACATCTACTGGACGAACGGCCTCAACGGCGCCAACGCGAATGTCTATAAGCACCCCATCGCGGGCGGCCCTGTAGAGCTCATTCCCGAGCTGCAAGGCGCGGCGACGTCCATCGCCGTCGACGCGACTCACGTCTATATCTCCTTCCTCGACGTGTACCGCGCGCCGATCAGCGGCGCCGAAGCGGCAGTGGATCTCAAGGTCGGCACCGCCTACGCCGTGGCCGCCGACGGCACCTACGTCTACTTCTCGAAGAACGACGCTCAAGGCATCCCGAACCTCTACCGCGTCCTCGCGACGAACTTCACCGGCACCCCGACGCACCTTGCCGTCGCGAACATCGCCCAGACGTCCCCCCTCGTCGTCGACGCCAGCTACCTATACTTCGCCGACGACTCGAACCTCTACCGTCTAGCCAAGGCCGGTGGCACCCCCGAGCCCCTCTCCAAGCTCGTCTCCAGCGTCTTCGACATCGTCGTCACGACCAACGCCGTCTACTGGTCCAACACCGGCGACGGCGCAACGAACGGCAGCATCATGAAGCTCGCGTTCTGAGTCGCGACTCAGGAGCCCGGTCGAAATCCGCCTCCCATTGGCACTCGAATTGCTTTGCACGCTTGGACGGAGGTGCACGATGAGAAAGCTGATCCTGAAGATGTCGATGTCTCTCGATGGATTCGTCGTTGGGCCCGACGGCAAGCAAGACTGGATTTTCCGCAGCTCGGACAAGGGGTCGAACGGCTGGGAGCTCGAGCTGATTTGCCACGCCGGTCTTCATGCCATGGGCAGCTTCACGTATCGCGAGATGGCGACCTACTGGCCCTGGTCGACGGAGGTATTCGCCGAACCGATGAATGCCATTCCGAAAGTGGTCTTCTCGCATCGGAGCCTCGCCGAGCTCACGCGCGACGTCGACGGGCCCGCACCCGCGTTGAAAGACGCAAGGAAGGCGCAGCCGACGGCTGCGGTGCTCGAGAGCTGGCGCAATCCTCGTGTGCTGTCGGGTGAGCTTTCCGCAGAGCTTCGTCGGCTGAAAGAGGAGCCAGGCAAGGACATTGTCCTTTATGGCGGCGCGAGCCTGGCGCAGAACGTCGTGAAGACGGGGCTGGTCGATGAATACTTCATCCTCACGCATCCCATCGCGCTCGGTCGCGGGCTTCCTCTTTTTTCGAGCCTCGAGGAACCTGTCGATCTCGAGCTCGACTACGCAAGAGCCTTCGAGACTGGCGCCGTCGCGCATCTGTATCGGCCGAAGAAGCGCTGACGAGCGGCCGTGTGCAGCCCACCACACCTCTCAGGGATCGTTCGCGTACGCCGTCCGGAGATGTTCGACGAGGGCTTTCACTCGCGGTGAGCCGCGGTGGATGGTTCGGTGGAGGGCGTGGACGGTCACGGGGTCCGTTGTCCATGAAGGAAGGACGCGGCGGAGTGCACCGGATTTGACGTCGCCCGCTACCAGCCAGTCGGGCAGGAGGGCGACGCCGCTGCCGCTCAGGGCTAGGTCGCGGACGGCGTGGAGCGCGTTGCTCCGGAACTTCACGTTCACGCGGACGCGTGTTTCTCGCTCGCCGTCGGAGAGCGAAAACGTGTCGGCGGCGGGGCCCGGCGCGTACGCCAGCGCGTCGTGTCGGGCGAGCGCCTCGGGCGTCTTCGGTTCTCCGCGGCGCTTCGTGTAGTCGGGGGACGCGACCGTGATCCGGCGAAACGAGAAGAGCGGGTGCGCGATCAGAGCCTCGGGCAGGGCGCCGCCGACGCGGATCGCGACGTCGATGCCGTCGAGCGCCAGATCGACGAGATGATCTTCGAGCCGCAGATCGATGCGAATACCGGCATGTTTCGTCATCAGCGTCGGTAGATACGGCACGACGCGGGCGAGCCCGAAGGTGACCGGCGTGCTCACGACGAGGAGTCCCTCCACGGCGCGCGCCCTCGCGACGTTCTGCGCGTCCTCGACGTCGCGCAGGATCGCGAGACAGCGCTCGTAGTAACGGCGTCCGGACGCGGTGATGGACATCCGGCGCGTGGAGCGCTCGAGCAACGTGCTCCCGAGCTCGCCCTCGAGCGTCGCGATCTGCCGGCTCACCGCGGCGGCCGAGATCCGGAGCTGCTTCGCGGCCGTCGAGAAGCTCCCCGCCTCCACGACCCGGACGAAGGTCGCCATCTTGTCGAGCAAGTCCATCGCGCAACGCTGACCGATTCGTAACTTGAACGCAAAGGTCTTCCACGGGCGAGCCGTCTACTCGCGCCGGGCCGAGCGACGCAGGATGACGTCAGAAGCGACTGGCAACAGCGAAGGACCGCAACATGACGAATACGTTCCAGGGCAAGGTGGTACTCATCACGGGCGCGAACTCCGGCATCGGCGAGACGGCAGCGGTGCTGTTCGCGCGCGCCGGCGCGACGGTGTTCGGCGTCGCGCGGCGCAAGGAGGCGCTCGAGGCCGCGCGCGCCGCGCATCCCGAGATTCACTGGGTGCTCGCCGACGTCTCCCAGTCGGCGCAGGTCAACGCCGCGGTCGACAGCGTGGTGCGCGAGGCGGGGCGGCTCGACGTGCTCGTCAACAACGCCGCAGTGTTCGCGGTCGGGCCGCTGGAGCAAGCGTCGGACGAGATGGTGCGCGTCCAGTTCGAGACGAACGTCCTCGGGACGTCGTTCGTCACGAAGGCTGCCTTGCCCGCCCTGAAGGCGAGCAAGGGAACGATCCTGAACATCAGCAGCGCCGCCGGGCACATCCCGGTCCCCAACGCGTCGCACTACGGCGCGACGAAGGCCGCCGTGGAGTCGTTCACGCGGTCGTGGGCGAAGGAGTTCGCGCCCTACGGCGTGCGGGTGAACGCGATCGCGCCAGGTCCCACCGAGACGCCGGTCTTCGACAAGCTGGGGCTCCCCAACGAAGCCGTGCCAGCGGTGAAGAAGTCGTTCGTCGATCAGGTGCCACTCGGACGCATGGCGAGCACCGAGGAGATCGCGCGCTGGATCGTCGCCTTCGCGGAGCCGTCGGTGACGTGGGTGACCGGCCAGGTCATCTCCATCGACGGCGGCATGAGCCTCTGACGCCGTCCGCGCAGCGGCGCATCACCGTGCGTCGTCGCGCACGCTACTTCGGCGGGGGCGTCAGGTACGGCTCGAGCACGAGCTCGATGCGACGGTTTCGCTGGCGCCCCGCCGGGCGCCCGTTAGACGCGACGGGGTCGAACTCGGCATAGCCGGTCGCGGAGAGGTTCGCGGGGGAGAGCCCCGAGTGGACCATCGCCTCGAGGACCGTCACCGCGCGAGCCGTCGAGAGCGACCAGTTGCTCTTGTATTCCTTCACGGCGGGCACATTGTCGGTGTGGCCGGCGACGATGAAGCGGCGCTTGCCGACGCCGCGGAGGATTTTCGTCACCTCGGCGACGGTCTTCGCGCCCTCGGCCGAGAGATCTGCGCTGCCCGAGTCGAACAGCACTCCCGCCGGCAAGGTGACGATGGCCCGTCCACGGCGGAAGGTGATCTGGAGCGTCCCCGCGTCGATGAGCGTCTTGAATTTCTCGCTCATCTCCTTGAACTCGGCGAGCCGCGAGCCGTACTCGGCGTGCTCTGCCTCGAGCTCCCCGAGGCGCGACTCGGCGGCGACCAGGCGCGTCTTGGCGTCTCCGAGCTCGGAGTTCGTCTGCATCAGCTTGTCGCGGTCCGCCTCGGCGGCCGCGAGCTTCTTCTTCGTGCTGCTGCTCGTCGCCTCCACCTCGGTGAGCTTCGCGCGAGCGGCGGTGAGATCACCGTCGGTGACCTTCCAGAGCTTCCACGAAAACCAGGTCACTCCGAGGAGCAGCACCACGCCGGCGCCGAGCAAGACCTTCGGCCACGTGCGACTCCGCGGCGCATACGGGTCCTGATCGTAGGACATCGTCCACGACTCTACCCGAGTACCGGCGGTCGAGATACTCACTCGGACATGGCGTCAGCTCGCGTCAGGTCGCGTCGGCGCGCCGCAGAGCGTCAGCCGGTGCCAGCGTGGCTGACCGTATGCGTCTCCGTCTTGATACGAACGGCGTTCTTGCTCGGTTGAATCTCGCGTCCGCGACGGCGCGCCTGCACCTGGGTGAACTCGGCGCCGACGAACAGGATCTGCGCCGCGTAGTACACCCACACGACGAGCGCGACGAGCGAGCCCGCGGCGCCGTACGACGACGAGAGCGCCGCCCTGCCGAGGTAGATGCCGAGGCCGATCTTGCCGAGCGTGAAGAGGGCGCTGGTGACGGCCGCGCCGAGCCACACGTCGTTCCACTTCACGTCCGCGTCGGGGATGTACTTGAAGATGAGCGCGAAGAGCCCCGTGATGAGCGCGAACGAGAACGCGGCGTTGACGACGTGCCAGATCACCTCCCCGCCGGGCAGGGCGCTCGCGAACGCGCCGCCGACGGCGCTCAGCGCGATGCTGAGGACGAGCGAGACGAGCAGCAAGAACGCGACGCCGAGCACCATCGTGAACGAGAGAAACCGATCACGGACCTGGCCGATCAGGCCGCGCCCCGGCTTCGGCTGCACTTCCCAGACGGTGTCGAGGGCGCCCTGGAGCTCGCCGAAGACGCCGGACGCGCCGATGAACAGCGTGACGACGCCGATGACGGTGCTCACGATGCCGCTCGACGGCGAGCGCGCGTTCGCGATGACCGACTGGATGCCTTCCGCGCCGCTCGGTCCGACGAGCGTGACGAGCTCGTTCTGGATCTTGCCGCGCGCCGCGTCGAGGCCGAAGAACCATCCCGCGACGGAGATCGCGATGACGAGCAGCGGCGCGAGCGACAGGAGCGTGTAGTAAGCGAGCGCCGCGGCGAGTCTCGAAGCGTTGTCGTCGCTCCAGTCGCTGAAGGTCTCTTTGACCATGGACCAGGCGTCGCCGAGCTTCGTCATGCCCGGTCAGCAGCAAGCGGGGTGCCAGCTCGTTCAGCCTCGCTGGCCCGGCGGAAGGCGAGAAAGACGCTTATTTCCCGGCGATCGTCCTGAGACAATAAGCCGCGCCATTTCCATGAATTGGGTACAATTGCTCGGAAGGCGCGCGCCGCGTCGCAGAGGTTTCAATGAGGCAACACACGATGACCACGCTGGCCCTGGGCTGTTTCGTCGCGGTGTTCGCGATTGCCTGCGGCAGTGACAGTCACCCGCCCGGCGTCGGAGACGACCTCGGAACGGACGCTAGCGGCAGCGGCGGCAAGGGCGGCGCGAGCGGCAAGAACGGGGCAGGCGGCGGCCACGCCGCGGTCGACGGCGGCACCGCAGATTCGGGCATCGGCGGGAGCGGAGCCGACGCGGGCCTCGGTGGTGGCGCGACGAACGGCGGCAGTGCCGGTCGCGACGCGAGCAGCGGAGGCGGACCGGGCGCGGGCGGTACCGGTTCCGGCGGAAGGCCAGCGACCGACGGCGGTCCGCTCGGCGACGCGAATCTAGGCGCGGGGGGCGACGTTCCACCGCCCACGCCGGGCACGATCGGCACCGGTACCGTCGACTGCGAGGGAGTGGCGGGCAACTCGTGCGGCTCCGGCACCGCGTGCTGCGCGAAGGCGTACACGATCTCGCGCGAGTGTGTGACGGGCTACGCGGATTGCTCCTGTTACGCCGAAGGGTCGTGTCCGCTCCTCGGCTGTGACGAGCCGGAGGACTGCCCCGGCGCGAAGTGTTGTGCGACCGTCACGCCCGACGGCGACGTCGGAACGACGTGGTGCAAGAAGGACTGCGAAGCAGTCGAACACGAGGTGTGCAAGGTCGACGCGGACTGCAGCGCGAGCGACGCGACGTGCGCGTTATTCGGTTCCGGCATCTTTACTTGCAATTGACGCACGCTGGCGCGGCCTGAAAATAGGCCCCCCAGTCGATTAACGAAATGCGATAGGGGCCGTTCCCCAACGTCTCCGGAGTCGCTCGTCGCTTCCCCAGCGTCACAGCGAAACCGGTGATCTCGCACCGCGGCGCGCATTCGTGCGCGAGCCCGCAGTGCAAGCCGTAACCCCGCGATAGGCCGGCTGCGAAGCCGGCGAGGAGCTCAGCAGAATGAGGAAGCGCACGTCCATCAAGAGCACGGTGAACACCCTTTTCTCGGCACTTTCTTCACGTGATCGGGCAATCCCGGTCGGGTGTTTGGCCGGATGTGTCGTCGCGATCGGATGCAGCGCGGCACCCGGAATGGAAGCGTCGAATGGCATGCAAATCGGTGAGGCGCGAGAGGCGCTCACCACGTATCAGGTCGGCCCGGGCAAGCAGTACGCGAGCCTCCAGGCCGTCGCTTCGTTGCTAAAGCCGGGCGACGTCGTCGAGGTCGCCGGTGGCACGACGTACACCGGCGGGCTGCGCTTCACGAACGCGGGAACGCCTTCCGCGAAGATCACCATTCGCGGCATCTCCGTGAACGGCGCGCGGCCGAAGATCTCCGGCGGTACCAGCACCGTGGAGTTCGCCGGCAACGACTACGTCTTCGACAATTTCGAGATCACCGGCGGGACGTCTCGCTGCGTGTTCCACCACGCGAACGACATCACCATACGGAACACCTCGATCCACGACTGCGCGGCCCACGGCCTCCTCGGCGCCGACGAAGATTCGGGCTCTCTGACGCTGGAGTTCTCGGAGGTGTACCGCTGCGGCTCGGGTACGAATCTGCACCAGATCTACATGGCGACGGACGAGACGGCGTACCCCGGCTCCGTCTTTCGCATGCAGCACTGTTACGTGCACGACGGGCTCGGCGGCAACAACGTGAAGAGCCGCGCCGAGCGTAACGAGATCTATTACAACTGGGTCGAGGGCGCGTACTACCACGAGCTAGAGCTCATCGGCCCCGACGGGCAAGACGAAGACCTCGCGCGCGAGGACTCCGACGTCGTCGGCAACGTGCTGTATCAGGGCTACACCGATCGCACCCACTTCGCGATCCGCGTCGGCGGTGACGGCACGGGTGAGACCTGGGGACGCTATCGTTTCCTCGGAAATACCATCGTGATGGGCAACGCGTCGACGAGCGCCGTGTTCCGAATGTTCGACGGCATCGAGAGCGTCGAGATGCACGACAACGCGCTCTTCCGGCTGGGCGGTGGCCCGGTGACGGTGTTCCGCGACGCGGAGGCGACGTGGAAGTCCGGTCAGGTGATCGGCGGCACGAAGAACTGGGTGACGAGCGGCTCGGTGTCCATCCCGACGCAATGGACGTCGACGGCGACGGGAACGTCGGCGGGCTTCGTCGACGTCACCGGGAAGAACGTGCACCTCGCGAGCACGAGCCCGCTCGTGAACCTCGGTGTGTCGTCGACGTCGAGCCCGTCGGGACATCCCTTTCCGAACCCGCTCGCTGTCCCCGCGTACGAGCCGCCGCTCCACACCGTGCTGACGGCAGCAACGCCTCGCACGATCGTGTCGGCGATCGACGTCGGTGCCTACGAGCTCGCGAGCGGGTCGACCTCGCCCACACCGCCGCCCACGTCGACGACACCGACGCCGCCGCCCACATCGACGACTCCGACGCCGCCGCCCACGCCGCCGCCGAGCACCGGTGCGACGACGACGCTGCTCCCCGTCGCGGACGCCTACGTCGAGGAGTACGACGCCGCGGCGCAGAACTTCGGCGCTGCGACGGTCCTCTTCGCGGCGACCAACGCCACCCACTGGTACGACGACGACACGTACCTGAAGTTCAGCGTGACGAACGCTGCGAAGGTCACCGCGGCGAAGCTCCGGGTGACGGCCGCGCTCACGTCGACCAGCGAAGGCGCGATCACACTCGCCGTCTATCCGGTGAGCGACACCACCTGGACCGAGAGCGGGCTCAACTGGAACGACAAGCCGGCGCGCGGGACCTCGCCGCTCGCGAGCACGTCGGTCACGTCCGGCTCGTACGTCACCTACGAGGTGGACGTGACGAGTTACGTCGCCGCCCAGCGAGCGGCAGGGAGCTCCCTCGTGAGCTTCGCGCTCCACGATCCCACCGCGACGAACGCGCGCATCCTGATGCAGTCGAAAGAAGGCGGAAGCGCGCCCGCTCTGGTCGTCACGCAGTAACGATTCGGACGCCAGTGACCTGTCGCGGTCGCTGTTGACAGCCTTCGCCAGTCGCACCACGCTTTCCCGAGATGCCGAGAAAGGTGGGAGAGTCGCCGCCGGTGGATGTGATCGAGGATCCATACGATGCCAACGGCGTCGATCGTTCGCTCACGCGAGCAAACCTCGAGCTGACCCCGCTCGAATGCCTTCGCGTCGTCGAAGAACTCCTGCAGCTTTCAGAGATGGCGAAGCCGTGGAAAGCCGATTCCTCACCCTGATCGACACGCTGGCGCGGCACGACGTTCGATATGTCGTCGTCGGCGGCATAGCGGCAGTTCTGCACCGCGTCGTCGTGTCGACAGACGACTTCGATCTCGTCCATGATCGGTCCCCCGACAACGTCAAACGATTGCTGGATGCGCTCGATGAGCTCGGAGCCGTTTACCGAGATGACGATCGGGGCCTTCGTCCCAAGGCGTCGCACCTCGAAGGGCCAGGCAACCAGCTACTCCGCTCGGGCAACCTGAAGTTCGACGTGCTCGGAGCGCTCGACCCGGGCGGCGACTATGCGGCGTTGACCGCCGACTCCGAGGTTCTCGATGTGGGCGGGTTTCCCGTCCGAGTGATCACGCTCGAGAAGCTCGCCGAGATAAAGCGCTCGCTCCCGCGACCGAAAGACAAGCTGATGTTGCTCCACATTGAAGCGACGCTCGACGAACGGGCCAAGGGTAAGCGTTGAGAGCTTCGCGCGCTCAGTACGGAAACCCGTAGGGATCGTTTTGTCCGCGTAGCGTGCCGGCTACGCGCTCTCGCCGATCCATGCCTCCAATCGGGTGTCGAGCGTCGCGAGCGTCGTCGTGTCGCCGCGCATTCGTCTGACGAGGCGGCGCTGAGCATGCGGTCGCGTCGTCGGTGCTGGGGAGTGAGCTTCACGGTCCCTTTCATCGCGGCCGAGGCGGGCCTGGGGGGGGTGGTGGATCCTGGTCGAGCCCGAGCTTCACCTCGGGGACGATGTCCTCGTGCTCGACTGGGCGGGCTGGCGTCTCGAACGCATGCCCGCGCTGCCCCGGACCGCATGGTTCGAGTTGCCTCCCGACTGGGTCTGCGAAGTAGCGTCGCCCTCGACGGCTGCATTCGACCGCGCCAGCAAGATGCCTCTCTACGCCGCCGGCGGCGTGCGTTTCTGCTGGATCATCGATCCCGTCGTGCGGACGCTCGAAACGTACATGCTCGAGCGCGGCCGCTGGCTGCTGGTCGAGACGTTTCGAGGCGACGCGGCCGTCCGGGCCGCACCTTTCGACGCGATCGAGCTCGATCTCGGCGCTCTCTGGAGCCGCCCCGCAAAGGCTACGTAGTCAGGCCCTTTCTGTCGCCACGCTCGAGTCGTCCTGCCCCGACTGCTCGACGTGGTGGATACAGGCGCGGGGGTTTGACAATGAGAAGTTCGCTATGGGTTAGTCGCGCTGGGCTCCGTCGTCGTGGGCGCCTGTTCGACTGCATCGGACGAAACGGCAAAAGCTGAAGCGGGGATGGTCGGTTCGGGCGGCGCCGGAACCGGTGGGCAGTCGATGGCTACGGCATCCGGAGGACAAGGGGCATCCACATGCGGCAATTGTCCTGATGGCAAGTGTTGCGGCGGCGCCTGCGCCTACACCTGGCAGGATCCGCAGATGGACTCTCGCCTCAGCTTTCGCGTGAACAAGGTGCCCGTACTACATCACCACGTGGTGAGGCTCACCCTCGATACCAACAGAGTCCTTGAGATCAGCGCTGGACATCCCCTCGCTGACCGAAGGAAGGTCGGCGACCTCTCCAGCGGAGACAAGCTCGGCCATGCCCATGTCCTGAAGGCGGAGCTCGTGCCGTATCGATTCGCGTTCACGTACGACATCCTGCCGGCGTCCGACACGGGAACGTACCTCGCTGGCGGCGAGTTGATCGGCAGCACACTGTTTTCGCGGTGAGCTCGGTGCCCGAAACCGGCCACTGCGACGCGACTCGACGGTCGCCGGTGCCAGTATTACGACCCGAGCATGAGCATCGCGAAGGTCGCGCTGGGTACGGATGGGCTCGAGGTTTCGGCGCAGGGGCTCGGGTGCATGGGGATGAGCCATGCCTACGGCAGCTCGAACGACGAGGAGTCGCTCTCCGTCTTGCATCGCGCGCTCGAGCTCGGGGTGTCGTTCTGGGACACCGCGGATTTCTACGGGCAGGGCGCCAACGAGGAGCTGCTCGCGCGCGTCCTCCGCGAACGGCGTAACGACGTCACACTCGCCACCAAGTTCGGTATCGTCGGGAACAAGGGCGACACGAAAGCCCGCGGCGTACGTGGCGACGCGGCGTACGTCGCGAGCGCCTGTGACGCGAGCCTCCGCCGGCTCGGCATCGACGTCATCGACCTCTACTACATGCACCGCGTCGACGTGACGGTGCAGATCGAAGAGACGGTCGGCGCGATGGCGGACCTGGTGCGCGCGGGCAAGGTGCGACACCTCGGGTTGTCGGAAGTGACGGCAAACGAGCTCCGGCGCGCCACCGCGATTCACCCCATCAGCGCCGTGCAGTCGGAGTGGTCCCTGTGGAGTCGCGACGTCGAGGACACCGTCGTCCCCGCGTGCCGTGAGCTCGGCGTCGGGTTCGTGCCGTATTCGCCGCTCGGGCGCGGCTTTCTCACCGGGCAGCTTCCCGCCCTGGAGACGCTCGAGGCGAGCGATTTTCGTCGTGTGCAGCCGCGCCTCCAGCCCGACGTCCTCGAGCACAACCGCGCCGTCGTCCGCGAGGTGGAGGCCGTCGCCGACGCACGCGGCGTGAGCGCCGCGGCGATCGCGATGGCTTGGGTGCACGGCCGCTCAGCGGTCTTCGGTATCGATGTCGTGCCGATCCCGGGCACCCGCCGTGTCCGTTATCTCGAACAAAATGTGGCAGCAACGTCGCTCGAGCTGACGCCGTCCGAGCTGTCTCGCCTGGACGCGCTCGCGTCGAGAGTTTCCGGAGTCCGTCACGCACAGATGGCGCTGACGTCCGCGGGTGGTCGGGACTGACGGCGGCTCCGTTGTCCGACATCGCCCGCGTAAAATCGACGCGTCCGACTAATCCACCGACTCCGTCGGTCCGTATCTGGACGACGGAGCATCGAGATGAAGGAATTCGCCTGTGGTGATGTCGTACCGGGATGTGGCGCAAAGTTCCGCGCGCACGATGACGATGAGCTCCTGACGATGGTCGCGCAGCATGCGCGCGACCATCACGGGATAGACAACGTCTCTCCAGAGCTGGTGAGCGCTGTTCGCAAGAACATCCGCGTCGCTCAGAGTGCCTGACGGCGCTCCGGGTGACGCGCCCGACGTTCGACTGATTCTCGCGGAGCCGAGCCGGCTCGAGCTCGTGGCGCAGCCCATCATCGACGTCCGCCGCGGCGTGATCGTCGGCTACGAAGCGCTGTCGCGTTTCAACCTCGAACCGCGTACCTCGCCCGACCGCGTCTTCGCGGAGGCGACGCGGCAAGGCCTCGGGAGCCAGCTCGAAGCTCTGGTCATCACGCGTGCGCTCGAGCTCGCGCGCAAGATCCCGCGTAACTGCTTCTTCTCGCTCAACGTCGACCCTGGGCACCTGCTCGTGCCGGCGGTGCGCGATGCGGTGCTATCGCAGGGTGACCTCGCGGGCATCGTCATCGAGCTCACCGAGCACCGCGAGGTGGACGACGCAAAGCCGCTCATCAAGGAGCTCGAGAGCCTGCGCAGTCGCGGCGCGTTCATCGCCATGGACGATGCGGGCTCCGGATATTCCGGCCTCCGGCAGATCCTCCAGTACCGTCCACAGATCCTGAAGCTCGACCGCGAGCTCGTCTCGAACGTCAACGAGGACGACGCGAAGCGTGCGATGATCGAGATGCTCGGCGAGCTCGCCGGCAGGCTCGACGCCTGGCTCCTTGCGGAGGGCATCGAGACGGAGAGCGAGCTCCGCGTGCTACGCCAGCTCGGCGTGCCACTCGCGCAGGGCTATTTCCTCGCAAAGCCAGGGACGCCGTGGGCGGAGATGTTGCCCGCCGCGCGCGAAGCACTTTCCGGTGCGCCGCCGAGCGCCTCGCGTGCCCAGGTCGTGCGGCAGCTTCTCGAGCCGTGCACCACGTGCAAGCTCGGCGAGGCGTGGCCAGCGGAAGGACTCGCCGTTCGCGTGAACGACGAGGGACGTCCGGTCGAGATGCGCTGCACCATCGCCGGCGAGACGTTCACGCGCGAGGAGCGCGAGCTACTTCGCGTGAAGGCGGAGAGCCCGCTCGGCGCCGTCGCTCAGCGCGCCGCGACGCGCCTCGAGCGCGTACGCTGGGATCCGCTCGTCTGCATCGACGACGCCGGCCTCTTCCGCGGCATCGTGCGCATGTCCCGCGTCGTCTACGCCCTCGGCGAAGAAGCGCCCCCGCCGAGTCGCGTCGCAGTCAATTGAAGAGCCACGGCGCGATCACTGATCGTCCATTTCCTGTTTCAGGAAGAGCGCGCCGTCGGTGACGATGCGTTCCCCGGGCTTGAGGCCGTTGAGGACGCGCACCATGCCGTCGACCTCGGGGCCCACGCTGACGATGCGCGACGCGAAGACATTGTTGCCGGTGTCGACGATGACGCGGGAGTGCTCGCTGTCCCAGAGCACGGCCTTTGCCGGTATGGCGACCGCCTTGGCATTGCCCGCGTCTGCGAGCTCGATCTTGGCGAACATCTCCGGCTTGAGCTTCTCATCGGGGTTGGCGACGTTGCAGCGGAGCTTCACGGTGTGGCTCGCCGGATCGACGACGTCACCGATATGCGCGACCGTCCCGGGGAACTTCTGATCGGGGTACGCCGGCACGCTCACCTGGACGGCGGCGCCCTCCTGCACGAGCTTCAGATCCTGCTCGTAGACGTCGGCGAGGACCCAGACGTTCTTGAGATCGGAAATAGTGACCAGAGGACTGGTCGCGTCCGCGCGGACCTCTTGCCCGACCATGGCGCCGCGGTCGACGACCTTGCCGGCGATCTGCGAGCGCAGCGCGACGCTGACGGTCGGGTCTGACGCCGAGATTCCGAGCGCGGAGAGCTGGGAGCCGGAGCCGCCGAGAGTCGCCCTCGCCTTGCGGAAATCCGCCTCGGCCTGGGCGACTTCTTTCTCGGAGACGGCGCCGTCGGCCATGAGCTTGTGCGCGCGGTCGAGCGCTTTCTGCGCGACGGCGAGATCCTGGACCGCCTTCTGGGCGTCGGACTGGAGCTGGCCGACCTGAGGCGAGCTCAGGAGAATGAGCTGCTGCCCGGCCTTCACCATGTCCCCGGGGCTGACGAACAGCTTCGTCGCGCGCCCGTCGATCGGCGACGACACGCGCTGGGTATGATCTTCGTCGAACGCGACGCGGCCGGTGAGGTTCAGGAGCGCGCCGGCGTCGGACTCCTTCACCGTCTCGATCTTGAGAAACGGCAGCTTCGGATCTGCAGCGTTGAGGTGGATCGAATCTCGCGACGCGGCGGTCGCCTCGCCTTCGAGCGGCGCGGGCGCCCCCTCGCTGCAACCGGCGAGGACGAGGACGAACAGGGATGCGATGATGCGAGTGCGAGTCATTTCGGGCTTTCTCCGACCGCGTGAGCGAGGTCCACGGTCGATTGACGGAGGTCGTGCTGGGCGCGCAGGTAGCTCGCTTGCGTATCGATGTACGTGCGTCGCGCTTCGAGGAGCTCGAGCAGCGAGATGGCGCCGGCCTTGTAAGATTTTTCTGCGACGTTGAGGGCGGACTCCGAGCGCTGGAGCATGCCGCCGCCCTCGTACACGCCGAGCAGCGCCTGGGCGCGCCCGACGCGACGAACGGACTCGGTGACCTCGCGCCGGACGACGAGCTCGATACGAGCAGTATCGTTTTCCGCGCGACGGATCGCGAGCTCGGCCCGCCCGATGCCGGCCTGGTTGCGATCGAAGATCGGCAACGGCGCCGAGAGGCTCAGCGCGAGCGTGTTCGGATTGTCGCCCGACACCTGGAACCCGCTGTGCGTGTATCCGACACCGAGAGAGATGTCGGGAAGCGCCTCACGACGTGCGGACGTGAGCGACGCCGACGCGAACCGCTGATCGGACTTCGCCGCGAGTAGATCGGGCCGTCGCGCGAGCGCATCGGTGATCAGGGCGGGCAGAGACACGTTCACGTCGCGCGGCACGGGGAACGAAGCATGGAACGGCAGCTCGGTGCCGATCCCGAGAAGCGCCGCGAGCTTTTGTCGCGCGACGTCGTACTCTTGCTCCGCGTCGATGACGGCGTTCTCGTATTTCAGCCCCTCGAGCTCGATCTTCGACAACTCGGCGTTGGAGATCTCGCCGGCGGAGAAGCGCGAGCGTGACAGGCGCACCGTGTCGGCGTATCGGTCGCGGGTCTCGCGGCTCAGATCGCGCTCCGACTGTTCGCGAGCGACGTCGGCGAACGCCGAGCGCACGTCGTAGACGATGTCGCGGAGGGCATCCTCGACGGCGAGGCGGCGCTGGTCGATGCCGAGATCTGCCGCGTGCGTTCGCGCGCTGCGCTTCGCCCAGACATCGATGACGTCGCTGACGCCGATGGTCTGCACGAGCTGGGAGAACGCACCGGGGTGCAAGTTCGCGTTCTGGCCGTTGCCGTCGCCGAGTATGACGTTGCCGACCGAGTACTGCAGCGTCGGGTTCCAGTAGAGCCCGGCCTCGACGCGATCGAGCTCCGCTTCACGGATCTGGAGCTTCGCAGCGATGACGTCGCGATTCCGCGCGAGCGCGATTGCGACGGCCTGATCGATGCTGAGCTCGGGTTCGGTCGGGGTGGGGGGCTCCTGCGGCGGCGTGGCCGTCGGCGGTGCGGCCATGACGGCGGGAGCGACCGGCAGAGGCGCCGCAGGGGCGGCGTGCGGAGGCGCCGAAGGCGCGGCGTGCGGAGGCGCCGAAGGCGCGGCGTGTGCGCTCGCAGCGAGCAGCGTCGCAAGATAGACGAGAGGAGCGAGTCGCTTCACGGGATGGTCCTCCTGGAACGCGGCGCTTCCTCGATGATTCCCTTGCGAGCGAGCCGGCCGGAGCCGAACCACTGGTCGAAGAGCTCGTAGAGCGTCGGGAGCAGCATCATCGTGAGGATGGTGGACGACACGAGGCCGCCGATGATGACGATCGCGAAGGGCCGCTGGGTGTCGGAGCCGATGGCGTGGGAGAGCGCCGCCGGCAGGAGGCCGAGCGACGCGAGGAGCGCCGTCATGAGCACCGGACGGAGCCGCTGCGACACCGCCTCGAGGATGGCGTCCTTCGCGTCACCGCCGTGCTTGTCGCGCGCCTGGCGGATGTACGTGATGAGGAGCACGCCGTCCATCGTCGCCACGCCGAAGAGCGTGATGAAACCGACGGCGGCAGAGACGCTGAGCACGGTGTGGGTCATGTAGAGAGCGAAGACGCCGCCGACGGTCGCGAAGGGCACGTCGAGGAGGACGACCACGGCCGGGAGCGCCGCGCCGAACGTGAAGTAGAGGAGCAAGAAGATGACGAGCACCGAGATCGGCACGATGATCGCGAGGCGGTGCATCGCGCGCCGCTGGTTCTCGAACTCGCCGCCCCACGTCATGTAGTAGCCCTCGGGGAGCTTCACCTGGGCGCTCACCTTGGCCTGTGCCTCCTCGACGAAGGAGCCCATGTCGCGGCCCTCGATGTTGCACTTCAGCGCGAGGAAGCGGCCGCCCTGTTCGCGGTTGATCTGCGTGCGTCCGGCGTCGACGTGCACGTCGGCAAACGAGGAGAGCGGCAACCGCGCTTCACCGACCGGCACCTCGAGGCGCGAGAGCGCGAAGGTGTCGCCCGCGGCCGGGCTCGGGAGCTTCACTCGCACCCCGACCTTGCGCTCGCCTTCCCACATGCTCGTCGCGAGCTTTCCGCCGTAGGCGCTCTCGATGGCGTCCTCGACGTCGCGCACGTCGATGCCGAAGCGGGCCGTCGCGGCGCGATCGATATCCGCGACGATGTGCTGAGCCTTGCCGGCCCGGTAAACCTCGATGTCTCGCGCGCCCTTGGTGCCATTCAGGATGCGCTTCACGTCCTCGAGCCGGTCCTGCATGAGCTGCATGTCGTCGCCGTAGATCTTCACGACGACCTGGCCGCGGATGCCGGAGATGGACTCCTCGACGCGGTCCTTGATGGGCTGGCTGAAGTTGTAGAGTACGCCCGGCCGCTTCTCGAGCTCGGCGCGCATCGCATCGACGACCTGATCCTTCTTACGCCCGGTGTGCCACTCGGCCTCCGGCTTCATCATGACGAACGTCTCGGCCTGGTTCGGGGCCTCGTCGTCGGTGCCGTCCTCGGGGTGACCCTGCTCGGTGAGCACGTCGCGCACCTCGGGGAACTTGAGGAGGGCGATGCGGGTGTCGCGCAGTACCTGCGCGCCGCGCTCGAGCGACACCGCGCTCGGCATCGTCACCGTGACGTGGATGTCGCCCTCGTTCATCTGCGGCAAGAACTCGGTGCCGAGACGCGGGATCAGGAACACCGCCGCTGCGAGGACCACGAATCCGAAGAGCCGCGTGGTGAGCGGATACTTCAGAGCGAGCCGCAGCGCCGACAGATACTTGGCGCGGAGCCAGATGAGGAACTCGGGATCCTCCTCCTTCACGTTGCCCTTGCGGAGAAGCACAGCCGTCAGTGCCGGCACGCACGTCAGGGTGAAGACCAGCGCGCCGCCGAGGGCGAACGCGTAGGTCAGCGCGACGGGACGGAAGATCCGGCCCTCGACGCGCTCCAGCGTGAAGATGGGGATCATCGCCGCGATGATGATCGACATGGAGAAGAGGATCGGTCTCACGACCTCCATGGCGGCCCGTGCCACGACGCTCGGTACCCGTTCGGGGACCGGCTTCTCCTCTGCCATGTGGCGATAGACGTTCTCGACGAGGATCACCGCGCCGTCGAGCAGGATGCCGAAGTCCACGGTGCCCATCGACAGGAGATTCGCCGGGACGCCCACGAAGTGGAGGCCGATGAACGCGGCACAGAGCGCGAGCGGCATCGTCACCGCGACGGCGAACGAACCGGAGAGCGCGCGCAGGAAGAGCCAGAGCACACCGGTGACGAGGAGCGCGCCCTCGGCCATGTTGTGAGCGACCGTCGTGAGCGTCGTGTCGACGAGCCGTGTGCGATCGTAGAAGGGCACGATGCGCATGCCCTTCGGCAGGACGGCCGAGTTGATTCGCGCGACCTCGGCGTGAATGGCGTCGAGGACGTCCTTCGGGTTCTCGCCGCGGCGGAGCAGGATCGTCCCTTCGATGGAGTCGATCGCCGCGCCGCGGGCGACTGCGCCGCGGCGCGGGATGTATCCCTCGACGACCTTCGCGACGTTGCGGATCAGGATGGGAGAGCCGCTGTGGACGGCGATGACCGTCTTCTCGATGTCCGCCGGGTTCTGCAGATAACCGCGCCCGCGAACGACGAACTCGCTCTCGCCGTACGTCAGGTACCCGCCCGACGTCGCGCCGTTCGAGCCGTCGACGGCGTCGACGAGATCCTTCAGCGTGAGGCCGTTGGTCCGGAGCCGTCCCGGATCGGCGATGACGTGATATTCCTTCTGGAATCCGCCGAAATTCACGACGTCGGCGACGCCGGCGACGCGCTTCAGGAACTTGGAGACCGTCCAGTCCTGCCAGCTCCGGAGCTCGCTCGGCGAATGCCGATCGCTCTCGAGCGTGTACTGATAGATCTGACCAACGGGAGTGTCGTTGGGACCGAGGGACGGCGTCACGCCGTCGGGCACCTCGGCGTCCGGCAGTCGCTCCGCGATCTGCTGGCGCGCAAAGTAGATGTCGACGTCGTCCTCGAACGTCACGATCACCTGCGACAGCCCGAAGGACGTGATCGAGCGCTGGACGAGGGCATGCGGCACCCCGACGAGCGCGCGCTCGACGGGGATCGTCACCTGCTTCTCCACCTCCTCGGCGGCCTGGCCGGGGTAGAGCGTGATGACCATGACCTGGACGTTGGTCACGTCCGGAAAGGCTTCGACCTTGAGACGAGTCAGGGTGTGGATGCCGAACAACAGGAACGCGACCGTCAGAATGATGGTCGCGACGCGCCTGTTGACAGCAAGAACGATCAGGCGTTCGAGCATGATGGGACGAGCACGTGGCGTGCGGAGCAGTTTGGGTTCATCGGAGCACGACCGGCAGCACGCTGAGCCGGGCGTGGAGATCGCGACGGAGACGGCCCGTCGCTACCGCGTCAGTTTCGGTTCCGGCGAGGCACGCGACGACGCGGAGGCTCACCTCGACGTCGTTCTGACCCAGGATTCGCCGGAATCGCATCGAGTCGAGCAGCTCCGCGATGCGGGCCTGCTCACCACTCTGAAGTTCTTCTATGTCGTCGAGAAAGAGCGTCCCGCCGTTCGCGCGCTCGACGAAGCCGCGCTCGATCTTTGCCGCGCTCTCGGAGCCGAAGAGCAGACGGCCGACGTCGCGCTCGGGGAGCCACGTGCAGTCGACGTGCACGAACGGCGACCGACTGCCGGGGTAAGTCAGCCGGTGCAAGCGTCGCGCGGCACCGACCCCACCAGGCCCCACCAGGAGCACCGGTGTGAGGGGCGAGTGTGCAAGGTCCTCCAGGCGCTGGAGCCACGGCGCGTCCTTCGATCGGCCGCGCGACGCGAGGGGGCGGCTCTTTTCCGGGGCGGTACCGCCGGCGTCACCGGGCCGGGGGCGGGGAGTTGCCATGCTCGGAAAGTTCTATCCTTGCTGCGCGTGCCGCGCCTGAAGTCGCGATGAATGTTTCTTCAGGCTTTCAAGAACGAGTCTTACTTATTTCGTCGACCGAGTGCGCCCTGCAGAGGCGCAGCACGAAGCGCGCGCCAGGAGGGCCGAAGCTTCCGTCGAGCTCGACGTCTCCGCCGAACCGCCGCGCGATCTGCCGGGCGATGGCGAGACCTAGACCGACGCCCTGATCGCTCTCTCCACGTTCTCGCGCACCCCGGAAAAACGGCTCGAAGACGCTCTCGCGATCCTGCACTGAGACGCCCGGACCTTGATCCTCGACGGTCACGCGCGCTTCCGCGCCGTCGAGACCGACCGAGACGACGACGGTCTGGCCGTCGTGGCTGTGCGAAACGGCGTTGTCGATCAGGTTGCGGAGCGCGCGCGACAGCTCGCGGCGCGCGCCCATCAACCGCGTCGCGCCGGCGCCCGCTTCCTTCGGCGGCTCGACGATGGCGACGCTCCTCGCCATCGCGCCGCCCTTCGCGGCGCGCGCCGCGTCGGCGACGAGATCCGACAGGACCGTTTCTGCAGCGACGTTCGCTGACGTCTCGGCGCGGGCCAGTGTGAGCAGGTCTTCCGACAGGGTGACGAGCGCCTCGACGTCGTCGAGTGCCTGCTTCAGCGCGTGCTCGTGCTCGTGGACGCTGCGCGGGCGGCGCAGCGCGAGCTGGAGCTCGCCGCGCAGGGTCGCGAGCGGCGACATGAGCTCGTGCGCGGCGTGCGAGATGAACGTCCGCTGAGCGACGACCAGCGCGGAGAGCTGGCTTATCATGTGGTCGAGGTCGTCCGCGAGCTCACTCGTCTCGGTGCTGCCGCGCACGCGTCCGCCGGAGCGTGCGGCCAGATCGCCGCGCGCGACGGTGCGTGCGATCGACGCGATCTCCTGGACGTCGCTCGAGAGCCGGCGGCCGAGCCAGCGCGCCACGATCGTCGTGAGGATACCCGCGACGACGAGCAAGATCGTGTAGAGGCGGGTCAGGAACACGACGTCGGCGTCGACCTCCGCGCGCGAGCCGGCGTAGAGGAGCGAGTAGCCCATGTTCCGTCGCATCGGGATGACGACGCCACGGAGGCTCTTGCCGCCGTCGTCGAGATCGACGCTCACGCCGTCCTGCGGCAGGCGACCGCGAACGCCGAGGTCCGTGAAGCGCGGAACCGACGTGAAGCTCTGCGACGCGACGGGCGCGCCGTTGTTGTCGTAGACGACGACGTATTGCGTGCTCGGCTCGTAATGTTCCGGGATGTCCGCGGAGCCCGCCGTCAGGACCGGGTGCTGCGGGTCCGTCATCGCGACGAGACGCGCGACGAGGCGCGCCTGTGCGTAGAGTGCGCGATCGAGGTCGTGGAGCTCCTCGCGACGCACGAGGAGCAGCGTCGTGACCGACGCTGCCGCGAGCGTCAGCACCGTCACCGTCGTGACGGCGAGGGTGACGCGGTTCCGGAGCCTCACGGGACGACGAGGCGGTAGCCGGTGCCGCGCACGGTCTCGATCATCGTCGCGTGCGTGCCGAGCTTCTCGCGCAGGTTCTTGATGTGCGCCTCGATGACGTTCGAGCCGGGGTCGAACATCGTCTCCCACACCTTGGAGAGGAGCTCGGTGCGCGGGACGACGCGGCCGGTGCTGCGCGCGAGGTGCGCGAGCAGCGCGAACTCGCGCGGGGTGAGCGACAGCACCTCACCGGCGAGCACCGCGCGCCGTTCGGCGCGGTCGATCATGAGCGGTCCGATGACCATCGCGTTCCCGCCCACCTCGCGCCGGGCACGGGCACGCACTCGCGCCAGAAACTCGCCGAGATCGAACGGCTTGACGATGTAGTCGTCCGCGCCGGCGTCGAGGCCGGTGATGCGCTCGGCGACCTCCGCCCGCGCCGTCAGCATGATGATCGGGATGGGTACGCCGCGCGCGCGGAGCTCGCGGCAGACGCGCACGCCGTCGATGTCGGGGAGCATCCAGTCGAGGACGATGACGTCGTAGGGGATGCTCTCGGCCTGGGCGAGGGCGGTCGCTCCGTCGACCGCGATGTCGGTCACGTAGCCCTCTTCTTCGAGCGCGCGCTTCAGGAAGCTGCCGAGCCTTTTGCTGTCTTCGACGACGAGAACCTTCATGAAATCCGGGATCGGCTGGGGGTTGAAGCGGAAGCTCTCTTAACCCGCGCTAGGTGAGGAGCATTCCGTTGAGCTCATCGGCGAAGCGGTGGGCGTCTCCCGGCCAGCGCGCCGACAGATAATTGTCGTCCCGTACCGTGAAGCCGGCATCGAGGCGCGTATTGCTATCGCGCTCGAGGGGGATGGGGAACCCCGGGCCGGCGGCGTAGTCGTCAGGTGAACGAAGATTCATGATCAGCTCGTCGGCCATGGGGAGCGGGTAGGTACGGTAGTAGTCGCCCAGCGTGAACCGCGTGAGCCACCACGCGACCAGCTCCTGCCGGCGGGTGAGCCCGGTCGTCTTTCGGCCCCAGAGCACGGATTTCTCGCTCTTGCGCGAGCGCGCCGCGAGCAGCGTCCCGTGGCAGATGGCTCCGACGACCTTGCCGTCGGCGAAGAACTGCGCGACCGCGGACTTGAGCCGGTCGTCCTCGAGATACTCGCGCATCCCCTTGTCGTGGCCGCCCGGCAAGAGGAGCGCGTCGTACCCGTCAGGGTCGATCGACGAGTAGCTGATCGGGTTCAGGAACTCGGTCGACCCCGCCATCTCGTGATAGCGAGCGACCGCGTCGGGCTCCGCCATAAGTGACGCGCGCAACAATCTCGGGAGCTCGACGCCGGTGACCATGCACCGGTCCGCCTCCGCGACCTTCCCCGACGGTGTTGCAAATGTCAGCACGTGTCCCGCTCGCTTTAGCCGGCTCCAGGGCACGGCGGACTCCGTCGGATCGAAGCCGTACGAGGGAAGCGGAACCAGGACCTTCTTCATGACGTGGGACGCAGCATGACACCGGGTCGATGCGTTCGACGGGGCGTAGATGGGGGCTCCCATCGCGGCGCGAATTACCGGCGGCTCGCCGCTCGGCGTCCGTGGGCGTTCGGATACGGAGCTTACTTACGCATGGGCATCGCAAAGCGACGCGCGCCGACGACCGCGACGAAGAGGGCTCCCCGATAAGAGAGCCGACGACTGTGTGGTGTGTGCTCCCACACGGCTTCGCTCAACACCGACGGAGGTGCGCGACCGTCATTGGATTGACGTGAACGGCGTGCGTTTTTCACGGCGTTTTCGCGAGCGACACTCGTGCGGGCGTGGCATTTTTCGATATCCGGGGCAGGCCGTCGCCCGCGTCCCGGCACGATCGCGTTCTCGATGACCGTCACCCGTATCTCGTCCTACAGCACGCAGCAGATCGCGAGTCTGTCGACCACGGATCTGCAGAGCGTCTCGGCAGACGATTTCTCCGAGCTGCTCGCGTCGCAGCTCGCCGCGCTGAGCACGACGCAGGTCGGGTCGCTGACGTCCCCGCAGGTCTCGGTGCTGAGCGTCAGTCAGATGCTCGACTTCAGCGCGGCACAGTTCCACGCGCTGGCGGCAGAGCAGCTCGCGTCGGTCAGCGCCGCCGACATCGCCGCGCTGACGACGACCCAGCTCGCCCAGATCGCGTACACGGAGATGTCCCAGCTCACGGCGACGCAGCTCACGTCGCTGACGAGCACCCAGGTCGGTCTCTTCACGACGACGCAGGTGAAGGGGCTGAGCTCGGACCAGATCGCGTCGCTCTCGACGACACAGCTCGGCGGGCTCAGCTCCGCCCAGGTCGGCGCCCTCGGCACGCTGGCTCAGGCTTTTCTGCCGTCGCAGCTCGCGGCGCTGCTGACGACGCAGATGAAGGGGCTCACGCGTACGGAGCTCTCCGCGTTCGACACGACGCAGTTCGGAGCGCTCTCGACGACGCAGCTCGTCGCCCTGACCGCTGCGCAGCTCGCCGGCCTGACGAGCAGCGACGTCTCGCTGCTGAGCGCGACGCTCCTCGCCGCGCTCACCTCGTCGCAGCTCGCTGCGCTGTCCGTCACGGCGATCCCCGGCCTCGACGGTGGCCAGATCGGCGCGCTCGATCCGTTACAGCTCGGCGGGCTCTCCGGCGCGCAGATCGGCGCGCTGACGACGACGGCCATCGACGGCTTCTCCGTCGTCCAGCTCGCCGCGTTCACTCCCGGGCAGGTCGCGGGCTTCAATCGCACCCAGGTCGGCGAGCTCAGCCTGAATCAGCTCTCCGCCCTGAATGCGACGCAGATCTCGGCGCTCTCCGTCGCGGCGATTCCGGGGCTCGCCGACACCCAGGTCGCGTCCCTCGGGACGGGGCAGATCATCGGGTTCAGCGCGATCCAGCTCGGCGCGCTCACGACGACGGCGTTCACCGCGCTCGGCACGGTCCAGGTCGCGGCCCTGTCGTCGACCCAGCTCAAGGGGCTCACGAACGTCATCGTCGCGCGGCTCACCCCCGAGCAGATCCGCGCGCTCTCGTCGTCGCAGCTCTCCGCGCTCCAGGCCCTGGCGATCCGCGGCATCGCAGAGGACCAGCTGTCGTCCCTCACGACGACGCAGATGGGCGGCCTCACCGCGACCCAGCTCGGCTCGCTTACGACGACGGCGTTCGCGGCGCTGACCGCGACGCAGGTGTCGGCGCTCACGACGACCCAGCTCGGCGGCTTGACGGCGTCGGAGCTCGCCGCGATGGGGGACGACCAGCTCGCCGCGCTCGCGCCGGCGAAGCTCGCGTCGCTCACGTCGTCGGCGATCCGCGGGCTCACCGGTGACCAGATCTCGGTGATGTCCGTCGCGAGCGTGGATGCGCTCACCGCGACGCAGATCGCGTCGCTCGCCACCGACGCGGTCCGCGGGCTCACCGCGAACCAGCTCGCGGCGCTCGACTCGACGCAGCTCGGAAGCCTCACCGCGGTGCAGGTCGGCGCGTTCGACCAGTCGGCGATGGACGCCCTCAGCACGACGCAGGTGACGTCGCTGAGCAGCACCGCGCTCCGCGGGCTCACGTCGACCGCGGTGTCGGCGCTCACCGCCGACAAGGTGAGCGCGCTGACTCCCGAACAGATGGCGGGTCTGACGCAGGTCGCGCTGACCGGGCTGACCGAAGATCAGGTCGCGGCGCTCTCGACGTCCCAGCTCCGCGGCCTCTCGACGGTACAGCTCGGCTCGCTGACGACCACCGCGGTGGACGCACTCTCGACGACCCAGCTGACGGCGCTCCCGGGCACGACGATCGTCGGGCTGACCGCCGTGCAGATGAACGCGCTCAGCGGGACCCTCGCCGCGTCACTGACGTCCGACCAGCTGGCGGCGATGACGTCGACCCAGCTCCGCGGCCTCGGCGCGGACCAGGTGTCGTCGCTGAGCACGACCCAGGTCTCGGTGCTCGCCTCGACGCAGCTCGCCGCGCTGACCTCGACGGCGGTGGACGGGTTCACCGTCGCGCAGCTCGCCGCCCTGACGACCGTCCAGCTCCGTGGTCTGACGAGCATGGCCGTGGCCGCGCTCGATTCGTCCCAGTTCGCGGCGCTCAGCTCGACGCAGCTCGGCGCGTTCACCGAGACGCAGCTCATCGGGCTCACGTCGACCAACACGAGCCAGCTCGTGGCGACGGAGCTTGCCGCGCTGTCGCCGACCCAGCTCGGCTCGCTGACGTCGCGCGCCGTCGCCGGGCTCTCCGAGGGCCAGCTCGCCGTCCTCGGGACGTCGCAGCTCACCGGCCTCCACAGCTCGCAGCTCGGCGCGCTCGTCGACACCCAGTGGGCGGCGCTGTCGACGACGCAGTTCAACGCGCTGACGACCACCGCGCTCGGCGGCCTCACCGCGGCGCAGATCGGCGTCCTCCCGACGACCCAGGTCGGTGCCATGGCCACGACGCTGGTCGGAGCCCTGAGCTCGGTCCAGGTGCGCGCGCTCACCTCGTCGCAGGTCGGCGTGCTGACCGCCCTCCAGCTCGACGTCCTGAAGACGACGCAGATGTCGCAGCTCTCGACGTCGGGCATCGGTGGCCTCACGACGACCCAGCTCGCGACGCTCACCACGACCCAGGTCGCGAGCTTGTCCGGAGCGGCCGTCACCGCGCTGAACGCGACGGACCTCACGTCGCTCAGCACCGCCCAGCTCGCCGCGCTCACCACGACGCAGCTCCGCTCGCTCACCAGCACCGCGATCGGCTCGCTCACCACGACCGAGCTCGGCGCGCTCAGCTCGACGCAGTTCTCGGCGCTCGTCGGTCCGGCGATGAGCGGCCTCAACGAGGCTCAGATCGCGTCGCTCGGCACGACGCAGCTCCGCGGCCTGTCGATGGCCGCGGTCGCGGCGCTCGTCGACACCCAGCTCGGCGCGCTTGCGACCACCCAGATTGCCGCACTGGCGACGACCGCCGTCGGCGGGCTCACCGCGTCGGGCATGGCCGCCCTGAGCACCACCCAGATCGGCGGGTTCACGCTCGCCCAGATGCCGTCGCTCGGCGCCGCCGCGCTCCGCGGTATGGCCTCGACCCAGGCCGCGGCGCTCACCACGACGCAGCTCGGCGGCCTCACCGCGACCCAGCTGGCGGTCCTGACGACCACGGCGATCGACGGGATCACGCCGGCGCAGCTCGCCGCCCTCACGACGACCCAGATCCGCGGGCTCGGCGCCGCCCAGGTGAGCGAGCTTTCCACGACGCAGATCGGCGTGCTCAGCGCGACGCAGCTCTCGGCGCTGACCACGACGCAGCTCCGCGGCCTGACGAGCACCGACGTGAACGAGCTCACCGCCGCGGAGTTCAGCGAGCTCGGCGCGACGCAGATCGCCGGCTTCACCGCGACGGCGCTCAAGGGGCTGACGACCGATCAGCTCGCGCTGATGACGACCACCCAGGTGCGCGCCCTCGCCGCGGCCCAGTTCGGCGCGCTGACCACCACCGTGCTCGGCGCGCTCGCCCCGACCCAGCTCGCGTCGCTCGCGACGACGACCCTCGTCGGGCTCCAGGCGACCGGCGTGGGCGGCCTCGCGGTGACGCAGCTCGCGGCGCTCGCGTCGACCCAGATCGCCGCCCTGAGCGCGAACGCCGTCACCGGCCTCACTCCGGACCAGGTCGCGTCGCTGAGCACGACGCAGCTCGGCGGGCTCATCTCAACCCAGCTCCGCGCGCTCACTACGACGGCTCTCGGAAGCCTCACCGGCGCGCAGCTCGGTGCCTTCGTGTCGACGCAGCTCGCGGCGCTGATGGCCACCGAGCTCACGGCGCTCTCCACCGTACAGCTTGCGGCGTTCGCCTCGACGCAGCTCGGCGCGCTCTCGCCGGTCGCGATGCGCGGCCTCGGCCAGGACCAGGTCGCGTCCCTGACGACCACGCAGCTCACCGGCCTCACCACGACCCAGCTCGGTGCCCTCACGACGTCGGCGCTCGGCGCGCTCACCGAGCAGCAGATCACGTCGCTCTCGACGAGCCAGCTCCGCGGCCTGGTGAATACCGAGATCGCCGCGCTCGCCGACACCCAGCTCGGCGCGCTCTCCGTCACGCAGCTCGGCGCGATCACCTCGACGGCGCTCGGCGGCATCACGTCGAGCGGCGTGTCCGAGCTCTCCAACACCCAGCTCGCGGCGCTCACGCCGACCCAGCTCAGCGCGTTCAGCGCCTCGGCGTTCGGCGGCCTGACCGATGAGCAGATGTCGGCGCTCGGCACGAACCAGCTCCGCAGCCTCACCGCGTCGCTCCTCCGCGGGCTCACGCCGACGGCGCTCGGCGCGCTGACCCCTACCCAGCTCGGAGCCGTGAGCGCGTCGATGCTCGCGGGTCTCTCGCCCGGGGCGCTCGGCTCGCTGACCACGACCCAGCTCGGCGCGCTCGTGACGACGCAGCTCGCCGCGCTGAACTTCGCGCAGCTCACCGGGCTCACCGGCGATCAGCTCGCTGGTCTCGCACCGACGCAGCTCGCGACGTTCTCCTCGACGCAGCTCGGTGGCCTCACGCCGGACGCCATCAACGGCCTCACGACGACCCAGGCCGCGGCGCTCACCACGACGCAGCTCACCGGCGTCTCGCCGACGACACTGAGCGCGCTCGACATGACCCACTTCGCGGCGCTGTCGTCGACCCAGCTCGCGGCCCTGACGACCACCCAGATCCGCGGCCTCGACGCCGACAACGTGTTCGAGCTGACGACGACCGCCGTGTCCGCGCTGACCTCGACCCAGCTCGGGGCTCTCACCGCAAACGCCGCCCAGGGCCTCACCGAGGATCAGCTCGGGTCACTGACGACGAATCAGGCGGCCGGGTTGACGAGTACCGTGGTGCGGGCGCTCGCCCAGACCCAGCTCGCCGCCATCACCGATACGCAGCTCGCCGCAATGAGCACGACGGCCATCGGAGGGCTCACCTTCGACGAGCTCGGCTCCCTGACCACCACCCAGCTCGGCGCGCTCACCCCGAAGCAGCTCGGCGTGCTCGGCGTCTCGCAGCTCCTCGGCCTCAGCTCGACGGAGGTGTCGTCTCTCAGCACGACCCAGATCGGCGGCTTCTCGGCGGCGCAGATCGAGGCGCTGACCCTCGGTGGCGCCGACGCCCTCGCCACGACGCAGCTCTCGGCGCTCACGACGACCCAGGTCCGCGGCATCTCTGCGGCGGGCATCAGCTCCCTCGACGCGACCGGGTTCGGCGCGCTCGCGAGCACGCAGCTCGCCGCCCTGACGGCCACCCAGGTCGCGGGCCTCTCGAGCACCAACGTCAACACGCTCACGACGACGGAGCTCGGAGCGCTGACCTCGTCGCAGTTCGCTGCGCTGACCGCCACGGCCGTCCAGGGCCTCGGCGCGGCGCAGCTCGCCGGGCTCACGACGACCCAGGTGCGCGGCCTGGCCGGCGCGGCGATCGGCGGCTTCAGCAGCGAGCAGCTCGCGGCGCTCACCGGGCAGCAGCTCGCGGCGATCTCGACGACCGCGGTGAGCGGACTTTCGTCCACCCAGGTGGCCGCATTCACGCCGGCCCAGCTCTCGTCGTTCACGACTGCGCAGTTCGCGGCGCTGTCGCCGACCGCGGTCTCCGGTCTCTCCGACGTACAGGTGGCAGCCCTGCCGGTCACCGAGCTCGGCGCGATGACCGCGACGGAGCTCGGCGCGATGACCACGACGGCAGTGAGCGGGCTCTCCGCCGCCGAGCTTTCGACGCTCACCACGACGCAGCTCCGCGGCCTGAGCCCCGCTGCGGTGAGCCAGCTCGACGCCGGCCAGATCTCCACGCTAAGCACGACCCAGGTCGCCGCGTTCAGCCCGACGCAGCTCGGCTCGCTCACGCGCACCGACGTCGGTGAGTTCGCTGCGACGCAGCTCGCGGCCTGGACCTCGACGCAGATCACCGCCCTGACGACGAGCGCCGTGCTCGGCCTGACCGCCGCCCAGATCACGTCGCTCTCCACGAACCAGCTCCGCGGCTTGACGGGCTCGTCGCTCGGCGCCCTCGTCGATACCCAGCTCGCCGCGATGACGCCCGCGCAGTTCGCGTCGCTCACCACGACCACGGTGCGCGGCCTCACCTCGACGCAGCTCTCATCGCTCACCGCCGGACAGCTCGCGACGCTGACCACCGGACAGATGGCGGCCCTCTCCCCGACGGCTTTCGACGGTCTGCCGGTCGCGTCGCTCGCCGCGCTCACCCCCGCACAGCTCGGGTCGGTGACGCCGTCGCAGCTCCGCGAGCTCGCGACGACCCAGCTCGCGTCGCTCTCCGCTGCGGCGCTCGCGGCGTTCACCACGACCGCGATCACCGGGCTGGTCGATACCCAGGTCGGCGCGCTGTCGCTGGCGCAGCTCGGCGCCCTCACGACGAACCAGGTCTCGGCGCTCTCCGCCGCCGCCATCGGCGGCCTCGGTATCGACGACGTGGCGTCGCTCGGTGCGACCCAGGTCGCGGCCCTGACCTCGACGCAGATGAACGCGCTCCGCGACAGCCAGGTCGTCGCGCTGACGCCCGCCCAGGTCGCGGGCCTCACGTCGACGCAGCTCCGCGGCCTCACCGCGACGCAGGTCGGCGACTTCACGGTGGCGCAGATCGGCGCGCTCGGCGGCGCGCAGCTCGCGTCGCTGACCGCCGCCGAGACGTTCGGGCTCACCTCGACGCAGGTCGCGGCGTTCACTCCGGCTCAGCTCACGTCGCTCGACACGACGCAGCTCGCCGCGCTTTCGACCACCGCGATTGCCGGATTGACGACGACCGGGCTCGCCGCCCTCACGACGACCAAGCTCTCGGCGATGACGGCGGCGCAGATCGGTGCTCTGCCGACCGAGCTCGTCTCGCGTCTGACCACGACCCAGGTCGCCGGCCTCACTACGAACGAGGTCGGTGGGCTCCTCGACACCCAGCTCGCGGCGTTCGCCCTGACCCAGCTCGCCGCGCTCGCGCCGAGTCAGGTCGCGGCACTCTCCACCATCGCGGTATCGGGCCTGACCGCGGCGGAGATGTCGTCACTCAGCGGCCCGCAGCTCGCCGCGCTCTCGAACCGGGCCGTCAATGCGCTCACGTCGGATCAGTTCGGCGCGATCTCTGCCGCCCAGCTCTCCGCGCTCACCACGACGCAGGTCGCGCAGCTCTCGCTCGACGTCGTCGCGGCGATGCCGCTGAGCGACTTCTCGGCGTTCAGCTCCGACCAGTTCGCGGCGCTCACGCCGTCGCAACTCTCGGCGCTCACCGAGACGCAGGTCGCGTCGATGCCGCCCTCCCTCATCGCGACGCTCCGCACGACGCAGGTCAGCGGGCTCGTCGACACCCAGGTCGCAGCCCTGACGCTCGCGCAGATCCAGGCGCTGTCACCGGCGCAGCTCGCGGCGCTGTCCGGGCTCGGGGTGAGCGGCTTCTCCCTCGACGCGATCGGCGCGCTCACCTCGACCCAGCTCGGTGCGCTCTCCGCCGCGCAGATCGGCAGCCTGAGCCAGGATCAGGTGAGCGCGCTCGGCCCCGCCCAGGTGCAGGCGCTCGCGACCACGCAGCTCAGGAGCCTCGCGCCGTCCCAGGTCTCGGCGATGACCGAGGACCAGGTCGCGGCGCTCACCGCGACCCAGATCGGCGATCTCGGCGCCGTCCAGCTCGGCGCCCTCGCCGACACCCAGGTCGCCGCCCTCGGCGCGGCCCAGCTCGCCGCGCTCCAGACCGGCCAGATCGGCGCCCTGAGCACCACCGGGATCCGCGGATTGACGGCGGCGGAGCTCGGCACTCTCACGACGCGGCAGCTCGCGTCGATGACGTCGGTGCAGTTCGGCGCGCTCACGACGGACCAGATCGGCACGCTCACGACGACCCAGATGGGCGTGCTCACCGCCGTGGAGCTCTCGGGCGTGGCCACGACGCAGGCGGCGGTGCTGACGTCGGCACAGATCGCCGCGATGAACGCCACGCAGCTCGCGTCCCTGTCGACGCGCGCGGTGAGCGGCCTCACCACGACCCAGATCGCGTCGTTCACGACGACGCGCCTCGCCCAGCTCACCCCCGCCCAGATCGCGTCGCTCACGACGACGCAGGTCGGCGTGCTCTCCGTCGGTCAGGTCGCCGGCCTCACGACGACGCAGATCGCAGGCCTCACCGGCACCGAGATAGCGGCGTTCGATACGAACCAGCTCCGGGTCCTGACGATCGCCCAGGTCGGCGCGTTGACCGCGCCGCAGCTCGACGCGTTCACGAGCACCGAGGTGAGCGCGCTCGCGAACACCCAGCTCGTCGCGCTCGCGCCGACCCAGATCGCATCGCTCGGCACCACCGGGATCCCGGGGCTCACGACGACCGCGTTCGCCGCTCTCACGACGCGGCAGCTCGGCGCGCTCACCGCGGTGCAGACCGGCGCGCTCACCACGACGCAGGCCGCGACGCTGACGCCGGCTGAGCTCCTTGCCCTGTCGACGACCGGCATCAACGGCTTCACCTCGACGCTGGTGTCGGCACTGACGCCCGCGCAGCTCACGTCGCTCACCACGACGCAGCTCGGGTCGCTGTCGCCGGACGGCATCACCGGGCTCTTGCCGGCGCAGTTCGCCGCGCTCCCGGCGACGGGCTTCGCCGCTCTGACGCCGCTCGAGCTCTCCGGGCTGACGACGACGCAGGTGCAGGCGCTCCCGACGACGCGCATCGCGGCCTTCAACACGACGCAGCTCCCGGGGCTCACGCCGGCCACGCTCGGCTCGCTCACGGCCGCGCAGGTTCTCTCGCTCACCACGACCGAGCTCGCGAACCTCGCGCCGGGCCAGATCGCCGGATTCGACTCGACCCAGGTCGCGGTGCTGCGCGCGAACCAGATCGCGGCCCTCGCCACGACCCAGGTCGCGGCGCTGTCGTCGACCGGCATCTCCGGCCTGACCCCGGCGGGTTTCGCCGCCCTGAGCGGCGATCAGCTCGCTGCCCTGACGCCGCGCCAGCTCGGCTCGCTCACGTCGACCCAGGCCGCGGCGCTCACCGTACCGATCCTCTCCGCGCTGACGCTCGCGCAGGTCAACGGCTTCAGCTCGACGGACGTCGGGGCGCTCGGCGTAGCACAGCTCGCCGCGCTCTCGACGAACCAGGTCGCGTCGCTCTCCTCGACGGGCATCGGCGGTCTCACCGCGGCGCAGATGGGCTCGCTTGCGACCACTCAGCTTGCCGCATTGACGAACGCCCAGATCGCGGCCCTGTCCACGGCGGCCGTCTCCGGGCTCACCTCGAACCTCATCGGCGCGCTGTCGTCCACCCAGCTCGCCAGCCTGTCGGGGACCGGCGTGGCCGCGCTCACGACGACCGTCGTCTCTGCCCTCACCACGACGCAGATGGCGCTCCTCACCGAGACGGAGATCAACGGGCTCGCGTCGAGCCAGGTCGCGGCGCTCTCGACGACCCAGGTGGGCGCTCTCTCCGAGGATCAGGTCGCGTCGCTGTCGACGACCGGCGTCACCGGTATCACGTCGAGCCAGGTCGCGGCCCTCACCACGACGCAGCTCGCGGCGCTCTCCGTCGATCAGGTCGGCGCGCTCTCCGGCACGGCGATCTCCGGGCTCACCGCCACCGCATTCGCGACGCTCAGCACCGAGCAGTTCGTCAGCCTCTCCTCGACGGGCATCACCGGTCTCTCCGCGACGCAGATCGCGAGCCTCACCACGGATCAGCTCGAGCTCCTCTCCGGCGCAGAGCTGAGCGGGCTCACGCCGGTCCAGGTCGGCGCGCTCTCGCCGACACAGTTCGCCGCGCTTCTCCCGGAGCAGGTCGGCGCGCTGTCGTCGACCGGCGTGACCGGCCTCACCGCGACGCACTTCGGCGAGATCACCTCCACACAGTTTGCCGGCCTCACCTCGACGGAGCTCGGGTCGCTCACCACGACGCAGATCGGGTTCCTCTCCACGACGCAGATCACGGCGCTCACGCCCGCGCAGCTCGCCGGTCTCCAGCGCTTGCAGATCCGGGCGCTCGGTCCGGCCCAGCTCGCCGCCGTCTCGACGACCCAGCTCCGCAGCCTCAGCGGAACCCAGATATCGAACCTCACGGCCACCGAGTTCCAGGCGCTCTCCGCCGACCAGCTCGGCACTCTGACGGCCGACCAGGTCGGTGTTCTCACCGCCGCGCAGCTCGGCGCGTTCGCGGACTCCATGAATTCGCTGGTCGCGACGCAGCTCACCCAGATCACGACGACGACCATGACGATGCTTTCCGCCGCCACCATCCGTAGCCTCACCACGACGACCATCGAGTCGCTCGGCGGCGCTCAGCTCGCCGCGCTCACGCCCGACCAGATCGCGAGCATGAGCGACGAACAAGTCGAGGCGCTCGCCGACGCGCTCGTGTAACCTCGAGAGCGACATGCCGGATCTACTAGCGTCCGCGATGATCAGACCGATGGCGCAAGAGCTGGGAGTGCCGGATCTCATCCGCGCAGTAGAGGTGCTTCGCCAGAGCGGGCAGGCGCAGGCGGTCGGCGCCCTCTACGCAACGTGGATCCAGCAACACCAGAGCGATCCGCTGCTCTACGCGGTGCTCTTCAACTACGCCGTCACGCTGGCGGACGGTGAGCAGCTCGACGCCGCGCGCATGTGCCTCGAGCGCGCCATCGCCCTCAACGCGGACTTCATGCCCGCGTACATCAATCTGGGCCGAGTGTACGAGCGCATGGGCAACGTCGGGCTCGCGCTCGCCCAGTGGTCGGCGGCGCTCGCGCGCATGTCGTCTGTCAACGGCCCCGCCATCACCCACAAGACGACCACGCTGAACCAGAGCGCCCGCGCCCTCGAGGCCGCCGATCAGGACGAGGCCGCCGAGCAGATGCTCCGTCACAGTCTCGAGCTCGATTCGAGCCAGCGAGAGGCCGTGCAACACCTCGTCGCGCTCCGCCAGCGACAATGTGAGTGGCCGGTGATCCTGCCGTCGGAGCGCGTCGCGCACCGCACCCTGATGCGTGGTCTCTCGCCGCTCTCCGCCGCGGCCCTCGCCGACGATCCGTTGCTCCAGCTCGCGGTCGCGTGCCATTACAACCGCTCCGACGTCGGTGTACCGGAAGAGCGCGCGTCGCTGTCGGTGACCGCGGGGGCACGGCCGCTTCGCGTCGGCTATCTGTCGTCCGATCTGCGCGAGCACGCCGTCGGATATCTGATGACCGAGGTGTTCGCGCTCCACGACAAGGAGAAGGTCGAGACCTTCGCGTACTACTCGGGCCCCGACGCGCGCGATCCGCTCCACGCCCACTTCAAGTCGACGGCGCACCATTTCGAGTCACTGACTCACCTCGACGACCGCACCGCGGCGCGCCGCATCGCCCAGGACGGCGTACAGATCCTCGTCGATCTCAACGGGTACACGCGGGAGGCGCGGCTCAAGGTCGTCGCGCAGCGTCCCGCGCCGGTCATCGTCAACTGGCTCGGCTTCCCCGGGACGATGGCGAGCCCGTATCACCACTACATCGTGGCCGACGACTACATCGTGCCCGAGTCGCACGAGCTCTATTACTCGGAGAAGGTGCTACGGCTGCCCTGCTACCAGCCGAGCCTCCGGAGCCGTCAGGTCGCTGCGCACACGCCGTCCCGTCGGGAGGTCGGGCTCCCCGACGACGCGATGGTTTATTGCTGTTTCAACGGCGTCCACAAGCTCAACGCCTTCACCTACGATCGCTGGCTATCGATTCTCACGCGGGTGTCCGGGAGCGTGCTCTGGCTCCTCGCCTCGAACGAGGCGACGCATGCCCGTCTCCGCGACTACGCCGCACGACGCGGGATCGCGAAGGAACGCATCGTCTTCGCACAGAAGCTCGCCAACCCGTTTCACCTCGCACGCTACGCGCTCGCGGATCTGTTCCTCGACACCACGCCGTACGGCGCCCACACGACGGCGTCGGACGCGCTCTGGATGGGGGTACCGGTGCTCACGCTGAGCGGTCGCTCCTTCGCGTCGCGCGTCTGCGGCAGCCTCGCGCGCGCAGCCGGGATCCCGGAGCTCGTCACCGGTTCACCCGAAGAATACGTCGAGATGGCCGTGCATTTCGGCACCGACCGCGGCGCGCTGCACCCCTACCGCGAGCGTCTTCGCGCGAGCCGCGACTCGTGCACCCTCTTCGACATGCCCCTCCTCGTACGGCAGCTCGAGGGGCTCTACGAGCGCATGTGGGACGACCACGAAAATGGCCGTCTCCCACGCCCCGATCTCAAGAACCTCGACGCCTACCTCGAGGTCGGCAGCGAAGTCGTGCACGACGCGCTCGAGATCCAAACCGTCGCCGACTACCACGGGTTCTGGCGCGAAAAGCTCGCGAAGCGCCACGAACATCGTCCCGTAGAACGAGACGACCGTCTGCTCAGCGCCGACGTCCTCGCCGCCTGGGACTGACCGGCGCGAACGCCTCTCCACGCGCCCGCACGCGCTCGCCGCCGCACCGCTCGCCGCCGCACTCGCTCACGTTGCGGCGCGACGGCGCCATGCATCCTTTTGCTACCGGACGTCGAACCCCGGGGCGGGACGCTTTAATTTTCGCGCCCTTTCTTGCAAAAATTGCGAGGTACCTCGCTGGTACATCGCAATATTTTTCCCCGGCACCCCTCGCGCGCATCGCGCCAGCGCGGCCAGTGCGACGAGTGCGACCAGCGCCAGTGCGACCGGCGCGTAGCGCGGCCGACATCGCAGCGGTGCGCTTCTTGCCGTCTCTCGACGTGCGCGTGCACCGTGCCCGCGCATCGAAAGGAGTCGGAGATGAAGGCATTGGTTTATCGAGGCCCGCGCGACGTGAAGATCGAAGAAGTGAAGGATCCACGGATCGAGCGGCCGACCGACGTGCTCGTCAGGATCACGAGCACGAACATCTGCGGGTCGGATCTTCACATGTACGAGGGTCGCACGACGGTCGAGAAGGGAAAGGTCCTCGGTCATGAGAACCTCGGTGAAGTGATCGAGGTCGGCGACGCGGTGGTTCGCATCAAGAAAGGCGATCGCGTGTGCTTGCCGTTCAACATCGGGTGCGGGTTCTGTCGAAACTGCGAGAAGGGACAGACCGGGTTTTGCCTGACGACGAACCCCGGCACGGCCGGCGCGGCATACGGTTACGCGAACATGGGTCCGTACGAAGGCGGACAGGCTGAGTACCTCCGCGTGCCTTTTGCGGACTTCAACTGCCTGAAGCTGCCGGAAGACGCGCGCGAGAAGGAGGACGATTACGTCATGCTCGCGGACATTTTCCCCACCGGCTGGCATGCGACACGGCTTGCCGAGTTGCGGCCAGGTGAGTCCGTCGTGGTGTACGGTTCTGGCCCAGTGGGGCTCATGGCCGCGTACTCCGCGATGATCCAGGGGGCCAAGCAGGTCATGGTCATCGACCGTCACGCCGACCGCCTGCGGCTCGCAGAGAGCATCGGGGCGATAGCGATCGACGACTCGAAGGATGACCCGGTCGAGCGCGTCATGGAGCTCACCGGCGGTGACGGTGCCGACAAGGGTTGCGAGTGCGTCGGCTGGCAAGCGCACGACCCCTCCGGGCATGAGGAACCGAACGTGACGATGAACCGGCTGGTCAAATCGGTGCGCCCGACGGGCGTCATCGGCGTCGTGGGCGTGTTCGTGCCGGAAGATCCGAAGAGCCCCGATAAGCTCATGAAGGAAGGGCGCATCGCGTTCGACATGGGGACCTTCTTCTCGAAGGGCCTTCGCATGGGTTCCGGTCAGGCCAACGTGAAGGCCTACAACCGCGAGCTACGCGACCTGATTCACATGGGCCGCGCCAAGCCGTCGTTCCTCATCTCACACCGCCTGGGGCTCGACGCGGCGCCGGATGCATATGCGCACTTCGACGCGCGCCACGATGGATGGACCAAGGTGGTCCTGAAGCTCGCCGCCTGACGTCACCCCGCGTCGTACGGCCGATGGCGCCGGTGGAACGGCTTCACGGCATCGACCACGACGGTGGTCGTTCCAGAGCTCCGCTCCACGGCGCCTTCGACCAGGTAGGGCCCTGCCATTTTTATGGGATCCCCCAGCTCGGCGTACGCCGTCGGCGGGACGACCGCCTCGAGGAGCCCCTCTTCGTCCTCGAGCGTCACGAACTGCATCACGTCGCCCCTTGCCGTCCGAATACGGCGAAGGGCGGCAACCACGGCGGCAAGGCGGATCCGCGTGCCGGCGTGGGCTTCGGCCTCCGCCGTCGTGAGGGCACCCGCTCGCCGCGCCTCGTCGCGGAGGAGCTTCATCGGGTGCGCGCTCGGGTGCATCTCCAGATACCGGAGCTCGTTGTTGGCGCGCACGAGGGCGCGGTAGAGCTCGAGTCGCTCCGGCGCTGTACCGGCGCGCGCGTTCGGTGTCGGCGCTGTACCGGCGCGCGCGTTCGGTGTCGGTGCTGTACCGGCGTGCGCGCTTGGTGTCGGCGCTGCGCCGAGTACGGCTTCGTGCGCGAATGGATATGTTTCGGCGGAGAGCGGCGGGAGTTGGTCGCATGCGCCGGACAGTACGAAGGCCGCGAACTCCCGGTCCGTCATGGGTACGCGGGCGACGAGATCGGAGAGCGACAGGAACGGTGCCGCAGCGCGCGCCGAGAGAACGGCACGTTTCGCGGCCTCGCCGACGTGACGGAGCGCGTCGAGGCCGATGCGCGCCGCGCGTCCCTCGCGCACCGTGCGCATCTCGGAGACGGTGACGTCGGGTGCGCGTAGCTCGACGCCCGCGCGTACGAGGGCGGCCGCGACAGTACGAATTGGATAGAGCCCGCCGTGATGATTCAGCACCGCGCACGCGAACTCCGACGTGTGGTGTACGCGCGCGTACGCCGAGCGATAGGCGACGAGCGCGACGCTCGCGGCGTGCGCCTTGCTGAACGAGTACGCCGCGAAGCGCGCGAGCTCCGCTCCGATCCGCTCAGCGTCCACTGGCGCGACACCAGCCGCGACGGCGCGCTTGCAGAACGTCCTGTGGACGTCCTCGCCGCGCACTATCGCGGCGCGAAGCTCGTCGGCGTCTTCTGCCGAGCACGCCAGGGTGCGCTCGATGACGGCGATGACGTTCTCTTCGTAGAGCATCACGCCGTGCGTTTCGTCGAGCACGCCGTCGAGCCGCGGCTCGAAGAGGCTCGCCGTCTCTTCGCCGCGGGCGCGCCGGATGAACGTCTCCTTCGACGGCCCGGAGCCAGGCCCAGGCCGTACCAGCGCAATGGCCGCGACCACGTCGGCATACCTCGTGATCGGTAGCCTTCTCAACACGGAGCGCATCACTGGGCTCTCGAGCTGCGAGCACCCCACCGTATCGCCGCGCCCGATCGCCGCCAGTGTGCGCGCATCGTCCAGTGGCCTAGCGAGACCGAGACCGATCCTCGGCGCGTCGAAAGCTCCGTCCGGCGCGTCGAAAGCGTCGTTCGGCACGTCGAGAGCGAGAGCGTCGTCCGGTACGTCGAAAGCGTTGCTCGGTACGTCGAGAGCGTCGTCCCTCGCGTCGAGGGGCGTTGGGGCGGAAGAAGACGGGGTTGCTGGTCCGCGCAACAGGGCTGCTACTTCGTCGACCTCGGCGAGGGAGCGGTTGCCGAGGAGGTCGACTTTGAGGAGGCCGAGGTGTGAGAGGGCGTGGCCGTCTAGCTGGGTGACGAGGCCGCCTTTGGGTGCGCGGACCAGGGGCGTCGTGTCGGCGAGGGGTGCGGCGGAGAGGGCGAGGGCGGAGGGATGGGTTGCGAGATGTCGCGGGCGCGCGATGAGACGCTCGATGAGGGGCGCGTCACGGCGGAAGCGCTCGGGGAGCAGCTCCGTCGGCGCGGGTAGCTCGAGCTCGTCGTCGGCGAAGGCCGTCGTGAAGCGCTCCACTTCTGCGGCGCGCATGCCGAGTACCGGGAGCGCGTCGCGATAGGCGGAGCGAAGGCGGAATGTTTGATACGTTCCCACCGCGGCGACGTGGGACGCGCCGAAGCGCTCGTGGGTCCATTCGATGAGCTCGTTGCGCCGGTCGGACGCGACGTCGAGGTCGATGTCGGGCGGAGTCTTTCGCGAGGCGCGCACGAATCGCTCGAAATACAGGCCGAGCGCGAGCGGATCGACGGGCGTGAGCCCAAGCGCGTGCACGACGAGGGACGACACGGCGCTGCCGCGCGCGGTCACCGAGATCCCGCGACGCCGCGCTTCCCCGGCGATCTCGGCGACGGCCAGGAAATAGCGCGCGAGGCCGAGCTCGGCGATGACGGCGAGCTCGCGGCGGAGACGCGCAGCGTGTGCGCCGGTGGGCGGCGTCCATTGCCGACAGCGCGTCGTGAGCGTCGCAGTGTGATCGACCACGTGCTCGTCGAAGGGCGGACGCAGCGTCGTGAGATCCAGGGTGCACGCTTCGGCGATGGCGTGCGTGTTCCGTACGGCGTCGGGGAAGGCGTCGAAGAGCGCGGGCGGCGTCGTGAGCGCCTGCGCGCAGGGCCGGAGCGGGCGGCGCTTGCCGATGCGTGCGTGGACCGCCGCCGACAGTGCGAGGAGTGCCGCGTCGTCGTCGTGAGGCATGACGGCATCGACGTCGGCCACGACGCGTAGTTCGAGTGACGCCCCTGCGAGCGCGATGTCCTTTGCGCGGGGGATGGCATCCGAAATTCGCACCAGCAACAAACCGAGACTCGCGCGATCGAAGCCGTGCGCCAGGAGCGCCCTGGCCGCGGAAGGTTCGTCGGTGAGCACGAAGAGATGTTCCGGCGCGTCCTCGCCTTGCAGGAGCGCGACGCCGTCGCGTGCTCTTCGGTTCGACTCGGTGACGAGACGACAGAGGGAGCGATAGCCGCGCACGTCGCGGGCGAGCACGACGATGCGTCCGTCGCTGCCGCTCGAGCCGCGGACCGGGAACTCCGCGCCGGTGATCGCCCTGACATTGTGCGCGCGACACGCCTCGTGAAATTCGACCTGGGCCGCGAGTGTTCCAGCGTCGGTGAGCGCGATCGCGCCGAGGCCCGCGCCCGCAGCACTCTCCGCGAGCTCGGCCGCGGTGCCGACCGCGCGTCCGAAGGAGTGATCGCTCTTCACGTGTAGAGGGAGAGGCTTGAGCATCGGCGCGCGCGTATTAAACGTAGTGAGTGACCGCCGCTCGCGCACGCACTCCGCCCGATTCCGCCGCGCGTTTCTTGCCCGAAAAGCACACGCTGCCCGCGCTTCGCGAAGCCGCGAAGCACTGTCAGGGTTGTGCGCTGTACAAGAACGCCACGCAGACCGTGTTCGGTGCGGGAAGTGCGCATTCGCGCCTCGTTCTCGTCGGGGAACAACCGGGCAACGACGAAGACTTGAAGGGCGCGCCGTTCGTCGGTCCAGCAGGTCGTCTTCTCGACGAGGCGCTTGCGCTCGCCGGCATCGACCGGAAGACGAGCTACGTGACGAACGCCGTGAAGCACTTCAAGTGGGAAGCGAAGGGCACTCGCCGCCTTCACAAGAAGCCCGGCGCGCGCGAGGTGACCGCGTGCCTGCCGTGGCTCGAGGCGGAGATCGAGCTGCTGCGCCCCGAGGTGCTCGTGCTACTCGGCGCGACTGCCGTGCAAGCCGTACTCGGCTCCGGAGTGCGCGTCAGTGAAGAACGGGGCACGGTCGTCGAATCGCGGCTCTCCAAGGTGACGCTGCTCACCGTGCATCCGTCCTCGCTCCTGCGGCTACCTCCGGACGCCGATCGCGAGGTCGAGATGAACCGTTTCGTCGCCGACCTGAGCATCGCCGCAAAGCTGCTTGCCCGTCGTTGAACGCCACGACCCGTCCTGCTGGTTTGGCCTGGTTCGGCACTTGCATGATGTAGAGGGCATGGATTCAGGACGCGACGGAGCGCGCGCGACGGTGAGGGAGTTCGGCGCGTGCGAGCTCGAGGTCACATGAATCTCGCCCTGGCGAAGCTCGAGCTCGGTACCGTCGAAGAGCTCGGAAGCGTCCTCTCGACACTTCTCGGTGAGCGGCACCTCGAATTGCCGCTTCCGGGGCGCGGCTTCACACGCGAGCGCTTCGACAGGTTGCTCGAATTTTCGGCGGTGGATCTCTCTCTCGGAAGGCTCGTCGAGGGTCACACCGACGCCCACGCGATACTTGCCGAAGCGGATCACGAGCGCTTCGAGGGGAAGCTCTACGGAGTGTGGGCGGCCGAACCGCCGGGGTCCGGTGTCGCGGCGTCGCGCGCAACGAACGGCTTTCGTCTATGTGGGCTCAAGCGCTTCTGTTCTGGCGCGCGCACCCTCGATAGAGCTCTCGTGACTGCGAACTCCGCCGACGGCGCGCTGCTCTTCGACGTCGACGTGCGCGCGATCGGAGTGCGCCCGCTTCCTGGCACCTGGCCCGCCGTCGGGATGGCGAATTCGGACAGTCTCGACGTGCATTTCGATCTGGAGGTTCCGGGCGATGCCCAGCTCGGTTCGCCGCGGTTCTATGTCGAGCGCCCGGGGTTCTGGCAGGGTTCGGTCGGCGTCGCGGCGTGCTGGCTCGGTGGGGCCGTCGGGTGTGCGCGGATGCTCAAGGCTCGATTCTCCGGCAGAGAGCCGGACGACCATGTTGCAGCGCACCTCGGTGCGATCATCGCGGACGTCAGTGCGATGCGCGCGGTCTTCGAACGCGCGGCGAACGAGATAGACGCAGCGGGCGAGAGCGATCCGGACGGTTTTCGCCGTGCGCTGACGGTCCGTCAGGTCGTGGAGCAAGGCTGTCAGCGGGTGCTCACTGCGACGGGTCGCGCATCCGGGACGGGACCGCTCGTCTTCGATGCACAACATGCACGTCGCGCCGCGGATCTCGCCGTCTACCTGCGCCAGCACCACGCCGAGCACGACGCGGCGACGCTCGCGCGCGCGAGCCTCGAAAGCGACGAATGGCCGTGACGGCGCTGGTCGAACCGCGCAGGACCGCGGAGCGCGAGTGGGCCGCCTGTCGTCGACCCGCAACGCTCCCGGAGATGACGTGGCCCGCTGGACGCATCGTCGTGGTGGCGCCGCATCCCGACGACGAGACGCTTGCGCTCGGCGGCACACTGAATCGCTTTGCTCGCGAGGGTCGTGACGTCACCGTTGTCGGCGTGACCGACGGCGAAGCGTCTCATCCGCGCTCTCCCACGACGACCCGAAGCGCGCTCGGTGAACGGCGGAGCAGAGAGCGGCTCGCGGCGCTCGAACGACTCGGTCTGTCGCGCGCGGAGGTCGTGCGATTCGGCGAGCCCGACGGTGGAGTGCAGGCTCCGGCGCTCGTCTCGCGGCTCGCGGAGATCCTTCGCGGCGCGGCACTCTGTCTCGCGCCGTGGCGCCACGACGGTCATCCCGATCACGACGCCGCTGGAGAAGCCGTCGCTGAAGCGGCTCTACGGACCGGCGTCCCTTTCGCCGAATACCTCGTCTGGACGTGGCACTGGGCGCGCCCGCACTCCGATGACGTTCCCTGGGAGCGCGCGCGCCGGAGCTCGTTCGACGACGAGTCCGGGCGCGCAAAGGCCCACGCCGTGTCCGCCTACGTCTCCCAGATCGCTCCCCTGAGCGATCGCGCCGGCGACGAGGCGATTCTCGACGAAGAGATGCTCGCTCACTTTCGTAGAAGCTTCGAAATCGTGCTCGTATGAATCACTTCGGCCTCGAATATTTCTCCCGAATCTACCGCGACTCGAAGGACCCCTGGAACTTCGAAGAGAGCTGGTACGAGCGTCGCAAATACGCGCTCACGCTCGCGTCGTTGCCGCGCGAACGGTATGCGCGCGCCTTCGAGCCCGGTTGCTCGATCGGTGTGCTGAGCGAGCTCCTCGCGCCGCGTTGCGATGCGCTGGTCTGCTACGAGCTCGTCACCAGCGTCGCGGACCGTGCACGTGAACGCCTGAAGAAGTACCCGAACGCGAGCGTCGATGTCCGCGCGATACCCGACGACTGGCCCGACGGCGAGCTCGACCTCGTGCTCTTCAGCGAGGTCGTCTATTACCTGGACTCCGATGGCGTCGATGCCGTCGCGAAGAACGTCGAGCGGACGCTCGTCGCCGGTGGTCACGTCGTCGCCGTGCATTACCTCAAGGAGACGGACTATCCTCTGTCCGGCGACGCTGCACACGCCGAGCTCGAGCGCCGAATGACGGGCATGGCGCGCCTCGGATCTTACGTCGAGCCGTCATTTCGTCTGGACGTCTTCGAGAGGTCCGCGTGATCCGCGCCGTCGGCGTGGTGATCCCCGTTCACGACGAGGAGGTTCTCCTCGCGGCGTGCCTCGAAACCGTCGCCACGGCATGCCGAACGCTGCCGGCAGACGTCGAGTCGCGGATCGTCGTGGTGCTCGACGCCTGTAGCGACGGGAGTGCGTCCATCGCAGAGCGATTCGCCGACGCGGGCGTCGTCACCGTCGTCGTCGACTACGAGAACGTCGGACGCGTGCGGCGCGCCGGCGTGGCACACGTACTCCAGCACTTCGCCGGCGTCTGTCTCGAAGAGGTCTGGATCGCGACCACCGACGCCGATTCCGTCGTGCCGCCCGGCTGGCTTCGGGAACACCTCGCCGTTGCCGAGACGGGCGCCGACGCCGTCGCGGGGACGATCCGCGTCGACGACTGGGGAACGTATCCGGCCGCACGGGCGAGGGCGTTCGACGAGTTCTACACGGCAGAGACCGACGGCGACGAACACGGGCACATCCACGGTGCGAACCTGGGAGTGCGCGCCGACGCGTACGTCGCTGCCCGCGGCTTCTGCGCGCTAGAGACGGGCGAGGACCACTCGCTTTTTCGCGAGCTCCGGCGTGCAGGCAAGAAGGTCGTTTCGACCCGTCGGCTCTGGGTCGCGACGAGCGCCCGCACCACGGGTCGCGCTCCGCATGGTTTTTCCGAGTTCTTGCGCGACTTCGCCCAGGGGAACGAAGCTCCATGAGCTCGCCGCGACAGTCTCTAACCGGCGCTCAGCTGGTGGCGCTCGCGGCTCTCGTCGTGGTGCTCGGGCTGACCGCCGTTTTCGCTTTCCGGATCCTGTTCGTCCTCTTCGCGGGTGTGCTCTTCGCTCTGATCCTTCGTGCGGCGGCAGGGTGGGTGTCGCGCGTCACGCGATTACCATATGTGGCCGTTCTCACTGCGCTGGTGCTGCTCGGTATCGGCTCGACGGTGCTCGGCGGCGTGCTGCTCGTGCCTCGCGTCGGTGAGCAGCTCGAGACGCTCTCGCGCGAGCTGCCGAAGATCATCGACGGAGCCCGCGACCGTCTCAAGGAGACGCCGGTCATCAATCACTTCCTGTCGCCCGATGCCGGCGCTCAGCCGGATCCGAAGAAGCTCGCAGCCGCCGCGCTCGCGGGCCTCGGCGGCTCGGTGCAGGTGCTGAGCGGCCTCGTCGTTGCGTTCTTCATCGGCGTGTACGGGGCGGCTCAGCCGCAGATGTATTCGGACGCCGCGCTCGCGATCACGCCTCGTCGGTACGAACGCCATGTCGAGCGGGCGCTGAAGGAGACGGCACACAACCTGACGCGATGGCTCTGGGGGAGAATCCTCGCGATGATCTTCGTCGGTGTGTCGACGTCGATCGTCTTCCATCTGCTGCACATTCCGCTCGCGCTGACCCTCGGCGTGTTCGCCGGCTTCCTGACGTTCATCGAGTACGCCGGCGCGATCCTGTCGGCATTTCCGCCGGTGCTGCTCGGGTTTTCCCAGTCGCCGACGGTGGGGCTCGCCGTGCTGAGCGCTTATGTCGTCCTCCACGTCGTCGAGGGTTACGTCATCACGCCGCTCCTCGCGCGCGCGTCGGTGCATTTACCGCCCGCGCTGACGCTCGCAGCCCAGGCGCTCCTGGGCGAGCTCTGCGGCATCCTCGGGCTGACGTTCTCGACTCCGCTCTTCGTCGTCGGCGTCTCCGCCGTGAAGGCGTTTCGCGAAGAGAACGCGCGTCAGTAGCCCGACCCGGGCGGCTCCTCGCCGATCTTCTTGCCGTTGCGCCATGTGTTCGGGCAGAGCGGATGTGCGTAGATCGTCGGGCCGTCCGCGCTCGTGTACTGAATATCGTCCGCGAACTGCCCCTTGGCGGGGTTGAAACCGGCTTCGTCGCGCATACGCTTGGCGATCTCGTGGTCCGCGCACGCCGTGTCACCGCTCACACCGAGGCCGCCGACCCGCGTGTTCCCCTTGTAGAGCGGCAGTCCGCCGCCGAACGCGATGGTGCCCCCGCACACGCGGTGCTCGACCTTCTTCGACGTCGGCGAGAGGACGCACTCCGGGTTTATCGGATTGCCGGCTGCGATGCCCCACAGCGAGTGCCCCGGCTGGCTCAACGTGTAGAGTCGCGCCGTCGAGAGCGGCACCTCGTCGGTGCTGAAGGCGTTGGCCGTGTACGCCTTCGACTTCGCGATCGCCTGACTGCCGGGCCATGCCGCCGACGGATCTTCCGTGGCCACCGCGACGGCGCAGAGCTCTCCATCGCGATTCACGACTGCAGCCCACTCCGCCTTGCCGCTCGCGAGACCGCCCGCTTCGCCCTTCTTCGGTGCCGACGCGAGAAGTCGCTTGAGGTCGTCGGTGCTCGGTACCTGATCGCAGCCGCCGTTCTTGGCTCGCTCGCCGGGCATCTCGGAGGGCGCGGGTCTCGCGTTCGTGGTCTCTCCCCGCGCCTCTTCGACGGCGTGATTGCAGCCGGTCAGCGCGAATCCGAGCATGAGCGACCTTGAAAATCCGAGCATCATCTTCGACGATCCTTTCGTTCAGCGGAGGGCTTGCAGATACGCGACGAGGGCGAGGAGCTCCTCGCCGCTGAAGCGGGTGAGGTCCGGCATCTGGCAGCCGGGCTTGAGCGACTGGGCGTGTGTGATCCAGGCAGCGAGGTTCGCTGTGTTGTTCTCGAGAGAGCCGCCCGCGATCCGATGACGGCTCCCGATGTGGGTGAGGTCGGGCCCGATGTTTCCGTGCGCGCCGGTGCCGCGGATCTGATGACAGAACGGGCAAGCGGCTCGACCGAAGACGTCGCGGCCAGCGAGCTCCTTCACGCCGGTTGGCTCCGCGGCGTCGGCGCGTTGAGCGGCGAGCCACTGATCGAACTCGTAGGGAGACTGGGCGACGACCTCGACGCGCATGCGCGCGTGCTCCACGCCGCAGAATTCGCCGCACTGCCCCTCGAACACGCCGGGACGCGTGGCCTCGAGCCGGACGTGATTCGTCTGGCCAGGGACCATGTCGACCTTTCCGTGGAGCTTTGGGATCCAGAAGCTGTGAATGACGTCGTGGGACACGAGCTCCACGTCGATGGGTGTGCCCACCGGGACGTGAATTTCCGTCGGGACCGACACCGCGACGTCGGGTTGGCGTTCCACGAGGGCCTTGCCGCACTCCTCGCTGTTCGCTGCGAGGTAGCGCGCGTCGAACCACCACTGATGCCCGGTGACGCGTATCTCCGACGCGCCTTCGTGGCCCGCTGCCATGGGGAACAGCGTGCTGACGTACAACGTCATGCCGAGCGCAGTGGCGAGAACGACGACGGGAATGGCGAGGCCGCCAATGAAGATCCAGCGCTGTCCGCCCTCGTCGTCGACCGGCGCGTGCTCGTCGAAGGTTCCCCGATTTCGCACCGCGAGCCAGCCGATGAGAAGCCACATCACGACGCACGTCGCGCCGAAGACTATGAGCGCAAACGATCCGAGCCACGCGATACGCTCGGCGCCCGGGCCGCCCGCGTGCATGTAGTCTTCCGGTCCACGGCAGCCGGTGGCGGCGAGCACCGACAGAAATGGGATGGCGTTCTTCGTCCTCACAGCGTCACGTCGGGGGATCGGGTTCGTTCGCCGTTCGAAGTGAATGTATGTACGTGACGAGCTTCCAGATCTGGTCGTCCGGTATCCGACCTCCCCAGGACGGCATTCCCTTGCTGCGACCCTCCGAGATGCTCGAGAAGACGGCCGCGTCGGAGCCGCCGTAGACCCAGTCGACGTCGCGCAGGCTCGGCCCCATCCCACCGCCCGCATGACCACCATGGCACCCGGAGCAGTTGAACCGGATGAACCAGAGTCGGCCCTCGTTGCGGGCGGCGTCGTCCTCCGTATACGGGTTGACCATCGTGGGCGTCGTCTTGTCGAAACCGGGAATGGGTCCGACGGGGATGCGCGCCTCGGGAGCGGGACTGATTCGTTCTTCTGCCGGCCCGTGTGTGCAGCTCGAAACCACGACGCAGAAGAGCAGCGTGATAGGTGAGGGTTTGCGCATCAGTGCTCCTCCGTCGCTCCTCGAGCGCCGCGCGCCGGAGCGTCGAGCAGGGGAACTCCGTAGCTCTCGAGCAGCTTGCGAACGTCCTTGCGGCGCCGCGTGAGAGCCTGCTCGAGCGACTTTCGGAGCGCGTCGTCTCCCCGGCGCACTCCCAGCGAGATGTCGAACGTCATCGCGAGCGGCCCGGTCGAGCTCGCGGGAGAAACCGGTGTCACGACGAGCGGCACCGTCGCAGTTCGCGCGAAATAGCCGGCGAGCGGACCCCACGCGATCGCCACGTCCACGTCACCCCGCGCGACGGCGTCGATGAGCTTCCGCGGCGGATCGGGCTCCGAGTAAGGGCCGTACACGGGATAGCCGTGGATGTTGTCGACGATGCCCCGTCTTGCGAGCGCCTCTGCCGGCGGGACGTTGCTGTAGTCGTCACCGATGACGTGAATGCCGATCGCGAGCGAGTGAAGCCGCGGATCGTCGAACGAACGGATCGCGGGTCCGGCGTCGCGCCGCGTGACGAAGACGTACGTCGACCGGTAATAGGGTACCGTCGTCTGTGCGAGCTCGTATGAAACCGGGACGCCCATGACGACGTCGCAGAAGCCGGCCTTCAACGTGTTCCGGATGAAGCCGCGGCGCTCGGGGAAGAACTTGTAGGTGACCCGCTTCTTGCCGAGCTCCTTCGCGAGGATATCCGCGAGTCGATTCTCGAAGCCTTCTCCGCGCGCGTTGGAGAACGGCAGATTGTTCGGGTCGGAGCAGATCCGGAGCTCGTCCGGTGGTGGAACGATGGGTTCTGCTCGTCGTTCGTCGGGTGACCCTGCGGCGAGGGCGAGCACGGAGAGCACCGTGAGAGCGACGAGCGACGGCAGGCGGAGCCGCTCAGAACCCGAAGACATAGAGCATCCCTCCCGGCGCGGTGCGCTTCTTGATGTCCTTCATCGCGCCCACGACGCCGAGGGCGGCGTACGGATCGTCCGCCGAGACGCTCGGGAAGTCGGTGGCGCCCATCCACCCGCCGATGCCGGAGTACACGGCCACGTACTGCTTCCCGTCGGGTCCGACGTACGTCATCGGGTTGCCGACGATCCCGGAGCCGGTCTTGAATCGCCAGAGCTCGGTGCCGTTTCGTGCGTCGGCGGCCTTGAACCAGCCGTCCATCGTGCCGTAGAACACGACGTCGCCTCCCGTCGCGAGCACGCCGCTGTAGACCGGGAATTCCTCTTCCTTGAGGCTCCACACCTTCTTCGCCTGCACGGGATCCCACGCGACGAGCTCGCCCTGATAGCCGCCGGGGCCCGGGTACATCTTCACGCTCGCGCCGAGATACGGGGTACCGGCGATGTAGTTCGCCTCGATGCCCTCGTAGTCCATGCACGTGTTGTGAGCCGGGATGTAGAGGAGCCCCGTGCGCGGCGAGAGCGCCGACGGGACGAACTCCTTCGCGCCAGTGGACGAAGGGCAGATGTTCTTCGTCACCGAGCCGAAGTGGGTTTGCTTGTCCTCGTTCGCGTGAGGCTTGCCGGTCGTCAGATCGAAGCTCTCTGCCCAGTTCACGGGCTCGAATTTCTCCGCCGACAACAGCTCGCCCGTCTCCCGGTCGAGCACGAAGACGAAGCCGCTCCTGCCCGGGTGGATGAGGAGCTTCCTCATCTTCCCCTTGAAGTTCATGTCGACGAGGACGTTCTCCATGATCTCGTCGTAGTCCCACTCGTCGTGAGCGGAGATCTGGTACGCCCACTTCGCGCTGCCGTCGTCGGCGTTCCTGGCGAAGATGGTGCACGACCACTTGTTGTCGCCGGGACGCAGATCCGGGTTCCAGACTCCGGGGTTGCCGGTCCCGTAGTAGATGAGATTGAGTTCCGGGTCGTAGGAGATCCATCCCCAGACCGTCCCGCCGCCGAGCTTCCATTGCTCCGACGGCCAGGTCTTCGCGCCGAGGTCGGGGCCCTGATCTTTCGGATAGAACGGCTTGAAGTCGGGGCCGATGAGCACGTCCTTATCCGGTCCAGTGTTGTATGCGCGCCAGCGCTCGTGTCCCGTCGCGAGATCGAGCGCGAGCACCCAGCCGCGCACGCCGAGCTCTCCGCCGGCGTTGCCGACGATGACCTCGTCTTTCACGATGAGCGGCGCCATCGTCACCGTCTCTCCGATGTCGATGTTGCCGACGCGGGTTCGCCAGAGCTCCGCGCCGGTGGCGGCATCCACGGCGATGGTCTGGGCGTCGAGCGTGTTGTAGACGAGCTTGCCGTCCGCGTACGACGCGCCCCGGTTGACGACGTCGCAGCACGCGATCCCCGCCGCGCGCGGATCGGGGTGTGGCTCGTACAGCCACTTCAGCGCGCCTCCCGGTTTCGTCAGATCGACGGCGAGTAGGTTGTTCGGAAAGGGCGTCGCGACGTACATCGTGTCGCCGACGACGAGAGGGCCGCCCTCGTGCCCCTGTACGATGCCGGTGGACATCGTGGTGAACACCTTGAGGTTCGCGACGTTGGTCGTCTTGATCTGATCGAGCGGGCTGTAGCGCGTGTTCGCAAGATCGCCGTTGGGCAACGTCCAGTCGTGGCCCGGCAAGGGCGAGATGAGCCGCACGTCCGGCAACGATCCCACGGCCTGCCCAACGTGAGCGGGCAGGGGAAGCGGTTTCTCTTTCTGACAGCCCGGCAAGAGCGACGCGAACGTCAGCGCAAGAGCAGGCAGAAGCCGCGGGAAGCGTGGACGTTTCGTCATTCGTTACCTGAGCGTGAAGAGGTAGGCGGCGACGTCCAGCGACTGCCGCTCCGTCAGGCCGAGGTTCGGCATGGCCGTTCGAGGTTCGACGTCTTGCGGATCACGAATCCAGTGCGCCAGATTCACGGGGGTGTTCGGGAGCTGCTCGGCGATGTACGTGCGCTCGGAAAATGTCTCGAGGGGCGGCCCGACGAGTCCGTGCGCGGCGCGGATCCCGGGGATCACGTGGCAGCTCCCGCATGCAGCTTGCTGGATGACGTTTGCTCCACGCCGCGAATCGCCCCAGGTGAACCGCTCCGGCGACGTCTCGCATGCAGTCGCGGTGATTGCGGCGACGAGGACAGCGAGGCCGAGCCGTAGGCTGCCGGTCATCGTCCACGCTCGCAAACGGGCAACACGAGCGCGGCGACGCCTGCCCACAGGATCGCAAGTGTGATGATCAGCCCGAGGAGCCACGAAATGCTGGCGAGGAAGTCGGGTAACTCGCCACCGTGACGGGTGTCGATCGAGCCGCGTCGGCGTCGCGCGCCGGTCACGGTGCACGTGATCGCAACGAGCAGCGCGGCCGCAGTGATGCCTAGCTCGGCGTTACGCGCGCCGGTCGCCGACAGCGAGGGTGGCGAGAGACGCGTACAGCACGCGGCTGCACTGACGAGCCATCCGAGGACGAGCTGCAGCGCCCAGGCGAGTGGCGCACCGAGCACGAAGACCCATGCATGTGCGTGGCGAGGTGCTCCGGTTGCGGGCTCGGTCATAGCGCCCCTCCGCTCATGTAGTGCGGCAGCACATAGAGCAAGCCCACGATGAAGAGCCACACCACGTCGACAAAGTGCCAGTAGAGCGACGCGTTATGGAGCGGACGATGCGGCGGCTCGCCGGTTCCGTCGAACCCCGGCAAGAAGAGCACGTACGCGAGCATCGCGAGCCCGACGACCACGTGAAGGCCATGCACACTGGTGATCGTGTAGAAGATCGAACCGTAAGCGTCGGTCGTCGGCTTCAAGGTGCGGAGGTGGTCGCGGTATTCCATCACCTGACCCGCGAGAAACGCCACGCCGAGGACGATGGTGAACGCGAGCGCGATGCGGGCGGCGGTACGCCAGCCCCGGCGGCAGAGCAACGACGCGACGTGCACGACGAAGCTGCTGGTGAGCAGCACACCGGTCATGCCGAGGGCGAGCGGTAGTCGCGGCGGAGCATCCATCGGCCACGGACGCTGCTCGCGAGCGAGATAGAAATAGGCGAAGAGCAGCATGACGAACAGCGAGGCTTCGGTCGCGATGAGGAGGATCATCCCGCCGGTGCCCCGCCGGTCGTCAGTGGTGGGCGGGACGGTCATCTCGACGTCGCCGGCGTTCACGCAAGTGCCTCCTTCGACGGCCAGAGCCAGGTGCCGGCCAGCGCGATCGCGACCAGCAGCGCGGCACCCGCTACCCAGAGCTGCCTGAGGAGCAGCGCAGTGCACAACGCCGTGAGCACGAGCGAGAGCAGGAGCGGTGCGACGGAGTCCTCGGGCATTTTCGCGATGCCCGCCGGATCGGCTTCGAGAGCCGACGTCGAAACCGTCTCACGGCGCTCGAAGGACTCTCTCGGCTCGGCAGCGGAAGCGTCTCCTGCTCGCGGATTTTCCCAGAGCGGATGACGGCCGTGCACCGTCGGAATGCGCAGCCAGTTGTACGCCGGCGGCGGAGACGGGATCGCCCACTCGAGCGTGTCGGCTTTCCACGGATCGGGGCCGGCGACGGCACCGCGCCGTAGTGACGTGAAGAAGTTCACGAAGCTCATCAAGATGCCGAGGCCGAAGACAAACGCGCCCACGGTCACGACGAGGTTCGCGCTGCCCCAGCCCATGCCCGCAGGATAAGTGAAGATGCGCCGCGGCATTCCGGCGAGACCGACCAGGTGCATCGGGAAGAACGCGACGCTGAACCCGACGAACATCGTCCAGAAGCTCGCCGCGCCGAAGCGCTCGTCGGCGAGCCGCCCCGTCATCTTCGGAAACCAGTAATAGAGCGCCGCGAACACCGGGAAGACGTTGGCGCCGATGAGCACGTAATGAAGGTGCGCGACGACGAAGTACGTGTCGGTGAGCTGCCAGTCGAAGGGCACCATCGCGGTGACGACGCCGCTCAATCCCCCGACGACGAACAGCGCGATGAATCCGAGCGCGAATCGCAGTGCGGTCGTCATGACCGGGCGCCCGTGCCACAGCGTCGCGATCCACGCGAACACCTGCACTGTGCTGAACACCGAGATCGTCATGCTCGCGGCGCCGAACAGGCTCATCGAGAGCTGACTCATGCCGACGGCGAACATGTGGTGCACCCACACGCCCATTCCGACGACGCCGGTCATCACCGTCGAGAGCGCGACGTAGGTGTATCCGACGATGGGTCGCCGCGCGAATACTGGCAGGAGCATCGAGACCATGCCCGTGGCCGGAAGGAACACGACGTACACCCACGGATGCCCGAAGAACCAGAATGAGTGCTGCCAGAGGAGAGGAGAGCCGCCGCGGGATGCATCGAAGAAGTGAGTCCCCCACTGACGGTCGAGCTCAAGAAAGATGCATGCGACGGAGAGCGCGGGTAACGCCAGTACCGATAGAGCCGACGTCGTCATCGTGCTGTACATGAAGAGCGGCATGCGCTGAATCGCCATGCCCGGCGCGCGCAGCCGGAAGATGGTGACGATGAAGTTGATCGCGCCGGCGGTCGTCGAGACGCTCAGTAAAATGAGCGACAGCGCGTAGAAGTCCATGTTTAGGCCGGGCGAGTACGCTCGGTCCGTGTAGGGCACGTACGCGAACCACCCGGCGTGCGGTGCCTGCCCGAGGAGAAAGCTCGAGTAGACGAAGAGACCCGAGAACAGGAACGTCCAGTAGCTGAAGGCGTTCAGGCGCGGGAACGCCATGTCCCGCGAGCCGAGCATCAGAGGCAGGAGGTAGTTGCCGAAGCCCGAGAGAATGGGCGACGCGTACCAGAAGATCATCGTGAGCCCGTGCATGCTGAAGAGCTGGTCGTAGAGCTCCGGACTCAGGTCGTTCCGCTCCGGCCCCGAGAGCTGGATACGCATCACCAGCGCCTCGAGACCGCCAGCGACCAGGAAGGCCAGGGCCGTCACGATGTATCGAATGCCGATCACCTTGTGGTCGACGGTCGAGACCACGCCCCAGAAGGAGCGTGGAGTTGCCCAGATCCTCGCGAGACGTTCGGACGCTCTTTCTTCGACCATCTGCAGCAGAGCAATACGAGAGCAACGGCACGAAGCAGGAGTCGCGCCATCGGTCGTCGGAAGACGAAACAGGGCGAAGTCGTGGGTGCAGGACGAACGCGCACGCCGTCGAACGAACCTCGCTGTGAATCCTTGCCTCAGTCGCGAAAGTCGGTGCGGGTATTGTGCCCCGTTCGGGCAGCGCATCACGAATTGTGGCAAGTCACCTGGTCGTAAGTAATTTCGACGCGTGCTGTCCGGGTAACCCGGGACGCCGTCCGGACTACGCCGGACAGTAGTGGCGCTGCTCGAGCCGGTTAGTCGTTAAGTCGATGAAAGGGACGACTGGCGCTCGTGCTCGCGCCGCTTCACGAGCGAACGATGAGCGAGACGGTCAGCGATTTCGTGGTCCGGCGGCTCGCGCAGTGGGGCGTGCGGCGGATCTTCGGGTATCCGGGTGACGGCATCAACGGCGTGCTCGGTGCGCTGAACCGCGACGACCACGGCATGGAGTTCGTGCAGACGCGGCACGAGGAGCTCGCGGCGTTCATGGCCTCCGGGCACGCGAAGTTCACCGGGGAGCTCGGCGTGTGCCTGGCGACGTCGGGGCCAGGCGCGATCCACGTGCTGAACGGTCTCTACGACGCAAAGATGGACCACGTGCCGGTGCTGGCAATCGTCGGGCAGCAGGCGCGCGCGTCGCTCGGCGGCGATTACCAGCAAGAGGTCGACCTGACGTCGCTCTTCAAGGACGTGGCGCACGAGTACGTGCACATGGCCACGACGCCCGAGCAGGTGCGTCACCTCCTCGATCGTGCGATTCGAACGGCGCTCGCGACGCGCTCGGTCACCTGTCTCGTGCTGCCGAACGATCTCCAGCGGCTGAACGCCGCGGACGCGCCCCACGAGCACGGAACGGTGCACTCCGGGCCCGGTTACCGCCTGCCGAGCGTCGTGCCCCAGCGTCGAGATCTCGAGCGCGCCGCGGAGATCCTCAACCAGGGCGAGCGCATCGCGATGCTCGTCGGCGCCGGCGCCCTTCAGGCCAGGGACGAGGTCATCAGGACCGCCGAAGTACTCGACGCGGGAGTGGCAAAGTCGCTGCTCGGTCTCGCCGTCGTTCCCGACGACGTCCCGTTTTGCACGGGTTCCATCGGGCTCCTCGGCACCCGACCGAGCGTCGACCTGATGAACGAATGTGACACGCTCCTGATGATCGGCTCGAGCTTCCCGTACTCCGAGTTCTTGCCGAAGGAGGGACGTGCTCGCGGCGTCCAGATCGACATCGACGGCAAGATGCTCGGGATGCGTTACCCGATGGACCTGAATCTCGTCGGAGACGCCGCGGAGACCCTTCGCGCGCTCTTGCCGTTGCTGCGACCGAGGACGGAACGGAAATTTCAGCAGCGGGTCATCGGATGGGTCGACGACTGGCGCAAGCTCCTCGAGGAGCGCGCACAGACCGCCGCCGAGCCGATCAACCCGCAGCTCGTCTTCCGCCAGCTGTCGTCGCGTCTTCCCACGAACACGATCCTCACGGCGGACACTGGTTCCGTGACGAGCTTCGTCGCGCGCGACGTTCGCATCACGGGAGACATGATGGTGTCGTTCTCCGGCGGCCTCGCCACCATGGGGCCGGCGATCCCGTACGGCATCGCGGCGAAGTTCGCGTTTCCCGAGCGACCGGTGGTTGCCTGCGTGGGCGACGGCGCGATGCAGCTGAACGGGCTGAACGGGCTCATCACGCTCGCCAAGTACCGCGAAAGGTGGGCAAATCCGTGCTTCGTCGTGGTCGTGATGAACAACCGCGATCTCAACATGGTCACCTGGGAGCAGCGCGTGACGGAGGGACAGCCGAAGTACGCAGCGTCACAGGAGCTACCCGATCTCGACTACGCGAAGTACGCCGAGTTGCTCGGCCTCGGAGGCGCCCGCGTCACGAAGCCCGAGGAGCTCCCTGCCGCACTCGACGCTGCGTTCCGGGCAGATCGGCCCTTCGTGCTCGACGTCCTCACCGATCCGAACGTGCCTCCGATCCCGCCGCACATCAGCGCCGAGCAAGCGGGTTCCTACGCGAGAGCCCTCCTGTCCGGTGACGCCGACGCGCTCGCCGTCCTGAAGCGCTCCGTCGCGAGCCTGTTTCCGTCGCTCGGCAAGCGTACGGACCGTTAGCTCATGCCGAGCGATCCGCCGCGAGGCGGTGGCGGTTCACGGCGTCGTTCATGAAGCGCATGACGCGCGTCTTCGGTATGGCTCGCTCGGCGACGATCAGATCGAAGAGAACGTCGGCGGGTGATAAGCCGAGCTCCGTGCACACGGCTGGGAATTCTGCGGGGGCGTGGGCGGTAGCGCGGGCTCCGGCGATCCACGTGAAGGCTGAGACGATGACGCGCGCGAAGGTCTCGTTGGTGAAGACGTGCATGACCGGTCCCCGATCGGGGCGATCGGCCAGGTGCGCCAGATCCTGTCGCTGAGCGGCGTTGGGGCCGCCGCCGTCGGTGGCGACGAACACGTGCACCGGCTTCGCTTCGGGGGTCACCTTGTTGCGCAGCACGCGCAGATAGGCGCTCCACTCTTCGGGATCGGGCTCGGCCGGGGTGTGCAGGAGCACGAAGTAGAGCGGCCCTGCGGTGCTATGTGCGAACGACAGCGTTTTCAAGGTCAGCCCCCTTCGGAGACGCGCGCGGGGTTGACCGAGCCCACGAGCTGATCGAGCACCTCGATCCGCGGAAGCGACTTCTGCGCCGCCCCGAAGTCGGCGAGGACCTCGTAAGGAGACACATTGCATCGCTCGCACACTTCGAGAAATTCTCGCGGATGGTGCGCGAGCGCGCGTGCACCGGCGACCCATCGAAACGCGGTGACGATGCCGCGCACGAACGAGTTCGTTGTGAAGACGTGGGTGACGGCTCCTCTGGAACCCTGCACGACGCTCGCGAGCTCCTGGCGTTGCGAGGCGTTTGGTCCTCCGCCGTCGGTCGCGACGAAGGCGTGCACGTGCCGACCCTCGGACGCGACCATCACGCCGATGGCGCGGACGTATTCAGCCCAGTCGTCTTGCTCCGGATCCTCCTCGGTGTGCAGGAGAACGAAGTACGGAGCGTTTGCCTTGCCGCTTCGGAACGCGAACGTCTTCAATGCATCCCCCTGTCGTGCCATCCGGTACTTCCAAGATGGATTACGACGCGGCCTGTCCGGGATTTAGGGGAGGTGCGAAAGTACCCTGTCCAAGTCTGGGTGATCGCCGGCAAAACGCGAGCGATGCGCGTAGAGGAGCGTCGCGGGAGGCTTGATCACGAACATCCCGCCGAGCTGCGTCAAGTCGCCGAACAGGCCGTTGACGCGATGGCCGCGCAGCGTCGCGGCGCCATAGGCGGCGATCGCCCCGGGGTGGAGCAGCGTGCGGGCGACCCCGCGCTCCAGCCCGGCAGCCCCGTATGACTCCCGTCGCGGATCGGTGACGACCGCAACCCCCTGACGCGGGAGTTTCTTCTCGGAGAAGAAATGCCTGGCCTGCTCCAGGGTGCCATTGCCGACGATCACGATTCGCGCGCCGCGTTCGAGGATCCTGGGTGTGTAGGCGGCCAGCTCACCCACCATCTGGTGGCAGAATAGACAACCGAAGTGCCGGACGAAGGTCGTGATCGTCGTGGCCTGGCCCCACAGATCGCGCATCCGGTGCGTCTTGCCGTCCAGCGCGAGCACGTGCGCGACGGCGATCTGGGTGACGACGCGGTCCGTGTCGTGCGACGCCGGCGGTGGGAAGTCCGAGGACAACCTCCCTAGAGTAGTACCTGGACCCGGCTCTGTCTCGTCTACGGTATGTTCGGTTGGCTCCCGGCTCGCTGACGGTTCCGGAGCGGCCGCGACGTCTCATCGTCACCGCAAGGTCGTCCCCCGGTCACCCGGACCGTGGACCATTCGCCCCTCTGCGCTTCTGCTCGTTACTGACCGGAGACCCCCCGGCAACAAGAGCAGGGTGAACGGTTATACGTGCCCGACTACGATCTCCTGGTGCTCGGCTGTGGCCCCGGCGGGCAGAAAGCGGCCATCGCCGCCGCAAAGCTCGGAAAGCGGGCGGCCATCGTCGAGCGCTCCGACGTGGTGGGCGGGGCGTGCCTCAACACGGGGACCATCCCGTCGAAGACCCTCCGGGAGACCGTCCTTTATCTGACCGGGCTCTCGCAGCGGCAGCTCTACGGACAGAGCTACCGCGTGAAGAGCGAGATCACGATGGAGGATCTCTCCGGGCGCACGGAGCACGTGGTCAGCCGCGAGCACGAGGTCGTCCAGGACCAGCTCGGACGGAACCACGTGGCGCTCTTGCACGGGGCGGCGCGCTTCGTCGACGATCACACCGTCGCGATCGACGGCAAGGCCGGCATCACGCAGCTCACCGCCGACAAGATCATCATCGCGACCGGGACGAAGCCGGCGCGCCCGTCCAACGTCGCGTTCGACGACCGGAGCGTGCTCGACTCCGACGGCATCCTCTGCATGCAAAGCATCCCGGCGTCCCTGGTGGTCGTCGGCGCGGGCGTCATCGGCATCGAGTACGCGTCGATCTTCGCCGCGCTCGGCAGCAAGGTGACGGTCGTGGAGCGTCGCGACCGCATGCTCGAGTTCTGCGACGAAGAGGTCGTGCAGGCGTTGATGTATCACCTGCGCGAGCTCGCGGTGACGTTCCGCTTCCGCGAATCGGTGGCGTCGGTGGAGCTCCACAACGGCCGCGCTCTCACCGTGCTGGCGTCGGGGAAGACGATCCCCGCCGACGTGGTGATGTACTCGGCCGGACGACTCGGCGCGACGGTAGGGCTCGGCCTCGACGCCGTGAATATCGCGGTCGACGATCGGGGTCGCATCAAGGTCGACGAGCACTACCGGACGAGCGCGCCGCACATCTACGCCGTGGGGGACGTCATCGGCTTTCCCGCGCTCGCTGCGACGTCGATGGAGCAGGGACGACTCGCGGCGTATCACGCCTTCGGCGAACCCACGCCGCCCATCATCGCGTCGATGCCCATCGGTATCTATACGATCCCCGAGATCAGCTACGTCGGCCGGAGTGAAGCAGAGCTCACCGACGCGGGCATCCCGTACGAGGTGGGCGTCTCGCGTTACCGCGAGCTCGCGCGCGGGCAAATCGCCGGCGATTCGTTCGGCATGCTGAAGCTCCTGGTGTGCCTCGAGACGCGGAAGCTCCTCGGCGTGCACCTGTTCGGCACCGGCGCGACGGAGGGCGTGCACATCGGGCAGGCCGTCATGGGTTGCGGCGGCACGGTCGACTATCTCGTCGACGCGGTCTTCAACTATCCGACCCTCGCCGAGGCGTACAAGGTCGCGGCACTCGACGTCAGCAACAAGCTGCGCGCCGTCCGCACGATGCGGGCCTGACCGCGGTGTTCGTTGCGACGCGCCCTACGACGCGTGTCGGGTCCGTGATTCGAGCCAGGCGCGACCCTTGGACGTGTCGATGCCGACCGCGTCGAGGCCCTTGAACACGACGAGATTCAGGGTGTCGCAGTAGATCTGCACGAGCTCGGACGTCGGCAGCTCGCCGTACTCGTAGAGCGCTTCCGTCCACGGTGCGACCATCGCCCCTTCGAGGAAGCCGGGCTCGATGCTCGCCTCGAGCATTCGCGGCAGCACCTCGGACAGGAACGCACCGCGGCCGGCGACGCGCTCAGCCGCGAGGTGCGCCCAGCCGAGACGCGCGTGACGGACCTCGTCGGTCAGGAGCTCGTGGAGCGTCGAGCGGATCTCGGGCTCCTTCGCGACTTCCATGCAGCGGGTCATCAGCGACGTGTTCATCGTCTCGCTGATGCAGCACACGGCGACCAGCTCCCACAGCAGGCGATCGCGCGGGTCCATGTCGGAGCGGCCGATTCGCTGATCGGGTGGCACGTGATTCAGCGCGTTCGGCTCGCCCCATTTGGCTGCGAGCTTCGCGCAGAGGTCCCGGTGCCGCGCCTCGTCCGCCGCCGCATCGCGCGCGCCTTGCACGACCACGTCGGTGGCGCCTACCCTCGCGAGATCCGTCGCCATGCGGGCGAAGCGCGCGGTGGCTTCTATCTCGGCGCGCGTGCGGAACGCCCAGGTCCCCGCCACGCGCGCGCGAATGAGCTCTTGTTCGTCGCTGGAAATGATGGGCCTCGTGAGAGCAGCGCCGGCCCGGACCGAGAGACTTACGCTCTCAGCGTCCCTTGCCGATGCAGCAGGGGGTTTCGCCGCAGATCTGGCTTCCGATCGTAGTAGTCGCCCCGACGGGGAGCCAGCAGCAACACCCGTCGCAGTCCGTCCACGTGGGGGTGACGGAGCTCGGTTTACAGGAGCACATGCCGCTGTCCGATTCGCTCCCGGCCGCGCCGGCCGCGCCCGCCGCCCCACCAGAGCTCGCGCCGCCGGTGCCGGCGTCGGCTCCGCCGCTGCTCGGCTTGCCGCCCGTCTCTGCACCGCCAGTGCCGGCGTCGTCGTTGCCGAGCCCATGGACGTCGGCGCTACAGCCGAGCAGGCCCACGGTCGAAGAGGCGCCAGTGACGACGAGGACGTTGAAAAGCTTCTCTATGTTCATGCCGTCGACCTTACATCCATACCGTCAATATTCAAGCGAGGTATTGCGACACAATATGGCAACCATTGTTGCCGCATCTATGAAGCATAGACGACTCGTTGAAACCGATCAGCGTCGTGGCGCAACGCCCCGGCCCTCGAGCACCGCTGCCGTCTCGAACGCCGCCCGTACGACGTTCGAGAACGGAACCTGGCGCGGAGTGCTACCTGCCGCGACCGACGCAGCAGGTCTCGTCGGCGCCGCAGACCTTGCTGCCGCCGCCGAAGCAGGTCGCGCCTGCCGCGAGCCAGCAGCAGCAGCCGTCGCAATCCGTCCATTGCGAGTTCGTCTTGCTCTTGGAGCACTTGCTCGAGCACATGTCGCCGGCACCGCCGGTGCCGGTCGAGCCACCGGTGCTCTTGGCGCCGCCACTCGATGCGCCGCCGCTCGACGCACCGCCGCTCGACGCACCGCCGCTGCTCGCCATGCCGCCGCTCGATGCCCCGCCACTCGACGCGCCGCCGCTGCTTGTACCGCCACTCGACGCGCCGCCGCTGCTGGCACCGCCGGTTCCGGTCGTTGCGCCGCCGGTTCCGGTCGTTGCGCCGCCGCTACCGGTCGTCGCACCGCCGCTACCGGTCGTCGCACCGCCGCTGCCGGGCGTGCCACCGGTCGTGCCCGTCGCGCCCGATTCGCCGGAGCTACCGCCGGTGCCGTCGTCGGGGCCACTCTTGTCGCTTCCGCAAGCCGTCAACCCCACCGTCGACGCTGCGCCCGCGACGACGATCACCCTGAAGAGTTTTTCGATCTGCATTATGGGGGCGAGTCTACATCCATTCGTCGCGCTCACATACCCGACGAACGCGTGCCGTTCGCCGGATTTCCATATCGAACGAGAGCGGACCTTTCCGTCGATCCACTCGTGCAGAGGACCGACTCGTGTTCGCTCCAGCGCTGCTGTCTCTCCTCGATCGGTTACCCACGGAGCCGAAAAGATAAGGCCTCCGGGTCGTTGTGTCCGATCGAGTCGACGAATCGCGCGGCATGCGGGCGTCGTCGGTGCCGTCGCGAAGATTTCTGGCCCACCCCCTCGAGTCCGGGACACTCAAGCGCGGATTCACCGTATCCGAAACATTTGGCGGTAACCGGTTTCAACGCCGCCTGGATCGGCGTTGATCCAGCCTGAAATTCGCCTTTTCTGGCGGTCGGCGACGCTCTCGGCAATATTTCCGCCGTGAAACGAGCACTGGCCCTCGCCGCGGCAACGACGATCGTCTGCGGAGCCGCGACCGCCGGCGCGACGGAACCGGTTTCGCTCGAGGGAGTCCTGTCGAAGCTCGCCGCTTCTGCGGCGCGCTTCGAGACGGACCTCAAGAAGGCGAGCTACACCGTCGAGGGTCACATCGAGACCGTCGATCGCGACGGGAGCACGAGCGACCACAAGGAGGGTGCGTTCCACGTGCGGCCCGAGGGTAGAGAGCCGCGCTTCGAGGTGCTCCGCTACACCGAGGACGGCGAGAACAAGATAGACGAGGCGCGCAAGAAGGCGTCCGAGAGCTCGCGCAAGAAATCGGACGACGACGAGGTTCACATGCCGTTCCTCGCATCCGAGCAACCGAAGTACGTCTTTCACCTTCGCGAGACGGACGCCGCGGATCCGGCGCGCGTCCGCGTCGGGTTCGTGCCGAAGCGCGCCGACAAGCATCTCGTCGTCGGCTCGGCCTGGGTCGACACGCGCACCGGCGACGTGCTCAGCATGGGCGTTGCGCCGAGCAAGACGGAGCTCTTCGTCGATTACCTCCACGTCACTCTGGAGTTCGGAGAGCGGATGGGGGAAGGCCGCTCGGTGTCGAAGATCGTCTTCGAGGGATCGGGCGGGATCTTGCTCTTTCATCGCAAGTTCCGCGGCGCGGCGCGGCTCTTCGGTTATCGCGTGCCCTGAGTCTTCCCGGCTGCGACGGCGCGCAGCACGTCGCCGTTCATGCGCGCGATGACGCTCACCTCGATGCCCTTGGGGCAGGCGCGCTCGCACTCGCCGTGGAGGCTGCATCCGCCGAAGCCTTGGTCGTCGAGGGCGCGGGTCATGGCGAGGGCACGCCGTGCGCGCTCCGGCGCACCCTGGGGTAGCGCGCCGAGGTGCGCGAGCTTCGCGCCGGCGAAGAGCGACGCGGCGCCATTGGGACAGGCGGCGACGCACGCGCCGCAGCCGATGCACGCCGCGGCGTCGAGTGCCTGCTCGGCGTCGTCCTTCGCGACGGGCAGCGCGTTGCCGTCGGGAGCGCTTCCGGTGCGCGTCGAGACGTAGCCGCCAGATTGCATCACGCGGTCGAGCGCGCTGCGGTCCACGACGAGGTCGCACACCACTCCGAACACGCCGGTGCGAAACGGCTCCAGCGTGAGCTCCTCGCCGTCGGGGAAGCCGCGCACCGGCACCTCGCAGGTCGTCGAGAGCCGGATCCCGCCGTGGGCCAGGCCATCGACGAACACGCCGCACATTCCACAAATCCCCTCACGACAGTCGCTGTCGAACGCGACAGGGCGCTCCCCTTCGCGCACCAGGCGTTCGTTCAGCATGTCGAGCGCGTCGAGCAACGTGCCGGTAGGGTCGATGCCTTCCACGGCGTAGCGCTCGAAGCGCCCTTCGGAGGTCCTGTCGCGCTGTCGCCAGATCCTGAGCGTGAGGTTCATCGGTAGCTCCGCATCTCGAGCGAGGCCGTCTCGAACTCGAGCGGCTCCGTCGTTCGTTCAGGCGGTTTTTCTGGGCGATGGTGAAAGAGCGCGACGTGGGCGAAATGCGCGTCGTCGCGCTTCGAGTCGCCCGCTTCGGTCTGGTGCTCCTCGCGAAAATGACACCCTGCCGACTCATCGCGCGCGAGTGCGTCCGCGCAGAGGAGCTCGCCGAGCGCCAGGAAATCACGGACCCGACCGGCGCGTTCGAGCTCCTGATTCAGCTCCGCGGCGCCGCCCGGAACGATGAGCTCGTCGTCGAAGCGGCGGCGCAACTCCGCGATGCGGGGAAGCGCCGCGGTGAGGCTGCTCGCGTTGCGGGCGAGCCCGCACGACTCCCAGAGCACGTGCCCGAGCTCGCGGTGAAACTCGACGGCGGGACGTCCGCCGCGGGAACCGAGGAGGCGAGCCGTTCGTGCTTCGACGTCGGACGTCGCGCCGCGCACGCTCTCCGATTCCGTCGAGACGGGGCCGAGCTTCGTTCCGGCGAGATAACCGCTGACCGTGTACGGCACGACGAAGTAGCCGTCGGCGAGCGCTTGCATGAGGGCGCTCGCACCGAGACGATTCGCGCCGTGGTCGGAGAAGTTCGCCTCGCCGATCGCGAAGAGGCCGGGGATCGTCGTCATCAGGTCATAGTCGACCCAGAGCCCACCCATCGAGTAGTGCGCAGCGGGATAGATGCGGAGCGGCGTCTTCAGCGGATCATCGCCGGTTAGTCGCTCGTACATCTCGATGAGATTGCCGTAGCGCTCGCGTAGGCCGTCGGGGCCGATCCGGAGCGTGGCGTCCTTCAGATCGAGGAACACGGCGCGGCCGCCGGGACCGACGCCGCGGCCCTCGTCGCACACCGCCTTCGCCGCTCGTGAAGCGATGTCGCGCGGCGCGAGGTTGCCGTACCGCGGGTAGAGTCGCTCGAGGTAGTAGTCGCGCTCGCCCTCGGGGATGTCCTCGGGACGTCGCGCGTCGTTCGCGCGCTCCGGCACCCAGACCCGTCCGTCGTTGCGCAACGATTCGCTCATCAACGTGAGCTTCGACTGATGCTCGCCGCTCACCGGGAGGCACGTCGGGTGAAACTGCACGAAGCACGGGTTCGCGAACGCGGCGCCGCGAAGGTACGCGCGGAAGATCGCCGTCGCGTTGGAACCGACGGCGTTCGTCGACAGATGAAAGACGTTGGCGTACCCACCGGTCGCGAGGACGACGGCGTCGCCGAGGTGTGTCTCGAGCCGTCCGTCGACGAGGTTACGCGCGACGACACCGCGTGCGCGGCCGTCGACCACGACGAGGTCGAGCATCTCGCGACGCGGCAAGAGCGTCACACCACCCGCCGCGACTTCCTTGGACAGCGCCTGGTACGCGCCGAGCAGGAGCTGCTGCCCGGTCTGCCCGCGCGAGTAAAACGTGCGGGAAACGAGCGCGCCGCCGAACGAACGGTTCGCGAGGAGACCGCCGTATTCTCGCGCGAACGGCACACCCTGGGCGACGGCGTGATCGATGATGCGGTTCGATAGCTCGGCGAGCCGGTACACGTTCGCCTCGCGGGAACGGAAATCACCGCCCTTCAGGGTGTCGTGGAACAGACGTTCGACGCTGTCTCCGTCGTTCTGATAATTCTTCGCGGCGTTGATGCCGCCCTGGGCCGCGACGCTGTGCGCGCGTCGGGGTGAGTCCTGGAAGCACAGGCAAGTGACGCGATAGCCGAGCTCCGACAGCGAGGCCGCGGCGGACGCGCCGGCGAGACCCGAGCCGACGACGACGACCGTGAGACGTCGCTTCTGGATGGGACCGACGAGGCCGAGCTCTGCTCGTCGCTTCGTCCACTTTTCTGCCAGCGGACCCGACGGCACACGTGGAGCGCTCGTCATCGGACGACTCCCGCGAGGACGGCAATGGGGATCGCCGCGAAGCCGGCTGCGACGAGGACGGCGATTGCCGCGAAGACGGCTCGCGACGTCGTGCTCGTCGCGCGGGTGGAACCGACGCTCGCGAGCGCGCTCGCCAGGCCGCGGTGAAGGTGGAACCCGACGAGGAGCGCGCCGAAAACGTACACCGTTGCGACGAGCGGCGAGACGAGTCCCGATACCAGATTGGCGTGCACGTGACGCGGGTCGAACGCCGGGCGCGCGACGCCGAACGTCATGTGGAGCAGGTGATACGTCACGAAGACGAGCAGGAGCGGGCCGCCGACGATCGCCGTCCGGGACGCGACGTGGCTCCGCGGCCACCGGCGCGTGGCGTGCACCGGCCTTGCCGCACGGGCACGCCGCGCGAGCGAAACCGTCACGACGACGTGCACGGCGACCGCCGCGACGAGGAGGCCGCGTACGAGCCACAGCAAGGAGCCGAGCCCGCGCAGTGCCGCCGCGTAGCCGTCCATCCTCGATGGCCCCTCGAAGGCCGTGAAATTGCCCAGAACGTGCAAGACGAGCCAGCCGGCCATGAAGCTGCCGGAGACGGCCCCGAGCGTTTTCTTGCCGTTCGTCGACGATACGAGTCGTTCGAAGAGCTGCATCACGAGAAGTTCTTACGGCTCGTTCAAAGATTAGTCATATTCATTCGAGTTCTCTGAATGAGTAGCTAAGCTAATCAAAAGCGATGCACGTCGAGACGCTCCGCACGTTCTGCGATCTGATCGAGACCGGGTCTCTCTCCAGGGCCGCGAAGCTCAATCGGGTGACCCAGTCGGCGGTCAGCCAGCAGCTCCGCGCGCTCGAGGAGCGGTACGGCAAGCGACTCGTCGATCGCGCACCGAGGATCGGCGCGAAGCCGACCGAGCTCGGGAAGCGATTCTACGAGGAGCTGAAGCCGCTGCTCGACGCGCTCGACGCCGTCGAAGAGCGCGTCCGTGAGCGGCCCGACGTGATCTCGGGAAACGTGCGCATCGCGACCGTCTACAGCGTGGGCCTCCACACGCTACCCAGGGTCATGAAGCGGTCGCTCGCGAAGTACCCGGAGCTCGAGCTCCGTCTCGAGTACCGCCGCACCGACCAGGTCTACGATGCCTGCGTGCGCGGTGAGATCGACCTCGGTATCGTCGCGCTGCCGTCGAAGCGCCCTCAGCTCGAGGTGGTGTCGCTCGGCTCCGACGAGCTCGTCTTCGTCGCGTCCCCCGATCATCCATTGACGAAGAGGCGCGGGCTCTCCCTCGCCGATCTCGACGGCCAGCCATTCATCGCCTTCGAGCGCGACATCCCGACGCGCAGGTTCGTCGATCGTCTTCTTCGTCGCGCCGGCGCGAGCGTCCGCTACGCGATGGAGCTCGACAACATCGAGACCATCAAGCGCACCGTCGAGGCGGGGATCGGCGTCTCCCTCTTGCCGGCTCCGGCGCTCGGCGCCGAGGTCCGCGCCCGAACCCTGTCGGCCCGCAAGCTCAAAGAGAGCCCGATCGAGCGGGCGATCGGCGTCATGTACCGCAAGAACCGCGAGCTTCCGCGCCAGGCGCGCGCGTTTCTGGAGCTCCTCACGACGGAGCTCTCGCCGCGGTGACGTGGCTCTGCGCGATCTCGACGCGCAGGACGAAGAGCAGCACGTAACCGACGACGACCCAGAAGAGCTCTTTCGTTCGCTTCAGGAGCACGAACGCCGCGCCGATGCCGAGCGCGTCGGGGATGCCCAGAGCCGTGAAGAACGCGAAGTACCCGAGATCCTGGATACCGAGGCCGGCGGGAACGAAGAACGCCATGCTGCGTACGAGCGACAGCCCTGCCTCGAAGGAGTACACCTCCACGAAGCCGATCTGGATGCCGAGGATGCGCAGGATGATGAGCGTCTCTATCGAGTCCATCATCCACGCGGCGAGAAGGAGCGCGGTGTAGCGCCAGATCGGACCCTTTCCGAGGCGGAGCACGCGGGCGAGCGCCACGTCGGCAGCACCGAAGTGCTCCGCGCGCTTCTTCAGGAAGCTCTGCACCGACGCGATCGGGATCCGCTGAGCGAGCCTTCCGAGCGCGCGGGCCGCGGTGCCGCCCTCCAGCGTCGCAGACATCGCTGCCGCGAGCCCGAACGGAACCAGCGTCGATGCGAGGACGATGAACGGCAAGCCCGCGCCGTGGATCAGCGCCGGCGAGAGCCGCGCGAGGATGGCGTATCCGACGAGCCCGCTGAAGAGCACGTAGAAGGCGTGGGCGCGCAGCAGGAGCCAGCGCTTGCCGACGATGAACGCGATACCGCGCGTCGGGGCCACGCCGGCCTTGCGATAGAGCAAGAAGAGACTCAACGACTCCGCCAGCGCGCTGCCGACGGGCAGGCTCAGGAGCGCGGCCTCGCAAGCGAGCCGGATTGCGTACAGGACCCGGAAACGGATCTTCGGTCCCGTCGTCGCGAGGAGCAGGCCGCCGGTGAAGGTGTCGATGGCCATCGCGATCGGATACGGCAGCGCGATGACGACGGTGACGAGGCCCGCGCGCCGGATGAGCTCGACGGCGTGCGCGAAGTCGAGGTGCAGCACCTTGCGCACGAGGAAGTAGACCAGCGCCGCTGCAGCGACCCAGCCGAGCACCGAGACGAGTCGCTGATGGCGCGATTCTAGCAAAGGGGGGCCTTGGCCCCCCGCAGCTTCGCCATCGGCGAACTGCTCCCCCCGCCGCTTCGCGCGCTCGCGTTGTTCCGCATCTACGTCGGCGTCGACGGACATCTTCAAGTTACGGCGTCGTCTCTTCGCCGACGTGGCCCATCGGCGCCTCCGCCCTCGCGGAGTTGGGCGCGGACTCGGGAAAGCGCCGGAAAGCGTGGACGAACTGCACGAAGAAGTTCTTCGGGAAGCCGTCGAGCAGGCCGTAACCGCGAGGTTTCACCGGAGGCCGCACCGCGGTGCCGAACAGGTAATCCCAGATCGCGAGCTTGGTCGCGAAGTTGATGCCGCCCTCGGTGATCTCGATGGCGTGGTGCCAGCGATGCATCTCCGGGCCGTTCAGGAAATACTGGAGACGGCCGGAGCGCACGTCGACGTTGGAGTGGATGTACATTCCCCACACCGCGTCTATCACGCCCTTGAAGAGCGCGACCTCGGGACGGGCTCCGAGCAGCACTATCGGCGCGAACTCCACCGTCTGATTGATGAGGATCTCGAGCGCGTGGGAGCGCGACCCCGACAGCCAGTCGACGTCCTCGGTCGCGTGATGCGCCTCGTGGACGCGCCACAGGTACTTGCTGTGATGCTGCGCGCGGTGAAACCAGTAGATGTAGAAGTCGTGGGCGACGAAGAAGACGAGCATCTGCACCCAGAGCGGCCAGCTCGAGACGAGGTGCAGACGCGACACGTGCGTCGAGGCGTCGATGCGCTCGATGACCCACGCGATGATGAGCCCCATGACGTAGCTCTGCACCAGCGTGTAGAGCACGAAATCGTTGAAGAACCCCTCGCGGAAGAGCTTCTGCCCGCGGTCGTAGGGGAATCGTCGCTCGAGCAGGACCAGCGTCACCGCCGTCGCGGCGATGACGACGTTCCCGAGGTACGCGAGGTGCGCGAGCGACATGGACTCTTCAGCCCGGGACCGTCGTGGGCGCGCTACGTCCACCAGGCAGCGCAGTGACGAGCGGCCGGGGCGATGCACCATTGCCGTTCGCGTTGCCGTTCACGCGGCGGAGCTTCTTCTTGCTCGCGAGCTCACCTTCGTAGACGCGCTTCACGCCGTCTCCGAGGGCGCGCTCCACTTCTCGAATGGCGGCCACGAGCTCCTGCAAGCCGGGGAGATCGACGGAGGCGGCCTGGTCGCTGCCCCACATCGTGCGGTCGAGCGTCACGTGACGTTCGACGTGGGTGGCGCCGAGCGCGACGGCGGCAACCGTCGGCGCGGTGCCCGACTCGTGACCCGAATAGCCGATCGGGCAGAGTGGGTAGCGCGCCTGGAGCGTCGCGATCATCCGTAGATTCACGTGCTCCGGAGGGCAGGGGTACGACGACGTCGAGTGCGCGATGAGCAGCCCATCGGTGCCGATGGCGGCGATGGCGGACTCCATCTCGGTCATGGTCGACATGCCGGTGGAGACGATGAGAGGACGCCCCGTCGCCTTCATCTTCCGGAGCAGGTCGTGGTCGGTGAGCGACGCGGACGCGGCCTTGTGGCATGGCGGCCCGAACCGCTCCATGAAGTCCACCGAGTCCTCGTCCCAGCACGAGGCGAACCACTGGATGCCGCGCTCGCGGCAGTGGCGGTCGATGGCCGCGTACTCGCGCTCACCGAACTCGATGCGACGCCGGTAGTCGATGTACGTCATGCGACCCCACGGCGTGTCGCGCTCGCGATGCCATTCGTCGGCGTTGACGCACTTCTCCGGGGTGCGTTTCTGGAACTTCACTGCGTCGGCTCCCGCGTCGGCTGCGCCGTCGATGAGTCGACGCGCCAGCTCGAGCGAGCCGTTGTGATTGATACCGATCTCCGCCACGACGTAGACGGGGTGTCCGTCTCCAACCGGTTTGTGCCCAATCGTGATCATGATGGTGCTCCTCGGTAGCCACGTAGTTTCAAGATCCACTCCGCGAAGTCACGGAACGCGCCGTGGCCGCCCGGCACACGGCACCTGTAGTGCACCGCGCGCACGACGTCGGGCATGCCGTCGAGCGGCGCCCCCGTGAGCCCGGCTCTTCCGACCGTGTCGAGCACGGCGCTGTCGTTCACGTCGTCTCCGATGAACGCCGTCTGCTCGAGCGTGACGCCCGCGTCGCGGAGCACGCCCTCGAGCGCGCCCGACTTGTCCTTCACGCCCAGGTAAAGAAGCTCGATCCGGAGCTTGGCGGCGCGCGCACGCACGCTCGGTGACTTCTCGCCGGTGATGATCCCGGTGGCGATGCCGGCGTCTCGCAGCCGTTCGACGCCCATGCCGTCCCGGATCGAGAAGCGCTTGAACGCCTCGCCGTTCTCTCCGTAGTAGACGCCGTTGTCGGTGAGCACACCGTCGGAGTCGGTCAAGACGAGCTTGGTCCGACGCGCCCGACGCTTCGCCTCGGCGAGCGGCAAGGCCTTCGAACGACCGCTCACCATACCGTCCACCCTCCGTCGACGACGAGATTGGCGCCGGTCATGTACGCGGACGCATCGCTCGCGAGAAACACGATCGCGCCGGCATAGTCGGTCGGCTTTGCCATGCGTCCGAGTGGCGTGCGCGCGGAGTAGGCGTCCACGAAGTGGCGATCCTGTGCGTTCTCGACGCCCCCGGGAGACAGCGCGTTCACTCGCACCCCGGACGACGCCCAGTACGTCGAAAGGAACCTGGTGAAAGAAAGGACCGCTCCTTTCGTAGTCGGATACGCCGCCGACTTCCAGAACGTCTGCGAGCCGTCGGGCCGCTTGTAGATCGATTGATCGGGCGCGACCAAGCCGTACGTCGACGCGATGTTGATGATGCTGCCGCGCCCCGCGCGCGCCATCTCGCTGCCGAGCACCTGCGAGCACAGGAACGTGCCGACGACGTTCGCGTCGAGCGAGCGCTTGAAGAGCTCGAGCGGATAGTTCTCGAATTTCGAGAGCTCCGCGGCTGCATCGGCGCTCGTGAACTTGTCGTCGACCGCGGCGTTGTTCACGAGAATGTCCACCCGGCCGAATCTTGCGAGTGTCGCGCTCTTCAGCGCGACGACGTCTTCTTGTCGCGTGATGTCCGCGCCAACCCCGACGTGGCGTTCTGCCCCGAGTGGGAGCTCGCGCGAGAACGACTCGCAGGCGGACGCGTCCAGGTCGGTAGCAACGACCTGTGCGCCGTGCTTCGCGAGCGCGCGACAGTGTTCGCGGCCGAGCAGCCCGAGGGCGCCAGTGACGACGGCCACGCGTCCTTCGAGCGAGAAGGTGTCGCTCACTCGGCTCTCCGCACGGGCTTCGTGTTGAAGTTGCTCGTCTTGCGGAACACGGGCTCGACCGGCGCGCCCCGCAGCGCGCCGCGAACGTCGTTCGCCTCGACGGCACGTGCGAGGATCGGCAGCACCTCGGCGTAGGCGGCGAGCACGTGCTCCACCTCCGCGTCGCCGTGGGAAAAGGACATGTTGTGGAACCCGCCCCACAGCACCCCGCGCCGGATCATTTCCTGCTGCACGAGCGACTTCATCTCGAGGGGATTGCCTGCCTTCGCGTCGAAGGTGACGATCGAGCGGCAATCGGCGCCGGCGGCGCTCGTGTATGCGAGACCGAGCTTCTGCGCGAGCGTGTTGTAGCCCTCGCGCAGGCGCTTCCCCTGGCGCGCCAGGTGCGCGGGTACGTCGTGCTTCCGTAGCTCGAAGATCGTCGCTTGCGCGGCCGCGAGGGACAGCGCTTCACCGCCGAACGTCGTGAAGAAGAAGACGTCTTTCTCGAGCAGACGCATGACGTCACGCCGCCCGGTGAGGACGGACAGGGGCATCCCGTTCGCGACGGCCTTGGAGAAACAGGCGAGGTCCGCGGTGACGCCGAAGGCTTGCTGCGCGCCGCCGAGCGCGAACCGGAACCCCGTCCACATCTCGTCGAAAATGAGGAGAGCGCCCTTGCGCGCACAGAGCCGGCGGAGCCCCTCGAGAAAGCCGGGCTTCGGCGCCTCGAACACGGTGGGCTCGAGGATGACGCACGCAGTGTCGTCGTCGACGGCCTGCTCGGCGCTGTCGAGATCGTTGTACGCGAACGTGAACGTCTGCTCGCGCACGGCTTCCGGAATACCAGCAGCGCGATCGGTGACGGCGATGTACCAGTCGTGCCAGCCGTGATAGCCGCAGCACGCCACGCGGCTCTTTCCGGTGAAGGCGCGCGCGAGCCGCACCGCCGCGGTGGTGACGTCGCAGCCCGTCTTGCTGTAGCGGACCATCTCTGCGCCGGGCACGACCTCGCGCACGAGCTCCGCCACTTCCACCTCGAGGGGGTGCATCTGCGAGAACGTGATCCCCGACGCGAGCTGGGCGCGGATCGCGTCGTCGACGGCGGGGTAGGCATAGCCGAGCGACAGCGGGCCGATCGCCATGTTCAGGTCGACGTACTCGTTGCCGTCCACGTCCCAGACGTGCGCGCCCTTTCCGCGGGCCAGATATTTCGGCGCGACGCCGTCGACGTACTGGCCAGGGCCTTTCGCGAACGTCTGGGTGCCGGCCGGGATGAGCCCCTGCGAGCGCGCCCACAGCGCGTTCGACGCGCCGATCTCGGGGTAGCCCTGATCGAGACGGATGCCGTTCTTCATTCGCGAAAGGCCTTTTCGATGCGCTCGGCGAGCGCGGCGCCGGTGAAGCCCTCGTAGGCGAGGACGTCGGCGAGCAGCGCCGGCTTGAACCAGCGCTCGTCGAGCGCGATGGGGAGCACGCGCGCGCTCCTCCGGTGACGAAGCAAGACCTCTGCCACGATCGAGTAGAGGCCGCCGGTGAGAAAGTGATCCTCGAGCGTGACGACGAGCTTCGTCTCGCGGGCGGCATCGACCACGGCCTGCTCGTCGATCGGCTTCGGCGTGCGGACGTTCACGAGCCGGACGGAGATGCCGCGCGACTCGAGCGCGACACGCGCGCGCTCTGCCTCACCGAGCAAGAATCCGTACACGAGGATCGTGACGTCGGTGCCCTCGCTCAGTGTCTCGGCCTTGCCGATGACGAAGGGTCCGCGGTGGCGCACGCTCGGCTCGGGCGCTGCAAAACGGACGTACGTCGGCTTGCGGCTGTCGAGCACCGCTTGCATGCCCGAAATGAGCTCCTCGCGATCGGCAGGGCAGAACACCTGCATGCCGGGGATCCCGCGCATGATGGCGACGTCTTCCAATGCCTGGTGCGTGGGGCCGTTCGCCTCGGAAAGGAAGCCTGGGACACCGCCGACGAGCGTCACGGGTAGGCCCGGGATCCCGACGTCGGTGCGGACGAACTCGAAGGCACGCATCGTGATGAACGTCGCGAGCGCGTGGGTGACAGGTGTGCGGCCGCGCAACGCCAGGCCGGCCGCGGCGCCGATCATCGTCTGCTCGCAAATTCCGACGTCGATGAACCTCGGCCCGAGCTCGGCCGGGAGGTTGCGAATGACGGCGCGGTTCTCGGCCGTCATGACGATCAGCGACTCGTCGCTCTGGGCGCGCTCTTTCAGGAACTGTTCGTAGGTCTGCATCTCAGCGCACCATCAACGTTTCCGACGTGAGCTCGGCCTTCGCGGTGCCGTGGAGCTCCGCGAGCAGCGACTCGACCTCGGAGTGGGTGAAATTGACGAACCAGCGATCCGCTCGCGCCTCGATGCTCGGGAGGCCCTTGCCGCGCACGGTCTCGGCGATGATCGCCGTCGGCTTGCCGCGCACGTGCGGAAGCGACGCGAATGCGGAGTTCAGCGAGTCGAAGTCGTGGCCGTCGATGACGGTCACGGCGAAGCCGAACGCGGCGAGCTTCTGGTCGAGCGGCTCGAGGGGAACGAGCTCCTCGGTGCGGATGTTCGCCTGGAACTGATTCCGGTCGACTACGACCACCAGGTTGTCGAGCGCCTGCGCGTTCGCGACGAGCATCGCCTCCCACATGCTGCCCTCGTTGCACTCGCCGTCGCCGACGACGACGAACACCCGGTTTTTTCCGCTCCTGAGCCGGATATCGAGCGCGACGCCGATCCCGACGGAGAGGAGATGGCCGAGAGAGCCGGAGTGAAACTCGATGCCCGGTACTGCGCGGTTCGGATGCCAGTACACGCTGTCGTGCGTCTTCAGGTGCGCGCCGAGCCGCGACCGTTCGATGAACCCAAGCTCCGCCAGCGTCCCGTAGAGCGCGGGGACGTCGTGCCCCTTGGACAGCAGGAGATAGTCGCGACTCGGATCGTTCAGCGTCTCCTTCGAGACGCGGAGCACGCGGGTGTAGAGGTGCACGAGAAGATCGGCGCACGACAGCGACGCGCCGATGAAGCATCCGCCGTCGGTCGACATGCGGATGATGTGTTCGCGAACGGCGAGCGATAGCGCTCGCAGCTCGTCATTCGAGTAGACTTTAGCGTCGCTCAAGTGGGACTCCGGGTCTGAGCCTTCGAGATGGTGCGGAGCTCGTCGAGATGGTGGCGATACCAGGTGACGCCGTTGTACCGCTCGTTGATACGACGGACCTCGGGACGCGTCTCCAGGAACGTGAGGATGTCGTCGAGTGAAAACACCGGACACGCGGCCGTCCAGAGCGCCGCGTACACCGTCCGGATGAACTCGTAGTCTTCGGCGTAGTCGATCGTGAACCGGTGGGTCATCGACAGATCGAGACCGGTGTTCCACGTCACGTTGCCGATCCGGAAACGCTCGGGGTGGTCCCACAGAAACGGCGTGGTGTGCTCGCGCTCGTGCGGGCGAAGCGCTTCGCGGTGTGCGACGTCGAGCGCGTCGATGCCGAAGATCTCGACATCGTTGCCGTCGGGCCAGGTGCCGGGGTGCAAATTGCTCACGAAGTCGTAGCGGCCCGGTGCAGCGAGAAACGTGCCGATCACGCGATCGACGACCGCGGGGTCGATGAGCGGGCAGTCCGACGGGATCTTCACGACGGCGTCCGCGCCCGCGGCGAGAGCGGACGCGTGGTGGCGGTCGAGCAGGTCCGTCGGATGGCCGCGGAAAAATGGCGTGTTCGTGCGCCGGCAGAGCTCGACGATGGCGTCGTCGGCCGAATCGCGCGTCGTGGCGACGACTACGTCGGACACCGTCGTCGCGGCGCGAACGCGTTCCACCATTCGCTCGAGGAGCGGCGCTCCGGCGAGCGGCATGAGCACTTTCCCGGGCAGACGCGAGCTCCCGGTGCGTGCCTGGATCACGACCAGTGTCTTCAAGGGGTAGCCTCGTGGGCACTCTCGGCGCGGGGCGTCTTCGTCACGCTGCTGCGTCGTTTCCGGGAGGCGAACACCTCGCGGCACACCTGCGCGATCGCGGCTCCCGACGTCCCGCCGTTCTGTAACGGCAAGAGACGCCGCAGCTCGTCCACGGGGTACTTTGCGTAGACGTCCTTGCCGAGCGCGAGCCCGACGAAGGCGAGCGTCGAGTACTGCACGACCAGAACGCTACAGTTCGCAACCATCTCTTCGGCCGAGCCGTGGGGCACGATGGTCACGTCCGGCGCGAGCGCGCGGAGCTCGCGCGTCGCGCGCGCCACGTCCTCGTTCGGGTGAAGTTTCACGACGACGCGGCGATCGCCGGCGATCGCGAGGGCATTTCTCAAGAAGTCCTCACGATCGTCGAGCATCTTGAACGTTTCGCGCGCATCGGAGGTGCAGACGAGGACGTAGTCGCGGTCGGCGAGGTCGTTCTGCAGGTACCGCGCCATGTCGTCGAAATTCGGGATACCGGTGACGACGAGCTTTTCCTGCTCACACCCCTTGCGGACGAACAGGTCCCGATAGCCTTCGCTCGCGACGCAGAACCGATCGTACCGCTGCGAGAGTCCCGTCGCCGCCGTGCTCGCGAACCAGCGCGGCAAGAAGCGGACGCGCTTCACCACGTGGTACATGAAATTTTCCGGGTCCGTCATACCCTCCTGGACGAGCACGAGCCCGACGCCGTCGCGCACGAGCCGACGTACGCTCGGCGAGACGTAGACGTCCTGACAGGTGACGATCAGCTCGTAGTCGTCGTGGAAACGGCGTCCCTGATAGTCGAGGGAGAGGCCGTGTTCGGCGAGGTACGCCTCGCACTTCGCGACCCAGGGAAACCCTGCGATCGTCGTGTCGAGGAGATGCGCCTTGCGCGCGCCGTCGAGGAACCCCTCGACGAAGAACGGCGTGAACCAGGCGTCGAGCTCGGGGAGCTCGCGTGCGACGGCGTGCATCTGCTTCGTCTGGTTCAGCGAGCCGCAGATGAAGAGCGCTTTCGGCTTCGAATGCATCGGGCGATCGCGGGAACGGCTAACGCTGGAGTGCAGGGATGCCAAGGCCGACCGCGGCGGATTCCCCGCGGTCCTGGCGCGCCAAGTGTCCGATTTTGCGGTGAGATGCACCGGAGGTGAAGCGATCGGCGTGAGCGATTTCGCCGTACCGCTGCCTGTACGGTCACACGGTGGCGCCACAGTGACGCGACAGGGACGTCTCGGCAGCGTGAGTAGTTCCGCATCGACGCTAGCCTCGTCCGCGAGGCATCAAAGATGCGGAACTACGCGAGCGAAGCGAGCACGCCGAAGGCGGCGGGGGAGCGGTCGCGTAAGCGAGCCGCGGGGGCAAGGCCCCCGGTGGTAAGAGCGAGCCCGCGAAGGCGGCGGGGGGAGCAGTTCGCCGAAGGCGAAGCTGCGAGCGCAGCGAGCCCGCGAAGGCGGCGGGGGGAGCAGTTCGCCGAAGGCGAAGCTGCGAGCGCAGCGAGCCCGCGAAGGCGG
>DATAZL010000124.1:0-26350 GCA_036272055.1 Polyangiaceae bacterium | reverse complement strand
GAGGCCGGCCCGTACTACACGATGGAGCTCGTCGACGGCATGGACATGGCGGAGGCCGCGCCGCTCTCGCCGAAGCGGTGCTGTCTCTTCCTGCGCGACGTCGCGACGTCGCTTGCGCTCCTTCACGCGCGCCGCCTCGTTCATCGTGACGTGAGCGCCGCCAACGTGCGCGCCACGGCGTCCGGCCACTGCAAGCTCCTCGACTTCGGCACGCTCGCGCCCTTCGGCTACGTCGGTGTGATCGCGGGGACGCCGCCGTTCATCGCGCCGGAGGCGATCCGTGCCGGCTCGCTCGATCAGCGCGCCGATCTCTTCGCGCTCGGCGCGCTCGCATACTGGATGCTGACGGCGCAGCACGCTTTCCCGGCTCAGCGCCTCGAAGATCTCCGTCCGCTCTGGCGGATGTCGCCGCCCGCGCCGTCCACGCTCCGTCCCGGTATCCCGCCGGAGCTCGACGCGCTCGTCCTCTCGCTCCTCAGCATGGATCCGCTCGCGCGTCCTACGAGCGCGGCCGAGGTCATCGCGACGCTCGAGGCGATCGGCGAGCTGCCGTCGGAGGATCCAGCGGACGCCGAGAGCCTGGCGCAGAGCTTCCTCGCGAATCCGCGCTTCGTCGGACGCAAGGGCGAGCTCAGCGCGCTCGTCGGTCGTCTGGATCGGCTCTTCGACGGAAGAGGCGGCGCGCTCAGGATCGAGGCGATTTCCGGCATGGGGCGGACCCGCCTGCTCGAGGAGGTCGCCCTTCGCGCGCAGGTCAAAGGCGCGCTGGTCGTCCGCGTCGACGCCACCGCACACCGACAGCCCCTCGGCGTGGCGCGCGCGATGGCCGAGCGCGTCCTCGATCTGTTCCCCGAACTCGCGCGCGCGTCGGCCGAGCATCACCGCGGCGCGCTCGCCGCGCTCGGCGACGGCATCCGGGAGAGACTTGGAGCGCCGCGCCTCAGCCCCGACGAGTCGGGCATCGCCATCCGTGGCGCGTCGGGCTCCGTCACTGCTTGGTTCGAGGAGATGAGCCGCGACCGTCCCATGGTGGTCACGGTCGACGACGTCGAGTGCGCGGACGAGGCGAGCTTCGGCTTGCTGACGAGCCTCGCCAGCGCCTCGACGCGGTCACGGTTGCTCCTCGTCGTGACCGAGCGCGCCGGCGCCGACCCGAGTCGTGCCGTCGGTCTCCGCGCGCTTCGCAGCCACTGCGAGTCCATGTCGCTGCCGGGGCTCGGCGCGGCCGACACCCTGGAGCTCACGCGGTCCGTCTTCGGTGAAGCGCCGAACGCCGCGCGCTTCGCCGAGTGGATGCACGAGAGAACCGCGGGGAGCGCGCTCCACTTCATCGCGATCTCGCGTCATCTCGCGGCAAAGCGCGTGGCGCGCTACGTCGGTGGCGCCTGGGTGCTCCCCGCCGAGCGGCCCGACTCCGACCCACCGCAGGCGCTCGAGGACGCGCTCGCGGTCCGTCTGAGTGGGCTCGGCGAGAAGGCGCGCGCACTGGCGGAGTGCCTCGCGCTGCAGCGTGCACGCCGTCCGACCCTCGAACTCTGCCGGCTCCTCGTCGATCGCGACGACCGCGGAAGCGTGCTCACGTTCCTCGACGAGCTCGAGCGCGAGAACGTCGTCTACGCGGACGCCGACGGATACCGGTTCAGCAGCCTGGCGCTGTCGGAGGCGTTGCTCCGCGGCATGACGTCGGAACGGCGCGCGCAGAACCACCGCCGTCTCGGCGCCGCGCTCTTGACCCTGCCGAACCCGGAGCCCGGCACCACCGTCGAGGCAGGCTGGCACCTGATCCAGGGCGGCGACGAGCTCGCCGGCGCCGAGCACATCGCGAGCGTCACCTCCGACGGCGCGGTCACCATCCGTCTTCTCGGCAATCTTCACCAGCTCGGCAACGCCGTCCAGGCGACGCTCCGGATCTTCGAGCGACATTCGGTCTCGAAGTATCGTCGCTTGCCGCTCCTCGCGGCGCTGAGCTACGCGTCGTACTACGAGGATCGCAAATGGGGCGAGCTCTACGGCGACCAGACGCTCGATGCGCTGGAGGACGTCTGCGGTCTCCGGACCGCTCGCCGCGTCGCGCGACTTCTCGGGCCCGCGCTCGGGCTCGTCGTGGGCGTCGTGTTCGCGTTCATCCGGTATCGCGCCACCCGCCGTCGCGATCGCGGGCGGCCGTTCGGCGTCATGTTCCAGCGTCTCTTCGGCGTCGTGACGACACTCGCCGGCGTCGCCAGCCTCTCTCTCGACTCCGAGCGCGTGCGGCGCATCGCCGACGTGCTCTCGCCGTTCGCCGTCCTGCCCGAGAAGATGGCGCCGGTCGGCATGCACCGATACTGTCTGGTCCTCGGTGAGCTCGGACGTGAGCGTCCTGCCGCCGGTTTCAAGGCCGTCGAGGCGCTCCTCGCGAGCTTCCAGCGCCCGGACTTCTATCCGACGTTGCCTGCCGAGTCCCGCCGTCTGTTCGTCGCGGGGCTCCAGTTTCTGGCCGGCACGTTCGCGGTGTTCTCTTCGAACCCGAACGCACTGGCACGTCACGCCGACGCCCTCGACGCCACGGGGCTCAAGCTATACGCCATGATCGCGAGTCAGCTACGTACTCTCCATCACGCGAATCGCGGTGAGCTCGCGATCGCCGCCCGTCATCGCGAGCAGGTCGAGTTCCACGCCGCGCACGTGGGTTCGGCGTGGCAAGCCGAGCTGTGGGAAGGCGCGCCGCTCTTCGTCGCTCACGTCAACGCCTCCGACGTCGCGGGGATGATGCACATCGCCGGTCAAGAAGCGGTCCTCGCCGCATCGGCTCCTTCTGCGGCGACGTATCCGCGCCTCGCGCGCCTGGCTCTTCGCGTGCTTCGCGGTGACCGCACCGTCGCCGGCGTGATGGCGACGGATCCCGACCTGCTCCGTCCGCCGCGCTCCTTTCTCGGCTGGTCCTCGACGCACGCGCTCCTCGCTCGCGCGTACAATCAAGCCGGCGAGCACGCGAAGGCGCGCTCCGTCGCCGCGGATGCGCTCGCCCTGACGACGCCCGAAGATCTGAAGTACGCGGTGCTCTTCCTCGGCCTCGAGCTCGAGCTCGCGCACGCCGATGCCGGGCTCGGCGACGTCGACGGCGCGCTCGAGCGGCTCGACGCGCTCCTCGACGTTCACTCGAACGACGACAATCCGCTCGTGAAGGGGCTCCTGCACGAGGCGCGTGCGCTCGTATGCCTCGCCGCCGGACGCACCGACGGTTACACCGACGGCGTGGACAAGGCGGAGCGCTCGCTCCGTCCGATCGGAACGCCGTCCCTCATCGCGAAGTGTGAGCGCCTCGCGTCGCGCGGTCGCGATCCGAAGACGCGCTCCCAGCGTCTCGAGCGCATCTCGCTGAACGATCAGGTCGCCACCATCAGCGCGGCCATCGACCCCGAAGAGAGCTGACGAAGACGACCACCGTGTAGTAGAGGCGCGCAACCCCGGGGTGCCATGTAGTCCGCGCTCCGCCACGGGAAAACGCCGCGCAAAACGGCACCTTTCGCGCATTGCTTAAGTACCGGCCTGCGGTGCCGTTCCGTCCCCTGTGGCGCAAGGCGACAATCGCAAGCTGAAGAACGACGGCGTCCTTCTCTTCCGTCCCGCGCGCAGCATCTCCGGCACGAGGCGTCGGGTCACGACCGACGAGCTCGAGCAGTTCAAGAAGGAGCAGGACCCGCCCTGGGCACCGGGACCACCGCCGTGGTCGCAATCGCCCCTCGAGCTGCCGCGCTCCGATGCGCCGCCGCCGCCCGCTCCCGCCGGTTCACGTCCGTCGATGCCGGCGCTGAGATCGCCGTGGCTCGCCAGCGAGCCGTCGATCCCGCCGCCGCCGTCGCTCTGGGTGCCGGTGATCGAGTCGACGCCGCCAACCGAGGCCGTCAAGGTCGCCGCTCCCGCCGCGTCGCGCTCGCCGCTGATCGCGAACGACGCGCTTCGCGCCGGTATGCTCAGCAGCATCGCCGGCTTCGTCGACGCTGCCGGCTTTCTCGCGCTCTTCGGGCTTCTGCCGGCGCACATGACCGGTGACATCGTCTGGGCCGGCGCTGCCGTCGCCGAGCGCGCGAGCATCGGATGGCTCCTCCGTATCGCGATGGTCTTTCTGTTCATCGCGTCCGTCGTCGTGGCCGCAGTGGCCGCGCGCATCGTCCGCCGGCGTGGCCAGTCGCCGCTCGCCTCTCTGCTGTCGCTCATGACGCTGTCACTCGGCGTCTTCTGGGCGGCGGGGGCGTTCCTCGGCCCTTACATGACCGGTCCGGAGGGCACCGCGACGCTCTTCATCAGCGGCGCCGGCGTGTTCGCGATGGGCATCCAGAACGCGATCATGCGTGAAGCGCTCGGCAGCCTCACGCCCACCACCGTCATGACCGGCAACCTGACGCAGGTCACCATCGAAGTCGTCGAGCTGGCCTTCGCATCCTTCGACTCCCCCGCGCGCCGCCCCCAGCGCCGCCGCAAAGAAGCCCTCTCCCGCCTCGCGCGCTTCGGCCTCCCCGTGATCTCCTTCACCCTGGGCGCCGCCGCCGGAGCCCTGAGCACCAACGCCCTGGGCTTCACCGCATTGGCGTTCCCGACCGCAGCGTCCCTGCTACTCACTGCGCACTCATTCCGAGCCGCGCGAGGGAAGTGAAGTAGCGAGCACCCGGCGTCGCCGCCGGGTGACGCTCTCGGGCCCGGTTCCCCGTCGCGATCGGCCGCCGCACTGTCCGGGCTGCGACGTTCAGGGCGGTGCATCACAGGCAAAGGCGCCCGCAATCAAGATAGCGCGCCTCGTGTGCGCGCCGGGCAAATGCCAATCGACCGCCGTTGGCAAGCAAGGCACCGCGAGAAGTCGCGTATCCGTAAGATTAGCCGAATCAAGGTGGCGCCATCGACTGGGAACGGTCGAAGCTTCCCACGGTCGCCGCTTTCGCTTTCGAAGCCCGAGCTCCAAAAGATCAGCCGAATCAAGACGGTATGCCATGATGACCCCTCGGGGGCGCTCGTGAACGCGCCGCGGCTGGCACATTGTCCAGGATTCGTCGAAAAAAGATGGCCAACGCGGACCATCGTCGAGGTTCGTGCGTAGCGAACCGGCGCGCGCCGACGATCGTGCCTTGGAGGGCTCCCCCAAGAAGGCAGCGGGCACCGACCATCGTGTCGCTTGTTCGTGCGAAGGCTCAGCTCTCAGCTGTAAAGATTCGCCGAATCAAGATTGCGAATCCGGCCGTTGGTCGGTCGACGGTCGTAGCGCAGACGATGACCTGGCGTCTCCTGCGCGTGTCGATGCCGCGCGTGCCCGCTCGCGCTCTCGCGATCTGGCAAGCCCGCTCCGAGCAAGCGTCGCAGAGGATTCGGCGAATCAGATGGGAGTGCAGGGCCTGAGCGTGGGCGCCACGCTCAGGCCTAGCGCCAGCGAGCACTTGCTGGCTCCCATCGCGACTCGAAGCACCCGCGGCCCGCCCGCTCATCGTCGGTGTTTCGCCTTGCGCGATTCGCCGAGTCAAGGTGCCCCGTCGCGGCTCCCCCTCATGAACCGCGCCGGCGCGACGTGGCAGACGCACGTGAAGCATCAGGCCGAACGGCAACGACTCTTGCGACGAGCCGCCGGTACTTCGCGCCGCGATGGGAGCGCTACCCGAGAGAGCGCTTACGTGGGTTCATGCGGTGAGGTTGCTGCGACGTGGCCCGTCGGCACGCGCTCCTCGCGAACATCCTTACTGCGGCGACTAGCGTCGCGGCGAGACCTTGATTCGGCGAATCTTTGGCAATGCGGGGTGTGGAGGTCTCCGCGGTTCCGGGGCGTTCGGACGAGGCGATTGGCCGTGCGGAAGCATCGTCGGTGACGAGTGCGCGAGCGGAGTGGAGCGCTTTCGAGGCTGTTTGCATGGCCAGGACGGTGTTCCGGGGTGCGTTCCGCCGCGCTTCGCCCTCCGCGGCGCTCGTCACCCGTTCCTCACTCTGCCCGACTATGCCCCGCGACCCTCCGAAATATCACGAAGTGGCCGAACAACGCCGCCTGTACCAGGACCGTGGGTAGCCACACATACGGGAAGTACAGGACCCAGACGTTCACGTCGTGGGGGCCGAAGGCTTTTATGAAGGGGGATGTCAGCAACGCGATGGTGACGACGATGGCTAACAGAAGCGAGCCCATGACGTTCCAGGCGATTACGATGATGCGCGGGACGGATGCGAGGCGCGTTGCTAGCGCTATGCCGAGGAGCAAGGCGGTGACTCCGGTGAATATGTCGAAGTTGAGGCCGGTGAAGGTCATCTCGACGGGCATCACGCCGGCGGTGGCGGCGCGGTGCATGACCAGCTCGAGGGGGAGCCGGAAGGACTGCGCGCCGACGAGCGCCCACAAAGGCAAGCGGGCGACGCTCGCGCCGAGGGACGAGCGCGCGGTCAGGACGGTGACTACGGTCGTGACGAGAAGCACGATGCCGAACGCGGGTGGACGGCGTGATGTATCGGCGAGCACGCCGGACAGCGCAACGGCGGCAGTGAGAGCGAGGAGAATCCCGACGCCCAGTGCGGCGCGCAGGGTCGTCCCGCTGCGGGACGTGCTTGCCCACGCGGCGGCGACGAAGAGCGCAGCGACGCAGAGGGGGAGGAGCGTCATTCCTATGCGGACTACCGTGGGGACGTTTTCGGGCGGCACTTTACTTTCTAATAGTATGAGCTATTAGAAAGTAAAGTGGAACGGAAGCGCAGCTATCAGCAGCACTGCGGCGTCGCGCGGAGCCTCGACGTCCTGGGAGAGCGGTGGACGCTCCTCATCTTGCGCGATCTCTTGCTCGGGCCGCGGCGGTACGGCGAGCTGCTGGGGTCGCTCGAGGGCATCACGACGAATCTGCTCGCGAAGCGACTTCGCGAGATGACGCAGGCGGGGCTCGTCGAGAAGCGGGCGGCAGGGGCGCCTGCGTCGGGAGAGGTGTACGCGCTCACCGAGGCGGGGCGTGCGGTGGAGCCCGTCCTGATGGAGCTCGGACGGTTCGGCGGTCGCTTCCTCGAGCACCCGCGTCGCGGAGACCGGCGCGACATCGGGTGGGCGCTGCTCTCGTTGAAGCGGCGGTACATGGGCGGCATCGTCGCGGTCGTCGAGATCGTGTCGGGCGAGCGGCGGTTCGAGCTGTCGTTCACCCGGGAGCGATTGACGATCGAGGAGAGGGCTTCCGACCGGGCCACGGTGCGCCTCGCGGCCGCCGGACAGGGCCCGCTGTTCGAATTGTTTTTTGGGGGTGTGCCCTGCGCGGCCCTGGAAAGAAAAGGAATCGTCGCGGTGGAAGGTGATCGGCCGACGCTGGGCGTCGTGCTCGCGGCGCTCGGCGCGTCGAGCCGTGGACCATCGCGGGTGGACGCTGGGACCGAGGTACGCTAGGCGGCCCTTCGAGAGAACGGGCGCGGCGCGCCCTCGCGAGGCCCGACAATGATCCCCAGATACACCCCGGACGACTTTCTTCACCTCTGGTCCGACGAGACCCGCTTCGAGACCTGGCTCGCCGTCGAGCTCGCGGCGTGCGACGCGATGGAAGAGGCGAACCTCGTCCCTCGGGGAACCGCGGCCAGCATCCGGTCGAAGAACCTCGCGCTCGACGCTCGGCAGATCCTCGAGATCGAGAAGACGACGCGCCACGACGTCATCGCGTTCCTGACCCACGTGGAGCAGCTCGCCGGAGAGCCCGCGCGCTGGCTCCACCGCGGCATGACGTCGAGCGACGTGCTCGACACGAGCTTCGCCATGCTGCTCGTCCGCGCGGCGGACAAGCTCCTCACGCGCACCGACCGGCTCGCAGCGGCGCTCGCCGCGCGGGCACAGGAACACGCGCACACGCCGATGATCGGGCGCTCCCACGGCATCCACGCCGAGCCGGTGACGTTCGGAGTCGTGCTCGCGGGGCACCTAGCCGAGATCAAGCGCGGCCGCGCGCGCCTCGCCGTCGCTCGCGAGGAGATCGCGGTCGGAAAGATCGCCGGCGCGGTCGGAACGTACGTCCATCTCACGCCCGACATCGAGAAGCGGGCGCTCGCGGCGCTCGGGCTCACCGCCGAGACAGTGTCCACTCAGGTGGTCGCACGCGATCGCCACGCGGCGTTCTTCTCGGCGCTCGCCATCGTCGCGGCGTCGATCGAGCGGCTCGCGACGAACGTGCGTCACTGGCAGCGCACCGAGGTGGGAGAAGCCGAGGAGCGGTTCGCCAAGGGTCAGAAGGGCTCGAGCGCCATGCCGCACAAGCGGAACCCGGTCCTCAGCGAGAACCTCGCCGGTCTCGCGCGCGTCGTGCGCGCCGCGGTGGTGCCGGCGCTCGAGGACGTCGCGCTCTGGCACGAGCGCGATATCTCGCACTCGTCGGTGGAGCGCATGATCGCGCCGGATGCGACCGCGACGCTCGCGTTCATCCTCGATCGCGCCGCGTCGGTCGTCGAAGGGCTCGTCGTTTATCCGGAGCGCATGCAGGAGAACCTGGACCGCTCGGGAGGGCTCTTCTTCAGCGAGGGCGTCATGCTCGCGCTCGTCGGGACCGGTCTACCGCGGCAGAAGGCGTACGAGATCGTGCAGCGGAGCGCGATGCGCGCGTTTCACGGCGAGGGTGCGTTCCGGAAGCTCCTCGGCGAGGATCCCGACATCGCCGCACGTCTCGGCGAAGGCGAGCTCGACCGGTGCTTCGACCTCGGTCACGCCCTGCGGTGGGCGGACGAGATCATCAAGCGCGCTATCGAGTCGTGAGATAGCGCCCAGCGACGGGCGATGACGAACGCGACGACGGCCGCGTGCCACGGCCGTATCCCGCTCTGCTCTCCGGCGTAGACGGGACGCACCGGCACTTCGCCCACGGGAAATCCGTGTGCGGCGAGCATCCCGAGTAAGTCGTTGGGATAGCCGTAGCGCGGCCAGAGTTCGCCCAGGGAAAGGGACTTTGCGGCGTGCGCGGCGAGCGCCGTGTAGCCGCACTGGCTGTCGTCGATGACGAGGCCCGTCGCTCTGCGCGTGAGCGACGCCAGAGCCGAACCCGCGAGCCGTCGCGCGAGGGGCATGCGACGGCGATCGGCGTGCACGAAGCGGTTCCCTTTGACGTAGGCGAACGCGCCGTCGACGACGGGCGCGACGACTGCGGCGAGATCGTCAGGGTCCATCTGATCGTCCCCTGCCATCACTGCGACGACGTCGGCGCCCGTCGCGAAGGCCACGTCGTATCCTGCGGCGATGGCCGCGCCGACGCCGCGATTCGTCGTGAGGCGCAGCACGGTGACGCGCGGCGAGCCGTCGCGAAAGCCGAGCTTCGCCGTGCGTTGCTGCCCGGCGTCTTCCGCGGCGCGCGCGGTGTCGTCGCTGCTCGCGTCGTCGACGACCACGACGTGAGCGACCCATGCCGGGATCCGCTCGACGACGCGTGCGATGCGCTCTTCTTCGTTGAACGCCGGCACGACGACCGCGACGCGCTGTGCGACAGCCATATTTATATTTCCCTGATGACACGAGCCGTCATGCCGGTTCGCGGCAATCAGTCGGAAACACTCCGGGCGCAAAGCGACGGTCACAGTTCTCGACATGCAGACCTTCGCGCTCGTCATGACGGCGGTGTTCGGGTGCGTCGTCGCGACGGCGCTCGCAGTGCTGCCCGGCGCGCTGAACGCGCAGAAGGTCCTCGCGGTCGGCACCGGCATCCTGGTGACGATGCTCGTCGCGTTCGTGCTCACCGGCGAGCTCCGTTCGAAGCTCTGACACCGGCGAGCGCGCCGAGGACGCGCACGACGACGTCTTCGTGTCCCTGCACGGCGCTCACGTCGCGAGCAGGTGCAGGAGCCTGCCGACGATGACCTCGAGCGCCGGCGCGTTCTGGCCGCCCTCGGGGATGATGAGGTGCGCGAACGCGCGGCTCGGTGCGACGTGTCGCATGTGCATCGGGCGCACGGTGTGGACGTACTGAGATTCGATGGACGCGATGTCGCGGCCGCGCTCCTCGATGTCGCGACGGATGCGGCGAAGGAGCCGGATATCGTCGTCCGTCTCCACGAAGAGGCGCAGATCGAAGACGTCACGGAGGCCGGGTACCGCGAAGAGCAGGATCCCCTCGACGATGATGATCGGGCGCGGCGCTATCTCGTGACGCTTCTCGCCGCGGGTGTGCGTCGCGAAATCGTAGTCCGGGCACCGCGCGACGCGCCCCGCCTTGAGCTCCATGAGATCGCCGAGCAAGAGGTCGTTCTCGAGGGCGTCGGGCTCGTCGAAGTTGATCTCCGCCCGCTCCTCGGGCGTCAGATGACTCCGGTCGCGGTAGTACCAGTCGTGCTGGATGAGCGCGGCGCCCGCGGCGGGGAGCGACTCGATGAGCTTGGTCGCCACCGTCGTCTTTCCGCTCCCGGTTCCACCGGCAATTCCGATCACGACGGGCGCCATGATTCGCACCCTAGCAAAGTGAGCGGCCTCTGCGAGCCTCTGGACGCCGGCGCTGGGCAACTTTATGTCATGTTTGCAGCATGCGGAGACAGAGCCGGCTCTTTGCCCTCGCGGAGCATCTCCGGGGTCGCCGCACCGGCACCACGGCGGAGCAGCTCGCCGAGCGATTCGGCGTCAGTGTCCGAACGATACATCGCGACCTCGACGCCCTGCGCGAGGCGTCGCTGCCGCTACAGGCGGAGCGCGGGCGTGGCGGCGGGTTCGCGCTCGATCGCGCGTACACCTTGCCGCCGATCAATCTGTCGCCGCGTGAGGCGGCGGTGCTCGTCGTGCTCGGGGCGTACGCGAAGCGGCTCCGTCTCTTGCCGTTCGAGGAGACGCTCGAGCGTGGGATCGACAAGGTGCGCGGCGCGCTGTCGGCATCGGCGCAGCGCGAGCTCCTCGAGCACCTGAAGCGCCTCGAGTTCACCGGCGTACCGGCGCCGCCGGTCGAGCCCGCGGTGCGTCGCGCCGTCGAGCAGGCGTGGTTCGAGCAGACGCCCTTGCAGATCACCTACGTCGGCGGTGACTCGATCGAGTCGAAGCGCGTGGTCCGGATAGACCGCGTGCTCCTCGAGCGCAGTCAGACGCTGCTCTACGCGAGCGATCAGGAGACCGGGGAGACGCGCCCCTTCCGCCTCGACCGCATCACACGCGCGCACGTCGTCCGGCCGGCAGCGCTCGGGGGATGAGAACCAGGCCGAAAAGCCCGAAAACCTTGGCCTCGCCCGGGGTTCGGCGGGCGAGTAAGCTTCCCTGTGGTGAACCGTTCGCCTGGAGTTCCTTCGTGCTGGTAACGCTGCCGTCTGCGCTGGTCGATTGCCGGAACCTCGTTGACGGTGAATGGGTCGCGAGCTCGACCGGTCGCGGCCGTGACATCCATAGCCCTTACGACGGGCGCGTCGTCGGTCGCGTCGGTTTCTCGAGCGCCGCAGACGTGGATCGCGCGGTCCGCGCCGCAGAGCGCGCCTTCCCGACGTGGGCGGCGATGCCACTTCGTGATCGCGCGCGCCTCCTTCTCCGCTTTCGCGAGCTCATCGTCGAACACCTGGACGAGCTGTCGAACACCGTGGCGCTCGAATCGGGCAAGACGCCTGACGAGGCGCGCGCCGGTGTGCAGCGCGGGCTCGAGGTGATGGACTTCGCTGCGAGTCTGCCGAACGCCGACGCGGGCGGCGCTCTCGAGGTGTCGCGCGGGGTGACGTGCGAATCCCGGCGCGAGCCACTCGGCGTCGTCGCCGGGATAACGCCGTTCAACTTCCCGGCGATGGTCCCGATGTGGATGTTCCCGATCGCGCTCACGGTCGGCAATTGCTTCGTCCTCAAGCCGTCCGAGAAGGTGCCGCTCACCGCGTGCCGTCTCGGTGAGCTCGCGTCGTTGGCGGGTTACCCTGCCGGCGTCTTCTCCGTCGTGCACGGCGATCGCGAAACGGTGGAGGCCATCGCCGAGCATCCTGCCATCCAGGCCGTCGGCTTCGTCGGCTCGTCGGCGGCGGCGCGCGCCGTCTACGTGCGCGCAACGTCGGCCGGCAAGCGAGCTCTCTGTCTCGGCGGCGCGAAGAACGCGATCATCCTCGCTCCCGATGCGGACGAGCGCCTCACGGTGCAGAGCATCGTCGATTCGTTCACTGGATGCGCGGGCCAGCGCTGCATGGCTGCTAGCTTGCTCCTTGCCGTCGATGACCGTCGCGGACTCGTCGAGAAGATCGCCGACGCCGCAGCGCGCATGGTGCCGGGCGAGACGATGGGCGCGCTCATCGATCCCGCCGCGAAGGAACGTCTCACGCATGCCATCGACGAGGCGGAGCGCGCCGGCGCCAAGGTGCTCGTCGACGGACGGCGCACGGCGGCTCCCGCTGGCGGCGAGGGCGGCATATGGATGGGCGCGACGGTCCTCGACGGCGCGACGGCGGGGATGGAATGCGCGCGCGCCGAGCTCTTCGGCCCGGTGCTCACCGTGCTCCGCGTCCGCACCCTGGACGAGGCGCTCGCCGTCGATCTCGGGAGCCCCTATGGCAACGCGACGAGCGTCTTCACGACGAGCGGCGCCGTCGCGCGCTACGTCGGGGAGCGCGCGCGGAGCGGCATGATCGGCGTGAACGTCGGAGTGCCGGTGCCGCGCGATCCGTTCTCGTTCGGCGGCACCCGCGACTCGAAGCTCGGGCACGGCGACATCACCGGCCAGGGCGGCGTCGAGTTCTGGAGCACGTTGAAGAAGATCACGACGAAGTGGGCGCTCCAGCCGGACGCCACGTGGATGTCCTGAAGCGAGGCCTCTTGACCGTCGAAAAGCCGAAGCGAAAACAGCCGAAAGCCATCGTTCTCACGTCGCACCCCGGCGGGCACGGGCCGAAGCCGCTGCCCATCGTCTGGGGCGCCGCAGATCCGGCGACGCGCGGCCCCATCATCGGCACGGTGACGAACCGGACGCAGCGTAACGTCATCGGCACGCACTCGGGTTCCTACTCGGTGTACCGCGCCCTCGCCGTCGCGGCCGGCGCGCTCGACCCGCTGCGCAAGCCGGATCTGACGAACACCATGCCGACCAACGTCATCGGTCCGTTCGCGGCGTGGGGGAACCCGGAGTCCATCGTCTCTCTCGATCCATACGGCGCCGTCGTCTTCGACGCCTTCCGCGGCTATTACGAGGCCGGCTACGACATCCAGCCGACGATCGCCGTCACCAAGGCGCATATCCGTCTCCCGGAGCTCGACGACGCAGTGCAGGCCGGGCGTCTCACCGCCGACGGTCGCGTGCTCCGTCAGGGCGGGGACGTCGTGGTGGTGAAAGCCGCGATCGAGCCGGTGTGGTACCTGCCTGGCGTCGCGAAGCGGTTCGGCTGTGACGAGGCCGAGCTGCGCCGGACCCTGTTCGAGCACACCGGCGGCATGTTCCCCGAGCTCGTCACGCGCGGCGATCTCGACGTCTTCCTGCCGCCCATCGGCGGGATGACGATCTACATGTTCGGCGACGTCTCGTCGATTCCAGATCCGACCAAGCCGCTGGCCGCACGCGTCCACGACGAGTGCAACGGGTCCGACGTGTTCGGCTCCGATATCTGTACGTGCCGCCCCTACCTCGCGCACGGCATCGAGGAGTGCGTGCGCACGGCGCAGGAGGGCGGCTCGGGCGTCATCGTCTACAACCGCAAGGAGGGCCGCGCCCTCGGCGAGGTGACGAAGTTCCTCGTCTACAACGCGCGCAAGCGGCAAGAGGGCGGCGACCGCGCCGACCAGTACTTCGCGCGGACGGAGTGCGTCGCGGGCGTCCAGGACATGCGCTTCCAGGAGCTCATGCCCGACGCGCTCCACTGGCTCGGCGTTCGCAAGATCGACCGCTTCGTGTCGATGAGCAACATGAAGTACGACGCCATCGTCCGGGCGGGCATCGAGATCGGCACCCGCGTGGCGATCCCCGACGACCTCATCCCCGACGACGCGCGCGTCGAGATGGACGCTAAGATGGCGGCCGGCTACTTCACCGACGGAGCCGTCCCGACGAACAGCGAGCTCGCCAAGGCCAAGGGCAGGGCGCTCTCCGAGTGACGTCTCTCGAGGTAAGAGACGGCGCGGAGGCGCTCTACCTGACGACCCCGCGCGCGATCCGCGATCGCGCCGAGGCGATGTACGCACTCGCCGCGAGCGGCAAGCTCCGGAGCTTCACGCTCGACGAGGGGAAGCTCGGGGACGCGGTCGACGCGGTCATCGACGTGACGCGGGCGGCGTATCCCGACGTGTCGAGGATCCCGTATCACGCGCGCTACCGGCACTTCGGCGCCGGCGGCGTGGACCGCCTCGCGCGGCTCGACGCGGAGCTCGCGTCCCGCTCCGCCGAAGATCGGCTGCGCGCGCGCGTCGAGCTGGTCGTCACGAGCGTCCTCCTCGACGCGGGCGCCGGCGCGGCGTGGTCGTACCGCGACGCGGACGGCCGTTCCTACGCGCGCTCCGAGGGCCTCGCCGTCGCGAGCTACGATCTGTTCGAGAGCGGCGGGCTCTCCGACGATCGCCGTGATCCGCTCCGCGCCGACGCTGCCGTGCTCTCCGTCCTCGACGAGTCCGCGCTCGCTCGCGCCTTTCAGGTTGCCCCCCCAAACCCACTGATCGGGCTCGAGGGACGTGCCACCGTTCTCCGGAAGCTCGGCGAGGTCGTGCTCGCGAAGCCTGCGTACTTCGGCCAGACGTCACCCCGGCTCGGGAACCTCGGCGTGTATCTCACCGAGCAGGCAAAGGACGGCGTGCTCCCGGCGCGAGCCGTGCTGGCGGCGGTGCTCGACGCGCTCGGCGATATCTGGCCCGGCCGCGTGGAGCTCGGCGGAAGGAATCTGGGCGACGTGTGGCCGCACCCCGACCTCGGGCTCGTGCCATTCCACAAGCTGTCGCAGTGGCTGTCGTACTCGCTCGCCGAGCCGCTCGAGCAGGCGGGAGTACGCGTCGTCCGGTTCGACGAGCTCACCGGGCTCGCGGAGTACCGGAACGGCGGGCTCTTCATCGACGCGGGTGTGCTCGTGCCGCGGAGCCCGGAGCTCTTCACCCGTGCGCACGCGGTATCGTCCACCGAGGTGGTCGAATGGAGGGCGCTGACGATCGCGCTGCTCGACCGCACCGCGACCGAGATGCGCCGGCGGCTCGGGCTGTCGGAGGAGGCCCTGCCGCTCGCGCGGGTGCTCGAGGGCGGCACCTGGGCGGCGGGGCGGAAGCTCGCCGCCGCGCGCCGCCCGGGTGGACCGCCGCCGCTCGTCGTCGAGAGCGACGGGACCGTTTTCTGAACGCTCGAAAGAACGTACGGTAGACCGCGTGAAGACATATCGGCCGGCGGCAGGGACCGTGAAGGTCATCGACCATCCCCTCGTGCAGCACAAGCTGAGCCTGATGCGGCAGAAGGAGCGGAGCACGAACTCGTTCCGAAATCTGCTCGGCGAGATCGCCATGCTGCTCGCCTACGAGGTGACGGTCGATCTGCCGCTCGTGTACGAGGAGATAGAGACGCCGCTCGCGAAGATGCGCGCCCCGATGCTCGAGGGGAAGAAAGTCGTGCTCGTGAACATCCTCCGCGCGGGGACCGGCATGATCGACGGCATGCTGCGCATCTTGCCGTCTGCGCGCATCGGGCACATCGGCCTCTATCGCGATCCGGAGACGCTCGGAGCCGTCGAATATTATTTCAAGATGCCGAGCGAGACGAAGGATCGTGACGTCATCGTCGTCGATCCGATGCTCGCGACCGGGAACAGCGCCGTCGCCGCCGTCGAGCGCGTGAAGACGACGAACCCGAAGTCGATCAAGTTCGTGTGTCTGATCGCGGCACCGGAGGGGCTCGCGAACTTCCACGAAGTTCACCCCGACGTACCGATCTTCGCCGCCGCCATCGACGAGCGGCTGGACGAGCACGGGTACATTCTTCCCGGCCTGGGCGATGCAGGTGACCGTCTCTTCGGAACCAAGTGATGAGAAGACATGTGTGGCTCGCGCGCGTCACACACGAAGAAATGACCATGGCTCGCGTCGAGTGAAGGCTGATACGTAGGTTATTCTCGGGCGCACGCAGGTCTGGAGGAGGCGGTAACGGTTACTGCTTTCATCGCTTCAGGCCCTCGCCCCGGATGACTCGCCCGGGGGAGGGCCGATCTGGTCTATCCTTGCGCGTCATGACGCGGTTTGACCGCGCTGCCTCGCTCAGCGCTTCGTTCGGGCTTATTTCCTGCGTGTTCGTCGCTGCGTGCGGTGGGGCGCGACCGCCGGATCCATCGGCGGCGAAGGCAGCGCGGGTCGCTCCGGACACGGCGGGCGTCACCCTGCCGGCCACCGTTCCGCCCCCACGAGAAGACGGGCGTCTCCCGGGTGGCGTCTCGCCGACCGGATACCGCTGGGAGCTCAACGTCGACCCCGCGAAGGCGAACTTCTCGGCGACCGTACACATCAGTCTTCACGTCGCGACGCCGACGCGTGCGCTCGTCCTGCACGGGCGCGGGCTGTCGCTCCGATCCGCCGCTGTCGTCGTGCCATCGGGCAGGCTCCCGGCGAACGCGTCGTTCCGCAAGGACGCGCACTCGAAGGGCGACGCCGACGAGCTCGTCCTCACGACCGGCAAGGAGATCCCGAAGGGCGACGCGGCGATCGAGATCACCTACGACGCGCCCTTCGCGCAGGGCCTGCACGGTCTCTACCGCGTCGACGAGGAAGGGAAGAGCTACGCCTTCACGCAGTTCGAGCCGGTCGGCGCGCGCCTCGCGTTACCGTGCTTCGACGAGCCGGGGTTCAAGGTTCCGTTCGAGATAGCCGTCACCGTGCCGGCAGACGCCGTCGCGCTGTCGAACATGCCGGAGGCGAGCCGTACGCCGAGCGACGACGGCGCGTCGGTGACGGTGGAGTTCCAGCGCTCGCCGCCCTTGCCGACGTACCTCGTCGCGCTCGCGGTCGGTCCGATCGAGATGCGCAACGGGGCTCCCGCGGGGAACGTCCCGCTTCGCCTCGGCGCCGCCGCCGGGCGTTCGGGCCTCGGCGATTACGCGCTCGCGACCGCGCGCGATCACCTCGGGATCTTGCAGGCGTATTTCGGGACGGCGTACCCGTATCCGAAGCTCGATCTGCTCGCGGTGCCGAACTTCGCGGCGGGTGCGATGGAGAACGCCGGTCTCGTCACGTTCCGCGAGGAGCGGCTTCTCCTCGACGAGCCGACTGCCTCGACGTCGATGCGCCGGGCGATCGCCGGCACCATCGCGCACGAGCTCGCGCACATGTGGTTCGGCGATCTCGTGACGCTCGCGTGGTGGAACGACATCTGGCTGAACGAGGGCTTCGCGACGTGGATGGCGACGCGCGTGCTCGATCAATGGCGGCCCGAGCTCGGCGCCGGCGTGGACGAGCTCGGCAGCATCGCGCACGTGCTCGACGTCGACACGCTCTCCTCGTCGCGAAAGGTCCGTCAGCCCGTGCGCTCGACGACCGAGGCGCTCGAGGCATTCGACGGCATCACCTACGAGAAGGGCGCTGCCCTGCTCGGCATGGTCGAGCACTGGATCGGGCCCGACGTCTTCCAGAAGGGCGTCGCGACGTATCTCGGCGAGCACCGCTTCGGGAGCGCGACGGCGAACGATCTGTTCTCCGCGCTCGGGCGCACGAGCGGGCAGGACGTCGCTGCCGTGCTCGGCAGCTTCACCGAGCAGACTGGCGTCCCTGCCGTGAAGTTCTCGACGTGCAAGGTGGAGAAAGCCGGGCCCGTCGTCGGCGTCACCGAGAGCGAGTATCAGCCGCTCGGCGCGACGGCCACCGCCGGCAAGCACTGGCGCATCCCGGTGTGCGTGCATCTGCCCGGCACCGGCGCGAAGACGACCGCGTGCACCGTCGTCGCGGGCGAGTCATCGAAGCTGATGCTGCCCGCCGCGACGTGCCCGAAGTGGCTCCAGCCGAACGCCGAACAGGCGGGCTACTACCACTCCACGTCGTCGCTCGATTCGCTCACGACGCTCGCGAGCTTGCCGCGCGGCGCGCTCACCGTGCGTGAACGCGTCGGCATTCTCCTCGACGCCTGGGCGCTCGTGGAATCGGGCGGCATTGCCGCGTCGGACTTCTTGTCGCTCGCCCAGCGCTTCCGTGGTGACCCCGAGCAAGCGGTGTGGCAGCGCATCGTCGATTCGCTCGAGTTCCTCGACGACGAGATCGTCTCCGACACGGACCGGCCCGCGCTCGCGGCGTTCGCGAAGCGACTTCTGGGCCCGGAGGCGCACGCGCTCGGCTGGGAGCCGATCCCGAAGGAACCGGACACCGACCGGATGCGCCGGCGCATCGTGCTCGAGGGGCTCGGCCGCGTCGGTCATGACGAATCCACGCTCTCGAAGGCCCGCGCCGTCGCAGAGCGCTGGCTCGGCGATCCCGCATCGGTCGACGGCGATTCGGCCGCCACCGCGCTTCCGCTCGCCGCCGTCAACGGGGACGCCGGTCTCTTCGAGCGATTCAAGACGCGCCTCACGACCGCGAAGACGCCGTCCGAGCGAGTGCTCGCGCTGAGCGCGCTCTCGAGCTTCACCGATCCGGCGCTGGTCCGTCGTGCGCTCGAGCTCGTGCTCGACGGCACGGTGCGCGTGCAAGATCAGTTCTACGTCTTCCGCGGTGCGTTCGGCCGCTCCCAGGTCCGCGACACCGCGTTCCAGATCGTCGCCGAGAACGTCGATCAGTACCTCGCGAAGATCCCGCCGTTCGCCCGTGGCCGCATGCTCCCCGCGTTCGCCCGCGGCTGCAGCGACGCCGACGCAGAGCGTGCCAAGGCGCTCTTCGAACCGAAGCTCGGCGCGCTGGAAGGCGCAGACCGCGGCCTGGCCCAGGCCCTCGAAACGACGCACCGCTGCGCCGCGCAGAGAGAGCACCACCGAGTGCCGCTAGGGACGTGGCTCGCGACGCCCGCGCAGACGCCGCGGTGAGACCGGGGGGGAGGGGGCCATGGCGGGCTCCCAACAGCATGAGCAGCCGCTTGAAGTTCACTCTCCAGCGGCAACGCGCCTCAGTTACTCGCTACCAGCCACCTTCGTGAGCGTTTCCCAGGTGCGCGTGGTGATGGCGGTGCCGAAGGTGTCGGCGAGGAGCACCATGAAGACTGGGTTTCCGGGCTGAGGCTGATACGCGGAGTAGACGGTCGTTCCGTCCACGCCGAGGATGCGGGCCTTCTCGCGGACGATCGGGAAGGTGAGCTTCTTCGCCGGCTTCTTTCGCAGGAACGAGACGATGCGCTTCGAGTCGCGCGGGAGCTCGAAGCGCGCGAACGGATCGGACGCGACGAGTCGCTCGAGCGTGGCGATCCGGTGAACGTACGCCGGGATGGGTTTGCCGAAGTGCTTCTCGGTAGCCGACTCGATGCGGCGCTCGAGCTGCGAGGCCGGCGTCGCCTCGGCCGAGAAGACGACGTTGCCGCTCGCGAGCAAGGTCTTCACGTCGTGGAAGCCGGCTTCTTCGAAGGCGAGCCGGAGGTCCTCCATCTTGGTCCTTGCCGTGAAGACGCCACGAAGAAAAGCCGCGTATCGCTTCATGCGTTCGTGGACCCTAGCAAGCGTGGGCCGCGCTCCGTACCGCGGACGTGCGGCGCGCCGAGGCGCGAACGACCCTTCGCATGCAGCATTCCCCGGATAGCGCTGGTGAATTCCGTCCGGCCCGGAGCAGCGGACCGCGTTACGCGCTGCATTCGTGACGCGGCCTCGAAATCATGCGACGTTCCGGCCGCACTTCTCGGCAAAGGGTTATCGAAATGCTGCCTCGCCACGCGGCCGACTACAAGACGCTCCTCTGGGTCCTCGTCCTCGCTCCGGGCGTGGTGGCGCTTCAATACGCGCACCCCGAGCTCATCAAGTACCTGTGGTGGGTCAGCTGTTACTTCGCGATCGCGACCGGCACGATCGCGCATAACCACAATCATTGCCCGACGTTCGCCAGCAAGCGGATGAACGGCCTGTTCGCGAACTGGATCTCGCTGATCTACGGCTTCCCGACGTTCGCCTGGATCCCGACCCACAACCTGAACCATCACAAGTTCGTGAACACCGAGGGTGACGCGACCATCACCTGGCGCTTCACGAACCAGCACAACGTGTTCGTCGCGGCGACGTACTTCTTCGTGTCGTCGTACTACCAGCAGTTTCCGACGAAGGCGTTCATCGACAAGGCGAAGGCGAACAACCCCGCGCTCTTCCGGCGCATCATCGGGCAGTACGTCTTCTGGGGCACCGGCTACGTGCTGCTCCTGGCGCTCGCCCTCTTCATGCACGGTGCGCGCACCGGCTTCTACGTGTTCGGCCTGACGGTGGCGCTCCCCGCGGTCGTGTCGCTCTGGACGATCATGCTCTTCAACTACGAGCAGCACGTCCACACCGACCCGTGGTCGAAGCACGATCACTCGCGAAGCTTCATCAGCCCGACGCTGAATTTCCTGCTCTTCAACAACGGGTTCCACGCCGCCCATCACGAGAGCCCCGGCCTCCACTGGAGCAAGCTCGCGGTGGCTCACGACAAGATCAAGGACCAGATCAACCCGGTCCTGAACCAGACCAGCGTGTGGTTTTACTGGTTCAAGCAGTACGCCATCGTTCCCTTCGCGCCCTCGCTCGGGACGGTGCAGCTCGGCGCGGGTCCCGATCATCCGCCGAATGGCGGACGCATCCAGGGCATCAAGAGCGCCGACGTCGAGCTCGGCGAAGCTGGAACGAACGCTGCTCGGCTCTTCGCCGGCTGAGTCGCTGCGCGGCGCGCACCCGATGGCGCGCCGCCGGAAGGCCGTCATCGCGGTCCTCGCCGTGATGGTGGCGGGCATCGCGCTCTTCGCGTTGCTCCATCGCCCGTATCCGAGCGACCGGACGCCGGAGGGCGCCTATGCGCGCATCGCGCGAGCCGTGAACCTCGGCCGTCCGAAGGAGTTCTTCGCGTATCTCGAGACGCCGGCGCAGCACGCCGCGTTCACGATTCACGATTACCGGAAGAAGGCGCGCGACCGCGTGCTCGCGGCGTATCCCGAGCCCGAGAAGACCCGCCTCGCGACGGAGTACGCGCCCGAGGCGGAGGTCGCCGACGGCCCGGAGCTCTTCGCGCTGTACGCGGAGAAGCGCGGGTACATGGCGCGGCTCCGTCGTGATCTGTCCGGCATCGCCAGCGTCGAGACGAACGGAGAGCGCGCCGTCGTCGTCACCGCGCGGGGCACTCGCTACGCCTTCCGCCGCCGGCCGGAGAACGGCATCTGGGGCCTCACGCTCTTCACGGCGTCGCTCGTCGCCGACGCGGAGAAGGCCGCCCGCGATCTCGACATCGTCGAGAAAGCGGCAGCCGACTACGCGCGCGCGGCTCCGTGAAGCAGGCGTTCTAGCGAACGCCTTCGCGGGTGCCGGAAGCGTCGCGGGGCACGGTCTCGCTCTCGCGTGAATCCCGTGAGCCTTCGGCGCTGACCTGGACGTGACTCTGGTCGACGCTCGCGTGGCGCTCGTCGCCGACGCCATACGACTTCAGCTTGCGGTAGAGCGTCTTTCGGTCGAGGCCGAGGGCGTGCGCGGCGGCGGTGCGGTTACCGCGCACCGTCTCGAGGACGCGCAGGATGTAGCGGCGTTCGATCTCTTCGAGAGGGACGAGCTCCATCGGGTCGAACGAGGAGACGGCGATGGGCGCCTTCTCCGAGGAGCGGATCTTCTCGGGCAGGTCCTCGACCATCAGGAGCTCACTGCGCGTCAGCGCGACGGCGCGCTCGACGGCGTTGGCGAGCTCACGGACGTTGCCGGGCCACGAGTACGCGATGAGCTTCTCTCCGACCGCGGGGGAGAGACCGGTGACGGATTTTCCGAAATTGGACGAGAAAGACTGGGCGAAGTGCTGCGCGAGGAGAAGCACGTCGGTGCCGCGCGAGCGGAGCGGCGGAACCGGGACGTGCACCACGTCGATGCGATAGAACAGGTCCCCGCGGAACCGTCCCTCTTCGACCGCCGACTCGAGATCCTTGTTCGTCGCGGTGATGAGGCGCGCGTCGAACCCGAGCTCGTTCGTGCCGCCCACCGGGCGCACCTTGCGCTCTTGCAGGGCGCGGAGGAGCTTCGGCTGGAGGCCGAGCGGCAGCTCCCCGATCTCGTCGAGGAAGAGGGTTCCGCCGTTGGCCTCGACGAAGAGACCGCCGCGACCCTGGCGTGCATCGGTGAACGCGCCCTTCACGTGACCGAAGAGCTCGCTCTCGAGCAGGTTCTCGGCGACGGCGGCGCAGTTGATGGCGACGAACGGGCCGTGCCTGCGGCGGCTCCGCTCGTGAATGGAGCGCGCCACGAGCTCCTTGCCCGTCCCGCTCTCGCCGGTCACCAGGACGGACGCATCCGTCTCCGAGACGCGCTCTATGAGGTCGTAGATCTTACGCATCGTCGGGCTCGTCCCGAGGAGCTCGCCGAATCGATCGCTCTCGCGTGCGACCCGGCGGAGGCGAGACACCTCACGGCGCAGAGCTCGGTGCTTCGCCGCGCGTTCCAACGCGAGCGCGAGCGCATCGAGATCGAACGGCTTCGTGATGAAGTCGTAGGCGCCGGCGCGGATGGCGCCGATCGCCGTCTCCATGCTGCCGAAGCCGGTGATCACGACGACCGCGACGTCCGGACGATCCGCCGCTATTCGCCGGCAGAGATCGAGCCCGCTCATGCCCTGAAGCTGGATGTCGGTGACGACGACGTCGAAGTCCTCCATCTCCATCAGCTCGATCGCGTCCTCCGCTCGAGGGCGGGTGACGATGGAGAATCCGCGCTTGCGAAGCTCCAGCTCGAGGAGCTCACACTGGGTGGAGTCGTCGTCGATGACGAGGATGTGTCCGTGTCCGTTCACGCGCGAGTGCCTCCTATGACTCTTGGTTTCGTCGACGCGTCATCATGCATGCATGGGGCCATATCGAATTCTGGCCAGGCAAAGATTTGCGGTTCGTCGCGCCAGCACACGCATCGAAGCGAGATCAAAGATAACTCGAAAGCCGAAGAAATTCCCGTGAGGCACATTGCCACGGGGTCACACACGACGCGTATTCAGCGGGCACGACGCTTCACGTCTTCGTAGGTCTGACCATCCGGGAAGCCGGTGCCTGTTGGCAGCCCCTTCTTGCTCCAGCCTGGAATCAGCTTTCCGAACGCGTCCTTCTTGCCTTCGTAGCCCGTCTCGAGCTCGCGCAGATTCGTGAAGCCCGCTTGCGTCAGAGCCGCGATTGCTTTCGTGGAGCGCATCCCCGACTGACATCCGACGAGCAATCGCTCGTTCTTGTCGAAAGCGTTCTCCATCACGGTCATGAAGTCGGGGTTCGGGGCCATACCGGACGCGCCACGCCGAGATATTGGTACGTTGAGCGCGCCGGCTGGATGTCCTTTTTCGAACTCTTGTTCGGTGCGCACATCGACGTAGATGTAGCCCTCGCCGATCAGCGCCTGAGCTTCTTCCGGGGAGACGCGAAGGGAGCCCTCGTTGTTCGCTTGATTCATGGTGTTATCACCGGAAGATAGTGCTCCGGCCCGGAATTCGTAAGCGATCCCCGAGCGGCCTTCCCAAGGGCCCGGGGCGCGATAATGTGCGGGGCGCGTGACCGACGTTACCTCCGCGAGAACCGTCCGGCTGGCGCCGCTCGGCGGTCTCGGTGAGATCGGGATGAACTGTCTTGCTATCGAGCAAGGGTCCGACATCCTGGTCGTCGACTGTGGCATCCGGTTCCCGCGCGACGACCTGGGCGTCGACGTCGTGCATCCGGATTTTTCCTGGCTGGTCGAAAGGGCGGATCGTGTGCGAGGCGTGTTCATCACGCACGGGCACGAGGATCACATCGGTGGTCTGCCCTATCTCCTCCGCGCCATGGACGTGCCGGTATGGGCGCCGCCTCACGCCCTCGGGCTCGTGCGCCATCGGCTGCGTGATCACGGCGAGGATCCCGACGAGTACGATCTTCGGGTCGCTCAGGTCGGCGTGGCCGTCCCTGTGGGGACCTTCGGCGTTGAACCGATACGGGTCGCGCACTCCATCGTCGACGCCTCTGCTCTCGCGATCTCCACCGACGCCGGCACCCTGCTCCACACCGGGGACTTCAATTTCGATCCCGATCCGCCCGACGGCGAGCCGACGGACGAGGCGCGCCTCGCCGCCATCGCGAAGGAAGGCGTCGCGCTCCTCCTGAGCGACAGCACCAACGTCGACGTCATGACCGACGGCGGCTCCGAGAAGGCCGTCGGGCGCGCGCTCGAGGCGCTGATCGACGCGGCGACCGCGCGCGTATTCATCGCGCTCTTCGCGAGCAACATCCAGCGTCTCATCCTCATCGGCGAGATCGCCCAGCGGACTGGACGGAAGATCTGCCTCTTCGGCCGCAGTCTCACGACGCAGGTCGAGATCGCGACCGAGATCGGCCGCCTTCACTGGCCGAGCAACCTCCTCGTCCCGGTGGAAGAGGCGAAGAACATGAGCCCGCGAAAGCTCCTCGTCCTCGCCGGAGGCACCCAGGGTGAGAAGGGCTCGGCGATGGCGCGCCTGGCCGCAGGCGTGCATCAGGAGCTCGCGATCGATCCGGAAGACACCGTCATTCTCTCGAGCCGCGCCATTCCCGGCAACGACGTTCCGGTCGCCGAGATGATCGACGGGCTCCTCCGGATCGGCTCCAAGCTGCACACGCGGGTCACCGATCCGGGCGTGCACACGAGCGGTCACGCGACGCGCATCGAGCAGACGAAGATGCTCGACCTGATGCAGCCGCGTTGCTTCCTGCCGGTCCACGGCACGTTGCATCACCTGCGCCGACACGGTGAGCTCGCGCGTGAGCGCGGCGTCGCGGAGGTCGTGGTCGTCGAGAACGGCATGTCCGTGCTCTGCGACGGCGGCTCTGTGCGCGCCGAGGCGCGCTTCAAGTCGGGTATCGTCCCCGTCGGCGCCGGCGCGGTGGAGCTCGCCGGGGCGACGCTCAGAGCACGCGCCGAGCTCGGACGTTACGGTATCGCGAGCGTCGCGGTCGCCGTCGATCGGCGCGGCGGTCTCATCGGAAATCTGAGCATCTTCACGCGCGGCGTACCCGGCATGGAAGATCCGGCGGAAGAGCGCGCCCTCAAGGCCGTCGCGCTCCGCGCCGTGGAGCGCGCGCAGAAGCGACGCTTCAGTCTCGACGAGCTACGAGAAGAGGTGCGGCGCGCCGTCCGGCGTCAGCTCTTCGACGTCGCCGGCTCGAAGCCCGTCGTGGACGTCCATATCGTCGAGGGAAAATGAAGCGCGGCCTCGGCGTCGCGGCGTACCTCGCCGCGGCCTTCGCGGCCGCGTGCACTCGCAGCGTCGCGCCGGAGCCGCCCGGCCAGAGCAGCGCTGCGACGTCGTCCGTGGTGGCTTCCGCCGCGACGCCGGTGCGGCCGGCTTCCGTCGCGACGTCGGTGCCGGCGGCTTCCGTCGCGACGTCGGTGCCCCCGGCCACGCCGCTGCCGTCGTCGTCCGAGGTTCACGACGCCGATGCGTCGTATCGCTTTCCCGCGCCGGCTCGGCTCGTCGCGATAGGTGATCTCCACGGCGATCTCGCCGCGACGCGGGCAGCGCTGAGGCTCGCGCACGCCGTCGACGACGCGGATCGCTGGATCGGCGGCAAGCTCGTCGTGGTCCAGACCGGGGACGAGCTCGACCGCGGTGACGGGGATCGCGCGATCGTCGAGCTCTTCGATCGGCTCGCCGACTCGGCGCACGCCGCGGGGGGCGAGGTGCGCGCGCTCGTCGGCAATCACGAGGTGATGAACGTCGCGGGCGATTTTCGCTACGTGACGGCGGGCGGCTTTGCCGCGTTCGCCGACGTCGACACGCGGCGCGTCCCGACGGCGATCCTCTCGCAATTTCCGGTCGAGGCCCGCGGGCGGCTCGCGGCGTTCTTCCCCGGAGGTCCGTACGCGCTCCGGCTCTCGCGGCGCAACGCGGTCGTCGTGGTGGGTGACACGCTGTTCGTCCACGGCGGCGTGACCGTCGACCACGTGCGCTACGGCATCGGGCGCTTCAATCGCGAAGTGTCGCGCTGGATGAGCGGCGAGGGCGCGGCGCCGGCATTGTCCCAGGACGAGCAAGGGCCGCTCTGGACGCGGCGCTACTCGGACGACAAGGCCGGCGTGGACTGCGACTCGCTCGGCGCGGCGCTCGCGGCGCTCGGCATCCGCCGCATGGTCGTCGGTCACACGCCGCACGAGAGCGGCATCACGCCGGCGTGCGGCGACCGCGTGTGGCGGATCGACACCGGTATGTCGAAGTTCTACGGCGGCCCGTTACAGGTCCTCGAAATCCAGGGCGACAAAACGACGGTGCTCCACAGCGACACGCGATCGCCATAGTTCCGCATCGCCGAGTCCGTCGTCCCCGAGGGATGAAGAGCCGCGGAACTACGCGAGCAAAGCGAGCCCGCGAGAGCGGCGGGGGGAGCAGTTCGCCGAAGGCGAAGCTGCGGGGGGC
>DATAZL010000123.1:0-44658 GCA_036272055.1 Polyangiaceae bacterium | reverse complement strand
GGTCCGCCCGGCCTCGGCCCGAACGACCCGCGTCCGCCGTTCCGCGCTCCGAAATGCCTCAAACCCGGGTCCGGAATCTTCACTCGGCCTGCCTGCCCGCCTCCGCGTCCGTCCGGGACCCCGCTTGAACGACCTACGCGCCGCGGCTCGGCGGCGTCGCATCGCCACCAGCGCCCGTCGGGTTCAGCGGCATGTTGGGCAGCCTCACGTGCGCGCCGATTTCACATCGAGCATATCCATGCCTTGCTGGAGCAACTCTACCGCGACTCGAAACGTTCCGTCGGCAGCGGCTTGTAGCATCCAGCCGACGAAGCCCTCCGCCCGAGAAGTAGTCGTCATAACATCGACGGCACCCTCGAGCGTTTCCAGTGCCCGCAGGATGTCCTCCGAGCTACGCGCGCCACCGATTTCGACCCGCTGAACGAGCGCCGGCGGTTGGAAATCGGGCACAAGCTGCGATACAAGGCGAGACTCTGCGGGTACGACACGCGCGGCCTCCTTGCGGTCTGCATATCGTATCGGCGCTTACCTGCGGGGCGCAACGACACGTGAGGCCATGATACACTGGTCGGCGAAACGAGCGGCTGGCGCGAAGCGAACCCGCCGCGACGGCTTGCTGGTGGCCGTGCGCCCGTCAGGGTCAGCGGCTAGTTAGACAGCCTCAGGCAGTTCGCTGCAGGTCACGCACGGCAATGAGATCCTGATCGCCGACGGCGCGCACGTCGGTCGTCCGCAGGGTGACGAGGGCTTGCGTGCGACCAGAGGCCACCACGAACTCAACCTCGAGACCATCCGGGGCGTACACATCGACCACAGCACCCAAGTCTCCACGTCGGAGGCCATGCTCCGGGAGGTCGCGATCGAGTACGACGGTATCTAGTACGTTGAACATTTCGCTCAGACGGGATGGGCGGTGACGAAGTGCGCGAAATCCTGGCCTATTGGTACAATCCAGACGGTGACGACGTCCGCACGTCGCCCAGACGGTCCGACCAAAGTAGCACGAATCTCGAACTTCTGCCCGAACGGGCTCGCTTGGCCCGGGGCGGCATTCCCGCCAGTTCCGATGTCGAGCAGCGCGTCGCGCAGCATCTCCCATCGCTCGAGCGAGAACCCGAGAGCGAGAAAGAACACCGCTTTGAATCGACCGACAGGATGCGACGAGGACAGCAGGTAGTCGCGAACCTTCGCGTCGGGAACTCTCACGCGAGCGGCGTTCGGCAGCAGCACGACTTTCTCTACGTCACGTCGGACGACGCGGCAAAGTCAGGCCCCGGCGCAGTTCTTCAAGTCCGGCGAATATTGCTGAATACCGAGTAACGGTTCGTGTTTCGAACCTTCAAACGCCGAGCTTCGCTATTGCCGTCTCTCCGCGGCTCGTGATCCGCACCGCTCGCGAGGCTTCCGTTCTCGCAATCCAGCGCCGCGTGAGGAGTGCTTCCAGCAACGCCGCGCCAAGGGCACCGGAAAGGTGCGGTCGACGTTCCGTCCAGTCGAGGCAGCGCCGTGCCAGGGGCCGGCGTCCAGTCGCCAGCGCAGGCACGTCGATGCTCAGCTCTTCGGCGAACCAGCGCTCTCCTCGCCGCGTGACCGTGTAGTGGTAGTCGTCCTCGATGGAGAGGATGCGCCCGCGTTCCAGGGTCTCGGTGAGCGTGACCGCGGCGAGCCCCGCGAGGTGATCGTAGCAAGTGCGTGCAGCGCGCAGCCGCGATTGCTCGGGTCGCAGGGAGCGCTGCGGCGGGGGCGCCGTCGCGATGACCCCGAGCGCCTCCAGGGCGTGCACGACGTCTGCGCTCGCAATTTTGTAGTACCGGTGCCGCCCTTCCTTACGCACCGAGAGCAGACCGCCCTGCGTGAGCTTCGCGAGGTGCAAACTCGTTGCCGGCGCAGAGAGGTTCGCGGCGCGCGCGAGCTCCGTGGCCGGCAACGCGCTCCCGTCGAGCAGCGCAAGGAGCATCGCCGCTCGAGTGGGCTCGCCGATCAGGGCCGCCACGTCTGCCAGGGAGTACCGCGCCGTCATCCGCATGAGCGTACCTTCCGCCGGCCCGGGACGCTTCCGTGTCGGCAAAAGCATCGAGGGGCGCGCGCGGGCTAGGCTCTCGCCCATGACCCTCACCTGCTTCATCCGCTACCAGATCGATCCCTTCCAACGAGATGCCTTCCGTGAATACGCCGAAGCCTGGTGTCGGATCATCCCGCGCTGCGGCGGCCAGCTGCTGGGCTATTTCCTCCCTCACGAAGGCACGAACGATGTGGCCTGGGGCCTGGTCGCATTCGAGAGCCTCGGCGCGTACGAGGCGTACCGCGCGCGGTTGAGGACCGACCCGGAAGGAATGCAAAACTTCGCCTTCGCGACGGAGCGGCGTCTAATTCTGCGCGAAGAGCGGACGTTCACGGAGAGCGTCATGGGGACCGTCGGCGTCAGGCCCCGTCAGGAACGGGTGACGCGGTGATCGCGGTCATCTTCGAGCTATGGCCGCACGCGGACACGAAGCAGACGTACCTCGGAACTCGCGGCGGGCCTGACGGAGCGTCTCCAGGCAGAGTCGCCATGGTGCTCCGCGACTACGGCCTCGTCGAGCCAGCAGAAGGGCCTGCGGACAGCCGCGAAGCGCACGGATGACTCCTACCGATCGGCGATTGGGCGGTAAAAATGCCGCGAACGAATGCTCGGATCGAGCTTCTGTCGGCGCGTGACTGAACCGGCGCTGACGGACGCCGGAAAGCACGGAAAGCGATCACTTCAGCCCGAGGTCCTTGCGGATCGCGGTCACCTTGAACGACCTACGCGCTCGATCTGCGACGGCGCGAAGGGAGGCGCGTACTCGAACTTCAGCTTCCAGTACGGCTGCGTCACGGTGCCCCCGCTCCCGATCCGGTAGCCACTTCACTGACGGGGCTCCGGGGAGGGTGCGTCCTGGTAGTAACTACCGGGATGGAGGCTCCGGGGAGGGCGCGTCCTGGTAGTAACTACCGGAACGGGGGCTCCGGGGAGGGTGCGTCCTGGTAGCAACTACCGGAACGGAGGCTCCGGGGAGGGTGTGTCCTGGTAGTAACTACCGGAACGGAGGCTCCGGGGAGGCGTGTCCCTGTCGCGCGGCGCGCGCAGCTCGGGTGGGGGAGCCCTCCACGATGTGCGCGTCGGCGTGCGGCGTTTCGCGACTGCGACGCAAGGTGATGAACGCGGCAGTCGCGACCTTCGGAAGACCGAGCAGGTCGCTGCGTATCGCGCGCTCGTGGGCGCATTGACCATCGAGAGCGATGGCGCCATACCGCCGGCAAACTCGTCCGGCCCGATCACGCCGTGCGGCCTCAGCCTACGCGTAGCGAGCCATGTATCGCGCCGACACCACCGCGCCGGCGTGGACTTGGCCACCGGGCTGGTCACTGGACCGATTCTGTTCGTGCTCAAGATTCGGCTTGACGTGATTTCGTGAGATGAGCGGCGCAAGCTCGAGGCGTTGCGCTAAACCAGTGCTGCGCCGCTCGACCTCAGCCGCTCGTGAGGCTTCGACGCGAGTGCGGCGGCGAAGACGATCTGCTCGTCGAAAGGCGCGCTGCGCGACGATAGAGAGGCTGAAAATAAGCGTGGTAGTGCCTGTCCATGGCGGGGACAAACATCGAAGCGAGCGAGTATTCCGGCGAGAAAAGTGGATGGGTGCTGGCGCACGAAGCGCTGTCGCTCCTCGCCCGGGGGCGCGCCGCGGCGGACGCGGAAGAAGGCCGCTGGTTTCTCGCCGCGTTGCGCTCGGCAGCGCATGTGCACCTCGGGTACGGGAGCTTCGGCGAGTACATCGAGCGTCTCTTCGGCTACAAGCCAAGCCTGATGCGCGGCGCCACGTTCTTCGCTTCGAAGTGGCGCCCGAAACGCTGGCACTCTTCCGGGAGGCCATGAGCAAGCTCAAGGAGAGCCCTGGTCCGCGCCGGACCGTGCCGCGGCGTCGGCGATGACCTCGGGCAGCGCGCATGCGTGTCGTCGAGCTGCACTCGTCGGAGCTCGACGCGGTGATACGCGTGCGCGGGAGGGCGGGGCCCGGGCTGACCTCGGTGCCCATCGGCTGCAGCAAGAATATACGACGCTCCGGCCGCTGCCCGAGGGGCGCATCCTGCCGCGACGTCGGTAGCTCCGCTGGACGACGGGACGCGCGGCGTCCCCTTTGCGACACGCCGACCGAAGCCGTCGACAAAATAGTCGAGGGCCTTCGTGCTGCTGCCTTCGGAGACGACGGGCGTGGGCGGCAGGACGAAGACGGGGAATAGCTCGCCGGACAACGCCGGAGCGTGTTCTCGAGAAGTGGGCGCATTTCGCCGCGATTCGATGCTATTTGATGCGGATGCGGCTCCTTCACACGATGCTCCGGGTGGGTAACCTCGACGCTTCTCTCGCGTTTTACACGGGCCCACTGAAGATGAAGCTGCTCCGCAAGAAGGACTATCCATCGGGGGAGTTCACGCTGGCGTTCGTCGGCTACGAGGACGAGGCAAGCTCCGCGGTCATCGAGCTGACCCACAACTGGGGCAAGACCAGCTACGAGAAGGGGGACGGCTTCGGCCACATCGCGCTCTCGTCGACCGATATAGCGGCGGTTTGCGCCGAGGTCCGTGCAGCGGGATACCGCGTGACCCGGGAGCCCGGCCCGATGAAGCACGGCGGCAGTGTGATCGCGTTCATCGAGGATCCCGACGGCTACAAAATCGAGCTCATCGAGAGGACGAACGACGCGTCCGGATGATTGGAGGATCGCTCAGCGCATCTCGTAGGAGTTGTAGACGTCGAGGTCTGCCGGGTGCGGGGCAGGGACGCGGAGCAGCCCGACGCGATCGATGTCGACCAGTGAGCGCTCCACGGTGCAGCTCGGCCTGCAGCGCAGCGCCTCGTGGAAGTGATACGAGAGCAAGATTTCGCTCGCGGGATCGCTGCCGCGCACGCGGAGCAGGTTCTCGCTGGCGTCGACGGTGCCGCCCCCGGCGAGGATGCGGTTCACGGGCTCGAGCGTGCGGTACACGTTCCAGTTTCCGACCGTCGCGACGTGCTCGACGACCTCGGGATAGCGCGCGAACTCGGGGCGATCGCTGACGACCCAGTTGACCGCGAACACGTGCAGATAGCGCGCGACCTCCGCCTCTTCCGGGCTCTGGTCCTTGTACTGACGGAAATAGTTCGCGTAGGCGTGCGCGACGTTGCGCTCGACGAAGCCACCGAGGACCTCGTAGCGTCCTTGCCACGCGAGCCGCTCGCCCAGCGTCGCGCCCTCGGCGAGCACGCGCTCGTGTGCGGGGACGTGCTTGCCGAGCCAGTCGACCACCGCGGGGATCCCTTGTTCGAGATACGCCTCGTGCGGCACGCCGTAGTGCACGTGGCTCGGCAGGGGCGACTCCCAGAAGAAGCCGTACTTCGACAGAGGGGACGGCGAGCCGTCGAGGAGCCGCGCCGGCTCGGGGATGAGCCGCGGCAAGAAGTACAGCGCATCGCCCGCGACGAGGCGCTGAAAGAGCGCGACACCGAGGACAGCGAGCAGCGCGGTCGTCGCGAAGCCGTGCGAGACGTGGCGTCGCTCGCGGAAGAACGCGTCGACGAACGCCGCTGCCGGCAACGTCGTGAGGAACGCCGCCGGCGTGATCTGCCGGTAGGGCTGCGTCTGGGCGAGCCCCGGTAACGCTCCGCCTACGTAGGCGAAGAAGTAAAGCGACGCCACGCCGACGAACAGCGGCAGAAAGCGCTCATCCTTCAATCTGAAAAGCTGAAAGAGCCCTGCCACCCCGAGCCCGAGATACAGAAACCGGAAGCCGGTGCGCGTGCCGATAACGCCGGAGTCCGCGCCGCTGCAGAGCACGTCGAAGAAGTCACAGACCAGGAAGCGCGGCCCGCCCTGCGCATAGAACGCCGAGTCGAGCACGTAATGCCAGTGGAGCGCCGCGTTCCGGAGCCAGTACGCATTCATCGCGAGCGCGACCACTGCGATGCCCACGACGGCGAGGTGCCCGCGCCGCGGAAGCGCGCGGGCGCTGCGCGCGTAGAGCGCGAGCATCGACGGACCGACGGCGAAGAACGTGTACGGGTGCACGAGTAACCCCACGCCGAGACACACGGCGCACGGCGCCGCGAGGACGAGCTGCGAGCGCGTCAGGAGCCGGTAAAATAGGCCGATCGTGAGGGGCGCGAGGCACGCGGCGCCTGCCCACGAGATCATCCCGACGAACCAGAGCCAGTGGATGTGCGAATCGAAGAACCACAGCGTGGACGTCATCGCCGCGGCGACGAGCGCCGTTCGCGGAGGGAGCTCGAAGGCGCGGCCCGCGAAGTAGATGGCCTTGGGCGCGCCGAGCATGACCCCGAGCACGAACACGTTGAAGGCGACCGCGCGATCGACGCCGAAGACGTGAGCGAGGAGATACGTGAAGAGCTCCCAGCCCTTGCTGCCCGAGTCGAGGATCGTCCCCTCGGGCTGACCGGCGAGGAGCTGCACGTCGTAGACCCAGCTCTTGCCCCAGCCTTCGAGCCCCTCGACGACGCGGTACACCTGGCCGATGTGCAGGTCGTAGTCGTCGCCGGTGAGCGGCGTGTGCGAGAACACGGCGCGGAACGGCACGAAGTAGTTCACGAGCGCGACGTGAACGACGGCGAGAGCGAGCGCGCCGACCCAGAACGCCGTGTCCCTCTCTCTACGCGACGCCGTCATGGGGAACGAGCTTCGGCCAGAGGAGCGCCACGCAAGCGTACAGCGCGATACCGGCGGCGAGGAGCGCCGTGATGCCCGCGTGCATCGAGCCGAGCGTCGCGAGCACCGAGCCGAGCACCGAGGCCGCGCCGTTCACGCCCCAGAGCCACGGCACGCGGCCCGCGTCGCGCGCGCGCACGGCGGCGAGGCAGCTCGGCAAGGGTACTCCCATCATCGCCCCGAGCGGCGCGAGGAACACTGCGACGATGACCGCGCGCGCGCCGAGCGGGAGTCCCATCGTGGCGTGCGCGAGATACGGGAAGGCGACCGCGACGAAGATGGCGTAGACGACCAGCGCGATGAAGAGGCGCTGCTTGGCGCGCGCGTCCTTCGCGCCGAACGCGCGCGCGCCGAGCCCGCCGGACAGCAGCATCACGAGCAGCACGGCCGTCAGGGCGTGGGTCGGCGTGCCGAGATACGGCAGGAAGCGCTGGATCAGCGCGATCTCGACGAACATGTAGCCGAGCCCGAGGCAGGCGACGAACGGCAGATCCCAGCTCGCGAGCGGACGGGTGTTTCCGGCGTGCCGGCGCATCCAGAAGAGCGGCAGGAGAATGCATCCTGCGACCATCACGATGGCCGCAAGGAGCACCTTGAGGAGCACGGCGAGCCCGTTCCCGAAGAGATGCGGATCGCCGGCGGAGACGAGCGCCCGGTAACCGTCTCGGAAGCGGTTCTGATAGAAGAAATACGGCCTGTCGTCACCGACCGGCGAGACGTCGAGCGGCCAGGAATCGCGCTCCCGCGCGAGTGTCGCCTCGTCCTTCTCGTCGAGGATGCGGGCGATGTAGCCTTGCTCGGGCGTCGGGTTCGTCACCGCGCGGCCCGGCAGATAGCCGAGCTGGAAGCCGAGGTCGTCGGTGGCGCGGACGAGGGCTCGACGATCCTCGGCGGTGAACCCCGACGGCTTGATGAGCACGTTGTTCATCGTCGCCTCGGGCGCGGTGAGCCACGGCGTCTGCACGACCGCCACGGTGGTCGACGGATCGACGCCGCGGGCCGTGAGCGCGGCGCGTGCGAGCGACGCGAGCCGCGCGCCGACCGCGAGCCCCTTCAGGCTCACCGACGAAACGGTGAGGATCCCGCCCGGCGCGAGGTGATCCATGAAGTCGCTGAACGCGTCGGCGGTGTAAAGCGTGTTCTCGGCGAGGGCGTACGCGCCCGCTGCCGTCGCCGCCGATGTGTCGACCATGCTGATCAGAATGACGTCGTACCGACCGGACGAACGGCGGAGAAAGCTGCGTCCGTCCTCGACGTGGAGCTCGACGTCGGAGCGCCGGTAGAGCGAGCCGGTGAAGCTCTGATAGGCGCCGCGCATCACGTCGGTAGCGATGAGCGGGTTCACCTCGACGGCCGTGACGTGACGCGCACCCGACGCGAGGCTCGCGAGGACGTCCTTGCCGCCGCCCGAACCGACGATGCACGTGCGCTCGAGCGCGGGGTGAAGGACGAACGCGAGGGCGCTGAGATCGAACCGCGTGAACTCCACCTTCGCGAGATCGCCGTCGAAGGCGAGGAGCGGCGTGAAGGCGTTCATGTCGATGACCAGGGCCTTCTGGGCCGGCACCGGCGCGGCGTATTTCGGGCTCGTTCCCCAGCCGCGGAAGTTCCACGACGGGAACACGCTGACCAGGGAGAACGAGTTCCAGCGGCTGAACTCGGGCACCATGGCGTGGAGATCGATGCCCTTGGCGATCCGGACGTCGAAGGCGCCGGCCGACGACGCCGCGACGCCCGAGCCGACGATCACCGCGCCAAAGGCGGCCCACGGCGCGAGCCGCCGAGCGAGATTCGCGACGGTGGTGTCGGCAGCCGCGAACGCGAGCGCGGCGAGCACCGCACACGCCGCCGAGACGAGGAGCGCCTTCGGGCCGCCGAGAGCGTCGAGCACCGGGATCACGACGGCGCACGCCAGCGCCGCGCCGCACAGATCGTAGGCGTAATTGCGGTGGATCGCGGCCGTCCAGCGGCTGAGGGCGAGGCTCAGGGCGAACCCGCCGAGGAAGAAGGGCGTCATCGTCGCGAAGAAGATGGCGAGGAGCTTCGGGGTGAACGTCGTGAACGACGCCGCGACGCCCGCGCCGAACCAGTCCGGAGTGGCGTGGAGCACGAGCACGCCGAGAAGGAGCACGCTCGCCCCGAACACGAGCGCGGCGAGGGACAGAAGCCGCGGCGTTCGCGCGCCGAGAACGCGCGCGCCGAACGCATGGACGACGATCGCAGACGCGGACAGGCCGAGCAGCGCGACCGAGATCGCGAAGAACGCGAAGTGGTACCAGACGACGACCGAGAAGATTCGCGTGAGCACGATCTGGGTGTGCATCAGCGCGAGGCTCGTGAGCCCGATGCCGGCACCGATCGAGCCGGGACACTCCTCGTCGTCGGTCACGACGCCTGCCTCACGGCGGGAACCTCGGTGAGCTTCGGGAGCGCGGCCGGCAAGATGACGAGCTTGCCCCCGATCGGGGGTAACCCGACAGTGCGGTATCCGTCCGGAGTGAGCGCCATGAAGAGCAGCGACCGATCCTCGAGCGGGCGATCGAACTCGACCCGGAGGTACTGCGGCTTGTCCTCGAACGTGTCGAGGATGGTGATGCGCCACCACCCGACGTCGACCACGTCGTTCTTGTGGAACGGGTGATGCGGGCTCCTGAGGAGCTGCTCCGCGGCGCTGCCGAGCAAGGCGTCCTCTCCCCTGAAGCGGATGCTGAAGGCGTTCGGCGCGATTCGCTCGAGGTCGTAGGGCGCGATGAGATACGACAGGAAGAGGCACGACCGCGGCGCGGTCTTGCCGTAGCGCAAGCGTGTGAGCGGCAGATACATGCTCGTTCCGCCCTCGAGGGATGTGAGCAGCACCAGGTCCTGATTCGGGAACGCGGCGTCGTCGACCGGCATGTGGAGGATCGCGTCGCGGACGCGCATGGTTCCGTCGAGCATCCCGGTGAGCTCGAGGCGCTGCCAGAAGATGCTCATGACGAACTGGTAGACGGCCACGCCGAGGGCGGCAGAGCCCGCGGTGAGCGCGTAGAACGGACGCACGCGGAGCTTTTGCCGGAGCGCTGTCAGGCCGCGCACGACGAACGACGCGACGAGCGGCGTGAAGCCGAGAAGTGACGTCAGCAGAAGCCGGCTCGACGGATACGAGCCGCACACCGGCACGAGCGAGAGCAGGCTCCCGACGAGGAGCCACGCGACGTTCGCGGGCGGTCGCTTCCGCAGCGTGTAACGGGCGACGACGAGGAGCAGCGCCGTCGCGCCCAGGCCGATGCAGAACTGCACCATGCGCCACGGCTCGGGATCGTGCACCCAGCGCACGGGCACCCAGCCGAGCATCGCCCACGCGAACGTCCACGGCATGCCGAACGTCCAGTACTCGGACGGGACCGCGAGCGCGAGATCACCGATGAAGACCGGCACCCGGATCACGACGGCCTTGAAGAAGTCGAGCGGCTCCCCCACGGGATCGACGTAGACGCCCGAGCGACGGACCGTCGCGCCCACCGCGGCGCGCAGACACAAAAAAATCAAGGCCGGCACGAGCATCGGCGCGAGTGCGCGGAGCCGCGCCTTCCACGGTTCGTGGCTCTCGCAGAGCTCGAACGCGAACAGGTACGCGAGCAAGCACACCGAGTACTCACCGAACCCGAACGCAACCGCGTAGAGGACGACGGCCGACACCGGCCAGCGCGTGCTCCCGGAACGCCGATTCTCGACGTAGCGGTAGAGGGCGGCGATCGAGAACGCGATGGAGATGAACGCGGCGCGGTTACAGATCCAGGTGAGAGCGATGGAATGCGCCTCGTCGAAGGCGAGCAGCGCAAACGCGAGCACCGCGACGACCGGCGGGAGCATCTTCCGGAAGAACGCTGCGGTCACACCGAGCATGACGAACCACCAGAACGCCGAGTGCAGGTGGTAGAGAAACGCGTCGCTGCCGAAGAGACGATGATCGAGCGTGATCATCAGGCTCGCGAGCGGTCGCAGCATCACGAGCCGTACTTGCGGATCCGCCCACCACGGATAAAACCCGGCCCGGATCAGCCGAAACCCCTCGGAAGCCGTCCCGTCCGAGAAGCTGAACAGGTTGTAGGGCTTCCGCGGAACGGGGTAAGTCCCGTCGAGCATTCCGAGCTGCGCGTAGTCGTCCGCGACGAAGCCAGCCCACAGCGCTTCCCTCCTCACATAGAGGCCGAGGGCCATGAGCGCTGCGATGGCAACCCAGTAAACGACTGCGTTTCGCCGGCTCAGACATATGGTTTTAGCCGTTGCGAGGCTGACAAGGCCAGGCCGTTCCGGGTTAGCCATTGCGCTCGCACCGGATGCTTCGAGAAGTGTCGCGCGGCCAAACGCCCCGGCGGCTATTTTCGCGCGCCACCGCGGTCCCGAGCCGTCCCATTTCGGCCTTCGGTGCTATAGGTTTGCGTCGTGGCTCTGTCTCGTGAGGTGAAGGTCGGTGCGTTCGTTGCTGCCGGATTGGTCGTAGCAGGGCTGGTCATCTTCCTGATTGGCGACGAACGGCGCGCCTTTGCCAAAAAAGACCGCTACTACGTAGTCTTCGAGGACGTTCAGGGGCTCACGCGCGGCTCGCCGGTGCGCATGGGCGGTGTCGACGTCGGGCAGGTCCAGGCCGTCGCATACGGCGACGATCCGAAGGACAGCCACCTGCGCGTGACGATGGACATCGTCAGGGCAGAGGCGCGTCGCATCCGCTCCGACAGCACCGCCACCATCGGGAACAAGGGCCTGCTCGGCGACAAGATGGTCGTCATCAAGGTCGGCAGCCCCGACAAGGCCGCCATCGAGGCCGGTGCGACGATCCCGAGTGAGGCGCCTACCGATCTGTCTGCGCTCACCGACCGCCTCGCCGCGATCAGCGAGAAGGCCGACTCGGTGATGACGAACCTGCAGAAGACGACCGACACCCTCGCCGACCCCGCGCTGCGTGAGGACATCCGCTCCACGGTGGCGTCGATCAGCCACATCCTGAAGTCGGTCGATCAGGGGGACGGCTACATCGGAAAGCTCTTCCATGATCCGGCAGAGTCGAAGCGCATCTCGAACGCCGTGGCGAACCTCGAGCGTGCCTCCGGGGAGCTCGACGGCGTGCTCGGTGGAGTGCGGACCACGGTAGCGCGCGTCAACAACGGTCCCGGCTTCGTACACGACGTCGTGTATGGAGACGGCCCGAGCCAGGCCGTCGCACAGATCGGTCACGCCGCGGGTGAGCTCGCGACGACGCTCGAGGCGGTGCGCAACGGCAACGGCCTCGCGAAGAGCGTGCTCTACGGGGACGACCAGACGCAGCAGCTCATCGGTGACCTCAACAAGATCACCGCCGACGCGCGCGAAATCATGGAGGGCATCCGGGCCGGCAAGGGCACCATCGGCGCCCTCATGGTCGATCCGTCGGTCTACGAGGACGTCAAGCTGCTTCTCGGCAACGTCGAGCGGAACAAGGCCCTCCGGGCGCTGGTTCGTTACTCGATTCAGCGCGATGAAAAGATTCAGCCCGTCGAGGTGAAGGACCCGGTCGAGCCGCGGGCGACCGAAGCGGCCTCGCCGTCACCGCTCCGAAATGGGAGCGCCGGCACCGGCGCTGCCGTCGGCACGGCGGGGCATCTCGGCCCCGAGTAGACGTGTTCTTCGGCCCGCGCCGACCTATACTCGACGGACAATGCGACTGATCGAGCGCCTGATCCGCACGGTTTTCGTACTGGGCGTCTTCGCGCTCGCCGCAAATCTCGCGCTGCATTTCGGCACCGGGGGCCTGTGGAAGGGGCTCGGCGCCGCGCACGCCGTGACCGCGCCGGGCGCCGACAAGGCCGCCTACGATCTGACCCGTCTCTCCGCCGTCAACGAGACGCTCGACCTGATCCGGAAGAAGTACGTCGACCCCGCGCGCGTGAAGCCGCGGCAGATGTTCCTCTCCGCGCTCGACCAGGTCCAGCAAGAGGTGGCGCAGGTCATCGTGCTCCACGACGAGCGCTCCCCCACGCTGAAGGTTCGCGTCGACGCCGACGAGCGCGAGTTCCGCGTCGACAACGTGCAGGGCCCCTGGGACGTGTCCGCGCGCCTCCGCGAGGTGTTCGCGTTCCTGCAGTCGCACCTGAAAGACAGCGAGGTCGATCTGCGCGAGGTCGAGTACGCCGCGTGCAACGGCATGCTGCGCACCCTCGATCCGCACAGCGTCTTCCTGAGCCCCGAGGCGTTCGAGGAGATGAACCTGTCGACGTCCGGCCACTTCGGTGGTCTCGGCATCGTCATCTCGATCCGCGATCAGCAGCTCACCATCATGCGGCCCATGCCGGGCACCCCCGCGGGTCGCTCCGGTCTGAAGCGCCTCGACCGGATCACCAAGATCAACAACGAGTCGACGCTGAACATGCCGCTCGACGACGCGGTGGATCGCCTGCGCGGCAAGCCCGGGTCGAAGGTCACCATCTGGGTGCACCGCGACGGGGACGGCGGCTGGTCCAACGCGAAGCCGTTCGAGCTGGTCCGCGAGGAGATCAACATCGAGTCGGTCGACTCGCGCTCGCTCGCGCCCGGTATCGGCTACATCCGCATCAAGCAGTTCCAGTCGAGCACCGCCGACGAGCTCGATCAGGCCCTCGAGAACCTCGGGAAGAAGCAGAAGATCAAGGGCCTGGTCTTCGATCTGCGCGACAACCCCGGCGGTCTCCTCGACCAGGCGGCAAAGGTCGCCGATCGCTTCCTCGAGCGTGGCGTCATCGTCGCGACGGTGGGCGGCACCGAGCCGCGTGACGAGAAGGTCGCGCAGCGTCGCGGCACCGAGCCGCCGTATCCCATCGTCACCATCGTGAACGCCTCGAGCGCGAGCGCGAGCGAGATCGTTGCCGGCGCGCTCAAGAACCTCGACCGCTCGGTCATCATCGGCGAGACGTCCTTCGGCAAGGGCAGCGTGCAGCTCGTCTTCCCGCGCATCGCCGGCGGCGCGGCGCTGAAGCTCACCATCGCGCAGTATCTCACGCCGGGTGACGTCTCGATCCAGGGCGTCGGCGTGACACCGGACATCGAGCTCGATCGCATGACCGCCGACCCGCTCGAGATGGACCTGTTCCGCTCCGAGCACCGTCCGCGCGAGCGCGACCTGATGAAGAGCCTCGCGAACTCCGCGACCGCGTCGGAGCAGCCGTACATGACGCTCCGGTACAACTTCCCCCTCGCCGAGCGGCTCGAGCAGCTCGACCGCGGCGGCGACACCGACGACGAGTTCCGGCTCGATTTCCCGACGCGCTTCGCACGTGATCTCGTCGGACAGCTCCCGCAAGGGCGCCGGCAAGACGAGGTGCAATCGGCGCGCGGCTTCGTCGAGAAGACGCAGACCACCGAGATGGCGTCGCTCTCCGAGGACCTGAAGAAGCTCGGGATCGACTGGGAGAGCCCGCCAAAGGGCTTGAAGACGGGACCGAAGGCGGCCGACTACGAGGTCGCGGTCACGACGGATCGCCCGGGCGACACCGTCACGGCGGGCCAGCCGATGCAGCTCCGCGTCGCAGTGACGAACAAGTCGACGCTGCCCATCTACCAGCTCCGCGCGGTCACCAAGAGCGACAGCGGCTACTACGACGAGAAGGAGCTGCTCTTCGGCCGGATCGATCCGGGCAAGACCGCGACGGCGAAGGCGCCGCTCGGCTGGTGCGAGGCGGAGGGGCACAAGCCGGGCTCTTCGGCGCCCGTCCCGAACGACGCGCAGCGCGTGTGCCGCTTGCCGATGAACGCCGTCACGCGCCAGGACGTCGTCAAGGTGCGCTTCAGCGCCGAGGGCGGCGAGCCGCCCGTCGACGCCGAGCTACGTCCGACGCTGAAGAGCCTGCCGCAGCCGCTCTTCGCGTACACGTACCAGGTCGTGGACGACCGGCCCGGCAACGGGGACGGCCAGGTCGCTCGAGGCGAGGGCTCGACAATGTACCTCACCGTGAAGAACGTCGGACCCGGGCGCTCGTACGAGACGCAGGCCAATCTCCGCAACCTGACGGGTGACGGCCTGCTCCTCCACAATGGCCGCTTCGACGTCTCGAACATGAACCCGGGCGACACCCGCCAGGTGGCGTTCACCTTCGACGTCCTCGACGGTCTCAAGGACAACCTGGTCAAGGTGGAGCTCAGCGTTGCCGACCGCGATCTCGGCGTCGTGTCGAGCGAGAAGGTGAGCCTCCCCGTGGCGAGCACCGGATGGACGATCGAGGCGGCGCACGACTCGCTCGCCGTCGACGCGCCCGTCAAGGTGCGTGGTCAGCCGCTCGCCGCCGCGCGCGTCGTCGGCGAGATCAAGAAGGGGTCCATCGTGGACGTCGTCGGCAAGTACGGCGACTTCACCAAGGTGAACCTCGGCGGCACACGCTTCGGCTTCGTCGAGACGCCGGGGCTGACCGCCGCGGCGGGGCGCAAGGGCAAGCTCGTGTTCGAGCCGATCCTCGGGCGCTCTCCGCCGCTCCTCGAGGTCGCGCCGTCCAAGCTCGCGTCGCGTGACGACCATGTCCGCATCGAGGGCACCGCGCACGACCAGGACCAGGTGCTCGACGCCTACGTGTTCGTCGGCGCGCGCAAGGTTTTCTACCAGTCGAACAAGAAGAGCAACGAGCCGACGAAGCTCGGCTTCGGCCTCGACGTCGCGCTGAACCCCGGCGTGAACGTCATCAACGTCGTCGCCCGCGAGAGCGAGGACACGGCGACCCGTCACACCATCGTGGTCCGGAGAGACGGGCCGAACGGCGAGTCACTCTCGACGCCGAAGGCCGAACTCCTCGGTTACGACTGGGAATTCACGAGCGACCAGTAAAGGGCGCCGGGCCGAACGAGAAAGGGACGGGGCAGAGCGGAGCGATGAAACCGATTCTGTCCCGCGAGCAGGTTCGCAAGATCGACCAGCACGCCGTCGAGGTGTGCAAGGTCCCGAGCATCGTCCTCATGGAGAACGCGGGGCGCGGCGCCGCCGACGTCATCGAGGGCCTGCTCGCTACGAAGCCGGGGCGGGTCGTGGTCATCGCCGGCGCGGGCAACAATGGCGGAGACGGGTTCGTCGTTGCGCGACGGCTCTCGGTCCGCGGTCACGCCGTGCGCGTGCTCCTCGCCGCGACGCGGGAGAAGCTCAAGGGCGACGCGCTCGTCAATCACGACGCCTGGGTCGGCGTCGGCGGAAGCATCGGCTACGTCGTCGAGGGCGATCTCGCCATGATCCGCGCCGAGATAGAAGCGGCCAGCGTGGTGGTCGATGCACTGCTCGGCACCGGGCTCGATCGGGAAGTGAAGGGGTTTTTCGCGACCTTGATCCAGGCGATGGACGTCGCGCACGACCGGCTCGTCGCGCTCGACGTTCCTTCCGGCATGGACGCGAACACCGGGCAGGCCCAGGGGCCCGAGCTCCGCGCGCGCGACACCGTGACGTTCGCGTTCGGCAAGCTCGGCCTCGAGACGTCCTCGGGCGCGGAGCGGGCCGGGCGCGTCACCGTCGTCGACATCGGCGTCCCCGATTCTCTCCACGTCGCGGTCGGTGCGAGCGCCGAGCTGCTCGAGCCGAGCGACGTCGCGGCGTGGCTCCGTCCGCGCGGCGTCGCGACGCACAAGGGCTCTGCCGGTCGCGTCGTGTGTGTCGCAGGGTCGGCGGGCAAGACGGGCGCGGCGTTGCTCGTCGCGCGCGGCGCGTTGCGCAGCGGCGCGGGACTCGTCACCATCGCGACGTTCCCGGACGCGGCCGACGCCATCGACCGTCGCGTGCTCGAAGAGATGACGGCGCGCATCGACCCCGCCCACGTCGAGGAGTCGCTCGCGAAGCTCCTCGACGGTGCGAGCGCCGTCGTGATCGGCCCGGGCCTCGGTCACGACGAGGCCGCGCGCAAGGCCGTCGACCACGTCGCGCTCCGGCACGACGGCCCCGTCGTCATCGACGCTGACGGTCTGACGCACCTCGCCGGCCGTCTCGCGGAGCTCCGCGGCGCAAAGGGGCGGCTCGTCCTCACGCCGCACCCCGGCGAGATGGCGCGCCTGCTCGGCATCACGACGCGTGAAGTGGAAGCGGACCGCTTCGGCGCAGTGACGCGCGCGGTGGAGACGTCGGGCGCGACGGTGCTCCTCAAGGGCGCGCGCACCCTCATCGGCTCACCAGGTGCGCTCACCGTCGTGAACCCGTCCGGGACGCCCGCGATGGCGACCGCCGGCGCGGGAGACGTCCTTTCCGGCGTGCTGGGCGCTCATTTCGCGGCCCTCGGCGACCCTCGGCGCGCCGCGTCGGTGGCCGCTTATCTACACGGGTTGTCGGGCGAGCAGTGGGTGAAGCGGCACGGCGCCGACCGCGGTCTCCTCGCGCACGAGCTCGCGGACGGCATCCCCGGCGCGGTTGCCGCGCTGACAGGCGGCCTGGGTTCGCTGCCAGTTTGACACGCGCCCGCGTCCGGGCGGACGCGCGAGAAGGGCCTTATTTGCGGCATTTCCGGGGTTCCGGCGGTGGCACAGGGCTTGCGAAGAGAGCCAGTCATGCAGCTCACCGAGTCCACCAGCGACGTCGCTTCGAAGGACCTGCGCGCGTCGATCTCCCAGGTCTTGCCGGCGCTCGAAGCGCGGGCCCTCCGTCTGACCCGCTCGCGTCCCGACGCAGACGATCTCCTGCAAGAGACCGTCGTTCGCGCACTCAGGTTCGAGTCGACGTTCCAGCGCGGCACCAACCTGCGCGCGTGGATGCAGCAGATCCTGCAGAGCGTCTTCATCTCGCGCTGTCGCCGTCGCGTTCGCGAGCGCCGTGCGCTCGAGCGCTTCACGAGCGATCCGACGCTCACGTCGCGCATGACGGCCGCGCCGGTGCTGAACTGCGTCTCCGAGAACATGCACGCGGCCTACATCGCCTTGCCGGAGCGCTTTCGCGGCGTGGTCGAGCTCGTCGATCTGCGCGACCACTCGTATCGCGAAGCCGCGGACGTCCTCGGCATCCCGGTGGGTACGGTGATGAGCCGGCTCTTCCGCGCGCGCCGCATGCTGCAAGAGTCGCTGGCCACCGAGCAGAACGACGCGCCCGTCGTTGCTCCGCCGCACGAGGTGGTCCGTCCCGAGCGCCGTCGCATCGATCAACCGCGCCGGCTCGTGCCGAAGCCGCGCAAGACCGAGACGACGCCGCGTACACCCGCGCGGGCCGCGTGAGGACGCGCTGGGGACGCGCCCTCGGCCGTGACTCAGAGGCGCTCGACGGTGCCCGACGTCACGCGGTGAACGACGCCCGCGGCGTCGCGAAGAAGGAGCGCGCCCTCCGCGCCGATGCCGCACCCTTCGCCCTTCACGTCCCCGACCTTGAGAGACTTGCCGCGTAGACCGTCGTGCTCGTTCAGCTCGACGAGCAGCGCCTGAAGGCCGGCGCGCTCGAAGCGACCGAGTCGTTCCTCGAAACCGGCGAGGAGCTCTGCGAGGAGTGGTTCGCGACGCGGAGACGGATCGCCGAGGAGCGCGAGGGACGTCGCGATTGAGGCGATGTCCGCCGGAAGATCGCGCATCGCCGCGTTGACGCCGACACCGACGACGACGGCCTCGACGTCGGCGCCGCTCAGCCGGCTCTCGACGAGGATACCCGCGAGCTTGCGCTCGCAGGACAGCACATCGTTCGGCCACTTGATGAGCACTGGTTCCGGAACGCGGGCGGCCGCTGCGGCGCGCACCGCGAGTCCCGCGACGAGGGCAATGACGCTCACGCGCTCGGCGGGAAGCGACGGACGGAGGAGGACGGAAAACGTCAGATTCTCACCGGGTGGCGAGGTCCAGGTGCTTCCGCGCCGGCCGCGCCCGCTCTTCTGCGCGTCCGCGACGAACACGGCTCCGTGCGGCGCGCCGTTCTTCGCCGCGACGAATGCGTCGTCGTTGGTCGAGCCCGTCTCGCGCAGCGTCGTGAGCGGCGCGCCGAATCGAGCGCCGAGGGCCGAGCGACGTGCCTCGAAGAGCGCCGCGTCGAAGGTCCCCGCGTCGCGCAGGTCGCTCACGTCGCGATGTCCAGCCCGATGTCGGCGGCCGGTGCCGAGTGCGTCAGTGCGCCCACGCTGATGACGTCGACGCCGGCCTTCGCGAGGACGGCGATGCGTTCCAGGGTGATGCCGCCGGACACCTCGACGATGGCGCGGCCCCTGGCGCGCGCGACGGCGGCGTCGATGTCACCGGGGAAAAAATTGTCGAGCAGCACGATGTCTGCGCCCGCTGCCAGCGCAAGGTCGAGATCGGCGAGCGACTCGACCTCGATCTCCACCTTCGACGTGTGCGGCGCTCGCTGACGCGCGCGGGTGACGGCCTCGGTGATGCCGCCGGCAGTGGCGATATGGTTGTCCTTGATGAGGACGGCGGAGCCGAGCATGTCGCGGTGATTGTGCGCGCCGCCGGTGCGAACGGCGTAGCGCTCGAGCATCCTGAGCCCGGGAGTCGTCTTGCGCGTATCGACGATGCGCGTCTTGCCGCCAGCGGGGACCGCCGCCACGTAGCGGCGCGCGAGCGTCGCGATGCCCGTCATGCGCTGCACGAAGTTCAGCGCCGTGCGCTCGCCCATGAGGATGCTCCGCGCGCTCCCGCGGACCGTCCAGAGGGCGTCGCCGGCGCGCGCGACGGTGCCGTCGGCCATGACGGTCACCACCTCGAGCGACGGATCCACCTCGGCGTAGACGGCGCGAAAGACGTCGCCGCCGCACACGACGAGCTCGCTGCGGGCCGCGGCGTTCGCCGTCGCGAGCGTGCTCGCGTCCACCGTCGCTTCGGTCGTGATATCGCCGCCGTCGAGGTCCTCTGCGAGGGCGCGCGCGACGATCGGCAGAAAGAGTGCCTTGATGAGCATCAGACGCCGAGACCGTAGCTCCGCGCGAGGTACGACGCAAAGAGGTTACAGAGCGCGTGGAAGGCGGCCGGAGCGCCGATCCCGCGACGTCGCGTGCGCATCCAGCCGAAGAGCAGTGACGGGAAGAACACCGAGAGACGGTTCGGATGAAACTCCGTCGCGACGTGACCGAGCGCGAACACGACGCTCGTGACGAGCAGCCCCGGTCCGACGAGCGTGCCGAACACGCGGAGCCGCGGCGTCCACACCTCTTCGAGACGCGTCTGGAGATACCCTCTGTAGAAGGCCTCCTCGGGCAGCGCGATGACGAGCCACTGCCCGAGCACGTCCTGGGAGAGCGCGGCGAGCGGCGCGGGCCGGAACGGCAGGACCGGCGACCACCAGTAACGAAAGGCGACCCAGAAGGGAGGGAACACGACGGCGGCGATCGCGAGGGCGAACCCGAGCTCCGACGCAGCGCTCCGCGAAAGTTTGCCCCAGTCGATCGGCTCCGGGTCGAGCAAGCCGCCGAGTGACAGGCCGTAGCGCGTCGCGCCGTCGACGCCCGTGTCACGAAGGCAAAGGAAATAAGTGACGCCGAGGAACGCCAGGCCGACCGCGCTGGCGGCGTGATCGGCGGGAACTCCGTAAGAGAGCGCCGTGACGAACGCCGTCGTGAGTACGGCGATCGCTATGGGACGGACCCAGGCGCGCTCCGGCATTCGGGTCTCCGTCACGAGCCACCATCGTAACGCGACGTGCAGCCTCGCCACAGTTTTTCATCGCCGTTCCGGGTACGGCGGCGAGCGTGCGAACGAACCGTCGTGAGCTCCCTGTTTACGGTTCCATGAGATAAGGTCACGCTCTCGCGAAGCCGAGACTCGTTCTCCGGTGGAGGCACCATGCTGGAACCGAATCGCCCGAACATATCCTCGCGGCCACGTCCGCCCCTCGTCCATGCGGCCAAATGGCCCCCCGACGACGACGTCGGTGGCCCCAGTGGGGGCGGCATGCCGGCGGGTGGAGGCTACGGCGGCGGAGGATACGGTTCCGGCGACGGTAACTTCAAGAAGGGCGCCATCAAGCCGATCGCCGTGATCGTCGGCATCCTCGCCGTGGCGGGAGCCGCCGCCTTCTTCCTCATCGGCGTGAAGCAGGACGAGAAGAAGATCCCGGTCGAGAAGGCCGCGCAGATCAAGAAGGAGTTGCTCGTGCTTCCGACGGCGGAGCAGGTGCCGCGCTGGCGAGAGCTCGCCACGTCGCAGAGCTCGTACCTGAAGCAAGAGGCGCTGAAGCACCTGGCCTGGGCCGCCGACCCGCAGGGCGTCGCGCTGTCCACACAGGCGCTGTCCGATCCCGATCAGTCCGTGCGCGCGCAGGCCGCGACCGCGCTGTTCGAGTACGGCTCTCCCGCCGCCGACTCCGCGAAGCCGGTGCTGCTCAAGGCACTCGCCGAGTCGAAGCAAGAGTCGAAGCCGCAGATTGCGTGGGCCCTCGTCGAGCTCGGCGAGAAGGGCGCGCTCAAGACGGTGCTCGAAGAGTACCGCGCAGGTCACCTGGCGCAGGTCCGGAAGCTCGACGGCGCCTTCGCGTTCGATCCGAACAAGCTCGTCGATCTCATCGGTCTGGACGAGCTCTCGAACATGGCCGGCGATCCGAGCCCTGCCGTCAGGCAGCTCGTCGCGACGGTCCTCTCGCGTCACGCCGAAGCGAAGTACACCGACGCCCTCATCAAGCTGCTCGGCGACGACGATCCGGAGATCTCGCGGCAAGCAGCCCCCGGCCTCGGCAAGATCGGCGATCAGCGCGCGCGCACGCCGCTCCTCGAGAAGCTCAAGGGCGCCGACAACGACAGCCGCACCAAGTACCTCGAGGCGCTGCGTGACGGCGTCGGCACCGAGGGGCTCGTCGTCTCGATCGACAGCATCCCGACCGAGGATCGCGCCAAGGAGTGGCACCGCGACGATCAGGTCTTCAACATGATCAGGAAGCTCTCCGATCCCCGCGGTGGAGACGCGCTCCTCGGGTACATCGGCAAGAAGCCGAACATCCACTGGGAGACGTTCGCGGCCTTCGCCATGGCCGAGATCGGCGACGTTCGCGCGGTGCCGACGCTCGCGCGCCGTCTCCGCATGGACGAGCAAAAGATCTACAGCGACGATACCGACTACGAGATGATGGTGAAGCGTAACAACAACGAGCGCGTCGTTGCTTGCCGCATGATCGCCGATCTCGCTTCGATGTACCCCGACAAGCGCGCCGAGATCCGCGACCAGGCGGAGGACGCCGTCATCTTCTGGATCCACGAGATGCCCTCGCCGCACGCGAACGGGATGCGCGCGCTCGCGACGATGGAGTCGAAGAAAGACATCGCGGCGATGCGCAAGTGGGCGAACCCCGCGAAGGGTCTCCCGCTCGAGGGACAGCAGCCGCCGATGCCCGAGGAGTGGGTCATCGCGCAGAGCGCACTCCGCTACGTCGGCATGATGAAGGATCCGTCGATGTATCCGGTCCTCATCAAGTCGCTCACGCGCCGCGACCCGAAGCTCGACGTCACCATGGACGGCCTCATGAGCGGCGGTCTCGCCATCCTCGGCATGACGCTCCGCGCAGTCGGCGTGGGCGCCGCGCAGGGGCTCTCGGAGTGGGGCGATCACAAGGCCGTGAAGCCGCTCTTCGACTACATCGAAGAGCCCAAAGAGAACGAGCAGTCGCGCATGGAAGCCTGCGGCGCCCTCGCCTGGACCGGCGACGCCGACGACATGGTCACCGTCGCGAAGAAGATCGACAAGTACGCGGGCGGCGACCCCAAGGACGAGTTCCGTCGTATGTGCTTCCTCGAGACGCTCATCACGCGGCCCGTCCCCGGCACCGCGGCCGCCATCATGGAGCTCCTCAAGCCGAGCTCGTCGATGGGCACCCGTCACCAGGCGGCTCGCGCGATCGGCAAGGCCGGCTTCGACGCCGGCATCGAGGCGAAGCTCTTCGACATGATGAAGGACGAGCAGCTCATGGTGGACGCGACCCTCGCGCTCATCCTCGGCGGCAACACCGACACGGCCGCGCGCGCGGTCGCCATGTGGTCCGACAAGCCGAAGGAGGCGCTCGATGAGCTCCAGGACCTCTGGTACAAATCGTTCGGCTACTGGTCGACGGAAGATCTGGCGCATAACCACATCTTCCGCTTCGTCGACAACGCCGAGGCGATCGGCAAGGTCGAGATCAAGGACATTCCCCAGGGCTGGGCGTCGGTGCTCCTGACGCGCCAGTTCGAGAACCTCGACTTCGACAACGGTCCGCACTCGTTCACCCGTGTCGTGCTTCGCCACAAGCTCCTCGACATGGCCAAGGGCGATGACGCCGTGAAGCGTGCCGCGTCGATCCGCACCCTTCGTTTCATGAAGGAGCAGGGGGCGCTCCTGGCGCTCCGCGACGCGCCGGGTGAGACGGGCAAGCTCGCGAGCGACGCCTATCACGAGCTCATGAACCCGAAGGTCGTCGCCGGCGTGAAAATGCCGGAAGAGGACAGCTCCAAGTCCGCCTCGCAGTAAGCTTGGGCCCATGCTGGGCACGCGAGCAGCCGCGGCCACCCTCCTCGTGGGGTGTGTATGTGCTTGCTCCGGACGGAACGCAGCCTCTCCCGTGACGACGGGGGAGGCGAGCGCGATGGTGAGCGCACCCGACGAGGCGTGCGTGCCGAGCGGCCCCGAGCGCTGCTTCGACGCACGCGACGACAACTGCAACGGGCTGATCGACGAGGGGTGTGGCGTGCCGAGTGGGCTCGTGCAGTTCGTCATCGCGTGGGACGCACCCACCGCGGACGTCGACCTGCTCGTGACGGATCCGCGCGGAGAGCTCGCCGAGGTGGGGCGGAAGACGGGTACCGGTCTGGTCAAGGACCGGGATTGCCCGGGCCGTAAGCAGGACTGCGGCGGGAAGAACTACGAGAACGTTTATCTCGATCGCGAAGAGGCGAAACGCGGTCCGTACCGCGTGAAGATCCGCCTGGAACGGCTCGAGGACGAGGACGTTCCCATTCGTGTCACACTCGGCGCCCGCATCGGCCCGAAGACTTACGCGACGGAGGTCGCGCTGGTGCGCGCCGAGGACACACGCGAGCTCGTATTCGTGCTCTGATTGGGGTTCATGAGCGGGAAGGTGCTGGCGCGAGTCGTCGCATCGAAGGACCGTCCGCGCGGGCCGGACGTGCAACTCCACGTGACCGTGCCGGCGAGCTTCATCGTCGAGGGCGCGACGCTCGAGGTCGACGTGCCGCGGAATCTCGCGTGCGCCGCGTGCGGCGGTGGCGGCTGCGACGCGTGCGACCGCGCCGGCGCGGTCTCCATCAGAGGGCGGAAAGATCCGCCGGAGTCCGTCGAGGTGACGTTGCCGAAGGCGAACGCCGACAGCGCCGCGCCGCGCGCCGTCCTGCTGCGCATACCCGAACGTGGCGGTCCCCCGCCGGCGGAGAGCGGGCTTCCGCGCGGCAATCTGCTCCTCACGATCCGCAGCGGTGACGAGCTCTCCACGGGCGTTTCTCGGCTCCCCGGGCCGAGCGTGCCGCCTCCACCCGTCACGCCGGAGCTCGTCGGTGTCGAAAGAGACGCGCGCGCAGGGCAGCGCATGCCGTGGCTCCTCATCGCCGTCGCGGTGTTCGCCGCGCTCATGGCGTGGTGGCTCAGTCGCTGAACGACTCGTAGCGACGTCGACTCGTAGCGACGTCGACTCGGTCTTATCGGATCGACGGCGCGGCGGCGGGTACCGGCGTCGTTCGCCGCCGCCACTCGTCGCTGTCGGGGGGTGCGGGAGGGCCGTCGAAGAAGCCCTGGAGAAGGTCGCACCCGACGTCGACGAGCCAGTGTTGCTGCTCGTACGTCTCGACGCCCTCGGCGACGACGGTGAGCGCCAGGCTGTGCCCCATCGCGATGATGGCGCGGATCACCGATTGCGCGGACTCGTCGTGCGGCAGATCCGCGACGAAGCTGTGATCTATCTTGAGCGCGTCGATCGGAAAGCGGCGCAGGTACGAGAGCGACGAGTAGCCCGTCCCGAAGTCGTCGAGGGCGATGCGCACGCCGGCCGCTCGCAGCCGTCGGAGCGCGTGCTCGGAGCGGCCGCCGCTCTTCATGAGCATGCCCTCGGTGATCTCGAGCTCGAGCTGCCAGGGCTCCATGCCGGTGTCCACGAGCACCGCGAGCACGTGCTCGTCGAACCCGTTGCGCGCCAGCTGACGTGCCGAAAGGTTCACCGACATACGGCTGAGATGGCCCGACCAGCGGCTGAACTGCGCGCACGCTTCGCGGATCACCCACTCACCGACGCCGTTCATCAAACCGGTGTCTTCGAGCATGGTGACGAGCGGCGCCGCCGACACCGGCTTTCGATCGCCGCGATCCCAGCGGAGGAGCGCCTCTGCGCCGATGAGCTCTCCCGAGGGCGTGACCTGCGGCTGGTAATAGAGCGAGAGCTCGTGGTTGTGGACGGCGGAGCGGAGCTCCTTCTCGAGACGGAGTCGCGCGCGTCCCGCGTCCGGCTCGCGCCGGCTGAGGACGTGGAAGCCGTTTCGGCCCTGCTCTTTCGCGACGTACATCGCGGCGTCGGCGGACTTGAGGAGCACGTCGACGCTGTCTCCGGCATCGGGATAGAGCGCGACGCCGATGCTCGTCGTGACGCCGATCTCTTCTTCCCCGAGATCGTACGGTTCGGAGATCGCGGTCAGGATGCGCGAGACGATCACCGACACTTCGCTCGCGCTGACGACCGGCTCGCACAGGATCGCGAACTCGTCCCCGCCGAGGCGCGCGACGGTGTCCGACTCGCGCACCGCCATCTGCAGCGTCGCGGCGACCTTCTGCAGGAGCACGTCGCCCGCGTCGTGGCCGAGCCCGTCGTTGACGGCCTTGAACCGGTCGAGGTCGAGGAGCATCACCGCGAACGAGTCCGACGTGCGGCGCGTGCGCGCGACGGCATGGGCGAGGCGCTGCCGGAAGAGAGACCGGTTGGCGAGCCCGGTGAGCTGGTCGTAGAGCGCCATCCGCATGAGGCGCTGCTCGGACTGCTTGCGCTCGATGGAGTAACGGATCGAGCGACGGAGCAAGCTGCCGTCGGTCTCGTCCTTGACGAGGAAATCCTGTGCGCCGACCTGGACGGCCTTCACGGCGACCGAGTCGTCCTCGAGGCCCGTCAGGACGAGGAGGGGGATCGTGGGCAGCGCTCGCTGGATCATCAGCACCGCTTCGAGGCCGTGTGCGTCGGGCAGGTTCGGGTCGATGACGACGATGTCGAAGCGCTCCGTCTCGACGAGCGCGACGGCGCCGGCGAGGGTGTCCGCGTGCCGGATCCGCCACGCGAGGCCCTCCGACGACTGGACCTTGTGAGTGAAAAGCACGACGTCGTCGTCGTTGTCCTCGACTAGCAGGATGTGGAGATCCCCGCGGTTGCTCGGCGGCGTGGGCTTCAGCAGATCGCGGGCGGCGTGGGTCTCGATCGAGCGCCGGATCGTCGCGATCAGGCGATCTTCGTCCCACGGCTTGTGGAAGACCTTGAGCTGCTCCTCTTCGAGCGCCTTCCTGTATTCAGGGTCGACGTGCTTCAGGCCAGTGACGGCCAGGTACGTCGCCTCGGGCTGCACCAGCTTCAGGTGCTGCACGAGCATCGTGCCCCCCATTCCGGGCATGGAGAGATCCGTCACCACCACCGAGTAGCGGCAGTGACGCGCCAGCTCGAGCGCCTCGGCGCCGCTCTCGGCGACGTCGGCGTCGATGCCATCTCGCATGAGCAGCCGCCGGAAGGCGAACCGCACGTTGGGCTCGTCGTCCACGAAGAGCACGCGACCGGCCGTCGATCGCTCTAGCCGACCGCCGCGGTCCGGACCGAGCTCGCTGGCTTCGCTCCCGCCCATTGGTACTTGTAGGGCACCATGGCGTAACGCGCTTTGCAAGTGTGCATGGTCGCTATTTGACATTCATTTCAGATGGTTCTGTGCGAAACGCGGTCGACACTGACTGAATGTGTCCTGTCGATTTGACGGAGAGCAGTGTGCACTCGATTGGACACATCGCCCCGATCGTGGAGCTTTGCCTCAATGGATCCCTCACGCCGTGACCGGATGAACGGCGCTCGTCGCCGACGCGTCACACGCGCCTCCCTCAGACGTCGATATCGTCGCGCAACAGAAGCCGTACGAGGTCCGTCTGCGTGACGATGCCGACGAGCTCTTCGTTCTCGTCGAGCACGACCAGCTCGTGGCACCCCGTCTCGACGAACCGACGCGCCGCGTCCTTCACGCTGTCGCCGACGCGGACCGCGTAAAGAACTCGTGTCATGGCATCGCTCGCCTTGAGCGCCTCGCGATTGCCAGGCAGCCGCGCAATCACGCCGACATCGTTCCGGGACAGGATCCCGATGACGCGGCCCATGTCGTCCTTGACCGGCGAACCTTGCACCCGCTTCAGGGAGAGGCCCCACGCCGCGTCCTCGAGGCTCGCGTCCGACGCTATGGTCAGGAGCTTCCGGGTCATGATCTGATCGACGGTGACGGGCATGTCGCCGAGTTCACTATGCGTCGGCGGCGACCAGGAGTCATCGGCGTCATGGAATTGACGGAGCGGCACTTCCTGCAGCATGAGCCGTCGTCGATGCAAGGGCCGGGCTAGGTCGCGCCATCCGGTTTTACGCATGAAGGCGTTCGGACGACGGCGCCAAATGTCACGCATCGATATCCAGGCCGGCTTCGGGCGCCCCACTCCGCGCCGCGCCGTCTCCATCATTGCGCGCACAAAAAACGACTCGGGCGCCGATGTCAGCGCCCGAGCCTCGTTTCACGATGCGCCGCTCACCGCGGCGTGTTCCTACATCTGGCTGTAGTTCGGTCCGTCGCCACCCTCGGGTACGACCCAGCGGATATTGATGTACGGATCGATGAGGTCGCACGTCTTGCAGTGGACGCAGTTCGTCGGGTTGAGGTGAAGCTTCTTCTTCCCGGGCTTCCCTTCGTCATCGACCATCTCGTAGACGTTCGCGGGGCACGCGCGCGTGCACGGATTGCCGTAGTTCTCGGCGCAGTCCGTCGCGCAGACGTCCTTGTTGAGGACCTGCAGATGCGACGGCTGATCCTCTTCGCCCTTCGAGCCGGCGAGGTAGACGTCGGACAGCTTGTCCATGAAGAGCTTCCCGTCGTACGGGATGCCGGCCTTGATGTCCTTGAGGCCGCCGACCTCGTCGAGGGGACGCTTCGTCTCGAAGTCGTTCTCGACGGGCGTCTTCGTCTTGCCGATGAACTGGCCGATACCGATCGCCAGGCCGTTGCGGATGAGGCCGCCGACGAGGCCGTCCTTGAAGTTGACGTGGAAGTTTCGCGCCTTCCAGAGCTCCTTGCCCGCCCACGAGTCCTCGAGCTTCTTCTGGTAGGACGAGAGCTGCTTCTCGGACGTGTCCTTGGCGACGAGCGCCTCGAACGCCGTCTCGGCGGCGAGCATGCCGCTCTTGATGGCGAGATGAACGCCCTTGAGACGCTCTGCGTTGACCATGCCGCCCGCGTCGCCCGCGATCAGGAGGCCGTCGGCGTAGAGCTTCGGCATGGAGAACCAGCCGCCGAGCGGAACCGTCTTGGCGCCGTACTGGATGACCTTGCCGCCCTTCAGGTACTTCTGGATGACGGGGTGCATCTTCATGCGCTGGAGGAGCACCTGCGGATCGGTGTTCGGATCGGTGTAGTCGAGGCCGACCATCAGACCGATCGCCACCAGGTTGTCCTTCATCGAGTACATGAAGGAGCCGCCGTACGTCTTGTCGCCGAGCGGCCAGCCACCGGTGAGCACGACCTCACCCGCCGGCATCTGCCCTGCAGGAACCTCGATGACTTCCTTCACGCCGAGGCAGTAGCTCTGCGGGTTCTTCCCGTCGTCGAGCTTCAGGTGGCGGACGGCGTCGCGTGCGAGGCTGCCGCGCGTGCCCTCGGTGAGCACGGTGATCTTGGCGTTCAGGTTGATGCCGGGCTCGAAGTTACGCTTCTTCTCGCCGTTGTGACCAATGCCCTTGTCACCCGTGCGAACGCCGGTGACCTTCTCGCCGTCGTACTGCATGAACGCGCCGGCGAAGCCGGGGAACAGCATGATGCCGTCCGCTTCACAGAGGCCGGCGAGCCAGCGCACGAGCTTCGACAGGCTGCCGATGAAGAGGCCGTGGTCGTGGACCGGCGGCGGCATCACCGGGAGCTTCACGCTGAGCTCGGGGCTCAGGAGAAAATGCATGCTCTCCTTCTCCACCTTGCAGTCGAGGGGAGCGCCCTTGGCCTCGAAATCCGGGATGAGCTCACGCAGTGACTGCGGGTCGAGCACCATGCCGGACAGGCCCATCGCGCCGATCTCGGAGCACTTCTCGACGACGGTGATGTTCAGCTCACCGAGCTTATCGCCCTTCTTCTCGCCCTTCTCGATGGCCGCGTCGTGCTTCTTCGCGAGCTGCATCAGGTGGTATGCGCCCGCGAGGCCAGCGGGGCCGGCGCCGACGAACAGCACGTCGACGTCCATCGCTTCGCGCTCGACGCCGTCGTCCTTGGCTTGCTCGTTGTAGTCCTTCGGACGGACGAGCTTCACGTTCTTGTGCTGCGCCGAGCCGTTGTCGCCAAAGAACAAGAAGGCGACGTTCACGACGGCGACGACCGGCACTGCGGCAATCAGCAGGTACAGCCACTCCATGGATCGATTCTCCAGGCGATGCTGGGCCCCGTGGTGCGGTGGCCCGCGGTTTCAAAAAAACGGGGGAAGCACTTTAAGGCGCTCCCCCCGATCGAGGCATGTTCTACGGCAGGAGCGTCAGGAAAGCTTCTTAATCTCGGCGAGCAGCTCGGGCACGGCCTTGAACAGGTCGGCGACCAGGCCGTAATCCGAGATCTTGAAGATCGGCGCGTCGGGATCCTTGTTCACCGCGACGATGACCTTGGAACCGGCCATGCCGGCGATGTGCTGGATTGCGCCGGAGAGGCCGAGGCCGATGTACAGGTCCGGTGCAACGACCTTTCCAGTCTGACCAACTTGCCAATCGTTCGGAACCCAGCCGGCGTCGACGATCGCGCGAGTCGCGCCCACGGCTGCTCCGAGAGCGTCCGCGAGAACCTCGACCGTCTCCTTGTAGCCCTCGGGGCCCTTGGTCCCGCGGCCGCCGGACACGACGATGCGTGCGTCGGCGAGCTCCGGGCGCTCGGACTTCACCTCGGCGAACTCGACCCACTTGGTCTTCAGGCTCGCGGGATCGATCCCGACGTCGAGCGTGCGGACCTCACCGGAGGGGGCGCCTGCGGCCGGCGGATCGAAATCCGTCGGACGAACGCTGACCACCTTGCGGTCGGTGGTGATCTCGACCCACTGGTGCAGGTTTCCGGCGAACATCGGGCGCTTGAAGGCCATCTTCCCGCCGATGTCGTCGAGGCCGATGATGTCGCTCGCCATGCCGGCGCCGAGGCTCGCCGCGACGCGCGGCAGGTAATCACGGCCCTGGGCCGTGGCCGACGCACAGACGATACCGGCCTGAGCGGCTTCAGCGGCCTTGATGGTCGCCTTGGCGAACCCCTCGGCCGTGTAGTTCTTCAGTGCTGGCGACGACGCGGTCCAGATGACGGCAACGCCGTACTTCTTGAGCTCCTCGGCCGCGGCCGAGACGTCGCCTTCACCGGCGACGAGAGCGTGGACCTGACCGCCGAGCTTCTGGGCGGCCTGCTTGGCGAAGGTGATCGCGGGGAGAGTGATCTTCCGGAGCCCATTCTTGAGCTCCGCAACGACAAGGACGTTCTTCATCGTTCTGTACTCCTCAGATGACCTTGGCTTCCTCGTGAAGCTTCTTCACGAGGGTGGCGACGTCCGGGACGAGCTGGCCGGCCTTGCGCGCGGGCGGCTCTGCCACCTTGAGCGACTTGACCTTCGGAGTCGCATCGACGCCGAGCTCCGCGAAGGTGGTCTCCTTCAGCGGCTTCTTCTTCGCCTTCATGATGCTGGGGAGCGACGCGTAGCGCGGCTCGTTCAGGCGGAGATCCGCGGTAACGATGCCGGGGAGCGCGACGTCTACGGTCTCGAGGCCGCCGTCGACCTCACGCACGACGCGGACGCTCTTGCCGTCGTCGCTCACGGTGACCTTGGACGCGTAGGCGGCCTGGCCGTACCCGAGGAGCTCGGCGAGGATCGCCGCTGCCTGGGCCGAGTCGTAGTCGACGGCCTGCTTGCCCATGATGACGAGGTCGGGCTTCTCTTCCTCGACGATCTTCGCGAAGGCGCGGGCAGCCGCGTCGGAGTCGACCTCCGAGTCGTGCTTCACGAGCACGCCGCGATCGGCACCCATGGCGAGGCACTGACGCACCTGCTGGGCAGCGTCGGCCGGGCCGATGCTGACGACGACGACTTCACCGCCGTGCTTTTCCTTGAGACGGAGGCTCTCTTCGACCGCGATCTCGTCGAAGGGGTTCACGACCCACTTGACGCCATCTTTAACGTACCCCGAGCCGTCGCCCGCCACGCGGAGCTTGATCTCGGGATCCGGAACACGCTTCGCCGTGCACAGAATCTTCACGTTCAGGACCTTTCTCCCCGGGAATTGGAGGCTCGCCTCATAGCTATGGGCGACAAGCGTGTCAAGGCGACGCCATGCGTCGAAAAATGCAGGTCCGTCGCCCATTTATGCAGCACACTTCGCGAGTCGCGAGATGTCTCGCCGTCGCGCCTCGATCGAGGGCGCGCTCTCGATATAATTCACGCCGTGACCCCCACTCGCCGTTACGTCGACGGAGACCCAACCGTTCGGTTGGCCGACGACGACTCTGAAAAAGAAGTCGTCAAATGCGACTCGTGCGGCGAATCCATCACAGGGTCTCCCGCCGGCGCGGGTCTCTTCCTTTGGACGCGCGGTGACGAGGTGCGTTACGAGGAACCGCCGCTCTGTGAGCAGTGCGCGTACGCCATTGCCGTCGGCGGCATGCTCCAGTGGGAAGGCGAAGAAGAGGGCTGAGCGTCGCGACGTCGCCGGGAACGCGCGCGTCGCCTTTCAGTGAATCGTCTTCGGCGGCTCGCGCGGCAACGGCGGACGGCGTGCGACGAGCTCCTGCGCCGTTGCGCGGAGCACGATCGACGTCTCGGTGCTCTTCAGTACGTCGCGCAGCTCTTCACGTGTGCAGAGTCCGAGGAGCGGCATCGTCAGCTCGCTCGGTGAGCCGGGGTTGAGAAGTACTGCCATGCGAACCCTGGGGCGACTCAGCCAGCGGTGCGATTGAACGAGCTCGCGGAGGGCGGCGGCGCGCGCGGGGCGAATGGTGGCAATGCGGATCGCGTCGTCCTCGACCATCTTGGGGTTCTCGAGGAGCTGACGGATGACGAGGGGGTGTGGATCGACACACAGCTTGTCGATGGAGCGCCGATCGGGGCGCCGCGCGAGACTCTTGCGCTCGCCGAGGGAGAGCTCACGGCCGGTGCCGTAGTCGGGGATGCGCAGCTCCTCGATCGACGGCGCGTGGATGCTCGGCGGAGGCGCGGGGCGTATGAGCCGCTCGAGGCTGAACAGGTTCTGCGCGCTCGCTTCCCGCCGGAGCGCCTCGACCACTTCACGGTTGTCGGTACGGACGAGGACCAGGGTGATCGTGAGGAGGACCTCGTGAGCTTCCGGATCGGCGGCCTCGTTCTGTTCCATGATCTCGTTCAGGAGAACGGCGCTGGCGGCGCTTCCGAGCCCCTCGAGCTCGGATTCCAGCCAGCCGACGCGGAGCGGCGACTCCGCCAGGGAGAGCAGGACTCGCTTGAGGCGGCTCGCGTCCATGGCCCGTTCCCCAGAATACCCGGGGCCCGCGGGGTTCCCAGCCGATCGCCGTGCGCTAAGCTCGTCCCGTGCCCACGGAGTCTCCCGTCGATCGGATCCGCCGCGCCTGGCGGACGCGGGAGAGCGGGGCGGCAGAGCAGGCCCTGCTCGCGCTCTTCGTCGCGGCCATCATCGGCGGCGCGCACCTCGCCCGCGTCGGCACGACGTGGGCACGCGCGGCGACGGCCGCCGGCATCGTCGGCGTGGTCGTTCTCCAGTTTCTGCAGGCGCGGCGACGGCGTCGCGAGGCGGCGAGCACGCGGCTCGCCATCCAGCGGATCCTCGTCGCGACCGACCCGGTGCTCGGCGAGCGCGCGCTGCGGGCGCTGACGCTGGTCGAGCGGGCCGCGCACGACGAGACGGTGGGCTCGGAAGAGCTCGCCGCGCTCCACTTCACGCGCATCGTCGACCGCGCCTCGAACGAGATGGTCGGCGTCGCGGCGGGAAAGCGCGCGGAGCGGCTCCGCGGAGCGGCCCTCACGCTGCTCACCCTGGCGATCATCGGCGTCGTCGTCGGTCCGGTCCGCGTCGTCGAGGGCCTCGACGTGCTCGCGGCGCGACACGGGCGCGCGCCGCTCACCATGAGCTGGCTCGCCGTACCGCGTGTCGCCGCGCAGCCGCCCGGGTACACGCGCGAGGGCGAGCGCGCGCTCCTGTTCGGCATCGGCGTCGCGTTGCCGAAGGGTACCGTCATGACGGTTCGCGGCGTGCCGCGCGAGCGCGGGCGCGTGCTCGTCTTCACCGACGGCATTCGCGAAGAGCCGTTCGCCGACGACGGCTCGGGCGGCGTCGTGGCGCGCTTCACGGTGCGGGACAGCGCATCGCTCAGGGTCGCGGCGCGCTTCGGCGACGTGCGCGTCGACGACGAGGAGACGATCGACGTCGAGATGATCCCCGACGCGATGCCCACCGTCGTGCTCGACGGAGCGCCACGCACCGTGCGCCTCGTGGACGTCGAGAAGATCGACGTGAAGTGGGTCGCTCACGACGATCACGGATTGCGGGAGGTGGACCTCGTGCTCCGCTCCGGAGCGCGCGAAGACCGCCGCGTGCTCGCCCGCTTCGACGGGGAGACCAAGGTGGAGCGCGGCGGACAGGTCGTCGCATCGCGCGATCCGTTTCTGCGGCGCATGTTCCTGCCGGTCGAGCTCACGGTCGAGGCGAAGGACAACGACCCGCTCGAGGGTCCGAAATGGGCGAAGAGCCAGCGCATCATCCTGCTCCCGCCGGATCTCGGGCAGCCGGAGGCCGAGCGATACACGGCGCTCGTCGGCCTCCGTGACCGGCTCGTGGATTTCCTGAAATGGCGCGCCGGCGAGGAGCAAGAGAAGCCGTCGGTGAGAGGGCCGGCGGCGCGCGAGCGCATCGTCGACATCAACGACGCGGCGCGGACGGTGCTCGACGCGACGTACGCCGGGGCGACGGTGCCCCAGGGGCTGCGCGCGTTCTTCATCGGGCAGCTCGACCGCTTGCCGGGCAAAAAAGGCGATCCCACCGAGGTCGACCTCGAGCACATCGTGGTCGCCGCCGACGTCGCGATCGCGGCCGTCGGCGACCGTGACGCGGCCGACGTCGCGAAGCGCCTCGCCGACGTCGCGGAAGAGGTGGCTCTCGCGGCGCGCGCCGCACGCGAGCCGGAGCACAAGAACGACGGATTGCCGCGCCTCGAGACGGCGCTCGCGACGATCGACAAGGGCGGCGCGCGGCTCTCGGTTCTGTCCGCGCTCGGCCGGGACCTCGGCGGCGTGACGCGGGCGGACTCCGGGCGAGTGCGTCGCGCGCGCGACGCCGGTGACCTCATGGACGCCGAGCTCGCGGCGCTACACCTCGCCGCGCGCCTGCGCCGCCCGACGCCGTCCTTCGGAGCGACGACCGGGAGCAGCCACGGCGGTGGGGGCGGCGTCGAGTCCGGACATGGCAACGGCGGTGGTCAGGGCGGCATGCCGTCGCCGTCGGATGCCGACGAGGACTTCGACCGCGCCGCGGACGCCATCCGGGCGCTCGCGGAGCAGCACGAGAGCACGGTGCGCGGCGCCGAGTCGGTGCTCGACGAGGCCGGCCGCGCCGCCGCCGGGGAGGCGGACCGCGCCGAGGCGAAGCGCATCGCCGACCGGGTGCGCGAATCGGTGGAGGATCTGCCGCTCCCCGGGCAGGATCTCGGCACGCCGCGCGCGACGGCGGCGCTCGCCCGCGAGCACGCCAACGCCGCGGCGCACGCCCTCGAGGATCTGTCGCTCAAGGAGGCGTCGGACAGCGCCGAGAACGCGCTCGGCGCGCTCGACCAGGCCGACAAGCGGCTCGACCCCGACGACGCGCTCCGTGGCCGCTTCGCCGGCGCGCGGAGTGCGCTCGGCGACGCGCTCGCGTGGGCGCGCCGCGAGGCGGAGCGCCAGCGCGGCCAGGCCGACGGCAAGGCGAAGAACGCCCTCGAGCAGGCCGGCGACACCGAGCGCGACCTCGCCGAGCAGGCCGCGAAGATCGCCTCCGGCAAGGGAGATAAGGGCGACGGAGCGCCGGCCTTGCCGCACGAGACGGCAGATCGACTCGAGCGCGCAGGCAGCGTGATGCGAGAAGCGGCAAGGGAGCTTGCCGCAGGCCACGGCGAGCGCGGCGTCGAGCTCGGCCACGAGGCGTCGCGGCTCCTCGAGCAAGCCGGCACCGGCCGTTCGACGGATCCCGAGCAAGAGGACGACAAGAAGGACCAAGGGTCGCGCGGCCCGGACCGCAAATCGCATCCACCGGAGCGCGGGCCGTCGGGCGAGTCGATCGCCATCGGTGGCGACGTGCCCTCGCCGGACGAGCACGCGCGCGCCGAGGAGTTCCGGAGGCGCGTCCTCGAGGGTCTCTCCGCCGACAAGAGCGAGCGTCTCTCGCCGGCGGTCCGCCGCTACGCGGAGGGGCTCCTCCGATGATGCGCACCCGAGCGAGTCCGCGACGGCCAGCGCCGCGCCGCGTGCCATTTCACCTGATCCTGTGCGGACTCGCCGTCTGCATGTTGCTCTTCGCACGCCGTGGCGCGGCGCGATTCGGCGAACCGAGCGTCGCCGAGGTCGGCGATGCGATCACGGAGCTCGACGTTCTCGGCGCGCAGAAGCTGCTCTCGTCCGTGACCCAGGACACCGCCGGATTCGCGCTCGAGCGCGCGCGCCTCGCGCTCTACGTCGGCGATTGCAATTCGGCGTCGGCGACGCTCGCGACATTGAACGGCGTGAAGGACGCCGCGCCGCTCGCCGAGCTCGCGAAGAACTGCGCGCGTGCGACGGCGGGCTCGCTCATCGTGGAGGACGCCGCGCGCGGTCTCTGGATCCGTCTCCAGGACGGTGACGACCGCGTGCTCGTGCCGCTCCTCTCCGAGGTCGCGGTGAAGGCGCGCGCCGCGATCGAGCGCGACCTCGGCGTGGTCATGCCGCGACCGCTCCGGATCGACATGGTGCGCGATCTGTTCTCGCTGTCGGCGGTGAGCGGCTTGCCGCTGCGCGCCGCCGAGACGACCGGTACCGTCGCCGTGGCGCGGTGGGGAAGGGTGAACATCATCTCGCCACGCGCGGCGCCCGGCGGGTACCCGTGGGAAGACACGATGGCGCACGAGATCACGCACCTCGCCGTCACGCGCGCGACGCGCGACGCGGCGCCGCTGTGGTTGCAAGAGGGACTCGCGAAGCGGCAGGAGATCCGCTGGCGCGCGCCGCGGCCCTTCGACGGACAGCCGCCCGCCGACGACATCGCGCGCGAGGCGTTTCTCACCGGGCAGTCCGTCGGTATCGATCACATCGGTCCTTCCATCGCGATGCTGCCGAGCGCCGACGCGGCGTCGATCGCGTTCGCGGAGGTGTCGAGCTTCGTCGAGTACCTCATCAACGAGAATGGACGGCCCGCGCTGATGCTCCTCTTCCAGGATCTGAAGAGCCTCGGGACCGAGAACGCGAGCGCCGCGCTGCACAGCGTCTCGGGCTACGACCTGTCGGAGTGGGTCGTGCGGTGGCACGCGCACCTCGAGAGCAACGCCGTTCATCGGCCGGGTGGCGAGCCTTCGCCGACCAGCGACGACGCGCTGCGCGAGCTCACCGAACACAGCATGCTCGTCGGCTCACGTGACCGCGCGCGTCGGGTTCGAATCGCGGAGCTCCTCTTCTCACGCGACGCGCCGGCGCTCGCGTCGCTCAGGCTCCGCGGGGCCCTCGCCAGCGACCCGTCGGATCCCGGTATCCGGTGGCGCCTTGGACGCAGTCAAATCGCGGAAGGGAAGCCCGACGACGGCGCGCCGCTCTTCGAGTCTCCCGACGGGCTCGCGATGGCTCACCCCGGCTGGTTCGCGCTTCAGGGCCGGTACCGGCACTCGAAGGACGCCTTCGATATCGCCGTCGCTCTCGATCCGTACCTGGAAGACGCCGCTTGCGAGGGCGAGTTTCGTGTTCCGGGCGGCAAAGACGCGCCGCTTCCCGTCGACCCAGCGGCCCGCGCCCTGTGCGAGGCAGCGCGAAAAATCCAAAGGGACTGATTGCGGGCGCCTACATCGGCGCCACTCGTTCGTCGCGCGCGTTGAAAAACGGCCGGGGTTTTGCCAAAAATCCGGGGTACGATGCCGAGCTCCGTCCAAAAAGGTAACGATCCAGGGCAGGTAAGGGAGCAGTGAGCGTCGCTACATTCGCTGCAGCGCAGCTGCTTCGCCTTCTACCGCGTACCGGAATCAGCCACGCCATGGGGCGGCTGTCCGAGACGTCCCTCTCGCCGGGCATCGCGCGCGCGATCACGAGCGCGTACATCCGCGCGTACGGCGTCGACATGGGTGACGTCGATGCCGACACTTATCGAACCTTCGACGCGTTCTTCACGCGAGCGCTACGCGAAGGTGCTCGCGCGAACGACCAGGTGCCGCTCGTCTCGCCGGCTGACGGCATGCTCACCTCGTCCGGTGTCGTCGACCCCGACGCGAAGATCCAGGTGAAGGGGCAGCCCTACGACGTCGCCGAGCTGGTCGGTGACGCGGCGCTCGCGGCGTCTTTCATCGGCGGCTCGTTCGCCGTCATCTATCTATCTCCCCGCGACTATCACCGCGTACACTGTCCGGTGGACGGCCGCCTCACGCTGGCTCGCGGCATTTCCGGTGATCTGTACCCAGTGAACTCGATCGGCGAAAAACACGTTCCGAATCTGTTCGTGAAGAACCAGCGCGTGTCGCTCACGATCGAGACGCCGACGATGGGCAAGGTCGTCGCCGTGATGGTGGGCGCGATGATCGTCGGCAAGATCACGGTCACCGCCATCCAGGCCAACGAGACGCCGCTCGGCATCTATCGCTTCGAGCCCGCGCTCGACGTTAAGCGCGGTGACGAGCTCGGCATGTTCCACCTCGGTTCCACCGTCGTCCTCTTCACCGGGCGAGGCACCCCCATCACGCGACGGCACGGCGCCGTCCGGTGCGGGCAATCCCTGGTTTCCCCCTAGGCGCGATAGTCGATGAGCGACGAGAGCGACCAAGACCCCGTCCCGCCACCGCACACCGAAGACGCGTCGGCGCTGAGCGCACTCGTCATCGACGACGGAGCCGGTGACAGCTCGCCGCCGCGGAGCAAGCCGCCGCCCAAGCCGCGCCTGCCGAGCGCGCGGCCCGAGGCTCGTCAGTCGCCGCTCCCGCCGCGTCCGAGCCCGCTGCCCCCTGCGCGCCGTTCGAGCCCGGTGCCTCCGCCGTTGAGCGGCAAGGCGCCGGAATCGATCAAGCCGATGCCGATGATCAAGCTCGGTGGTGACTCGCCGCGCTCGCACGCGCCGGCGTCGTCGATGGAGCGCTGGTCGTCGCCGCCGTCACAGCCGTCGCGGGTTCCGCCGCCGGTATCTCCCGGTTCGGTCTCGGTGCGCGTCCGCTCGTCCGAGCGCCCAGCGGAGCCGGAAGTGCCGGTCGAGGTGCTCGTCGAGGCCCCGACGCATCCGGACATTTCCATCGAGGTGTCGGAAGGGACGCTGAGCTTCGACGTCACCACCGACGACGAGCCGGAGCCCGAGACGCCGCGCTCGATCCCCGCGCCGCCGCAAGAGCCCACGATCGTCGACGACGTCGTCGTGCCCACCACCCGGAGCTCGCCGCCGGCGCGTAGCCAGCCGCCGCTGCCTCCGTCGGTTCGCGCCGCCATCGACGCCGCGCCGGAGATCGACGTCGATCATGCGACGCTGGTCGACTCATCAGCGCCGCACATCGAGGTGGAGATCCACGCCGAGGGTGCGGAGGAGCTCCACGACTCCGACATCGGTCCGGGCTCCGACGAGGAGCCGCTGATCGTTTCGGAGGGAGAGACCCTGCCGATATCGGTCGACCTCGGCCCCGCCGAGAGCGAGGACGACCCTGCCGCGCTCCCACGCGACGAGTCGACGACGACGTCGCGCAAGCCGCCTCCGCCGCCGAAGCGCAAGGGCGTCGCGCCGAGCACTCCGTCCGAGTTCGCGGTCGCGCAGGCCCTGCAAGCGCCGAAGTTCGAGCCGCCGACGTCGAAGCCGCGAGCACGGCCCTGGTGGGAAGAGCTCTTCACCGACGATTTCGGGCGCGGCATCCTTCCGCCCAACGCGTCGCAGGTCAGACGCGAAGTGGACTTCATCGAGGACTCGCTCGCCGTCGCCAAGGGCGGCGTCGTCATGGATCTCGCGTGCGGCAGCGGCGCGCACGCGGTGGACCTCGCGACGCGAGGCTACGGGGTGGTCGGGTTCGATCTGTCGCTACCGCAGCTCGCCGTCGCGGGCGAGCTCGCGCAGGAGCGCGGGCAGAAGATCAATTTCTTGCAGGGCGACATGCGCGACATGTCGTTCACCGACGTGTTCGACGGCATCTATTGCTGGAACACGAGCTTCGGGTACTTCGAGGAAGAGCGTAACCTCGACGTCGCGGAGCGCGTGTTCAACGCGCTCCGTCCGGGCGGGCGCTTCCTGCTCGACGTCATCAACCGCGACTTCGTCGTCGAGCAGCAGCCGAGCCAGGTGTGGTTCGAGGGCGACGCCTGCGTCTGCATGGACGACATGAGCGTCGATTTCATCACGAGCCGGCTCCGCGTGAAGCGCACCATGATGCTCGACGACGGCCGCACGAAGGAGTGCGCCTTCTCGATCCGCGTCTACTCGCTCCACGAGCTCGGCAAGCTCCTGCACGACATCGGATTTCGCGTCACCGAGGCGAGCGGCCATCCCGCTCACCCCGGCGTCTTCTTCGGCGCCACGTCGCCGCGGGTCGTCATCCTCGCGCAGAAGCCGTGAGGCGTCTCGCGGTCCTCAGGGGGAGCCGCCGGGTGCGGTGCAGACGGTGGGCGAGACGTACGGCAGCCCGACCGCGGGCGGGTTCGCGGCGAAGCCCATCAGCGCCGTCCAGTTTCCGATGTCGGGGCTCGTGACGCTCGCGAGTAGCTTCGGCATCGTCGGTTCGCTGATGTCGTAGCGGTAGACGTGCTCGGTGCCGAGTGACGCGGTGAGGACGTAGAGAGTGCTCGGACACGGACCGAGGGTGAGCCGCACCGGAGCCTGGGTCCCGTTGATCGACGCCGTGGGCAGGTCGATGTGAAAATCGGGCGGGCTGCTCTGGATCCTGCCCGACAGGGTGCTCTTCGAATATCCGGCCACCTCGTTGGCCGCTTCATTGGCGACCCAGAGGTTACCGTCGGTGTCGAACGCGATTCCCTTGGGAGCCGGGTTTCCGTTCTTCGGAAATTTCGGGTTGAACGACGTGTCGGTGAGCAGCGTGGGATTCAGGGTGATCGTGCTCGGCATGACGGGGGCGACCACGCCGACCGTCATCGACAGACCGAACGACACCCAGAGGTGGCCCACGGGATCGAACGCGAGACCCTCCGGATCGGTGTCGTAGTCGATGCTGGCGTTCGTCTGCGGGTAGACCTGCGTGCCGCTCGCGGCGGCGACCAGGTCGGCCTTCGTGAAGGCGAGGAGCGTGAGAGAGTCGATGGTCGACGTGGTGTACTGGCCCGCTACCCAGAGGTTCTCGTTCTTGTCGAGGGCGAGCGCGAACGGCGCGACGTGGTAGGGCGCCAGATCGATGTCGTAGGGGTTCGGCTCGGTGAAATGCTTCAATCGCTGATGGGCGCTGTCGGCCAACCAGAAGCCGTTCTGCCCGTCCGACGCGAGGGCATCGATCGTCTGGAACACATCGCCCGGATTGGGCTTCAGATCCGTCACGACGTCGGCGTTGAAATCTCCGTCGGGTAACCCGAAGACGAGGCTCACGAGCTTCGAGCCCTCGCTGAACCAGAGCCCGCCGGGATTCCCCGCGCCGAGGATCTGCGGAAGGCCGTTCACCACGTAGTCGATCGTCACCGAGGCCCCGACGGGGCCCACGGTTGCGGACGCGCGCGCCGGGTTCGCCTTGCTCACGGAGCCGGTGCCCAGACCACCCGACGTGTCGAGCGACCGGATCGCGTACGCACCCGGTGTGAGCCCGGTGAGCGTCGCGCTCGCCGTCAGGTGTCGTGAGTAATTACCGGGCCCGGTCACCGTCACATTGCCGCCGTGGACCGCGTTGACGATGTTGACCGTCAGGGTGCCCGGTCCCGCAGGCTCGACGGACCCGTCGGGTGCCGCACCAGCGTCGGTCATGGGCGGCGGCGGGTGTACGGGCGACGAACCGTCGCTAGCGGGCGTCGGAGCGGAGTCCGGGAGATCCGGCCCGCCGCCGCCCGGTGTCGGTGCCGGGTGCGGCTTTCCAGCGTCGTGCACGGGAGCTCCGGAGTCCTGCCGCGACGGTGGCGACCCTCCAGCGCCGGCGTCAGCGCCGCCATCGGGCCCTGCCGGCGTGTTCGTGTCGCACGAAGGCAGGAGTGCGACTAGCAGCGCCTGCGAAGCGACCACGACGGTAGAGCGGATATGCATGACGGGCTTCCCGGGGGGAAAAACTGAACAGTTCTTCATATCCCGGGAGCCGGTACGGCAGGGAACTATCGGAACGCGCCGCTATCCGACGGCGCGTTCCGACTCGGAGCGAGACTCAGTACGCCATCGGTGAGGCAGTGCCGCCCTGCGGACTGATTGCCTGACACGCGACCTGTGTGTCGTCGGCGTTCGACGAGTAGTACCGCGCGAGATAGATGCACATCTCGTTCGTCGACGCCGACTCACCGAACGTGAACGTCATCGACGTCGGGTTGTCGTACGTGCAGGTCCACGTGATGGTGTCGCCGGGGTTCATCAGCACGGGCGGGTCGTAAGCGATGGGCGGCGGCTCGTTCCACGTGTCCACGTTGGCGAGCTGGGTGCCGCCGTTCGTCGACGCGACTTCCTTCACGCCGCGCATGTGCATGTGCGTGCCGCCGCCGACGAGGCCGATGGGCCCGTACGTCGTCGGAATGCCGCACGTCGTGGTCACGGTCTGGCCCATGCCTGGCGGCACCGACAGGCTGATCCGGTTGAAGTAGAGCTCCGCGACCCACTTCGTGATCTTGGTGATGTCCGGGACCGGAGACATCTTCAACGTAGCGCCGACGGTCAGCATGTCGGCGCTGGTGTTCAAGTAATGGAGCTGGATGCGGAGCCCAGTGTTCCCCTTGATCTTCGTCGCCATCCCGTCCGGATAGTCCGTCTCGGCGTGGGGACTGCCTGCCGCGTGCACGAGCGCGTGGAAGTCCGAGATGCTGCAATCCTCGAGCGTACGCCCCGTCCCCTCGGTGAGATTGTACACGTGCAGATGATGTGAACCGATCGCCATGTCGGTCACGATGCGGTTCAGCGCCGCGTCTTTACCGCCGAACGGATTGTCGAAGTTCTGGCACTTGTAGATCTCCTGTCCGGGGGCAAGCTGGAAGGAGTCCGTCTTCATGATCGCGGTGCCCGGCGGATCCGCCGTTGCAGCGCCGCCCGCACCGCCCGTCGCGGTTCCGCCTCCGCCCGTCGCGCCGCCCGCGGGTGCGCCGCCTGCTCCCGGAGTCACGCCGGTCCCGCCTGCCCCCGGCGTGATCGTCGAACCGCCCGCACCAGTGACGACGCTCGTTCCACCGGCGCCCGTCGGCGCGACGCCAGCTACGCCACCGCTTCCCGCCGGCGCGACGCCGGTTGCGCCACCGGGTGGCGGCGCCGTTCCCGTCGCCGTTGCGGTCGGCACGCCGGTCGGGCCACCGCCGCCGCCGGCCGCGCCGCCCACGCCGGGCACGCCCTGCTGCTGCCCACCGTCCGAGCCACTACACGCAGCGAGCGCCATCGAGCCCAAGCAAGCGACGAGTCCTAGAGTCCGCATGTCGAAATCCTCTCCGTCGCGCGCACGGCTTCGAGAGCCGCGTCGTCGCGATACAAGTCTGCAGAGACATGGCGAGCCAGCCGGTGCCGCCACGCTGGTGCCGGTCGGAGTCTAGCCTCGTCACCCACACGGACCACGTCACTTTCGCGCTCAATTGAGCCGCTTCAAAGCACGGAAAGCACGCCGCTCTTCCGCAATCCAAGCCAACAAATTTCGTCCACGCTGCAGGCTTGCAAACCGGCTAGCCCACTGACGCCGAGAGATAACGCGACGTTCGAGGAAGAGCGGAATGTTTCGTCGCCCTCAGCCGCAACGCTCTCCGCTCCATGAAACGAACGGTCATGCGCTTGTGGTCATGCGCTTGTGGTCATGCGCTTGTGGTCATGAGTTGGGGAATCCCTGAATGGACGCAACCGTCGGCGGAACGGATGAGCGCGGCAGTGGCGTTGCACGCGGAAGCGCGCGCGTGGGCAGTGGCGTCGCACGTGGATGAGCACCCAACAGACGTCTGGCTCGAGCAGCGTCGGTCGCGAGCGTGAGCGCAGATATCTGGCTCCGTTCTGAGCGGAATCGAAAGGCGCGGGCCGCGCTTGTTGATGGTGAAGGAGGTGCAGCGATCGAGGCGCAGACAACTGGCTTTGTTCGGGGCGGAAGTAGAGATGCGCGCGGGCTGCGCTGGAACACACAGCGGGTCGCGCTTGCTGGTCGCGAAAGTGGCGCGCGCGAACGAGGCGCAGATATCTGGCTTTGCTCTGAACGGAAGAGCGCCGCGCGCCGCACGGGAATCCGGAGCTGGCGAACATTGCGGCACCTGAAGGAAGCGCGCGGGTCGAAGCGCAGACAACTGGCTTTGTTCCGAACGGAATGAAGACGCACGCGTCGGACCGGAACGAGCGGCGTAACGGTTTGCCGTGCCGTGTAATGAATGAGGCGCGCCAACCGACGCGCAGACATCTGGCTTTGTTTTGGACGGAACGAAGATGCACAGGTGTCGTATGGAACGGACGGTCGGCTTTGCTCGTCGTGCTGTCGCGCTCATCCGTTCCGCCGACGGTTGCGTCCACTCAGGGATTCCCCAACTCGTGCGCGAGGGCGCAGATATCTGGCTTTGCTCCGGGCGGATTGACGGCGAGGGTCTGCAATCGAAACGACGGTCGGGTGGCGCTAGTGACGTCGCGAAGGACGGGCGCAGATCGCCACGCAGATATCTGGCTCTGTCCCGGGCGGAATCGAACCTCGGCACCCGAAACGACGTAGATGACCGTCGACGGGCGAGATGTCGTGGAGGCGACGCTTCCCGCATCGTGAAAGGGCTCGCGCATCGGAGCGCAGATATCTGGCTTTGTTCCGACAAGGGCAGTCGCTTGCGTTGCGAGGCACGGGCGTGAAGGTCGCGGGCCGCGGTGGTCTGTGCGTCGGGTAGACGATGGGGCGACGCGTCGAGGCAACTATCGAGGACCTGATTGCCGATCGGTCGGGCTTCACGGCAGTTGCCACTTTCGACGCATTTTCACATACCGCCGGCGGTCGGCTAGCGACGCAATCAGGCCTGCGGGCGGACTCGACCGACGGTCCTGTTTGGCTCGGGCGAATTTTTCGCAACTGGCGTCAGAGCTGGACGATGCGTGACCAAGTTCGTGCGTGCGAGGCGCGTGTGAGCGTGCAAATGTCCGAAAACCGGGGCGAGATTCTTTGAGTTCGAGGCGGCCGTGAGTAGCCTCCGCCGCAAGAAGGGATTGGGTTCGATGCGATTCTTTGTCTCGTTGACTTTCCTTGGGCTCGGCGGAGTGGCGTTTCTTCACGGATGCGGCTCCACCAGCTCCTCCTGTAACGACCTCCTCACCTGCGACAACGGCGGCGCCGACGCGTCTCTCGGAGGCGAATCGGGCCAAGCCGGAACCGGCGCAGGAGGCAAGGGCGCGGCAGGCAGCGGAGCAACCGGCAACGGCGGCTCGGCAGGCAAGGGAGGCGCAGGCGGCACTGCGGGAACGAGCGCGGGCGGCGTGTCCGGTGGCGGCAGCAGCGCCGGTGGCAATGCGGGTACGGGCGGTGGTGGAGCCGGCGCTGGTGGCGCCGATGTCGATGCCGGTGATGGCGGA
>DATAZL010000122.1:0-41550 GCA_036272055.1 Polyangiaceae bacterium | reverse complement strand
CGGGCGACACACGCCGTTCTTCACGAACTATCGGCCGCAGTTCTACATCCGGACGACGGACGTGACCGGATCATTGAAGCTTCCCGAGGAAGTGAAGATGGTCATGCCGGGCGACAGCGTCACCGTCGAGGTGGAGCTGATTACGACGGTCGCGCTCGAAGAGCAGATGCGTTTCGCCATCCGCGAGGGCGGCAAGACCGTCGGCGCCGGCGTCGTCACGAAGATCCTCGAGTAACAGATTTTCTCGCCACCCCGGGGCCCTCGCGAATCCGCGAGCTGCCCCGGGGGGCGAGCAGAGAGAAGCCATGGTTGACACGACGAAGATTCGAATCCGTTTGAAGGCCTTCGATCATCAGCTGCTCGACAAGTCCACCGGTGACATCGTCGAGACGGCGCGGCGCACGGGCGCTCGCGTCGCGGGACCCATCCCGCTGCCGACGGGCATTCGCCGATACACCGTCCTCCGCGGACCGCACGTGGACAAGAAGTCCCGCGAGCAGTTCGAGGTGCGGACTCATCGACGCCTCATCGACATTCTCGAGCCGACTCCGCAGACGCTCGACGCGCTGATGAAGCTCGATCTTTCCGCCGGCGTGGACGTCGAGATCAAGAGCTGAGGAACGGCGACGATGCCCAAGCTAGACGTATTCAATCTGAAGCGTGAAAAGGTCGGCGAGATAGATCTCGCAGACGACGTCTTCGCGACCGAAGTGAAGGAGCATCTCTTTCACGAGGTCGTCACGGCGCAGCTCTCCTCCCAGCGTGCGGGTACCTCCGCCGCCAAGGAGCGATCAGCGGTGCGTGGCTCGACAGCGAAGATCTACAAGCAGAAGGGCACCGGCGGCGCTCGCCACGGTGACATCCGCGCGCCGATCTTCGTCGGTGGCGGTCGTGCGCATCCCCCGCGCCCCCGCGACTGGGCTTACCGCCCGCCGCGTCGCGTTCGCGTCGGTGCGCTGAAGAGCGCGCTGAGCCTCCTCGTCAAAGAAGGTCGCTTCACCGTCGTCGACAGCATCGACCTCGGCGAGGCGAAGACGAAGAAGCTCGCCGGCGTCCTCGTGGCGCTCCAGACGCCGAAGAAGACGCTGGTCGTCGACGACAAGGGCAACGAGAACCTTCGTCTGTCGATCCGCAACATCCAGCAGTCGCAGTTTTTGCCGCCCGAGGGCGTCAACGTCTACGACTTGCTCCGACACGATCACCTGATCGTGTCGAAGACGGCAGTCAAGGCCCTCGAGGCTCGCTGCAAGTCGGTGAAGCCATGATTCTCACCCCTGAAAAGATCATTCGTCGCCCCATCGCGCTGACCGAGAAGGCAGCGCGGCTCAAGGCGGACGGCAACCAGGTCGTCTTCGAGGTCGCCGTCGGCGCCAACAAGCTCGAGATCAAGGACGCCGTCGAGCGCCTCTTCGACGTGAAGGTGGCGCGCGTGAACACCCTCGTCCAGCGCGGCAAGCAGAAGCGCATGGGCAAGGGCGTCGCCAAGCGTCGTAACTGGAAGAAGGCGATCGTCACGCTCCGCGAGGGCAGTGACATTCAGCTCTTCACCGAGTCTTCGGAGTAATCGGTCATGGGAATCCGAGCGTACAAGCCCGTATCCAACGGTCGCCGCCAGTACACGGTCAGCGACTTCAGCGAGATCACGAAGGATCGGCCGCACCGGCCGCTCGTCGAGATCAAGACCTCGAGCGGCGGTCGTAACGTCTACGGACGCATCACCTCGCGCTTCCGCGGCGGTGGACACAAGCGTCGCTTTCGCGTCATCGACTTCCGTCGCGACAAGATCGGCGTCCCCGCCGTCGTGGCGACCATCGAGTACGATCCGAACCGCACCGGTCGCATCGCGCTCCTGAACTACGTCGATGGCGAGAAACGCTACATCCTCGCGCCCGACGGCATGAAGGTCGGCGACAAGATCGTCTCCAGCAAGACGGCCGACATTCGTCCCGGTAACTGCCTCCAGCTCCAGCACATCCCCGTGGGCACGATGATCCACGGCATCGAGATGAAGAAGGGCCGAGGCGGCCAGCTCGTTCGCTCTGCCGGCGTCGCCGCGCAGCTCATGGCGAAGGACGGCGCGTACGCAACGGTGAAGCTACCGAGCGGCGAGATCCGCAAGGTGCACATCGAGTGCCGCGCGACGGTGGGCCAGGTGTCGAACCAGGAGCACCAGAACATCAAGGTGGGCAAGGCCGGCCGCACGCGCTGGCTCGGCAAGCGTCCGCACAACCGCGGCGTCACCATGAACCCGGTCGATCACCCCATGGGCGGTGGCGAAGGCCGCACGAGCGGCGGTCGCCACCCGTGCTCGCCCTGGGGCCAGCTCGCGAAGGGTCTCAAGACCCGCAACAACAAGAGAACGGACTCGATGATCGTGAAGCACCGGAAGGCAAAGGGCTGAGGGATGGCTCGCAGTATCAAGAAAGGCCCGTTCGTCGACGGGCACCTCGCCAAGAAGATTGACGATGCCGTCGCCGCGAACGCGAAGAAGGTCATCAAGACCTGGTCGCGTCGCTCGACCGTGATTCCGGAAGCCGTCGGGCTGACGTTCGCCGTGCACAATGGCCGCAAGTTCGTCCCCGTCTTCGTGACGGAGAACATGGTCGGTCACAAGCTCGGCGAGTTCGCGCCGACCCGCACCTTCCACGGTCACTCGGCCGACAAGAAGAAGTCCGGCCCCACCAAGAACGCGAATACCGGGAAGAAGTAACTCCCGATCACCTGAATGCGCGTGCAGCGCTGATTCCCCGGTGATTACGGGAGAGTCGGCGCTGCTTGCACGGACCCAGCCCGTCTGCTAAAGAGCCGGTCCCTTCTCGCCGGGGCCAATGTCGGTCCCTGGCTCGTTCGAAACCGCGGAGTGTCCTCGGTACTCCACGGAGGTCGAACGAAGAGGCTTCGAAGCCTCGAGGGACGGCGGGTCTCGCTCGGAGAAACTGCCCTATGATCAGCAAGGCATCAGCAAGATTTCAGCGGATAAGTCCGCGTAAGGCGCGAATGATCGTGAACCTCGTCAGAGGTCGCGACGCCGCCGAAGCGCTCCAGCTCCTCGACTTCACCCCGAAGAGCGGCGCACCCATCGTCAAGAAGCTGATCGCGAGCGCCGTGGCGAACGCGAAGCTTCGGAAGCCGAACGTCGACTCCGACGCTCTCTTCATCTCGACCGCGACGGTCGACAAGGGCCCTGACTCGCACATGCGCCGCTGGCGCCCGCGAGCCATGGGCCGCGCCACCCGCGTCCAGAAGGGCGTGAGTCACATCCACATCGAACTGGACGAGCGCTGAGCCCGGCTCAGACATCCCCCGCGTAACGGCAGGACGATCATATGGGACAGAAAACACATCCGTATGGCTTTCGCCTCGGCGTCATCAAGACGTGGACCAGCAAGTGGTACGAGGACAAGCAGTACAGCACCTGGCTTCACGAGGACCTGCGCATCAAGCGCGCCGTGAAGGACTACCTGTACAACGCCAACGTCGCGAGCGTCGAAATCGAGCGCGCCGCGAACAAGGTGAAGGTCATCGTCTACACCGCGCGGCCGGGCATGGTCATCGGCAAGGGCGGTAAGGGCATCGAGATCCTCAAGATCGGCAACCTCGACACCGCCGCCAAGGGCGAGACGAAGTTCCCCGGTGTCCAGTCGTTCACGAAGAACGAGGTGTTCATCGATGTCCAGGAAGTGCGCAAGGCGGAGACCAACGCGCAGCTCGTGGCCGAGAACATCGCGACCCAGCTCGAGCGCCGCATCGCCTTCCGTCGCGCCATGAAGAAGGCGCTGCAGACCGCGATGAAGTTCGGTGCGAAGGGTATTCGCATCCGTTGCGCAGGCCGCCTCGGCGGCGCAGAGATGGGACGCGTCGAGACGTACCGTGAGGGGCGCGTTCCGCTCCACACGCTGCGCGCCGACGTCGACTTCGGCCTCGCCGAAGCACGCACCACGTATGGCGTCATCGGCGTCAAGGTCTGGATCTTCAAGGGCGAGGTGCTTCAGCGCAAAGCTCGCCGCATCCTTCAGTAAGCGTCCGAGGATTCAATGTTATCCCCGAAGCGAACAAAGTACCGGAAGCAACAGAAGGGCAAGAACCGCGGCGTTGCCTGGCGTGGCAGCGACGTGTCGTTCGGCGACTTCGGCATGATGGCCCTCGAGAGCGGCCACCTGACGGCGCGCCAGATCGAGGCAGGTCGTATGGCCATCACCCGCAAGGTGAAGCGTCAAGGCAGCCTCTGGATCCGCGTGTTCCCCGACAAGCCGATCACCAAGAAGCCCCTCGAAGTCCGAATGGGCTCCGGCAAGGGAGCGGTCGAGCAGTGGGTGGCCGTCATCAAGCCGGGCCGCATGCTGTTCGAGCTCGGTGGAGTGAGCGCGACGGAGGCGAAGGACGCCTTCAAGATCGCGGCGTCCAAGCTGCCGATCGCCGTCCGCTTCATCCCGCGAGGAGAAGTCTGATGAAGGCGAAAGACCTCAGGGCGCGTGCGACCGAAGACCTTCTCGAGCTGCAGCGCAGCGTGAAGAAGGAGCTCTTCGGCAACCGCATGAAGAACTTCACGAACCAGCTCGACGACACGAGCCAGATTCAGAAGGCGCGGCGTGATCTCGCCCGCATCGAGGGCATTCTCAAGGAGCGCGCGAACGAGGCCGCTCCTGCCGGAGGTAGCGCGTCGTGACCGAACACATCAGGGCAGCCAGCACCGTTCATCACGAGCCCGGTACGTCCGGTCCTCGCAAGCTCATCGGCAAGGTGATGAGCGACAAGATGGACAAGACGGTGGTGGTCGAGGTCGTGCGCTTCAAGGTGCACGGCATGTACAAGAAATACGTTCGCGTGAAGAAGCGCTACAAGGCGCACGACGAGAAGAACGAATACAAGACCGGCGACCGCGTCGAGATCATGGAGCACCGTCCGCTTTCGCGGCACAAGCGCTTCAAGGTCGTCCGACTCGTGGCGCGCACGGTGGGGGAGTGAGCCGCGATGATTCAGGTACAGACATTCCTGGACGTGGCCGATAACTCCGGGGCGAAGCTCGTTCAATGCGTCAAGGTGCTCGGCGGCTCGCGCCGGCGCTACGCAGGCCTCGGTGACGTGATCGTGGTGAGCATCAAAGAGGCGCTCCCCGACAGCAAGGTGAAGAAGGGTGACACCGCGAAGGCCGTCGTCGTCCGGGTGAAGCGCGAGTGCCGCCGTGCCGACGGCAGCTACATCCGCTTCGACACCAACAGCGCCGTGATGCTCAACGCCCAGAAGGAGCCGATCGGTACCCGTATCTTCGGCCCAGTGGCGCGCGAGCTCCGCGGCAAGAAGTTCATGAAGATCGTATCGCTCGCTCCGGAGGTGCTCTGATGAGTGCCCGCATCAAGAAGGGCGACCGCGTGGTCGTCATCAGCGGTGACGACAAGGGCAAGCAGGGCAAGGTCGTCCGTGTCATCCCCGAGCGCGAGATGATCGTGATCGAGGGCGTGAACCTGGTGAAGAAGCACCTCGCGGCGACTCCCCAGCGTCCCGGCGGAATCCTCGAGGTCGAGGCGCCGATGTACGCATGCAAGGTGATGCCGCTCGATCCCGAGACCGGCAAGCGCACGCGCGTCCGCTCGCAAGAGAAGGACGGCAAGAAGCTTCGCGTCGCCAAGAGCGGCGCAGAAATCGTCGGAGAGAGCTGATGGCTGACGAAGCCGAAGTTTTGGAACCTCGCCTCCGCGAGCGTTACAAGAAAGAGATCGTCTCGGGCCTCATGAAGCGCTTCGAGTACTCGAGCACCATGCAGGTGCCGCGTCTCGAGCGCATCGTGGTGAACATGGGCCTCGGCGCCGCGGTCGGTAACCCGAAGATCATCGACAACGCGGTCGAGGAGCTGAAGGCCATCACCGGGCAGAAGCCGGTCATCACGCGAGCCAAGAAGGCGATCGCGAACTTCAAGCTCCGCGAAGGTCTCCCCATCGGCGTCAAGGTGACGCTGCGCCGAGAGCGCATGTGGGAGTTCATGGATCGTCTGGTGACGCTCGCGTTGCCGCGCGTCCGTGACTTCCGCGGAACCAGCCCGAAGGCCTTCGACGGCGCGGGCAACTACACCCTGGGTCTCAAGGAGCAGATCGTGTTCCCGGAGATCAGCTTCGACGGCGTCGACAGCGTCAAGGGTATGAACATCACGTTCGTGACGACGGCCCAGAGCAACGAAGAGGCGAAAGAGCTTCTTGCGGCGCTCGGAATGCCATTCAGGAGCTAAGAGAGATGGCACGTGCATCCCAGTGGGCGAAGATGAACCGCCCCGCGAAGTTCAGCACCCGCCAGCACAACCGCTGCCACACGTGTGGCCGTGGTCGCGCGGTGTACCGCGATTTCAATCTCTGCAGACTGTGCTTCCGCGGCTTGGCCCTCAAGGGCGAGCTGCCGGGCGTAACGAAGGCGAGCTGGTGAGATGACGACCGATCCCATCGCTGACATGCTTGCTCGTATCCGCAATGCCTCGATGGCGCGCCACGCGTCGACGGCAATGCCCGCGAGCAAGATCAAGAAAGCCATCGCCCTCATCCTGAAGGCGGAAGGCTTCATCGCCGACGTGCGCGACGAAGAGGTGAACGAGGAGAAGAAGGTTCTCCACCCTCAGCTCCGCGTCGTCCTCAAGTACAACCGCGACAAGGACTCCGCGTTCGCCGGCATGCGCCGCGTCTCGCGTCCGGGCCGCCGGGTGTACGTCGGCTACGACCATATCCCCCGCGTCCTCTCCGGCCTCGGCGTCTCCATCCTCAGCACGTCTCACGGCGTGATGACCGACAAGGAAGCCCGCCAGAAGAAGGTGGGCGGCGAGCTCCTCTGTGAGGTGTGGTGATGACCACCGCGACTCACGCAGAGCACGAAAAGACGGTCCTCTCCCGCGTCGGCAAGCGTCCGATCGTGCTGCCCAAGGGCGTCACGGTCGCCGTCGCCGCCGGCAAGGTGGACGTCAAGGGACCGAAGGGGCAGCTCTCGACGCTGCTTCCTCCGACGGTCACCGTCGCTCAGGCCGACGGCAAGGTGAGCATCACGAGCTCGGCTCACGGTCGCGAAGCGGCGCGCTGGCAGGGGCTCGCGCGCGCGCTCATCGCGAGCAACGTGAAGGGCGCGGCCGAGGGTTACGAGCGCATCCTCGAGCTCGTCGGCACGGGTTACCGCGCCGAGCTCAAGGGCACGACGCTCCACCTGGCACTCGGACTCTCCCATCCCGTCGTGTTCCCGTTGCCGGCCGGTGTTACCGCGTCGATCCCCGGTGACTCCAAGGGCACGATCATCATCCTGAACTCGGCGAGCAAGGGCACCCTCGGTCAGGTGGCCGCGACGCTTCGCTCGTTCCGTCCGCCGGAGCCGTACGCCGGCAAAGGCGTCCGCTACCGCGGCGAGAACGTGCGCCGCAAAGCGGGCAAGGCCGGCAAGAAGTAATCATGGCGAAGAAGCTCACAGGCAGGGAGCGTCGGAAGCTCCGTATTCGCTCGAAGATCAACGGATCTACCGAGCGCCCCCGGCTCAGCGTGTACCGGAGCGCCCGTCACATCTACGCCCAGGTGGTGGACGACGTCACCGGGAAGACGCTCGCAGCGGCCTCGACGCTCTCTCGCGACCTCAAGGGCGCGATCGACGAGAGCGACAAGACCGACGCGGCGAAGAAGGTCGGAGCGCTCATCGCCAAGATTTGCCTCGGCAAGAGCCTCGACAAGGTCGTTTTCGATCGCAATGGATACCTCTACCACGGGCGCGTGAAGGCCCTCGCCGACGCAGCTCGTGAAGCCGGCTTGAGCTTCTGAGCCAGGAACGAACTATGGCATTCGAAGATTTCGAAGAAGACCGGCTCAAGGAGCGGGTGATTCACATCAACCGCGTCGCGAAGGTCGTCCAGGGCGGACGTCGCTTCAGCTTCTCGGCGCTCGTCGTCGTGGGTGACGAGGCCGGTCGCGTCGGCGTCGGCCTGGGCAAGGCGAACGAGGTCCCCGAGGCCATTCGCAAGGGCAACGACCAGGCGCGCAAGAACATGTTCAAGGTGCCGATGATCGGCGCCACGATTCCGCACGACGTCACCGGCCACTTCGGCGCGGGCAAGGTGCTGTTACGTCCGGCTGCGCCGGGAACGGGCGTCATCGCCGGCGGCCCGGTCCGCGCGGTCGTCGAGTCCGCGGGCATCCAGGACATCCTGTCGAAGTGCCTCGGTTCGGCGAACAAGTACAACGCCGTCTACGCGACCATCGAGGCGCTCCGCGGTCTCCGCTCCCCCGACGATGTCGCGAGTGCGCGTGGCAAGCCGCTCGACGAGGTCGCGCACGACTACCCCGTGGCCAAATTCGGCGTGACCGGTGCGGCAGCTCCGGCGCGTGAGGGAAGCGCATGACCACGAAGCTCAAGGTTTCTCAGTACATCAGCCAGATCGGGCGCCCGAAGGCCCAGCGCGAAGTGCTGCGCGGTCTCGGGCTCCGCGGCCCCGGCTCGACCGTGGTCGTGGACAACACTCCGTCCTTCCGCGGCATGATCAAGAAGATCATGCACTTCGTGCACATCGAGGAGCAGAAGTCATGAGTGACGTACTTTCGCGCCTCGCGCCCCCCGCCGGTGCGCGCCACAGCGTGCGCCGCGTCGGTCGCGGCCCCGGCGGCGGCAAGGGCAAGACCAGCGGCAAGGGCATGAAGGGTCAGAAGGCCCGCAAGCCCGGCAACTTCCACAAGACGCACTTCCAGGGTGGTCAGACGCCGATCCAGCGTCGTCTCGCGAAGCGGGGCTTCCGGGTCCCGTTCCCGATCGAGACCGTCATCCTGAACATCAGCCAGCTCGAGCGTTTCGCCGACGGTACGACCGTCGACGAGGCGGCGCTCCGGAGCGCCCGGCTCGTTCAGGGCCGCGACGTCCGCATCAAGGTCCTCGCGTCGGGTGAGCTCACCAAGAAGCTCACCGTGCACGCGCACGGCTTCAGCGCGAAGGCCGCCGAGAAGATCGAACAGGCAAAGGGCACGGCCGTGGTTATCGCCGACGCAGCGGCGGCCGCGACCCCCGCGGCTTGAGCCGCAGAGGCTCCCCATGGCCGTAGTCGGCGGATTCTCGAACATCACCAAGGTACCCGAACTGCGTCGGCGGATCGGGTTCACCTTGCTGATCGTCGCGATCTACCGCGTCGGCGTGTTCATCACGACGCCGGGAGTCGACCGCAGCGTCATGCGCGCCGTGGTGCGCGGGCAGGCGGGCCTCCTCGGCCTCTTCAACCTGTTCTCGGGTGGTGCGGTCGCGAATCTATCGCTGTTCGCCCTCGGCATCATGCCGTACGTCTCGGCGAGCATCATCATGCAGCTGCTCGGCCTCGTGTCGAAGCAGGTGGAAGAGCTGCGTAAAGAGGGCGAGACCGGACGGCGAAAGCTCGAGCAGTGGACGCGCTACGGCGCGGTCGCGCTCAGCATCTTCCAGTCGTTCGGCGTCGCCATGTGGCTCGAGGGCCTGAACGAGCAGGACGTGGGCGGCGGTCGCTTCGCGGACGTCGTCGGCAATCCGGGCTGGTCGTTCCGCATCCTGACGATTCTCACCCTCACGACGGGCCACGCGCTCCTCATGTGGATGGGCGAGCAGGCGACGGACCGCGGCATCGGCAACGGCACGTCGATGATCATTCTCGCGAGCATCGTCAGCGGCATTCCTGGCGGCGTCGCGAACTACTGGTCCGCGAACGCAGGTGACGTCCAGCCGCTCACCATCTTCCTGCTCCTCGCCATCCTGCTCGGCTGCGTCGCGATCGTCGTGTTCTTCGAGCGCGCGCAGCGTCAGATCCCGATCCAGTACGCTCGCCGTCAAGTCGGGCGCCGCGTGTACGGCGGACAGACCGCGCACCTGCCGCTCAAGGTGAACATGGCGAGCATGATCCCGCCGATCTTCGCCTCGAGCTTGCTGATGTTCCCGGCGACGCTCGCGAACTTCAACCTGCCCGGCATGTCGTCGTTCAGCGCGATCCTGAATCGCGGGGATTGGGCGTTCAACGTCATCTTCGCGATCCTCATCATCTTCTTCGCGTTCTTCTACACGTCGGTGACGTTCAACCCCGTCGACGTCGCCGACAACCTGAAGAAGCAGCAGGCGAACATCCCCGGCATCCGTCCCGGTCGTCACACGGCCGAGTACATCGATCGCGTCGTGACGCGCATCACGGTCGGCGGCTCCATCTACCTCGCCGCGATCTGCATCATCCCCGCGATCGTCAGCCAGATCTTCCACGTGCCGTTCCAGTTCGGCGGCACGAGCCTCATCATCGTCGTCGGCGTCGCCCTCGAAACGACGAACCAGATCGAGGCGCACCTCATCACCCGCAGCTACGAAGGCCTCACCGGCCCCCAGACCACGCGCCTGAGTGGTAGGAGGCCCGCATGAGCCCGCGCCGAGAGGCCACAGCGTTGGCTTGCTCCCGCCGTTTCACGGCGCCGAGCGAAGCGAGTGGCGACGCCGGAGGGACGGAGGCGTCGCTGCGCGGAGGCCGCTGCGGCCGGAGACGCACTGGAAGGAGACCCGCGTGAGACTGGTGCTCATGGGGCCGCCGGCTAGCGGCAAGGGGACTCAGGCGAAGTTTCTCGTCGAGCGTTACGGCGTTCCTCAGATCTCGACCGGGGACATGCTTCGTGCGGCACTCGCCGCCGGCACCGAGCTCGGCAAAGAGGCCCAGACGTTCATGACGGCGGGCAAGCTCGTCCCCGACTCCGTCGTCATCGGCCTGGTCGAGGAGCGCCTCCAGCTCGAAGACGCGAAGAAGGGCTTCATCCTCGACGGATTCCCGCGGACCGTCCCCCAGGCCGACGCCTTGGACCTGGTCCTCGCACCGTTGAAGTTGCCCCTTCAACATGTCCTCCAAATCGACGTTCCGCGCGCGCTTTTGATGGAGCGGGCCACCCTCCGCCGGACCGACGTTCGGACTGGACGAATCTACAACCTGAAGTACAGTCTGCCGCCCCCGGGCGCCGTCCTCGAGCATCGAGACGACGACCAGGAGGACAAGGTCAAGAAGCGCCTCGACGTGTACGAGGAAATGACGGCCGCGCTGCTGCCGCATTACCAGAAGCAGGGGCTGCTTCGCCGGGTCGACGGAACCGGTGACCTCGATGAAGTCACTCGTCGCATCGTTGCGGCGCTCGAAGAGTGACTCGAAAGCGATTCAAGGAGACGAGACGAAGAACGACGAAGATCAGCCGGGTGTCATCGACGAGGTTTTGCCGAAGTCGATGTTCCGAGTCCGCCTCGAAGACGGGCGCTCGGTCCGGGCAGCGATAACGACGAGCGCACGCCACGGCATCGTCAGGCTGATCGAAGGGGACAAAGTTCTAGTCCGCGTTTATCCCAGCGACCCGACCCGAGCTCAGATCACGAAGAAACGATAACGAGAGAAGCCATGAAGGTTCGACCGAGCGTCAAGAAGATCTGCGACAAGTGCAAAGTCATCAAGCGCCAGGGCGTGGTGCGAGTGATCTGCGAAAACCCGCGCCACAAGCAGCGGCAAGGCTGAAGGACGACACATGGCACGTATTTCTGGAGTCGATCTTCCACGCCGCAAGGCCGTGGCCTACGCGCTGCCCTACATCTTCGGAATCGGTCCTGCGACGGCGAAAGCCATCTGCAAGAAGGCGAACATTCCCGAGAGCCGCAAGGTGGACGAGCTGACCGAGACCGACGTGAAGGCCATTCGAGACATCATCGAAGGCAGCCACAAGGTCGAAGGCGATCTCCGTCGCGAGATCCAGCAGAACATCAAGCGCCTGATGGACCTCGGTTGCTACCGCGGCCTCCGTCACAGGAAGGGCCTTCCGGTCCACGGCCAGCGCACCCACACGAACGCCCGCACCCGCAAGGGTCCGCGTCGCGGCCTCGTGTCTCGTAAGAAGTGATTTCCCCATCGGATCGGCGGGGCAAAAACTCCGCCTCCGACGCCTCTCGAAAGTTCGAAGTTTAAGATGGCACAAGCGAGCACGAACCCGAGCAGCCCGCCCAGCGGCGGCCCGAAGAAGCGACCCGGCAAGAAGGTTCAGAAGAAGAACATCGCCGCCGGCATCGCGCACATCCAGTCGACCTTCAACAACACGATCGTGACGGTGACGGATCTCACCGGCAACGTCATCTCGTGGGCAAGCGCGGGTTCGCGCGGGTTCAAGGGTTCACGCAAGAGCACGCCGTTCGCGGCGCAGCTCGCGGCGGAAGAAGCCGCTCGCCGTGCGATGGAGCACGGGATGCGCTCCGTCGCCGTGTTCGTCAAAGGTCCGGGCGCGGGCCGAGAGAGTGCTCTCCGGGCGCTTCAGTCCGCGGGCTTTCGCGTGACGCTCGTCCGCGACGTGACGCCAATTCCGCACAACGGTTGCCGGCCGCCCAAGCGCCGCAGGGTCTGAGGAAGAACGAACGATGGCACGGTATCTAGGTCCCGTTTGCAAGCTCTGCCGCCGCGAAGGCGGCAAGCTGTATCTCAAGGGCGAGCGCTGCTTCTCGGAGAAGTGTGCGGTCACCCGTCGCCCGTACCCGCCCGGCCAGCACGGCCAGGGTCGCTTCAAGCTGTCGGAGTACGGTCTCCGTCTCCGCGAGAAGCAGAAGATGCGTCGCATCTACGGCCTGCTCGAGCGTCAGTTCCGTCTGACGTACACCCAGGCGTCCCACATGAAGGGCCGCACCGGTGACGAGATGATCGGGCTCATCGAGCGCCGGCTGGACAACGTCGTCTACCGCATGGGCTTCGCGGCGAGCCGTACTCAAGGCCGCCAGCTCGTCCGTCACAACCACATCCTGATAAACGGCAAGCGCGTCAACATCCCGAGCTACCGCGTGAGCGACGCCGACAAGGTGGAAGTTCGCGAGAAGAGCCGGAAGATCGCCTACGTCGCGGCCGCCCTCGCAGCCTCGCAGGGCCGTCAGGTCCCCTCGTGGGTCGACGTCGACCGCGGCGCCTTCACCGGCACGTTCAAGGCCGCGCCTCCGCGCGACGAGCTGAACGAGCCGACGATGCGCGAGCAGCTCGTCGTCGAGTATTACTCGAGGTGATCATTTGACGCTTGCTTCGAGCACGGGCCCATCTGAGCGCTCTCGGTGCTCGCCGTACCAGCGTACGGCTGCGCGCCTCACCCGCTCATCTGGACCCGCGGTCTTCGCAATCGCCAAATGATCTGAAGTTTACGAAGCGGGCAGACCGCGAGTTTTTCGAGGGAGCGGATTCCTTCGGAGATCTGGGACGGTCGCGCTAACCCTGAAGCAAAGAGAGAAAGAGCATCACATGGTCAATGCAATGGTCAGCCGCAACTGGCGCGATCTCATCCGTCCGAAGGCGATCCAGATCGAGCAGGAGAGCGCGACGGAGTTCTACGGGAAGTTCACCTGTGAGCCCCTCGAGCGTGGCTACGGCATCACCGTCGGCAACTCGCTACGGCGCGTGCTCCTCTCGTCGCTTCAGGGCGCCGCCATCACCGCGGTTCGCCTCGACGGCGCGCTGCACGAGTTCACGAGCATCGACGACGTCGTCGAGGACGTGACCGACATCATCCTCAACCTGAAAGAGGTCGTGTTCCGTGCGCAGTACCCGCGCGCCTACACGCTCCGTCTCCAGAAAGAGGGTCCCGGTCCGGTTCTCGCGGGCGACATCCAGCTCGTCGACGGCCTCTCGATCCTGAACCCCACGCACCAGGTGGCGACCCTCGACAAGAAGGGCCCGCTCTCGATGGAGCTCAGCGTCGGCGTCGGCCGTGGCTACGTCTCCGCCGAGCGCAACAAGAGCCCGACCATGCCGCTCGGGACGATCCCGATCGACGCGCTCTTCTCGCCGATCCGCAAGGTGAACTACACCGTGCAGAACGCGCGCGTCGGCCAGATCACCGATTACGACAAGCTCGTGCTCGAGGTGTGGACGAACGGCGCCGTGACGCCGTCCGACGCCGTCGCCTTCGCTGCGAAGATCCTCAAGGAGCAGCTCTCCATCTGGATCAACTTCGAGGAGACCGAAGAGGCGACCTACTCCGTTCCCGGCTCCGACGACGAGCCGCTGAACGAGAACCTCTTCCGCTCGGTCGACGAGCTCGAGCTGTCCGTCCGCTCGGCGAACTGCCTGCAGAACGCGAACATCACCCTCATCGGTGAGCTCGTTCAGCGCAGCGAGCAGGACATGCTCAAGACGAAGAACTTCGGCCGCAAGTCGCTGAAGGAGATCAAGGAGATCCTTTCGACGATGGGTTTGAGCCTCGGGCTCAAGCTCGACAACTGGCCGCAGATGCTCGAGCGCTGGAAGGCGCAGCAGGCCGCAGGCTGAGCGAGGCGAGAGAACCATGCGACATCGTAAGCAAGGCCGGCAATTCGGCCGCAACACCAGCCATCGCCGCGCGATGTTCCGCGCGCTGACGGCGAACCTCGTCCTGCACGAGCGCATCGAGACCACCGACGCGAAGGCGAAGGAGCTCCGTCGCGTGGCCGAGCGTCTGCTCAGCCAGGCGATCCGGCTCGGCAACGTCGCGTTCACCCCCGGTGCGGATCTGAACCCCGCCGACAAGGCGCGTCGCCTCGCGGCACAGCGTCAGGTCGGTCGGTTCCTGCAGCGTTTCGGCGTCACCAGCAACGGGGAGGAGAGCCGCAAGGTCGACCTCGTCGAGAAGGTGTTCGTCGATCTCGCCAAGCGGTTCCAGGGCCGTCCTGGCGGTTACACGCGCATCATCAAGCTCGGTCCGCGTCGTGGCGACAACGCCCCGATGTGTGTCATCGAGTTCGTCCAGTAAGCGCGCAAGCGCGAGCCGACACGGCACGACGGCCGGGCGTCCCAGCGACGTCCGGCCGAGTCCTTTTGTGCCTCAAACGTCGTCGTTCGTCGGCGTCACGTCGGGCTCGGGCGGAGCGACGTCGGCGGGCGGCGTGCTCACGGGTTCCGTTGCGGGGCCATGGGGGAGCGCCGCGTCGGGGACGGGCTTCGAACGCCTGAGCAGGATGACGGCCATGGCGGCGAGGGCGAGCGCGCCGATCACGCCCGCTGCCGCGTAGCGGTGCGTCTTCGCACTCGCGTCGGCCTCGCCATGGCTCATCCGGTCGAGCAGGCGACGGGCGCGCGCGTCGTTCGGGTCGAGCTCGAGCGCGCGCCGCGGAAGGGTCTGGTCGGCGATGTGATGGCTCATCAGGTCCTCGCCCTGGAGCACGAGCAAGAGGCTCTCGGCGCGCTTCACCGCGGCCTCGTCATCGCCGGAGAGCCGCTCCACCCGACGGAGCGCACGCTCCGCGAGGGACGGAGCGTCGTCGAGGTGCGCGTCGGCGTAGGCGGCATAGCCCGGCACCATCTCGTTGGCGCGACTGAACACCGGGGTCTGCGCGAGCACCTGGTCGAAGAGCGCGACCATGTCGTCGAGCTTGCCGGCCTTGTAAGCCGCGAGCCCGTCGTCGAAGGCGCGCTCGACGATCGACAGCCGTGACCGGTCGTACTCGGCGAAGAGCTCGCGCGCCGTTCGATCCCACGACCACTCGCGCGACGGCTTCTTCCCGACGACGTTCTCGTAGGTGTCGCGAAGCTGCCAGTTCGCGACCTCACCCATGAGCACGACGGCCTGTCGCGCCGCTTCGCGGATCTGGGTGCGCTCGCTGTTCGCGAACGAGATGACGAGCCGCGCAGCGTCGGGATCGCGCGCGCGCCCGTAAGCGCGGAGCACGTCGGCGAGCACCTCGGGATCGCTGGTACGGACGGCCTCGCCGGGGATCGCCTTGCCGAGCGCGTCGAGCTGTCGCTCGGCCCAGTGCGCGATCTTCGGTGCGGGGTGCCGTTCGGCCTCGATGAGCGCGGCGATCGCCCCTTCGCCCATCTTCTCGAGGGAGAGCTGGGTGTCGACGCGGAGAAACTCGCCGAAGCGCGCGTAGATGCCGATGAGCTCGCGGGCGGCGTTCACGCTGCCGATGTGGCGAAGCATCCGGCTCATGCCGACCACTTGCACGAGATCGCGGAAATTCTTCGAGTCGGGCCGCGCGTGCGCCTCGAGCATCTCGAGGTAGTCGGGCGGCGGGCCCTTCTTCTCCTCGTGCACCTTGTCGCGGATCGAACCGAGCACGTCCTTCATGCCGACGTGGTCGCTCGACTCCGAGATGCTCCCGAGCCGCCGGTGGATCGCCGGCAAGCGATCGCGCTCCACCTCGAGGACCTCCGCGGCCGCCGTGTCGCGCTCGCCCGCGTCGCGCGACACGAGACGGCCGAGGAGCGCGTCGAGCGCCTCGAGCGACGTGTTGGTCGGGGGCGGGATCTCGAGCGACGGCGGCTTCGGCAGCGGGCTCAGCGTCGGACGCTCGGCGGTCGCCGTCGCTCCAGATGCCGATGACGGGGCGGGCGCTCCGGTGGGTGCAGCGGCCGCGCCGGCTGCGGCGAACGCCGTCGAGAGGACGAGCGAGGCCGTCCGGGGGCTCCACACGGACCCACTCCGGAAGGGTCTACGCGCTCGTCCCCGCATCAATCGACGATGCGAAAATCCGGGAAGTCTCCGGTGAAGCTGCGCCAGCGGGTGTCGACGCGATCGACGCGCGCAGCCCCGGGTCCCTTCTGGGCCCACCCGTAGAGCTCACGGATCGCTTCTTCTTCACCCTCCGCGAGCACCTCGACGCACCCGTCGCTTCGATTCTTGACCCAGCCGCCGAGCCCGAGGCGCTTGGCCTCGCGCTGAGTCGAAGCGCGGAAGTAGACGCCCTGGACGCGGCCCCGGATGATCAGCTGTAGCTGCTTCAAGGCCATTCGCTCCCTAGTACTATAGGCTCCGACTCCTCGGTAGCGCACCTTTCGCCACCGCTGAACGGCGCTTCATTCGCCGGAAATTACCGGTATTTGCGCTGTCGCATTCCGGGACGGTCCATGGTTCGATCGGCACCGTGGCGCGCCGTGGAGCCGATTCGGCCGACAGCACCGAGCTCACCGAGCTCCGCCACGCGCTGGCGCGGGAGGAGCGCATCGCGCGCGCCCTGCGGGAGGTGGGTAACGCGCTCGGCACCACGCTCGAGATCGACGACCTCCTCGAGCTGATCCTCGGTCGCCTCACCGAGCTCCTCGAGGCCGATCGCTCGACGCTCTACCTCCTCGACGAACTGGCGGGGGATCTCGTGAGCCGCATCGTGGTGGGGCACGAGGTGCGCTCCATCCGCATCAAGGTCGGTCACGGCATCGCCGGCATCGTGGCGAAGACCGGCAAGCCGATCCGGATTCGCGACGCCTACAAGGATCCGCGCTTCGAGCCGGAGTGGGATCTCCTGAGCGGCTTCCGGACGACGACGATGCTCGCCGCTCCGCTGAAGAATCACCTCGGTCGGACGATCGGCGTCATCCAGGTGCTGAACAAGCGGACGGCCGACGAGTTCACGTTCGAGGACGAGGCGATCCTCTCGGCCCTGTCCACCCAGGCCGCCGTCGCGATCGACAACTCGCGGCTCTTCCTAACGCTGACGCAGAAGAACCGGCAGCTCCTCGAGACCAAGGTGCAGCTCGAGCATCGGGTGAAGGATCTAGAGATCCTGTTCGAGCTCGAGCGCGCGACGGCGCGCGCCGCGTCGGTGGAAGAGCTCTGCACCGCCGCGCTCCTCGCCGCGGCGAAGGCGACCGAGGCCCGCGGCGCGTCGATCCTCCTCGCCGAGGACGGCAGCGGCGATCTCGTCCAGTACGTCTGCGACGCCGAGTCGCCCGGCAAGCTCGACCGGTTCGGCATCAAGAGCGGCGAGGGCTTCCTCGCCCACGCCATGGTCGCCGACAGGGAGGTGCGCTCCATGAACGCGCGCCAGAGCCCGTTCTTCAATCCTCGCGTCGAGGGGCGCTTCCCGTTCCCCGTCAACTCCGTCGCGGCGCTCGCGCTGGAGGGAGACGGCGCGGCGCTCGGCGCGCTCGGCGTGTTCACGAAGCGCAGCGGCCGCGCCTTCGGCGACCAGGATTCGTCCCTGCTCGCGCTCGTCACCGCCAACGTCTCGACCGCGGTGCGCCTCTTCAACGCGAGCTCCGCCCGCGAGCGCAGCGAACGCCTGACGTCGATCGGGCGCCTCCTCTCGCAGGTCATCCACGACTTCAAGACGCCGATGACCGTCATCAGCGGGTACGTGCAGCTCCTGGTCGGCATCGACGACAGGAAGCAGCGCGACGACTACGCGCGCCAGATCCTCAAGCAGTTCGATGTGCTCACCGCCATGCAGCGCGAGGTGCTCGAGTTCGCCCGCGGCGAGCGCACCGTCTTCATCCGCCGCGTGTACCTGAACAAGTTCTTCAACGACATCCGCCAGCAGCTCGGCCACGAGATCGACGGCCGGGCGATAGAGCTCGAGATAGACGTCGACTCGAAGCTCGTCGCCCGCTTCGACGAGGCGAAGATGGCGCGCGCCATCCACAACCTGACCCGCAACGCCGTGGAAGCGATGGCGGACGGTGGTGGCCGCCTCACGCTGCGCGCCGGACTACAGGGCTCGGATCTCGTGGTCGCCGTCTCCGACACCGGCCCCGGCATCCCGAAGGAGATCGAGGGCCGTCTCTTCCAGTCGTTCGTGACGGCGGGAAAGGAAGACGGCACCGGGCTCGGGCTCGCCATCGTGAAGAAGATCGTCGAGGAGCACGCCGGCACCGTCACCGTCCACTCGAGTGGTCGGGGAGCGACCTTCGAGATGCGCCTCCCGCAGCCGCAGGCCGCACCGCCGACGAGTGCGTCGCCGGACAGAGTGACGCCGACCGGCGATCTACGTACGGGACGAGCTCCCGCGCTCCCACCCGCACCCGCACCCGCTCCTGCTCCCGACGCCGCGCCGGAGACCAAGCCGAAGCAGGCCAAGCGGCGCCGTCCGACGCGAAAGGCGTCCGTCCCGAAGAGCCCGCAATGAGCGACGTCTCGCCGGGACGTCGGCGGACGGTCGCGGCGCGCGTGCTCCTCTCGTACGCGCTCGTGACGCTGGCGTTCTCGGTGGTCGTCGGCTGGTCCGTCGTCGCGATGCGCAACGCAGCTCGTGAAGCGGTGTTGATGCGCTCGGGCTATCTGCCGCTCGCGCTCGCGCTACGCGACGCGGTGGCGAGCCAGGACGTCTGGAACACGCAGCTCAATCACGTCACCACCGCGAAGAACCCCGCCGATCAGCGTGACTGGTTCGACATCGCGCTCCGGGGCGGCCGCCCGCAGACTTTTCGCACCCTCCGCGCCGCCATGCACCAGGCCTTCGGCTCCGACGAGGCTCGCGTGCGAGGGAAGGGCGCGGACCTGTCGCGTGAAGCGACCCGCATCGAGGACTTCCTCGAGGGGGACCGCGAGCTCGTGCCGCGGCTGTTCGAGGCGTTGAACTCCCGCAACGAGGAGCGGGCCGAGTCGCTGCGCGAGCAACTCGTGACCCGCGGAAGCGAAGCGAAGAGACGGCTCAGCGAGCTCGAACGGACCGTGCAGCACCTCGTCGACTCGCTGATATCCGAGGCGCGGCAGCGCGAGCGGCTCGCGATGGAGCTCCTCGCGTCGCTCGCCGCCTTCACGCTGATCGTCGGGGTGCTGATGGCGCTCTACGCGCGGCGTGTGCTGGCGCCGCTCGGCGCGGTCACCGAGCGGGCAAGGGCCGTCGCGGCGGGCGATCTGGCGCCGCACCCGGTCGTCGCGTCGGACGACGAGATAGGCGTGCTCGCCGTCACGTTCGAGAACATGGTCGCGGCGATCGCGCGCGCCAACGCCGAGCTGCTCGCGGCGGAGCGCCTCGCGACGATCGGCAAGATGGCCGCCCACGTCACCCACGAGATCAGAAATCCGCTCTCGTCGCTCGCGCTCAACGTCGAGCTGCTCGAGGAAGAGCTCTCCGACGGCCTCGAGGCGCGCACCCTGTTGCGTGCCGTGAAGACCGAGGTGGATCGCCTGACGTCGCTCAGCGAGCGCTACCTGTCGGTCGCCCGGCGGAGGCCGATAAGCGTCGAGAAAGAGGACATCGCGCAGGTGTGCCGCGATGCGCTCGACTTCATGAAGGCCGATCTGTCGCGCCACGGCATCAAGCTCGAGCTCGACGTCGACGACGACCTGCCGTCGGTGAGCGTCGACGAGGGGCAGATCCGTCAAGCGCTCTACAACCTGGTGCGCAACGCGCGCGAGGCAATGCCGTCCGGCGGGCGCATCGTGCTCTCGACGCGACCGCTCGGGGACGGCGTCGTCATCACCGTCGACGACGAGGGCGGCGGCATCGACGAGGAGACGCGCGAGCGACTCTTCGAGCCGTTCTTCACGACCAAGGGCCACGGCACCGGGCTCGGTCTCGTCATCACGCGCGAGATCGTCGAGGCGCACGGCGGCAAGATCCGCTGCGAGCCGCGACCGGGAGGCGGCACCCGCTTCGCGATCGAGCTACCGGGACCGCTCCCCGACCAGAAGGGTTGACGGAGTGAGCTTCCTCGTCACCGGGGCCGGCGGGCAGCTCGGGAGCGTCGTCCTCCGGCAGCTCGCGGAATCCGGCGAGCGAGCGCTGGGCCTCGTGTCGAAGACGGGCGTCTTGCCGGAGATCGGCGAGACCGTCCGCGCAGACTTCACCGACGCGAGCGCGTTCGCAGAGCTCATGGCCCGCGAGCGACCCCGTCACGTCGTGCACGCCGGTGCGATCGCGAGCGTCGCGGTCGCGTACTCCGAGCCGGAGCGCGCGAGACGCGTCAACGCCGTCGCGGCGGGGGACCTCGCCGCGATCGCCGCTCGAAGCGACGCGCGGTTCGTCCAGGTGTCGACCGACATGGTCTTCGACGGCGAGGGCGCCCCGTACGACGAAGACGCCGTTCCCTCGCCGCTCTCGGTGTACGGCCGCTCGAAGCGGGAAGGGGAGCTCGCGGCGCTCACGACGGCAGGCGTCCTGGTCGTACGCTTGCCGCTCCTCTACGGCTTTCCCGCCGCTCCGCGGACCTCGACGTTCGTCGAGCAGGCGTGGCAGCTCTCCGCCGGGAGCGTCGTGAGTCTCTTTCACGACGAGGTGCGCACGCCGCTCTGGCTCGAGGACGCAGCGAGCTCCCTGATCCTCGCCGCACGGAGCACACTCACCGGCGTGCTCCATCTCGGCGGTCCCGAGCGGCTCTCGCGCCTCGACATGGGCCGATTGACGGGCGCTGCGCTCGGTCTCGCGAATCCCGCGATCCGCAGCATGAGCCGGCTCGATGTCCCCGCGTCCGAACCCCGCGCACGCGATCTGAGCCTCAGCTCGGCCAGATTCCGCGCCGAGTTCGGCGTCGCACCAGGGCGGCCCATGGCCGAAGCTCTCGCCCGGATGAATTCAGGGGTAGCCCTTCACGCCGGGGCGCGTCGGCGGGACGACGTCTGACGCCGCATTGCGAGTGACGTCAGGCGACGTCGCCGTTCACGACGCGCAACGACGGCCCGCCGACGTGCCTGCCGGCGAGGGCTAAGCCCAGAAATCAGAAGATGTCGGCGTGGGCGCCTAGCTCGAAGGTGATGGTGCCGTATTCGCCGTTTTCGTCGCCGAGGGTCAGGGCGTCGCCCGAGCCGCCGGGGCCGGACCAGCGCGCCGTGTCGAAGCTGCCGCCGCTCAAAACTATCTCGGGTGATAACGATAGCCAGCGGTTGATGCGGATGTCGGCGCCGAGCCCGATGCGCGCGTCTAGCCAGCCGTCGGTGAGGCTGAGCCGGGTGCCGTCGTTCCAGTAGGCGCGAAAGTCGCGATAGCCGAGGCCGATCTCGACGAGGAAGCCCACCGCGGCGGGATCGGTGGAGTAGCGCACGCCGACGCCATAGAGGTTCGACGCGCCCCATTGCTGGCCACCGAACGACGATGAATCGAGGTTCCCGGTGCCGAGCGCCGAGTGCTCCCACATCATGAACACGTTGTAGTGCCGCGCGAGACGCGCGCCGACGTCGAGCTCGAAGACGGGGCCCGGCGACGCATAGTCGCGGAACGTGCGCTGGCGATAATAGCCGTTGAGCCCGTCGGTCCAGAGCGAGCCGAACGGGAGCGTCGCGCCGACGCGGACGCCCGCCCAGAACGCGGTGCGCGGCGGCGAGCGACGCGACACGCCCGGCGGCGGCGGCGGTTCGTACACGTACATCGGCGGCGGCGGCTCGTAGATGGGCGACTGCTCGCCGTCCGGCGCGCCCTCTGCTTCGCCGCGCCCGCCCGGCTCGACGTAGTAGAGCGGCGGCGCGCTGGTGTCCGGCGGCGGTGGTGGCGCTCCGTTCGCCGGCGCGGCTCCGTTCGCGGATGCAGCGCCGCTCGCCGACGCGGCACCGCTCGCGGATGCGTCGGCGGGCATCGTCGGCGTGGCGTTGCCTGGAGACGTTTCGGCGGCGCGTTTCGTCGTCGACGCCTTGCTCGTTGCGGGCTTGCTACCGGGTGCTTTCGGCGCAGGAGCCGGAGCAGCGGGAGGCGTCGCTGACGGAGCAGCGGCGGTCCCCGCCGGATCGTCGGCGAGAGCCGCGCGCGCGAGCGTCGTCAGCACGAGAGCGAATGCGACACCGGGAGTCCGCATGCGCGTGAGGCTAGCACTGCCACGACCACACGACTCCGCATCGGCCGAGCGGATCTCCCTCGTCATCGCCCTCGTATTCGAGCACGTCCCGAGTTCGCATTGCCTGCATTGACCCCCCAACGCGATGCGTGGTAAGTGAGCGCCGCCTTTTTTACAGTATCGGTGAATAACAACTGGAAAGGGTTTGGAAAGTACTCGACGGTCGGGCTCGACCTCGCGCTCAGCGTCTTGCTCGGACTCTTCGGAGGCCGCTGGCTAGATCGAAAGCTCGGGACGGGTCACTGGCTGACGATGATCGGGTTCGGGTTCGGTCTGGCAGCTGGTGCACGCACCGTGTGGCGCGCCCTGCAGTCGGCGAACCGCGAGGCAGAAGAGCAAGAGCGAGAAGAGCAGCGTACGCGAGACGAGTTTCATGAAGACGAAGATCGCTGAGAGAGACCCTGGCATGAGTGCGGCGTACGTTTGCGTCGCAGCGAGCGGCGTCATGCTCCTGGTTGCTGCGGCCGTTTGTTTCGGCCCGCGGCACTCCGCGGGAGTCGCGCTCGGCGTAGTTCTCGCGGTGTCGAATCTCTGGGTGCTCGAGCAGCTCGTGCGCGTGTTTCTGAACGCGCAGGGCGGCCGCTGGGCGCTCATGGCACTGGTCAAATCTGCCGCCTTGTTCGTGACCGTAGGGTTGCTAATCAAGACCGGCGCAATCGACGTTTTGCCGCTCGCCGCGGGCTTCGGTGCGCTGCCCGTCGGCGTCGTGCTCGCCGGGTTGTGGCCCGTCGCGCGCCCGCGCGAGGAGCGCTCCTGAGATGCCCGAGCACACAAGCTTCCTGACTCACCTGGTTCTCGCCCACATCCGCGAGACTCTGTCCGAGAACGCCGCGGCGCTCGGGCAGACCTTCGTCGCGCACCACCCGGTGACGTGGCACAACTTCGAGCCCCTCGCGACGTCGCTGATGATCGCGCTGATCCTCGTGCTCGTCGGTCTCTCGGTGCGCTCGCGCCTGGCGAAGGCCGACAGCGCCGTCGTCCCCGACGAGAGCCTCACGCTGCGCACGTTCGTCGAGGTGTTCCTCGACTACTTTTACACGCTGGCGAAGGACGTGATGGACGCGAAGCGGGCGAAGAAGTACTTCCCGCTCATCGCGACGTCGGCGTGCTTCGTCTTCGTCGCCAACGTGATGGCGCTCCTCCCCGGATTTCCCATCGCGACGACGAGCCTGAGCATCACGCTCGGTTCGGCGCTGGTGGTGTTCATCCTCTTCAACCTCTACGGGTTGAAGGAGAACGGCTTCGGGTACATCAAGCACCTCGCGGGGCCGGTCTGGTACCTCGCGCCGCTCGTGTTCCCCATCGAGCTGATCTCTCTCTTCGTGAGGCCGATCACGCTCGCCCTTCGTCTGATGCTGAACATGTCGGTCGACCACCTTCTGCTCGGCATCTTCATGGGCTTCCTCACGATTCTGGTTCCCATCCCCGTGATGATCCTCGGCTGCATCGTTGTGCTCGTGCAGACGCTGGTCTTTACGTTGCTCACTTGCATCTATATCGGGCTCGCTACGGAGCACGAAGAGCACCATTGATTTAGCGCCGGCTACTTCAGACGTAGCTTTCGCTCGGGTTCAGGTAAGGAGACAAGAATGCTCGACAAGAAGAAGCTGGCCGTCGTCGTCAGCTCGGTGACTGCCCTACTTTTCTCTTCCACTGCGTTCGCACAGGACGCCATGGGAGGGGGATCCAACGCGTTCAGCGTGCAGGCCGCCTGCGCACTCGGCGCCGGCCTCGCGATCGCGCTCGCTGCCCTCGGCGGCGCGCTCGGTCAGGGCAAGGCTGCTGCAGCCGCGCTCGAAGGCATCAGCCGGAACCCCGGCGCGGCGCCCCGCATCCAGACCCCGATGATTCTCGGTCTGGCGCTCATCGAGTCGCTCGTCCTCTTCGCGTTCGCCGTCTCGTTCTTGCTCTACAGCAAGATCCCGTGATTTTCCGGAGCTCGCTCGCGCCGTCGCGATCGAGCCCGGGCGCACACGCTCGGGTTTCGGCTCCACGAGAGTGAGAGCCGAAACCGCGTCGATTCACGTCCGGGGAGTCCATCGGGCAGAGCCCGACGACGGTCCTAGCGCTGACGCCAATTTTTGATGGCGTCGCGTACCGTGTGTCCGAAGAGCCAGAGGCCGGCCACCGCGAAGAGCGCGCCGGCCGCGTACGGCTGTTTCGACGACAGCGAGTACGTCCCCGACACGATCAGCGCGCTGCCGACGAGTCCGGAGTAAACGCGGCGTCCCAGCCGATCGGTGGCGCCGTCACCGGTGGGGTCGTTCGTCCGCACCGTGAGCCTGCCGAAGCGCAGATCGTCGAGCACGTCACGGATCTGCTCGGGCAGGTTCTGCGTCGCGCCGCTGAGGCGCTCGAGACGCCGGAGTAGCTCGTTGCCGAGTCGTTCCGGCGAGTATCGCTTCTTCACGAGGTCGAGGAAGAACGGCTTCGCCTCTTCGAGCACGTCGAGCTCGGGCGCGATGGCCTTGCCGACGCCCTCGGTCGTCATCAGCGCCTTGCCGACGAGCAAGAAGTCGGTCGGGATCTCGACGCCGAACTTCATCGCGCCCTGGGCGATGTCGCGCATCAAGACCGGCAGCTCGACGTCCTTGAGCTGCTTGCCGAGGTACTTCTCCGCGAGCAGCGCCACCTCCGCCCGGTAGGCGTTCATGTCGAGCTTCTTGGTCGGCGTGCCGATCGCATAGAGCACGTCGGCGATGGCGTCGGTGTCCCTGCGCACGGCCGCGACCATCAGATCGACCGCGAGATCACGGAGCCTCGGGCTCAGTCTTCCGACCATGCCTAGATCGACCATCGCGATGGTCGGATCTTCCGGAGAGCCGAGGACGAGCACGTTGCCGGGGTGAGGGTCGGCGTGGAAGAAGCCGTCCTCGAACACCTGCTTCACGAGGATATCCATCGCGAGGCGCGCGAGCTTCTTCCCCGAGTGTCCGGCGGCGACCGCGTCGAAGACCTTCTTGCCGTCGAGGAACTCCAGCGTGATGACGTGCTTGCTCGTCGCCTGCCGATAGACGCCGGGGAACTTGACGTTCTTGTAGCCGCCGAAGTTCTGGGCGAAGCGCGCCGCGTTCTCGGCCTCGGTCGCGAAATCGAGCTCGCTCGTGATGGCGCGATCGAATTGATGGACTAGCCCTGCCGGCGCGTAGATCCGGCTTTCCGGCACCGCGCGTTCGAGGAGAGCCGCGAAGGTGTGCAAAATATCGAGGTCGCTCGAGATGGTCTCGCCGATGCCCGGGCGCTGCACCTTCACGACGACGTCCATCAGCCCCTCGTCGGTCTGGAGCTTCGCGCGGTGCACCTGGGCGATGCTGGCGGCGGCGAGCGGCTTCTCCTCGAACTCGGCGTAGATCTCCTCGAGGTTCGCGCCGAGCGAGCGCTCGACCTGGTCCTTGATCTCGCTGAAGGGGACCGGCGGGACCGAGTCCTGGAGCTTGATGAGCTCGGCGATGAGCTCCGGCGGCAGCACGTCGGCGCGCGTCGACATGATCTGACCGAGCTTCACGAACGACGGCCCGAGCTCCTCGAGCGCGAGCCGGAGGCGCGTCGCCCACGAGTGCTCGGGATCGACGTTCTCGAGCGGACCTGCGCGCCTCGGGCCGAAGCCCATCCTGCCGAGGACCTCGCCGAAGCCGTGCCGCGCGAGCACGCCGGAGATGTCTCTGACTCGCCCGATGTCGCGAGCCGCGTGAACTATCGAGACCACTGCCTACTTTACCTGTGCCCTGTCTTCATCGCACCCGCACCAGGGTACCTCGGTCGTATTCGGTCGGCAGGGCCGCCGTCCAGCCCGCGGGGAGACGCGGCGAGGCCCAGAAAAATAGCCGCTCCGCGTCGAGGGGAGTGAGGTTCACGCACCCGTGGCTCCTCACGTGTCCGAAGGACGAGTGCCAGAACGCGCCGTGCAGCCCGAACCCCTTCTGGAAGAAGAGCACCCAGGGCACGTCGAGCATCGCGTAGTACCGCTTCGCCTCGACGTCCTCGAGGTTGTCCATGTCGCTGGTCAATAGCTTCACCCAGATGCGATGGACGCCCGGCGGCGTCGCGGTCGGTTCGAGACCCTTGCCGATGCCGGTGGACGTGAGCGTCGTGAAGACGGGCGTCTTGCCCTCGTACGCGGTGAGAACTTGCGTCGCGAGCTCGACGTCGATCCAGCGCTCGCCGTCGAGCGCCTCTGCCGGCGGCGGGGCGAGCTCCGGCGCACGCACGTCGCGCGCGTCGAGCCAGGTGACGTCGTCGACACGTATCCATTGCTTACCCTTCGCGTCGCGACGCTCGAGTATCGCGATCACGTCGAAGCGCCGCCTGTCGCTCGAAGCGAGGCGCTTGCCGGACGGCGCGGCGTACGCGCTCGCCGTGTCCGCGACGACCCAGCCGCGGTCGAGCGCGCCGTGGTCCGGCGCGTACCCCTGGAACGTCGAGGGACGTGCAGGGCGCAGGTCGTTCATCGGCAACCAGAAGCCCTTCGTCGTCAGCCCGAACGTCGCATCGCGCGCACCCCGTCCCGTCGTCGTGATGGACACCGCGTACCCCGGCTGAAGCTCCGCAACCGGCGCGGAGTCCCCCGCCGTCTCGAGCGCCGCATACCCCAGCGCGCCGTCCGTCCCCACGAAGAAATAGGCGCGAGGCATCCCGTCCGCGTTCGAAGCCCGCGGCGCCTCCGCCCCCATCGGCGCCTCCGACGAAACACGAACGAAGTCCCCACAAACCCAGGCCAAAGCCCCCACCATCAGCCATTCCCCCCGACACCCCGCCCCCAAAACCGCCCCATACAACGGCAAAAAAGCCCCCAAAGCCGCCGCCCCCCGTCGCGCCGCCCCCGCCACAGGCGCAACGAACAAAGGCTCATCCGCACGAAGGATCTCAACACTGCGAGCCTCAACGCCGATCGGAGCGCGCCCCGCCGTCCAGGGCGGCACTCCCTGCGCAAGCGCAGAGCCCCCCAAAGCCATCAAGCCGACGAAAAAAACCGCAACCCGCACCCCCCAACCCTAACTCCCAACTCTCAATCAGCCCAACATCACCGCCCGCTCTCTCGTCTCTCCGGTGATGCGCGTCGCGCGCGAACGCTCCGCCTCTGGCGACGCGTCGATCCGCCACTGTCTCAGGTCACCCCGAGGCTCGATCGCGAAGACCGCGGGTCGAGATGACCGGGTGAGGCGCACAGGCGTACGCTGGTACGCCGAGCACCGAGAGCGGTCAGATCGGCCCGTGCTCGAAGCGAACGAGCCTCGGTGCCCCCAAGTCACTTACAACGTCAATGCAGAGCAAAACGTAGCTCGTGATCGCAGACGCGGAAGGTATCCCCGTCATTAATCACTCTACGCTGGACGCGTTGGCCGTTGTATTCGACGCCGTTCGTCGAGCCCATGTCGACGATGTAGTACTGCCCGTTCAAGTACTCGACCATCGCGTGCTGACGCGACACGTTCGGATCCTTGATGGTCAGATCGCTCGACTGCTTGCCGCGGCCGATGATGAAGCGCTCCTTCGTCACCTGGAAGCGCTCGCCCATGTAATAGATGTAGAGCTGCGACGGGCGATTCGCGTTCGCCAGCGGGGGCGGCGCGGCTCGACCCGCTGCAGGCGCGGCGGCTTGTGCCGGCGGAGGTGGCGGCGGCGCGCGGCTCGTGCTGCGCGCGGGCGGCGGAGGTGGCGGCCCGCGACGTCCTTGTGCGACCGTCGTGGGCGGAGGCGGAGGCGGAGGCGGGAATCCGCCGGTGTTCGCACGCGCACCGGCCATCGGCGGAGGCGGCGGACCGACGGAGCCGCGCGTCGGCGGAAGTGGCGGCATCCCCGGTGGCGACGGCAGTGGAGGCGGAGCACCGCCGCCCGCCACGGGCCCCGGCGCGATCGACATCGACGCCGCGGTTCCGTACCCGCGCTGGCGCAGGTACTGCTTCATCGAGTCGTTGATCAGATAGTCGATGGAGCACTCGAGCTCCCGCGCCATCTGTTCGAACTTCTCCCAGAGCGCATCACGGCACTGAAAGCTTCGGGCTGTTTTCTTGTTCGCGTCGGACATTCCGCGGGACCTGTTCTGTCGGGAGATTGTCGCTCAGTGGCGACGCGAGTCTATTTCCCCCCCGCGGGGCGTGCCGGCGCAGCGGCCGGTGCCGGTGCGCGTTTCTCGAGGGCTGGTTTGACACAGAACGAGACGAAGTCACCCACCGTCGCGACGGTTTTCTCGTCGGACTTTCCCCCTGCTTCGACCGTGCACTTCCACTCGCACTCCTTCGCACCGGGGATGCATTCGGGCACCTTCTCGGCATCGGAAGAATACTTGTCGACCTTGGCGAGGTCGTTCTTGCTGCCGCCCTGGTAGTAGTAGCCGAGCGCGCTGAGCCGCACCGGAATCGGGTACTTCGTGTCGTCGTACTTGTCGAGCGCCTCGACCGGGTCGACCTTCACCGTCTTCATCTCGCCGATGAGCTGACCGTAGCGGAGTGGCTCGGTGATCGACATGCCCTTTGCGTGACCGAGGTGGGCCATGAACTCGTCGATGTGCGAGCTGTCGCTCATCTTGAGGATCAGCTCGGCAGCAACCCAGCGGATCTTCCACTCTTTGCTGTCGAACATCGGGTAGAGCCGATCGACGACGAGCTTGCGCGGCATCTCACCGACGCGTCGCAGCGCAGCGTCACGAACGCTGTCAGGAGTATCTTCCGCTGAGGCGAGACTGAGGACCTTGTCGACCTCGCCCTTGTTGTCCTTGTCGATCTGCCCCTCGAGCGCGATGAGCGCGGTCGCCCGCCTCTTCTCGCTCTGGTTTTTGTCCATCGCGAAGGTCAGGAGATAGTCGACGATCGGCGGCTGGCCGATCTTCTTCATCGACCCGAAGATCCGGAGCAGCTCCTCTTCTTGGTACTGGTCGAGCTGCTTCTGGAACTGATCCTTGTTCGGCTTCAGCTTCGACGCTGCGTTCGCGGCTTCGAGCTTCGGCGTCTTGTTCTTCAGCCAGCGATCGGAGTTGACCTCCTGCGCCATCGTCACGAGGCGCTTGCTCGCCTCGAGCTTCGTCGGCGTGTCGCCGATGTCGGCGAGGAGATCGCAGATGCGATCGACCTTGGGTGCGTCGACCTGGATCAGCGCGGGCAGACCGCGCACGCCGGGCGCGCCGAGCATGCGGAGCACCTGCTCCATGCCGTACGCCTGCGACGAGTCGTCCATGCGCGCGGAGAAGTCGGTCATCGCCCACTGCGTGAGCGCGGCCTTGAGCTTCTCGACCTGCGTCTTGTCGGTCACCAGCGGACCGCCGTCGTTCGTCAGGAGCGCGTAGGCCGCGTCCTTGTAAGCGATCGAGGAGTCGATGCGTGCTTCGGGCGTACCCGTCGCGGGTTTCATGATCTCGGCTTCGAGTCGCGGCTCCATCGCGGCGACGATCTTGGCGCGTTCCGCCTCTGGCAGATCGTTGAGGCCGTCGATGAGGTTGCCGATGCCGATGCGTCTGCCGAAGCGAGGCTTCATGCTGACGAGCGTCATCGCCGACTCGACCCGTAGGTCCATCGGGTACTTGTCGTGCTCGAGCACGGCGACGAGCTTCCGCGGCCCTTGAGCCGTGTTCGCCCATCGGTGAACGTCTTCGGTGGTGGTGCGGCAGCCGGAAACGCCGGCACCCAGGGCGAGCGCCGTCAGCAGCGTCGTCGTGGACACCAGTCGGCCGGCGCGCGATCGGCACATCATTGGAATCCCTACCGTTCCCCGTGCAAAGTCACGACGTTGTCCGTCGAGCCCCCGGGTCATGATTGTCGAGGGAAGGCGATAATACGACCAGGGTCGATGGCTACTCAAGCTTGGTACACGCCGAAGTTGCCGGACTTCTTATTGAAGCGGAATAGTTGGCGGGTTTCGCGCGGCCCGGTTCGTATCGGCCTCCGCGTTCTGGCCGGCCGAGCGCGCCTCGAACGTCCCTGAGTTCTTGTGCTGGACGGCTCGGTGGGTCTATGTAGGATAGAGTAGGAGATGCGCGCACACTTATTTACTCCCCGGCGGCTCGTCGAGGAGCCAGCTGAGGTCTCCACGGCGTCGGCAGGCAAGCTGCGCGAGGCCTCGTCACTCCTTCTGATCGCGGGAGCTGCGTATCTCGTGCTCGCGCTCGCCGGGATCCGGATCGATCCGAACGACCTCTCGGTGCAGGGAGCGGACTGGGGCGGCGCTGTGGGGACCGGGATCGGCATGCTGCTCGCGCGGGGCTTCGGTTTCGCCGCGTGGTTCGTCCCGGTGGAGCTCGGTGTCGTCGCGCTCCCGCTCTTCCGGCCAGGGCGCATGCCGGTCACGTCGCTCCGTCTCGCCGGCGACCTCGTCCTGATGATCCTGGTGGCGTCGCTCGTCCACATCGCGGCCCCCGACGCAGCGGCCTTCGGCGGCGGGACCTCGGGCGGCAACGTCGGGCTGTTCTTCGGAGAGCTCATGCGCGCTCTCTTCTCTGCGATCGGTTCGTTCCTCGTCGGCGGCACCGCCGTCGGTTTGATCCTGATCGGTCGTAGCCAGCTCTCCTTCATCGCGTGGATTGATCGCCTCGGACGCGCGGCGCTCTGGATCAAGGCGAAGGTCTTCGCGGCGTTCGGACGCGTCGGCGGCGCGTGGCGTGAAGCGAAGATCGTCCGGCAGGAGAGGGAAGACGAGGCGCGCGCCTCGGCGCTCCCGGTCATCGACGTGAGGTCGAAGGACGACGTGATCCTCGCGCATCTGGAGGACACCGAGTCGGACTGGCTCCCCATCGACAAGACGGGGGACCCACCGATCGCGCTGTCGCAGGCGCTGCGCGACGCGATCACGCAGCGCGACGTCGCGCTCGTCGCAGCGGGCATGGACCCCGTACCCGGCGCATCGCAAAAATCCGAAGCGCCGCCATCGGTCGCGCCGAGGAAGCGCGCGCGCAAATCACGCGACGAGAGCCTCTTCGCGCTCGAGGACGACGAGCCGATCGCGGAGGTGGTGCCCGAGCCCGCCCCGCCGCCCCGCGTGCCGGCGTCCGAGCCGAAGGCACCGAAGGCCGAGGGCGGTCCGCTCGAGCCGACGATCATCGACACCAGCCCGGAGCGCGAGGTGAAGCGCGCCCAGAAGCGGCCCGAGCGGCGCAAGAACGGCTTTCAGCTCCCCTCGACGGACCTCCTGACCGCGGCCGCGCCGTCGGTGAGCGAGGTCGACAAGCGTCGCGTCTTCGAGCTGAGCGAGCGCCTCGAGCGAACGCTCCTCGACTACGGCGTGGTCGGCAAGGTCGTCGAGATCCATCCGGGCCCGACCGTGACCACCTACGAGGTCGCACCGGAGGCGGGCACCAAGGTCAGCAAGATCGCCGGCCTGGTCGACGACCTCGCGCTCGGGCTCTCGCGCAAGGTGCGCATCGTCGCGCCGATCCCCGGCAAGAGCCGGATCGGCTTCGAGCTCCCGAACGACGAACGGCAACCCGTCGGGCTGCGCGAGCTCGTCGAGGACAAGCGGTTCGACGCGCTCGCCGAGAAGGCGCCGCTGCCGGTCGTGCTCGGCCGCGACATCGTGGGCGCGCCCTTCTACGCGGATCTAGCGTCGATGCCCCACGTGATCGTCGCTGGTGCGACCGGCGCCGGCAAGAGCGTCGGTCTCAACGTCATGCTGACGAGCCTGCTCTTTCGCCGCACGCCCGACGAGCTCAGGCTGCTCATGATCGATCCCAAGGTCGTCGAGCTCGCGCCCTTCGACGGGATCCCTCACATGCTCCTGCCGGTCGTCACCGACATGAAGCAGGCGTCGAAGGCCCTCAAGTGGGCGGTCGACGAGATGGAGCGTCGCTATCAGATCTTCGCCAACGCCGGCACCAAGAACATCGGCAACTACAACCGCTGGGTGAAGCGAATCGAGGACGGCGAGATCCCGCCGCCCGATCCGAGCGAGGTCCAGGCCATCGCCGCCGATGGTCAGCTGGTGAGCGTCCCTTCCGCGAAGGAGGGCACCGACGGCGCGATCCTTCCCGGCAAGCTCCCCTTCATCGTCATCGTCGTGGACGAGTTCGCCGACCTCATGATGCAGCAAGGCAAGGACGTCGAGACGGCCGTGGCCCGGCTCGCCCAGAAGGCGCGCGCCGCCGGCATGCACGTCGTCCTCGCCACGCAGCGACCGAGCGTCGACGTCATCACCGGCATGATCAAGGCGAATTTCCCGACCCGCATCGCGTTCCGCGTCGCGCAGAAGGTCGACAGCAGGACCATCCTCGACGAGCAGGGTTCGGAGCTCTTGCTCGGCAAGGGCGACATGCTCGTCAAGATGAACGGTTCGAACGAGATGCGACGAGTCCAGTGCCCCTTCGTCAGCGAGGAAGAAGTCGACGCGCTGACGAACTACCTGCGCTCACAAGGAACGCCCACCTACCACGACGCCATCTTGCAGCGGTCGGACGACGACGACGACGCTCCGGCCGAGGCGGAGCCCTCCGACCCGCGCTTCGACGAAGCGGTGCGGATCGTGGCCGAAACTCGGCGCTGTTCGACCTCGTGGCTTCAGCGCAAGATGACGATCGGGTATAACCGGGCGGCAAAGATCGTCGAGATGATGGAAAAGCTCGGGATGGTCGGGGCACCGAACGGCGCGCGCGACCGTGAGGTCTTGATTCAGCCTCACTGAGTCAGAAGCGTCCCAGCCTGCGACACTTGCCAGGTCTCGTCGGGTTCTCGCGTCGCGGTTCTCGCCAGTATCACGCGCCGGATGGTATGAAATCTATTGAATGCAAGGCGAGCCCGTCATCCCCGCTCCGGAGCCCGACGACGACGATGACGTCGCCTGGGCACTCCAGACCGCTGCCGTGCAGTGGCAACGCGGGCAGCGGGCAGACGCCGTGGTCTGGCTCCGGAGAGCCGTGGATGCGTCCATCACGGCGGGCCGCGCCTCCCGTACCGGCGAGCTGACGCGGCTCGCGGCGAACGTCGCCGACCGGCTGGTGTCCGAGGCGATGGCGGTGCCCGATTCACGCTCGCCGCCGCCACGACGCGCCGACGAGCCGAGGTCCGATGTGGACGAGCTCCTCGCCCGCCCGTCCACCGTTCCTCGGTCCAGTCGCTCGCCCGGCCCGCGTCACTCCGTGACGGACATCCCGGTGGAGTTCGAGGCCGACGACGCCGAGCTCATCGAGGACGAGTTCACCGAAGATCTCGACGACCTCGACGCGGACGACGCCGACGATCGCGCGCCCACCCTGCCTCCCCGGACCATGGACGTCGATTCGACGTTCCGTCACGAGCTGTCGAGCCGTGACTACGATCTCGCCGAGCCGAGCGCGTCGTTCGTGGACGCCGAGTCTCTCTACGACGAGGCCTCGACGCTCTCGGGTCACGACGCCGGTTACGAGCCGCTCGAGGACGATGACACCGAGTCCCTCGTCGAGGACGCGGAGCTGCTCACCGATCGTCCCCCGGCAAGGAGCCAGCACCCCAGCCAGAGTCGGCGTCCGGTCGCCCCCGAGGGCCGCCAGAGTGACAACTCCAGTGGTCGAAATTCGGAGCGCGCCCCGGTTGGCCGCGGAGGCACGTATCCGGGCGGCTTCGGGGTACCGCAGAACGCGCGGCTGCCCGCGAAGCCCGGCAGCCCCGCGGCGCGACCTCCGGCGAAGCCCGGCAGCGAGCGCGCGCCGGTGTCGAGCGGCCGTCCCCCGTCGGGGGCACCCGTTCAGCGGCTCGAGCGCGCGCCGGTGTCGAGCGGTCGCCCTCCATCCGGCAAGCCCGCTGGTCGGATCAGCGAGCGCGTGCCGGTGTCGAGCGGCCGTCCCGCTCCGGCCGCACGCAACGAACGCCCCCCGAGTGGGCGCGCGGCTCCCGGGAGCAACCGTCCCCCCGTCGTTCCCGGCTCACGGAGCCCCGCTCCGCCTCGAGGACTGCCGAGCGATCGTCCGCCGAGCGCTCCACCCTCGTCGGGAAGCCGCGACGGTGTGCGTCCCTCGTCGTCGCCCCCGCCGGACTATCCGCGGCCCGCGAGCGACCGGCCGATGGAACCCATCGTCACCGCCGAGGAGCTCTTTCGTCAGAAGGCGCTCGAGAAGCAGCAGAGCGAACCGCCGTCCGCGGCGGAGCTCACGTCGCCGATCGTCGACGAGATTTCTCTCGAGAACGTCCGCGGCTTCGAGGATCTGCCCGAGGCCGCCCAGCTAGCGCTGGCGAGAGCCGCCTCGCTCACGACGCTGTCCACCGACGAAGAGGTCGGCTCGTTCGGTGCGGCGCTAGTGACGCGCGGGCGCGTCGGTATCATGCCGGCGATCGCCGACGTCGCGTCGAGCGTCGCGAAGCCGGGAGAGATCGTGTTCACCCGCGGCACGCTGGCCGACGGCGTGTCGGTGCGAGTCGTCGCGCTCGAGAGCCAGACCACGGTCGCGTCCTGGAGCGAGCAGGTGCTCAAGGACGCCATGGCGGACTGCCCCTGGGTGGCGGACGAGCTTCGTCTGGTCGCGGACCGGATCCAGGCCGAGGCCGGCGCGGTTCTGGGCCCGCTCGGCGATCGCCTCGACGACGTCCTCAGAGACACCGTCATGTCGCGCCTCGAGGTGAAGGCATACGCCCCCGACGAGGTGATCGTCGAGGAGGGCAAGCCGGTGCCCGGCCTTCACGTGGTCGGCGGCGGCCGCGTCGATTTCGTCTCCGCGAACGGCACGACGTCGGAGGCGTCGCCCGGCGACTTCATCTTCGCGGCGGAGGTGCTCGGCGCTCGCAAGGCACACGCCACCGCTCGCGCGGGGAAGGGCGGCGCGCTCGTCCTCTTCGCGCCCCGCTCCGTCGCGCACGAGCTCCTGCTCAGCGTCCCGACGCTCATCGAGATCCTCTCCGACTGAGCGAAGCCGCTCCGCGCTACAGCACGGGATGGCGATTCGGATCGGGGTCGACGAGCCAGACGAGCTGCTCGTTGCCCTGCGCGCCCGCGAACCTGAGCCCGAACCAGCGCGCGTCGGAGGCGATCGTCCGGCGCCCGTCGGCGCGCGACACCGGAAATCGCACGCGATACGCGCGTCTCCACGGCGAGGTGTACGGAAAGTAGGTTCGCTCGATCGCGCCGGGACGACGGATCGCCTCGATCTCGCTCGGTGCCGTCTCGTTGCCCTTGTCGTCGATCAGCCGGATGATCCACGCCGCGTTCTCGGCCGTGAGATCCGACCACTGGTGCCGCTGCGCGTAGACGGCGACGTAGAAGCTGTGAAACTTGTCGGCCTCCGCGAGCGAGCGCTCGAAGAGCGCGCGACGCTGATCGACCGTGAGGCGGTAGTCCTCGGCGTACCGCACGACGTACGCCCAGCGAAAATCCCACGACTCGTAGGTCGCGGTCGCGGTGAGCAGATCGTCGAGCTCGCTCGCGACGAAGAGCTGCTCGGTCCGCGTCCACCTGTCGAGCACACGCTCGTAGTCGGTGGCGACGTATTCACGCGGGCCTTGCGCGAGGCTCACCGGCTGAGCGCCGCAGGCCGTCGAGACGGCGGCCGCCGCGAGCAGGCAAGCGATCGCAGCGATCGCAGACCGGCCGAAGGGGAAGCGCGCCATCTCGGCCGGAGTCTGCCGTGCCTTTGGCGCGCGGGAACACATTTCCGCTACTCGCCCACGATTCTTCGAGCGAGCGCCTCCATCATCGCGCGCCGTGTGGCGCCATGCCCCGGGCGCGTCGCGTGCAGCTTGCCGACCGGCGGACCCCCGAAGAGATAGAGATCGCCCACGAGATCGAGCAGCTTGTGGCGAGCGAACTCCGTCGAGCGAGCGGGCGCGCCCGGTGCTTCGACGGCTCCGTCGTCGTCGAGCACCATCACCGTGCTCGGGTCGACGCCCCTTCCGCGGCCCGCGCGCAGGAGCGCCTCACCGTCGCGCCGGAATCCGAAGGTCCGGGCCCAGGCGACGTCGCGAACGAAAGACGACGCCGAGCCGTCCCAGCTCGCCGTCTGCCGACCGATCCGGCTCGCGTCGAACGTCACCTCGACCTCGACCGACGTCTCGTCGTCTTTCGTGAACACGTACGTCGAAGCGCCGGCGTAAACGGTGCCCGACGAGAGGACACGAAGCCGCGGCGCCTCGCGCGGCGGCTCGAGCGACGCGAGTGCCTCCGCGAAGCGGAGCGACGCGCCGTCGAGGAGCGGCATCTCCTCGTTCGCCGGCGCGATCGCCACGCCGGATCGGATCGAGAGCCCACCGAACGCCGCGAGGAGATGCTCGACGGTGTCGACGTCGAGCCCGATCGCGTCGGAGCGCACGCGCACCCCGAGATCGGTGCGAAGGACGACGAGCTCGTCGATGCGCGCGTCGCCGCGCGCCGTCCTGAAGACGACGGGGCCGTCGCTCCGCGACAGGCGCAGCGTCGACGGCATTCCCGCGTGGAGACCGCGCCCCGTGAGCACCACGTCGCACCGCGCCGCCGGGCTCAGGTCAGCGCTCAGGTCAGCGCTCAGGTCAGCGCTCACGTCAGCGCCGGAAATCGAACACGGTGACCACCGCGAGCAGCGTGATGAGCATCACCAGCCCGACGAAGTGGATCCCAGCTTCGACGCGGGCGTTCGCGCGGCGCCGCGTCACTGCCTCGTAGGCGAGGAACACGAGACGCCCGCCGTCGAGCGCCGGCAGCGGGAGGAGGTTGAACCCGCCGAGATACGCGCTGAGCATGCCGAAGAACTCGAGATACTCGTCCATGCCACGGTCCGCGGCGGCGCCGGCGATCTTCACGATGCCGACCGGTCCGGCGAGATCGGCCTTTTCTTTCCGCGTGATGATGCGGGCGAGGCCGACGACGAGCCGATCGACGACGATGGCCGGAGCGACGAGCGATTTGACGACCGCGCTCTTCAGCGTGACGGGCACGCGCTCGCTCTTTGCCTGGACGTTGATGAAGCCGCCACCCTTTTCGCCCTTGGCCTGCGGTGTGACCTCGAGGGTGAGCTTCTGGGTGCCGCGCTCGATGTCGACCTTCAGGTGATCGCCGGGGTGCTGCAGGACGACGCGCCGCATGTCGTCGAACGTCGGGATCGGCGCGCCGTCGATGGCGGTGATCTTGTCCCCGGTCTTCATGTGCGCCATCTCGGCGGCGCCGCCCTTCACGACCTCGACGACCGTCGAGTTCGACGGCACGACGTCACCGCCGATCATGAGGCTCCCGAAGAAGAGCACCGACGCGAAGAAGTAGTTCGCGAGCGGCCCGGCGACGACGGTCGCGATACGGCCGGTGAGCGACGCGTTCGCGTAACTCCCCTTGTCGTCGGGATCGACCTCCTCGAAGGGGTTCATCCCGGCGACCTGCACGTACGCGAGGAACGGGATCAGCGCGACCTGATAGACGGTGGTGCTGCCGCGCGGCTGATGACGGAACAGCACCGGACCGAAGCCGATGCTGAAGCGCAGCACGCGGATGCCGAACGCCCTCGCGATGAAATGGTGCCCCGATTCGTGGATCACCATGAGGAGCGCGAGACCCAGAATGGCGAGCACGATCGCAGCTAAACTCATGAGGAGCCCTCAACATATAGCCTCGGGGCTCCGCCGCCGCCAATCGCACGAGGCCCTCGCCGCCGGTTTTTCGCCTGACGGTTCCTCGGAGCCGGCTCGCCTCGGTCTCGACCGGGCAGACCACGGGATACGAGGCGCGCCGCGGCATCCGGCTTCCGTGCCAGCGCCGGCGAAGAAAGTCGCGACGAGCCTTGCAGAAGGTCGACGAGTGGCTAAGAGGAGCCGGTCTCGACCGTCGCCGGGGCGATGTCTCCCGCCGAGACGGCCTTCAGCGTATCGGACGACTCACCGGTGATGCCGTGCGCCGCGACCTCGCGCGCGAGTGACTTCATCATGTGCTCGATGTCCGTCATGGTGTTGTGCATCGAGATGGTCAGGCGAACGCCGGCCTGATTCTGTGGCACCGCGGGGAAGACGCTCGCGCAGGAGTAGACACCGTCTCGTCGCATGGAGTTCACAGCGGCGAGGGTGGCGGCGCTCGGTCCGAACCGCACGAAGAAGATCGGCGTGCGATCGGTGCTGACGAACGGAATGCCGAGCTCCTTGCCGAGCGCGACGGTGCGATCGATTCGCGATACCAGCGCGCGCTGCAGCAAGCTGAATTCCGGCTGCACGTGTAGCTTCGCGGACGCCAGCGCCGCGCCGAGCAGCGGCGGCTGGAGCGGTCCCGAGAAGAGCATCGGGCCGCCGCAGCGACGGACGCGCTGTCGATCTTCTTCGTTCGAGAAGACCAGCGCGGCGCCGCCGACCGCGAACGCCTTCGCGAAGCCGAGCGCCACGACAACCTTCGTCCTGTCGGAAAGCTGTGCGAGTGCGTGCCCGCGACCGTCCTCGCCCGTCCAGGACGTGGAGTGTGCGTCGTCGATGTACGCGTGCAGGGCGGGATGGCGCGCGAGAAGATCCGCAATCTTGTCCATCGGCGCGAAGTCGCCGTGCATCGAGTAGAGCCCGTCGCAGACGAGCCAGACCCTGCGGTGCTTCTCGGAGAGGCGCACGATCTTCGCCTCGAGCTGGTCGAACCGGTTGTGCCGGAACGGCTCGACGGTGTTCGCGCGGAGGAGCGCGACGGCGGTGTGAAGGCTCGCGTGCGCGAACTGATCGATGAGGACGGCGTCCCCCTTCTCGACGAGCACGGGGAGCGCGGCGATGTGTGCGAGTGTGGTCGAAGGGGCGACCAGCACGAGACCGTCGGTCATTTCGCCGACGACGTTCTCGAGCTCGGGATAGAGCGGCAGCTGCAAATAGGCGCGCGAGCAGGAGAACTGCGTCCCGTAGCGTTCGATCGCGTCGACCGCCGCGCGCTTCAGCTCGACTCGTTGATCGAGGCCGAGATAGCTGCAGCAGCCGAAATTCAGTAACCGTTCGCCGCCGAGCTCGATGTGCCTCCCCACGTAGGCGAGATCGTCGATCGTCTGCATGATCACCCCGGCCTGAACGGCCTCGGCCACGCTGCGATCGGCTGCGGATACGGTGTGTGCGGGTGCGAAACCAGCGCCCGGCTGCTTCATGAACTACGTCCTTTCAACGGTCTCGTGCTTCAAGCATGAACGGCATCGGTGATAGAGTGAGTACCCCCGAAAGGTCTCGAATGGACGCACCGCTCGGTAGCGGTCGAATGGTGGAGCGTGTGCTGTACGGCGACGACTCGATCTCGATAGGCGAGGTCGGGCCGATCTGCGTCGTCTACTGGCGCGGCGCCGTCACCAAGGAGCCGTTCGAGAAGCAGCGGAACAGCCTCGCCGAGGTGTGCGCGAAGAACCCTGACGGGGCCGGGTTCCTCTGCATCGTCGAGGCGAAGGCCAAGGCTCCGGAAGACGACCTTCGCACCGCTTCCGTGCAGATGATCCAGTCTCACGTGAAGGTCCTCAAGTGCGTCGGCTGCGTGATGGAGGGTGAGGGTTTCCGTGCGGCGATCCATCGCGGAGCTTTCGCGGGAATGGTGCTCTTGCTCCGGGATCGCAAGCTGCCGATCTCCGTCTTCGCGCGCGTCGAGCCCGCTCTCGAGTGGATGGCGGATCATCTGAAGCTCCGATCCACGCGCGCGGTGGTGGCGAGCGTGCAGAGCGTCCGCACGTACTCTTCGATACCCTCCGGTCCGGTCTCATCCGTAAAGGAGAGACCGTCCCGCTGAAGCGCGGAAGGCACGCGTCGCAAGCTCACGATCATATCGGAGCTCGGGCGGCGCCGTCGATGCGCGCCGCGCAACGACGTACGGGTAGCAATCCGCGCCGCGGAGTGAGCCGCGCGCGTCATCATGGCGAATCGGTGTCGCGGGGATGTCGTGTGCGCGAGTGAGTGTACGTACGGCCGCAAGACCGCAAGGAACACCGATTTGTCGTGCCGCGAAATACACACACTAGACCGAAGCTGTTCCGTGTTCGAATCTGAAAGCAGGAAAGTTCTCAAATGCACATACGTCCGCTCACAAATCGTACTTTAGGGCTGCTCGTGTGTTTTCTCGCCGCCTCCTGCTCGGCTCCCGCCGAGAGCGATTCGACGGTGGGAACCGTCGGCGAGGCGGTGACCTCGACGAAGCCTCCGGTCGCCGTCGGTCCTCGGTCGATCAGCTACGATTTCACCGAGGTCACGTACCTGCCGGCAGGCGTCGCCGCCGGCAGGGACGTCGTGTTCGTCGGCGATCCACTCGAGAGCCGCGTGGTCGCGTACTCGCGGTACACCGGCAAGGAGATCGGTGAGCTGCCGCAGCCGCCCGGCGGCTTCGTGATCCCGTTCATCATGCACACCACTGGCGAGAACCAGGTGACGGTGCTCGGCGCCGGCGGCCTTCCGCAGCCGAAGCCCTTCGTGCCCGCGCATCCCTTCCTCTACGAGTACACGTACAACCTCTCGCCGAAGACCGGGCTCTCGGCGTCGCTCACGCGCTTCGTCGATTCCACCGGGACGCTGGTCGGCTTCCCCGAGGACTTCACGAAGCTCGACGACGGCAGGATCCTCCTCACCGACGCGGTGCTCGGTAGCATCTGGGTCATCGGCAAGGACGGCACGTACCGTCCCGGCATCGTCCCGAAGACGTTCGACGTCGCGGACGCGATACCCCAGCTGATGCTCTGCCCGACCATGCCGCTCGTCCAGGTGAACGGCATGCCGTTCCTCTTCTCGGGCTCGACGATCCCGGGCGTCGAGGCGATCGCCGTCCGCAACGGCACCGTGTACTTCTTCTCGTCGTGCGCGCGCGGCGTCTACTCGTTCCCCCTCGCGATCCTCGACGACCATCGCCAGCCGTACCAACGCGCGCGGGACATCCGTCTCGTGTCGCCGACGCCCGCGGACACCCAGATCGAGGAGCTCCTCGATTTCCAGTTCAACCCGTACGACCGTGACGATATGAACCTGTACGCCGCCCGCGGCATGCAGCTCGAGATCACGCGCATCGACGTGCGCAACGGACATCGAGACACGATCGCCCACGATCCGCGGCTCCTCGATTTCCCGTCGTCGCTCGCCTTCTTGCCACCGGTCCTCGGCTTCGAGTCGGAGCGGGCGAACCTCGTCGTCGTGTCGAACCAGCAGGAGCGCACGCCGATCACGAACGACGCCGTGACGGAAGACTCGTTCAATCTCCCGTTCATCGTGACCAAGGTGCTCGTCACTCACTGAGCGACGTCACCCGAAGGCGGGCGCGGCTCCTCATCGCGGAGCCGCGCCTTTTTT
>DATAZL010000121.1:0-3081 GCA_036272055.1 Polyangiaceae bacterium | reverse complement strand
GGACACTTGAGAGAACCTGCCCATAGTACGAGAGGACCTGGGTGGACGAACCTCTGGTGTTCCGGTTGTCAGGCCTCTGGCATAGCCGGGTAGCCAAGTTCGGAACAGATAACCGCTGAAAGCATATAAGCGGGAAGCTGGTCTCAAGATTAGGTGTCCCTGCCGCAAGGCACTAAAGACCCCTCGGAGACTACGAGGTTGATAGGCCGGGTGTGGAAGTGCTGCAAGGCGCGGAGCTAACCGGTACTAATAGGTCGTGAGGCTTGGCCTTATCCTCTAAGGCAAGTATTGAGATTGACGCCCGGAGCTCGGGCGACGATGACGCGCTCACCCTGAAAGGGGAGAGCCGCTCTCGGACCGAGCACGGCGCTCGCATCAGAAGCGTGTCGTGTTCTTGGATGCCCCACAGATTCCGGTGGCAATATCGAAGAGGCCATACCCGATCCCATCTCGAACTCGGTAGTCAAGCTCTTCGGAGCCGATGGTACTGCACGGGCAACCGTGTGGGAGAGTAGGACGCTGCCGGGCTAATTATGACGGGCTCCCAGGGTAACCTGGGAGCCCGTTAGCCTTTTGTCTGCACGAAGGCTCGCTTGCTTCGAGCACGGGCCGATCTGACCGCTCTCGCTGCTCGGCGTAGCAATCTACGCCTGCGCGGCTCACCCGGTCATCTCGACCCGCGGTCTTCGCAATCGAACCTTCGTGCTGCTAGGTGTTAGCCCTGACGCCGACGGCGGAGAGAGTCCGGATGGGCTCGGCGCACTGACGTGCACCTTTGCTGGTGTGCTGTCGGGGATCGCGCAGCGATGGGCTCGGCGGACTGACGTGCGCCTTTGCGGGTGTGTTGTCGCGGATCGCGCAGCGATGGGCTGGGCGCACTGACGTGCACCTTTGCGGATGTGTTGTCGCGGATCGCGCGGAGGGGCTATTCGGCTAGGGCTGTGCCGTGTTTGCGGGGGTCGGAGGCGGGGAGTTTTTTGCCACCTTCGAACGCGATCGCCTGGACGGCGTAGCCCATCCATTTTTGTTCGGTGACTACCTCGCCGCGTTTGCTGAGGTCGGCGCGGACGTCGGGGGTCGTGGAGGGGTCTACGGAGATGGTCGCGCCTTCGGTGGGCATCATGAACCGGGGAGACGTGACGGCCTGGTCGGGGGTGGCGTTGAAGACGAGGCGCGAGAGGAGCACCTGGGCGACGCCCGGGCTGATCGTCATTCCGCCGGAGCCACCCAGGGCGAGGACGGGGACGCCGTCTTTCAGGACGATGGTGGGCGTCATGCTGGAAACGGGGCGCGCCAGGGGGCGTGGGCGGTTCGGGCTGACGGGGACGCCGAGGTTCTTGATGCTGCTCGCTTGCGTGAAGTCGTCGAGCTCGTCGTTCAGGACGATTCCGGAGGTCTTGCCGGTGATCATCGCGCCGAAGGGATGATTCACGGTCGTGGTGAGGGAGACGATGTTCCCCTCCCGGTCCGCGAAGACCATGTGGTGCGTGCCGTGCTCGAGGAAGGTGAACGCCGGGAGCGGGTGCGTGAGGTTCGGCGTGAAGGAGCGCTTGCGCATCCCGAGCCGCTTCTCGGAAAGGAGATGCGGGACGTCGACGGCCTGGACGTCCGGATCGGTCGCGAAGCGGACGCGATCGGCGAGCGCACCGCGGATCGCTTCTCCGACGAGGTGGCCGTAACCGCCGCTGTTGAAGCCGAGGGCCTTGAGCTCCTGAGCCGTGAGCACGCCGAGGGTCTCGGCGAGCATCAGGCCGCCACCGGACGGCAGGCCCATCGTGTAGATGTCGTAGCCCTCCCACTTGATGTGGAGGGGCTCGCGCGTCCTCATCTTGTATTCGGCGAGGTCGCGCACCGTCAGGGCGCCCCCGGCAGAAGCGGCGCTCGACTCGAGCTCGGCGGCGATGGAGCCTTCGTAGAGCGCTTTCGGGCCCTCGGCGGCAACGCGCTTGAGCGTCGCGGCGAGCCTGGGGTTCGTGAGGCGGGCGCCGGCCACGACGGCTTTGCCCTTCGGAAGGAAGAGCTCCGACAAGGACGCATCGACGGAGAGCTTCGGCCCGACGAACGAGACGATGCTGGCGAGATGCGTGCTCGCGGGGAACCCGTTCGTCGCGACGCCGACGGCAGGGCGCACGATGTCCGCCCACGGCAATTTGCCGAGCTTCTCGTGGATCTCGTGGAGGCCGAACACTTCACCAGGGACTCCGACGAGCTTGCCGCGCTCGGGCGGTTCGAGGGGACGACGCTCGAGCGCCCCGACGTCGAGGCCGCGCGGTGCCGTTTCGCGAAAATCGAAGGCGCTGATCTGGTGCGTCGCGGCGGTCCATATGACGGCGAAGCCGCCGCCGCCCATGCCGCTCGACGTCGGGCTCGCGAGACCCGCGGTGAGGCACGCTGTGACGGCCGCGTCGATGGCGTTCCCTCCGTGCTCGAGCACGCCGATCGCCGTACGCGAGACGGTCTCGTTCTCCGTCGCGACGGCGTAGTTGCGTCCACTCACCGGCGCCTTGCTCAGCGCACGTAGTGTCGGCGTGGTGAGCGCGAGGAATGCGCTGAGGCCGGCGAAGGCGCCGAGCATGGGCAACCGTCCCCGGCGGATTTTACGGTTCGACGCGTCCGGGATTTGGCAGTGTTGCACCAGCCAAAGGATGCTGCCTGGCACTCCCGATGGGAAGGCCCCAGAACCCAGGAATCGGCGCGCTCGTTCTCGAGGCGCCGAAACATCGCCCGCGGAGCCCGTAACCAATGCGCTTTCTGTTCGTCATGGATCCTGCCGAGAAGATGCTTCCGGACAAGGACACGTCGTTCGCGTTCATTCGCGGCGCCGAGTCACTCGGTCACGAGTGTCTACACTGCTTGCCGCGCGACATCTTCAACGAGGGGCCCAACGTGTTCGCGTCGGTGCGGCCGATCTCCGTGTCCGATTCCGCGCCTCATTCGACGCTCGGCGCTGCGACGGTGGTGGAGCTAGTCGAGCTCGATGCGGTGTTCATCCGCAAAGATCCGCCGTTCGACGGAGCTTACGGGCATCTGACGCGGCAGCTCGATCTGGCCAAGCACCGCGTGCTGGTCGTGAACGATCCG
>DATAZL010000120.1:0-14975 GCA_036272055.1 Polyangiaceae bacterium | reverse complement strand
CCTTGGCCCCCCGCAGCTTCGCCTGCGGCGAACTGCTCCCCCCGCCGCTTCGCGTGCTCGCTTCGCTCGCGTAGGTCCGCATCTTTGAACGACGGTGGCGTCGATGCGGAACTACTCAGAATGTGCCGAGCACTCTCACGCCGGGGCCCGCCGCGGCGACCTGGACGGTCCGCTGCGCGGTCTCGCTGGATCTGTGTGCACCCGCAACCGCGAAGTAAACGCAGAACCCGCCGGACACCACCGCCGCGCCGGTGAGGATGTCGCTGACGAGCGCGTCGCGCTTGAGCGACGACCGGGCATCTGCGATGCCCTGGGGGTTGCCCGGGAACGCGCCGAGCTGACGGTCGAGCTTCTGGTCGGCGCTGTTCGCGAGGACCCCGAAGGTGATCGCGCCGCCGGCGAGAACCGCGGTCGAGCCGAGGGTGATCCAGAACGGGACGTTGGTCGACGCATGCTGCGTGTCGGGCGTGGGCTCGGTATCGCCGGCGTGCGGGAAGACCGGAGGCGACGTCGCCACGGTCGTCGATGCCGCGACGGCAGCGGTCGGCTGCAGCTTGAAGTCGAAGTGCGGGTTGTCTCCGCCCGCGATCGTTTCGGTTCGCGTGCTCGTCTCGTAGCCGGGCTTCTTGACCTGGAGCTGGCGGACACCGGCGCTGACGAGCACCGGTTCGGCGAGCGGCAAGGTGCCGGCGGAGACGCCGTCGACGACGAGCTCCGCGCCGTCGACGTCGGCCTGGATGGTGAGCTGGGCGACCCTGCCCTTCAGGGCAGTGAGCTCTCGCGTCACCTGATCGCGACGGTCGGCGGCGATCTCGGTGCCACCTTGCTGGAGGTACTTCTCGAAATCGTGGAGTGCGTCGACGTAGTCGTGTCGCTCGGTCTGCACCTGGGCGAGGTTGTAGAGTACGCGATAGTTCGGCGCGAGCTCGTAGGCCTTGTTGAACTCGGCGAGGGCCGCGTCGAAGCTTCCTTCTTTGTAGAGCTCGACGCCGCGCTGAAAGCGCTGCCGCGCCTCGCTCACGTCACCGCCGGCCTCGGCCGGCGCCGGCGCGGGTGCCTTCGTCTGCGCCATGGCCGGAGCAGGAGCAAAGGCCAGAGCGACGAGCACGAACGAACGAAGACGCTTCATTGACTGTACGGATCCTTCTCGTCGATGTTGTGCTTGCTGCGGTTGTCGGGACGCGCCTGAAGATCCATTCCCGGCTCGACTCCGGCCCCGGCGGGTCGCGCCTCGGACGAGGGACGCATCGCGGCAGCGGCAGCGGCCGCACCGAGCGCGGGCCGACCGGGAACGGCGCGGGCCGAGCCGGCCTTCGGATGCCGCAGCGAGATCGTGACGTCCACGTCGGCGCTGAACTGCACGACCTGCTTCTCGTCGCGATATCCGTCGGCTGAGGCGCTGAGCTCGTGAATCGCGCCCTCCTTCGGGAACACGGACACGAAGGGGTTACCTTTCAGGAGCCGTCCATCGAGCCGTAGCTCGGCGTTCGGCGGATCGGCGGCGAAGCGCACCTTCACCTCGTTCGCCGACGGAAGCGCGCCGGTCGTGGCGCTCGGCGAGAGCGCGTCGTGCCCGACGGAAGCGCCGGGGGACACGGTCGGCGTCTCGCTGCCACTCTTGTGCAGCGCGAACGCGCCGATCACGACGAGGCAGAGCGCTGCACCGGCGCCGCCGAGGATGACGGCCTTGCCGGGCTTCTTGCCGGGGTAGTGCACGACGGGCAACGCTTCCGACGTCGTGAAGCGGGCGAGCGCCGTCGAGTCCTCTGGCGGCTCCGGCGTGCCGCTGATCGACGGTGCGCTGCTGCGCATGGACGGCGACGACGCGACGGTGCTGCGCGGTACCGATGCGCTCACGGGCGGCGCGTTGTCCGTGTAAGACGACGGCGGAGGTGGGACGTTCGCGACGGGGACGCCCGCGCGCGACGGCGGCAACGGCGGCGCGAGGCTCGCGACGGGAACGCTGGGGACGCTCGCGCGCGGCGGCGGCGCCGTCGTCATGTTCGAGTTCTGCGCCGGCGGCGTGCTCATCGTGCGCAGCGCGGGGATGCGCGGGTTCGACGGATCACTGTCGCCGGGGGGCATCATGCTCCCGCGCTTCGACTTCATCAGGAGAGCGTCGTCGACGGGGATCCGCGACGTGTCTTCTTCTTCCACCTCGCCGGCCGGGACGTCGGCTTGCGCCGCGGGCAGCGGACCCGGCAGCGGCACCCTGCGACGCTGGCCGCTCGCGTTGCTGCGAAGCGACGTGAGCTGCGCCTCGATGGCCTGGCGCTGCTCGGCGCGATCCTGATCGAAGTGCGGCTTCAGCATCGTCGCGATGCGGGACGGCCCGATCTTCGCGGCTCGCGCGACGAGGTATGCTTCGAGGTCTTTCTGGAAATCCTTCGCCGTCGCGTAGCGCGTGTCGGGCTCGTGCCCGAGCGCCTTGCGCGCGATCACGAGGAGCGGCTCGGGCGCGTCGGGGCAGACTTCTTCGAGGGACGGCTCCGCGTCGTCGAGCCGCGCTTGCAGCACGGAGTGCCACGTCTCTCCCGAGGCGCGGCGGCGGCCGGCGATCGCCTCCCAGAGCATGACGCCGACCGCGTAGACGTCGGAGCGTGGGTCAGCGGGCTTGCCGAGGCACTGCTCCGGCGCGGCGTAGCCGAGCTTGCCCTTCACGACGCCGTCCTGGGTCGCTGCGAGCGCGCCGGTCGCCTTCGCGATCCCGAAGTCGAGCAGCTTGACCTCGCCGGTGTAGCAGACGAGCACGTTCGCCGGACTCACGTCGCGATGCACGATACCGAAGGGTTGCCCGCTCTCGTCCCGGAGCTCGTGCGCGTAGCTCAGGCCAGCGAGCACCTTGCTGAGGATGTAGATGTGCTCGTCGAGCGGGACGGCTTGCCTGCCGAGACGGCGAAGCACCTGGAGCAACGATTGCCCGTCGTGGAAGTCCATCGCGAGCAGGTAATCGGGCGGCTCGGCCACGACCTCTCGGGTGCGGATCACGTTCGGATGGGTGAGCCGCATCGCGATGCGAGCCTCGTCCATGAACAGCGCCAGCACGTTCTCGTCCTCCACCGCCTCGCGGCGGAGGACTTTCACGACGACGATCTGGCTCTGACCGTTGTCGGTTCGCTGCGCGGCGAGATACACGCGCGCCATGCCCCCCGCGCCGATCTGCAGGAACGCCTCGTAGCGACCAATGCGCTTCGGCAGATCCTGATCCGGAGTGCGGCGGGGCTCAGCGGCCAAGGGGCACCAGCTTTGCGTAGGTGATCGAACCGGCGTTGATCAGGATGCTGATCGTCTGGAGCTCACGCTTTGGTCCGTTGACGACGCCCTTCACGGTGAGCGGTCCCGGGGGAACGTTCACGAAGCCGCCGAACCCCTCGGTCGCAGTCTCCGTCGCGGCAGCGGTGGGCAGACCGCCGACGGAGTAGAACTCGACGGAGCCGGGGTCGATGCCATCGGCGACGAGGGACACGCCGGTCGCCGCCTTGCCGTCGCAGTCGGCGACGTTGATGAGCGTGAGGCCGTTCGCGTCCTTCTGTGGTGACATGAAGCTCGCGGTGAGCGCGCTCACGATCCCCGGCGTCACGATCTGCACGGCGACCGCGTCCATGTCGTGGTCCGGCGGAGGATTGAAGAAGTAGAGACCCGGCGTGATATCCGTGCCCTTCGCGAAGGAGACGTAGCCGGTGAACCCCTTGTCGATGTCGAAGCTGACGTCCCCGGTGTCGTTGCTGAGCTTCGGCCCGTCGCTGGGCGACGTGCACTGGACGTCGAGCTTCTTGCAGACCTTGGCCGAAACATTGGCGATCGGCGCCGGATCGACGATGCCGGCCAGGTGAAACGTGATGTGGAACGGGCCGGGTGCCGTGGACGTCACCTTCGGCTTGTCCAGGCAGCCCCACATCTCCTGGGCGAGTGCCGCGTCGGGATCGAGCCCGGCGTCCATCTTCGCCGAGGTCACCGGGAGAACCGCGTGGTCGGCGCCGCCAGCGTCGTCGCCGTGCGGCGGCGTCGACACCTTCGACTCCTGACACACGGATTCGACGCACGTGCTGCTTGCGAACGCCGAGCCGCGTTTCACGCAATCGGCGTCGGTCGAGCACTGCACGCGATCGGCGTTCACGGCCAAGCTGCAGCCGCTCAGGCACAGAGCACCGACCATCCACCTCGAGACTGATGTAACCAATTTTGAAATCACGATCAGCTAACTACGGTGAGAGATTCGTCGCACGAAGTCAACTGCGGGACATACGTCACGCGGTGCTTGTGTTCTGAAGAGTGCACGTGACTTTTCTGCATCGTCCTTGTTCGCTCGTTCGGCGCTCTCCGACCAACGGGTCGACACTTGGACTCCATCGAGCTCAATGCGTGCGCACGTCGGAGCACATCGTGACCCTTAAGGAAGCGCGCGTACGCGTCGTTCGTATCGAGTAGAACGCCCCTTCAGACGACGTGGATCTTCAGCTAAGATCCATTCGAGATTGGGGCTGTGTGCTCTGGAATGCGCTCCGAGTTTTGGCCGGCTCGGGATACCGCTCGGCTCCAATCGTTCCGGCCACCGATCGGCATGATTTGCCGCTCAGAAAGGCCCCGCATGACGCGTCGATATGCTCCTTTCCTGTTGCTCGCGCTGACGAATTTCGCCTGCTCGAGCCCTGACAAAAAGGAAACGTCGTCATCGCCGGTGTCGACAGCCACGAAACCGACCGAGGACGCTACGAGCAACCTCGCGAGTCCTCTCAGCGTCACCATTTCGGTATCCCAGGTTGCCCCTGGGGAAGAAAACACGAAATGCATCAAGGTGCGTCTCCCGAACCCGGACAAAGTCGAGATCGGAAGGGTGCACAACACGCTGTCCGCGGTGTCCCATCACCTGATCGTCTCCGCAGTGACCGATCCGACTGAGACCGAGTCGGATCTGTTCGATTGCGCGCCATTTCGCGCAGCGCTCATCGGTGCGCCTCTGACGGTCAGCCAGAAGCACGACGACACCATTCTGTTGCCCGACGGCGTGGCGTTCCCTCTCGACGCGACGCAGCTGATGCACCTCGAGATGCACTACATCAACACGGGGACCGATCCCTCGGACGTCAGCGCGACGACCGAGCTTTACCCGCTCAAGAACCCCGGCGCGGACCTCCAGGAGGCGAGCTTCCTCATCATCGGGACCTTCGCCATCAGCGTGCCCCCGAACAGCACCAAGGAGAACCCGTGGACGTACGTCCCGATGCCCGAGCAGTTCGCGAACGTGAACATCTACGGTGCGACCGGGCACACGCATCGCTTCGGTACCGCGGCGCGCCTCGCGCTCTCCGGTGCAAACGGAGCGGATTCCAACACCATCTACGATCCGTCACCGTATACGTGGAGTGAAGCCGAGCTGAAGTTCTTCGACCAGCCCGTGCACGTGCCGACGGGCGGCGGCTTCAACTTCCAGTGCGCGTGGGACAACACGTCGGACTCGACGATCACCTACGGCGAGTCCGCCCTCCAGGAGATGTGCTTCTTCTGGACGTACTATTACCCGAAGACGGACGGTCCTCGCACGCTCATCACCGGGCTCGATCAGAGCCCCTACGTCGTGAAGGGGGACGCCGGTGTCGTCCCCGCCGACGCCGCAGCCGCGAAGTAGTAGCTAACAGGCGAGCCGCGGCGCTCAACGCGCCGCGGCTCAGTTACGACTCGATACGAAGCCCACGTGGACCCCCACGCGGGCTTTCGTCGTCACGGCAGGTGAGCTTCGCGCGCCGGCAGGGACCGCGCCGTCACTGCGTGTACGGATTCTCTTCGTCGGGGCGCTTGGGGGCCGGCGCAGGCAGCCCCTGGAGATTCACACCGGGCTCGATGGCGGGGGCGGCCGGCGGCGGAACCGGCGCCGCGGGGGCAACGGCAACCGGCGGCGAGGGAGCTTGAGTGGCGGGCTGAGCAGTCGCCGGCGCGTGCGCCGGTGCAGCTGCGGCAGCAGCCGTGGCGGACCGCGGCGCCGTCTTGGGGCTCACGTAGCCCTTCTGACGTTTCAGCGCGACCAGCAGATCGACGTCCTGGTTCAGGTGGACGACCTGCTTCGCGTCGCGACACCCTTCGGCGAACGCGGTGAGCTCGTGCAAGGCGTTGTCCCGCGGCAGCGTCGCGACGAACGGGTTCCGCGTGAGGGGCTGCCCGTCGAGCTTCACGATCGCGTCGGGAGGATCGACGGAGATGCGCACCTTGACCATGTCGACCTTGGGCGTCGACGGGGTGCTCGTTGCGACGGAAGAGCCCGTATCGGATTGCGGCGTCACCGCTGCATGCCCGCTCGACGACTTGCGGAGCGGCATGATGCCGAAGGCGACGAGCCCGACCGCGCCGGCGACGACGAGGAGGGCCGGCCAGATCCGCGTCTTTTTCTGCCGGGGCGCGACGGCGTCGAGAGACGTCGCGAGCGCGTACGACGGGGCCGGCGCCTTCGAGATCGCGGCGAGCCCGAAGGCGTCGGTGGTCCTGCCCGGCGCGATGGACATGGGCGGCAGCGAGGTGAGCGCGGCCGGCGCGAAAGAGAGCGACGGTGACGACGCTCGGTCTCCGTCGTTCGCGATCGCGGCGGCGCCCATGACGGGGGTCTCGCCCGGCATCGGCGGGGGCGCGAAGCTGTCGGGCGGCAGGCTGGGCAGCGCCGCATTCGGCGGCGGAAAGGCTCCGTCCGGCGGTGGCGCGGTGATCGCCGGATCGGCCGGCGGCGGCGCGGTGATCGCGGAGTTCGCCGGGCTGGGCGTGGTGAGCGCCGAATTCGCGGGAGGCCGCGCGGTCGTCGTTCTCGGCGGCGGCGACGTGGGTACGGCGGACGCGGGCGGGGCCGATTGCCTGGCTGCGGCGCTCTCCGCCGCAGCGGCCGCTTCACGGCGCGACATGATGAGCAGCGCGGCGTCGACGGGAATGCGCGACGTCTGCTCCTCTTCGACCACCGGTGTCGCGGGCTTGTTCGCCGCCGCGACGGGAGCACCGGGCAGCGGCAAGCGCTTGCGGGGCGTGCTCCCCGGGCTGCTTCCGCTGCTGCGGAGCGTGTTGAGGAACGCCTCGACGGCGCGATGCTGATCGGCGCGATCTTGCTCGAAGTGCGGCTTGAGCATCGCCGCGACGCGCGAGGGACCGATCTTGACGCTCTGCGAGCCGAGATACCGCTCGAGATCGCGCTGGAACTCGCGCGCGGTCGAGTAGCGCTGGTCGGGGTCTCGCGCGAGCGCTCGCCGCGCCATCTTCGTGAGCGCTTCCGGTGCGTCGGGACACACGTCTTCGAGCTGCGGCTCGGCGTCGTCGAGACGCGCCTGCAGCACGGATTGCCACGTCTCACCCGACGCGCGTCTCTTGCCGGCGACGGCTTCCCAGAGCATCACGCCGACGGCGTAGATGTCCGAGCGCGGATCGGCGGGCTTGCCGAGGCACTGCTCCGGGGCGGCGTAGCCCATCTTGCCCTTCACGACGCCGTCCTGGGTCGCGACGAGCGCGCCGGTCGCCTTGGCGATCCCGAAGTCGAGGAGCTTCACCTCTCCGCTGTACGAGACGAGGACGTTGGCGGGGCTCACGTCGCGATGGACGATACCGAAAGGCTGCCCCTTCTCGTCCTTCAGCTCGTGCGCGTAGCTCAGGCCGGCGAGCACCTTGCTCAGGATGTAGATGTGCTCGTCGCGAGGGACGCCTTCCCTGCCGAGACGACGGAGAACGTGCAGGAGCGATTGCCCGTTCTGGAAGTCCATCGCGAGCAGGTAATCGGGCGGCTCGGCGATCACCTCGCGCGTGCGGATCACGTTGGGGTGCGAGAGACGCATCGCGATGCGCGCCTCGTCCATGAAGAGCGCGAGCACGTGCTCGTCTTCGACCGCCTCGGGGCGGAGGATCTTCACGACGACGAGCTGCGTCTGCCCGGGCGCGCCGCGCTGCACGGCGAGATACACGCGGGCCATGCCGCCCGCGCCGATCTGCAAGAACGCCTCGTAGCGTCCGAGCCGCTTCGGCAGCTGCTCGCCGGTCCGGCGAAGCTCGGTTGCACTCATGACGACACCGGCCTGGAGCAGGTGCTCCCGGTGGTGCGTTCCCCCGACGACGTTGCGAGATGAGGAGTCACGACAATTTATTACGGTGAAAGATCGACGGCATGAAGTCAACTGAACGGCCGACACTTCCCGCGTGCACGATGTAAGCGAGGCGCATCTCGATGTCGGCGCGCTCGCACACGCGTGCGTCGATACGTACGTCGTCGCACATCGCCGTCACCGCGTGACGGCGCAGCGAATTCCTACAGCATGCTCGAAGGATCGACGTCGATGGCGACGCGCGCGCGGCGATCCGGCGGAGCGTTACCCACGGCGACGAGCACACGCCGCAACGCGGCGCGCTCCGCCGCGCGCACCATGAAGCGATAGCGGAATCGCCCGCGCAGCCGCTCGATCGGCGCCGGCGCGGGCCCGAGGATGTCGACCCCGCGCGGTGCAGCACGCCGCCCGATGTCCGCGAGGCGCTGGGATTCCCCCCTGGCGACGGGTTCCTCGACGGCGTCGACGCGCACCAGCGCGATGCGCGAGAACGGCGGATAGAAGAGCTCCTTGCGATCGGTGAGCTCCTGCTCGACGAACGCCTGGACGTCGTGGGTCACAGCGCGGGCGATCGCGGGGTGCTGAGGGTTGCGCGTCTGCACGACGACGACACCGGGAGCGTCGCCGCGACCGGCGCGCCCTGCGACCTGCACGAGCAGCTGGAACGTGCGCTCTGCCGCCTGGAAGTCCGGCATGCTGAGCCCTGCGTCGGCGTTCAGGACGCCGACCAGCGTCACCGCGGGCAGATCGTGCCCCTTCGTGACCATCTGGGTGCCGACCAGGATGTCTATCTCCCGGTTTCGCATGCGGTTGAGCACCGCCTCGCTCTTGAGCCCGGCTGCAACGTCGCGGTCGAGCCGCGCGATGCGCGCCTCGGGGAAGGTCGTCTTGAGCAGCGACTCGATCCGCTCGGTGCCGGCTCCCTCGTGCGTCAGCCGGTCCTGCTTGCACTCGGGGCACTTGGTCGGAACGCGCGCGTGATAGTCGCAGTAGTGGCAGACGACGTGCTCGCCGCGAGCGCGGTGCAGCGTGAGCGCGACGGCGCAGCTCGGACACTCGACGACGTGGCCGCACTCCTCGCAGATGATGCTCGGCGAGAAGCCGCGACGATTGAGGAACAGGATGGACTGCTCCTTCGCGGCGAGGGTCCGCTCGAGCGCGCGATGGAGCGGCAGGCTGAGAAGCTTGTCGCCCGCGGGACCCGCGCCGACACGCCGCAGATCGACGATCTCCACCTTGGGCAACGCTGCCGCCTTGTGCGCGCGATCGGGGAGACGGAGCCGTTCGAGCTTGCCGGAGCGCACCAGGGCGTGGCTCTGGAGCGACGGCGTCGCCGAGCCGAGGACGGCCACGGCGCCCGCACGGTGCGCGCGGAGCAGCGCCATGTCGCGCGCCTGGTAGCGCACCCCTTCTTCTTGCTTGAACGAAGTGTCGTGCTCCTCGTCCACGCAGATCAGCGCCAGATCACTCACCGGCGCGAAGAGCGCGGAGCGCGCGCCGACCGCGACGGTGAGCGCTCCGGAACGGAGCTTCGCCCACATGGCGTGTCGTTCACGGTCGGTGAGGCCGCTGTGGAGCACGGCGATGGTGTCGCCGAGACGCGCGCGGAACCGCTGCACGAGCTGCGGCGTGAGAGCAATCTCCGGCACGAGCACGATCGCGCCGCCGCCCTGCTCGAGCACGCGCGCGACGGCGCGGAGATACACTTCGGTCTTGCCGGACGCCGTCACGCCGTCGAGGAGAAAGCCGCCGCCGCCCTTGCCGTCGAGCCGCGCCACGATGCGCTCCACTGCGACGGCCTGCGCGGCCGTCAGCGGCGGCGGCACGTCGCGCTCGGCCGGCGTGGCGAAGAATGGGTCGACCTCCGCAGCGCGCTGGGTCACGCGCACGACACCCGCCGCGGCGAGACGCTTCAGCACCGCGCGGGCGCTCCCGACGCGCTCGGCGAGCTCCGCCACCGGCGTGGGTCCGCTCGCCGCGAGTGCGTCGAGCAACGCGACGGCGTTTCCGCGGAGCTTCTCGGGGCGCCGAGCGCCTTCGACGAGCTCGGCGAACTGCACGAGCCGGCCCACGGCGACCGCGCCCGCTTCCTCGAGCAGCGACAGCGTCGCCTGATCTTCGACCTGGGTGCGCTCGACGGCGGGCACGGCGAGCCGCATCACCTCGCCGATGGGCGACAGGTAATAATTCGAGAGCTCGACGAGGAACGCGAGGAGCTCCGCGGGGAGCACCGGCTCGAGATCGACGACCGCGCCGAGCGGCTTCAGCTTGCTCTCGGGAAAGTCGAGCGGGCCGTCACCCACGGTGAGCACGATGCCGAGGACGCGACGCGCTCCGAACTGACAGAGCACACGCGCACCGGGCTTCACGCGTCCCGCGAGCCCATCCGGCACCCTGTACGAGAAGGCCCTCCCGAGCGGCACCGGGACGGCCACCTCGGCGTGCAGCGTCACCGTCGACCGACGAACAGCGCCGCGAGAGCGCCCGCGAAGAGACAGAGGAGCACGAGGAGCGCAATGACGAGCGTGCTCGGCCGTCGCCGCTCGGGTATCGATTCCGCGCGGTCACGGAACGCTTCGGGCGGCAGAGAGCTGCCCGACGTCGGATCCGGCAAGGTGGGTTGTTCGGCGCGGGCGCCGAGCGGGAGCGCCTCGCGGGTGCCAGAAGCCTCGTCGAGCTCGCGCGCGGACGTCTCGCGTTCACGCCGGAGCTCGATGATCTCGGTACCGAAGTGCTCGACGAGCCACGCGCCGAACCGGAGCGCACTCGCACCGAGGCGGTTGTCGACGACGTAGCTGTCGAGATCGTCGAGCATCGCGGCGGCAGACGGATAGCGATCTTCGGGCGACGGCGCGAGCGCGCGCTGCACGATCGCGGAGAGCCGCTCGAACTCCGGAAATGACGTGGCCGGCAGCGGCGGGATCTCGGCCTTGCGCGCCTGCTCGAGGGCCGACGGACGCCCCGCCCCGGAACGATAGAGTCGCTGCCCGGCGAGCAGCTCCCAGAGCACGATCCCGACGGCGAACACGTCGGAGCGCGCATCGACGGCGTCTCCTCGCGCAGCCTCGGGGCTCATGTAGCCGGCCTTGCCCTGGATCGCTTCCTCGGGCAGCGTGTCCCCGGTGGTCAAGGCGCGCGCGATACCGAAGTCGCAGAGCTTCACCTCGCCCTCGACGGAGAGAAGGACGTTCGACGGAGAGACGTCGCGGTGCACGATGCCGAGCGCGCTTCCGTCGTCCGAGCGTTTTCTGTGCGCGTAGTCGAGCGCGCGCAGCGTCTCACCGACGACGAAGAGAGAGAACTCGACCGGAAGAGGGACCTGCTTCTTCGAGCAGCCGCGAAGGAGCTCGCGAAGGTCGAGCCCCTCAACGTATTCCATCGCGATGTAGAGGCTCCCTTCCTCGCGCCCGAGGTCGATGACCTGGACGATGTTCCGGTGCGAGAGCCCGGCGCAGAGCTTCGCCTCGTCGATGAGGAGACGGCTCATCTCGCTGCTCGCGGCGAGCAAGGGCAGGATCTCCTTCACGACGACGAGGCGATTGCCGCCGAGGGCCGTCTTGCCGCGCGCCAGGAAGATGCGCGCCATGCCGCCCTCTCCGACCTTGTCGAAGAGGATGTACGGGCCGAAGCGACGCGGTAGCGCGTCTCCTTCGTTTCCCGTCGCGACCGCGGCCAAGCTCATGCTCCCGTCGTTCTACCCGATCGGCGGGGGGATCGTCTGAGGGCCGGCTACGCCGGTGGGAGTGGCCGGCGCCTTGCCGAGACCGAAGCCGTCGTGGAGCGCGCGCACCGCGAGCTCCGTGTACTTCGCGTGCACCAGGCAGCTGATGCGGATCTCGGAGGTGCTGATGGCCTGGATGTTGATGCCTTCCCCGGCGAGTAGCGTGAACATCTGCGCGGCGACGCCGGCGTGGGAGCGCATCCCGAGACCGACGATGGAGACCTTCACGACCTCGGCGTCGAACTCGACGCGCGAGGCGCCGATCGACTTCGACTGCCCCTCGATGATGCTCTTCACGCGGGGAAGATCGCTCTTAGGCACCGTGAAGGTGACGTCCGTCGAGTCCTTGTCCACGCGGGACGGGCTCTGGATGATCATGTCGACGGAGACGTTCTCCCTGGCGAGCGCGGTGAAGAGCGCGGCGACGATACCGGGCCGGTCGGGCACGGCGATGAGCTGAATCTTGGCTTCGTTCTTGTCGTAAGCGACGCCGGCGACGGTGATCGCCTCGAGCCCCTCTTCACCGGTCACCAGGGTGCCGGGCTTGTCGTTGAACGACGAGCGCACTTCGATGGGAACATTGAACTTCATGCCGACCTCCACCGATCGTATCTGCAATACCTTGGCGCCGAGCGATGCAAGCTCGAGCATTTCTTCGAAGCTTATCCGGTCGATCTTGCGCGCGGACGCGCAGATGTTCGGGTCCGTCGTGTAAACACCGTCGACGTCCGTGTAGATCTCACAGACGTCGGCCCCGACGGCCGCAGCGACGGCGACGGCGGTCGTGTCGGAGCCGCCGCGCCCGAGCGTCGTGATGTTTCCGTTGGCGTCGATGCCCTGAAAGCCCGCGACGACCGCGATCTTGCCGGACTTCACCGTCTCGAGGAGCTTCGAGCCCTCGATGGCGTGAATGCGCGCCTTCGTGAAGGCGTCGTCGGTGTGTATGCGCACCTGGTGCCCGAGGAGGCTCTGGGCCTTGCCGCCGAGGTTGTGGATCGTCATCGCGACGAGTGCGGCGCTGACCTGCTCCCCGGTGGAGGCGAGCGCGTCGAGCTCCCGCCGGTCGGGCACGTCGGAGATCTGATGGGCCAGGCCGAGCAGGCGATTCGTCTCGCCGGACATTGCGCTGACGATCAGGACGATTTCGTTGCCGGCACGTTGCGCCGCGAGAGCACGCTCGGCAACGTTCCGCATTCTCTCGAGGGAACCCACGGAGGTTCCACCATATTTCTGTACGATGAGGGCCACGTCGACGGTGGCGGGTACCGCCGGCTCGACCCCGAGTCAACCTGGGGAAGCGCGCTCGGGGTCGTCCGCGAGACGGAGTGTAGGCGAACGTGGGGCCCGGTGGACCCTAAAGTGCCATCGACCCGAAGCCGTTCAGTCCGGCGTGGTAGCTTCACCCGGGCACGTTGGCCGGTCGCCCGCCGCGGCCGTCGCCGAGACCCTTGCGAATCCATTGGGGGGCCCGACCAGCCAGCTTCCGCCGGGAACGGTGGTCGCTGGCCGTTATGTGCTCAAGCGGATGCTCGGCCACGGCGGTGCCGCGAGCGTCTACGCAGCCGAGCACGTCGTCGTCAAGCGGAGCGTCGCTCTCAAGCTGCCCCACGTGGACGTGGACATGCGGGAGCTTCTCTTCGCGCGTCTCCGGCGTGAGACCAAGGCGCTCGCCTCGGTGAGGCACCCGGTCATCGTCGACGTCATCGACGGCGGGGACACCAAGGGCGTGCCCTTCCTCGCGATGCAGCTCCTCGATGGGCGGACCCTGACGGGCCTCCTCGCCGCGCGCGGCTCGCTCGACGCGGACACGGTCGTCAAGATCGGCGTGCAGCTCGCGTCCGGGCTCGCCGCCGTTCACGCCGCGGGCATCGTCCACCGGGACGTGAAGCCCGCGAACGTGATGATCACGCGCGAGCCGTCGAACCAGGTCCGGCTCGTCGACTTCGGCGTCGCGAAGCTTCCGGGAACCGTCGACATCGTCGACAACAATCTGACCCAGGCCGGCGCGATTCTAGGCACGGTCGAGTACATGGCGCCCGAGGCGCTCCTCGGGCAGCCGAACAACGACCATCGCGCCGATCAGTACTCGCTCGGTGTCACGCTCTACGAGTGCGCGACCGGCAACGTCCCCTTCGAGGGCGGGCTCGGCCAGGTTCTTCTCAGCATCACGACGCAAGATCCCACGCCGCTCACCAGCGTGCGCTTCGACATTCCGAAGGCGCTCTCCGACGTCATCCATCGCTGCCTCGCGCGCGACCCCGACAAACGCTACGCGAGCATGGCCGAGCTCTCGGTGGCCCTCGCCGCATGCGCGAATCGCAAGCTCGACACCATCGACGTGCTCGGAGACGCTCGCGGTCGCGTCGCGCCGCCACTCCCGCCGAGCCGCGTCCGTGCGCAACCGGGCACGGCGGGTGTCCCTCCAGCTCCTCCCAGGGAGCCCTCGGCGGCACAACCGGCGGCGGCACCAGGGCAGGCGCGGGCCGTTCCAGCCCTCGTTGTGCCGGCGCTCGTCGTCCCTGCTGCTGCGCCGCCACAGCAGCAAGCGGCGCCGCCCGCCGCGGCCGCACAGCAGCCGCCACCCGAAGCGCGTCGTGCCGTCGCGCGCGCGCCGTACGTCACCCTCGCAACTCTTCACCGCGACTCCACGTCGAACCCCATCGACGCCCGCATCGAGGACATCTCGGAAGGCGGCGTGCTCCTCGTCGCGAGCGAAGCCTGCGCGCAGGGCGACGTGGTCCGCCTCCGCTTCGCGACTCCCATGAGCGGACGCATGATCGAGGTCCCCGCGATCGCACGGTGGTCCCGCTCCTCGCGCGGCACGCGAGCGACGGGCCTCGAGTTCCAGAATCTCTCCGAGCCGACCCGCGCCGAGATCCGTCAGTACGTGGCGCTGATGGGCAACGCCAAGGTCGGCTGAGTTATTGGTTTGTAGGGGGTCTTACCCCCGCAGCTTCGCCTTCGGCGAACTGCTCCCCCGCCGCCCTTCGGGCGGGCTCGCTCCGCTCGCGGGAGAGTTTCGGCAGTGACGGGTATGACGGGGTTGACGGCGTGGGATTGGTTTGTAGGGGGTCTTACCCCCGCAGCTTCGCCTGCGGCGAACTGCTCCCCCGCCGCCCTTCGGGCGGGCTCGCTCCGCTCGCGGGAGAGTTTCGGCAGTGACGGGATGACGGGGTTTGACGTCGTGGGGATTG
>DATAZL010000119.1:0-29498 GCA_036272055.1 Polyangiaceae bacterium | reverse complement strand
GCGCGAGCGAAGCGAGCCCGCCGAAGGCGGCGGGGGGAGCAGTTCGCCGTAGGCAAACCTGCGGCGGGCTAAGGCCCCCCGTTACTTGAAGAACTACGCGAGCGAAGCGAGCCCGCCGAAGGCGGCGGGGGGAGCAGTTCGCCGTAGGCAAACCTGCGGCGGGCTAAGGCCCCCCGTTACACAGCGGACGAGGAAGTGACTCGCGGGCGTTTCAATCCGGAGAGCGTTCGAGCTCACTCGTAACTTGAGAGGATTGTTCCGAACACACCGGATCAACGAGTCAAATTACTAGGTGAGCAAGCGCAGGTTATGCTCCCACCTATTTCACGAGGACGTCACCGTCGCGCTTGAACGGCGCGCCGGACCCGGATAACAGTTGGCCCTCTTACGCGCCTGTGGCACCGTATCCCACATCCAACTACTGACGCCTACCTTGGATCCGTCGCTACCGCCGCTAAGCACCGCGGGGCGAAGGCCGTACGAAAAACAGACCAGAGATCCCGGAGACGAGATGAAGTTGAACGCTTGGTACATGGCCGCCCTCACCCTGTTCATGCTCGTGATCGCATCGCAGGGCCAATATGCGGCTCAACTAGGCGTTCTCGGTCTCACCCTCGGCATCTTCTTCGGGACGATCTCGCTGCGGCGGCCCGGCGGAGACGCCACGACGACGAATCCCGGACACGGCTGACGAGCCCCCACGCACCGGAGCCGCGCTAGGCTCCGGGCGGTTTGGTGATGGCCTCCAGCATCGACAGCGACGGGACCACGTTGACCGATCGGGCACCCGCCTCGATCGGCAGCGGTGCGCGCCTGAAGTCGACGTACGAGTTCACCCTCCACGACGTCGAGTCCGTCCGGCTCATCCTGCGCGGTAGCTCGGTCATCGACTGGCACCGGCTGAACTTCGATGACGCCGCGGACGTGCGTCGCTTCGTCCGCGATCACGAGTTCGACCCGGACGACGAGAGGGATCGCGCTTACACCGAGGGCATCAAGAGCCAGGCAATCGCGTATTTGCGAAGGAACTTCGCGTTCGGTATCCCGAAGCCGGTGGAGACCGCCTCGCTCGAGGAGCTCCTGCTGATCGCGTCCGGTCAGGGGCATCGCCAGCAGTGCGCCTGCGCGATCCTCAAGGTGATGCACATCATCAATCACCTCGCGGGGCGCGAGCTGCTCTTCCGGCTGCCCGTCAGTGACCGGGACCTGTTTCACCTCGTCGAGGAGAAGGTCTACCGGATCGTCGGGACGATGCTGAGCGACGGATTCCCGATCACCGAGTTCGTCGGAGGCCGGAAGAACCTCGACTCGACCTACACGAAGCTCCTCTCGAAGGCGGAATCCACCGCGGCTGCCGTCTACGACAAGCTCCGGTTCCGCATCGTCACCCGCACCCGGGAGGACCTCCTTCCGGTGCTGCTCTACCTGTCGGAGCGGCTGTTTCCCTTCAATTACGTCGTGCCCCAGCAGAGCACGAACACGATCTTCCACTTTCGCAGCTACTGCGAGGGGCACCCGCACTTACGCAGCATGGTCGATAAGTTCCAGGGTGAGATCGACGACACGCTCACCCCCGCGGACAACCGCTTCAGCGCGCCGACCTACCGGGTGATCCACTTCGTGGCCGACGTCCCGGTGCGCGTACCGCCGTCGTTCATGCAGCTTGCCCCGCCCGGGTCGGAGCCGCTCGGGCCGGTCGTTTACCTCCTCTGCGAATTCCAGCTCGTGGACGCCGAGACCGAGGCGTCGAACGAGGCCGGAGATGCGAGCCACAGCGCCTACAAGCAGCGTCAGCGCGACGCCGTCTTCCGAAGGTTACGGCTGGGCGCGCGGGAGCCCGTGGACCCGAAAAAGCTCCGCACCTAGCTTTTTACGGGCATCGTCCCCTTTACCTAGGGGAAAAGGGCGGGTAGGGATGGCCACATGTGGCTGCATCGGGCGAAAATCACGCAGGTCGCCGCCGAGATGGTGCGGGCCCTCACGGAGGGCGGCGATATCGAGTCGGAATCCCCGAAGGAGGTCCAGGCCGATATCGAGGCCGTCCTCACTCAGTACATCGCCGACGATCAGGACATCAACGAGCGAGCGAAGGACCTCGTCGCCACCCGTGGCCTGCCGCAATCCGAACACGCCCGGATGAAGAAGCTCGTCGCCGAGCAAAAGCACGTGAAAATCGGCGAAGACGCCATCGACTACCTGCTCGATCAGCTGATCGAGATCCTGATGCACTCGAACAACGTGGACGAGGTGTTCGCGGCCGATCACGTGCTCAGGCTTCGCATGAGGGAGCCGCTTCGCAAGCAGTTCGCGGCGGAAGACGCGCTCGAGCAGGAGGTCCGCGGTCGCCTGAAGCACGTTCAGGAAGGCACGCACGTGTGGGAAGTCGAATATCGCCGCATGATGGATGACATCAAGCGTCGCAAGGGTATCTAGAGCGACCTCAGAATGAAGAGCATGACCGGGTTCGGCACCGGCGAGGCGCAGCTCGGACCGGGAAAAGTCGTGCTCGATGCTCGCTCGGTGAATCACCGCTATCTCGACGTGCGGGTGCGGTTGCCCGCCGAGATCGCCGATCAGGGGCTCTTCCTCGAGCAGCGCGCACGCGAGCGACTCTCGCGCGGTCGCTTCGAGCTCGGGGTCCGCTACGAGGGTCCGACGCTCGCGCCGCGCCTCGACGTCGAGCGCGCGAGGTCGGCGTACATCGAGCTCATCCGCCTGCGCGATGAGCTCGCGCCGGGAACCGAGGTACCGATCACGGCGATCGTGGCGATGCCGGATCTCTACGTCGCGCCGTCCGCGTTCGGCATCGAAGCGACCCAGGGCGCGCTCATCGGCGCGCTCGAGACCGCCATAGCGCGGCTCGAGGAGATGCGGCGCTGCGAGGGCGAGGCGCTCCAGAAGGAGCTCTCGAGCCGTCTCCTCATCTGCCGGAAGCTCCACGAGACACTACGCGAGCGGGTGCCCGCGGCGGCCCGCGCGGCCGAGACACGGCTCCGCGCGCGCGTGACTCGCCTGTGCGCCGATGTGGGCGCGAGCATCGAGCCCGGGCGGCTCGAGGCGGAAATCGCGGTGCTCGCCGATCGCTCCGACGTCACCGAGGAGCTCGTGCGGCTCGATAGCCACTTCGCCCAGCTGGAGTCGCTCTTCGGCGCGGACGAGCCCACCGGGCGGCGCCTCGATTTCTTGTTGCAAGAGATGGCGAGAGAGGCGAACACGGTAGGGGCGAAGTGTCAGGACGCGACGCTCGGTCATCTCGTGGTCGAGCTGAAGAGCGAGATCGAGCGGATGAGGGAACAGGTCCAAAATGTCGAATGACGGCCCGTTGCTGCTCATCGTTTCGTCGCCCTCCGGGGCGGGCAAGACGACGCTGACCACCGCTCTGCAAGACAAGGTGCCGAACCTTCTCTTCTCCGTGTCGCACACGACGCGAAAGCCACGCGCCAAAGAGGTCCACGGCAAGGAGTACTACTTCGTAGATCGGCCCGAGTTCGAGGAGCTGGTCCGCGAAGGGACGTTTCTCGAGTGGGCCGTCGTCCACGACAACCTCTACGGAACGAGCCTCGCCGAGATCGAGCGCGCCAGGTCGGCGCGCGGCCTCATCTTCGACGTGGATCACCAGGGCGCGCGGCAGATCAAGAGCACGCGGCCCGACGCGGTGGCGGTGTTCATCCTGCCGCCGAGCATGCCGGCGCTGCTCGAGCGCCTGCACGGCCGCGCGAGCGACGACGAGGCGACGGTGAACCGCCGCTACAAGGTCGCCGTCCAGGAGATCCAGCACTACGGACTCTTCGACTACGTCCTCGTGAACGACAACCTCGACGACGCCATCGAGAAACTGACGAGCATCTTCCGAGCCGAAGAATGCCGCCGCCAGAGAGCCGCCAGAAAAGCCGAGTTACTGATTGCAGAAGGCCGTGGCTACGGCGGCATGATGCCCCGCTAGCGCGGCGCGGGGTCGCCGTTCGCTTCGAGCGCGCGGCGCTCTGGCTGCTCTCGGTGCTCGGCGTACCAGCCCGAGAACTTCGAGGGGGTTTCGGGGGGGCTAGGTGCGTGCTAGCTGGAGTCCGCCATGGGCGAGTCGGTGCTTGGCGTTATCGGCGGTAGCGGGCTCTACGATATAGAGGGGCTCGAGGGCGTGCGTGAGCGCGCGGTGGAGACGCCGTACGGCGCGCCGAGCGATCCCATCGTCGAGGGACGGCTCGGTGACGCAAAGGTGCTCTTCTTGCCGCGCCACGGGCGCGGGCACGTGCACCCCCCTCACCTCGTGAACTACCGCGCCAACATCTGCGCGCTGAAGAAGCTCGGCGCGACGCATCTCGTCAGCATCTCCGCCGTCGGTTCGATGCGCGAGCACATCGAGCCCGGACACGTCGTGGTCGTCGATCAGTTCATCGATCTGACGAAGCGGCGCATCAGCACGTTCTTCGACGAGGGCCTCGTCGCCCACGTCGGTTTCTCGGATCCGGTGTGCCCGCTCCTCGCCTCCGCGGCGCTCGAGGCCGCGAAGCGGGCCGGCGCGACGGTGCACGCAGGCGGCACCTACGTCTGCATGGAAGGGCCGCAGTTCTCGACCCGCGCAGAGAGCAACCTCTACCGGAGCTGGGGCGTCGACGTCATCGGCATGACCGCCATGCCCGAGGCGAAGCTCGCGCGCGAGGCGGAGCTGCCCTACGCCACCGTCGCGCTGGCGACCGACTACGACTGCTGGCACTCGACGGAAGAGGTCGTGACGGTGGACGCCGTCATCGCCGTCCTGAAGAAGAACGTCGCGCTCGCGAAGCGCCTCGTCCGGGAGCTCCTCGGCTCGCTGCCAGATCCAGCGACGAGCCCCGCGACCGGCGCGCTCGCGTCGGCCGTCATCACCGATCCGTCGCGCATCGATCCCGAAGCGCGCGCGCGCCTCGACTGGCTGATTCCCTCGAACCCGAACCGGTAGGACACATGACGACCGAGCAACGCCCCGCTTCCGACGCCCTGCTCATCGTGGGCTCCATGGCTTTCGACGATCTGGATCTGCCCTCCGGGTCCGAGCGCGACGTCGTCGGAGGCTCGGCGACGTACGCCGCGGTCGCGGCGACTCTCTACACGCAGACGCGCGTCGTCGCCGTCGTCGGGGACGACTTTCCGTCTGAGACGGTGTCGATGCTCGAGGGCCGCGGCGTCGACTGCGCCGGCATCGAGCGCGCGAAGGGCAAGACCTTCCGCTGGGCAGGTCGGTACGCCCCGAACCTCGCGAGCCGCGAGACGCTCGACACGCAGCTCAACGTGTTCGCCGATTTCCGGCCGAAGCTCCCCGAGCACTACCGCGACTCGAAGATCGTGCTCCTCGGGAACATCCACCCGGCACTCCAGCTCGAGGTGCTCGCGCAGACCCGCTCGCCGAAGCTCGTCGTGGCCGACACGATGAATTTCTGGATCTCGGGCGAACGCAAGGCGCTCCTCCAGGTGCTCGCCAAGGTCGACGCCCTCGTGGTGAACGACGAGGAGTTGCGCGAGCTCTCCGGCGAGCACAACCTGAAGCGCGGCGCGCGCGCCGTTCTCGCGATGGGCCCGAAGCTCCTCGTCGTGAAGCGCGGGGACGCCGGCGCGATGCTCTTCGACGGAGACGGGACGTTCTTCGCGCCTGCGTACCCGCTCGAGACGGAGATGGATCCGACCGGCGCGGGCGACACCTTCGCCGGCGCGATCCTCGGGTTCCTCGCGCGGGCCCCGCGCATCGACCACGCGGCGTGGCGTCAGGCGCTCCTCGTCGGCGCAACCGTCGCGTCGTTCTGCGTCGAGGGTGTCGGCAATCGCGCGCTCGTCGCGCTCACCCACGTCAAGCTAGCCGCGCGGTTGAAGGAGCTCCACGCCCTGCTCAGCGTGGAGTCCTAGAGAAGAGAGTCGGTACCGCGGGACGGAAGGCCGTCCCACGAGACTACGCCGCGACCTCGGAGCCGGCGGACGACTCGGTCTGCAGCGTGGCAGTGGCCGGACCATCGGTGCGCACGCGCTCCGCCGCGACGACGGCGAGGAGCTCGCTCCGCGTCGCGATCCCCGACTCGAGCAGCATGCGCATGTAGCCGTCCACGTAGCCGTGCTGGCGAGCGAGACGGGCGTACACCGCCCCTTCGCGGCGCAGCTTGAAAACGTCGTTCAGCATGCTCCTGAGGTTGTCGAGCATCGCGGGCTTGGAAACCTGTTCGGCCATCATCGAGCGTCTCCGGCGGGGGCAGTGGAGCCGTTAAAAATGGGCTCTGGGTGCCTCGCGCCTTTCGTGTCTACAGACGCCCGAGAACCCGGGCCAAGTTGCGGGTCGGCAGCGAAATTTGGCCACTCGATTTGACGCGCCGCGCGACCCTAGGTGCGAACTTCGCGAAGCACCGCAAAGCACCGCAAAGCGGGTTTTCAGGGCGAAAGCCGGGCAAAAATCGTCTGTAGATCCCCTTTGTGGTCCGTCTGGGAGACGCTATATTTCAGTGGTCCGTCAGGTGGACCGCATAGGCACGGCCGCCATGGCGCGACTCATCGGGAGCCCCATGCGACTCAACGTATTCAAGTCCAAGATTCACCGCGCGACCGTCACCCACGCAGATCTGGAATACGAAGGCAGCGTCACCATCGACGCCGATCTGCTCGACGCCGCTCAGATCCTCCCACACGAGGCGGTCCATATCTGGAACGTCACGCGAGGCACGCGGCTCATGACCTACGCGCTCGAGGGCCCTCGCGGCTCCGGCGCCATCGCAGTGAACGGCGCGGCCGCTCACCTCAACAAGCCGGGCGACCTCGTCATCCTCGCGACCTTCGCCGAGATGACCCCCGAAGAGGCCAAGGCGTATCACCCCGTCGTCGTGCGCGTCGATTCGCGCAACCAGGCGACGACCGATCGCAGCCTCGAGCGCCCCGGCCCCATCCTGAATTCTCTCGACCAGCTCGCTTCCTGAGCTCGCGCGGCGACCGCCGCCGATGCTAAAGGAGGGCGCGATGTCCGACGCCGCGCCGCTCGCCGAGCTCAAGGGTGAGCTCTCGCCGCCGCCCCGTGGCCCGGTCGGGACCGCTCTGATCACGCTCTCCGGGCTCGCCCTGGTCCGCGCGGGCGGCCGTCTCATCGGCCGCCTCGCGCTCGGATACAAGCGCCCGACCGCGCTCCGGTTGAGCGCTCGCGGGCTCGAGATCTCGAGCCGGGCGGAGCTCCTGGGTCGTGTGCTCTCCGAGAGTGAAACGTTGATTCCACTCGCCAATCTCTCGAGCATCACACGGGAAGTTCGCTTCGCGCGGCTCGGGCTCTACGCGGGGCTGCTCGCGCTCGTGCTCGGGACGTACGTCGGTACCGGGCTCCTCGTCGACGGAGTCCGCGTGCCCGGCGGCTCGCCTTCCCTGCTCGGGCTGGGGCTCGTCGCGATCGCCCTCGGCATCGGGCTCGACTACGTGCTTTCCGTCGTGCTCGGCGCCGTGCGCCACACCTGCCGCGTCGTGGTGGTGCCCGTCCACGGCCGCCCCCTCTGCGTCGAAGGGCTCGACCCGACGGCGACGGATCTCGTGCTCGCGACGGTGGCGTCGAGCCTCGCCTCGCGCAGCAGCGAAAACGCTGCCGCCGCTGCTTCCGCGACGTGAGCCGCTCAGGGTGACGGCGCGGGCTTTCGCGCCTTCGACGAGTGCGACGGGGCGCCGTCGGTCCCGGTGCCGGGCGGCGACGTCCCGCCCGGAGAAGGCGCCGGTCCGCCGCTGATCGCGTCGACCCAGCCTTCGGCGAAGCCGAGGAGCCGCTCGAGCTCGCGCGGCGTGACGGTGGCGTCGCCGCGGATCGACTTGCCGACCGCCTTGAGCTCCACCGGTTCGATGAGGCTCAGGGTCTGGCCGCCGAACAGGAACGCGCCGATGGCGCCGACATTTTGCTGCGTGAGGGTGTTGATGGCCCGCGTGAGCAACGCCGCGTCCGCCTGCGCAACTTCAGGGGATTCATCGACGGCATCGATGTGAAGGACGGCGCCGCCGTCCGCGCTCGGCGAGAGCGACAGCGAGACCGACGCGATTGAGTGCGGCACCTCGACGGGGATGCGGAGGCCCATCGTGGCGCGCCACGGCTTGGCGACGAACGCGACGACGGCCGCGTCGCCGCCGACGGCCGGGAACGCCATCTTGGGCGCCTTGGCGATCGCGTCGTCCTTCAGGTGCGGTGGAACCATGAGGACGAGCTTCGACTTCGGCAGGACGAAGATGCGGTCCGCGCGATCGGCGTGGGCGCGTGCGGCCGGGATGGGCGTGTCGAGCCACTCGCCCTTCGGCGGATGATTCACGATGCCGTCCACGGCCCTGTGCATCGTCGCCTGCGTCACGTTGTAGGAGACGACGACGACGACCTCGTCAGAGACGCGGAACTGCGGCCCCGCGACGTAGATCCCCTTGATGTCGCGAATAGGGTCGAGGCCGGCCGGGCCGAAAAAGCTCCGCCACTGAGGAAGCCGCGCGACGAGCTGCCCGATGCGCGGCGCGATGGGCAGCGAGCGGATCCGATCGTTCAAGAGGAGGAACCGCACGTTCGCGTTCGGATCGGCCACTGACGCCGCCTTGCCGGCGAGAGCGAGCGGGTCGGGCTTCGACGGAGGGGCAGCCGGCGCGCCGGCGTCTCCGGGAGCCGACGACGGTGCGGCTGAAGCGACGGGCCGCGGACCACCGTCTGGCTTCTCGACGGGTTTTGGCGTCTTCACACCGGCGTCGGCGTCGACGGCGCCGCCATCCGCGGGGACGGGCTTCGGTTTGGGCTTCGGCTTGGGTTTCGGCTTCGGCGGCGCGGTCTCTGCGGGCGCGTCGTCCGCCGCCTTTGGCTCGACGGGTTCCGGCGGCGGAGGCGGCGTCGGGCCGAGACCGAGTTGCTCCATCTCCTCAGGTGAGAGGAGCGACACCGGGATCGAGTTCAGCGAGTCCGGGGGCGGTTCGTGCGACGGCCAGTGAAGGAGGGACAGAAGGCCGAGGAGCGGACCGAGCGGGGTCAGCGGAAGGTGCACGAGCGCCGCGAGCACGAGAAACCACGACAGCTTCCGTGCACGTGCGTCTGGATGGCCACGTCGGCGCGTCTCTTCTGCCACGCTCTCGGGCATGCGGTATGCCGTCTTACCGCGGCCGCGGCCACAAATGGGGGCGTCCGTCGTGGCACGCGCCTGGCAGTGCCTCAGAAGTGGATCCCATGGCCGTTCAGCGAGTAGTTACGGTTCCGGTTCGATGAATCACCCCGACAGAGCCGCCGTTCGAACGCGCCGCGTCGTGGCGCACCTCGGCCTCGCCCCGGTGCTCGTCGTGCTCGCGGCGTGCAACGGCGCGCCGCCGCCCGGAGCCGACCGTCGTGGAGAGGCGCCTCCAGCTCCCGCCACGCAGCAGGTCGGCGCACCGACCGTTCCCAGTGCGCTCGCTCCGCCGGCCGCGCCCGAACCCGTCGCGTCCGCCGCGCCGGCAGGCTCCGGCGTGCCCGAGCCCTACACCGGTCCGTACTTCGTCGTCACCGACACCTCCGCCGGCGTCTACGGCGACACGTCGTTCACGAAGAAACAGAAGATCGGCTACCTGCGGAGCGGCAGCCGCGTACCCGTCGCGGCCGAGCCCATCGCGCGCGACGATTGCCCGAAGGGCTGGTACCGGCTCCGCGACGGCGGCTTCGTCTGCGGCGGCGCGGGCACCACGAACCTGAACTCGCCCGAGGCGCGCTTCTCGATCCGCGCGCCGAACCTCGCGAACGTGCTCCCCTACACGTACGCGAGGAACTCGAAGAACGGCACGCCGCTCTACAGGTCGGTCCCGACGGTGGAGCAGATGCGCACCTACGAGCCCTACCTCGTGAAGAAGGCGGACGACGAGAGCGGCGACAAGGCCGCCGCTCCCCCCGCGACGGCGACGAAGCCGGACGACGCGCCGCTCCCGTTCACGAAGGACGCCATGGCGCACCCGCGCGACGCGGAGCGCGCCGTCGAGAAGGTCGCCGCCGTCGCCGACCGCCCCGCGACGATGCCCGAGTCGACCCCGGACGGCGGCATCGACGATTCCACCAAGCCGTGGTGGCAGCGCCACGACGTCGAGAAGCGCCTTCACGAGGTGAAGCTCGACGAGCTTCAGGCCGACGCCGACGCGATCCTCGCGAAGCGGATGGTGAAGGGCTTCTACGTCGCCGTCGATCGCGAGTTCAACTGGAACGGCCGGCCCTGGTACAAGACGACGAAGGGTCTCGTCGCGCCGGCGGATCGCTTCTGGGTGACGCAGGGCTCGGAGTTCCACGGCGCGGAGCTCGACGGTGAGCACCTGACCCTGCCCGTCGGATGGACGTACGGCTGGCAGAAGGGGCGCCCGAAGTACACGCTCGACGCCGCCGGTCACCTGCAAGCGTCCGGCACGCTCGAGTACCGCGCGCTCGTCGCGCTCACCGGCAAGGACGTGAAGATCGGCGGCAAGCGCTACGTCGAATCGAAGGACGGCTTCTGGGTCCTCGCGTCGCAGCTCCGCATCACGGCGCCCGGCGCGCCGCCCGCCGACCTCGCGCCGAACGAACGCTGGGTCGACGTGAACCTCGAATCGCAGACGCTGGTCGTCTTCGAGGGTACCCGGCCGATCTACGCGACGCTCATCTCGTCCGGCAAAGAGAACAAGGACAAGGAGAAGGATCACCGCACGCCGACCGGCGACTACCGGGTCCGCGAGAAGCACGTGACCACCACGATGGACGGAGACGGCACCGCCGCCGGAGATCTGCCGTACAGCATCGAGGACGTGCCGTACGTGATGTACTTTCACAAGGCGTATGCGCTGCACGGCGCGTTCTGGCACTCGAACTACGGCACCCAGATGAGCCACGGATGCGTCAACCTCGCCCCCCTGGACGCGAAGTGGGTGTTCATGAACACCGAGCCCAGATTGCCCGAAGGATGGCACGGCGTTTGGGCCACCGCCGAACACCCGGGAAGCCGCGTCGTCCTCCACGACGACAGCGCACCGAAGCCGTCTCCGGAAGCTCAGGCCCCCGCTCCGCCTTGACTCGTCCGGCGAAAGAGACCACTAGAGCTCTTACGCCATGGACCAATTCTCGGCTCATCTCGATCGCGGTTGGGATCTCGTTCAGCGGGGCGACTCCCGCGGGGCAGAAGTCTCGGCGCGACGGGCTCTCGAGATCGATAGCCAGTCTCCCGAGGCGTACAACCTGCTCGGCTACGTGGCCGCGTTGCAGGGCGAGTTCGAGGAGGCGATCGAGCACTATCGTCAAGCCATCGCGCTCGACGACACGTACCTCGAGGCGATGCTGAACGCGGCAGAGGTCTACATCCATCCGCTCGGTGACTACGCCGACGCGATCCTCATGTGCGATCTCGCGCTCGACCTCGCCGAGACGGACGACGAGGTGGTGGACGCGCTCCTCCTCAAGTTCGACGCGCTGCTCGGACAGAACCAGCCCGAGGACGCGAAGGCGCTGTGTACGCGCTTCCCGAAGGGCCCGTTCGAGAACCCGAACCACGCCTTCCTGGTCGGCCGCGCTCTCTACGAGGTCGGCAACGTCGAAGAAGCGGCGCCCCTCATCGAGGACGCCGCGAAGACGAACCCGCACAACGCCGAGGCGTACTACTACCTCGGCCTCGTGCGCGACGATCGCGGCGACACGCCAGGAGCGACGGAAGCGTTCCTGCGCTCACGCGATCTCGACCTCGAGCTGTCAGCGCCGGCCTGGGCGCTCTCGCGAGAGACGTTCGAGCAGACCGTGCGCAAGGTCGTCGACGGGCTGGACGAGAAGCTCCGTCGCCATCTTCGTACCGGGGAGCTCTACGTGAGCGATCTGCCGGGCGTCGAGGTCGTGGTCGACGGCGTCGACCCGCGCGCGCTGCTCATGCTCGACGGAGTCGGTACCGCCGGCCCGGAGGGGCTCCCGACGGCGCGCGTGTTCGTCTACCAGCGCAACGTCGAACGCGTCGCCGGCGCGGTCGACCTCGTCGAGGCGGAGCTCAAGGCCGCCCTCGAGCGCGAGATCCGTCTCACGTTCATCGAGCCGGAAGCCGCGCGGCCGCCACAAGCGCTGAACTGATCGTCACGCCGCGTTGACGTCGAGGTTCCGCCATCCATCGGGGCGTCGGGAGCCTCGAACTTCCGCGCGCGCGGGGATGGACTCGAGACCCTACGCGTTGCGGCTGGCGAGGCCGTCGACGACTTCTTCGAGCAGGGTCCGGGCGTCGCTCCGCGGGACGGAGCGGAGCACCTCGAGCGCGCGCTCCGTCTTCGCAGCGGCGAGCTTGCGAACCTCGTCGCAGGCGCCGCCCTCGAGCACGGCGCGGCGCACGTCGGCGAGCGGCGCGTCGTCCCCGCGATGGATGAGGCGCACCGCGGTGAGGAGCTCGGGGTGCTTCTCGACGGTGAGCACCAGGGGAAGCGTCATCTTGCCGTCGCGGAGGTCCGACAGAGCAGTCTTTTTCGTGCTCTCGTCGTCGTAGTCGAGCGCGTCGTCCACGAGCTGGAACGCCATTCCGACGAGCTCGCCGAAGAGCCCGAGGCGCTCCTGATCCGCTTCGCTGGCGCCGCCGAGGCGCGCACCGACGCTCGTCGCGAAGCGGAAGAGCGACGCGGTCTTGCCGCGCAGCACGCGCTCGTAGGTGTCGCGCGACGCATCGAGCTCGCGCCGTCCGCGGAGCTGCACGACCTCCCCGTCGACTAGCTGGCGCAGCGTGGAGAACAGCGTCGGCAGCACGGCGGGCGCAGAGCGACCGGTCCGGTCGAGAGCCTCCACGAGGAGAAGATCTCCGGCGAGCACGCTGACGGCATTGCCCCAGAGCGTTCGCGACGTCGGTGCACCGCGCCGCTCGGTGCCGTCGTCGATCACGTCGTCATGAAGGAGGGTCGCGCTGTGAATCAGCTCCGCGACCAGCGCGAGCTCGCGCGCCGCCTGAGGCACCGGCCCGAAGCACGCGGTGCTGAGCAGCAACGCCGTCGGCCGGACCCGCTTGCCACCGCGGAGGACGAGATGCCTCGCGGCGTCCCGCGCCGGGCGTTCACCCCGCCCTGTCGCCTCGGAAAGAGCGACCTCTACCCACGCGAGATCGTCTGCCAGGAGTGCCTGCAGGCCGTCGAGCCGCCTCTCGAGCTTCGCGTGATCGACGTCGCCTTCGGCCGCTCGGGAGAGCGACGCGATGGCGGCCTGAATCGGTAGCGTCATTGAGCGGCGATGCCTCGAACGCACCGCGTAGTGCGTCGTGGTGGTGGCGGCAAGGGTTTGAAGTTAGAGCGGTATCGAACGGCCCGCGCCTTCGTACCAGCATCGAGCGTAGAACGGGAGCCCGCGGAAACGCTATTGCCGGCCCCTCATCGAAGTTCTAGTACTCCACGAAGCGCGGTAAAGCCCTCGCAAAGGCGCTGCTTGGCAGACGTACCGAGCCGACAAAAATCAGCGCGCCGCCGCGGCCGCACCGCGGGCGCCGCGACGCTATTCGTCCTCGTGACGACCTTCACGGGCGTCTGCGCCGTCCAGATCATCGAGCAAGCCTGGCGGCCCCCTCCGTCGGAGGCGACTCTCGACTGCCGGCCCGGGATCGCGAGTCTCATCACGGCCGTCCGGCGTGCGCGCGCCGTGGCCGCGAACGCGACCGGAGGTGAGCGTGAGTCCATGCAACGGTTCCGCGAAGCGCTCTTGCCCGAGTGGTCCGTGCGCGGCGGGCTCGGTACCCGCTGCCAGGGTGACCCGGAAGCGACCGCCGCCCTCGGCGAGGTGGATCGACTGAGATACGCGGAAGAGCACGCTCTTCGTTACGAGGCCCTCGACGTGGCCGGACGGCGCCGAGCCGTCGCTGCGATCGCCGCGAAACTCCGCGAAACGCGCTGACCCGTCGGGGAACTTCCCTGCTAAGCTCCGCGCCCACTGAATGCCGCCCGATGAAGCCCCAATAGAGCCAGTCGCTCCTCCTCCGACCTTCGACAGCCTGAAACTTTCGGCGGAGGTACGCCGAGCGATTGACGAGCTGGGCTACGTCCACCCGACGCCGGTGCAGCGCGCCGTGTTCGATCCCGTGAGCCGCGGCACCGACCTCGTCGTCCAGGCGCGCACCGGGACCGGCAAGACCGCCGCCTACGGCCTGCCGATGATCGACTCCGTCGTCCGTCGCAGCTCGGCGGTCGTCCAGGTCCTCGTGCTCTGTCCGACGCGAGAGCTGGCGCTCCAGGTCGCCCGCGAGATGGAAGCGCTCGCCAAGTACCGCGGCACGAAGATCGCCGCCGTATATGGCGGCGCGCCGATGGGCGCCCAGGTACAGAAGATCAACGAGGGAGCACAGCTCGTCGCCGGAACTCCGGGGCGTGTCCTCGATCACCTGCGCCGAGGGACCCTCGACGCGAAGGGCATCCGCGCCGTCGTCCTCGACGAGAGCGACGAGATGCTGTCGATGGGCTTCCTTCCGCAGATCGACGAGATCCTGTCGTTCTTGCCGTCGAGCCGGCAGACGCTGCTCTTCAGCGCCACCCTGCCGCCCGAGATCCAGCGCCTCGCCGAGACGCGGCTGAAGACTCCAGAGTTCATCACGCTGAGCGGCGATCACATCGGCGCCCTCGAGATCAGCCACTTCGTCTACATCTCCCGCGCCGACAAGACGGGCGATCTCCTCCAGCTCCTCGAGGTGGAGAACCCCGAGAGCGCCATCGTGTTCTGCAACACCAAGGAGTCGACCAAGCGCGTCGCCTCTGCGCTCCAGCAGCAGGGCTTCGACGCCGAGTGGTTGAACGCCGATCTCGGTCAGTCCGATCGCGAGAAGGTGATGGAGGCCACGCGGCTCGGCAAGCTCCGCTTCCTCGTCGCGACCGACGTCGCAGCGCGCGGCATCGACATCTCGCACCTCACCCACGTCATCAACTACGACTTCCCGGAGTCGTGCGAGCAGTACGTCCACCGCACTGGTCGCACGGGCCGCGCCGGCAAGACGGGAACCGCGCTCTCCCTCCTCGAGGCTTCCGACATCGGGAACCTCTACATGTTGCGCCTGACGTACAAGATCAAGCCGGTGGAGCGGCAGCTCCCGACGTCCCACGATCTGAAGACGCGGGCCGAGACGGACCTCGTGCAGATGTTCGCGGACCTGTTCGCGAAGCGTCCCGTGCACCCCGACGACCTCGCGCTCGCACGCCGCATCCAGACGCACGAGGCCGCGGATCGCATCATCGCCGGCATCGTGCGCGATCATCTCGGAGCGCGACCGACGGCCGGTGAACAGGCCGCCGCCGCGCGAAGAGCCGCGCCGCCGAAATCGGTCAAGGGCCTGAGTGGTCCGGCCGCACCACGAGGCGCTGCGCCGAAGGTCGCGCGCCTCGCGGATCGAAAGCCCATCGCGCTTCCTGCACCGCCGCGCACGGAGCCAGAGACGCCCGCGGGCGGAGCAGAGCCCGTCGCGGGTGAGCCGCAGCGAGTCGCGACTGCACCCCGGCCCGTGGCGAGTGAGCCGCAGCGAGCCGCATCCCGGCCCGAACCGCAGCGAGCCGTGGTTGCTGCACCCGTGCCCGTCGTGAGCGAGCCGCAGCGAGCCGTGAGTGGACCCGTGCCCGTCGTGAGCGAGCCGCAGCCGTCGGAGGGTGCGCCTCCCGGATCGAGCGAGCCGCCGACGCAACCCAAGCCGGCGCGGCGTGAGCACCGGCAGCGCGCCGAGGTGGAAGGGCCGACGGTGCCGCCCGTACCCCGACGTGGGGACGCGATGCGCCGCGGGGAACGCGAGCCGAGGACCGAGCCGCGCGAAGATCGCTCCGAGTCCGGCGACTCGGAGGGCAACGGCCGTCCGGTGCGTGGCCCGCACGCCGCCGAGCTGTTCGTCAGCATCGGACGCAAGGACGGAGCTCGCGCCAGCGATTTTTACGCCGTCCTCGAGCAGCGCGCCGGCATCACGATCGACGACACCGACTACGTCAATGTCCGACAGCGGCACACGTTCATCGGCCTGTCGAAAGACCTGCTGGCACGCGCGCTCGAAGCGTTGAACGGCGCGACGATCGCCGGTCGCGAAGCAACGGCCGAGCCGTCGCGCTCGAATCAGTAGTTCCGCAGCGTGAAAACGCTGCGGAACTACGCGAGCGCAGCGAGAACGCCGAAGGCGGCGGGGGTGCGGTCGCGACAGCGAGCCGCGGGGGCACGGCCCCCGTGATTAACCGGGAGGAGCAGTTCGCCGAAGGCGAAGCTGCGGGGGCCTAAGGGCCCCCTTTGTCAGTACAAGCTCCTCAAAAAGCGTGCCTGTGTTCGTGCTCTCCCCGAGCCCGCACGGCGCGCTTTTTGCGTAGAAATTACTGCGAATTGTGGCGGGTGGAACCGCCGATGGTGATGCTAACGTTCGTTGGAGACACGGCATGAGCTTCCCCCTCATCCAGGTGAAAGGACCTCGGCTTTCTTGACGAAGAAGAGCGGAGCGATCGACCTCGAGCGACTTCAGAGCGACGTCGAATGGGCGCTCGAGAAGGGTCTCGGTCCGAGGGATCTGGTGCCGATGCTGGAGCGCTTGCGGCAGCACGCGCCCCGCGGCTCGGCCGCAGCCTGTTTCGCGGGGACGGAGCTCGCCGAGGTCTTGCTGACGAGCGAGCCGTGGCGCTCGTCGGTGCTGGCCCGTGAGGTCCTCCGCCACGAGGACACCGACAGGGCGTGGGCGGTGCTCGGCCTCGGCCTCACCATGCTCGGCCATTACCGGAGCGCGAAGCGGGCATTCTCGAAGGCCCTCGCCCACTCACCGCAGTGCTCCTCGTACGCGCACAACCTCGGGCACCTGCTCGACGCCGCGCTCGGCCGCCCCCAGGAGGGCCTGCCCTGGCTGCTGAAGGCCCACACCGCTCGCCCGGGGGACGAGGAGATCGCAGCGTCGTACGCCCACGCGCTGGTGCGGCTCGGACGTGTGCAAGAGGCTCGCCGCATCCTCGACTCGGCGATGGGAGCCGCTGGCGGCGGCGCCGAGCTCGTCGAGCGCTGGCTCGCCGAGGGCACCTCCCCTACCGAGTAGCGCTCAAATACGTCGAGCGTCTGCGCGCCGGGTCGTTAACCGACTTTGGCCCTTTGCCGGGAGACGTCCGGTCGCTATCTGATGCCGCACCATGCGTCAGACGGTGAACATTCTGGTCGCGGCGTTCGCTGCGACGGCGCTCCTCTCCGCTTCCGCGTTCGCACAGACGGCACCGCCTCCCGCGCCGGTGAAGCCGAGCAGCGAGCCCCTCGATACGACGCCGCCCCCGACGCTCGATCCCGACGCCCTCCCCGTCGCGAAGGATCCGATGCTCGACCCGGTGCCGCCGGCGGCCAACGTCGTAGAGTCGTGGGGCGACATCATCCGCCTCGTCCACGAGCGCTCCACGGCGCTGCACATCGCGACGGCGCAGGTACGGGAGGCAACCGCGATGAAACGCCGCGCGCTCTCGGCGTCGCTGCCCGTGCTCTCTGCGAACGGTTCCGTGAACGAGGCCCTCTACACGAACTACAACGGGACGGCAGCGGTCCTGCATCCCAACACGACGCTCAACGGCTCGGTCGCTCTGAAGCAGCCGATCCTCGACCTCGGCGCCTGGTACTCCTTCGGGACGGCAAAGGAGCGCGAGCAGGCCGCCGCGCTGAGCTCGAAGGACGTACAGCGTCAGCAACTCGAGCGCGTCGCCGAGGCCGCGGTGGGTGTCATCACCGAGAGCCGCGTCGCAGAGTCGAGCCGCGTCTCGCTCGCGTCCGATCTGTCGACACTCGAGCTCACGCGCCGCAGGGCGGAGCTCGGCGCGGCCAATGCGGTGGACGTGCTGCGTGCCGCTCAGGAAGTCGCGACGTCGCGCGCAGCGATCGTCGCGAACGACGAGGCGCTGCGGCAGTCGCGCGAGACGCTCGGCGCCGCGCTCGGCTTCACCGGCGGCTGGGGCGTCTCGAACGATCTGCGAGTCGAAGATCTGGAGCGCGCCGCGAGCGGCGTGTGCAAGCCGATCGAAGGCATCCAGTACCGGACCGATATCCGGTCCGCAGAGCGGAACGTCGAGGCCGCCCGTCGAGACAGGAACGCGGTCGACTATCTCTACGTCCCGACCGTCGCGCTGGTGTCACAGCTCGGTTACACCGATTACCGGTCACCCGGGGACACGAACGTTACCCAGTGGACGGTCGGCGCGCAGCTCGGCTGGACGCTGTACGACGGTGGCGACCGCTACGGGCAGAAGCTCTTCAACACCGCCGCCGAGACGATCGCGCGTGAGACGTTGACGCAGAACAAGCGCGACGCGAGGCTCCTGCTGACCCAGGCCGACCGCGGGATCGTGGTCGCGCAGGCGAACCTCGAGGTGTCCACCAGCGCGCGCAACATCGCCAAGGAGAGTGCCCGCCTGTCGCGCCTCGCCTTCATCAACGGCAACGGGACGAGCTTCGACCTGGTGGACAGCGCCCGGCGCCTGCGCGAGGCCGAGATTGACCTGCTCATCAAGCAATTTCAGGTCTTCCAGGCCCGCCTCACCGCGTTTCTCTCTCGAGCGAACTGCGCTATCTGACCCGCGTCACGGCTGCGGCGACACGACCCCGGTACCCCCGAATTTCGATTCCGAAAGCCGATCGCCCCGGTGTGGCCGGTTCTGAAGTGGTGCTAGCGTCCCGCTCGTGACAGGCACTCGTTCGAAGGTCTTCCCCGCGGTGCTCTGCCTGACGGCGGCCACGTTCGCGGTGCTCATCTACATGATCTTCATGTACGCGCCCCAGGCCCAGGCCACCGCCGGCGGCCTCGCGCAGAAGATCTTCTACTTTCACGTGCCGGCTGCGTACGCGATGTACCTCTGCGGAACGGTGTGCTTCCTCGCGAGCGCCGCGTACCTCGTCGAAGCGACCGACGTTCGGAACGCGATCGCGAAGGCGGGCGCGGAATGCGCGGTCGTCTTCGGGCTCATGATGCTGACGAGCGGGCCCCTGTGGGCAAAGAAGGCGTGGGGCGTCTACTGGACGTGGGATCCGCGCCTCACCACGACGCTACTCAGCGTGATGGTTTACGTGGCGGTGGTCGTGCTCCGCGCCTTCAGCGGTGACGGAGACGCGGAGCGAAAATTCGCGGCGGCGCTCGGCGTGCTCGGCACCGTGAACCTGCCGATCATCCACTACTCGGTGCTCAAGTGGGGCGGCAATCACCCGACCGTGATCGGGCGCGGCGGCGGCGGGCTCGGCTCCCCCGCCATGCGTGAGACGCTCAGCCTGGGATTCTTCGCGATGACGTTGCTCGCCATCCTGCTCGTCTGGACACGCTCGAACGTCGCGATCCTCTCGTCGCGTCTGACCCGCGCCGAAGAAGAGGCGATGGCCCTGGATCCGGAAGAGGACGCGCCATGACTTTCGCAGAGCAACAGACCACGACCAGCAAGGCCCCGGAAGATCGCTCGACGGAGTTCGTCCCCGTCCAGGGCGGCAACGAGGGGACGAGCGCGCAGGGGCTGCTCGTCGCGGCGTACCTCCTCATGTGGGCCGCGCTCCTCGGTTTCATTTTCATGACGTGGCGCAAGCAAGGCGTCCTCGAGCGACGGCTCGCGAAGCTCGACGACGAGCTGCGGAAGAACGCCGGAAGGACCTGACCCGAGTGCCGACGGTAGAGCACATCATCTACATCCCCGGCGTGCTCCTGGTCGGAGTCGTGGTCGGCTACACCATGGGTGCCCGCGCCGTTCGGGCCGAGCTGGAGCGGCTGAAGAAGCGCGCGAAGCGGTAGTGAGACGCGCAATGCCGGGCCAGTTGCGCCGTTCGACGTCGCGACGCCGGATTGCCCTGATCGGTCGAGCGGAGTAGCGTTCGCTCCGCGTGCTCGGCGTCTCCTTCAGCGAAATCGTGATGATCGCCATCGTGGCGCTCATCGTCGTCGGTCCCCGCCGCCTGCCGGAGATCCTCGGCACCATGGGTAAATGGGTGGCCCGGATCCGTCGCATGACGACCGAGGTCCGGCGGCAGACCGGCATCGACGACATCCTCCGCGAGGAGGGGTTCTCCGGCGGCATCTCCGAGCTCAGGTCGATGATGCGCGGCGAGCTCAGCAATCTGCAGCGGTACGCGCAGGAGCATCCGCAAGGCGCGCCGGCCGCTGCCGCCGCGAACCTCTACGTCGATCCGTACGGCGAACACGCGGCGTACGACCGGCTCCGTGAACAGCCCATCGAGGGTCCCGACGCCTACGGCGCGATCCCCGAGGACCTGATCGCCGCGGCGGCCCCCGTCCCGCCTGTGCCGGTCGCGGCTGAGCTTCCGACCACGACGCTGGTCGAATCGGCGCCGTCTCTCGTCCCCGAATCGCCGGCGGTCACGACGTCGCCGGCGCTCACGACGTCGCCGGTCGTGGTGCCTTCGACGACAGAGTCCAAGGGGCCGTCGTGACGGCAGAGCTCCGTGACGAACCCGAGAACGACGAGGCGATGTCGTTCTGGGAGCACCTCGAGGAGCTCCGCCGGCGTCTCATCTACATGCTCGCGTCGTTCGTGGTGGGCGCCGGCGTCGCGTGGATGGTGCGCGAGCGCCTCCTCTACTGGCTGACGACGCCGTTCGCCGCAGCGTGGGGTGAGGCCGCGCTCGGCGGCACCGCGGCGCTTCACTTCCCCGCGCCTCAATCGCTCTTCGTCGCGTACATGAAGCTGTCGCTCATCAGCGGCCTCATCTTCTCGCTGCCGATCCTGCTCTACCAGCTCTGGGCCTTCGTCTCTCCCGGCCTCTATAGCCGCGAGAAGCGCTACGCGATCCCTTTCGTCGTGAGCTCGTGCGGGCTCTTCGCGCTCGGGGCGTGGTTCGGGTGGCGGTTCGCGTTCCCCGCGGCGTTTCGCTATCTCCTGAGCTTCAGCGGCAAGCTCGGACCGAACATCGTGGTCGAGCCGGCCGTCATGGTCGACGAGTACATCGAGTTCGTCTCGCGCCTCTTGCTCGCGTTCGGCGCGGTGTTCGAGCTACCGGTCCTCGTCTTTTTCCTCGCGATCGCCGGCCTCGTCAATCACACGCATCTCATCAAGTTCTTCCGCGTGTTCGTGGTCATCGCGTTCATCATCTCCGCGATCATCACGCCGCCCGATCCGCTGAGTCAGCTCATCCTCGCGATCCCCCTCTGCGGGCTCTACGGCATCTCCATCGGCGTCGCGTACCTCTTCGGCAAGCGCGAGCCCGCCGAAACCGCGATCACCAAATAGGTATTATCCGCGGAACGCCGTCCCCGACCCATCAAAGAAGCGGCCCCCCGCGAGCAAAGCGAGCCCACGAAGCGGCGGGGGGAGCAGTTCGCCAAAGCCGAAGCTGCGGGGGGCCAAGGCCCCGCTACCACGCTAACCCTCGCGCGCGTAGGGTTCGCCGCGGATGAGCGTCATGGAGCGATAGAGCTGCTCGGCCAGGATGACCCGCGCGAGGCGATGCGGGAGCGTCATCGTCGAGAGAGAGAGCCGGACGTCGGCGCGCGCAGAGACGTCCTTCGGTATGCCCTCGGCTCCGCCGATCATGAACGCGATGACGCCCTTGCCGCGGCCCGACCATGCCGCGATGCGGTCGGCGAGCTTCTGGCTCGAGAGCTGTTCACCCTCCACCTCGAGCGCGACCCGGAGCGCGCCCTCCGGGACGAGCCGTTCGATCTGCTCTCCGCTCTTCACCTCGCGCTCCTCGCAGGTGACGTAGCGGCGAACGCGGCCGAAATAATCGTCGGCTGCGGCGCGCATCGGGGCGTCGCGGATCTTCCCCACTGCGACGACCACGAATTTCACGGTGCCCTCAGAGCAAGGACGAAGCGCGCGGCGGCCACGCCGTTCGCTCGCTCAGGAATCCGCGTCGGGGATGCTCGGCATCGGGAGACGGCTCGCGTCCATCCAGAGGCCGTCGAGGTCGTAGACGGCGCGCGCTTCCTTCTGGAAGACGTGCACCACGATGTCGACGAAATCGATGAGCACCCAGCTCGCGATGGTGCGGCCCTCCATCGAGTGCGACTGGATGCCGTTACGCCCGAGCAAGTCCTCGACCGAGTCGGCGATGGCGGCGACGTGACGATCGCTCGAGCCCGTCATGAGCACGAGGAAATCGGCGTAGTCGACCTTGCCGGACACATCGATGATCTCGATGGCAGACGCCTTCTTGTCGAGCCCTGCCTCCGCGGCGAGGAGCGCGACGCGGGCGCTGGTGTCGCGCGTCGGGGACTGCCTTGGGCCGTCGGAGCGCGCTTTTCTCGGCGGCCGCGGCATTGGGCGCGACCGGATCGTGCTTATCCCCTTCTTGCTCGTTCTTCGTATCGTCACTGATGGATCAGTTCCTGATCTGGCCGTCACCGAGGACGACCCATTTTTCCGCAGTAAGCCCCTCGAGCCCCATCGGACCGTAGGCGTGCAGCTTCGACGTCGAGATGCCGATCTCGGCGCCGAGGCCGAGCTGCCCTCCGTCGTTGAAGCGGGTGGAAGCGTTGACGATCACGCAGCTCGCATCGACTTCTCGAAGCCAGCGCTGTGCACGAGTGTGACTCTCGGTACAAATGGCCTCCGTGTGATTCGAACCGTAACGCTCGATGTGCTCGATCGCGCCGTCGATATCCCGGACCACCTTCACGGCGAGCACCAGGTCGAGAAATTCCGTGCCCCAGTCGTCGTCGGTCGCGCGAACGGCGCCGGTCACGAGCTCACAGGTGCGCGAGTCCCCGCGGATCTGTACGCCGCGCTCGAGGAGTGCACGGCCGAGGTCGGGGAGGATCGACCGCGCGACGTTCTCGTGGACGAGCAGGCACTCGAGCGCGTTGCACACGCCGGGGCGCGAGACCTTGCCGTTGATGGTGAGATCCTGGGCCATCTTGGGATTGCAGCCCTCGTCGAGGAAGAGATGGCACACGCCCTTGTAGTGATTGAGCACCGGCACGCGCGCGTTCTCGGCGACGAAGCGGATGAGGCCTTCGCCGCCCCGCGGGATCGCGAGATCGATGAGGCCCGTGAGGCTGACCATCTCCTTGATGCCTTCGCGATCCGTCGGCGCGACGATGCCGACGGCGTCTTCCGGCAAGCCCGCTTCGGTGAGCGCCTGCCGGAGTAGCTCGCCGAGGACGCGATTCGTCTCGGCTGCTTCCTTGCCGCCGCGGAGGAGGACCGCGTTGCCCGCCTTGAGACAGAGCACGGCAGCGTCGATGGTGACGTTGGGGCGCGCCTCGTAGATCATCGCGATGACGCCGAGCGGGAGGCGCTGGCGACCGATGAGGAGCCCGTTCTGCAGCCGCTGCATGCTGTCGCGGCTCCCGACCGGATCGGCGAGGGACGCGACGTACTCGACGCCGGCCGCCGTCGCGGCGATCCCCTTGGCGTTCATCTCGAGACGGTCGACGAGCGCGCCGGCGAGGCCCGACGCGCGCGCACGCTCCATGTCCTTCGCGTTCGCTTCAGCGATACGCCCTGCCTCGTCGCGAAGGAGACGGGCGGTGGCGAGAAGGGCGCGGTCTTTGGTGGCGCGGTCGACGCGCCCGAGCTTCCGGGAGGCGGCTTTCGCTCGCGTTGCGAGCTCTTTGACGTCGGTCACCAGGGGAACCTTCGTCGAAGCCTAGCCCAAGGTTCAGCCTTGAGAAACCGCGCCCCCGTCGATTCAGCGTCCGCGCGGCGGCGTGGTCCCTGCATCGGCGGAAATCACCGGCATTTTTCCGGGCTCCCGGGTCGTCCCGCCGTCCCAGGGTGGTAGCGGGGGGCGCTCGTACTCCGGTGGAGGTCCCGGCGGGATCCCCGCGGCGTGCGGCGCGCAACCGGCTCCCGACGTCGAACAAAAGGCGAGGACGGCGAGAACGCGCCTCACACCCAGCGCTCCTGATCGACGGCGGCGAGCGTCTGCTCGATGCCGTAGCGGTGAGTGTAGCCGAGGACCTCGCGCGCCCGCGCGTCGTCGACCATGCAGACGTAGCGGATGAAGTCGAGCTCCGGCGCCGGGAAGGACGTGAGCCGCATCCGCCAGAGCCGGTCGACGACCCGGCGGGCAATCAGATGCGGCACCGGGAGCTGACCACGGCCGAGCATCCCGATGGCGTGCGAGAGCGGCAACGCCGGCGGACCCGCGACGTTGAAGATGCCGCGCACGCCGGGACGGAGCGCGAGCCGGATCGCAGCGACGACGTCGTCCTGGTGAACGGCCTGCATCATCGGATCGAAGCCCATGAGCGTCGGCACCACGGGAAGACGCAGATAGTTGCTCGGCGCGTTCCTGACCGTACCGAGAATATGGGCCGGCCTGAGGATCACGGTCTCGGTGTTGGGGTGCTTCCAGAAGAACGACTGCGCGAGCATGTCGAGCTCGACGAGATCGCGCATCTCGCTGAAGGCGCTCGCGGCGAGGAGCGGCGCGTCTTCGGTGAGGAACTGCGCGTTGTCGGGACGCGGCCCGTACACGTTGGCGCTCGACAGGAGCACGACCTTCGGCACGTCGTACTGGCGAGCAGCGTCGAGGAGCTTCTGGAAGCCGAGGAGGTTCCAGGTGTGGTGATCTTCGCCGCTGTCGCGCGGGTCGTGCATCACGCCGAGATGCACGAGGGCGGAGACCTGCCGGTTGCGGAAAACGTCTTTCACCTTCTTCCGCCGCAGATCGATCTGGAAGTGCTCGATGTCCTTGGGCCGGTCCGTGAAGGGACGACGATCGAGCCCGACCACGGTGCGCTCGCGGTGCAAGAACCTCGCGACGCGACGGCCGAGCCGCCCGCAGATCCCGGTGACCACGACGACCCCCGAGGTCATGCGCTCGTGCAGGTCGCGAGGCATGAGATCGGCGCCGCGACGAGACTGTCGTCGTCGCTCGGCGCTCGCGCCGTCGCCGTTCGACGGCGTCTCGAGGGGTTCCACGTCTTCGACGCCGGACATCAGAAAAAGAGGCTCTTTCGTTCCTTGAGGCCGCGGTTGATCATGCTCTGAATGGTCTGGCGGACGAGCCACACCTTCTCTTCGATGATCGAATCGTCGTCGTCCGGATCGCCGTCGAAGTGCATGGGGTCACCGAAGTACACGTGATAGCGAGTGGGGAGCGGCATCTGCCCGCCGGGTATGAAGAACTGAGGCACGACGGGGAGAACCGGCACGCCGATCGCCTTCGCGAGCCACTCCAGGTTCCCGACGTTGATGAACTGTTCCTCGGCGCCGATGACCGCGACCGGGACGATCGGCGAGCGGGTCTGGATCGCGAGCCGCATGAAGCCGAGCCCGAACTCTTCGAGCTGGTAGCGCCGCGTGAACGGTTTCGAGATACCGCGTGTGCCCTCGGGGAACGCGAGGATGAGCTCTTCTTGCTGGAGGAGACGCTCGCAGTTCTCGGGGACGCCGACGACCTGGCCCGTGCGATTGAACATCATCGACACGAACGGGAGCGTCTGCGCCCACTTCTCGATCATCGCGCGGATGATGCGCGGCGGCTCCGCGTCCATGAACATCGACATCGCGATGATCACGCCGTCGATGGGGATCTGCCCGGAGTGGTTCGAGATGAGGAGCGCGCGGCCGAGCGGCACGTTGTGCGCGCCGTGGACCACGGTGCGAAAATACAGACGATGGAAGACGGCGGCTCCCATCGAGACGTACTTCGTGAAATCCGGATCGAGGCCGAACGGATCGCCGCCCATTCCCTCGTAGCGAGCGCGTACACGGTCGACGCGCTCCTCGAAGTCGGGCCCGAGCGTGCGCAGCGCGAGCTCGTCGACCACGCGCCGCGTCTGCTTCACGAGCTTGCGCGCGAACGGAAATACGTCCTTCGTGGCAACGTCGGTGAGTCGAACGAGAGCGCTCTGTCTGTTCATCGGGTCCCGGATGGCGGAGAATACGGCTGTCAGCCGAGAATTGCAGTGATTACAGATCGACAAACGTCGCAGGGGCCCCGCGGCTCGAAGGTCGTCGATTCTGGCCTCGAGGAAGGCGCGTGATCGTCCCCAGCGCGCTCCGCCCTGGCGACCGAGTGAGGGTGATTGCACCGTCGGGGCCGTTCGACCGTGCATTGGTATTGAAGGGCCTCGGCTGGCTGCAAGAGCGCTACGACGTGGTCTTCGGACCCGGGCTGTTCCAGCGAGACGGTTTTCTGGCCGGTCCCGATCCACGACGCCTCGAGGAATTGACGGACGCGTTCGCCGACCGGGACGCACGCGCCGTGATCGCCGCTCGCGGCGGCTATGGCCTGAACCGGATCGCGCACCGCATCGGCACCGAGTGTCTGCGTGACGCACCCAAGTGGGTCGTCGGATTCTCCGACGCGACCGCGCTCCACGTCGAGATGCAGCGCGCCGGCGTCGCGTCCCTTCACGGTCACAACGTCGCCGGACTCGGCCGCGGAGATGATGCTGGGCGCTCCGAATGGACGCGCGCGCTCGAGACGCCGCACGCATCACGCCGCTTCGACGGCCTCGAGGTGTGGCACGCGGGTACGGCTCGCGGCGTCCTCGTCGGCGGGAACCTCACCGTGCTCTTCACGTGCGCCGCCGCAGGCCGGCTTGCTCTGCCGCAAGATGCAGTTCTCTTCATCGAGGACGTCGGTGAAGCGCCCTATCGCGTCGATCGCATGCTGACGGCGTTCCTCGCGTCCGGCGCGCTCGATCGAGTCGCAGGGGTGCTCGTCGGTGACTTCACCGACGCGGCTCCCGGTCGCCACGGCGTGCCGGTGGAGGCCGTCCTGCGCGAGCGCCTCGGCGAGTTACGGGTACCGGTGCTCGCCGGCTTTCCGGCGGGACACGCCGCGCGGAACGCGCCGCTGCACCTCGGGCTCGCGGCGGAGCTCGACGGTAGCGCCGGCGCGGCCATGTTCGGCGGCGCGCCGGACTGAGCCCTTCGCTACTCGAACAGCTCGTCGTCGGCGATCTCTTCGCCGTCGCCTTCGGCCTCTTCGGGAGCCGACAACTCGGGTTGTCGTATCTCGGTCGCGTCGCTCGGACGCTCGTCGAAGTCGGTGTACTTGTTCGGCGCGGGCGCGGCCTGGATGCTGCGCGGCGGGGGCGGCGGCGCGCGCGACGCGCGCATCGACGGCGGAGGCGGCGGCTTCGAGCCGCGCATCGACGGTGCAGGCGGTGCATTGCCGGAGAGCCCGCGCGGAGGCGGCGGGGGCGTGCGCGGACGCTGTGAGCCCATCGGCAACGGCGGAGGCGTCGGACGAGCCGGCGGCGGCACGTCGTCCTCGTCGAGGGCGGACATGTCGACCTCGATCTCACCATCAGGATCGGCGGTCGCTGCGCCGTTCGTCCCGTTCGTGCCGTGAGCGAGCGCATTGAACGCATCGGTCGCGCGCGGCGACGAACCCGGCACCGGCGTCGACACGGGCAGAGGCGGCGGCACCGACGAACGCACGGCTTCCGGCGCCGGCTCTGCCGTCACCGCGGCCTTGAGCTCGGCGATGGGCGCTGCGAGCGTCTCTTCCTCGTCGCGCGAGCGCGCGACGGGTTCCGGCGTGGTCTCTGCGGAAGCCTCGACGGGCAGCGGCGACGGCTCCGATGCGTCCTCGCTCGCCTGGGCTTTGCGCCTCTTGCGCCTGCGGCTCGCCTTCGTCTCGACGTCTTTCGGCGGCTCGACGACGTCGGGGCTGGACGCCTCGGCGACCGAAGCATCGCCGCTCTCGACGGCCATGCTGTCGGCGGCGAGCGCGTCGGTCGTCGCCGCGTCGCTCCGCGGCGTCAGGTCTTCTGCGCGAGTCTCCGCGGGCGGCTCTTCGTCGCGCTCCTCGGCGAGGGTCGCCGCGGGAGGCGGCGCGACCGGCGTCGGCACGGCGGAGGTGAGACGCTCCGGGAGCGGAGCGTCGGAGCGCAGGATCGCACCCTCCCCGTCCTCCGAGGCGCGCTTCAACATGTTCGACTTGGCCCGGTCGAGACCGGCCGTGGCCTCGGTGTCGCCGGCCTTCATGCGCAGCACGCGACGCCAGGCATCCGCCGCTTCACGCGCGTCGTCGAGCGTCTCTTCCCAGAGCCGCGCCACCTTCCGCGCGAGCTCCGCGCGCTGCGCCTGATCGCGCCCGCGAAGGATCTGGTCCTCGTAGAGCTGGACCATGCCGCGATAGTCGGCAAGCTCGGTGTAGAGCGCCGAGAGCTTCTCCATCACGTCGGAATCCGACGGAGCGAGCTCGTGAAGGCGCTTCAGATCCTCGGCCGCGCCGGGCTTGTTGTTCAGGAGCTCGGCGCGCACGTTCGCGCGCCGCCCGAGCAGCTTGCGCACGAGCGGGCCGTCGAACACCTCGCCGAGGGCGCGAGTGAGCATCGTTTCGCAGCGCTCGGGCTCACCGATGTCGCTCGCGAGCTCCTCGAGTGTGTCGAGACCGGGGTCGTCGACGTGAGTGACGATGGCGTCTCCGAGCCACCCGAAGGCGCGCTCGCGATCGCCGAGCTCGTGGAACGCGAGGAGCGCCGCGCGACGGAGCAAGGACGCCCGTGTGCGACCGCCGTCTCGCGAACCCTGTCCGCCGGCGGCGAACGACTCGGCCAGCGTCGTGCGAAGCGCGACGGCGCCCCTCGCCTCGTCGGTTCGTCGGGCCATCTCCTCGAGCGACTCGAGGATGTCGTCCTGTGCGCCGGCAGCGAGCGCGCTGTCGAAGAAGCCGCGCGCGCGGTCGAACGCGTCGCGCTCCGCCGCCACCTGCGCGGCGCGGGCAAGAGCAGCGAGCCGGTCCGGCGGCGCCTTGCAGCGGCCGATCTGCCGCTCGTAAAGGTCGATGACCTGCGACGGATCGGTGAGGAGCTTCCCGAGCCGTTCGAGCAGCGGCTCGGCATTGCCGGGCGCGACGCTGGTGAGCGCCTGCTCGCCGTGAAGCACGGCCTCTGCGGGGTCGACGCCCGCGGTGACGAGCACTTCTCCCTGACGCACCATCTCTTCGGCGCGGGACGGACCGCTGAGGCCCTTCGCGACGAGGTCGTGAGCGATGGAGAGCGCGTCGAGATCTTGCTTTCGCACCGCGACGATCTCGAGTCGCTCGGCGATCTCCGGCTTGGCGGCGCGGAGCCGCGCGAGCTCTTTCGCGACGGAGGCGGCCTCTTCGTCCGCACCTACCTCGACGAAGCGGTCGAACGCACCGTGCAGCTGCGCGTCGCGATTCTGCGAGGGCGACGCGTGGCCGAACCACTCCACGAGCTTCGTCGCGACGGTCTTCTTCTTGTCGAGTCGATCGCCGAGCTCGACGAACGCCTCGCGGCACTCGACGTCACCCTGATCGCCGACCTGGGCGAGCGCTGCGAGCGCGTCGTCACCGCGGTTCAGTCGCTCGCTCAGCACCTCGGCGAGGTGGCGCGTCATGCGGCTCACCTCTTGGTCGTCGCCTTCCACCTCGACGAGCCGCGCGGTGTGCTCGGCGACGACGCTCCACTCTTCGAGCCGCTCTGCGAGCTCGATGATCCGCTGAACGGCCTGGAAATCGTCGGGATCGGCTGCGATGACGACGTTGAGCGAGCGGAGCGCGGCGCGCGGATCTTCGAGCTGATTCTCGTACAGATCGGCGAGGCGACCGGCGAGCTCCACCCGCTGCTCGGGAACCTCGGTGCGCTCGAGCTGCTTCTCGAGGGCATCGGCAGCCTCGGTGTAACGACCGCGCTGCTCCTCGAGCGTCGCGATCGCGGAGAGCGCCTCGATACTCG
>DATAZL010000118.1:0-20329 GCA_036272055.1 Polyangiaceae bacterium | reverse complement strand
GCGAACTGCTCCCCCCGCCGCTCTCGCGGGCTCGCGTTGCTCGCGGGGGGCCTTGGGCCCCCGCCGCTCTCGCGGGCTCGCTTTGCTCGCGAGAGATTAGGCAGGGACGGGATGAAGGAATTGACGGCGTGGGATTGGTTGTGAGGGGGGCCTTGGCCCCCCGCAGCTTCGCCTTCGGCGAACTGCTCCCCCCGCCGCTCTCGCGGGCTCGCTTCGCTCGCGTGGTTTCGCATCTTTGATGCTCGGGACGACGGGGGCGCCGACGCGGAACTACGGAGCGACGGTGAGGCGCGCCGGCGCTTCACCGCCGGGGCCGAAGAGGTCCGCGAACACGCTGAGCGCCTCGGGCAAGGTCTCGCCGGTGCGCGTGTGGGCCACCACGGTGATGGCCAGGTCGTCCACCACGGTACCGAGGGGCGTCGCTTCTACCTCGACACCTCCGACGAACTGGCCGGCGCGTGGCGCCCGGCGCTGCTCGACGATGGGGTCGTGCTTTACCCAGTCGAACCCCTCCCCCGGGCGGTACGCGCACGCGAGCACCTGCACGAAGTCGAGGTACAGCGGCGCGACGATCACCGCGATTCGCGCGCGGTCACTCGGGCGGCTCGCGAGCCCGAACGCGGACGTCGTCGGTGTGGCGTCGGCCTGGACGGGGCCGAGCGCCGACAGGATGCGCTCGCGCCGCTTCGGATCCGTCTCGACGGCGAGGAGCGGCGCGTACACGGCGATCGCGGGCACCGACACGCGGTCGAGGTCGTGTTCGAGCGCGGCGATCCAGTCTTCACGTGCGCGACCGGCGAGCTCCTTGTACGCGAGCGCGGCGGCGAGCGCGGCCTCGGCGTCCGTCGCGAGGCGACCCAGGAACGCACACCATGCGTCCACCAGCCGAGGGTCGGCCCCAACGGACGGCACGCTCGGTAACGGCGTCGCGTCGGCGCGTTGTTCGCTCGTACCCGGTGAGCACTTCCGCACGATGCCCGGAAGCTAGAGGATCGAGGGAGCGACCGCAACCCGGCTTCGTTCACGCGCCGCCGCGCTCATCCGTCCCATTTGGCCCGTTTGCCTCGGCATCGCCTTCGTCGTCATCTCTCCACAAGCAACCCCCAAGCTCGATCTTCAGATCTTCGATCAGCTCGTAAAGATCACTTGCGCGCGAACGCGGAGCGATGAGCACGAGCGCGCCGCCGTCGCGTCCGTCTCCCTTGCCACGCAGGCCCGGAGTGCGCGGCTCGGCGAGGAGCGCGCCGACGCCTTCGCTCGCCTCCATGACGCCTTTCACGAACACCACGTCCGGTTCTCGAACTCTGAGCCGCACGCGCACGAGCTCGTCACCGAGCAAGCCGAGCATCTCCTTGCTCACGTTCGCCGAGCCGCGAGTTCGTTCCATTTCCGGGGGGTCACGCTTTGCCGTTGGAGGGTCGGAGAGCTATACCAAGCCGGTGCCGGAAACGAGAGAGGATCCCGAGCCGCTGCCCGACCTCCCATCGCTCGGCGAGGGCGATGAAACGGAGGCGGAGGGAGACTTCTCGGACCTGCTCCGCTCGTTCGAAGGCGACGACGGCCTCGACGACTCCGAGTCCGACGAGCTCGACGCCGGCGTGGAGCTCGAAGAAGACGATCCGACGCTCACGGACGACGTCGAGCTCCCTCTCGACGTCGGTGAGATTGTCCTGGCGCGCGACGAGGACGACGGTGCGTCGTCCGACGAGGTCGGCCCAACGGGTGAATCGGTCGGGCTCTTCGACGATGCCACCGCGCTCGAGGTCGACATGGACGACTCCGAGGGCACCGTCGAGCCCGAAGATCTGATCTCGGAGGAGCTCCCCGCCCTCGTCCAGGAGGACGACCAGGAAGGCACCTTGAACGAGGAATCCGACGAGCTCGTCGGAATGGGCGAAGAAGAGCCGCCGCGTCGCGCCGAGCTACCGTGGCTCGAGCTGCCGTCGGTCGGCTTGCCTGAGTCGCGCGTGGTGCGCTCGCGAAAGGGCCTCGTCGCCGTAGGCGGCTCCGGCGTCGCGCTCGTCACCCCGGAGGGCGACGTGAAGACGATGAGCGAGACGCTCGGTGACGCGGTGACGGGCCTGCTCGTCGACGCCGATGCGCGTTCGGTGCTCGCCGGTACCGAGCGGGGCAAGCTCTACCGCCTCGTGGGCGAAGACGGCGTGCCGGACGAGCTCACCGGTTTCCGCGACACGCTCGCGCTCGATCGCGAGAAGGCGCTCTCGCTCTCGCTCGGCGGTCCCACGCCGAGCTCGCGGCCGGCCGCTCTCCTCCACGTGACCGCAGGCGGTGGCGTGCTCCTCGAGAGCACCGATCGCGGCGTCACCTGGCGCAAGGTGGACCTCGGTGGTCGGGTGCTCGCGGTGTCGTCGGGCGTTCCCCCGGTGTGCCTCGTCGAGCAGCAAGACGGGCTCCGGCTCTTCCGGTCCGAGGCGTCCGGCGCGTTCCGTCGTCTCGCCGAGCTCTCTGCCGACGAACACACCGAGCTCGCGTCCGAGGGCGACGTCGTGGTGCTCCTCGAGCCGGGCCTCGGTGTCAGGGTTTCGGCGGACGGCGGCGTCACCTTCCGTCGCGTGAACGGCTCCGCGCGCGCCACGGCGGTGACCGCGGGCCGGCTCGGCGGGCGCGCTTCGGCGTTCATGGCGCTCTTCGACGCTGCGAGCGGCCACACCTCGCTCGTCTGGATCGACGCGGCGTCCGCCGACGCACACATCGTGTCCGAGCTGACGCCCGATCCCGAGCTCGAGGACGAGCTCGACGAGTGGGCGAAGGTCGTTTCGATCGCCTGGGACGCCGATGACGAGACGCTCTGGGCGGCAGGGCTCTTCGGCGCCCGCCGCTGGCGACGGCCACCGAGCGCGTGAGGGGTAGCGGATGATTTCCGCGCGGCTCCGGCTCGTCACCTGTGCAGCCGCGCTCGCGCTGTGCACCGCGGGCTCCGCGCGCGCGACGCAGACGATCCGGCTCGCCACGATCGCGCCGCGTACGTCCACCTGGGGCAAGGTGCTCGAGGCCTGGCAGAAGGCCGTCGAGCAGAAGACCGACGGGCAGATCGCGCTGAACATCTATTACAACGGCGTCCAGGGGGACGAGCGCACCGTCGTCTCGAAGATCAAGACCGGGGAGCTCGACGGCGCGGCGCTCAGCAGCATCGGGCTCTCGCATGTCTTCCGCGACGTCATGGTGCTGCAGCTTCCCGGAGTGACGAACTCGTGGCCGCTCGCCGATCTGGTGCGCGGCATGCTGAAGGATCCCATCGAGCAGGGTTTCCGAACCCAGGGCTTCGAGCTCCTGTCGTGGGGCGACATCGGGCTCGTGTATCAGTTCACGAAGGGCGTCGAGGTGCGCGGCCCGACCGATCTTCGGGGCAAGCGTCCCATGGTGTTTCGCAACGAACCCATGGCGCCTCTCTTCTTCTCGCTCATCGGCCAGATCGTCCCGGTGCCGCTGGACATCACCGAGGTGCTCCCGGCGCTTCAGGCAGGGACGGTCAACGTCGTCGGCGCCCCTGCCCTCGCGGCCGAGCAGCTCCAGTGGGTGCCGTATCTCGATCACATCAACGACCAGCCCATCGTCGCCGCGATCGGAGCGACGCTCATGAAAGAGGAGAAGCTCGAGGCGATCCCCGCCGACACGCGCGCGCTCTTCCGCGACATGCAGCGGCGCGCCGCGAAGGTACAGAGCGACAGGATCCGTCAGCTCGACATGGAGGCGCGCGATCGGCTGATGAAGCGCATGACCGTCGTGACGCCGACCGACGACGACAAGATCGAGTGGTACCGGATGTTCCTGAAGGCCGTGAAGCGACTCCGGAACGGCGTCTTCTCGAAGCCGCTCATCGATCAGGTGCTGTCGATCACCGGCAAGGGCTGAGCGGCGAGCGGGAGCTTTAAGGCTCGGGCTGCGGACGCGACCGTGACGCCGCGACGATCGCGGCGATCGTCCTGTACTCGTCGCCGATCCGGCGATCGCGCGGCGAGAGCCGGAGCGCGAGCGCGAGATGGCGCTCAGCGAGCGGCGCGTCCTTCCGGACCTCCCACTCGAAGCGCGCCGCCTCGGCGAGCCAGTCCGTCGCGCGCCGGACGTCCTCCGGCGGCGCGAGCTCGAGCACCTCCCGCATGCGCCCGTACGCGACGGTCGCCCCCGCGAGATCACCGAGCTTCTCGCGCCACGACGCCTCGAGAGCGCGCGCCTCGGCGAGTCGTTCCGACGGGCTCGCGATCTGCCGCACGCGAGCGATGGCCTGCGGGAGATCGCCGGCCTTCGCGAGGATCTTCGCGAGGTCGAGCAGCGCGTCGCCCTGCGGCTCTCCGCGGCGCTCGCCGCTCGCGATGGCGCGCTCCAGGAGAGCGACGGCGCGCTCCGTCTTGCCGGTCTCGACGAGGGCACGGCCGAGGCCCGCCGTCGCCGTGGGGTCGTCGGGGACGTAGCGCAGGGCGCGCTCGTAGAGACGCCCCGCCTCGCGCTGGAAGCCGTGCGCGAGGAGTCGCTCTGCACAGGCGCGGGTGAGCTCGTGACGCGCGGCGTTTCCCGTCGTGCTCGCCTCGAGGTGCTCCGAGTCGGCGAGCGCGCCCTTCACGTCGCCGGCGCTGAGGCGCGCCTCGAAGCGAAGCATGCGGCTCGAGACGAAGCCCGGTGCGCGCGCGACGGCCTCGTCGAGCGCCGAGAGCTTCGCCGCGGTGTCCGTCTCGTAACCGGCAAGCTCGCACCAGAAGAGCGCCGCCAGCGGCCCGTACTCCTCGTCACGGGTCGCGCTGCGGAGAGCGACCTTCGCGCCGTCGAGATCGCCGATCCGGGCGAGCAGCGTCGCGCCGGTCGCGCCGGCGTTCGCCGGATCCACGGCCTCGGAGAGGACGGAGAGCGCCGCCTCCGCGCGACCGCCTGCATGGACGTCGATGTCCGCGACGAGGCGCGAGATCTCGGCATGCCGCGGCGCCTGCTCGAGCGCAGCGACGTAGGCGGCGCGCGCCGACTCGACGTTGCCGCGCGCGAGCTGGTCGTCGGCGAGGCGCGTCAGCTCGGCGAGTTCGACGGCGGACATCACGGGGCGCGACAGCCCGGGTGGGGGGAACGCGACGTCGAACTCGACGCGGACGATATCGCCGCGACCGTCGAGCTCGCCTGCGCGCACGTCGGCGCTCGGTGCGCGCGCGCCGACGGCGGGCATGACCTGCCGCACGACGCTCGCGCCCGCCTGGGCCAGCGCGAACGCCCTGCCGTCGCGCTTCATGAAGCCCCCGACGGCGGTGTCGACGACGTGGAGGGCCGCGCCGAGCGCCGGCCCCTCGAGCGCCGCGCCGCGTGCCCGTGACACGACGAAACGGGCATCGCCCTCCACCGGCGCCCAGAGCACGTCGAAGGCGAGCGCGCCGCGCGCGCCGACGAATCCGACGCCGAGGCCGTGCGGGACGCGCCAGACGGATACCGGGCGAACGAGTCCGCCGAGTGACTCGCGCAGCCGGTTCTCGAGCCATTTCGCGAGGCGTGACGTCTCGACCGAGACGACCAGCCGCTCGAGGCGGCCACGTCGATGCCGGAAGACGCGCACGCCTCCGGAGAGGTCCACGGGGAACTTCAGGTTCGGCAGCGTGACGTCGAGTCGCTCGACCGACAGCGGCCCGAGCTCGAACGCCTCGTAGAGCTCCAGCCCGAGGACCCCTCGCGTCACCGTCAGCCGCAGCGGGATCCGCGGCTCGGGACCACGTGGCCCGGGCGGCGACGGAGCGCCAGCAGGTACGCGGATCGACCGAGCCACGGCCCCGATCGTAGCAGTGGCCCGGTGGACGCGGGCAAGATCGGCCGAGCTCTGCTCGGCCGATCAGGGTCTCCCGTCAGAGGCCGCCGTCAGACGCTGCCGTTCGCGAGCTTCGTCTTCATGCGGCGAAGGAGCTCCGGAAAGCCGTCCTTCTTGATGATGCGCGTGAACTGCTGCCGGTAGTTCTTAATGAGGCTCGACCCCTCGGTGATGATGTCCTCGACCTTCCAGGCCGCGGCCGGCTTGTGCACGAGGTAGTCGATCGAGATCGGCTCTTCGCGGGCATTGGTGCGGCTCTTGGCAGTGGTCTTCACCAGGGTGGCGTCAGCCGCCTGCTTCGACTCGCCGTCGAAGCTCACGTCGTAGCTCGCGGTGCGGTCCAGGTTCTTCCGGTAGGCACGCTGGACGAGCTTCTTGAGGGTGTCCTCGAACTCCTTCTTGTCGTTGTCGTTCAGGGACTGCCACTGCGTGTCGAGCGAGCCCATGGCGAGCGCGTCGTAGTCGAGGATCGCGTCGAAGGTCTGCTCGATCTTCTTCTGGTTGTCGGGGCCGCCACCCTTGTGGATGAGCGTGACGAGCTCGGCCTGGCGCTCCTTCATGAAGGACTGGGCGCTGTCGTCGGCCATGGCCGGAGTGGCCACGGCGAGCGCGAGCGCGATCAAACCAACCCGGGCAAACTTCTGAAAATGTCGCATGACGCCTTCTCTCGGTGACACGGGAGATCTCATTCCCGGGCGTGGTAACGCAAGACCAATGCCAGGAAAAAAGGCGGAAATATCCGGCTCCAGCACGCCGTAAAGCCCTCTATCGCGCCCCCAGGTCGGCCGAATTCCGGCGTGGCCGGAAGGACCCGACGTGACGGAGCGCAACACGTATCGCCCGGACGTTACGGAGGCGGCGGCACCGAGCTGAGGTGGGGCGGCAAGCTCATCTCCGTGCCGTCGGCCGGAACACGCGGGCCTAGCGTGACGCGGAACCGCGCACCTCGGCCCTTCTCGCTCTCGACGTCGATCGTGAATGCGTGCTCGTCGGCGATGCGCTTCACGACGGCGAGGCCGATGCCGGTGCCGTGGGTGCGCGTCGAGAAGAAGGCGTCGAAGAGACGCTCTTTTGCGTCGGCGTCGATGCCCACGCCGTCGTCCTCGACGACGAGCACGCCGGTGCCGCCGGAGTCCTCGACGCGCACGCCGACGGAGCCGCCCGCGGTCGACGCCTGGACCGCGTTGCGCACCAGGTTCCAGATGAGCTGGCGGAGCTGGGACGCGTCGGCGCGGACGCACAGTGATTCCTCACCGGAGAACACGATCTTCACGTCGGACACCGCGCGGCCCGAGCGGGACGCGAGCGCGACGACCTCGCGGGCGAGGCGCGCGGTGTCGACAGTGCGAAGCTCGGGCTTCCGCGCGCGCGCGACGTCCATCATGTCCGACACCAGGTCGTTCAGGCGCGCGGCCTCGCGCTGGATGATCTCGCAGAGCTTCCGGTCTTCTTCCGAGAGCACCTGGCTCGTCCTGAGGAGCTGCGCGGACCCGGCGATGGACCCGAGCGGATTTCTGATCTCGTGGGCGAGGCCCGCGGCGAGACGGCCGAGCACGGCGAGCCGTTCGGCGCTCTCTGCGCGCGCCTCGGCCTCGACGATGCGCCCGCCCGCTGCGCGCAGTCGGTCGGCGAGGTAGCTCGTTAGAAGCGTGACGATGACGACGACCAGGACGTTCAGGAGCAGGTACGACGCGAGCTGCTCGCCGCTGACCGCGTAGATCGTGGGCGGCTGGTCCGCCGGGGGCATGAGACGACCGGAAAAGAGCGCCAGGACGAGGACGGCGTAAAAGCCGATCCCGGTGACGGCAGCGATCGCCGACCCGCGGAGCCCGATGAGGAACCCGCCGAGCAGGCACGTCAGGCCGTAGAACGAGGTCGCGCCGCTCGTGGCGCCGCCGGTGACGTAGACGAGGACCGTCCACGTCGCTTGATCGAGGACGAGCTGAGCCGTCGCGAGCTCGACGAGCCCCTTGCCGGTGCGGAGCACCGCCGCATAGACGCCCGCGAGCGCGAAGGACAGAGCGACGACGGCGACGACGATCTTTATCGTGGTCGCGCCGGCGTCGAAGCCGTGCTTCACGTTGACGAAGGCGAGCGCCGACGTCGCGACGACGAGGAAGCCGACGCGCGCGCCGACCACCCAGGCGAGCCGTCGCACCAGCGGGATCCCCGCGACGGCCTCGGGGACTCCCAGTCGAACGGCCATGTTCCGCCGGGCGACTTCCCGTCAGTCGGCGTGGATGTTGCCGGCCAGCGAGAAGATCGGCAGGTACATCGAGACGAGGACGACCCCGACCATGCCGCCGATGCCGACCATCATGATCGGCTCGAGCAAGCTCGTGAGCGACGCCACGGCGATGTCCGTCTCTTCCTCGTAGAAATCGGCGATCTTGTTGAGCATCTGATCGAGCGCGCCGGTCTGCTCACCGACCGCGATCATCTGCACGACCATGTCGGGGAACACCTTCGCCTCGAGGAGCGGCTCGGCCATGTTCTTGCCCTCGCTGATGCGCTGGCGAACGAGCATGATGCCGGCCTCGATGATGACGTTGCCCGACGTCTTCGCGCAGATCTCGAGGGCGTCGAGGATGGGCACGCCGGACTGGAGAAGCGTGCCGAGGGTGCGCGTGAAGCGGGCCACCGAGATCTTCTGGATCACGACGCCCATCACCGGGATCTGAAGGAGCGCCCGGTGGACGAAGGTCTTCCCGGCGGGCGTCCGGTACGTGTACACGCCGGCCGTCGAGATGCCGCCGACGAGGAGGATCACGAGCGGCAGGTACGACACGAAGCTGTGAGACAGCGCGACCATCATGCGCGTGAGCGCGGGCAGGTTGTCCTTCCCGCCGCCGAACTCCTTGAACATGCCCTCGAACGCCGGGATGACGAACGTGAGCATGACGGCCATGACGCCGATGGCGATCATGAAGACGATGGTCGGGTAGCTGAGCGCGCCGCGGAGCTGCCGCACGAGCTTCTGGCGCTTCTCGAGATAGATCGAGAGGCGATTCATGATGTTGTCGAGGATGCCGCCCGTCTCACCGGCGTGAACGAGGTTCACGAAGAGCTCGTCGAAGATCTTCGGGTGGCGTGCGAGGGCATCGCTGAACGTGGAGCCCTGCTCGACCGAGCTCTTCACGTCCTTGAGCGCGCTCGCGAACATCTTGTTCTTCTGCTGGCTCGCCAGGATGTCGAGGCACTGGACGAGCGGCAGGCCCGCGTCGATCATGGTCGCGAAGAGGCGGGTGAACGTGACGAGATCCTTCGTTTCGACCCCGCCACCGAAGCTCGGCAGCTTGAGCTCGATGCCCTTCTTCTTGACCTTGACCGGGTTGAGGTTCTGCTGGCGAAGGCGCAGATTCACCGCTTCGGCGTCATCTGCCTCCATGATGCCGCGCCGGACTTCTCCGCTGCGGGCACGTGCTTCCCAGGTAAATTCAGCCATCAGCCGGGCCTCTCGCCAGGATAAAGCTTACTCCGGTCCCGCGGCGAGACCCAAGGTAATGCGTTTTGCCACGCCCTCGAGTTAGCTAAGCCCCGCGCACAACGACTGACCCACCTTGCCCACATGAGCGCCGACCGGCTCGAAAATCTCGCGCAAACGATGCTCGTCGCGCCGGGCGTCACGCCCGCCGCGGTGCTCTCGGTCGGTGGACGCAGCGGCTCGGGCTGGCGCTTCGCGACGGGAGCATTCGGCACGCGTTCAACGCAACGGCCGGCCAGGGTGGATCCTAAGACGCCCTTCGACCTCGCCAGCGTCACGAAACCCGTCGTCGCGAGCACGATCGCGCGCCTCGTTCGTCGAGGTCTCTTCGGCTTCCAGACGCCGCTCGAAGTCTTGCTTCCTGCGCTTCGCGGCACGGCCACGGGCCCTCTGCCGCTGGAGCTTTTGCTCGCGCATCGCGCGGGTCTCGACGCGCATCGCGCGCTCTACGCCGAGCTCGCTGCCGGCGGTTCCGTCGACCCCGACGCGATGCTCGTCGCCGCTGCGGAGGCACGCCGCGACGACTGCGCGGGCTCCCCGCCCGACGAGGGATTTCCGCCGCTCTACAGCGACATGGGATACCTGCTCGCGGGCGCCGCCGTCGCGCGCGCATGCGGGGAGCCACTCGAAAGGATCGTCGCCCGCGAGACGAGCGACGCACTCGGAATCGACGTCGCGTCGTCGAACGACTGGCGCGCCCGCGACGCGACGTTCGACGACACGGTGGCGCCGACCGAGATCGTGCCCTGGCGAGGCGGGGAGCTGGTCGGTGACGTCCACGACGAGAACGCCTGGGCCTATTCCCGTCGCGGCACCGCCGGCCACGCCGGGCTCTTCGGCACCGCAGAGCACGTGGCGCGATTCGGAGCCGCATTCCTCGACGCCCTCGCCGGGCGCGACACGGCCTGGCTGACGCCCGGCGAGGCGTCGGTCCTGACCCGCCCGCGGCCACTCGGGACGCTCCGCGCCGGCTTCGACGGCCGTTCGAGCGCGGGCTCGGCCGCCGGCAGCGCCTTCGGGACGCACTCGTTCGGGCACCTCGGCTTCACCGGGACGAGCCTCTGGTGCGACCCCGACGCGAGCATCGTCGCCGTCATCCTCACGAACCGCGTGAACCCGACCCGGGACAACATTGCGATCCGCTCCGTCCGTCCGCGGCTCCACGACGCCCTCTTCACGCTCGCGGTGAACCTCGGCCGGACCTGACGGGTGGCGCGCGGGCTGGCGCGGGCCGATGTGGGCGTGTCGCACCTTCCATAAGCGAAAAGGGTCGCGGAGAACCCCGGAAAAATTGGACTATCCACTGTGCCGACTTGGCCTCCGCGGGGAATCACGGCAGGATCGCGTTGCGGATGATGTGGAAGCTGTCCATCGAGGACGACCAGGCCAATCAGACGGTCGTCGACCTCTCACGCGACGAGTACACGATAGGTCGTGACGTCGCGAACACGGTGCGACTGACGGAGCGCAACATCTCCCGCAAGCACGCCATCCTCCGCAAGAACGGCGTCGGCTGGGTGGTGAAGGATCTCACCAGTTATAACGGGTGCTTCGTCAACGGCGGCCGCGTCGCCGCCGAGCGCGGGCTGAAACACGGCGACCTGCTCCAGCTCGGCGACTATCGCCTCGAGCTCATCGACGACGATGCGGCGAGCCGGTTCGATCCAGAGAGCAAGACCGCCACCATCCCGGGCCGGCCGAGTCAGACGATCCGCGAGCTGCCGAACCGGCTGGTGATGATCATCGGCCCCGCCGTCGGCGCGAGCTTTCCGCTCCTCGACAAGCGGCTCGTCATCGGTCGCGGTGAAGACTGCGATCTGCCGGTGAACGACACGTCGGTGAGCCGCGTCCACGCCGAGATCCACGTCATCGAGGGCGGCAAGTACGAGGTCATCGACCGCGACAGCTCGAACGGCGTACGCGTGAACGGCGTCGAGCTGAAGCGCGCCATCCTCGACGCGGGCGACGTGATCGAGCTCGGTGACGTCCAGCTCCGCTTCGTGCCGGCGGGCCAGCCGTATCAGCCGCAGGAGCCGCCGGTGGGCGTGGCTCGGCGCAGCAGCATCGAGCCGACGTCGGAGCACGGCGCGACCGGTCGCAGCCCGACGCGCGCCGTCGCGATCGTCGCCGTCATCGTCGCGGCGATCGTGCTCGTGGGCGTCCTCGTCCTCCGGCAAGGCGCGGAGCCGACCATCGCCGCCGCGCCGCCCGAGGTGAGCCCCGCCGCGCGCGTCTTGCAGGAGGCGAGCGACATGCTCGCCAAGGGTGACGTCGAGGGCGCGCAGAAGAAGTCGCAGCAGATCCCGGAAGACAGCAATCTCCGCGAGTCCACGGCGTTCAAGGAGATCCAGACGAAGTGGGCGGACGGCGTGCTCGCGCAGGCCGCGGCAGAGACCGACCGCACGAAGAAGCGCACTCTCCTCGATCAGATCGCGAAGTCGCCCGACGTCGGGTCGATGACTCGAAAGCGCGCCGCCAACGAGATCTCGGCGCTCGACGCGGACAGCGTGGGTATCGAGCAGCTGCCGTCCGCCGAGAAACACACGAACGTCGCCGCGCCGCCCTCGCCGAACACCGCCACCGCGCCGCCCTCCCCCGCACCGTCCCAGCCGGCCACGCCGAAGCGCAAGGTAGAGCCGTCGAAGCCGGAGCCGCGCGGCGGTCTCGTGCGCGACACGCCGTTCTGACGACCCCCGTGGAAGACGGCGCGCGCTCCGGACCGGGTGCTCCGCTCCCCGACGGCGAGCCGCTCCCCGGACGCACGGCGCTCTGGTCGAAGCCGGTCTTCGCCGTCGTGACGATGCTCGCGCTCGGCCTCGTCGCGGAGCTGTCCCCGCGCCTCGAGGTGCTCCGCGTGTTCTCGGCGCGCAACGCGCCGGCGAACGAAGCCGTACCGCCGACGATCGCGTCCGCTTCGGGAGCCATAGGAGAAGCCGAGCTCGACAGGCCAACGGAGAACCGCCCGGACCTCGCGCAGCCCGAGAAGCTCGACGCGCCAGTGCGCGCCGCGGGGCCCATCGCACGCGACACGGCGGAGACGGCGCCGCTCCCGTCCGCGGACACGTCTCCTTTGCCGATCGTCGACGACGCGCACTCGCTCGACCGGCTCTTCGCGGTGCTCGCGCGCGCCGAGAAGAAGGAGCCGACGGCGATCGCGCGCGTGCTCTTCTTCGGCGACTCGGTCGTCGCGAGCGACTTCGGCACGGGGACGCTCAGACGGCTGCTCGAGGCGCGCTTCGGCGACGCCGGTCACGGCTTCGTGCTCGTGGCCAACGCGTGGCCGCAGTACTTCCACAACGACGTGTCGCGGGTCGCCGACAGGGGCTTCAAGGTGAGCCGCATCGTCGGACCGCGCGCGTCCGACGGCATGTACGGCCTCGGCGGCGTGAGCTTCACCGGCGCGCCCGGGCTCCACTCGCGCATCGGGACGGCGAAGAGCGGCGACTACGGGAGAAGCGTGTCGCGCTTCGACGTCGAGTATCTCGCGATGCCCGGAGGCGGTTCCCTCGAGGCGCGCGTCGACGGCGCGCTGGTGAAGGTCATCGACACCGACGACGCGACGAAGCACGGCGCGTTCGCCGAGCTACGGGTGCCCGACGGCCCGCACGAGCTCGACCTCGCCATCCGCAACGCGCCGGTGCGGCTCTTCGGCGTCGCGCTCGAAAGGGACGTGCCCGGAGTGGTGCTCGACGCGATCGGCGTGGTCGGCGCACGCGTCCGCACTCTCGACGAGAGCGACGACGCGAACTTCGCCGAGGCGATAGCGTGGCGCCGCCCGAACCTCCTCGTCTTCCAGTTCGGCGCGAACGAGAGCGGTGACGGCTTCGCATATCCGATGCCCGACTATCACCGCACCATGAAGGAGCTCATCGGCAAGATGTCGCGCGCCGCGCCCGGCGCCGGCTGCCTCGTCATCGGAGCGATGGATCGCGCGCGCAAGGAGAACGACCATCTCGTGACCGTGCCGATCATCCCGCACATCGTCGCCGAGCAGCGGAGCGCCGCGGCGGAGCTCGGGTGCGCGTTCTACCCGACGTTCGACGCGATGGGCGGCAAGGGGTCCATGGCGAAGTGGGTGCAGAAGGGCTACGGCGCCGGAGACTTCACGCACCCGACGAGCTGGGGCGCCGACAAGCTCGGCAAGTGGATCTACTCGGCGCTCATGGCGAGCTACGACGGGTACCGCGAGCGCGCGCGCTGACGGCGACGGCGGCGACTCAGCGAGGCGCGTCGATGAAGAGCTTCGCCATCGTGCCGCCGAGCTCACCGTAGCCGCGCGGCGTGAGATGGACGCGGTCGATGCCGGCGAGCGGCGGGGTCATCGCGGCCCACCGCTTGAGACTGCCCTCCCCGCCCATCGCGTCGACGACGCTGAAATACGCGCAGCCGAGGTGCTCGGCCGTCTGCCGCATCACGCCGTCTATCTCGAAGACGCGCGGCAGCGGAGTCCAGCCCGGGCCTTCGCGATCGGTCGGACCTGCGACGAGGCAGTCCGCGTTCGGCGCTGCCTCGCGGGCGACGCCGACGAGCTCTTCGAGCACGGGGCCGTACTTCATCGGCGCGACCTCGTCCCCGACCTCGTTCGTGCCGTAGGCGAAGACGAGCAGGCTCGGATCACGCTGGCGCGCCTGCTCGATCCACGACGAGCGCTCCCACGCGAGCGGGGTCGCGATGCGCGCGCCGTTGATGCCCAGGTTGTCGACCACGACGCCGCCCGGATCGGTGCTCTCGACGATGGCGCCGAAGAGCTCGGGGTCGTTCGCGGCGTGGCCGATGGTCACCGCCGCGCCGCGCTCGGTCTGGAAGGTGACGTGGGCGATGGTTCCGACCGCCACGGTGGTCGCATCCACGCTGTGGCTCTCCCCGCCCTCGACGGCGATCACGACGCGGGCGCGGTTCGTCGGCAAGCGGACCGCGACGTCCCAGCGCGCCTTGCCGCGCACCGAGTCCGCGGACAGCTCGAGGCGCAGGGTGCTCGTCGCGTCGTTCGGGACGGCGCGGATCCCGCCGAGGCCGAACACGCCGTCGTCTTGCTTCATCCAGAGTGAGGGCTGGCGTGGCTCGATGCGCCACTTGCCCTCGCGCTGCTGCTTGACGCCGGTGTGGCGATACACGCCGAGACCGAGGTAAACGAAGCCGGGGCCGCCCGAGCCGTAGGCCGCCTGCAGCGGCTTTCGCACGGCGTCGGGCCAGAAATCTGCCGCGGTGTGCGAGTCACCGAGCCACAGGACGCGGACCGGGCCCGACCGTTGCGGCGCGTCGCGAAGGGCGGCCGTGAATCGCGCGAGCGCCGAGCCCTGGGGAACGACCGGCGTCGCGGGCGGTGCTGCTTCGGCGCTCGTCGCCACCGGTGCGGTGACCGACGGCTCGGGCTCGTCGGGGAAGAGCGGCGGCGCGGGCGGCTCGGGTTTCGATGTGGGCGCGATGCTCGCGATGATGGGCGACCGCGTCGCGCTCGCACACGTCACCACCGAGAGAGACGAAAGAACGACGAGGACGGCGGCCGCGGCGCGGGCACCGTCAGGAGAGGGGATCGTCGACTTCGGGCTCTTCATTCTTCAGACGGCGCTCCTGGACGCGCTGCCGTACGAAGGAGACCAGGGCATCGACGTACGATTCGAACGGGGGACACACGACCTCCGAACCGGCGAGGACGTCGTCGGTATTCCGCGTATCGTACCGCACCGGCGTCGTGATCGTATCCACGAACGCACGCGGGCTCTTCGAGACCAGGCTCAATCCGGGGGTACTGAGGAGCGCCTTCGTGAGGCGCGACGGAATGAACCCGCCGGGGAGGCGCCTCCCGCCGCTCTGCGCAACGAGCTGAAATACCTGCCGTACCGTGAGGGGCCTGGGGTCCGCGAGGTGGAACGTCTTCCCGATGGCCTGCGGGCTCTGCCCGATCCGGTGCGCGGCCTGCACCACGTAATCGATCGGCACCAGGTTCATCGGCGCGTCGCCCTTGGCGGGCAGGAGCACCGGAAAATCTTGGGGCGCGCTCAAAATTAGCAGCATCAGCAGATAAGGGCCGTCGAAGCGGTCGACCTCGCCCGTCCGGGAATCCCCGACGATCTGCGTCGGACGGACGATGGCGATGGGGATCTCCGGCATGGCATCGACGGCCAGGCGCTCGGCGCGCGCGAGCGTCTCCTCGACCGCGGAACGGAAGGACTGACGCGCCGACAGCTCTTCTTCGAGGACCAGGCCGGTGCGGTTGCCGCTCACCTGCGCGCTCGAGTGGCACACGAGGCATTCGAGCCGTTCGCACACGCGCGCGAACTCGAGCACCTCCCGCATCGCGCCGACGTTCACGAGCTCGGCGATCTTGCGCGACACGCCGGGGTACGTGACCTGCGCCACGTGATGGATGCGCTGGACCCGCGCGGCGAGCTCCCGGTACTCCTGGCCACTGAGGCCGAGGTCGATCGCCGCCGCGTCACCCTCGTACGCGACGATGCGGTCGCGATCGCGCGGCTCGAGCTGGTCGATGAACGTCTTTGCCTGCTCGACGAGCTTCGGGTGCACGATCGCGAAGACACGCGTCGTCGGGGACGCGGACAGGAGCTCGACGACCATCTTGCGGCCGCGGAAGCTCGGAAAGCCGGTGACGAGGACGGTCTCCTCTTTGGTCGGGAGCATCACTCCGAGCAGTAATACGCCCCGACCCCACTAAGCCAGGCCCCGACGTCGCGTAGCGTGCCGAGATCGCAGAATGCCGCGGGACCGCTGAAGGCCGCGGCGGCGCAATACTCCCCGGAGAGGTCCGGAAAGCAGTCGCCCCCGGACGCCGAGACGGTGCCCTGGCAGCTGGTGACGCTCCCGGCGGCGCAGCGACCGCAGGTCGTGGAGAGGCATCCCTCGTAGCAGGTGAGCTCGTGGTTGCAGGCGGTGCCGAGGAACGGCGCGAGGCACTTGGCGACCGCGCCGTCGTAGAGGAACTGCTGCAGACAGTCGAAGCAGCCGGGGTTCGACGCCATCACCTGGCTCAGCACCGGCAGGCAGGTCGCCGGATCGGTCTGCCCGGTGCACGCCTTCTTCGCGAGCGCGAGGTCGGCGCTCTGACAGCTCGTGCCATTGGTCGGCGGCGACGTCGCGGCGCCGGGGTTACAGCCTGCGTACGGAGCCGGACACGTCGCACCGCGCACCCCGCACGCGCCTGCCTGGCAGGTTTGCCCCTGCGACGGGCAGTTCTCGCAGACCGCGCCGAACGTGCCGCAGCTCTGGGGGTTGGTTCCCGGACGGCAGGTTCCGTCGGCGGCACAGCACCCGGCGCAGGTGTCCGGACCGCAGTGCGGCCCGTTGTAACAGAAGCCGGACGGCGCACAGGCCTCGCCGGCGGATTTGCAATCGGTGCAACGCTGACCGGTCGTGCCGCACGCCGCGTCGGTGCGTCCGTCGTGACAGACGCCTGCCGCGTCGCAGCAGCCCGTCGGGCACGTCGCCGAGCTACACGACGGAATGAACGCGCAGTACGAGCCGGGCTCGCTGCACGTCCGTGACTGCGAGGTGCAGTTCTGACACGACTCTCCCGCGGTGCCGCACGCGGCGCCCGTCGTGCCCGGCTGGCAGACGCCCTTCGCGTCGCAGCAACCACCGCACGTCGTGGCGTCGCAGGTCGTCACCTTGCCGCCGCACTTTCCGGCGGTGCACGCCGCGCCGTTCGTCGAGCAGACGGCGCAGGTGCCGCCGCCCACGCCGCAGGCATCGATCTCCGAGCCGAGACGGCACCGTCCGAGCGCGTCGCAGCAACCCGAGCAGGTCGCGGCGCACGTCGGCGCGGTTCCCTGACAAACGCCCTGGTCACACGCGAAGCCGCTCGACCCGCAATCCGCGCACCGCGCCCCGTCGGACCCGCACGCGTTCGTTCCGGTCCCCGGAACACAGAGCCCGCCCGTCGTGCAGCACCCCGAACACGTCGCCGCGCCACACTCCGGCGCGCCACCCGCCCCCGCCGCGCCCGCAGCGCCCCCCGAAGCAATGGTGCCGCCTGCGCCCGCGACACCGCCCGCACCGACGACACCGCCCGCACCGACGAACGCGCCGGTGCCGACGACACCGCCCGCGCCGACGACACCGCCCGTCGCACCGCGTCCGCCGGACGCCACTGTCCCGCCCGTGCCGATGAAGCCGCCGGTGCCGAACCCGCCGGCGCCGATGAACCCGCCGGCGCCGATGAACCCGCCGCTGCCGATGAATCCGCCGCTGCCGACGAACGCGCCGGTGCCGAACCCACCACTGCCGATGAAACCGCCGCTGCCGACGAACGCGCCGGTGCCGACGATGCCGCCAGTGCCGGTCGTGCGTCCGCCGCTGCCCGTCGCGCGTGCGCCGGTGCCGGGTGTGCCGCCGTCGATCGTGCCCGCGCCACCTTCGCCGGCGTGACCGCGCGGCAACTCGAACGGATCCTCACCGTCGAGCTCCGAGCGACCGAAGCATCCCGCCGTGAACGCGAGCGCGGAGACGAGCGACAGAGAGACGAGACCGAGCTCGCGGAGCGACGGACGGCGCGAAGGCATTCCGTCATTCAACCATGCCGCTCTGCGTGCGGCACTTCGCTCAACGGCTCACGAACGCGCGCACGAGCGCGGCGAGCGCCGCCTTACTTGCGCCTACCTCGGCCCACGTAACCTTCCGATCGCTGCCGACCGTAGCGATGACGGAGCCAGGTGCGCTCGCCTCCGTCCGGACACGGACGACGAGCGCGGCGCTGCCTTGCTTGCCGGCGCGCGCGATCGCCGAAGCAACGGTCGCGTCCTCCACGACTGTTGCCGTGCTGCTCGACGAGAGAAGCTCCTGGAGCTCTTCGCTGCCGTCGCCTTGCGCGGCAATGACGGCGACGCGCGCGCCGACCGACGACGACTCCATGGAATAGGCGACGGCCGGCTCTTTGCCGCTCCCGGCCTTCGGCGTCAGCCGGAGCGGCAGCCGCGTCACCGTTCCCGTGGTCGACGGCGCGCCGAATTCCATCTTCCCGAGTAGCGCGTGGAGGGGCTCGGCGAATGCCGGCGCGCTCGCGATCGCGGGCAGCGCGAGCGTCGCGCGCCGGAGCGCGTCGCCGTCTCCGTTCGTCCCGGCGATGAAGATACCGGCGCGAGCTCCGCCGAAGACGCCCAGGGTCCGCACAGGCCCGATGCCGTGGAGCGCGTCGCCGACCCAGGTACGCACCCGCTCGCGCTCGCGCGCCTTGAGGCGATCGCCGAGCACCGCCTCGAGCCGGTCGCCGAACGTCGTTCCCGCGTCCCGCGCGCCGTCGCTCGCTCGACCGAAGAGCGCGGCCTCGACCCATCCCGGCAGGGCGCGCACCGGTTCGAGATCGCCCACGGCGAGCCCGTCGGTGAGCTCACGCGCACGACCAGTGGCACCTGCGACGAGCTCGCCGCGACAGAGCGGCGCGTCTCCGGTGAGCGTCACGTCGAGGCGCGCTTCTTCGGCGCTGCCGAGCACGGCGACGAGCTGCTCTGCGAACGCGGAGGCCATGCGAACGACGGCGGCAGGGTCACCGAAGTCCGGCGTGCGGCCACCGTGCTCCTTGCGCGCGGCGGCGTCGGCGACGAGCCAGGTGTCGCGGAGCGACGCGAATCCACCGGCGAGGCCCGTCGCGATCGGTCCCGCGAGCGCCGCGTGCGGCGCGACGAGCGCGACGTCGGTGCCGTTCGACGGCGCGACACCGTTCGTCGCGACGAACGGCCCTGCGACGAGCACCGCGGACTCCGATTCACCGAGGATGAGATGGTCCGCGAACACGCCGAGCGTGATCGACGTCGGAGCCGAACGCGCCGCGAGGAGCGTCACGCCGCCCGCGTCTTTCGTCGCGGTGAATCTTGCGTCGCTCCCCATCGTGAGAGCGGCGACGAGCTCGCGCCCGCTCGTCAACCGGAGCGCCGTGACGACGCTCCTGCCCTCGTCCCCCATCACGGCGAGCGCGGCCGGCGCCGTGTCGTCGATCATTCCCGACGACAGCGGCGAATCGAGAAGTGTCGTCGCGATGGCGACCGCGAGGCTCGTCGGCAAGAGTCGCGCACGACCACCGACCAGCGCCTGGGTCGCCTTGTAGAGCTCACCCGGATTCCGGAGCTCGCCGCGCAGGAGGAGCGCCGCGGGCGCGGGAACCGGCGCGAGAGCAACGACGGCCGACGGCGCGGGGTCCGGTGGGACCTCGCGCCGGTGACAGCCCGTGGCAAGGACGAGAAGTGAAAGCGCCGGCACGAGCGCGCGAAGGTACGCGGCCCGGCGACCGTTCTCAGAACGGGATGTCGTCGTCGTCTCCGCCGCCGGCGGGGGTGCTGCCACCACCAGCCCCAGCACCACCACCAGCGCCGCCATAGGGCGGCTGATCCTCGTAGTCATCGGCCGGACCCGATTCGCGACCGCCGCCACCGCCACCACCACCACCGCCGGCAGGACCGCCACCGCCACCGCCAGCGCCGCCCGGAGCACCGCGGCCGCCCGCGAGGATCACGTTCATGGCGACGATCTCCGTCTTGTAGCGCTTGTTGCCTTCACGATCGTCGTAGCTCGAGGTGCGGAGGCCGCCCTCGATGAAGAGACGCGAGCCCTTAGTCAGGAAGCGGCTCAGCGCCTCGGCCCGTTTGCCCCAGAGGACGACGCTGTGCCACTCGGTCTTCTCTTGCCGGACCTTGTTCCGGTCGAGGTACGTCTCGGTCGTCGCGAGCCGCATCTTGAGCACGGCCTGACCGCCACTCGTCATCTTCAGCTCCGGGTCGGCACCGAGGTTTCCGAGGAGCAGCACCTTGTTCAAGCCGTCAGCCATTCGAGATCGCCTCCGAGGGAGAGCGACATGTGCCCGCGCGTCGACCGACAGTCAAGCAGACGCCTGGCAGCTCCTGTCAGTAGTTCCGCATCGACGAATCCTTCGTCCCCGAACATCAAAGAAGCGGACCGACGCGAGCGAAGCGAGCCCGCGGAGCGGCGGGGGGAGCAGTTCGCCAAAGGCGAAGCTGCGGGGGGCCAAGGCCCCCCTGCGAACACAGCGAGCACGCGGAGCGGCGGGGGGAGCAGTTCGCCAAAGGCGAAGCTGCGGGGGGCCAAGG
>DATAZL010000117.1:0-50828 GCA_036272055.1 Polyangiaceae bacterium | reverse complement strand
GCGAACTGCTCCCCCCGCCGCCTTCGGCGTGCTCGCTTCGCTCGCGTAACAAAGGGGGGGCTTAGAGCAGCCTTGGCCCCCGCCGGCTTCGGCGCGCGCGCTTCGCTTGCGTAGCAAAGGGCGAACCACTGACGTTTAGCGGCCTTCGGCGGCGACGGCGGGCGGGGACGGTGAACGGCACACTTCGTCGGCGATCTGGCTCACGACGCGCTCGAGCGCGGTGGCGAGCGCGCGGACGCTGTCGTCCTGATGCTCCTTCTCCTTCGCGTGCTCGATCGGCACCTCCACGGTGAGCGTCTTCTCCTCTCGCACGACGCGCTCGTCATGGAGGATCATGGTCGCCACCACCCGGGCGACGTTGCCGGTGGGTCGCACGACCTCCTCGAACGACACGAGCTCGAGCTCGACGGTGAGCGACGGGCCCGACACGACGCGCTTCACGCCGCGGGTCTCGAAGAGCTCGTGCGATAGCGCGCGGCGGAGATACGCTTCGGGTTTCTCGGTCCACCGCTGCTCTTCGGAGAACGAGAGCTCGTGGGCGCCGTTCCGGACGACGAGGTTCTGGCGAATCTCCGAACCTGCCGTCACCGGACCGAGGCGCACACTGAGCTCCGCGGGAGCGGCCACCGGGGGCGAGGGGTTCACCTCGGGCTCCACCGTGAAGTACCGCGGATCGAGCGGCTCGCTCTTCGTCAAGAGCGCGCATGCCGGCGCGCCGAGCGCCGCGAAGATCCCCGCGAACACCGCCAGCCGCTTCAACGAGCCCTCCGGGCGCGACCCTTGAGCAGCATGTCGGAGTCGAGCTCGAGCGCGTCGGCGAGCTTCTGCACTGAACCGGCAGCCTCTTGAACGGCGTGCAGTGTCTCGTCCAGCTCCGGGCCGAGGCCAGTCGCGTTGCGAGCCGCGTCCCCGAGCGCGTCCGATGCCCGCTGCGCACTCATGAAGAGCCCGTCCTGCGCCGTGGTCCGATCGAGGATCCCGTTCACGCGATTCGCGACCGCGTCGATGTTACCGAGCGTGCCCTGCGCGTGCGTCGAGAGCTTGTCCGTCGCGAGGCCGGCGAGCGCCCCGTCGACACGTCCGAGGACGCGATCGGTCCTGTCGAGGACCGATTCCGCCTGATCGCTCAGATGATGTCGCTCGACGTCGGCGAGGATGCGGTCGAGCCGCGTCGTCACGACCAGGATGCTCTCCGCGACCTCGGGGACGGTGTTCATCGCGCGGGTCACGGCATCTTCGACGTTCTTCATCATCGATACGGCGGCGGGGATGTAATTACCGGGCGTCGGAAACGGCAGGACGGGTGGCGGGTTGTCCTTCACGACGAAGAAATCGATCTGCAAGAATTTCACGCCGGTGATCCCCGCGGACGCGAGCTGTACGCGCAGATCGGCCGGCACACTGGTCGGTGCCTTCTTGTCCTTGCCGTTGATCAGGCCGAGCCGTCCGACGGCTTCCGTCTCGATGTCGCTGATGGTCTCGACGTGACGCCGGTCGGGCGCGATGTTGATCGCCGACACCGTGCCGATGACGACTCCGCGGAACTTCACCGGCGAGCCGACCTCGAGACCCTGCACCGACTCGTCGAAGAAGGTGACGTAGGGCACCGTATCCTTCTGCAGGCTCCTCGCGCCGAGCACGAGCACGACGGCGAGCGACAGCACCACGCCGCCGACGACGAACAGCCCTAGCTTCCAGTGATTTGTGGGGACGGCCACGGCGTCTTTCCGAAGTCCTCAGGACTTCTCGGTGGTGCGATTGAAAAAGTTGATGACGCGAGGGTCCGTGCTCGTGTCACGGAGCTGTCGCGGGTCGCCCTCGGCGATGATGCTCTTCGTCTCCCGGTTGAGCATGATGCAGCGCTGGACGGTCTTGAAGATGCTCGGGAGCTCGTGTGTGACCATGACGACGGTCAGATTGAACCCCTGATTGAGCGAGAGAATGAGCTCGTCGAGCTCGACGGCGCTCACCGGATCGAGCCCCGCCGAAGGCTCGTCGAGGAAGAGCAGCTCGGGGTCGAGGGCGAGCGCACGTGCGATGGCGGCGCGCTTCTTCATGCCGCCCGAGAGCTCGGACGGAAATTGCTTCTCGGTCCCCCCGAGGCCGACGAGCCGGAGCTTCGCGAGCACGATCGCCTCTATGGCGTCCGGCGGCAGCTCCGTCCATTGCTCGAGCGCGAGCCCGATGTTCTCGCCGACGGTGAGGGAACCGAGGAGCGCGCCGGACTGGAACATGACGCCGAACGGCGGTCGCCCGACGGTCAAGTTCGGCGTGCCGTATCCCGCGATGTAGACGTTCCCCGAGAGCGGCTGCTCGAGACCGATGAGATAGCGCAGCATCGTCGACTTGCCGCAGCCGCTGCCGCCGAGGATCGCGAAGATCTCGCCGCGCTGTACGTCGAACGTCGCGTCCTTCTGGAGGATCGTCTCACCCCACCCGATGGTGAGATTCTCGACGGAGATGAACGCCTCGTTCATAGCCCGAACTTGTAAAAGAAAATGGTGAAGCCCGCGTCGAGGAGGATGAGCGCGAAGAGGATCGACACGACGCTCGACGTCGTCCGGCGGCCCACGCCCTCCGCGCCGCCCTCTGCGGCGAAGCCCTGCTGGCACGAGATGAGCGCGATCGCGAGCGCGAACACGACGCTCTTCAGGACCCCTGAGAAGACGTCCCACACGTCGACGGCCTGGCGCGTCTCGTTCACGTACCCGCCGATGGTCAGGTTGAGGCTCGTGAGCGCGACGACGAGGCCGCCGGCGATACCGACCAGATCGGCGAGCAGCGTCAAGAGCGGCGCGGCGAGCATGAGCCCGAACGCGCGCGGAAGGACGAGGTAGCGGAACGGACCGAACCCCATCGTCCGGAGCGCGTCGATCTCCTCCGACACCCGCATCGACCCGAGCTCGGCCGCGAACGCGGCTCCGGTACGGCCGCACAGGATGATGGCGGTCATCAGCGGTCCCAGCTCCCGCGTGACCGACAGCCCTACGAGATCCGCCACGAAGATGTTCGCGCCGAACTGCTTCAGCTGAACCGCGCCCTGGAACGCCATCACGAACCCGACGAGGAAGTTGATGAGCGACACGATGGGTACCGCGTCCGCGCCGGCGCGTTCCATGATGTGCGGCACCTCACGCCAGTTCGCCGTACGCGGTTCCTTCAGGAGGCCGACGACCGCGAGGATCATGTCGCCGAAGAACGCGAAGACCTGCTGCACCTCGGAGAAGAAGAGGAGCGTCGCGCGGCCCACCTGGGCGAGACTCGACTCCGGCTTGCGCTTCTTGCGCCGGACCGGTTTGTCGTCACCGTGATAGAGGTGAACGATGGGAACGTGCTGTTCCTTGACGCCGACGAACTCGCAGAGCACCCCGCGAAGCTTCAGCTCCGCCCGGAGATGCGCGAGGAGGGCCATCGTCCCCCCATCGATGAAGTCGAGCTCCGACATGTCGAAGTCGAGCCGCTCCCCTCGGGACAGCGGAGCGATGCGCGCAGTCAGAGACTTCCACAGCGGCGCCGCGTCGCTGAAGATGAGGGTGCCTTCCAGCGCGAGCTTTTGCGGCTGCCCCGAATGGGGCATCTCGATCTCGATGCGTGAAGGCCGCCCTTCGAAGCGGCTGATTCGGTCCAACGGCGATCGCCTTCTAAGCGTCCAAGAAAATACGTTTCTCGAAACGTGAGCGAGTGTGACATAGCAATCGCTGGGCCACGGGGCGGTCGTTACGGATTGCCGCACTGGCATCGCATCCAGAGGTGCGATGTCACCGGTCGACCTGGCGGGCGGTTGTGTCTTTCTGCCGCACCCGTGGTGGTTGTGCTTGTCTGGAGCTGCCTCCCTGCTGGCACTTCGGGGGGCAGGGCGGCTCGTCGACGAGGACCGCGGGCGCCGGGACGACGGCACGCGCCATGCTCTTCACCGCAGCATCTTCAGCTTGGACTGCGTCAATCTTGCACTCCCCTCTTCAGCGGCCGGCCATCGAAGGCGAATGTTTCATGAACCGCAAGCTCCCTAACTTATCGCTCGACCCCATCGAGTTGCTCGATGCGGACGAAGCCACCATTGGTCCGACCAGCACTTCACCCGCTTCCGGTGATGCCACCACTTTGTGCTCCGAATCCGGTGTAGGCGTCAGGGAGCACGACTTGGCACCTCAATCCGAAGAACCGGCATGGGACGGGCTCCCCGTCGGGAGCCTCATCGACGGCAAGTACCGCGTCCTCGGTGAGCTCGGTCGCGGTGCGATGGGGGTCGTGGTCCTCGCGCACGACGAGACTCTGGCCCGCCGGGTCGCCGTGAAGCTCGTACAGTCGCACCTCGCGAGCCCCGGCTTTCATCACCGCTTCCTCGAAGAGGGGCGCGCCATGGCGCGGCTCAATCACCGGAACGTCGTCCAGGTGTACGCCTGCGGCGAGCACGGCTCGGTGCCGTACATCGTGATGGAGCTCGTCACCGGGAGCACCCTCGAGAAGTGGCTCTCGCATCAGATCGGCTACGTCGACGTCAACGTCGCGGTCGCGATCCTCGCTGCGGCGTGCGAGGGCACCTCCGCGATCCACGCGACGGACACCCTGCACCGCGACATCAAGCCGAGCAACATTCTCCTCGACGAAGATCTGAGGCCGCGCATCGCGGATCTCGGCGTCGCGACCGTTCACCGCACACGCCGTCTGTCGCGACCGGAGATCGTCGGCACGCCCGCCTACATGGCGCCGGAGATCGCTTTTCCGATGCGTGACGACGCGCCGACCTCCGCGGCGGACGTCTATTCGCTCGCCTGCGTCGCGTACGAGCTCTTCACCGGCCAGATGCCGTTCCCGGCGGAGGACGACCGGCAGAGTCTGCTCAAGCACGCGACTCAGGCCGTTCGCGCGCCGTCCGAGCTCCGGCCCGGCCTTCCCGCGGCGTTCGACCGCGTCCTGCTCCGAGCGCTGGCCAAGGATCCCAACGACCGTACCCCGTCGATCGACGAGTTCCGGCGTGATCTGCTCATCGCCAGCGGCAGCTACGACGAGCCCGTCCGCATAGTCGTGGCGGAGGACGACGACGACTTTCGTGACGTGCTCTCGCACAGTTTGCGGAGCGAGTTCCCCGACGCGGAGGTGCTCTGCGTCAGCACCGGGCGCGAGGCGCTCGACGTGCTGCGGGATCGCTCCGCGTCGGTGGCGATCCTCGATCTGAACATGCCGGACCTCGGCGGCTTCGACGTCACGCAGCAGCTCCGCGAGAGTGACGTGTCGAGCACGATGCCCATCATCGTCCTCACCGGCTCCGGTGGGCCCGCCGAGTGGCGCAAGCTCCTGTCGCTCGGTGCCGACAAGTTCCTGGTGAAGCCGGTTAGCCTGGACGATCTCGTGTCGGCCGTTCGCAGCTCGGTGCGTTCCGGGCACCACTCCGAGGTGCCGTCCACGCGTACGCCGGCGCCCCGGGCCCTCGCCCTCGAGACCGTCAACGAGATCGTCGCGCACGAGTCGTGGCTTCTGTCCGACGAAGAGCAGTAGCCCGCCGCTCGTTCCTGCAAAAGCGGGCGGAACGGCGAACAAACTGAGCGCAATGGTGGCACGCATCGCGTCGCTCGGTGCCGAGCGGCGTGTTACTCGAAATCGACGATGTCAGAGCGAACTCGTCTCGTCGGGGGTCTCACGCTGTCCATTTCCACGGTCGCAGCCGGCCTTGCCGGCTGCGGCGCGGACCCGGGTGGTACTTCGCCGGCCAGCAACGGCTGGTTCGCAGGAACGACGCCGTCCATCGGCGGCTCTGCCGTCGCGGCGGCGACTGGCGCGGCACCCGGTGTGACCACTCCGGTGGGCGCAGGCGGGAGCATCGCGCCGGCGACCGGCGCGGGCGGCGCGACGGCAACGGTGCCCGCCGGCGCAGGCGGTTCTCCCGTGAGCACACCGCCGTCGAGTGGCGGTACGACGGGAGTCGTCGATCCGGGCACCGGCGGCGCAGCGACGACACCGAGCGGCGCGACGGGCGGCGCTGCCGGCGCGCCTCCGAGTGGTCCGAGCACCATCGGCGGCCCCGGCGACGACTGGACGGTGAGCAGCCACCTCGACGCGAACGGGCTCCTCATCGCGCCCGCCACCGGCGAGGGTTACCAGATTCAAACGACGAGCTTCGAGCTCGACCCGGGACAGGAAGTGTTCAAGTGCTTCCACACCGCGGTTCCAAACGACGCCGAGCTCGACGTTGGACACTGGGAGTCGCAGATGTCCGCGGGCAGTCATCACTTCATCCTCTACACGGCGGATCAGGACACGTCGCCCGCCGGTACGCTGTCGTCGAGCGGGTGCGTCGCCGGGTTCGGCGGCTCGACCTGGCTCTACACCGCGGGGTCGCCGCACTGGCACTTGCCGTATCCGGACGGCGTCGCGGTGCCCCTTGTCGCGCACCAGAAGATCCAGTTCGACATGCACTACATCAACACCGGCACCGACGTGATCAACGCGCACGTGACCCTCAACATCGAGAAGGTGAAGAGCGCACAGTTCCAGAAGGCGCAGGCGCAGATCAGTTTCAACACCCAGATCGCGATCCCGCCGAACGGGATGCAGACGGTCGGCGGCGACTGCACTCCGCCGCCAGGGGTGAACTTCTTCCTGATGGGGACTCATACCCATCGACGCGGCATCGACGCCTCGATCACGCGGAAGCTCGCCAGCGGTCAGATGGGTGAAGAGCTCGTCCACACCACGAACTGGGACTCGCCGCAGGCCGTCCTGTGGGAGAACGCGCCGTACCTCACGTTCGCCGCGGGCGAGAAGTTCCACTACAGTTGCAGCTATCAGAATGATCGTGCGTCCGTGACGACGGTGGGTGACTCTGCCGCCAACAACGAGATGTGCATGGCGATCACGTACTTCTTCCCCGCCAAAGCCGGCGGCACCTGTAACTGAGCCATCCATGCAAGGGGCGACGTCGCGGGCCGCGCTCTTGCTCGTCGCAGGCCTCCTGGGCTTCGCCGTTCTTCCTGGCGCGTGCGCTGCTGAGAAGCGCCCCGTTCCCATGCCGCAGGTCGGGGCGCGCGCCGTCGCGGTGCTCACCGAGCTCGCCGGTGCGAGAGCCGGCGGTCCAATAGGCGTCGCGGACTCCGGCACGCTCCTCACCATGACCCGCGTCGAGTTCTCGCAGACGGCCGAGAGCGTCGACGTCCAGGCCACGTTCTCTGGATGTCAGGGCCGCGGCTACCCGGTCCGGATCCTCGATACGGCGGATTGCGGCGACGTCGTGACCGCGAAGACGTGGGACGGAGCGCGCGGTGACGGCATCGGGATCGCCCGGTGCACCGGCAGATCCGGCGTCGGCCTCCTCTACTACTCGCGGCTGAACGGTGATCCGAAGCCGTGGACGGTCGGCGGTGATCCGGCAAGTGACATTGTCGGACGTGCGCTGGTCCTCTACACGGAGGACGGTACCCGGCCGATAGACTGCGGCATCATCCAGCGTGAGGCCGTCGGCGAGCGCGAAGCCGGTACGAGCGGCAACGTGAACGGCGTGAGTCTCGAGGTGCGCGCCGTCGTGGCTGGCCTGTGCTTCGGCCAGGCCGAGGCCCGGACCTCGACCGTGCAGTGTCCGGACCCGCAGACCATCGTCGACTGCGCGACCGCCCACTGCGACCTCGACGCCTGCGTCGCGAAGTGCCCGAGCTACGCGGCGTGCACCGCCATGCAGGCCGACCCCTGTGCGAACCCGCTCGCCTGCTCTGCGGACAGCGACGACTGCGTCCAGTGCCTCTCGACGATGCTGAACTGCACGGCCCTCGGCTTCTGCGCGAAGGACTATCTGTGTGCGGACGCGCCGACGCCGGGCGGCCCCTGCACCCAGCTCGAGGCGTGCTGCAAGACGCAGGGCGATCGCGCACAGTCGTGCCTCGACACGATCCATCTGCTCGAGTCGTACAACGGCGATACAGGCTGCTACGACGCCGAGCACGACTGGGACGTCATCACGCACATGGATCCCCCGTGTGTTTTCACCGACGCCGGCTTCGCGCCGGCACCCTGAGGCCACAGGGGCGGGCCGGAGCGCTATAACGGCGCATGGCCAAGCCGATGACGCCGAAGCTCGTCTGGACGGCGCGCGGCATCGCGCTCGCCGCGGACGCGCTACAGATCGTGCTGTTTCCGCTCTTCGCCGGCGGCGTGCCCGAGGGTGCCGATGCCGCGCTCGACGTCGCGGTCGGCGCCGCCCTCTGCTGGCTATGCGGCTTTCACGCCGCGTTTCTCCCGACGTTCATCGGCGAAGCGCTGCCCACGGTCGATCTCTTCCCGACGTGGACGCTCGCGGTGCTCTTCGTCACGCGCAAGGGCGGAGCGCCGGAGCTTCCTGGGACCAAGGCCGCGCTACCCGGCGACGTCAGCGAGCGGTGAGGAACGCGCGCGCCGCGGCTTCGTCCGAGAAAACGTTGCCGGGCGGCGCGCCGCCCGACGCGGAGAGCCTCCGCACTTGAAGGCTCCCGACGGCCGTCTTGACGAGGAACGCGTGCGCGCGGAAATGGCCGAGGAGCGTCCCGACGGCGCGGGTCATCTCCGTCTCGAACGCCTCGTCGTTACGCGGCGGAGCGGCGCGAACGTCGATCAGGAGCCCGAGCTTGCCGGGCTCGAGGGACGCGAGCGCGTTCACCATCCTCTGGTGCTCGACGCGCACGAGCTCGATGGAAGGATACGCCGTTGCGCTCCGCACGTAGTGCAGGAGCCCGGCGTCGTCTTCCATCGTGGCAGTCACGTAGGCGTCCTCGAAGATGATCCGTGGCGTCATTCGACGGACGATATTCTGCCACGCCACGGCGGCGGTCGCGACGCTCAACGCGACGACAGGAGCTCGTGGAGCTTCGAGGCGAGGTCGGCGCGAGTGTACGGCTTGGCCAGGAAGGCCTTGCCGTCGAGCAGCTGGTCGTCGGGCGCGTAGCCCGACGCGAACAGCACTTGAAGGCCGGGCCGCGTCTTCAGGAGCTCGCGTACCACCGTCGGGCCGTCCATTGCCGGCATCGCGACGTCGCACACGACGGCGTCGATGTGACCCTGGAAGCTCCGTGAGCATTCCAGAGCTTCGGCGCCGCTGCTCGCCGAAAGCACCTCGTAGCCGAGGCTCTTCAGCATGCGCACGATGGTGAGCCGCACGAGCTCCTCGTCGTCCACCACGAGGACGCGGCCTCTGCCGGGGAGCGGTGATTTCACCGGTGAGCGCTCGTCTCTCGCCGTCTCGTTCGGGAGCAGCGGGAGGAGGACGCGAAAGCGGGTGCCGTGTCCGGGGCGCGTGTCGACGTCGATGTGGCCACCGTGCTGCTTCACGATGCCGTACGAGCTCGCGAGCCCGAGGCCCGTCCCGCTCGCCTTGGTGGTGAAGAAAGGGTCGAAGATCTTCGTGCGCGTGTCCTCGTCCATGCCGACGCCGGAGTCGGACACCTCGAGCAAGGCGAAGACTCGCGCCGCGCCGCTGATCGGCGCGATCTCCGTCGTCGTTCCGACGCGGATCCCGACGTGACCGCCGGTCGGCATCGCCTCTCTCGCGTTCACCACGAGGTTCACCAGCACCTGCTCGAGCAGGGAAGCGTCGGCCTTCACGTGCACGCCGGTGTCGCTCGAGATGGCGAGCTCGATGTCGGCGCCGACGAGCCGCGCGAGCATCCGTTCGACGTTGGTGACCATCGCCGAGAGATCGACGACCTTGTACGTGACAGGTTGCTTCCGCGCGAAGGCGAGGAGCTGGCGGGTGAGCTCCGTGGCCCGCGATGCGCCGTGGCGGATCGTCGCGAGGTCTTCCATCGCCCCGGGGGGACACTGATCTTCGACGAGCTCGAGGGCACCGACCATCGCGGCGAGGAGATTGTTGAAATCGTGGGCGATGCCGCCCGCGAGCCTGCCGATGCTCTCGAGCCGGTGAGCGCGACGGAGCTCTTCTTCGAGCCGGTGCTGCTCGGTCACGTCCATGATCGTGCCGACCATGCGGATCTTCCCGCCGTCGTGGAGCACTCGTGCGAGTGCGCGCGCCCAGCGCGTGACCATGTCCTTTCCGACGATGCGAAACTCTTGCTCGAGGGTGTCCCCATGGGCGGCGGCCGAGGCGCGCTCCGACGTCGACAGCACCGTGCCCCGGTCGTCGGGATGCACGCTGCCGAGGAACTCGGCGAAGTTCTCGAGCCGCAGGGGCAGCCGGAAGATCGTGCTCAGGTTTTGCGACCAGAAGCCGAGCTTCGTGGTCGCGTCTATCTCCCACACGCCCATCTTCGCTGCGGCGAGCGCCAGATCGAGCCGGTCTTTGCCTTGCTTGATCGCTTCTTGCGCCGCGATGCGGTCGGTGATGTCGGTGAAGGTCGTCACCGAGCCGGTGATCGCGCCGGTGGAAGAGTGGAGGGGCTGCGCCGAGACGCGGAACCATCTGCTCGGCGCGTGGTCGGAATGGAGCTCGTAGTGGCTGCCGACCTCGGCGACGCCGGTCTCGAGGACGCGGAAGCTCGGCAGGTCCTTGCCGCTCAGCGCTTGCCCGCTCTCCGCTCGTATCTCGACGCCGCCGCGCAGGGTGGCCATCGAACCCAGGAGATCGAACTCCGTCTTCACGCCGTGGAGCGCGACCACGGCGCCGTTGCACGCGAGCACGCGCCCGTCCGCGCCGCGGAGCAGGACCCCGTCGGGCATCGAGTCGACGAGCGTCCGGTAGCGCGCCTCGGTCTCGCGCAGCGCCGCCTCGGCGATGGGCGGCGTCGACACGTCCTGCATGTAGATGACGAGGTGGGCCGGCTCGACGTACACGTACGACAGGCGCACGAGCAGCGTCGCCTCGGTGCGGTCGTAGCGGCGGACTGCCGTCTCGCGGACGACGGTCGTCTTCTCTCGTACGGCGCGCTGCGCGTCCTGAAGCGTCTGCGGCTGATCTCCGTAGAGATGCGAGATGGACCGGCCGAGCATCTTCACGATGGCGGGGTTGCCCGCGCGGCCGGCCGCGTTCACGCTCTCGAGCACGAAGTCCCCATCCGGCGCGACCCGGAACCCATAGGCCGGCAGCGGGACGTGCTCCAGCAGATCGAACGAGCCGCTCAACGTGATCCTCCCCGCCCGGCGCGCGGAGAGCCCGCCATGGACGAGGGGCGACGATAACGAATCTAGAGCAGTTTTTCTATCGTGATGGGAAGATCACGGACACGTTTCCCCGTCGCGTGGAACACGGCGTTGCCGATCGCCGCCACGACGCCCGTCAGGCCCAGCTCGCCGATGCCCTTGGCTCCGAGCTCGTTCACGTGAGGGTCGACCTCGTCGACGAAGAGAACGTCGATCGCCGGCACATCGGCGTTCACCGGTACGAGATAGTCGGCGAGATCGCGGGTGATGACGCGCCCGTCGCGTGCGTCGTAGCGGGTCTGCTCGGTGAGCGCGTACCCGATGCCCCACACCATCCCGCCCATGAGCTGGCTGTGCCCCGTCTTCGCGTTCAGGATCTTTCCGGCTGCGAACGCACCCACGAGCCGGCTCACCCGCACCTCGCCGAGGTCCGGATCGACGCGCACCTCCGCGAACTGTGCGCCGAACCCTCTGAGCGAGTACTTCTTTCGATCCTCGGTCTCGCTGGCTTTCCCCGACGCGGCGAGCTCGGTGCGTTGATTGCGCGCGAGTAGCTCGGTGTACGGGTCCCGCCGGGACGGATTCGACTTTGCGACCAGCGCGCCGTCACTCACGTCGAGATCGTCGACCGAGAGACCGTGGAGCGGCGAGCGCGCATCGCCGATGGCGAGCTCTGCGAGCTGACGTCGCGCCTCGAGGCCCGCGCGGCGCACGGCGGGGCCGGTGCTGGCAGCCGTCTGCGAGCCCGCGGACATCGGCGACTCGGGGAACGTCGTGTCCCCGAGCTCGAAGCGCACCTTGTCCATCGACATGCCGAGCGCGTCTGCCGCGATCTGGGTCATGATCGTGTACGTGCCGGTCCCGATGTCCTGGGTGCCGGTGCGCACGAGCGCCGTCCCGTCGGCGCGGACGACGGCTGACACCGACGCGGCGCTCTGATGCGCCGGATACGTCGCCGTCGCCATGCCCCACCCGACGAGCACCTTGCCGTCTTTCATGGACCGCGGAGTGGCGTTCCGTCGCGACCAGCCGAAATGGCTCGCGCCGCGCGCGTAACATTCCTTGAGCGACTTGCTCGACCACGGCTTGCTCGCGTCCTCGTCGCGCTCGGCGTGATTCGCGAGACGGAGCGCCACGGGATCCATCTTCGCGGCGTAGGCGAGCTCGTCCATGGCGCTCTCGAGGGCGAAATTGCCGGTCGATTCGCCGGGGGCACGCATGAACGTGGGCGTCGCGACGTCGAGCCGCACCAGCCGGTGCGACGTGCGCACGTTCGGGCACGAGTAGAGCGAGCGCGTCACCACCGCGCATCCCTCGACGAACTCGTCGAAGCGCGACGTGTGGGCGAGCAGGTCGTGCCGCATTGCGGTGAGCTTTCCTTCCGCGGTCGCCCCGAGGGACAGATGCTGCGACGTCGGCGGCCGATGTCCGACGAACGCGAACATCTGCTGCCGGGTGATGACGAGCTTCACCGGGCGGCCCACGACCTTCGCGGCCATCACCGCGAGCGGCACGTGCGACCACGCCGCGCCCTTGCACCCGAAGCCGCCGCCGAGAAAATGCGAGATGACCCGCACCTTGTCGTCCGACAACCCGAATAGCCGCATGAGCTTGCGCTTCACTCCGTAGACGCCCTGGGAGGCGTCGTACACCGTGAGCCGGTCGTCCCCCTGCCACACCGCGACCGTCGAGTGGAGCTCTATCGGGTTGTGGCTCTGTACCGGCGTCGTGTACGTCACGTCGACCTTCAACGGCGCCTCCGCGAAGGCCGCGTCGAAATCGCCGCGCGTCGAGTCGGTCGCGTCGCGGGTGAGCTTCTCCGGCTTGTACACGTCGCCGGTGTTCGTGAGCGACACGGTGGGCTCCGCCGCGGAGTACTTCACACCGATGAGCGACGCGGCGTGCTGCGCGCGCTCGAGCGAATCGGCGACGACGACGGCGATCGGCTGTCCGTCGTAGTGCACCACGTCGTCTTGCAGGAACTGGAGCACGCGGTCGTTGGACGGCCCCTTCGCGCTCGCTCCGGGAAGCTTCGGCGCGTTCTCCGGAGTGAGGACCGCGAGCACGCCGGGCACGGCCTTCGCGGCGTCGATGTCGAGCGGCGCGAGCTTGCCGGTCGCGATGCTGCTCCCCAGGATGACGGCATGGGCGACGTTCGCGACGGGAACGTCGGACGAATACTCGGCCCCGCCGATCACCTTGAGCTTGCCGTCGACCCGATCGAGCCCCTGTCCGGTGAGTGCCTTCATGTGCGGGCTGCCTCTTCGAGTGCGCGCACGAGCGTGCGTCGCCCGAGCTCCACCTTGTAAGCGTTGTCTTTCTGCGGCCTGGCTGCGGCAAACGCGGCGTTTGCGGCTGCCGTGAACGACGCCGTGGTGGATGATTTTCCGACGAGCGCACTCTCGGCTTCGAGTGAGCGCCAGGGCTTCGTCCCGACACCGCCGAGCGCGACCCGGGCAGATTTTATGGTGTCTCCCTTCACGTCGAGGGCGGCGGCGACCGAGGTCAGGGCGAAGTCGTAGGAAGCGCGGTCGCGTACCTTGACGTAGCTCGCTCTGGCGAAGAACGGCTCTGCCGGTAGCGATACCCGGGTGACCAGCTCTCCGGGCTCGAGCGCCGTCTCCTTCTCGGGATGCTCGCCGGGGACGAGATGAAACTCGCCGATGGGGATACTCCGCTCTCCGCGCTTGCCGACGGTGTGCACGACGGCCTCGTACGCGACGAGCGCCACGCACATGTCCGACGGATGCACGGCAATGCAGTGGTCACTGCCGCCGAGGACCGCGTGACGACGGTTCTCTCCGTCGAGCGCGGCGCAGCCGCTCCCGGGTCGTTGCTTGTTGCAGCGCGGAAAGTCGTTGCGAAAATACGAGCAGCGCGTTCGCTGCATCAGGTTGCCCCCGAGGGACGCCATGTTGCGGAGCTGCGGGGACGCGCCGGCGGCGAGCGCCTGGGCGAGGGCAGGGTAGCGCGCGACGATCATCGGGTGGTCGGCGAGGGTGCTGTTCTTGACGAGCGCGCCGATGGACGCACCCTGTTCGTTCAGCACGATGTCCCGGTAGGGAAGCGCCGTCAGATCGACGACGGAATCGGGCGTCATCACGCCGAGGCGCATCAGATCGACGAGACAGGTGCCGCCGGCGATGAACGCAGCATGCTCCGGATCGACGGCGAGCGCGCCGCTGGCGTCGACCACGCGCAGATACGAAAACGAATGCACGCTCAGGTCTCCTTCCGGGCGCGCTCGATGGCGCGCACGATGTTCGGATAGGCGCCGCAGCGACAGAGATTGCCGCTCATGTGCTCGCGGATGGACGCCGCGTCGTCGAGGTTGCGACGTTCCCTGAAGAGCCCGGCGGCGCTCATGAGCTGCCCCGGCGTGCAGTACCCGCACTGGAACGCGTCCTCGGCGATGAACGCCTCTTGGAGGGGGTGAAGCCCGCTGTTCCTCGCGAGGCCCTCGATGGTCGTCACCTTCGCGCCCTGAGCCATGACGGCCAGGACGAGGCACGAGTTCACGCGCACGCCGTCGACGAGCACGGTGCACGCGCCGCACTGCCCGTGGTCGCACCCTTTCTTGGTCCCGGTGAGCCCGAGCCGCTCGCGGAGCGCATCGAGGAGCGACACCCGCGGTTCGATGCGGAGCGGGTGCCGCACATCGTTCACGACGAGAGTGACGTCCATCTCGTTGCTCTGCGGAGCTGCGCTCGGCGGGGGCGCGTGCGCGCTCGCACCTGGCGCCGGCGCCTTCGACGACCGCGAGCACGCCTCGAGCGCGACGAAGAACCCCGCGACGAGGCAGGCGTTCAGGAGCTCGCGGCGCGTGATGCCACGGGTGCTGGGCGGCGGCGCGAGCATCGCGTGCCCCGCCTTCGTCAGCGCCGTCGCGAGCGTCTCTGCCGGGGATTCCCTGGACACGATGTCGCGGCGCGCAAACTTGATGACACCGTCAGCGTCGAGGACGAACACCGCGAGGCGGTCCGGCCTGCCGCGCTCCACGCCGAAATCGTGTCGCACGGCGTCGAGCGTGCCGGGCGCGAGCTCCTCCCGCGTCGCGACGCGCTCCACGTCGTCGTCCGCCCCGAAGCACCACGCGCCGTCTCGTGACATCACGAGAAGGACGGCGCCGAGGCCGCGCAGCTCCGCGCGAATCGTCGTGAGCGCGCCGATTTCCGGGTGCCACGCCTCGAGAAACGCGAGCACGCGAGGCTGCCCCGCAAAGCGTCGCGCGTCGATGCCGCCACCCCTGAGCGCAGCGTCGAGCGCCGCACCATCGTGGCCGATTGCACCATTCCGGTCGAGGTCGCGCATGATCAATGACTCCTTCGAGCTCACGCACGGGACGTGATCAGGCGGGGACGTAGAGCGTGGTGCGAGCAACAACAAGCCGGTTTTCATGCTCAATCGCGACGCGGCATTCTGCCACGCTCGTGACGTCGAACTCGCCTGCGCACGTCGACACTGCGCGTGGCACGTCCCATAGTCTCGCGAATGGATGGCGTCGCGTGCGCGGTCCCTGAACTAGACTTCACCTTCGTCGGGCCGGCTCCGTTCCGTCCTGTGGCGAAGAACGCGGAAGACGTGCTCGACGACGCGATCGCGTGGCTCGACGCGGGCCGGCGAGTGGCGATTGCCACCGTCATCGAGACGTCGGGTGCCGCGCCGCGACCGGTCGGCAGTCAGCTCGCGGTGAACGACCGGACGGAGTTCGTCGGCTCGGTGTCGAGCGGCTGTGTCGAGTCGGCGACGGTTCGCGCCGCGCTCGAGGTCATGGTCGACGGGTGCGCGCGCCGGCTCTCGTTCGGCTTCTCCCCGAACGAGCTCTTCGACGTCGGTCTCACGTGCGGCGGTGAGATGAAGATCCTCGTCGAGTGCGTGAGCAGAGAGCGAGACCTGCTCGACGCGCTCCGCGGCGCGCGCGACGCGCATCGTTCCGTCGCGGTGGCGACGTCGCTCGACGGCGCCGAGCACGCGCTCTTTCTCGACGGGAATCCGCCCGCGTTGTCCCTCGTCGGTCCGGCTCTCACGCTCGAGAGCGCGGTGCACGACGCGTTCGCGCAAGACCGTTGCGCACTCGTCGAGCGCGACGGAGTGGAGTGGTTCGTGCACGTCCGCCACCCACCGCGACGGCTCGTCATCGTCGGCGCGGTGCACATCGCACAGGCTCTCGCACCGATGGCGGCGCTGAACGGCTTCGACGTCGTTCTCGTGGACCCGAGGGACGCCTTCGCGACGGACGCACGGTTCCCCGGTGTCCGCGTGATCCGCCGCTGGCCGCACGAGGTGTTGCCCGAGCTCGACGTCGATCACCGCACCGCGGTCGTCACGCTCGCCCACGACACGAAGCTCGACGACCCGGCGCTCGCCTACGCCGTCGGCTCCCGCGCCTTCTACGTCGGCGCGCTCGGGAGCCGGCGCTCGCACGCCGCGCGGCTCGAGCGCCTCGCCGCGAAGGGCGTCTCGGCGGAGCGCCTCGCGCGCATCCACGGCCCGGTCGGGCTGCCCATCGGCGCGGTGACCACGGCGGAGATCGCGACGTCGATCATCGCCGACATGGTGCAGACCCTGCGCCGGGCCACGTCGTGAGGCGCGTCCGCGTCGCGGCCATCGTGCTCGCGGCAGGGACGTCGTCGCGGATGCGCGACGTGCACAAGCTGCTCGTCCATCTCGACGGCATTCCGCTTCTCCGACGCACCGTCCTCGAGACCGTCGCGTCCCGCGCGTGTGACGTCCTCGTCGTCACCGGGCATCGCGAGCGCGACGTGCGTGCGTCGCTCGGCGAGCTCCCGGTGACGTGCGTGCCGAACGCCAATTACGCCGCCGGCCTCTCCACGTCGCTCCGTGCAGGCGTCACTGCGCTCGACGAGGACGTCGACGGTGTCCTCGTCTGTCTCGGCGATATGCCCTACGTCCGCGCCGGCGATCTCGACGCGCTCATCGTCGCGTTCGAGTCGTCAGACGGCGACGCGGTCGTCGTTCCGATGCACGGCGAGCGCCGCGGCAATCCGGTGCTCTGGCCGCGCTCGCTCTTCCCCGCGCTGCTCGCCCTCACCGGCGACGAGGGCGCACGGAGCCTCCTCGCAGCGCACCCGGCGCGCATCCTGCCGGTCGTGGTTGACGCGCCCGGCGTGCTCGTCGATATCGACACGCCCGAAGACATCGTATGACGGTAACCCTGCTGATCGACACGAGCTCGGTCGTGTTCCGCGCGCACCACGCCCTCCCGCCAATGAACACCCGCGCCGGCGTGCCCACCGCCGCGCTCTATGGGACGTCGGTGCTGCTTCTCAAGCTGCTTCGCGAGGAGCGACCGAAGGCGCTCGCGTTCGCGCTCGACGCGCCGAAGGCGACCTTCCGTCACGAGCGCCTCGAGAGTTACAAGGGTACGCGCCAGCCGCTGCCCGATCCGCTCAGGCCGCAGCTCGCTCGGTTGCCGGATCTACTCGCCGCCTTCGGTGCCCCCTCCCATCAGGCTCCGGGGTTCGAGGCCGACGACGTGCTCGCGACGCTCGCGCGCCGTCTCTCCGAAGTTGGCGAGGCGGTTCGCATCGTCACCGGCGATCGCGACATGTTCCAGCTCATCCGCGCCGGCGTCGACGTCATGTTCATCGGCAGGCGCGGCGAGAAGCCAATCATCTACGACGCTGCCGCCGTCGAGAAGCGCTTCGGCGTCGCGCCCGATCGTCTCCCGTTCCTCATCGCGCTCGTCGGCGACAAGTCCGACAATCTGCCGGGCGTCCCCGGTATCGGACCGCGCTCGGGCGCGAAGCTCGTGGCCACGGCGGCGTCCGCCGCGGACCTCGTCGCGCGCGCTCAGGACATCTCGTCGGCCACGCTCCGCGCCGCGATCGTCGGCGCCGCCGAGCAGATCCGCCTGACCGAGGAGCTCGCGCGCCTGCGGAGCGACGTCGAGCTCGCGGACGGCGTGATGGTCGGCGCCGTCACGAAGGCCGCGGTGCCCAGGCTCCGCGCCTTCTTCGAGGAGTTCGAGTTCAAGAGCCTCTTGCCCCGGCTCGATGCGCTCGAACCGACGCTGCCCGACGCCGTCACTTGAACGACGTCACGAGATCGCCGCCGCGGAACACCCAGAGGGTACCGGGCGACGCTTCTTCCCACGCCTCGTCGCGTGTCAGCGGGAAGGTGGCGACGACTGCCATGCGCGCGTCCGGCGAGGCCTCCACTTCTTCTTCGAGCCGCACACTGAGATCGGCGTCGACCAGCGTCGCTTGCCCGAACGGCGCGCGCCGTACGATGGCCGATAGATGATCGCCGCAGCGGGCGAAGAGATGCTCTCCGTCGGCCCAGAGAAAGTTGAACACCCCGTCGGCGCCGAGCTCGTTCGCGAGTTCGTGCAGGTGTCGTCCGAGCTCGATCGGATCTTCGGGGTAGCGCGGGCCGTAGATTCTACGGAGCGACTCGAGCATGACGCAGAACGCGTGCTCGCTGTCGGTCTCGCCGAGCGGGCTCTCGTGCTCGAGCTTGCGGTCGCGCACGTTCGGCAAGGTGCCGTTGTGCGCGAACACGATGTGACGCCGGTCGTACACGCGCAAGAATGGATGCGTGTTCTCGATCGCCGCTCGCCCGCGCGTCATCCGCCGCACATGGGCGATGGCGAGGCGCGCCTTCATCGGATTCTCGCGGACGAACCGCGCCAGCGGGCTCGAGAACGCGGGGTGCGGCTCGAGGAACGTGCGCGCGAAGCGACCGTCGTAGAGAGACACGCCCCAGCCGTCGGCGTGCGGTCCGGTCTGCCCTCCGCGAAGAGCGAGACCGGTGAACGAGAAGGCCAGGTCGGCAGGAACGTTGGATACCATCCCGAGTAGCTCACACATGGGCGCCCCCTTCCTCGTGGTGTCGCGAGATGCGCGAGAACACGCTTCTGTCGTCTCCCGCGTCGCCGACGATGAGCAACGTCGACACGTTTGCTCCGGCCGACACGTTGGTGATCCCGGTCGAAGAGAGGCGCACGATGCCGCCCTCCATGCGGCCTCCGAAGACGAACGGGCAGAGATCGAAGTAGACGTCTTCCCAGCCGATCGCGTCGCCGTCGAAGACCGGCATGCGCGTCGTGCGTGGCCGCAAGCGCTCCTGCACCACGACCAGCTCGTCCTCTGCGGCGAGGAGCGCACGGCGCCATTGCTCCTCCGTCGCTTCCCAGCCGAGGACGACTCCGACGCCGCCGTACTCGTCGTTGGGCTTGAGGACGAACCGCTGCTGCTCGCGCGTCACGAGCTCCCGGAGCTCCACGCTTTCGCCGTGAAAGTCCACGGCGCCGGGTGACAGCTGCCGCGTCCAGGGGACATGGTCGGCGATGGCCCGGCGCTCGTCCTCGGTGAAGAGCTCTCCGTATGCCGGATCGCAGAGCACGGCGAAGGCCGCCTTCTTGTTCACCGCCTTGGTCCGGAACGAGTTGGCGACGCACACCGCGCCGTCGCGGTATGCGAGAAGAAGGGGATGCTCCATACCGTGCTCGGCGAGGAGCTCGTTGACGAGCACCCGCCGGTACACGAGATCGATCTCGCGGCCACGCGCCGAGAGCCGTCTGCCGTCGTATCGGAGCTCCTTCGGGTCGGCGAAGAACGACGGATATCCTTCCCGGCAGAAGAGCTCCGCCAGCACCTTGATCTCGGCGAGCGTTCCGGTCGTCTCGAAATCGACCAGCGCTATGGTCGGATTTCCGCCCCTGCCCGACGCGCGGTACGCCCGGAGGAGCGCGTCGAGGACGCCGTCATGGGGGCGAGGAGTCCGAAGATCGTCGCGATCGCGGAGCGACGTGAGATGCGGGAGCTCGAACAGCGTGCGCTCGACGAGCATCTGATCGACGATGCCGCCGGGCGAATCGGCGTTGAGCTCGATGAACGCAAAGCCGTTCTCGTGCATGAGCGCGTCGAGACGTCCCACCGTGAGAAGCTCCGGATATCCGGGGTCGATCGCGGCGAGCTCCCGCTCTTCGGGTGAAAGACCGAGAGCGTCGGCGAGCGCGGAGTCGTGAAGCGCCCGTTCCGCGACGCGTCCGAGCGCGGACACGACATGCTCTGCCGCGACGGCGACCTGTGCATACTCCGCGTTCGAGATGACGAACGGGCTCAGATGATGGCAGAGCGGGCGCTCTCCCTGGACGAGGCCGAGCTCACGCTGTAGCGCGAGGAAGGCCGTGAAGCGCTCGACGCTCATCGCGCCGGGCACCGCGAGCCCCGCTTCGATGGCGCGCGAGACCGCGCCGAGGGCGTCGGAGGTGCTGATTGCCGTGAGTGCCATATGTGAACCTCCGCGGACGGGTGCGCCGTCCGCGAGCCCGTCCGTCAGTGCAAGTTGAGTGCCCACCAGGCATCGTTCCGGGCCTGCGCAATGTCCCCCGAACCCCGGTGAATCCAGCACTTACACACTCGAGGCGAGCGCGACGACTGTGACAGATGGGCGCAACTGGCGCCGTGCGGCGCAGAGCCACGCTTCCCCGACTTCGCGAGCTGACGTCATCGGGCAGTCATCTTGGCCAGGCGGGTTTTTTCGTCGTGAGATGCTCCGCGGCTTCCGGGCACCACACAAATGAAGACGAAAATTTTCGAGACGCTCTTCACCTTCTCGTCGATCGCGGCGCTCTCCACTTCGCTTGTCGCGTGCAAGTCGAACGCCGACACCGGCGCATCACGCACGCCTGCGGTCTCATCACCGACGTTCACGGCTTCGGCATGAACGCCGAGCTGATGAACCTGCACACCCACATGCGCGAGATAGCCGGTGCGAAGGGCTACATCGTTCTCCAGCCGAGCGCGCCAGGTCAGGTCCTGTCCAGCACGTGGTCGCCGAGCAACGACGCACACGTGTACGCGCTCATGCAGCGGGTCATCAACGTCTGGCACGCCGATCCGAAGCGCATTCACTTCGACGGCTACAGCATGGGCGGGTGGATGACGTGGCGGTTCATCTGCACGCACTCCGACATCCTCGCGTCGGCTGCGCGATCGCGGGCGGCCTGCAACCGCAGACTTCGTGCCCGTTCGGCCCCGACGGCAGCGGCGCTCCCGGCGAACCGGCGACGCCGGCCGTCCAGATCCCGATCCTCTACACGCACGGCCGCAACGACGGCCTCGTGAACTTCTCTCAGGCGATGGCGGAGCGCGACGCGGTCGTCGCCGCGTGGTACCCGGACGTCACTCCGGAGGTCGTCGCGAAGGACTTCGACTACGAGTGGGACCGGTACACGAACTCGAACGGGAACGTCTTCGAGTTCGTGCAGCACGACTGGGCCTGCGGCTTCACGCTCCCGCTCGGTGCGTCGTCGATCGCGCTGAAAGGCCACTGCTTTCCGGGCTCGAAGGAGTTCCTCGGCTGTGGTCGTGACACGAACGGCCCAGCGGACGGCGGCCTCGAGTATCCCTTCGAGTGGGCATCGACGGTCTTGCAGTTCTTCATCGATCACCCGAAGAAGGATTGATGACACCAGTCAACGAGCAGGTCGTCCTCGTCACAGGGGCGACCGACGGTCACGGCAAGGGCGTCGCCCTCGAGCTCGCGCGACGCGGCGCGACCGTCCTCGTGCACGGAAGAGACGACGCACGCATTGCCGCGACCCTGAAGGAGCTCGCCGCCACCGGCAACACGAAGGGCAAAGGCTATCGCGCCGATCTCGCGTCCCTCGCCGAGGTGCGCGCGCTCGGTGCCGCGGTGCTCGCCGGCGAGAAGCGCCTCGACGCGCTCGTCAACAATGCCGGCATCGGGACGACGGTGCCGGGGGGCGGCGTGCGCGCCGTCAGTCGCGACGGGGTCGAGATGCGGTTCGCCGTGAACTACCTCGCTCCGTTCCTTTTGACGCGGCTGCTTCTTCCGCTCATCAAGAGCTCCGCGCCCGCGCGAATCGTCCATGTCAGCTCGCTCGGCCAGCAAGCGATCGACTTCGACGACGTCATGCTCGAGGGCGAATACTCCGGCGTGCGCGCCTACTGTCAGAGCAAGCTCGCGCAGATCCTCGAGACGATCGACGAGGCGGAAGAGCTTCGCGACGCGCGGGTCACCGTCAACGCGCTCCACCCCGCGACCTACATGCCCACCAAGATCGTTCCCAGCCCGATGAGCAGCCTCGAAGAGGGCGTCGAGGCCACCGTGCGCCTCGTCGTCGACCCGTCCCTCGACGCCACATCCGGGCGCTTCTTCAACGGCCTCCGCGACACCGAAGCCAGTGAGCAAGCCTACGACGGCGCAGCCCGCAAGAAGCTCCGAGCGCTCTCTGCGCGACTGACCGGCGTCACGTGATGCGGCATCACCAGGTCGACACCGTTGCCCGCGGTTTCTCACCGGCCGCGGCGCTTCATTTGTAGTGTTTTTCCGATATAGCCTCCAGGCTATATGCCGATCCGACATATCGCAGAAAGGCCGCGCGTATCGCGCGCACGGCGCTAGCGACGCGGGCTTTTGGATAGCGTGTAGGGGCGCCGAGCACACCGGCGGTCGCGTCTTGCGTGGTTCCGGCCGTCGCCGCCTGGGGGTACGCTCTGACGATGCGCACGCAACGTCGTGGGGGCGGCGCCCCGCTGGAGCGCCAGTGCCGGGTTACCTCGACTTGCTTGGGGGTCCTTTTCACGGCTCTCTCCGTCGCGGGCTGCGGCGCCAACAGCAACGACTCCAACGGCGCAGACGGCGGCACGTCGAACAGCGGCGGTACGTCGAACAGCGGCGGCACGCCGAACAGCGGCGGCACGCCGAACAGCGGCGGCACGTCGAACAGCGGCGGCACGTCGAACAGCGGCGGTACGTCGAACAGCGGCGGTACGTCGAACAGCGGCGGTACGTCGAACAGCGATGACGGCGGCAATACGCCGTCGTGTCCCGGCGATCGCCCCAGTGCGATCAACACCGGTGTCCCCCCCGGCGTATCCCTGACGACCGTCAACAACGACGTCACCGTCTCGCAGGACGGGACGACCATCGACGCCCAGGACATCCACGGATTCCTCGTCATCAAGGCGAGCCATGTCCACGTCATGCGCAGCATCGTCCGCGGCGGCGTCGCCACCGCGAACGGCGACGGCATCCGCGTCGCGTCCGGCACCGATATCCTCATCGAGGACACCGAGGTCGCCCTCGCTCACCCCTCGGCCTTCCTCGACGGCGTCGCCGGCTCGAACATCACTGTCCGCCGGGCCAACATCCACGGCGGTGTCGACGGCATGAAGGTCGGCTCGAACAGCACCGTCGAGTGCAGCTACATCCACGACATGATGTCGTTCGCCTCCGATCCGAATCAGAACGGCGGCGCCACTCACAACGACGCGATCCAGATCCTCTCCGGCACGGGCATCCACATCGTCGGCAACGACCTCGTCGCGGCGATGGATCAGAACAGCGCGATCCAGGTCACCCAGGACTTCGGCGCCGTCGGTGATCTACACATCGAGTCGAACTGGGCCGACGGCGGCGGCTGTACCTTCAACTTCTCGCACAAGGGCGGCGACAGCCTCACCGGCGTCTCCGCCATGGGCAATCGCTTCGGTCGAAACTCGTTCTATGATTGCCCCATCCTGAAGAGCACCAAGACCACGCTCACCTCGAGCGGAAACGTCTGGGACGACGACGGCACGCCGGTACCGATCCAGACTCACGACTGACCACTCACGCGGTCATCTCGAAACGAGATGGTCATATCTACGTGAGTACCGGGTAGTACAGCGTCGGTTCGATGGTGACGATTCTGGGACGTGCTTGCGATTCCAGCGCAAATTGGCCGCCATTCGGGGCGATCGAAGACCGAGAACGAAGCGCGGAGGAAGCTCGTTCGCGAAACTCGCGTAGATGCACTTCGACGAGCATGCGGGGACGACGCTGGCGCGGGGTAGAGGTAGCGGACGCGATCTTGCCGCGCCTGGCGACGATGCCCTAGCATGCTCGATCCTGTGGCGGTCTTCGCCGCCACGTGAACCCTAGGAGAACATGCGTCGATGAAGATCTTCAGAGCACTGCTTGGTGGCGTCGTGGTGACCGTGCTGGCCGTGGCCTGCGGGAGTGACAGCGGAAGCAGCGGAGGCAGCTCGCAGTTCGCGAAGTGTGCGGCCTCGAACGGCTCGGGCTCATCGTCAGTCGACGAGCAGAAGTGCGTGAGCTGCATGCAGAACAAGTGCTCGTCCGAGTTGAATGCCTGCTACGGCAGCAACTTCAACGGGGGTGCCTGCAAGGATCTCATCACCTGTTCCGAGAAGGCCCCCGATCCGTGCAACGCGGACTGCACCCCGAGTGCTGGATGCATTTCGTGCATCAGCGGTGACTTCGCCAGCTGCATCCAGAAGAACTGCCTGAGCGACTGCGGCAGCACCGACAGTATGACGACCGGTGGCACCGGTGGTTCGACGTCCACCGGCGGGTTCGATGCGGGCGTGGGCAGTGACAAGACGTGCGCGGACCTGACCGCTTGCTGCACCAAGATCACGGATGCGGCTGTGAAGAAGGACTGTCAGGGGGTCGCCACCAGTCAGGACGACCAGGTCTGCGGGCTCACCTATGCGAGTTTCAGTAGCCTCTGCAAGTGAACCAATGCGGTCGACCCCGGAGCCATCGAGTGGCCGGGGTCGACCAGTGTGCAGCGACGGGTCCGGACGTGCATTCGGGTGCACACGTGCACTTCGTTGCCTCGTGAATCGAGCCTCGGGCTACTAAGAGCACGCGGCTCCGGATTTGCACTCTCGTGAATCCCCGCTTTCGAGCGAGAGCACCAGGATTCAATGAGCACGGACTTGACGCGCCTTGCGCCAGTTGCACGGCCGAGCCGTGTCGCGCGGCACCCGTTCCGCGCTGGAGCCATCGTGGCCGCGCTGTGCGCGGCGTGCAGCAGTGACGGCGGAACTTCGCTTCCCGCGTCGAGCGGCGGCGCCGGTGGCATGAGCGCCGTCACGTCGAGCGGCGCGGGCGGAGCGACGTCCGTCGTCGGCGCTGGCGGCGTCACGCCGGTAACCGGTGCAGGCGGAACGGCGCTGCCAGCGACGTCGAGTGGCGGCGCGGCCATGGTGGGTGCGGGCGGCGCGCTGCCGATGGCCGCCCGCGGACAGCCGAGCGCGAGCGGCGGAACGACGGCCTCGGGCGGAGTGACGTCGAGTGGCGGCAATACTGCGCCGGGCGGAGCGACGTCGAGTGCCGGCGGCGGGCCGACGAGCGCCGGTGGCGGCGCTGCCGGTGCCATGAGCGGAGATCCGTCGAGTGACGTCTGCACTCGCTGGAAGAGCGAGCGCGCGGATCTGAGCGAAGGCACGTGGAGCGGCAGCGTCGCCTCGTGCGATGCGGGCGACATGTCGGCCGACGCGCGAGCGAGCGCGCTCCGCGTGCTGAATCTGTATCGCTTTCTCGGCGGTCTACCCGACGTCACCGACGATCCCGCGCGGGACGCGAAGGACCAGCAGTGTGCGCTCATGATGCGCGCCAACGGCATGCTGTCCCATTCGCCGCCCATGAGCTGGACCTGCTGGACCCAGGACGGCGCCGACGCCGCCAACGGCTCGAACATCGGGACGGCGCCCGCCGTTACGTCGGTCGACGGCTATATGCTCGACCCCGGAAACCCGACGACGCTCGGGCACCGCCGCTGGGTGCTCTCCAACTCGCTCGGCCCCGTCGGCATCGGCGGTACCGACCGGAGCTCGTGCATGATGACGCTCGGGGGCACTGGCAAGGCCGGCAAGGCCTGGGCGGCATGGCCCGCGCCCGGCAAGATCCCGTTTCAGGTCATGACCGCTGCGCGTTCCATGAACGTCGACGGGACGGGATGGTCCATCCAGAGCGACACCGTCGATCTCTCGGCCGCACAGGTGACCGTCACCTCCGACGGCGCACCGCTCGCGATCACCACGACCCAGCTTCTGTCGGGCTACGGCTCGAAGTACGCGTTGCGCTTCAACCCGATGGGGTGGTCCACCACGGCGGGCAAGACGTACTCGGTGTCGGTGACGGGCGTCACGCCGGCCATTGCCTACGACGTCGAGATGGTGGACTGCGAATAGCGCCGACTCACTCGAGGCAGCCGTTCAGCGGGTCGCCGTCCTTGGTGCACTTCGCCGGCGTGGTGTCGCCGTGGGCGTCGTGGTGTCGATGTCCGGAAGGGCCGTGGGCCGTGAGCGCGGGCGGCGGGGGCGTCTCTGCTCGTGCACGCCACACCGCGAGCTCGGCTTCCAGCGCTTGCACCCGCGCGCCCGTCTCCGTGAGCTCGCTCGCCGTCCGGCGATGCGCCTCGTTCTCTCTCGCGAGCGCCGTCGCTCGTTCATGCGCCACGCGCTCCGACGATCGGAGCTCGGACGAAAGGAGCGTCGCGATTCCACCGACCACCAGGGTGGCCATGACGCTCGCCGCTGCCGCCCACCGGTAACGCGAACGGACGATCGCGGCGCGGTGGCGCACGAGGTCGACCTCGTGGACGCGTCGCGCCGCGGCGAGCTCCGCGACCGAGCGCGCCTCCACCTCTGCGCGCACGCGCTCCGTCGCAGCAAGCTCCAGCGCGGCGCGTCGAGCCGCTTCCTCGTGCAGCGCTCGCTCGGATTCTCGACGTCGCTCCTCCTCCTCGCGGAGCCGCCGCGCCTCCTCGCGCCGCGCGCCCTCGCCGCGTTCTCGCTCGCGGGACTCGGCGGCAAGGCGCCGCGCGTCCTCGGTTGCGCGTTCCGAGCGGACGCGTTCGCGCTCGAGCTCCTCGAGCTCCCGGATGGAGAAAAGAAGCGACGTTTCCCGGTTCGTGTCGGACATGGTGTGCACGGGACGCCCGCGGTTCGCGGTGGGCGTCGAGACATGGACACGGCTCGCCGGACAGGCCTTTGGTCGACCCGCGACGGTGCGCTCGCGTCTCGGCGCGACGCGCGTCGGTTCGACTGAGCGACCGCCGGCCGCATGCGCCCGGCCCCTCGTGCTCGCTCGACGCCCTTCCACCGCCTACCGCGTATCGCCAGCGCGCCGGTGACCTCAGCAGGGTCCAATCGGGTGGAGAGCGATCCTTTCGATTTCTTCCAAAACGATGCACAGAAATCGGACGAACCCGTACTGATCCTCCGCCCGCTGGCGAGAACGCCAGTGGGATGGCCGCGGACCTTCGTTCGTTGGCCGTGTCAGGGAGCTTTCGCTCCGGCGTTCGAACAGAAAACGGAGAAACGATGTTTACCAAGATGAAAAAGAGCACCATTGGATGGGCGGCGACGGTTGTTTGTCTGACCTTCGCGGGTGTCAGTGACGCACGATGTGTGGGCGGCTACGCCGGGCAACCCGCGGGAGGGGCCGCGCTGTCGTGCTTCAACGAGTTCTTCGGCGCCGTCCAGAGCACCTGCTCGGGCGGCCACAACTGGGAGGTCCCCCTGATGACCGACAGCTCCGGCGCCAAGACCGTGCACATGACCGGAAGTGCGGGTGCCAACGCTCTCAGTTGCTCCACGTATGGTCTCAACAGTACCGCGACGAGCTACTGGGCCGGGTCTCAGCTCAACTGGGTAAACCAGGGCGCGACCTACTATACATCCACCGGCGCCAGCATCCCGTCCGGCGGATACCTGTACGTCTATTGCTCGTTCGCAGGTGCGGGCGCTCAGCTGGACACCCTCGACTGGAACTCATGAGAGAGTGAAGACGTGCCCCGCGTTGCGAGTCGGCGAGACGCCATCCCGCAAACGCGGGGCACGTCGTCGGCCCGCGCTTGAACGGACACCTGATCGAAGCGTGGGAGCGTGACAGCCGTAATTCATGCATCGACGGAGTCGGAGGAACATGACCGTGAAGAACATGCAGAAGACGAACAGGACGCGGATGCTATGGCTCTTGGCGGTGCCGGCGCTGGGCGCGGCGGCGTCGTTGTCGAGCAGGAAAACCGACCGAGAGCACCCGAGCGCGAACGGTCAAGCGGACGAGATCGCGAATCTTCGTCGGACTGTCGACGAGCTGAAAGGTCGTGTCGAGCTCACCGGATTGGTCGCAAACTCGGCCGCAGCGGCGAGCCTTGCAGCGCGTCGCAACGGCGCCGCTCTCGCCGTTTCTTCTCCCGACCCTCAAGAAACTGCGCCGCCGACGCAACAGCCGCCGGAGACGCACACCGAAACGGAGATGATCGCGTCGACGCAGGCGAAGTTTCAGAACGAGGTAGAGGACCGCGCCTGGACCGGCACTGCCCGAGCCGCCGCCGAACAGCAAATCCAGCTGGGGCTTCCTCCTCGGTCACGAGTCGGCGAGCTGGAATGTCGATCGACCATGTGTCGCGCGACCATCACGCACGAGAACGTCGATGCGTATCGCGGTTACGTCCAGGGTATCCTCAATGTTGCCTCACGAGACTGGAAAGGCCCGTTCATGGCCACGCTGGTCGGAACCGCGCCCGACGGGCGAGCGGAAACGGAGATGTATTTCTTCAAGGACGGCCACGCCGATCCCTACGCGGATTGACGCCCGCCGATTGGTGCGTACATGCGAACCCACGCGGCCGGGTCGGCAATGTCGTTTTCACGAAACCAAGCGGGCGTGCGCCCTGCTGGCACGGGACCGTCTTCCGTCAGCTCCGCCCCACGCATGCGCGCGGCAGCGGCATAGCCATACATGGCCGCTGCTACGAACGCATCTGCGGCGGACCCATAGACGGACGCGGCAGCAGCGCGCTGTCCGTGAAGGTGCAACAGGCCCGCGTCCAGGAGCAGGACACCGGCCACAGCGAACGGACCTGCAAAACGGCACAGGCGCCCTCGGCAGGTGTGCACAATGCGCGCGTGGTGCGCGTCATGGCCCGTACGCAAGCATGAAAGTGCGGCAGTGGCACGAAGCAAGGTGAAGCCCGTACGCCAGGGTTCGAGCCGAGTATATCCGGCGCCCTTCAGGAGGACCCAGCGAGCATCCAGCTCTGCGGCGGCTTCTCGACCCTCTCCGAGAAAAAGGGCCAGATGAACCCGCACCCAGATCGCGTAGGCGGCGAACTCGTCCACATCCTCTGTCCGGGAGGGTGGTGCATGCGCGCGCAATTCAGCGCCGACCCTGGCCGGATCGCCGGACGCCAGCCATAGAAAGCCGAGCTTCAGGCGCATATGGCTCTCCTGGAAGGCGTTGGCGCAGTACGGTGTGAGGGTCTTCATCCGCGCGACAGTCTCGGCCATCTGCCGGAACTGGCCGGTGAGCGCGAGGGTCGCGCAATAGCCCACGACTAGCTCGCGTCGCAGCCAGTGACTCTCGATGTACCCGTCGTCGATGGCTTGCGACAGCAGCTGAAGCAAGCGCGTGGACTCGACGAATTCGACGCGGTTCACCGCGACGATGCTTCGCAGGAACAGCATCCAGTGTTTGGTGTCCGGTTCGGTCGCCCGGAGGGCCAACCGACTCGCCTCATGGAGAACCTCGTCGAGGTGAGCGCGAGCGTTCGGTCGAAGTCCGACGAGAAGTAGAGCGTAGTGCGCCAGCGCCCGCGCGCGCCTTCCAACAGAATCGTCGGAAAGCGCGTCGCGCAATACGTGGATGGTCAAGACACTCGCGAGCAGTGGATCGATCACGTGTAGCACCTGCGCCAGGTTGAGGCAGACCTCGACGTGGAGCGCCTCGGTCGAGCTCAGGCGCCGCCGGTGCGGCCATTTCATGCGCCAGGTGACGCGGACCTGCAGCAAGCACAATTGCGCCCGCAACGGCAGGCCGAAACGCGTCCGCGGAGGCCGGAGCCCCATGGCGCGCATCAACGGGCGCATGACCGTGACGCCGCGCGCGCGATCACCTGCTTGAAAATACATCTGCGCCGCCCGCGCCCGCAGCCACGTCGCCTCGCCGATGGCCTCGGATTGCGATGCTTCCAAATACAAAGGCGCGGCCTCGGCGCAACCGCTGGTGGAGGCAATCGCGTCGGCAAGCTTGACCAGAAGGGCGGCCGGCCTCCGCCCGCTCGCGAAGCTCAAAGCCAGCGTGTAGAGCCGCACCGCACGCTCCAGCGCCAGCGCGGCGAAGGCACGGTCTCCCGCGATCTCGGCATGTTCCGCGGCTTCCGACAGGCGCCCGGCGCCACGGTAGTGATGGGCGAGGAACTCCGCGTCGGCGTTCGACGCTCGGGAGGCCGCCTGCGCGAGTGCCAGGTGGCCGGCCACGCGGCGGGGCTCGCGGATCTGTTCGATCACCACCTCCCGCACGCGGTCGTGCAGGCACTCGAAGGCGTGACCCGGTACGACACGGATCAGTGCCATCTGCCTGAGCACGGCGAGCGCCTCCACGGAATTGGGCGCGTGACTCAAGTTCTCTGCCGCTTCGAGCAGCAAGCCGCGAGCGACCGGACGTCCACAGAGCGCAACGAGCTCGAGCACTTCGCGTTGCCTGGGCGACAGTCTCGCGAACGCCGCGCCGAGCAGCGCCGTCATGGGGAGCATGGAGCTGCCATCGCCCTCCGTCTGGCCGTGTCTCTTGAGCAACGCGCGCAGAAACAGAGGGCTCCCCTCGGCCTCGCGACTCAGCTTGAGCAGCTGCTGTCGGGTGTAGCGCGAACCCGCCAGAGCATTGGCTAGGTCGAATGCAACATGCTCGTCGAGCCGGGACAGGGGCAGCTCCTGGACGTGACTCGCGGCCGCCGCGCCGGACGGCAGGAGCGCTCGAACGCATGGGCTGTAGGGCGCGTCTGCGGTTCGAAAAGTGACGAAGAGAAGCACTCCGACGATTCCGGATCCCGACGCTATGAATACCTCGTCCAGCAGGTCGGCGCTGTCGTGGTCGCCCCACTGCACGTCGTCCAGATGAATCACGACTGGCTGCCACCCGGCGAGCGTCTGCAGGAGTCCGCGCAGCGAAACGAACGCTCGACGTCGCAGTAGACGCCTATCGCTCGACTGCGGGCTTGGCGGTTTGCTGGCCAGCACGCGTCGTGGAAAGGCGACTTGCAGCGCGGGAAAGAGTTGCAATAGCTCGGGCGTCACGCACGCCGCGAGCGTGCATCGCCGATCTTCGGCCATTCCCTCGATGGCGCTCGCCAGTCCTTCGATCACTCCGTCGAACGCGTTGTACGGAATGAATTCACTGTCGTAACAGCGACCGGCGAGCACGACCACCGGCTGCGTCGCGCTCTGCCGTGCGAGAAAGCGACGCGCGAGCGCGGTCTTGCCGATGCCGGGTTCACCATGCACGACTACGATCTTGCCCGGGTTGCCGAGGCCGTCCTGGTAAGCGTCATGCAGAGCGCGTAGCTCCACTTCCCGGCCGACGAATACTGCCGAGTCGTCGAACACGCGCAACGGATGTGGGCTCGTTTCAGGTCCCGACAGGCCCAGGCACGCGCGTAGCTCGTCGGCTCGCGGACGGTCTCCAGCCTCCGGAGCGGTGAGGCGTGCGCAGAGCGCCGCGAGCTCGCAGCGCAGCGGGTCGACTTCGTCGTTCACTTGCGGCCAGCCCGGCATGGCTGATCGGTCACCTTGGATAGAAGAGGCGTCGCGCTCGTCGCTGACGTCGGCCAGCGCCTCCGCCACGATGGCGCCCACGCTGAACCAGTCACTCGCCTCGTCGGCGGGCATCCCGTGCAGACGCTCCGGGGCCATGTAACGGACCGTGCCCGACATGGACCCTCGCTCTCTCTCGACGACGGAACGCGCCAGGCCGAAGTCGAGCACCACCAGTCGACCCTCTTCCGTGACGAGAAGGTTCGAGGGCTTCAGGTCGCGGTGCACCACCTCGTTCGCGTGCAAGAACCCGACCGCGTTGACCAGCTGACGCAGCAGCGAGCGTATGCGTGAGACGTCCTTCGCGCCGCTTGCGTGCACGTAGTCGAACGGCGACACCCCGTCGATGGGTTCCATCGTCATGTATGGCGTGCCGGCCTCGGCCGACATCTCGTAGAGGCGCACGAGATTGACGTGATCGAGATCCGACAGCACGCGGAACTCGCGCTTCAGGCGCTGCAACGCCGAGAAGCCCTGCGCACGCAGCATCTTCAACGCGACCCGCGCGCCGGTCGAGCCGTGGACGGCCTCGTACACGATGCCCATGCCACCCATCCCGAGCCGACGCACCAGTCGATACGGACCTACTTCGACGGGTTTCGCGTCGAAGCCGAAGAGAGCGCTCGAGACGCGCGACTGCGAGAGGCGACGGTCGACGGAAAGCAGAGGGCTCTCGCTCGACGACACGGTCGCCAGCAGGCGATACAGAGCGGAACTCGTGGGCGGAGTCATGCTGCACGCGCAGACACGTCATTGCTGCGACGGTTGATCGACGACCACAGCCGCGCACGCGAATGGTTCGTGGTCCTCCGTGCATGCCCGCACCGGCATCCTGTCCCTGATCTCGGCGGCCCACATGTCGAGCGCCTCGAAGGACATGCGAAAGGCACTCGGCGACTTCGCCAGCTCCAGAAACTGGTCGCGGAACTGCGCCTTTGCGCGACGAACGCGGCTGTATGCGGTGTTCGTGGGCACGTCGAGCACCTCGGCGATTGTTTCCCCGTCCATCTCTTCCCAGAAGACCAGCTCGACGATGAGCTGAGCTTCGAGCGGAATGCGCTGCAATGCTTGCAGGAAGAGCTGCTCATGCTCGCGCGCAGCGAGCGCGCTCGTCGGCGAGGGAGACAGGTCACTCGCCGAGCTCACGGAGAAATCGATGGTGTTTCTGCGCTTGACCTGACGATAGTGGGTGTAGAGCTGATTGCGTGCGATCCCAAACAGGAACGTCTTGAAGCTGGACTTCTGTCGATAGCGTTTGCTCGCCTCGAGACAAGCCAGAAACGTTTGCTGCACGACATCATCGAGGTCGGTCCCGACCTTCGTGCGGAAGAAGCGATGCACGGACGCGAAGTGTCGCTCGACCAGTTCATTCCCGGCGGCTCTGCTCCCCTCCGCCCACCGGGATAGCAGTTCCACGTCAATGACATCACTCGCCCGTGGATCTCCAGTAGTCATCCTGCCCTCCACACAATTTTCGCTTTCGTGACCACGGACACGCACGTCGAAAGACAAGTGGCACGGCGCCCCGGGCGGTGCTCGAGTCGTACGCGGCGTCGGCGGTACCGGTTCGGGAGGCAACCGGTACCACGGTGAGTCACTGCCGATCAATCGGACGCTGCATCGCATCGCCTCCGCCAGCAGCAGAGTAACCCGCCGTTCCGGTCCGCATAGCTTTCCGAACCAGGCACGCCGGTCGATTCTCTTTCTTTTTCGACGAAAGTGGTGACGGATTCGGGGCGCCCCGACACTAGAGTGAGTGTTGCCGCGTACTCTGGCCAACTGTCCCTTATTGGAGTTCACGTCACTGCGCTTCTTCTTGCCGTGCCGCGGTTCTTCATGGGCGTCGCCCTGATCTTCTCCTTTGAAGGTCCTTCGCGTGGTTCCTGGTGAACGGGTTCTTGGATCCGTTCTCATGCTCTCAGCCGTTTCGATGGTGCGGGAGCGGTGTCCCGACTTCTTCGGTACATCGCGCGGCTTTCCGAGAAACCACATTAAGAACGCGACGGAGCGGTGAGCCCAAGAGAGGCGTGCGAACGAACAAGGCCATGTGCGCTGAGTGCATTTGCCGCATCGAATGGGCGCAAACCATCGGCCAGCGCTTGTGGCCGAAGTCCGGCCGGGACAACGATGCGTCTCGATGACTTACTCGCGCGTGCTGGTGCTCGGGTGCGGCTACACCGGGACACGGGTGGCGCGTGCGGCAAGGGCTCGCGGTACGACGGTCATTGCCACGCTGCGCAACGACGGCGGGCGCGAGCGGCTCGAGGCGATCGGCGTTCATGTGCTCGTCAGCCCGGAGCTCGACGAGCGCATCGGCGAAGAGGTGAACGAGACGACACACGTCGTGATCGCGTTTCCGCCCGACGGCGAGACCGACGCGCGCGTCGCACCCACCCTGGCAGCGGCGCACTCCATCGCCTACGTCTCGAGCACCGGCGTGTACGGCGAGCGGCGAGGCGAGATCGACGATACGACGCCGTTGCCCGACCCTCCGGCGGAGCGCGCACGGCGCATCCTCGACGCGGAAGCGATTCATCGCGCCCACGGCGCGACGGTGCTTCGCTGTCCGGGGATCTACGGCCCCGACCGCGGGCTCCACATGCGCATCCTGCGCGGAGAACACCGGATCCCGGGCGACGGGAGCCGCATCCTGTCGCGCATCCACGTCGAGGATCTCGCGGAGCTCCTGCTCGCTGCGGCCGCCGTGCGCGGCGAGACGTTCGTGGTAGGCGATCTGGCACCGGCCCCGCACATCGACGTGGTGCGCTTCGTCTGCGAGACGTACGGCGTGCCGCTACCGCCCTCGGTGCCGCTCGGCGACGTTCACGATTCGCTGCGCGCCGACCGGAAGATCGACGCGTCGCGCGCGCTCGCGCGCCTGGGCGTGACGTTGCGCTACCCGGATTACAGGGTCGGCATGGCGCCCGCGGCAACGGGCATCACCGCGCCGCGCTGAACCGACGCGAGGAGGGCGCGGGCGCACGGCGCCACGACGTCCTCGAGCACCCGCAGCCGGACCTCGGCATTGTCACGCGGCGTGAGCACGCCGTGCGCGCGGAGCTCGTCCTTGCCGTCGTGCGCTTCCACGGCGAGTGCGGCATGGACGTCCGCCGGTGCGGCGAGTGCAGCGCCGGCGTCCGCAAGCGCTTGCTCCACGGTTTCGACCAGCTCGGTGGCCGCACGTGAGCGCAGCGCCGCCGGGCCGTCGGAGACGACCCAGCGGACGAATCGCCACGCGAGCTCCGCGTGGCGCGTCTCGTCGGGGACCACGCGGGTCAGCGCGGCACGCACGGCGGGGTCCGTCGCGCCGGCGAGCGCCTCGCTCGCGGCGACGGCAGCGACGGTCTCGCCGATGCAGCCCTCGAGGATCGCGGTACGCACGACGTCGAGGGGCGATCTGCCGGCGAGCGCGTCGCGGAAGTCGAGCGCGCCGGGGCCCAGGTTTCGCCCGGCGTATTCGCCCGCGAGAGCGAAGGCGTCGCGCGCGTGCGCGATCTCGTCGAGGATCGCGGTGTCGGTCGCGGCGAGGAGCTCCGCAGGAGCGCCCATCGACGAGAGCTCCAGCGCGAAGCGGGCGAACGCCGCCACCGACGCGTGCTCCATGAGCCCGATGTCCGTCCAGTACGCGCCGATCGCGTCGCGTGCGCCGGCGTCGAGGGCGCGCACGTCGGGACGGAGCTCGGAGCGGAAATCGGTGCGTTCCACCGCAGCGGCGAGCCGCGCCGCTCCGCCGACGAGAAAGGGACGGCCGACGGAGCAGTGGAGCGTGTCGCAAAATCGCGCCTTCTTCGCCGCGTCGTAGTTGCACGCGGCGAGAGCGCAGTCCGCGTCACTGAGACAGGTGTCGGCCTCCGACTGGCACGCGAAGGCGATTCCCGGGCAGCCTGGCGCAGGCACGTAGCTCGCGCAGAGCCCGGTCGCACACTCCGAGTCCACCGTGCAGGCGGCGTTGGTGCAGCGACCGATCGGATCGCCACAGGCGCAGATCTGGCCCGCCATGCACTCGCTGTCGTCGATGCAGCCGTAGCTGCAGAAACCGGCCAGGATCTGGGTACCCGGCTCGCAGAAACCGTGAGGCTTCTCGGTGCAGTCGGCGTCGCGCTGACACTGGTTTACCGTCGACGGTGCGCCTCCCGTCGAGGGAACGATGATGCCGGGCCGCGGAATGCTGCTCGGGCACTCTGCCTTCTTCGTGCGGTGGAGCACGCCGCCCTGGCATGTCTCGTAGCCGCCGAGAGTGCCGGCGTCCGTCTCTGGTATGCACGGGACGAGACCTCCGCCGACGCCCGCAGCGCCGCCGGTTGCCCTCGTACCGCCGACGTTGATCACCGTTCCACCCGCGGACGTCGTTCCGCCGTCGACGTTGACGAAACCGCCGGCGCCCCTGCCGCCCGCGGACGTCGTTCCGCCGTCGCTGATGACCCTGCCGCCCGTCGACGTGCCGCCGCCGGCACCGCCGGCAGGGAGCCCCCCACTCGAATGGCCACCGGACGCGCTCCCGCCGTCGCTTTGCTCGACGACCGTGCCTCCACACGCGACGACCGGAGTGAGCCCGAGCGCGGCGTAGAAGGTTGCTGTCCAGGCGTGGAGCGAACGGTCGGAGAGTCGCATGGGGTGGGGCTCCGGGTTGCGACAATCGTACCACGCTCGGCGCCCGGCAAATACGCTGGACGGAAGGGGAGCTTGCGCCAACCTGTGCCAGCTCGTCGTTCGCGACGGAACGGCGTGTCCTGGAGAGCCGGTGCCGCCGCGCAGCGAAATCTCTATTCGTAATTGAGGTTCGGCGCGAGCCAGCGCTCGACCTCGGCGACGCTCATGCCCTTGCGGGTGTGATAGTCGGCGACCTGATCGCGGTCGATCTTGCCGACGGAGAAGTACCGGGACGCGGGGTGCGCGAAGTATAGGCCGCTCACGCTCGAGCCCGGCCACATCGCGAAGGACTCCGTGATCAGCATCCCGGTGTTCTTCTCGACGTCGAGGAGCTTCCAGAGCGGTCCCTTCTCGGTGTGGTCGGGGCACGCGGGGTAGCCCGCCGCGGGTCGGACGCCGCGATACTTTTCGTGAATGAGATCTTCGTTGGTGAGCGACTCGCTCCGGCCGTAGCCCCACTCGATACGGACTCGCTTGTGCAAGCACTCCGCGAACGCCTCGGCGAGTCGATCGGCAAGCGCCTCGGCCATGATCGCGTTGTAGTCGTCGTGCTCGGCCCTGAAGCGATCGCAGACCGCCTTGAGCCCGATGCCGGACGTGACGGCGAAACCGCCGAGGTAGTCCTTCACGCCGGAGTCCTTGGGCGCGACGAAGTCGGCGAGGCAGTAGTACGGGTCGTCGTGGTCCTTCTGACGTTGCTGGCGCAAGAAGTGGAAGCGCTCGAGCACCGTGCGGCGTGACTCGTCGGTGTAGAGCTCCACGTCGTCGCCGACGGCGTTCGCCGGGAAGAAGCCGTACACGCCGCGCGCGGTGACGAACTTCTCGCGGATCATCCGGTCGAGGAGCGCGTTGCCCTCGGCGAAGAGCTGGCGCGCCTGCTCGCCGAGCTTCTCGTCTTCCAGGATGCGCGGATAGCTTCCCTTGAGCTCCCAGGTCCGGAAGAACGGCGTCCAGTCGATGAACTCGCGCAGCGTCGCGAGCGAGAAGCCGTCGAGGACGCGCACGCCGGTGAACTCGGGCACCGGCGGCTTCTCGACGCTCCAGTCGATCGGAGTCCGCTTCGCGCGCGCGGCCTCGATCGAGACGAGCTTGAAGTTCGGCGCGGAGTGGTGCTTCCGGATCTTTTCGTACTCGGCGCGGTGCTGGGTGACGAAGGCGGCCTTGCCCTCGTCCGAGAGCAGGCTCGTCGTGACCGGGACGGCGCGGCTCGCGTCGACGACGTGCACGACGGGCTGGCTGTAGTGCGGCGCGATCTTGACGGCGGTGTGCGCCTTGCTGGTCGTCGCGCCGCCGATCAGAAGCGGCAAGGTGCAACCCTGGCGTTCCATCTCTCGCGCGACGTGGGTCATCTCGTCGAGTGACGGCGTGATGAGCCCGGAGAGGCCGATGAGATCCGCGTTCACGGCCTTCGCCTTTTCGAGGATCTTCTCGCAGGGGACCATGACGCCCATGTCGAAGACCTCGTAGTTGTTACAGGCGAGCACCACGCCGACGATGTTCTTGCCGATGTCGTGCACATCACCCTTCACGGTGGCGAGCACGATCTTGCCCTGGGTGCGCACGGTGTGGCCGGCCGCGGCGAGGGCCGCCTTCTCTTCTTCCATGAACGGCGTGAGGTACGCGACGGCCTTCTTCATCACGCGCGCCGACTTGACGACCTGGGGCAGGAACATCTTGCCCGCGCCGAACAGATCGCCGACGACGCTCATGCCGTCCATCAGCGGCCCCTCGATGACGGCGAGCGGGCGTCCGAGCTTCGCGCGCGCTTCTTCGGTATCCGCGTCGATGAAGCCGTCGATGCCCTTCACGAGCGCGTGCGAGAGGCGCGCCTCGACGGTGCCCTTGCGCCACTCCTCTTCTTTCTTCTCCGCGGGACCGCCGGCGGCGATCGCGCCCTCGGTCTTGAGCCGCTCGCCGAAATCGACGAGGCGCTCCGTAGCGTCGGGGCGTCGGTTCAGGAGGACGTCCTCGACGAGTTCCTTCAGCTCAGGCTCGATCTCCTCGTAGACCTCGAGCATGCCGGCGTTGACGATGCCCATGTCCATGCCCGCGGCGATCGCGTGGAACAGGAATGCCGAGTGAATCGCCTCGCGAACGCGGTTGTTCCCGCGGAAGCTGAAGGACACGTTCGAGACGCCGCCGCTCACCTTCGCGTGCGGGAGATGCGCCTTGATCCAGCGCGTCGCATTGATGAAATCGACGGCGTAGTTGTTGTGCTCCTCCATCCCCGTCGCGACGGTGAGGATGTTCGGATCGAAGATGATGTCCTCGGGCGGGAAACCGACCTCGTCCACCAGGATGCGATAGGCGCGCTCACAGATGCGCGTCTTGTCCTCGTAGGTCGCGGCCTGTCCCTTCTCGTCGAAGGCCATCACGACCACCGCGGCTCCGTACTTCAGGACGGCGCGCGCGTTCTCGCGGAACTTGTCCTCGCCTTCCTTGAGCGAGATGGAGTTCACGATGCCCTTGCCCTGGAGGCACTTCAGGCCCGCCTCGATGACCTCCCACTTCGAGGAGTCGACCATGAAGGGCACCTTCGCGACCTCCGGCTCGCTGCCGAGCAGCTGCAGGAACCGCGACATCGCGGCGACGCCGTCGATCATGCCCTCGTCCATGCAGATATCGATGACGTTGGCGCCGTTCTCGACCTGCTGTCGCGCGACGCTCACCGCTTCCTCGTACTTGCCTTCCTTGATGAGCTTCGCGAACCTGGGCGAGCCGGCGACGTTCGTGCGCTCGCCGATCATCAGGAAGACGCCGGGCTGCTGCGTGAACGGCTGGGAACCGGAGAGGCGCAAGGGGAGCGGCTTCGTCTCCGTCTCCGTCTCTTTCGTCTCGGCCTTCTCCGGCGGAAGCTCGCGGGGTGCGCGCTCGGCGAGGGCTCGCGCGATCGCCGCGATGTGCTCCGGCGTGTTGCCGCAGCAGCCGCCCGCGATGTTCACGAGGTGACCGTCGGCGAACTCGCCGAGGTAGCGCGCCATGTCCTTCGGCTCGAGGTCGAAGCCGGTCGGCGAGAGCGGGTTCGGCAAGCCGGCGTTCGGGTAACACGAGATCGCCGCCCCGGACTTCTCCGCGAGCTCGGCGAGGAAGGGGTACATGAGGTCCGGACCGAGCGAGCAGTTGAGCCCGACGGAGAGCGGCTTCACGTGCTTCACGGCGTTCCAGAACGCCTCGATCGTCTGCGCGGAGATCATCGTCTCTCCGCCCCGTCCAACCGCGGCGGAGATCATGACCGGGAGCTCTTTCTTCTCCTTGTCGAAGACCTCGCGGATCGCGACGAGCGCGGCCTTGGCGTTGAGCGAGTCGAAGATCGTCTCGACCAGGAGCACGTCTGAGCCGCCGGCCATGAGCGCGCGGATCTGCTGGATGTACGCCGCCTTCACCTGATCGAACGTGACGACGCGGAACCCGGGGTCGTCCGCGTCCGGCGAGTTGGAGAGCGATACCGTGAGCGGCCCGATGGCGCCGGCGACGAACCGCTGCTTGCCGTCCTGGTTCGCGACGCGATCGGCCCACTCGCGGCACTGGCGCGCAGACTGTTCGTTGATCTCCCACGCAAGGTCGTCGAGGAACTTGTCCTCGAGGATCTTCTGATAAAATTCGGGGTCCTTCTTGCCGCCGTGCTCGCGAGGATCGTCGACGAAGAACTCGCTCTGGGAGATGCTGGTCGCGCCGAAGGTGTTCGTCTCGATGATGTCGGCGCCGGCCTCGAGGAAGCGACGGTGGATGTCGCCGATCATCTTCGGCTGGGTGAGCGAGAACAGATCTCCGTTGTTCAGGAGGTCTTTCTTCGAGTTCTCGAAGCGGTTCCCGCGGATGTCGGCCTCGGTCATGCCGTAGGTGCGGATGGTGGTGCCCATCGCGCCGTCGATGATGGCGATCCGGCGGCGTAGAAGATCCGCGAGGGGATGATGGCGGGGCGTCGTGCTCGAGTTGGAGGCCAAGATCAGCTGTCCTTCGTTCTTTTCTTCTTCGTCGATGAAGGGTCGGGCTTGTCGGCGATGCCGAGCACGACCTGGAGATGCGGTTTGCGGCTCTCGCGGCACGCGACCTCGGTGACCGCGACGTCGAGGCCGGCGCCGTCGAGCATCCGTCTCACCGCGTCGGGCGAGAAACCGGCGTGGCGTTCGCCGTACGGCGCGGTCACCTCACGCTGGCGGTGCTCGTCGAGACAGAGCACGACGAGCCTGCCGCCCGGCGCGAGCACCCGCGCGCATTCGGAGAGCGCGCGGGGCGGATCCTCGGCGTACGTCAGGGTGTGGAAGACGAGCACGGTGTCGAACGACGCGTCGTCGAACGGCAGCCGATGCACGTCGGCGACGCGCGCCTCGGCGTGTGGAAACTTCGCTAGCCGGTCCCTGGCGACCTCGATGAGGCGCGCATTGGTGTCGATGCACGTCAGCGAACGGCAATACGGCGCAAGCGAGCTCGCGGCCGCGCCGTCACCCGAGCCCACGTCGAGCACGCTGCCGAGCTCGAGCAACGCCGCGAGGCCGACGGTGAGCGACTGCCAGGTACGACCCGGCGAGTAGTAACGCTCGAGCTCGTCCGCGACCGACTCCGGTAGGCCGTCACGGCGCTCCGTCTCGAGCTCGTGCAACCGCGCCTGATCGCCGTCGAGCGTCGGATCGCCGGAGCGCGCCGCATCATCGAGGAGCGTGCGCGCCGCGCTCGGCAAGGACTCGCTCGCGAGGGCGTAGAACGACTGCGGACCCTTCCGTCGATCGCGAACGAAACCCGCTTCTCGTAGCCGCCCGAGGTGGGTCGACACGCGCGACTGCGAGAGCCCTGTGACGCGAACCAGATCCGTCACGCAGAGCTCTCGCTCGCGCAGTAACGCACAGAGCCTGAGCCGGCTTTCGTCGCCCAGAAGGGCCAGTGTTTCGACGTACTGGGAGAGCGGCATTTATCCGGATATCCGAATGCGCGGATATCCTGGCGCCGCGACCTGGCCGGGTCAAGGGCGGCCCCGTTTCCCGGCGCCTATTTCTCAGCTCAGAAGGCCGCGGCGGCGGGTGACCATGCCGTAGATGGCGAGCACGAGCAGTGCGCCCACAGTCGACGCGATGATCCCGGGGCCGTCGCCCGGGTCGTGATACCAGCCGGCCGCACGTCCGAGCGCGCCTGCGACGAAGGCGCCGACGACGCCCAGAAGCATCGTGAGAACGATGCCTCCGCCCTGGCGGCCCGGCATGACGAGTTTGGCGAGAGCGCCCGCGATGAGACCCACGATCAGCATCCAGATGAAACCCATGACCAGCTCCTTCGGACGGTGTTCGTTCAGTCCGTCCAGACGGTGACGGAGCAGTGCATCGAACGTGCCGTCGCTCGCGAGGCGCGAGAGTGGTCTCGGAGCCGTCTACGGACGCGAGCCACCGACGCTCGATGCGCGGCGTGTGGCCGAATGCATCAGAGCGGCCGCTCGTCGGTGATCGAGACGTGCACGACGCGGCGGCTGATTCCGCCGATATCTGCGAGATCTCCGTCGAGCCCGCTTCCGGAGATCGGCTGTCTCACGAGCGGGGTTCCGAGCGCGCCGGGATCACCCTGATCGGGAAGCTTGTTGCTCTCGGGCGGTAGCTCGAGACGGCTCAGCCGCGTTCCGTCGGGGGTGAGCAGCGGTACGGTGTGTATGGAGCCAACCGATGTACTGCCGCTCGGCAACGCGATCTTCGATGTCAGCGCGAGCCGCACCTCGAGCCCGTTGGCGCCGGCGGGTACGCGAAGATGTTTCTTCGCCAGCTCCTTCAGTGCGCGCGCGGCGACGTTCTTCCAGCTCGCGGCGTTCGACGTGACGCGGGTCGGGCGCAGCGCCGTGACGAGGCCCGCCGCGTCGACGGTCGCGACGAACTCGGCCTGGCCGTTCACGGGGGAGTCGATGAGCATCGCGGCGTCACGCAGCGCGGTGACGACCGCGCCGTTGCGCGAGCCGCCCGTGGCCCGGTCGTGCTCGAGCATCCCGACGACGAGATACTGCTTGAGACGTCGCTCGGCGACTTCGGTACGGGTCGGCACCTCACCGGATGCGGCGGGGCGCGGAGCGGGCGCAGCCGGCGCGTCGCCGATGCCCTTCATGCCGAAGAAAGCGTTGTTGCCCCCGAGGCCGATCGCATCGAGTGACAGCGCGCGCGGCCCGGTCGAATCGGCGCTCGCGCTGCCGGCAGAGGGCGGTGTTACCGACGGCGGAATCGCCTCTGATTCGTCCGCGGGCGCGGCCGGCTCGGCCACGATTTCTCTCGCACCGGGCGCCGCTCGGTCGAGTGCAGCGACCCGTCCCGGCATCGACGGTGCTTCGGCCTCCGGGACCGTCGTTGCCTGGGTTTCGTCGGCGGCAGGTGGCAGCTCGTCTACGAGCGACACCTCGAGATAGTCGTGGTGTTGCTTCTTCGCCGTCTGGAGCGCCGGCTGCCTTCTCACCATGAACGCGAAGACGGCGTGCAAGGTGGCTGCAGCGGCCAGGGCCAGCCAGAATCGCCGCTCCCATCGGGCTCGGGCGCCTGGCAGCGGGGCACCGCTTCGTGCCCGCTGGACTACCTGCGCCACGGCCTGCCAAGTGCCACGAAAGCAACCGCCGAGCAAGCCGTTGGCCGCTCGGCGTTTCAGTCCGTCAGGCTGGGCAAGGGATGCTCAGGCGTCGTCTTCGAACCCCTCGGGAAGGGGCTGGGGGCCTGGAACGATTCCGGCGATATCCGGATCGATACCGGGTTCGGCGTCTTTCGCATCTTTCGGCATGTCCCGCCGCTCCTTGCGGCGCTGCTCCTTGTCCTTTTGTCGTTCCTGTCGCTGCTTTTCCTTTTGACGTTTGTTGATTGTCATCATGGGTTGCGGGGGGCTGACGCCATTAGCACTAGCACGTCATCTTGCCAGCCGGGAAACGGGGGCTCAATCGGTAAACTTGGGGCTTCGCGCTCGAGGCGTGTCGCCCGAATGTGCGAGCCGTATAGCAAGCCTTACTGTGCCGTGTTCGACAAAGCAGCCACCCTCCGACTCATCCCGGTGGCCCGCCCGGTTCGTGCTGACCCGGTTTGCAGCGGCCCGCCCGCGTTTCTTGCGAGGGAAATCACGCTCCAACATCGAGCTGTAGCGCCTGCGGTCGGCAGGGTCTAGCCTGGCTTTGGCGGCTCGATTTTTTCGAGAGCGCCGACCGGAGCGCACACGCGAACCGGCGCAGAGGGTTCAGGGATGCAGTCGCTCGACAAGATCGCTCGAGACGTCTTGGACAGCCTTCAGGAAGGCTGCCAGGTCATCAGCTTCGAGTGGAAGTACCTGTACGTCAACGACGCGCTCGAGAAGCAAGGTCAGCTGCCGCGCGACCAGCTCATTGGCCGCACGATGATGGAGGCCTATCCGGGCCTCGAGAACGCCCTGTTCTTCTCGGTCCTGCGCCGCTGCATGGAGACCCGTAAGCCCGACAACATCGAGATCGACTTCCAGTTTCCGGACGGCTCGAAGGGGTGGTTCGACCTTCGCATCGTGCCGGTGCCGGACGGCATCTGCATCCTCTCGCTCGACATGACGGAGTCGAAGCGCGCCGACGAGAAGCTGAAGCGGACCGAGGAGCAGCTCCGCCAGTCGCAGAAGATGGAGGCCATCGGTCTCCTCGCGGGCGGCGTCGCCCACGACTTCAACAACATCCTCTCGGTCGTGCTGAGTTACAGCGATCTGCTGCTCATGGGCCTCGCGGCGAACGATCCGACGAGGCACGAACTCGAGGAGATCCGGAAGGCGGGAGGCCGCGCAGCGGATCTGACCCGGCGTCTCCTGATGTTCAGCCGCCAGCAGGTCATGGACCCCAAGGTACTGGTCCTCAACGACGTCCTCGTCAGCATGGACGCGATGCTCCAGCGGATCCTCGGCGCGGACGTCGATCTGGTGAGCTTGCCCGCGCCGTCGCTCGGCCGAGTCCGCGTGGATCGCGGAAGCATCGAGCAGGTCATCATGAACCTCGTCGTGAATGCTCGCGACGCGATGCCCCGCGGCGGCAAGCTCACGATGGAGACCTGTGACGTGACGCTCGACGAGGACAGCGCGAAGCAGACGCTCGGGCTCCCGGCAGGGCGCTACGTGATGCTCGCCGTCACCGATACCGGCACCGGTATCGACAAGACGCTCCAGTCGCGGATCTTCGAGCCCTTCTTCACCACGAAGGACAAGGGGAAGGGCACCGGTCTCGGCCTCTCGATGGTGTTCGGTATCGTCCAGCAGAGCGGCGGTAACGTCTGGTTCTACAGCGAGATGGGGAAGGGCACGACGTTCAAGATCTACCTGCCGCGGGTGGAAGACGTCGCGGACACGGTCGGCAAATCGGAATCGCCCGCCGCGCCCCGGGGACACGAGACGGTCCTGATCGTCGAGGACGACGACCAGGTGCGCATTCTCGCGTGCACCATCCTCCGCAAGAACGGGTATCACGTGCTCGAAGCGCGCAACGCGGGCGAGGCGCTCATTCACGCCGAGCAGTATCGCGGCACGATCCATCTCTTGCTGAGTGACGTCGTGATGCCGCAGATGAGCGGTCCGGAGCTCTCGACCCGTCTTCGTGCGCTGAGACCGGACATGCTCGTCCTCTGGATGTCGGGGTACACCGACGACAGCATCGTCCGTCACGGCGTGCTCGAGTCCAAGGTCGCGTACCTGCAGAAGCCGATCACCGTCGCGTCGCTCACCGCCAAGGTACGCGCCGTCCTCGGCTGATCGCCCGACGACGCGAAGGCACGTCGCTGGCGGACACACGAGGCGGTGTAGAGTCGCCGCCTCGAGCCATGAAATGTCACCTCGCTCTGTTCGATTGCGATGGCGTCCTCGTCGACACCGAGCCGGTCGTGAACCGCGTCTTCGTCGAGCTCGTGGGCACCACCGGGCCGAAGCTCGACGTGGACGCGACGCTGCTCCGGTTCAACGGCGTCTCGATGCGTGAACGCTTCGCGCGCATCCAGGACGAGTACGGCTGGACGCCGTCTCCCGGCTACGAGCACGAGTTCGACGAGCGACAGAGCGCGGCGTTCCGTCGAGAGCTCCACGCCGTCCCCGGTGCGGTGGAGGCGGTCCGGGCGGTCCGGACACCCCACGCCGTCGTGTCCAACGGGAGTCGCGACGAGATGACGCTCAAGCTGACGTCGATCGGTCTGCTCGACGCGTTTGCGCCGAATTTATTCAGCGCCGCCGACGTCGCCCGGAGCAAACCCGCGCCCGACGTCTATCTGAAGGCGATCGCGACGCTCGGTGCGGCTCCCGGCGCAACCGTGGCCGTCGAGGACAGCGTTCCCGGTGTCACGGCTGCCCTCGCCGCGGGCCTCACTGTCTTCGGGTTCAGCGGCGGGACACGCGGCGACGCGCTCGAGCGCCTCGGCGCCCGCGTCTTTCACGATATGCGCGAGCTACCGGCGCTGCTTCGCGCTGCCGGCGTCGACGTCGCCTGAGCGGCGGACAACCCGGACCGTGCGCTGTATGATACCGCCCGTGACCTCCACGAAAACGCACGACGCCCACGACATCCCTCTCGCGGAGCGGGTCGACTACCTGACGATCATCGCGTCGATGGCGGGCGCCGACGTCTCCCTCACGCCCGAGGAGATGGACAATCTGCGCGGGCTCTGCCGGGCCCTCGAGCTCCCGGCGAAGGAGACGCAGCAGATCCTCGATACCGCGCATCGCCCGACGAAGATGGTGGAGCGTCACCTGGACGCGCTGAAGGCGTCTCCCCTCCGGTTCACGCTCATCTCCGATTGCCTCGCCCTCGCCTACGCCGACGGTGAGTACGCGACGAGCGAGCGCGCGGAGATCGCGTCGCTCGCGCGCGCCCTCGAGATCGAGGACCAGCAGCTCGCCGCGCTCGAGGAATGCGCGAGAGCGCTGGGTGAGGCGCACGCCGCCGATCAAGGCGACTGGAAGAAGCGCGGCGAGAAACTCGGACAGCAGCTCGCGGCGGTGGGAATTCCGATCGGCGCGGTCGGCGCACTCTCCGCGGTCGGCCTCTCGACGGCCGGGATCTCCACGGGCGCCGCGGCGCTCGTCATGGGGCTCGGGCTCGCGAGCGGCCTCGGCGCGGCGCTCGGCATCGGCGTCGGAACCGTCATGGGGATCCGCTGGTTGCACGCGCGCATGGCGCACCCCCACTGAACGCGTGTCGTCGGTTTCAGTAGTTCCGCATCGACGCCACCGCCGTCCAGGAGGCACCAAAGATGCGGAACTACGCGAGCGCAGCGAGCCCGCGAAGGCGGCGGGGGGAGCAGTTCGCCGAAGGCGAAGCTGCGGGGGCCTAAGGGCCCCCTTTACTAGATGCGCGGGCCCGGCTTCTGGTTCTGCCGAGCAGCGAGCGCGATCGCGGCACCGGCGCCGATCATCGCGAGAAACGCCGGGATTCGCGCTCCCGACGGAACCACGGTGAAGACGAGGGCCGCCGCGATCGGGACGGCGAGAGGCGCAAAGGCGTACGCGGGTCGCACGCCGCCAGAGTACATGTAACGGGATCCGGAGACCGCGACTATTCTCCGGCACCCATGCAGACCGAAGACCGCGAAGCGGCTCCGACCTGGTCCGGCAAACGACAGAGCCGCCTCGCGGAGACCTTCCGGAGGACGATCGCGCCGCTCTCGCTGGTGCTCGTGACGCCGGCCGCGGTGATGCTCCTCTGGATCACCTGCACGTATCTGGACGGCTCGCTGCTCCGGCTCCTCACCGCGGACGGACTCTCCACCGTCGTGCATCGGTTCCCGCATCCGACGTGGGTCGCCGTGAAGATCATCCTGGTGTTCGCCGGCTTCGAGCTCTTGCTCCTGCAGCTCCTGCCGGGAAGAATCCACGAAGGCCCGGTGACGCCGACCGGGCATCGCCCCCGCTACAAGCTGAACGCCGTCACCGCGTGGGTGATCACGCACGCGGCCTTCTTCGGCGCGTCGTTCGGGCTCGGCTGGTTCTCCCCGGGCATCGTGTACGAGCACCTCGGCGAGCTGCTCATCACCCTGTGCGCGGCGATCTTCGTTCTCTGCTGGGTTCTCTACTTCAAGGGGATCTACGCGCCGTCGACCTCCGACGCGGGGAGCTCGGGCAACGTCGTCCTCGACTACTTCTGGGGCGTCGAGCTCCACCCCGCGGTGTTCGGTGTGAACCTGAAGCAGTTCTTCAACTGCCGGATCAGCATGATGGGCTGGAGCCTGATGGTGATCTCGTTCGCCGGGTACCAGTGGCAGACGCTCGGGCACGTCGCGACGTCGATGCTCGTCACCGTGGTGCTCCAGGTCGTGTATCTCTTCGAGTTCTTCAGCTGGGAGGGCGGCTACTTCGCGTCCCTCGACGTGATGCACGACCGCTTCGGTTACTACATCTGCTGGGGCGTGCTCGCGTGGGTGCCCGGCGTCTACACGATCACCGCGCAGTACCTGGTGAAGCACCCGAGGGAGCTCGGCTGGCCGCTCACGATCGGTCTACTCGCGCTGGGCGGCTGCGCGATCTGGGCGGGGCACACCGCCGATGCGCAGCGCGAGCGAGTGCGCGGCTCGAACGGAAATACGACGGTGTGGGGCAAGCCGCCGGAGATGATCCTCGCCGAGTACACGACGGCAGACGGAAAGAAGCACCAGAACATCCTGCTCGTGTCGGGGTTCTGGGGCGTCGCGCGACACTTTCATTACGTCGCCGAGCTCACCCTGGCACTGACCTGGAGCTTGACGGCGGGCGCGTCGAACTTCCTGCCGTACTTCTATCTGATGTTTCTGACCATCCTGCTGGTCGATCGCGCCAGCCGCGACGATCTGCGCTGCCGGACGAAGTACGGCAAATTCTGGGAAGAATACTGCCGTCGAGTCCCGTACAAGATCCTCCCAGGGGTTTATTAACGGGGGGCCTTGGCCCCCCGCAGCTTCGCCTTCGGCGAACTGCTCCCCCCGCCGCCTTCGGCGTGCTCGCTTCGCTCGCGTAGTTCCCACTGGGTAAGGGGGGCCCTAGCACAACGCTCGAGGGCGCGCTCACATCGAGTTCATGGGGGAGCCCTTCGCGGCGCGGGCGTCGGCGCGCGGCGCTTCGCGACGCACGCGGGCGCAGCACGACGAGGGGCACGTCACAAGGAGCCTCGTGTACTTCGGCGACGCCGAGGCCGAGCCGCTCCCCGATGGGCTCGATGCCGCCCGATGGGACGCCATCAAGCGGGACCTCGAAATCCGGGTGCTCGCACTTTCCACCGAGAGCCGCTGAAGAAGAGCCGCAGCGATTGATCTCGGCCCTCTTTCGACACGACGGACTGGACCGTGACCTACAGCCGCACCCTCCAATCCGGGTCCGGCGGCGTGTGCGACTTCCGTTTCACCAGCGTGCAGACCGGCACGGGCCGTCTCGATTGCGGCGACGACTGAGCGGCGGGCGAACCCGGACGCCCAATGGAGAGCTCGCGCGTCACTTCAGGATGGGCGGCGCGCAGGCGTACACGACGTCGACGTTCGTCACCGATCCGGCGCGGAGCTGGTCGCACGCCTTGCCGTTGAACTCGAGCTTCTTGCCGGCGGAGGCGTAGGACCAGCCGTTCGCGGGGTCCTTGGACACCGGGGCTTTGTCGAAGAAGACGTAGAGGCCGTCGGTGTCGGGAGGCGCGGTCCCGACGGTGTACTCGCACGAATCGACGCTGCTCGTGATGGTGTCGAAGGCGCCGGAGAGCTGGCCGAGGTCGTCGGTGGCGATCGACGAGGTCGTGCCGCCCGCCTCGGCGATCGCGTCGAGTGCCGACGCGCTCACGCCGAGGCCCACGACATACGTCTTCACCGGCGGTGATTGCGCGAGGAGCTTGCCGGCGCCGCACGCGCCGTCGCAATCGCCCTTGCACTCGTCGTTCTCCTTGCCATCGGTGAGGAGAATGACGGCGTTGGTGCGCGCCGGATCCATGAGTGACGGTTCGGCCGTGAGCGCGGACAGCGATTTGCCCGTGCTCGTCTCCGGGTCGCCGCTGTCGCACAGGTACTTCAGCTTGCCGTCGGAGGTGAGGCCCTTGCCGTCGGAGCTGCGCTGGTCCGTCGTGCTCGCGAGAAACGTCTCGACTGCCGTCGCGTTGTCGGGCGCGATGGGGACCACGACGCTGCCCGCGGAGCAGCCGCCCTTCTCGCAAGACGAGTAGGTCGCGAGCCCGAAGCGGATGTTCGCGCCGAGCGCCGACGTGATCTTGCCGATCGCGCTCTTCGCGACGTTCCAGCGCGTGTCGCCGCCCGCGTCGCCGTTCATGCTTCCGCTCCGGTCGAGGAGCAGCATGATGTTGGGGGGCACCTTCTCTATCTCGAGCGTCGTTTGACCGCAGTCGCCGCCCACCTCGCAGACGCCCGAGGAGTTGCACTTCTTCCCACCGTCACAGTCGCCGTCGGCGAGGCACGCTCCCTCGTAGAGACACGTCGCGGAAGCGATGCTGCAGCGCCGCGGCGCGACGCAATCGGCGCCGCAGCCCAGGATGAGAACGGCGCCGTCCGTGGGTTGCGCCGGGATGCGCGGCGGCCCTCCGTCGGCGACCGCGGTGCCCCCGTCGGCAGGCGTCTCGACGGGAGCCGGGCCGTGTCCGGTGCCGGTCGTCTCGCTCGACGAGCACGCGACCGTGAACAGGGCCAACGCGAAGAGTCGTGATGCGGACGTAGTCATTCGCTCGTGACGCTGTAATGTCGGTGCCCGCCGGATCGATCACCGGGCCGCGACGATTCACCGCAGGCCGCGGCCGGATCGCCTCGCTATCATCGTGAAACCGTCGGTTTCGTTCGATGAGTCGCTCACCCTGGGACGTTGCACCGGCGCTCGTGGCGTTCACCCTCGCCGGCTGCGGGCTCGGCGCGGAGCTCCCGTCGGATCCGGCGGCCTACGATCCGCCGCTCGCCGTCGCGAGCGTCGGCGCGAGCGAGGCCGACGCGGCCGTCGCGGTGCTCGACGGCGGCGGCGCCGGCTGCGACGAGGAGCCGCCCTTCGACGCGGAGCTCACCGTGTCGAGCGCGCACGCGCGGAGTCACCTCGCCGGCCAGCCGTGTCTCGAGGGCTGCCACGCCGCGGGTGGAACGGCGATGAAGGTCTTCGCTGCTGCCGGCACGGTGCACGGGTCTTCGACGTCGCGTGCCGTCGCGCGCAGCGGCTCCGTGCAGAACGTCGGCGGCACGAGCCTCGCCGTCGACGGCTGCGGTAACGTCTACGCGACGCTCGACGCGCTCGCGACGGACCCGCGGCTCACCCAGCCGTTCGTCCAGAGCCCGTCACTTCACCGCATGGACAAGCCGCTGTCACGGCAGCCGTTCGCCGGCAGCTGCAATCAATCCGGCTGCCACGACTTCGGAAGCGCACTCCGCTGGGGTGTGTATTTCTAGGGGGGCCTCGGCCCCCCGGCTTTAACAACGGGGGGCCTTTGTCCCCCGCCGCTTCGCCTACGGCGAACTGCTCCCCCCGCCGCTTCGCGGGCTCGCTTCGCTCGCGTAGTTCCGCTCCTTTGACGACGAAGGCGTCGATGCGGAACTACGGGCCGGCGGGGAGGGGCGTCACGACGAAGAGTGGGTTGGTGTTCTCGACGCAGGTCTGCCCCATCACGTGATACGCGGTCGTCGTGTCGGTGGCCTTGGCCAGCGTCCACTCGAAGGTCACGGGCCTGTTGTCCGGCGTCGGTCCCGGCTGCGCGGACGCGAGGATGACGGGGAAGCGCTGAATCGCGCTGCGGACCGAAGCGTCGAGGTATGTCGAGGCGATCATGTCGTCGATCACGTCGAGGCCCATCGCTTCTACCCAGATCGTTACGGTGAC
>DATAZL010000116.1:0-105306 GCA_036272055.1 Polyangiaceae bacterium | reverse complement strand
GCGAAGCTGCGAGCGAAGCGAGCCCGCGAAGCGGCGGGGGGAGCAGTTCGCCGAAGGCGAAGCTGCGAGCGAAGCGAGCCCGCGAAGCGGCGGGGGGAGCAGTTCGCCGAAGGCGAAGCTGCGGGGGGCCAAGGCCCCCCTTTACTAGTACCGTCGCGGGCGGAGTGCTTCCGCCAGGAAGGGCCCGGTGACGCTCCCGCGTGTGCGCGCGAGCGCCTCCGGCGTTCCCTCCGCGACGACCTTGCCGCCGGCGTCCCCGCCGCCAGGGCCGAGGTCGACGACGTAGTCGGCGCACTTAACGACGTCGAGGTGATGCTCGATGACGACCACGGTGTTGCCGGCCTCGACGAGCCTTCCGAGCACGTCGAGGAGCCGCCGCACGTCCTCGAAGTGGAGGCCCGTCGTCGGTTCGTCGAGGACGTAGAGCGTCTTGCCGGTCTGGGTGCGCGAGAGCTCGCGGGAGAGCTTGATGCGCTGGGCCTCGCCTCCGCTCAGGGTCGGGGCGGGCTGGCCGATCTTGACGTACCCGAGTCCGACGTCCGCGAGCGTTCTCAGGATCTTCGAGATGTTCGGGTGCGCCGCGAAGAGCTCCCGGCACGCGTCGATGTCCAGGTCGAGCACGTCGGCGATGTTCTTGCCCTTGAAGCGGACGGCGAGGGTCTCGGCGCCGTAACGCTTGCCCTGGCAGACGTCGCAGGTGACGAACACGTCGCTCAAAAAGTGCATCTCGACGCGGACGACGCCGTCCCCCTCGCACGCCTCGCAGCGCCCGCCCTTCAGGTTGAAGCTGAAGCGCGCCGCGTTCCAGCCCTTCATGCGGGCGTCGGGGAGCTCGGCGAAGAGCGCGCGGATGTCGTCGAACGCCTTGGTGTACGTCCCGGGGTTGCTCCGCGGCGTGCGGCCGATCGGCTGCTGGTCGATGGCGATGACCTTGTCGATCGCGTCGACGCCCTCGATCTTCTTGTGCTCCCCGACGTGACCCTTGGAGTCGTGGAGGCGGCGCGCGAGCTCCGGCAAGAGGATGCCGTTGACGAGCGAGCTCTTGCCGGCGCCGCTCGGGCCGGTGATGGCGACGAGGCACCCGAGGGGGATCCGCACGTCGACGTTCTTCAGGTTGTTCTCGCGCGCGCCGCGGATGACGAGCTCGCCCTTGGGCTTCCGTCGCTTCGCGGGTATCTCGATGCGGCGACGGCCGGTGATGTAATCCGCAGTCAGGCTGCCACGGGCCTTCGCGAGCGCGCTCGGCGGCCCCTCGAAGACGACCTTGCCGCCCAGGTGCCCGGCACCCGGTCCGAAATCGACGACGTGATCCGCGGCGAGGATCGTGCCCTCGTCGTGCTCGACGACGAGCACCGAGTTGCCGAGATCACGCAGGTGATAGAGCGTCTCCACGAGCCGCGCCGCGTCTCTCGCGTGAAGGCCGATGCTCGGCTCGTCGAGCACGTAGAGCACGCCGGAGAGCTCGCTGCCGAGCTGGCTCGCGAGGCGAATGCGCTGCGCCTCGCCGCCCGACAGCGTCGGGCCCGAGCGATCGAGCGTCAGGTACTCGAGGCCGACGTTGAGCAGGAAGGTGAGGCGGCTCTGGATCTCGCGGAGCGGTCCCTTCGCGATGGTGCGCTCGGTGTTCGAGAGCTTCACGCCGCGAAACCACTGGTCGGATTCGGCGACCGACATCGCGAGCACGTCAGCGATGCTCTGCCCGCCGAGCCGCACCGCGAGGCTCTCGGCCCGGAGCCGCTTGCCGTCACAGGTGTCGCAGCCCACCTCGCGCAGGTATTGACGGTACTGCTCGCGCATCTTCTCGGAGCTGGTCTCGAGGTAGCGCCGCATCAGGTTCGGGATGACGCCTTGGAACTTCACGCCCCACGCGCCGTGGGAGTCGGTCCCTTCCTGGCCCCAGGTGACGCGGATCTTCTTGCCGCCGAGGCCGTAGAGCACCTGATCGCGGAGCTTCTTCGACAGCTTGCCGAAGGGCACGTCGAGATCGACGCCGGTCGACTTCGCCATCGCCTCGATGATGCGATACGTCCAGCCCTCGCCGCGCTCGACGCTCGTCGCCCAGGGAGCGATCGCGCCTTGCTTGATGGAAAGCGATGCATCGGGGACGACCAGCGCGGGGTCGATCTCCGTGCGCATGCCGAGACCGTTGCACGCGCTGCACATCCCGAGCGGCGAGTTGAACGAGAAGCTCTGGGGGCTCTTCTCGGGGTAGCTAACGCCGCAGCACGAGCGCGACGACGAGAAGCGGATCGGCGCCTTTCCCTCCGGCTCGACGACGAGCTCGCCGCCGCCCTCGCGGAGCCCGAGCTCCACCGATTCGGCGATGCGCGAGCGCGACGCGGGCTCGACGGTGAGCCGGTCGAGCACGAGCTCGACGGTGTGCTTTCGTTTCTTGTCGACCGCCGGGAGCGCGTCCAACCGATGGATTTCCCCGTCGATGCGCACGCGCACGAACCCGCGTGACGTCAGATCCGCGAAGACGTCCTTGAACTCGCCCTTCCGGTGCGTGACTCGCGGCGCGAGAAAGAGCGCGTGTCCGCGCGGCAACGCGAGCACGTCGGTCGCGATCTCCTCGCTGCTCCGACCGCGGACCGCCTTGCCGCACACCGTGCAGTGCTGCACCCCGGCGCGCGCCCAGAGGACACGCAGGTAGTCGTGCAGCTCGGTGATCGTCCCGACCGTCGAGCGCGGGTTCGTCGAGGCGCTCTTCTGCTCGATGGCGATGGTCGGCGAGAGGCCGCGCAGGCGCTCGACCGCGGGGCGATCCAGCCGCCCGAGAAATTGCCGCGCGTACGTCGAGAGCGACTCGACGTAGCGGCGCTGCCCCTCCGCGTACAGCGTGTCGAACGCGAGGCTGCTCTTGCCGGACCCGCTCGGCCCGGTCAAGACGACCATGGCGTTCTTCGGCAAGACGAGGTGGTCGACCTTCAGATTGTGCTCGCGGGCGCCGGTGATCTCGATGGTCGCGTCGGCGCGCGCGGCGAGCCGCGGCTTCCGGGCAGCGCGCTTCGCGGAGCGTGTGGCGGGCATGTCCGCCGCTCCGTAGCACGGCTTCCGGTACGGCGGAGAAGCGCGCCGCGGACGCCGACGGACGCCCCATCCGAGCCGAACCCGGAGTATCGTCCGTGGCGTACGACCGGCCCTTCGCATGGCAGTGAGCACGAACCCCGATCCCGTGAGCGTCGCGCCGAGCCCCGTCGTGCCGAGTCCGGTCGCGCCGACGAGACCACCGTCCGCCAAGGACCTCCGGCCGCGCTCGCTGTTCACGCGCGGCAGGGAGCGGCCGCGCGGCGTCGCGTGGTTCGGGATCCGCTCTTTCTGGGGGCACGCGCAGCACCTCATCGCCAGCGCGATCGCGACGGAGGACATCGACTCGCGCGACTGGATGACGGCCGACGAACCCGGCGTGCTCGCCGAGCGCGTCGGGCGCCTCCTCGGCGCCCAGCACTCCGGCCGTACCTTGACCGAACGGCTCGGTAGCGATCTGTGGATCGACTACATCGCCGACACCGGTGACGACGTCGCGGTGAGCCGGTCGGTGGCGCGGCTCCTCTTCGCGCCGTACGAGGTGCCCGATCCGGAACGTCCCGGCGCGTACCTGGTCGCGCCGCGTGGCGACATTCTCCTCTTCGGCGGCGACACCGCGTATCCCGTCGCGACGGCAGACGAGATCCAGAGCCGGGTCGTCGCGCCATTCAACCAGGTGCTCGCCGAGCGCGACGACGGCAAGCGGCGCGTCGTCCTCGGGATCCCCGGCAACCACGACTGGTACGACGGGCTCGACGGCTTCGGCCGTCTCTTCCGGCGCCATCTGTTCGAGGAGGGCGCGCACCCGACGCTCCACGGCGCGAACCGCACCAAGGTCGGGCGCTATGCCGAGTTCGCCCTGCAGTTTTTTCGCGGCGGCCACGTCGGCAAGCCGCGCACCCTGAATCTGCTCGGGTACACGCCGGTGCAGAGCGCGAGCTACTTCCTCTTGCCGGTCGCGCCGCGAGTGCCGCTTCTCGCCGTCGACCGGCAGCTCAAGCGGGTCGACGCGCGCCAGGCCTTCTTCTTCGCGTCGTTTCTGAACGAGAACGTCGGTTCGTCGCCGTGGGTCGTCCTGCCGGACCCGGTCTACGCCTTCGGAGTGCCGAGCCCGACCGGCGTGGACAGCGTCGAGTCACTCGGGCTGTCACTCGGCGCGCGTCCGCACCTCGTCATGTCCGGCGACATCCACCACTACCGGCGCGAAGAAGAGGGGCCGACCCTCCACGTCACCGCCGGCGGCGGCGGCGCGTTCCTGCATCCTGCGCCGCTCGTGGAGTCGGGCCGGCGCCCCGCGCTCGCGGAATGGCCCAACGCCGCGCAGAGCCGGGCGCTCCTCTTCCAGGTGCCGCTCAAGGTCATGCTGGTGCGCTCCGGGCTCCTGCCGCACGCGGTCTTCGCGGTGCTCCTCTTCCCCCTGGTCTGGCCGACGCGCGGCGCGTTCCACATCGGCACGTTCGTCGCCGCGTGGCTGATGGCGTCGGCCGCGCTGGCGCTCATCGGCGGCGCGCGCCGGCGCCCTGCCGCCGTCATTCTGGCAATGGCACTTGCCGCAATCATCTGCGGGAGCTGCGTCGCGCTTCGCTACGGGTTCCACGTCGCGCTGCCGCGGCTCGAACCGGCGGTGCGCTTCTTCATCGTCCCCGAGGTGCAGCTCGCGGCCGCGGCCTTCGTCGGCGCGTTCCTCTTCGGGCTCTATCTCGTGCTCCTCACGCTCTTCGGTTACGAGAACACGCAGGCGTTCACGGCGCTCGATCACCCGGGGTACAAGCACTTCGTCCGCCTGCGCATCAGGAAGGACGGCTCGGCCGTCGACGGCTTCTGCTTCGGGCTGGTCGATCCGGTGAAGCCGTCGGAAGGTCCGTTCCTGGTCGACGTGTTCACGTGGAAATCGCACTGACGCGGCGGCCCGAGCGGGGACGGGCCGCGCTCGTTCGCCGGCTTCTCCTCGCGTCCGGTCTCGTCGCGGGCGCGCTCGTCGTGTCGTCCAACGTGCCGTTCTTCGAGGAGCTCCGGCGGGACGGCGACTTCATCGGCGCCAACACGTTTACCGGCCTCGACGAAGACGCGCTGCTATCGCTCCTCGGCCGCATCGAGCTCGTCGCCTTTGCCGCCGGCTTCGCGGCGCTCGCCAGTGCGGGACGGGCTCTCGCGCGTCGCGCGCCGCGGTTCGGCTGGCTCTTCGCGCGCCCGTCGGTCGCGCTGGCCGTCTTCACCATCGCGATCGCGGTGAGCACGATCCTATCGCAGAGCTTCGAGCACGCAGGGAAGACGCACTTCACGATCAGTGACGACGCCATGATCACGCTCCGCTATGCGCGGAACGTCGCAAACGGGGCGGGACCGGTCTACGACGTGGGGGAACGCGTCGAGGGCTACACGGGGCCGCTCTGGCTCGTCGCGCTGTCGCTCATCCAGCTCGCCGGGGCCTCTGTTGCACTCGCGCCGCTCTTCGTGCTCGTTCTGAGCTTCGCGTGCGTCCTTGCGACGGTTCTCCTGCTCGAGGCGCCGATGCGGCGTTTCGGCGCGAGCGCGGCGTGGATCGCGGCGACCGGCGTCGCGGTGGCCGCCGACCGGGACACGGTGATGTGGGCGCTCTCGGGCCTCGAGACGTCGGCGCTGACGGCCGTAGTAACGGGATGCGTCTTTGCGCTCGCCACCGGGCGCTCGCGGCTCTTCGTCGTGCTCCTGTCGGTGCTGCCCCTGGTGCGCAGCGACGCCGCGGTGCTCGCGGTTTCCCTCGGCGTTCTCTTCGTCGTCCTCTCGACGGACCGTCGCAACGCGGTGCGATGGCTCGCCTTCGCGTCGGTGCCCGCCGCGCTGCACCTCGTGTTCCGGCTATCGTATTACGGCTACCCGTTTCCGAACACGTACTACCTGAAGTCGCTCACCTGGCACGACCGGCTCGTCACCGGCTTCGGCGGGTTCGGGCTCCGCGTCGTGTTCCTGCACGCCGCGGCGCTCCTCGGGGCCATCGGCGCGCTGGCGAGCTCTCGAGCGCCGCGCTGGTTGCGCGGGAGCGTCGTGGTTGCATTTCTTCAGGTCGCCTACGGCGTCGTGATCGGCGGCGACTCGTTCCAGTCCGGCCGCTTCTATGCGCCGGTTCTGCCGATCGTGACCATGGCCTGTGCATTCACCTTGCGCGCGCTCGGCCGTCGCGCTCCGTGGACGGCGTTCGGGCCCGCCCTCGTCGCGATCGGTCTCTCCTTCAGCGTCTTTGCACCTACGGGCGCGCTCGGCACGCACCGACCTTCTGGCACCTTCAACGCCGGTAACCTGGAGACCGCGGAGCTCCTCCAGAAGAACGTCCCTGCCGGTCGTCTCGTGAGCGTCTCCTACGCGGGCACGACGCCTTACTACGACCCCGTCCATCCCTTCCTCGACGTGCTCGGGAAGAACGACGTGCACATCGCGCACGCCGCGACGTACGCGAGCCTCGCCGTCGGTCACAACCGGTTCGACTTCGATTACGTGTACGACGTCCGGCGTCCCGACGTCGCGATCATCCACCACGACTGCGAGCAGGTCGACCGATGGCGTGATTTCACGCGGCCCCAGATTGCGAGAGAGGCTTCGGGATCGCCGCGATGGGTCTCGCCGTTCGGTCTCTACGAACGCACACAGCCGACTTTCGAGAAGGACTATTTGCCGAATCGGGTGCACGTCGTCGGCGTGCGCGACTCGGACTTCTTCGGCTGCGCCTTCGTCCGGGAAGGGTCGGGGTTACCCATGTTCTGGTCCGCGACCGGGACGCCCGAGCCGCTCCGCGAGGTGGCGTTCGAGGTCGGGCAGGATGCCCCGGAGGACCGCGTCGTGTTCGATTCGTCCTGGAGCGCCGCGACGGCCGCCGATGGCAGAGTCGCTCGCAGGACCGCCGCACGTGGTCAGTCGAACATCGATATTTGGCTCCAGCGGTCGGCGAATGTCGCGCTGAGGACGTGCTTTGGCTCGCGAGAGCCCGTGGAGGTGCGAATAAACGACGTTGCCGTCTCGATGAGCCGAGAAGGGGATTGCGGGTGGGGGCTCGTGACCCGCGATGTCCTCCAGCGTAGAAATACGAGCACGCGCCTCACCGTCGTCGGCGCGCTCGTCGATGTTTTCAGCTTGTCCATCCATCCTCGATGAGCGGCACACGCGCCGGGGTGGCTTGTCCCTTCGCGTCAAACTTCTGGCAGTGGCAATGGGATCCAATGGCAGCAGACGGTGCGATTGATGGTGTGAGGCCCATCGAGGTTGTCGGGAGTGCTTACCCGATCTATGTGTGCGGCCATGGCGCCCCGTGAGCCGATGCGATCGCTGTCGGACGTTCCGCTTCCCCCAGTGCCCAGGGCGGAGGGTGCGGCGGGTCGTTCAGATCTCGCGCCCCGTCCCGGTCACTCGTCACCGAGCATCCCTGCGGATCCGCGCAGCGCGGTCTCGGATCCCGACATCGAGGTGCCGTTTCCCCCCGGCGCATTCTCGCCCGACGACGCCATCGACGAGCAGATCGCCGATCTCGAGCGCTGGGCTGTCGCGAACGAGCGACGCGAGCAGTCGGAGGGGTTGCGGTTCTGGATCCTTCGCGGCGTGGGTTTCGCCAGCGCGGTGCTCGCGGCCGTCTCGGTTCAGTTCGGCTTGACGCGGGCGAGCGCGATCGCCGCGGGTGTCGCGGCGGCGTTCATCGCGATCGACGCGGCTTGGCCCGGCTCGTCGGGGCGCAATCCGTATCGCCGCGCCGTCTACGATCTCCGCGCACTGCAGGGGACGATCAAGCTCAAGTGGGACAAGGTCCGTCTCGCATATCCGAACGCGACCGGCGCTCGGCGCGTCGCGAACGCCCTCGCTCTCCTCGATGCGATCCAGGCGAAGCGCGAGGACATCGGTCGTTACCTGGGCAGCGCCGAGGCGAGCCCCGGCGTGAAGCGCAAGTAAGCCGCACGGCCAGGGTGTGAGGAAGTCGCGCACAGCTTGGTTACGGGGGGCCTTGGCCCCCTGCAGCTTCGCCTTCGGCGAACTGCTCCCCCCGCTTGTGTTCACGGGGGCCTTGCCCCCGCGGCTCGCTTACGCGACCGCTCCCCCGCCGCCTTCGGCGTGCTCGCTGCGCTCGCGGGCTCGCTGCGCTCGCGTAGTTCCGCATCTTTGATGCCTCGGGGACGACGACGGCGTTCTACTGCCGTCGTGGCGTCTTCGGATGACGCCGTGGCGCGTACGCTTGCGCGCTCGGCGCAGCGAAGCTTTACTGGATAGATCCAGGCGTATCGCTCGTCTCCCGCGCGGGAGGAGCCGCGCAGGAAAGGATCGACGAACTCATGAAGTGGACCCTAGGTGCGCTCGGCTGTCTCGCGCTCGCGTGTTCGTCGTCGACCAATGACGGTCCTGCCGGCGGCAGCGGCTCCACGAGCAGCAGCGGCTCCGCGACGGGGCAGGGCAACTCCGGCACCATCTTCGGAAGCGGAGGGAGCGGCACCGGCAGCACCTCGGGGATCGGCTCCGGCAGCGCGCCGTCCCTCACCGCGGACGGCGGTCTCGACGCTCTCCGGATGTCCGCCTGCGCGGCCGACACTGCGCGCACCGAGCCCCTTCCGTCGGTGCTCGAGCTCGTCATCGACACGAGCGGCTCGATGAACGATCGAGCGCCAGGGACCAATCAGTCGAAGTGGAACGTCACGCACGACGCGCTGAAGTCGGCGCTCGACTCGCTGACCGCGAACACCGGCGTCGGTGTTCTCTACTTCCCCGACAAGAACACGACCGCGAGTCAGCCGTCGGGAACGGGTACCGATACTCCCCGTCCGCCGACCGATTGCGTGAATCTCAACGCGCAGATCGCGATCGATCTCCTCGGCGCGACCGGCACCCAGCACCGCACTCAGGTCTCGACGTCACTCGACACCATCATGGGGCCCGCCGGCGGAACGCCGACCCACGACGCCTTCCATGCCGGCGTCGGGGCGATCGAGGCGACCAAGCTGCCCGGTAGCCGGTTCATCGTGCTCATCACCGACGGGCAGCCTACGTTCCTCTCCGGCTGCCGCGGCACAGGGAACGTCACCCAGCCGCAAGATCCGACGCCGATCCTCGACGACGTGAAGGCCGCCATGGCCCAGGGCGTGCGCACCTTCGTCATCGGTTCGCCCGGCAGCGAAGAGGTCGGCGTGCCCATCTACTCGGACGCGCGCGAGTGGCTGTCGATGGCCGCGTCGCTCGGCGGCACGGCGCTCCCCGGCTGCTCCGACAAGGGCCCGAACTTCTGCCACTTCGACATGACGAAGACGACGAACTTCTCGCAGGCGCTCAAGGACGTTCTCTCGCAGATCGTCGGGACCGTCCTCAGCTGTTCGTACACGCTACCGACGCCCACCGGTGGCGGCACCCTCGACAAGACGAAGGTGAACGTCGTCTTCACGCCGAAGGGCGGAAAGTCGCAGCTCATCGAGCAGTCGCCTTCCGCGACGTGCACCGACGGGTGGCGCTACTCGGACGACGGCAATCACGTCGAGCTCTGCTCGAACACGTGCAAAACGGTGCAAGCCTCCGACGGTCCCGAGGTCGACGTGCTCTTCGGCTGCGCGACGCAGACCGGCCCGGTCCGCTGAGCGACGTGCCCCGGGCCACCGGGGCACGCTCTGGCGAACGCGCTCTAGAGCTTGTACGGCGCCGCGAAGTACTTCGTCACCGCGGTCTTGAACTGACCGCCGTCGGTGGTGATGTCCGTCTGGTTGCCGGCGCCCGTGCCGAAGACGACGCCGACGCCGCCTGCCGCGACGAACTCGTCGACGTGCGCGAAGACGTAGTGCACGCGATTGTCGCGGTAGTGCCCCGCAGTGCCGCCGGAGGTCGTGCTCGGCACACCGAACGGAACCTGCCACCAGAGCATCGGCTTGCCCAGGCCGTCGGTGAGGGTCTTCACCCAGGCGAGGTTCTCGTGGAAGTTCGGGCTCGTCTTGTTGGTCTCGTCCCAGTACCACGGCCCGTCGTCGCGCTGACAGTTCGGGTCGGTGTGCTTCTCGAAGCAGCCTGCGTCGCGGTCGAGCATGTCCGTCGTCAGGAAGTCGGCGTCGCCCGCGCCGATGGCTTTCAGGAACGTCACGATCTTCGCGGGGCTCGGATCCGCGAAGGTCGAGGCATGGAAGCCGACGAGGCTCTTCGGCGAGTACTTGCGGCCGAGCGCGACGAGGCACTTGCCCATGCCGACCATCGTATTCGGCAGCGACGCGCAATCCGGCGCGAGCGTCGTCACGTGCACGGGGAGCTTCGACGGATCGCCGCCGGGTGAGCCTTGCTCGGCGTACGCCCACCAGTCCGGCTCGAACTGGACCAGCGACACGTCTCCGTAAACGCCGAGACGCTGGAACATGAGCTTCACGCCGTCCCAGTACGGCTTCATGTACGAGTCCTGGACGAGGACCGCGGTGTCGTTCTCGACGCCCGACGCCATCTGATAGAGCGTCATCATCGGGATGACGCCGTGGGTCTTCGCCGGACCGGTGATGACGTCGACGAACGTGCCGTTCGGGTTCCAGTCGGGCCAGCCGTTTTGCCCCATCAACCCGGTCAGGTACGCGTAGTGGACGTCGAGCGTGACACCGAGCGTGAAGACGCCGTCTTGATCGTGATTGTCGGCAAGGTCGTTGCCCATGCCGATGAGGAAGTGGTCGCGGCCGAGCTTGGCGGCGAGCGCCTTCGCGGTGACGGTCCCCGTCGTCGTGGCGCCGCCCGCGCCCGTCGTGCCACCGGAGCCCGTCGTGCCGCCGCTCCCGGTCGCGCCACCGCTGCCCGTGGTGCCGCCATTGCCCGTGGTGCCGCCATTGCCCGTGGTGCCGCCGCTACCCGTGGTGCCGCCGCTACCCGTCGTGCCGCCGTTGCCCGTCGCTCCGCTGCCCCCGGTCGTGCCGCCACTGCCCTTCGCTGCGCCGGTGCCCTTGGCGCCGCCGCTACCCTTTGCGCCCCCGCTGCCTGTCGCGCCGCTGCCTGTTGCGCCGCTGCCCGTCGTCGTCGCGCCGCTCCCGGACGTCGTGTCGCCTGCGCCGCTGCCGGCGTTCGCCGTACCACCGCCGCCGCCGTCCTGGCTCTTGTCGCCGGAGGCGTCGCTCGAGCACGCCGTCGTTCCACAGGTGAGCAACGCGAGGGCGGACAGGGCGGCGCCAGCGCCCGCGACGGATCTCCGGAGCTTCATCCGATCGAGTATGCGCCCGCCGCCGATCGCGGTGAAGTATTGGAATGGAGAAGCCGCGTGTGTGCGCGCTCCTCACATTTCACTTCGTGGCCTCGAACTCGTTCTTGAGTGATTTCGCGATGGTCTCGGCAGGCGGTGTTTCACCGTGGGACGACGCGAGCAGTCTCGTCAGAACCCTGACGTAAGCATGACCGAGGGTAGTCGTGAGCGTCGCTGCAGTCGCACCGGTGATGGCAACGCCGGCCGCGCTGCCGACGCCGGGTATCAGCTTGAAGAGCCCGCCGACGATGGCGCGTCCCGCGAGCGTCGCGCCGACGGTGCCGGTGACCGACGTCACGAGGGTACCGAAGAACGCGTCGTCGACGTCGAGTCCGAACGTGGCGCTGATCCCGACCAGCATGCCGATCTGGATCGGCACGAGGAGCGCCGCGTCGGCAAACGGGATCGGGCTCGCGCCGACCGCGGCGGCGGCGGCGGTCGCCGTGGCGACGACGGTGCGAGCGCGACGTTGCTTCAGGTCGAGGCTCACCCGCTGGGCCGCGATGAACGCGGTGCGGTGCCCTTCCGGGATGAGCGTCATCGTGACGTCGACGAGCTCCGGCAATCCGCGGGGCGGCAGCTCGATCCCCTCGTCGAGGTGCTCGGTGAGCGCGCGCACCGACACGACGTTCGCCGTGCGCGGCAGGAGACGTTGCACCTCGGCGCGGAAGCCCTGGTCGGCGCGCGCCTTCGTGATGACGCCGACGACCGGTATGCCCTGCTTTGCGACGAGATCCACGAGGCGGCTCTCGCCGTCGTCGACCCTGCGCGAGTCCTCGCTGATGCACACCCATGCGCAGTGCACGTGCCGGTTCGGATCCATGTCTCGCTGCCGCTCCTTGAGCAGATTCTCGAGCTCGGCGAGCGTCTGACGGTACCGTTCGAGCTCGAGCCCCCGGGAATCGATGAGCGAGATCGGGATCCCGGGCTTCGAGTATTCGCGGATCTCCTGGGTGACGGGGCGGCCGTGTCCCGTCTCGGCGAGCTGGCCCTGGAACACCGAGTTGATCAGGGTGCTCTTGCCGACGCCGCTCCGGCCCGCGACGAGCACGGTGGCGTGGCCGCGTTCCTTCATCGCCTGCTCGACTCGCTCGCGGATCATGTTTCCGAGCGCCGCATCGAGCATCACTTCATCCTAGGTTCTCGTACGAGACCCGTCGAGCGCCGCGGGCGTGGCCGCGCGGGCCGGTGCGCGCTACGCTCCTCGCGTCGCCCCACCGTGAACGGCCTTCTGACACGTCGAGACCTCGTGCTGGCCGCCGCCTCGCTCGCCGCGGGTGTCGGTTGCACGGCGCGTCGGTCCGCGGGAGCGAGCGAGAAAGTAGGAACGGGTTCCGTGACAGAACGCTCCACCACCACTGCCACACCGGGTCGCATGCCGGTTCTCTTCGTCGGGCACGGCTCCCCCATGAACGCCATCGAGGACAACGAGTGGAGTCGCGGCTTTCAGCGCATCGCCACCCTGCTGCCGAAGCCGCGCGCCGTGCTGTCGATCTCGGCGCACTGGTTCGTGCCGGGTACCTTCACGACCGGCAACGACAGGCCGGAGACGATCCACGACTTTGGCGGATTTCCGAAGCCGCTCTTCGACATGCAATACCCCGCTCCCGGTGATCCGGCGCTCGCGAAGCGCGTCGCGTCGCTCCTCGCCGGAGCGGACGCCACCGTGCGCACGGACTGGGGGCTCGATCACGGCACGTGGACGGTGCTCAGGTACCTCTACCCAGATGCCTCGATGCCCGTCGTGCAGCTCAGCATCGACCATCGCGCCGCGCCCGCGACGCACCTCGCCCTCGGCAAGGCGCTCGCTCCCCTGCGAGACGAGGGCGTGCTCGTCTTCGGGAGCGGCAACGTGACGCACAATCTCCGTCACGCCATGACCAGCATGCAGCGCGGAGATCGTTCCACGCCCGACTGGGCCGGCGCCTTCGACCGTGACGTCGCACAGGCTCTCGAACAGCACGACGGCGACGCGCTCGCAAAGCTCGTCACGACCGACGCCGGGCGAATGGCGCATCCGTCACCGGATCACTACATGCCCGTCCTCTACGCCGCCGGCGCAGCGAGCGCGTCCGACAAGGTGACCTTCCCCGTCACGGGCTTCGACCTGGGCTCGCTCTCGATGCGCTCCGCGATCTTCGCGTAACGAGCGACGGCGAGTCCGCGATGCGCCGCTGGCGCCGGCCTCTTTCTCCGCGAAGAGGGCGCATGACGCGGTCACCGGAGCATGACGAAGAAGACGAGCGCGGCGATCGCGATGCGGTAGTAGCCGAACGGCTCCAGGCCGCGGTGCTTCAGGTAGGCGAGGAAGCCGGCGATCACCGCCCACGCGACCAGGAACGAAACGACCATGCCGATGGCCAGATCGACGCCGGCGCCGGACGCCATGAGCTCGTGACGGCCCTTGAAGCCCTCGTAGAGCGTCGCGGCGGTGAGCGTCGGGAGGGCGAGCAAAAACGAGAACTCCGCCGCGGTCGACGTCGAGAGCCCGGTGAGCTGCCCCGCCACGATGGTGCACATCGAGCGCGACGAGCCTGGCCACAGCGAGAAGCACTGCCCGAGGCCGATGACGAACGCGCGCCGGGGCGTGACGTGCTCGAGGCCGTCGAGGACGACGGGCTGCCGTGCCTTCCGGTAGCGCTCGATGACGATCATCACGACGCCGCCGACGAGGAGCGCCACCGCGACGGGGAGCGGCCCGAAGAGATGCTCCTTGATGGTCTTCCTCAGCAGAAGGCCGGCGACGGCGGCGGGCAAGAACCCGACGGCGAGCGCGACGGCGAGCGCGATGGCCGCGGGATCCCGCGAGAAGAGGCCCGCGACGCGCGCGAGCGAGAGCGTGCGGTAGTGCACGACGACGGCGAGGATCGCCCCGAGCTGGATCACGATCTCGAACGACTTCGCCCCCTCGCCGCTCTCCCCGAGCAGGTATCCGACGAGGATCAGATGACCCGTGGACGAGACGGGCAGGTACTCGGTGAAACCCTCGACGACGCCGAGGATCAAGGCAACTAGGGGCGACATTGGCCCCCACGCTTAGACTCCGCCTCGTTTCGGCGCAATGGCTACGACGCGGCCATCACGGAGCGCTTCTTCCGTGCACGCGCGCCGCCCCGGAAGCCGTCGATCAACCGCACCAAGAGGAGCACCGCGACGATCGCGAGCCAGACGAACGGTTCCCGCGCGTCGGCCTTGACTCGCATCCGGAAATGAATCGCGGCGAGGATCGCAATCAAGTACACCAGGCGGTGAAGGCGCTTCCACCGCTTGAAGCCGAGGCGTGTCAGCGCGGCCTTCGTCGACGTCGCGGCGAGGGGGACCAGGAGCACGAGCGCGACGAACCCGACCAGGATGAACGGACGCTTCACCACGTCGGTGAGGACGCTTCCGAGACGAAGGCCCTGATCGACGGCTGCGTAGAGAAAGAAGTGCGCGCACGCGGTGTAGAAGGCGAGGAGCCCCAGTGTCTTTCTGATGCGGATCGGCCACGCGACGCCGAAGAGGATCTTCGCGGGCGTGCACGCCAGGCACGCGACGAGAAAGATCAGCGCGAGCAGGCCGAGCTGGTTCAGCGCGGTCGCGATGGGGTTCGCGCCGAGACGCCCCGTCGCGGCCTTGAAGACGAGCAGCACGAACGGCGCGGCGGAGCCGGTGAGGATCGCGGGTATCAGCCAGTCGAGCGGCGCGGAGTGCTTGCGCGTCGGGGCCGACATCAGAAGTACCTGCGAAGATCCAGGTTACGGTAGAGCTCGGCGACGTACTTCGCGTAGCCGTTGTACGGCAGCGTCTTTCGCCGCGCGCTCTCCCCGATGCGCCGCTCGTAGGCCTGGCTCCAGCGCGGGTGATCGACGAGGGGATTCACGTTCGCGTAGAAGCCGTACTCGTTCGGCGCGACGCGGTTCCAGGTCGTGACCGGCTGCTCCTCGGTGAGGCGGATGCGGACGATGGATTTGCCGCCCTTGAAGCCGTATTTCCAGGGGACGACGAGACGGAGGGGCGCGCCGTTCTGCCCGGGGAGCGCGCGGCCGTAGAGGCCCACTGCCATCAGCGTGAGCGGGTTCATCGCCTCGTCCATTCGCAGCCCTTCGACGTAGGGCCACGGCAGGACGTCGTCGTTCTCGCCGGGAAGCAGCTCCCTGTCGTCGAGGGTCGTCACCTCGACGTACTTGGCGCGTGACGTCGGCTCGAACCGCTTGAGGAGCTCTCCGAGCGGGAAGCCGAGCCAGGGGATCACCATGGACCACGCCTCGACGCAGCGCATGCGGTAGACCCGCTCCTCGAGCCCGAACCAGCCGATGAGCGTGTCGATGTCGACGGTCTGCGGCTTGCCCACCTCGCCGTCGATCCGGACCGTCCAGGGGCGGGTTCGGAGCGTACCGGCGGAGCGCGCCGGCGACGATTTGGAGACGCCGAGCTCGTAGAAGTTGTTGTACGTCGTGATCGACTCGAACGACGTGGTCGCCTCGTCGACGACGTACTTCCCCCGCTCCGCGATGCGGAGGGGCGGCACGCCGGCCGGCGGGGGAGGGGGCGGCTTCGGTGGATCTGCGTCTCCGCGACCCGACAGCACGACGAGGCCGGCGCCCCACGCGGTGCTCGTCGCCGCGAAGAGGCCCGCACGGCGGATGAACTCGCGCCGGCGCACGTAGAGGCCCTGATCGGTGATCTCTGCCGACTTCGGCGAATCGATCGGGGGTCTCATGCTTCGTTCCAGTCTACTAACAACGGGGGGCCTTGGCCCCCCGCAGCTTCGCCTACGGCGAACTGCTCCCCCCGCCGCCTTCGCGGGCTCGCTGCGCTCGCGTAGTTCCGCATCTTTGATGCCTGGCCTTGGCCCCCCGCAGCTTCGCCTACGGCGAACTGCTCCCCCCGCCGCCTTCGCGGGCTCGCTGCGCTCGCGTAGTTCGCATCTCTGATGCGTCGGGGACGGCGATGTCGCCGAAGAACATCTACAGAGCGTACGCCCCTCCTGCACGGTCGGTTACCCGGAGCCCTATACTCGCGCCCGTGACTGCCAAGCATGCCGCGCTCGCCGGCAAGGATTCCGCGACGCCGCCCACCCTCCGGCAACTCTTCGGCGTGTTCCAGTACACGGGACGCGCCCTCGAGCTCGTCTGGACGACCAGCCGCACGGTGGCGATCTGGCTCGCGCTGCTCAGCGCCGTTTCCGGCGCGTTGCCCGCGGCGCTCGCCTACGTCGGGAAGCTCATCGTCGACGCGGTCGTCATGGCGTCACGCACCGGCAGTGCCGCCGAGCGCTGGCGCGCCGTGGAGTTCGTGGGCGTCGAGCTCGCGCTCGTCGTGGTCCGCGGCGCCGCGGAGCGCGGCCTCGGCGTCTGTGAGTCGCTCCTGCGCGCGCTCATGGGCCAGCGGGTGAACGAGCTGATTCTCGAGAAGGCGCTCACCCTGTCGCTCAGCGACTTCGAGGACTCGGAGTTTTACGACCGGCTCACGCGGGCGCGGCGAGAAGCGTCGTCGCGCCCGCTGTCGCTCGTGAAGCGGACCTTCGGCCTGGTGCAGAACGTCATCTCCGTCGTGATCTACGGCGGGCTGCTCTTCCGGTTCTCACCGTGGACGGTGCTCGTGCTCACCGTCGCGGCCGTTCCGGTGTTCGTCGTCGAGACGCGCTTCTCGGGAGACGCCTTCCGTCTCTTCCGGTGGCGAGTGCCGGAGACGCGCATGCAGACGTATCTCGAGAGCCTGCTCGCGCGCGAGGACAACGCCAAGGAGGTGACGCTCTTCCGTCTCGGTCCGCTGTTCCTCGACCGGTACCGGAAGATCTTCGTCACCATCTTCGGCGAAGATCGCGCGCTCACCCTCCGGCGCGGGATCTACGGGTTCGCGCTCGGTCTGCTCAGCACGATCGCGTTCTACGGCGCCTACGGCTTCATCGTCGTGCGCGCGGTCGCCGGCAAGATCACCCTCGGCGACATGACGATGTACCTGCTCGTCTTCAAGCAGGGCCAATCCGCGCTCTCCGCGATCCTGAGCTCCATCGGCGGGATGTACGAGGACAACCTCTATCTGTCGAACCTCTACGAGTTCCTCGAGCACGAAGCGACGGCGCTCGGCGGCACGAAGACCGAGGGCCCGAACCCCGGCGACGGCATCCGCTTCGAGGCGGTGTCGTTCGCGTATCCCGGCTCCACGTCGGCGGCGCTGCGCGACGTGACGCTCCACGTCCCGCGCGGCGGCAAGCTCGCGCTCGTCGGCGAGAACGGCGCCGGCAAGACGACGCTCATCAAGCTACTCACCCGCCTCTACACGCCCACCGCGGGGAAGATCCTCCTCGACGGCCTCGACCTCGCGGAGTGGGAGCCGAATGCGCTGCGGCGGCGCATCGGCGTCATCTTCCAGGACTTCATCCGGTACCAGCTCATCGTCGGCGAGAACATCGGCGCCGGCGACGTGGACGCCTTCGACGACGGCGAGCGCTGGGAGCGCGCCGCCGAGAAGGGCATGGCCGAACCGTTCGTGCGGCGCCTGCCGGAGGGCTTCCGGACCCAGCTCGGCAAGTGGTTCGTCGGCGGTCACGAGCTCTCGGTCGGGCAATGGCAGAAGGTGGCGCTCTCGCGCGCGTTCATGCGCGAGAACGCGGACATCCTCGTCCTCGACGAGCCGACGTCGGCGATGGACGCGGAGGCGGAGGCCGAGGTGTTCGCGCGGTTCCGGAGCCTCGCCGAGAACCGCATGGGTATCGTCATCTCGCATCGCTTCTCGACGGTGCGCATGGCCGACGAGATAGCCGTCCTCGTCGACGGCGGCATCGTCGAGCAGGGAACCCACGAGGCGCTGATGGCGCGAAACGGACGCTACGCGCGGCTCTTCAACCTGCAGGCGGAGGGGTACCGTTGAAGACGTCGGCGACGCGCGCGACGAGGTCCGGCTCCTCGAGCTCCACGGCGAGCGCGGCGAGCTTCTCGGGGTGCGGGCCGTGCCACGCGAGGCCGTCGACGTCGACGCCGAGGGGCGCGTCGAGCCGCAGCGTCGCGAGCTCGCGGTAGAGCTTCGCCGCGACCCGGTTTTCGTTCAGGGACTGGGCGAGGCGCGCGGCGCCGCGCACGGCGACCGTCCACGTCGTGGGGTTCTCGGGGATGTTCTCGACGTGTCCGTACACCGAGAGCAATGCGGCCGCGGAGCGCGCGCCCCAGCCCTTGATCCCGGGGATGCCGTCCGCGGTGTCGCCGACGAGTGCGAGGTAATCGGGGATGCTCGCCGGAGCGACGCCGAACTTCTCGACGACGCGGGCCTCGTCGAGGATCGTGCGGCGCATCCGGTCGAACATCACGACGCGGCTTCCGTTCACGCACTGAGCGAGATCCTTGTCGGGAGAGCAGAGCAGGATCTGCTCGACGCGGTCGTCCTTCTCTCCCATCGCGGCGGCGGAGGCCATCGCGTCGTCGGCTTCGAACTCCACCATCGGCCAGGTGACGAGCCCGAGCGCCTCCGACGCTACCTCGGCGAGCCCGAACTGCCCGAAGAGCAGCGGGTCGATACCCTCGCCGGTCTTGTAGCCGTCGAAGAGCGTGTTCCTGAACGACTCGATCACGTGATCGAAGGCGACTCCGACGTGAGGCGTCTCCGCGCCGCGGAGGAGCACGAGCAAGCTCGCGACGAGGGTGCGGACGCCGCCGACCTCCACGCCGCGCGCGTTCGTGTGCGGCTGTCCGCCGTAGTAAGCGCGGAAGAGCTCGTACGTCCCGTCGACCAGGTGAAGCTTCACCCGGTCGGTTTTACCTGCGCGATCCCGTTTCTCCACGCCGGTTTTGCGCGCCGCGGAGAAGACTCGCTTCCGAGCCGGAAAGCCTGGGCGACCTCGAGGGTCATCGGGCGCAGGGTCGTGCCCTCGTAGCAATGAAGGGACGCGCCGGAGTTCGCCGCGCCGGCGCCACCGTGGGCGCCGAACTGGTGGCTCCACACGTCGGTCAAGAGGACGATGCGACCGTGTGAATCGACGAGGTCGTCGCGCGAGAGCCTCACGCCGTGATGAAAGCCGTCGTCGGCGGTGCCGCCGATCACCTCGAGCTTGCCGTCGTGATCCTCGAGCTCGACGCGCACGCCCTCGACATCCGCGGCGCCGTGGAGCACGTCCTTGAATCCGGGGAGGACCCAGAGGAAGTGGCTGTACGTCGCGTCGATCAGCAGCGCCGGCACCACGGTGTAGCTCAGCACGTTCTGGCCCCACGGGCGCTCCGTCGACCAGTAAACGAAGTACCCGACCTCGAGACGGTTCCCAACCCGATGATGCCTGTAGAGGACGGTGTCGCCCAGCTTGCCCGCGGACCAGCTCCGCGAGCCCACGCACACCGGCTGCTTCTCGATGCGCGCAGGATCCTCGTAAGCGGCGACGTCGTCCGTCGCAGCGAGCTCGGAGCTGCCGAGCGCGGTCATGGAAACCGACGTGGTCGTGGTACCGACCGCCGGCCATTTCATTTCATGGAGCTCTCGCGGCGTGGCCGCAAGGGTGGTCGCTTCTTCGTCACGTGCCGCGGGCCACGCGGGAGCTCCGCGCGGAAGAGCCGCACATCCCGCGATGCCTACGGCGCCGACCACCCAGAGACTTTTTGCCACGACCATCCATCGACGAAGTTATCATCGATAAGCGGAGTCCCGGGGCTATTGGCCTCAGTTCGGTGAGACCGGCTGCTCGACCTCCGCACATGCAACTCCATCCGCGTTCATGCGCGCACACACGGCGCAGCGCGGCATGTACGCGTGCGAACAAAAGAAAGAGGCACCGGGCGGTGGGCCTGGTGCCTGCTTGGATCACGAGAGCGAAGCGAGCCCGCGAAGCGGGCGGGGGGCCAAGGCCCCCCGAGAGCGAAGCGAGCCCGCGAAGCGGCGGGGGGAGCAGTTCGCCGAAGGCGAAGCTGCGGGGGGCCAAGGCCCCCCGAGAGCAGAGCGCCCGCGAAGCGGCGGGGGGAGCAGTTCGCCGAAGGCGAAGCGGCGGGGGGCCAAGGCCAGCCAAGGCCCCCCGTTCTTGTCACGTGCAGCTGCCGCCGGACATTGCGGGGAAGAAGTACGTGATGGCCATGCACATCTCGTTCGTCTCCGCGGACGTTCCGACGGTGACGACCTGGGCGCGGTCGTTCTGATACGAGCAGCTGTAGTGGAACTTCTCTCCTGTCTTGAAGGTGAGAAACGGCGCGTCGTACCACTCGGACGCCGAAGGCGCGTCCCAGTTCGTGGTGTGCACGAGCACTTCGCCCATCGCCCCGCTCGCGAGCTTGCGGGTGATCGACGCATCGATGCCGCGCTTGTGCGTGTGCGTGCTCATGAGGAAGTAGTTCGCCGTGGTCGACGGCGGCGTGCAATCTCCACCGACGGTCTGCATACCGTTCGGCGGGATGTCGATGCCGAAGTTGAAGCTGACCTGCGCCTGCGCCTTCTGGAAGTTGGTGCCGACGACCTTGTTCACGTTGAGCGTGACGTGCACGTTGATGGGGTCGCTGCCGGTGTTGATGTAGTGCATGTCGAAGAGCATGCGCTGGTGATCCGCGAGTTCCATCGCGACGTTCTTGGGGAAGGCAAGATGCGAGTGCGGCGTGCCGGAGGTGTAGAGCCAGGTCGGGCCGCCGAAGCCGACCGTGCAACCCGCCATGCCGAGCGTACCCGCGGCCGTCGTGTCCCCGTCGTCGCGATAGAGGATGAAGTGATGGCTGCCCGGCGTCATCTGCGACTCCCAGTCGCCGACGTCGAACACGCCGGTGTTCGGCATCTCCGAGTGGAAGCAGCGGAAGACTTCTTGTCCCGGGTTCAGGGCGAAGGTCGGGGTCTGGATCTGGTAGCCCACGTCCGCGGTCGGCGCGGTCAGGAGACCGTTGGCGTCGAGGTTGCTCGACGCGGTCCAGCCCGTGGGATCGGTGCCGGTGACCATGCCGCCCGATGTGCCGCCGCTCGGTGCGCCGCCGCTCGGTGCGCCGCCGCCGGGGGCGCCGCCGACCGGGATGGTGGCGCTGCCGCCGGTTCCCGGAGTCACGCTGGTCGTCCCGCCCGCGCCCGGGGGCGGAGGCGCCACCGTGCCGGTGCTGGTCGGAGGTGGCGGGGCCGTCGTGCCGGTGCTCGTCGGGGGAGGAGTCGTCGTCGCGGGCGTGCCCGCGGTTCCGACCGCCGTGCCGGCAACGCCTGGAGCGCCACCAACCGACGTCGAGCCTCCGGTGGCGTCGGCTGAAGGACTGCCGTCACCGGAGTTGCCGCCGCAACCGACAACTCCAATTGCCAGGGCGCTGATGCTGAGCGCCACGCCGCCGAAGATTCGCTGATGAGTCATTTGAGAGCCTCCCGTCCAACCGTTTGTCGCAAGCTTCGTTCGTTCGAAATCGTACGCATGGTTACCACAACGTCGACTACTTCGCGACGAAGGGACGGACTTCATGAGTCGCCGTGCGCGGAGCGCCAGGTCCACTCGTGCTCGAATCGAGCCTGGAATTCGGACTGTGTTGTTGGATTGCACCTGCAGAGACATTAGCCGTCGGCGTCACGACGTTATTCGTGCGTATCGCCTCACGCGGATCGGCCGAAAATCGTGGGCGATCGCGTGATCCGCGATCGCCGTCGTCACGACGGCCGTTCTGCGCGAGATCAGTGTGTGCGCAAGATCCGTTGAGGCGTGCAGCGCTCCTACCATTTGCGCTCTGCGAATCTCGCGAGCGCTAGAGAGAACGAAGGTGGGCGCTCGGGTTATGGCGTGAGCACGATCTTCCCGACCGTCTTCCTGTTGCCTAGCGCGTCGAGCGCCTCCGCGACGCGCTCCAGCTGCATCGACGCCGACACCAGCGGAGTCACCTTGCCTTGTCGAAACAGCGAATCGAGCGCGGCAAAAGCCGAGCGCACCGAGTGCAGCTCTTCCCGGTACATCGGGCCGAAATGCACGCCGACGACGGAGATGTGCTTCAGCATGACGCGATTGACGGCGATCTCCGGGATACGCCCCGACGCGAAGCCGACGACCACGAGACGGCCGCCCCAGGCGATGCACCGCGTGCACCCGTCGAACACGTCTCCCCCGACGTTCTCGATCACGACGTCGACGCCGCGTCCGGACGTCGCTTCGCGAACCTTTTCCACGAAGTTCTCCGCGCGGTAGTCGAGCGCGACGTCGGCGCCCGCTTCCCGTGCGACGTCGAGCTTGTCCCCGCTCGCGAGCGCGACGACCCGTGCCCCGACGGCGCGCGCGATCTGCACCGCGGCGAGCCCGACGCCTCCCGCCGCTGCGGTGACGAGGACGGTCTCTCCGGGGCGCACCGCGCCGCGCTGCACGACCGAGACGTAGGCCGTGCCGTACACGATGGGAAACGCCGCCGCGGCTTCGAACGACATGCCGTCGGGGATCGGGTGGAGCGCCGCGGGCGACGCGACGGCGCGTTCGGCGAAGCCGCCGTGCCCGACGTGGGCCATCACGCGCTCGCCGACCTTCGTCCCCTCGACGCGAGCGCCGACGGCGCGCACGACGCCCGCCAGCTCACCACCCGGCGAGAACGGGAACGCGGGCTTCTCCTGGTACTTGCCCTGCACGATCAGGGTGTCGAAGAAATTACAACCCGCGGCGTGCACGTCGATGAGCACCTGGTCGTCGCCGAGCACCGGTTCCGGCGCCTCCGAGACGGTGAGCTCGCTGGGCTTCATGAACCGATCGACGACGACGGCGCGCATGCCCGCGAGCCTGCCTCGCTCCGGCTCATCGCGGCAAGAGTCTCCTCGCTACGCTCGGAGAGGACTCAGGGCGCTCCGCGCTCGCAGGCGAGGAGCGCCGTGTAGTAGCGCGCGGCCGCGCCGCCCCGGTGCACGAGCGCGGACGCGAGGTGCAGCGTCTCGTAAGCGCGGCGGAGCCGGAGCAGGCGCGCCTCTTCCACTTCGAGGCCTGCGAGCTCGCCGTCGGCGTCGTCCACGTCTTCGCGCGCCTTCGCGCGCGCGGCGGCTTCCGGCGAATGCTCGAGCACGTCGGTGATGGCGTTGCGGTTCTTGCCGAGCATGCCGGCGAAGTCGGGGTGAAAAGCGTCGTCGAGGACCGGCCATCGCTCGAGCAGCCGCGAGCCGAGCGTCGCTTCCTTCACCGAGAGCGCGGCCTGGGCGTCTGCGAGCGCGTCGTCGAGCCTGTTCATGCGCGCGTCGAGCGCGGTCCAGCGCTTCTCGACCGCCGCCTCGTCGGGGAGCCCGAGCGCCTTGCCGAGCTCGGCCACGACGGCCGCGTCTTCGGGCAGGAGCTTGCCGTCGATGGGCGCGCTCCCGTGCTCGACGCTGCGCAGGTAGCGCTCCGACGTCGTGGTCGGGACGTCGAGCGACATCGCCGCGATGCGCGCGCGGGTGTGCGCGTCGAGCAAGCCGATCGCGCCGTCGTGATCGAAGTCCACGGCTTCGGATGGGAGAGGATGGCCGTCCCTGTCCTTGCCGGCGAGGGCGTGGATGAAGTGAAGTCCGTAGCTCTCCTGCGCCTTGCGGTCGGGGTTCGGGTCGCACCCGCTCGTTTCACGGTCCCAGGTGCCGGCGAAGACGCCGCAGCGCGGTACCTTGCTCGGTCCCCGTCGCTCGTCCGCGTGCGCGAACGCGAGCTCCCCGAAGCCGCCCGAGAAGCACGACGTGACCACGAGGCGAAGCGGGCGCTCGTGGCGCTCGTGAACCTCCGCGAGGTGCGCGACGGTGAGTGGCTGCCCGCCCCAGAGCGCTACCAGGTTGTCGCGCGGAGCGTCGCCCTGATCGCCGTGAGCGGCGACGTAGAGCAGCAGCGGACCCTGTCCGGAAGAGAGCGCCATGTCGAGGGCCGTCTCGACGCCGTCGATGCTCGCGCGCGCGGCGTCGAGACGCACCGGCGCGTAGCGACTCTGACGGCCGTTGCGCGGATGGAAGAGGGCACCGACGGCGAGAAGCAGCTCGTCCCCGTGCGGCTTCGGATCTTCCTCGCGGACGGAGAGCGACCCGGCGCCGCCCGCGAAGAGCACCGTGCCCGGCGGCGGCAACGTCGACGCGACGAGATCGATGTCCTGCTCGAGGGAAATCTCCGTGCTCTCGGGCGTTGCTCCACCGCCGACGGCGACGAAGCGGAGCGGCCCCGACGGGACCGTCGCCGGAGCCGAGACGCTCGCGACGACCGGCGGCGCGGACGGGGCCTCTGGCGGCGCGTGCGCGCTCGGGGACGGCGCTCCGGGATGGCTCGGATGCGTGCATCCGGCGACGAGGGCGCTCGCGACGACGGCCGTCGCGACCCCTGACGTGTACGGCCTCACGTCACTCCGCCGGCACCGAGTCCGACAGCGGCACGGGAGCACTCGCCGGCGGCTTCGCGTATGCGCGCACGACGACCTCCCCCGTGTCGAGCTGCTGGAAGCTCGGGTAGAGCTCCGGATACCCCTGATCGAAGCGCGGCCCTTTGAAGCTCGCGCGCACGTGGGGCATCACCCAGAAGAAGCCGGAGAACATCTCGGACAGCTTCACGACGGTCTTCTCGAAGTTGTTCATGCCCTCGGTGCCGAACTCGATACGTCGCTTCGCCTCCTCGTCGTGAGGAGAGCCCACGGCGGTGAGAAGTCGGAGCTTCTGCGCCTCGAAGATCATCGGCTCGTAGCGGAAGATGGACATCAGATACGTGCCCGTCTGGGGCGTCATCTCGTCGAGCGTCTTCGCGATCGACATGGGGTCGTTCAACGCGACGAGATAGGCGTCGCGGCCCTTGGCGATGACGTGCTGCACGGCGAGCCACAGGTGGAAATAAGTCTTCGCCGGCAGGAGCGGCTTGAGGCCACGGCCGAGGTACATCGGCTCGAGGCGCGCGACCACGAGCAGCGTGAAGCGCTGGAGGAGACGATGGAGCGAGTGCAGCTCCGCGCGGCTGAAGCGCGCACGCGCCGCGGGCACCGCGTCGGGTAGCGTCTCGTACGTGGTCTGGTCGAACCCCGCCACGAGCGGAATGAACTCGTTCCAGAACTGCTCGACGTCGGCCGGCGTCAGCCCGTCACTGTCGGCGATCACGAGCGTCATCGGGTCCTCGCCGCCTTTCAGCGAGCGATCCATGACCTTCTTCAAGGGGCTCCGCCGCCGCCAGAAGATGGCGTCGTGGTGCCAGAGCTCGGGCTCCGGCCAGGCGTATTTCCAGAAATCGGGATCCTTGCGGCGCGGTGCGGTGTGCGGGCCGATATAGGTGCGCTTCCACCACGCGCCGGTCGTGGCCTTCTCTTTCAGGCTGACCGGCTCGAGCATGACGGTACTGATCCGGGTCGCGAGGGGCGGCTCGGCATGCTGCCCGAGCACGGTGTTCTTCATGTAGTCGGTGCCGCGGCCCTCGGTGATGAGCTGGGCGAGCACGCGCGCGGCCGGCGCCGTTGCATAAGCGTACGGCTCGTACGGCCCGAGCACGCTGCTGATGAGGCTCGTCGGGTTCAGGCCGAACGTCTCGTAGATCACGGCCTGGTCGCCGCGGGGATGATGCGGGGCCACGAACCTCGGTGGCGAATGCGAGTTCGACGGTGAAAAGGTGAACTCGCACTCGTGCCAGGTCTTCTCGTCCCACGTCACCTCGACGAGGAGCGACATCTTCACGCTGACCTGGGTATTCGGCGGGAAGACGCCATACGGGTGCACCCAGCGGAACGGGTGCAGCACGCGCATCACGTGGATGGGAAGCTGCAGCACGGGCGGCAGCCGGTACCAGATCGTCCACAGGTGCCAGGACTGGGCGAGCCAGCTGTTGAACGCGAACGTGATGCACGCCGCGGTCGTGTGGACGAGCACGAAGGCGTTCGTGACGACCGGCGCGCCAGCAGTGAAGAGCTCCGAGAAGCGGAACAGGGTCGGGGTCACGTTGTCGAAGAGCGGGATGCACGCGACGATCGTGAGAATGCTGAAGTAACCGAAGCTCCCCGTCGCCTGTATGCCGATCATCAGGAACACGGTCGTCACCGCGCACAAGACGCTGAGCGGACCCGGAATCATCGCGAAGAACGGGATCGGGATCTCCACGAGGAACATGAAGAGAACGGCCGGGCGCAGCAGCGCGACCGGCAGCTTCTGCATGTACCAACCGAACGGCGAGGGCAGCGGCTGGGAAACCAGGAACCCCTTCAGGTACGCGAGGTCCTTGCTCGTGCTCCCGAGGAATTTCTGCTTGCCGAACCCGAACATGACCCGGAAGACGAGCAGCCGGAACGCCCAGGTCAGGGCAGGGGCCGGCGCGGCGACCGCGTGAAGATCGGGGAGAGCGTGCGTCTCCGGCAGAAAGAGCGACAGCACGGACGACTCGAAGAGCAGGCAGTCCCACGGGAAGATGAGACCTATCGCCATGTCGAGCGACAGGTACGCCGCGTAGCAGACGATGAGAGCGACGTGCGAGAGCGGCCCGCCGTAGATCGCGATCAGGGACCCGCCGAGGCCCGAGAGCGCGAGCGTGCGCAGCATCCCGTTGCCGTCCGAGATCCAGAGCAGCGTCGGGAAGTACAAGAACCGCTTCACGCCCGGGAAGTCGACCTTGATCCGTGCGAGTCGCTGCGCGATCGGAAAGCCGCCGCCCGTGCCGGCCGAGCGCACGACCTGCAACGAGAGCGACGTGAACGTGATGAGGAACACAACGCCCAATCCGCGCGCGAACAGGCCCCAGACCAGCTCCGGGGCGAGCGACGGAAACAATTGAGCCATGGGCCCATTGTATACGGGTGCCCCTCCGATGGGCGTCCCCCCGTGAAGCGAAAAGGTGCGCAAAAAACGCGCGATTCATCGTCCTCGGCACCGCGCGGCGTCGCGCTTCAGGAAGCGTTCGGCTCGCGACGCGCCACGCCAAGCGAGCGCGCGCGGGGCCGGCGCCTTGACACGCCCCCGGCTGCCGCCAAACGTAGGCTCGAGACCGTTGCGCTCGGGGCCGACTTCACCGCGGCGACGAACGTCGGATTCGACCCATCATGCTGACGAGACGCCAAATGTTGTGGACCGCGACGGCAGTGACCGGTGCGGCGGCATCGCTCCGCGCGCGTGACGCGGCCGCCCAGCCGAACGGCTGGGACGACGCCTACAGTGGCCCACCCGAGTCGAAGACACACCTGCCGCCCGGAATGCCCGGCAAGGACTACGCGCCGGTGCTGACCCCGAACGGCGCGTCGCTGCCCTTCAAGGTCGTCGACGGCGTGAAGGTGTACCACCTCGTCGCGGAGGAGGTCTGGCACGAGTTTGCGCAGGGACTCGGTGCTCGCTGCTGGGGCTACAACGGCCGTGTCCACGGTCCGACCATCGAGGCGGTCGAAGGCGATCGGGTACGTGTCTACGTCACCAACAAGCTGCCCGAGCCCACGACCGTGCACTGGCACGGCGTGTACTTGCCGAACGGCATGGACGGCGTCGGCGGCCTCACCCAGCGCACTATCCGCCCCGGGGAGACATTTCGCTACGAATGGACGTTTCGCCAGCACGGCACCTTCCTCTATCACTCGCACCACGACGAGATGACGCAGATGGCGATGGGGCTCATGGGCATGATCGTCGTGCACCCGCGGAAGGCGGAGCCCGCGGCGCGCGTCGATCGCGACTTTGCCATCATGCTGAGCGAATGGAAGATCACGCCCGGCACGTCGCGCCCCGATCCGAACGAGATGACCGAGTTCAACGTGCTCACCATGAACGCCCGGGTGTTCCCGGGCACCGACGCGCTCGTCTGCAAGAAGGGCGAGCGAGTGCGGATCCGCTTCGGCAACCTGAGCGCGATGGATCACCATCCGATCCATCTGCACGGATACCACTTCAAGGTCGTGGCGACGGACGGCGGAGCCGTTCCCGGCACGGCGCGTGTCCCTCAGACGACCGTGCTCGTGCCGACCGGGTCGACGCGTGACGTGGAGTTCGTCGCCGACGCCCCCGGTGACTGGCCGCTCCACTGCCACATGACCCACCACGTGATGAATCAGATGGGCCACAACGTCCCGAACATGATCGGCACCGGCAAGGGCCAGGTCGACGCCCGCGTGTCGGCCCTCGTACCCGGCTACATGACGATGGGCCGCGCCGGCATGGGCGAGATGGCGGAGATGAAGATGCCGGTGCCGAAGAACAGCATTCCCATGATGGGCTCGGCAGGGCCGCACGACGTCATCACCATGGGCGGCATGTTCACCATCCTCAAGGTGAGAGACGCGCTCGCGAGCTACGCCGATCCCGGCTGGTACGAGGCGCCGGAGGGCACCCGTGCCCGACAGGCCACGGCGGAAGAGCTCGCGCGCGACGGCATCGTGTCGGGCTGAGTCGATGTCGTCACCGCCTCGCCGCTTTCCGGATCGCGCTCCGCGCTCGGGCGCTGCCCGTCTGCTCGCGGCGAGCGTCGTCGTGTCCGTTCTTCCGTCGTGCATCTCGCAAGACGCCGGCTACGGCGACGTGAAGCAGGTCGTGCGTGAACGCACCGGCCTCGACGTGCGCTGGCGGGCCATGGACGGGGAGGGCGGAAAATCCGCCGACGAGACGCGGGCGCTCCTCGCCCAGCCGCTGACCGAGGAGAGCGCCGTACGGCTCGCGCTCCTCAACAACCGCGATCTGCAAGCCGCGTTCGAGGAGCTCGGCGTCGCACGCGCGCGCCTCGTCAGCGCCGTCGCGCTGCCGAACCCCGAGCTCGAGGGACGCATCGGGTTCGCCCGCGGCTCGCGCCCCGACCTCATGATCTCGGTCACCGAGAGCGTGTCGGATCTGCTCTGGCTTCCGATGCGTGACGGCGCCGCGCGCGCCGAGCTCGACGCGGCGAAGCTCACCGTCGCCGGCCGTGTTCTCGACTTCGTCTACGCCGTGAAGGTCGCGTTCCACGAGCGTGAGGCCGCGGAGCGTATCGCGCTCCTCACGGCAACGACGCACGAGGCGGCAGAAGCGTCGTACGAGGCCGCCGCGCGCCTGCACGAGGCCGGGAACATCCCCGATCTCGACTTCATGAACCAGCAAGCGCTGCGCGAGGAGACCACGACCGCCGCAGAAGAAGCGCGGCTCGACCAGGACCGCGCCGCTGGACGGCTCGCGCTGTTGCTCGCCGTGCCGCTGCCGGGCCCCGTCGCCATCGCCGACGTCCAGGGCCAGAGCGCGCTCCCGGCGAAAGAGGTCGACGTGACGCGGCTCGACGGCCGCGCGCTCGCGAGGAGCCTCGACGTCGAGATCGCGCGGCGGAAGAGCTATGCAGCGTCGCGCCGGGCGTCGCTCGCGCGCGCCACCGGGCTTCTGCCCGACCTGCGCGCGGGTTTCGAAGCGGAGCGAATCGAGTCCTTGCCGTGGGCGCTCGGTCCCGTCGCCGGGCTCCGGTTTCCGCTCTTCTACCAGGGCCAAGGCGAGGTGAGCCTGGCCGAGGCGGAGATGCGTCGCGGAAACGAGACCCGCGCCGCGCTGCTCGCGCGCGTCGGCGTCGAGGCGAAGCTCGCCGGTGAGCGCCTGCTCGCGGCGCGCACCCGCGTCATCCGTTACGAGAAGGACATCTTGCCGCTCCGCCGTCACATCGTCGAAGAGACGTTGCTTCGCTACAACGCCATGAGCGTCGGCGTGTTCCAGCTCCTGCAAGCGAAACGCGACCAGCTCGACGCCGAGCTCCGCTATGCCCGCGCGGTGCGGGACTACTTCGTCGTGCGTTCCGAGGTGGAGCTTTTTCTCGCCGGGCGCCTGCCGATGAGCCGTGCCGACGTCACGATGCAGGCTCCGGCGAGCGGCGCGCCGTCTCACGACTGAGGAACGTCAGCGCGCGACCGAGACGTGCACGTGGCTAGGGTCCTCGTAGAGCACCCACTCGAGCCCGGCGTCACACGCGAGCGCGCCGAGGCGTCCGAGCTTCTCGGGGTCGGCGTCCGACGTCGTGATGTCGGCGGCGCGCCCCTCGTAGTGGACGCTTCGCTCGCCGTGCTCGCGCCGCTCGTCCCACGCTTCCGTCACACGGAGGTGCACGTCGCTCCACTCGTTCTCCACGAGCCGCGCGAGCCGTTCGAGCCTGACCCGCAGACGCGGCGTCATCATGCGGTCCGCTCCGGTCCCCTCCTCGTCCTTGAAGACGATGTCGGCGCCGCTGCACCGCACGAGATGGGCGTACTCCGGCGAGCCCCGCTCGACGCGACCCACGATCGCTCCGATGGTCGCCGCCTCGCTCCTGTCCGGAACCCGCTCGTGCAACCGGAGGACCTTCGCCCCGCTCCGCTTGGAGAGGCTCACGTCGCCCGTGGACTTGTCGCACGACAGGACGAGCGCGCCGGCGGCGAGGAGCAACGAGAGCCGGCCCTGATGGACCATCAACGGTCCCGAGATCCTCGCTCGCGGGTTCCTGGAAAGGCAACAAATCCGCTTCTTTCGTCGGGGTGGGGATGACGTGCGCGTCCTCGAGCCCGGTCCGGCCGCATCGGCTATGCTCCGCCGCTGCGGATCGAACATGCGCCCGAAACAGGTCCTCTTGTTGTGTCTGACGGCGCTCGCGCTGATCGTCGGCGGCGTGCTCGAGTGCGGCACTGCACCGCTCACCGAGCAGCAGGCCCACGGCGCGGAGCTCTACGACCGGATCTGTTCCGTGTGTCACGGGCGCGGTGGCGAGGGCTACAAGGCCGATCAGGCGACGGCTCTCCGGCACCGCGCGTTCCTCGGCTCGGTATCGGACGCGTACCTCAGCAACGCGATCCGTCACGGCAGGATGGGGACGACGATGTCGGCCTGGGGCTCGGGCTTCGGCGGCCCGCTTTCGTCCGACGACGTGCGGAGCGTCATCGCGTTCGTCCGCGTGTGGGAGCACTGGCCGAAACCCGCGCTCGACGAGACCCCGCTGAAGGGCGACGTGCACCGTGGCGAGACGACGTTCGCGAAAGAGTGCGCGGGTTGTCACGGCAAGCACGGCGTGGGTGGTCCCAACGTCGGCATCGGCAACCCCGCGTTGCTCGAGGACGCGACGAACGGCTTTCTGCGCTATGCGATCCGCGACGGACGCGCCGGCACCGCGATGCCCGCGTTCGCCGACAAGCTGAAGGACCAGGGCGTCGAGGACGTCGTCGCCTACCTGCGTAACCTCGTCCCGCTTCCGCGCCCGACGTCCTTCGACGGGCCGAAGCCGGAGCCGATCCCGCTGGGACCGGTTCCCTTGAACCCGAAGGGGCCGGAGCCGCTCGGCTTCAAGCCGTCACCGGGGACCACTCCCGCGGACGTGATCAAGGCTCAGCTCGATCGCGGCGCGAAGATGGCGATGCTCGACGCTCGGGCGCCCTCCGACTACACCAATGGTCACATCAAGGGCGCGGTCAGCGTGCCGTTCTACGCGCCGGAGCCGTACGTCGACTCGCTTCCGCGGAACGCCTGGCTCGTCTGTTACTGCGCCTGTCCACACGCCGAGTCCGGGCAGCTCGCCCAGAAGCTTCTCGCGAAGGGGTTCACCAAGGTGACCGTCCTCGACGAGGGGCTCGGCGTGTGGCGTTCGAAGGGCTATCCGACCGCCGCCGGTCGCGACCCTTGAAGAACGCGTTTCGCGTTCACTTCGTCGGGGTGCTGTTCAGGAACGCGTCGAGCTGCTTCTCGGCTTCGTCCTTGTGAAACCCGTAGTGTTGCTGGAGACGGCCGAGGAGGACGTCCTTCTTGCCGCCGATGTTCTCGAGATCGTCGTCAGTGAGCTTCGCCCACTTGCTCCGCAACTTGCCCCTCAGTTCCTTCCAGTTTCCTTCGACGGTATCCCAGTTCATCGGACTCTCCTGTGGTGCACGCGAGAACCGCGTGGGCGCGCGACGAATCGCGCGCGCTCACCGACACTGCAGAGCCCGTGCCCGCGCGGAAGATGCGAGGAACCACGGAGATCGGCCCGAGAGCGACCCGGAAAACGTGGCAGCGCGCCTCAGAGTGAGACAGCGCGAGTGACCGCCGCTCAGAATCCAGGCAGAGCGCTTCGGATCTGATGGTCGTGCTCGGCGAGGATCGCCTCGAAGCTCGAGTGGACTCGCACCACTGACGAGAATGCTTCGATGAGGCCCGTCGAGAGTTCGCGGGCGACCACTGCGTGGCCTCGGACATGGTTCACGGCGCGTGCGATTCGTCGAAACATGGGGGCGATCCTCCAGCCTGATTACACTGAGAGTGCATTGTCCATGCCCCGCGGGCCGGCATGTGATTACAGCCACTTACGTCAGGTGATACTCAGCCGAAACATGCGCACTGTTCGAATTTTGCGCACTGGGACGGTCCATTCGAGGCGAGCCGACGGGTAGAGCCACTCCCTGCCGGAGACCGGACAGGGCCTCGGCGACGACCTGCTCCGTCGTGTAGCTCGCGACGAATCCGAGCTCGTCCTCGGCTCGTCGCCCGTCGAGCATCGGTGCGCGTCCGGCGAGGTCCATGAGGTTCTGATCGACTCGCGAGAGACGAAGCCTGAGCGCGATGCTCGCCGCGCGCGCCACGACGCTCGAGCTTCCCTCGATCTCGCGGGCGCGCTCAGGACGCGGCGTGACGTTGAAAGCGCCGCGCGCCTTGCTCGTGATCGCGAGTCGAAGCGCCTCCGCAACGTCGTGCACGTGCACGATCTGCAGCGGCGTCTGCGCGACGTAGCGCGCGATCTGGCGTGCGGCGTCGTCGAAGCTCGAGCCGGGAAGCGAATCGGCGAAGCGCCGGACGAAGCCGGAGCTCGCGCTCTCTGCGAGCGTCGCGCAGGGTCGGAGCCGCACGATGTCGATGCCGTCGTAACGCTTCTCGAACTCGTCGAGACGCCGCTCCACCTCGGCCTTGTGGCGCGAGTAGAGCGATGTCGCGATGCCGGTCGTCGCCGAGCCTTCGCCAATCAACGCCATCTCTTCGCGCGGTCCATAGGCGGCGAAGGACGACACGTAGACGAGGCGTGGCACGGCGGCCTGGCGAACTGCGTCGAAGACGCGACGGCTACCGAGCACGTTGGTGCTCCACAGCTCGTCCGGCCGCTTCTCCGGCTGGAATCGCCACGCCAGATGAACGACGACGTCGGCTCCTTCGAACAGCGGGGCGAGCTGCTCCTCGGCCACGTCGGCGGCGACGTAGAACGTTTTGCCCGAGCCGCGCTGCGGGACGCTTCGTGCGATCCCGGTGATCGAACGAACGGCAGGGTCGTTCTCGAGCGCCGCTATGAGAGCCTGGCCGATACTGCCCGTGGCACCAGTGATGACTACGTGCATCCGAGTCTCCTGGTCCGGGTCATTGCAAGACGCTTGCCGGCAACATTTCCGCCACGAATGACCGGCCCGGATCGCGACATCTCGCGTCAGATCGGCCGAGAGACCGCCGCGTCAGAGCAGCCAAGCACGCGAATTCGCGGGACACGCCCGGTGCTCGCGCGTGCCGCGTCGCAGTGACGTCGACGGGCCGGGACGTGCGAGTCGTGCGCTGTTGTACGCGCACGGCGTGGCGGCAGTACGCGGTCCGAACACCCTGTCTGCTCGGGTTGATGCGTCCTATATCGAAGTTATTCGCGCTCGAGGCCGAGAGTCTTCATGAGCGTGTAGACGTGCGCTCGCGTCAGATCGAGACGGCGCGCGGCTTCCGACACGTTGCCCCCGGTGGCGTCGAGGGTCGCGCGCAAGAGACCGCGCTGATAGATGCGCGTCCCTTCGTGGAAGGTGTGACTCTCGAAGGCGTTCTTCGGCGCGGCCGGCGTCGAGAGGCCGAGATGCACGGCTTCGATCTGCGCGGCGCCATCGGCTGCGGCGCGGATGGCGGCTGCCTCCACTCGATGCGACAGCTCGCGGATGTTCCCGGGCCAGTCCATCGTCGAGAGCGAGCGGAGCGAGCCGGGAGAGAGCTCGATGTTGCGCAGCTTGTGCATGCGCTGGGCAGACTCGCAGAAGTAACGAGCGAGCACCGGAATGTCCACGCGTCGCTCGGCGAGTGACGGCACCCGGATGGGAAGCACCTGCAATCGATAGAGCAGGTCCTCCCGGAAACGCTTCGCGGCGACCGCCTTTCGTAGGTCGACGTTCGTCGCGGCGACGATACGCACGTCGGAGGCGACCGGGGTCGACGAGCCGAGCGGGTAGTATTCCCGGGTCTGCAGGAGCTGCAGGAGTTTTGCCTGCGCGGTCACCGTCATCTCCCCGATCTCGTCGAGGAGCAGCGTGCCACCGCGCGCGGCGGTCACCTTGCCGTCGACCTTCCGCGTCGCGGTCGAGTGAGCACCGGGGAGCGCGCCGAAGAGCTCTGCCTCGAGCAGATTCTCGGGGAGCGCCGCGCAGTTGATCTCGAGGAACGGACCTGCGGCCCGCGCGCTGTTGGCGTGGATGACGCGCGCGACCTGGCTCTTGCCGACTCCGGTGTCACCGGTGATGAGCACGCACACGTCGAGTGGAGCGACGAGCTCCACTTCACGCAGGAGCGCCGCGAGCGCCGGCGAAGAGCCGACGAGGGGCTCGACCTTGAGCCGCTTCCTGAACGAGTGCGTCGGATCGCGCGAGCCCTCGAAGCGCCGTCGCTCGAAGAGCGCGTGGGTGAGGGGCGCGAGCTGCTCGACGAAGATCTCGGCGCAGCCGCGATCTTCTTCCGTGAACATATGCTGGAGGCTTCTCCTCTGCAGGTAGAGGACGCCGAGCGGCGGGTCCTTCCCGATGGGCGCGCAGAGGACGGCGTGGATGTTGGAGCGCTGGACGCTCGTCCGGTCGCGGAACCGCGGGTCGAGGAGCGCCGAGGGCGTGACGATGACCTCGCCGGTGCCGAGCGCCTCGGCGATGATCCCCCGGGAGACCAGGGTGCGGATCTCGCCGACCTCCTCGTCGGAACAGCCGGCGGCCGTCCACCAGGTTTGCTCGTCGGTAGAATCCTGGGTCTCGAAGAGCTCCAGATAGCCTTGCTCGGCGTCGACCACGCTGACGACCAGCTTGAGCGCCTCCTCGAGAAAGTGGGGCAGCTCGGTGCGCGCGTTCAGCCGGAGCAGGCCCTTGTATAGGTCCCGCTCGCGCTCCACTCGCCTGAGCGATTGGTCGGCCATCTGCACTCGTCATCATAGACGAGCTCTCTCCCGTTGTGTGGGGCGGGAAGCTTCTCGCATATCGTCTCTGCACCGGGCCGCGGAATCGGTCAAAATGAGCCTTTCGTCATGAGCCCCACGCCCGCCCGCGAAGAAGACACACCCGAGATCGTCGGCTCGGTGCTCGCCGGGCGCTACCGGGTGGAGCGATTGCTCGGCGAGGGCGGGATGGGGCGCGTCTATCTCGCCCAGCACGTGCTCATGAAGAAGCCCGTGGCGCTCAAGGTGCTCCACCCCGAGATGACGGCGATCCCCGAGATCGTCGCCCGCTTCGAGCGCGAGGCGGTAGCCGCGGCGAGGATCGACCACGCGAACGTCGCCCAGGCGATGGACTTCGGTCGGCTCGACGACGGCTCGCTCTATTTCGTCCTCGAGTACGTCGATGGACGGAGCCTCCGCGCCTTGCTCGAGGCCGGCGCGCTTCCGCTCGGGCGAGCGCTCTCCATCGCGCGGCAGGTGGCATCGGCGCTCGTCGCGGCGCACCAGGTCGGCATCGTCCACCGCGACCTGAAGCCCGACAACGTCATGCTCGTGGAGCAACCCGACGGAACCGATCGCGTCAAGGTGCTCGACTTCGGCATCGCGAAGCTCACCGCCGGCGATGGAGAGGCCGCCGTCCCTGGCAAGACGCTGACGCGGGTCGGCGTCGTGATGGGCACCGTGGGGTACATGGCGCCCGAGCAAGCGCTCGGTCAGGCCGTCAGTCACCTCGCCGACATCTACGCGTTCGGCAGCATGCTCTACGAGATGCTCGCGGGACATCTGCCGTTCGTGGCCGACGACATCACGGTGATCCTCACGAAGCAGCTCACGGAGGATCCGCCTCCGCTGCCGGAGAGCGTCCCGGCGGAGCTCGCACGTCTCATCGAGCGCCTGCTCGCGCGGAACGCGGCGGACCGCGTGCAGACGGCGGCCGAGCTCTTGGAGACGCTCGACGCCATCTCCCGCCGCCGGATGGTCGCCGTCGCGCCGACCGCGTTCCTCACCGAGCCGATGGACGCTTCGTCGCTGTCGGGACGTCTCGCCGTCGCGCACACGATGCCCGGCACGACGAAGAGCGGGCCCAGGCTGTGGCTCGCTGCGGGCGCGCTCGTGGTCGCCGGGTTCGTGGGCTTCGCCGCACTCCGCACGCACGGAGGGGAAGCGCCGTCCCCGTCGTCCGAGCCATCGGGCGCGCCTCCGATGGCCGCGGCTCAGTCTGCAAACGCCGTCGAGACGCCCGCTCCGTCGGAGTCATCGCCCGGGACATTGCCGCCCGTTGACGTGTCACCGCCACCCGCCGTCGAGCCGAAGAAGCCAGAGCCGAAGAAAGCCGAGCCCGCGCCAGAGCGGTCCGTCAACGGCAAGACGAAGCGAACCAAGCGCACCCACGTGACCGAAGAACACACCGTAAGGCGAACCCGCCACCGCGGCATCTACATCCCTCCACCGTCTCAGTGGTTCCACTAAGACGCGCCCGAAGGCCCTCTCGGTTCCAAACACCCCAAGTTCCGATTGAGAAGACCGCGGGTCGAGATGACCGGGTGAGGCGCGCAGCCGTACGCTGGTACGGCGAGCACCGAGAGCGGTCAGATCGGCCCGTGCTCGAAGCAAGCGGGCCTTCGTGGCCCCAACACGCGACTAGTCAAACAGAGAAAGCAGTTCGTCTCGCGTAATGGCTCCGCCGTGGTCGGCGTTGCCAAGGGCTACGTTGGCGAGGTTTCGCTTTCGCTCTTTGAGGGTGAGGATGCGCTCCTCGACGGTGTCGCGGGCGACCATGCGGTAGACCATGACCGGTCGCTCCTGGCCGATGCGGTGCGCACGATCGGCGGCTTGCTCTTCGACCGCGGGGTTCCACCACGGATCGACGAGAAAGACGTGATCGGCGGCAGTGAGATTCAACCCGGTGCCGCCCGCCTTGAGCGACACGAGCATCACCTCGGGCCCGCCGTCTGCCTGGAACTGGTTCACGATCTTGCCGCGATCCGTCGTCGAGCCGTCGAGCCGCGTGTAACGGATGCCCGCCGCGTCGAGGTGCGGCTCGATGAGGTCGAGGAGCCGCGTCCACTGCGAGAAGACCAGCGCCTTGTGTCCGTCGGCTGCGGCCTCGGACAGCGCCTCGAGCAGGCGATCCACCTTGGACGACGACGCCGCTTCTTGCCCGGGCACGAGCGCGGAGTGACACGCCGCCTGACGCAGCCGGAGTAGCGCCTCGAGCACGACGAGCGCGCCCTGGCCCTTTGCGAGACGCTCGACGACGTCCTTGCGCGTCGCCGCCCGAACGGCGTCGTAGACGGCGCGCTCCGCCTCGTCGAGCTCGACGTGGACGACCGAGTCGGTGCGCGGCGGAAGCTCCGGCACCACCTCGCGCTTCATGCGACGGAGCACGAAGGGACGGATCTTGGCGCGGAGCCGCTCACCGGCGTCGGACCGCCCGTTCGTGATCGGCAGCACGTAGCGCTCCTGGAACGCCGAGCGGCCCCCGAGCAGCCCGGGGTTCGCGAAGTGCATCACGCTCCAGAGCTCTTCCAGGCGATTTTCGACGGGAGTACCGGAGAGCGCCACTCTGAACTTTCCCTTGAGCGAGAACGCCGCGCGCGCCGTCTGGCTGCTCGAGTTCTTGATCGCCTGCGCCTCGTCGAGCACGACGACGTCCCAGTCCTCGTCGGCGAGCTTGTCGGCGTCGAGCCGGAGGACGGCGTACGTCGTGATCGTCACGTCCGCCTTCGGGTCGAGCTCGCGGCGTGCGCCTTCGTACGCCACGCTGCGCAGGCCCGGCGCGAACCGCGCGATCTCCTCCGCCCAGCCGTAGACGACGCTCTTCGGGCAGACGACGAGGGTGCGACCCTGGAGAGCGCAGATCGTCTGGAGTGTCTTGCCGAGACCCATGTCGTCGGCGAGGACGGCGCCGAGCCCGGCGTCGCGCAGGAAGCAGAGCCAGTCCACGCCGACCTTCTGGTAGGCGCGCAGCGTCGCGGTGATGTGCGGGGTGGCCGCCTCCGGGATGCCGGTGAAGTTCTCGACGAGGGGCGAGAGCCGCGCGAGGTCGAGCGGCGCGGGGAGCTCGAGCGCCTCGCAGAGCGCGCCGAGCTCCGGCATCGCGGCGAGGGGCAGCTTCTTTTCCGAGTCGCGCGCGCCGAGCAGATCGGCGATGCGATGGCCGTGTTGCTCGAGGAAGCCTTCGGGCAGCGGCGCCCAGCCGCCCCCTTCGAGCGGAACGAGCGCGAGCTTGTCACGCCATGCGCGCAGCACGGCAGTGGCGTCGGCCCGCCGCGGCTCGCCCCCCTCGCCGTCGGGCGCGCACTCGAACACCACGTCGAAGCGCCCGTTTTCGATGTCGAGGCGCGCCGAGAGGTTCCGTGTCTCGAAGATCTTCGTCTCGTCGTGCTCGCCGGCGCGCTTCTGCCAGTTACGGAGCTTCACCGCGAAGCGGCTCGCCTCCGAGCCGTCGAGATCGACGCGACGCCCGGGGACGAGGTTCAGCTCGTCGCGGAGGCGCGTGAGGATGCTCCGTTCCTCGTCGCGGCGGCGCACGGGGACGGCGGTTCCGAGTGACACGAGGCTCTCGCCATCGATCCGCGCGATCGGCGGATTGCCGTACACGAGCTTCGGCAGCACCGACAAGGTGTGCCCCTGATGCGAGAGATCCATCTCGATGCGCGGGCGCGCGGTCTCGTCGGCTCGCGGGAGCGACGCGGCGCGGATCGTCACCGGCAGCCGCTTCTCGAGCTCCGGCAAGACCTGGGTGACGAGCTCGGCGCGGTCGTCCTTCTTGAAGATGCGAGACAGCGGGAGGCGCTCGAGCAGGTGCCCGGTCGTCTCGCCTTCCGAGATGGGACGGAGTGTTCCCTGGCATCGCACGACGCCGAGCGCGACAGCTTCGTCCACTGACGGATCGCGCTCCATGCGCAGCACGAAGCCGCCGTCGGGCGCGTCCTCGACGACTGCCTTCGGCGGGACTCGTTCGCCGGAGGTCTTCACGCGCAGGTCGTCGAAGAACACGTCGTTGCTCCGCGACAGCGCTTCGAGGAGTCGCGGGATGAGCCCGATGGGAACGATCTCGCGCGCGGGTGCGCCGAGCAGGCCGTCGACGTCGAGATCTTCGTGGGTCGGACTCAGCCCGGCCGGCAAGCGCCCCCGGGCGACCTCGGATGCGAGGCTCGTCGCGAGACGCGTCTCCCGCCCGTCGGGGAACACGATGAAGCGTCGCAGCGTCAGTACGCGGTCGCGCCGCCCGAGCCGGTACACGAGGCGCGCAGCGGGCACTGCCGGCGCGGCCGCGGCGGCTGGCCCCGTCGGTCCTTGCGCCGAGTAGATCGCGGCGGCTGCGACGTGCGCGCAGGGGTCGACCTTGCCGCCGCAGTCGCACGACCACTCGCCGTCCGCGGGGTAAAGCGTCACCGTGGGCGCGACCGCGCGGCCCGGCGCGCGTACCCGGAACGAGTCGTCGTTCGAGCCGGCACGGGCGACCTTCCCCTCACGGCACAGACGAACGCCTTCGGACCAGAGCCCTGGGAGACACGACTTCCGGACGACTTCGAGGAGACCCTGCAAATAGAGCCGGCTACGGTAATCATCGCCAGGCCATCCGGAAACCCCCCCGGCAACTCGCCCGCAAACGCGGCGAAACGACCATGGCCCGACCCTCTACGGCATGGCGATAGGGCTGACGGTGCCCGAAAGGGCAGGTCGCGTCGTCGCGTCGGATCTCGAGGTGCGCATCCTCGGCCAGTGCCGATTTCCCTCGCCGCTCCTCGATCGGCTGTCTCGGGACGCGATCCATTACGTCGGGCAAGCGGACCGAGTGCTCCTCGACGACCGCCTGTCACGAGTCCAGGCGGAGGACGTCGCGACCGCGCCGGCGTTCGAGCTCGCGGGGCCGAGGGACAAGATTTTCTTCGACGTGACGAAGCTCGCCTGCGGGATCGTCACCTGCGGCGGCCTCTGTCCGGGCGTGAACAACGTTCTCCGCGGCATCGTCCTCGAGCTGACCCATGGCTACGGCGTGAAGAGGATCTTCGGCTTCCGCTACGGCTACGAGGGGCTCGACGAAGCACACGGGCACGAGCCGGTGAGTCTGTCACCGGCCACCGTCGCCAACATTCATCACGACGGCGGTACCGCGCTCGGCACGTCGCGCGGCGATCAGGATCCGGAGAAGATGGTCGACCGGCTCGTCGAGCTCGGGATCGGCGTGCTCTTCGTGATCGGCGGCGACGGCACGTGTCGCGGCGCCATCGCCCTCGTCGCCGAGATAGCGAAGCGGGGGCTCCCCATCGGCGTCATCGCAGTGCCGAAGACGATCGACAACGACATCCACTTCATCGACAAGAGCTTCGGCTTCGAGACGGCGTTCTGCGCCGGCGTCGACGTCATCCATAGCGCCCACGTCGAGGCGTCGGGCGTGAAGAACGGTATCGGCATCGTGAAGCTCATGGGCCGGCACTCGGGCTTCATCGCGTGTCACGCGTCGATCGCGTCGACAGACGTGGACGCGGTGCTCATCCCCGAGGTGCCGATAAAGCTCGAGGGACCGGGCGGCCTGTTCGCGTTTCTCGAGAGGCGGCTTGCGTCGGGCTTGCACGCGCTCATCGTCGTGGCGGAGGGCGCAGGGCAGGACCTCTGCGCGGAAGGGAGCGGAGCGATGACGGATCGGAGTGGCAACGTCAAACTGCGCGACATCGGCGTCGTGCTGCGCGATAGCATCGTCGAGCACTTTCGCGAGAAGCGTGGCGACGTCACGTTGCGCTACATCGACCCGAGCTACTACATCCGGAGCGTCCCCGCGTCGCCGACCGACAGCCTCTATTGCTGGAACATGGCGCGGAACGCGGTTCACGCCGCCATGGCCGGCAACACCGAGATGCTCATCGGGCGGTGGCACGGCCGCTTCGTTCACGTGCCGCTCCCTCTCGCCACGCGGTACAGAAAACAGGTCGATACGACGAGTGATCTCTGGATGTCGGTGGTCGAATCGACGGGGCAACCTCTATCATGGTCATGACCGCAGATATCCGCGTTCCGGACAGTGAGCCGCCGGAGCCGCCGTCGGAAGCAACCGTCGCGCTGCCGCTCCGTGAAGACATTCGCCTCCTCGGCCGTGTCCTCGGCGAGACGTTACGCCGCCAGGAGGGCGACGCGATGTTCGAGGTCGTCGAGCGCATCAGGCGCACGGCGATTCGCTTCCGGCGCGACGGTGATCACGACGCGCGCCACGAGCTCGCGCGTCTCGTCGAGGGCCTCGAGATAGAGTCGGCGATCTCCGTCGTCCGCGCGTTCACGTACTTCTCGCATCTGTCGAACATCGCGGAGGACCGTCACCACAACCGTCGCGCACGGCTCCTGCTCTCGCGCGGCGATCCGCCGGGGGAGGGCTCCCTCGCCCTCGCCGTCGCTCGCATCAAGGAGAGCGGCGTGACGCCGACGGAGCTTCGCGACGCGATGCGGAACGTCGCGATATGTCCGGTCCTCACCGCACATCCGACCGAGGTGCAGCGAAAGAGCATCCTCGACCGTCACATGGCGATAGCGCGCTTGCTCGCCGAGCGCGGACGGCCCGATCTCTCGAAGGTCGAGCTCTCGCAGAACGACCGCGCCCTTCACCGCGAGGTGACGACGCTCTGGCAGACCCGGATGATGCGCCAGGTGAAGGTCACCGTGCGCGACGAGATCGACAACACGCTCGCGTTCTACAAGTCCACCTTCTGCAGCGAGCTCCCGCATCTCTACGCCGACGCCGAAGATCTGCTGGACGAGGAGATGCCGCTCGAGGAGCCGTGGCGACTTCCCCCCGTCCTCAGGATGGGGAGCTGGGTCGGCGGGGACCGCGACGGCAACCCGTTCGTGAACAAGGACGTGCTCGTCTACGCCGTCGGCGCGCAGGCCCGGCTCATCCTGAATCACTACCTCGAAGAGGTGCACGCGCTCGGCGCGGAACTCTCGGTGTCCCTCGGCATGGCCCACGTCTCCGACGGCATGCGTGCGCTCGCAGAGTCATTCCCCGACGGAAAGCGCTCCGACGAGCCCTACCGGCGGATCCTCGTCGGCATCTACGCACGGCTCGCCGCCACGATGGAGCTGCTCTGCCGTACCCATCCGGCGCGTCCTCCGGCCCTCACTGCGCCACCCTACGCGAACGCAGGTGAGCTTCTTCGCGATCTCGACGTCATCCGGACCTCGCTCGTCGAGCACCGCGGCGAGGACCTCGTCGGTGGGCGACTCCGCGCGCTCGGACACGCCGTCCAGGCCTTCGAGTTCAACCTGGCCGCCGTCGATCTCCGGCAGAACTCGGATGTCCACGAGCGCGTCGTCGCTGAGCTCGCGCTCTCGGCCGGTCTCCCCATCGACTACCTGAAGGCGACCGAAGAAGAGCGCGTCGCGTGGCTCACGGCGGAGCTCGACGTGATCCGTCCCCTCGTGTCTCCCTTCATCGAGTACACCGACGAGACGAAGGGCGAGCTCGCGATCCTCACCGCGGCGCGCGCCCTTCAGGGCTCGTTCGGCGCAGAGGCGCTCCCCCACTACGTCATCTCGAAGACGACCACCGTGTCCGATCTCCTCGAGGTGTGCCTGCTCCTGCGGCAGGCCGGCCTTTTCACGGCGGGCAATCCCCGCGCTCTCTCGATGCGCGTCATCCCGCTCTTCGAGACCATTTCCGATCTTCAGAACTGCGGCGACGTCACCAAACGATTCTTCGCGGTACCCGGCGTGCTCGACATGATCCGGTCGGCGTGGGGCGGCACGTTCGAGGTCATGCTCGGCTATTCCGACAGCAACAAGGACGGCGGCTTTCTCACGTCGACCTGGGAGCTCTACAAGGCCGAGGTGCAGCTCACCGACGTCTGCCGGCAGTACGGCGTGGTGCTCTCGTTGTTTCACGGTCGCGGCGGGTCCGTCGGTCGTGGCGGCGGCTCGACCTACCGCGCGATCGTCGCGCAACCGTCGGGCGCCGTCTCCGGGCAGATCCGCATCACGGAGCAGGGCGAGGTCATCGCGAGCAAGTATTCCGACAAGGAGATCGGGTTCCGCAACCTGGAGACGCTCCTCGCCGCGACGCTCGAGGCGACCCTCGTCGAGTCCGAGACGCGGAGCGACGCCGACACCTTCCGCGGCGTGATGGAACGCCTCTCCGAGCGCGCTTACCTCGCGTACCGCGAGCTCGTGTACGAGACGCCGGGTTTCACCGACTACTTCCGCGAAGCGACGCCGATCTCCGAGATCTCCGAGCTCAAGATCGGAAGCCGCCCCGCGTCGCGCAAGGGCTCGGGGCGCATCGAAGACCTCCGGGCGATCCCCTGGGTATTCAGCTGGGCGCAGAGCCGCGTGCTCTTGCCGGGATGGTACGGCTTCGGCACCGCGGTGAAGGACTGGCTCGCGTCGGAGTCACCTGCGGGCGTCGCGACTCTCCGGCGCATGTACGAGCGCTGGCCGTTCTTCCAGACGCTGGTCGCGAACCTCGAGATGGTCCTCGCGAAGAGCGATCTCTCGCTCGCGTCGAAATACGCCGAGCTCGTGAAGGACCCCGAGCTCAGGCAGAAGATCTTCGGCCGCATCACCGAGGAGCACGAGCTCACCGAGAGCGCGGTCATCGACATCGTCAGCGGCGGTCTCCTCGGCTCGAACCCCGCGCTACGGCAATCGATCAGGAGCCGCGTCCCTTACATCGACCCGCTGAATCACCTGCAGGTCGAGCTCCTCAAGCGCTACCGCTCCGGCAAGAAGGGCGAGCGCATCGAGCGCGGCATCCACCTGAGCATCAACGGCATCGCCGCGGGCCTCAGGAACAGCGGCTGACGTCGACAAACGGACACGAGCGGGGCCCACCGGGCGCCCCGCTCGCTCTCGACGTCAGCGACTCACATCTGCAAGCAGTACGCGACGTCCTTCGTCTGGTCGTCGCACTTGCTGGCGACGCACGCGAGCGACGTGCACTCGTTGCTCGCCATGCAGTCGGCGCCCTTTGCCTTGCGCGCGGCGCACTTGCCACCCTCGAGCGCGTAGCCCGGGTTGTCGCAGTACATGCCGTCCTTGCAGTTGGCATCGCTGAAGCACGTGCCGCCCGCGTCGGAGCGCGCCGTGCACTTCCAGTCCGAGCCCATCGCCGCCGTCATGCAGGCGTTGCTGGCGGGATCGGTACAGGAGACGAGCGCCGCGGCGGTCGCCGCCGTCTTGTTCGTCGCGGTCGACGAGGGATTGCAGGTTCCACCCACGGCGACGGTGCCGGCGGCGATACCGCGGAAGCCGTCGAGGGAGATCCCGAACGCGGAGATGCTCGTGTCGCACTTCGACGCGAGGCTCTCGAACTTCGTGAGCGCGGCGGACGCCTTCGCCATGTCGAAGCCGGTCGAGGAGTCCATCGCGACGGCGTCGAGGGAAAGGGTGCCGCTGCAGACCATGGTCTCCGCCGTCACGCAGGCGTCGACGGTCTCCTTCGGCATCGAACAGCAGAAGGCTTCACCCGCGCACTGGATCTCGGCGACCCGTTTACAGATGCTCCCAGCCGTCACCATGTTGCGATTCGCGTCGCTTCCGGCATCGAAGGCGCTAGCGCCGCCGCTGCTGCTGCCGCCGGAGCTCGTGCTGCCGCCGCTCTCGTCGCTCTTACCGCCGCTTCCGGTCGCTCCTCCGCTCCCGTCGTTTGAACTGCCGCTGGAACCGCATCCCAGCAACAAGGTCCCTGCCAGGGACAGAACGACGATCGAGTAAGGCCGAAGATTCTTGTTCATGACTGTTGTCTCCACATGTTCGGACAAGCGCGCGCAGGCTATCACGTCATCGGGAGCCAACCGAACTGGCGCTTATCGTCGAAGCCAAGAAGGTAATTGTCGAGCGAACGCCGGCGCGGCGCGCAATTCATGGACCTTCGCGTCGCTGTCCGCGCACGGTCAGCCCCGGATTCGCGTCTCGTGCTCGAATGTGACACGACGCACCGTCGCAGCGATTCGCACCGCCGCGACGATGAGCGTTCCCCGGACGCCGACGACTACAGAGAGCCGTTGAGCGGGTCGTGCGTGTCGCCGCCCGTCTTGAACGGCTGCTTGCCGCCGCCGCCGTGACGGCTCGGCGCGGCTCCGCCGCTACTCTTGGCGCGCTTGCTGCTGACGGCGATCTTCTTCGACGCGGTGCTCTTGGCGGCCGGTGCCGTCTTCGGGCTCGCGACCTCGGCTGCGGCGCCCGCGGTCATTCCGGCGGCGGCGAGCTGAGTCGACTCGTTCTCGCGCGTCGTGATCACGACGGGATCGGGTGTGTCCTTCAGCTTCACCGGGGCGTTGCCCGGATCGTACGCGTGGCTCACGGTGTCGACCTTGGGAGCCGGCTTCGCGACCGTCGCGGGCTGTGCGGCGGAGGCGGAGAGCGAGCTCACGAGCGACGCGCCTCGCCCGGTCACACCGAGTGCCACGCCGGCAGCGACGGCGAGCACGCCGAACGTCGCCATGACGACCTTGCCCTTGCCGCGCTTCGGGCGCGGATAGTCGAGGTCGTCCAGGTCGCCGAGGTCCATCGCCATCGGAACGACGGAGGGTGCGACCGGACCGACGACCGCGCTGATCGTCGACGGATTGCTGACCGAAGCCGGTGGCGCCGAACGAGTCACGACCGGCGGCCACGCCCCTTCAGGCGCAGGCGGACGACGGGTGACGGCGGCCGCGGGCGGTGCGCTCTGCTGGCGATAGCTCTGGGCGCTCTGCTGAGGAGCGACGCTCTGCGGCCGGGCGGCCGGCGGCGCGCTCTGGACCGGGCGCGCATGCGACTGCTCGGTCGGCTGCGTCCAGGGTGGCGGTGCGGACGCGCGCGGGCGCTGCTGCGACTGCGGTGCCGGCGCCGAAGCGCGCGCTACGGGCGCACGCGGTGGCTCTGCGGCGAGACCAACCAGCGTGTTCTGGTGGTTGCGCGAGGGCAGGGGGGCCGGCGCTGCCGCAACGGCAGGCTCGTCCTCTTCTTGTTCCTCTTGCTCCTCGTCCTCGCTATCGCCCAGGCCGAGGAGCTCGCCGAGCAGTGCCGGCTCGTCCATCCCGTCCTGGAAGACACGGGTCTTCTCGTTGACGAGGCCTTGCTGGAAGGCTTCATCGAGCTGCTCGAGTGTGACGACGCGAACGTCGTTCGGAGCAACTTCTACGTGCCAGAGTTCTACGTCTTCGTTCTGCAGGGCGTGGTTCATGGGGCTACCTCGCTCGGGGTATCACAACCGGTGGCCTTGTTTCTTATCGTGAAAGGCCCCCATCGGTTAGTGACCAAAAATTGCGCAAATCCAGTGATTCCGCAGATTTTCGACGTCGCTGGCGAGATATTACGGCATCGACAGATTCCAGAAAAATCCGACCAGCCAAACGATCAGTCTCGGCGCCTTCCGGCTCAAAAAAGTGATCGATCCGGCGGGAGCCGCTCGTAGCGCCGCGAAACGCCCTCGAGCGACGTCGAGTGACCACCAGTGTGGTCAGATCCATTGTCGGAGATCGGCAACGGCAGCGCGCAGGGCTCTTCGCGGCGCGCGCACGTTTTACGGAGAGGGGGGAATGGACCCCGCGGTGAGGGTGCCCGCGCGAATGTTGAAATTGAACTCCGAGATCGTCGTGCTCAGCGACGCGACGGTGGCCCGGACCCGCGTTACCCCGGGGACGATGTTCACGGCGCCGCCGATCGCCGGATCGGCGGCGGTGGTCGTCGCGCCGTGGTTCGGCAGGTTGTCCTCGAAGTAATAGGTGAGCGAGCCGGGGCCCGCGCTGTCGATGACGAACGACACGCCGGGTGCGGGCGACAGCGTGCAGTCCCACGGTACGAGAGCCAGCGAGCCTCTCGTCGGATCGAGGTCCACCTTGATGGAGGACGCGAGCAGCTTGATGGTGTCCGCCGACGGCAAGCGGAGCCGTCCTCGATCGCCGCCGACGATGAGCGGCGGCAGGAAATAGTAGAGCGTCGGGTAGAGGGTGCTCCCCGACAGATCGATGAAGCCGTTGAAGCCCGTCGCCCCCGACGGCACCGTGAGCTCGAGATGGCCATTGTCGTCGGTCGTCGTCGTGGCGAGCGGCGACGTGCAGTCGAGATCCGACAAGGAGCATGCCTTCACCGTCAGCCCGACGTAGGGCGTCTCGGCGAGGAACTCGACGACCGACATGTCGAACGTGATCGGGTCGAGCGACGGCGGTTTCAGCGAAGGCTGCGGCTTGTCGAGGCACGTCCAGGCGTTGTCGGAGCTGCACTCCGTTCCGCACTTCGTCGAGATGCACGCGCTCCTCGTCGCGGAGTCGTCGGAACCCGTCATGTACGTCATCGCGCAGTCGCTCGAGCAGCGGATGCTCCCCGTCGGGAGGCAGCGATGACTGCAGAAGTCGATGTCGACGCACGCCTCGTCGCCGGCGCAGGCGCGATTCTCGTCGCAGCAGTTCGCCTGGACGCAGGCATCACAGGTGCTCGAGCCGTTCACGAGCGCGCCGCATGCGTGGGGCGCGCAGGCCGACGCGCACCGTGACGTCGCGCAGGCGGTGAGCGGAGCTAGAGAATCGGGGCGCGAGTACGAGCCCAGACACCACGTCGCGCAGTCCGCGTCTCCCGGCTTGCAGCCGAGGACGCACCGGTACGCGGCCTTGCACGCAGGATCGCCCGCGCATCCCTTCGCTTCGTCGCAGCAGTCCTCGTCGAGGCACTTCGCGCATTCGGACGACGGCTCCTCGAAGCCGCCGCACTCGGTCGCGCGTGTCGCGGGCTTTTCAGCGTCGGGCGTCTCGACCTCGAGCTTGCGCTCCTGGATGCCGAGGATCTGCCGGCAAGAGACGACTCCCTGGAAGAGCCCGAGCACGACGACGAGAGCGACGGCGCGGAGCACCGCCGTTCGGAGCGAGATACGGGTGGACGGAGTCATGACAATCGGATCCCCGAGCGAGGGACGTGAAGAGTCTGATTACTTCTGATCCGCCAGCGGGTCGTCATTTCCTGCGCGTGGCTTCTTCTTCTGGGAGGGGGGGGGTGCCATTTTCGCCAGGGCCGTCGGCGATTCGGCGTGTGAAGGCTTCGTCGTGGCCTTCATGGCGACGGCATGCGGCTCGGCGGAGGCCGTGCTCTTCGGCGTCGTGGCCTTCGCCGTGTCCGCCGTCACGGACGGCGGCGGCAGGGTCGTGGACGGCGGCGGCAGGGACGGTGGCGTGACGGCCGCGCCCTTCGTCTCGGTGACGGCCATGGCGCCCTTCGTCTCGGTGACGGCGGCGGTGCGCTTCATCTCGGTGACGGCGGGCGCGACGACCGCGGCGCTCCGCGGCTCCGCGGATTCGTCGGGCGCGCCCGCCTTGTCCGTCGAGCTCGACTGCGACACGAAGAACCCCGCGACCAGGAGGAGCGTCGAGAGCGCCGCGAACGAGCCGATGACGTAGCGCCCGCGGTGTTTCTTCTGCGGCGACGCCGGGATCGGACTGCTCGCGCTTTGCAACGTCGGCGCCATCGTCGTCTCCGGTCTTGACTGAAGGGTCCAGCGTGCCTCGGGCGGAATGCTCGCGCGATCGACGGGCACCATGAGCAACAGATGCAGCGCGCGCGAGAGCTCCTGCACCAGCTCGAGCGACGTCGGAAAGCGCTGCGTGGCGTCGCGATGACACGCGCGCGCGAACCAGGCGTCGAAGGCGGGGCCGAGGTCGAGCCCGCGGACGGAGGGCGGATCCATCGGCTCGTACAGGATCTGCGCGATGATGCCCGCCACGTTCGGCGAAGGCAGCCAGTAATCGATGCCGGCCAGGAGCCGATACGCGACGAGCCCGAGGGCGTACCGGTCGGCGGCGGGACCTATGTCCCCCGCCGCGCGCGCGTGCTCGGGCGACATGAAGAGCGGCGTGCCGAGGAGCTGTCCGGTCTGCGTCGTGCCCGGCGCGTCCTCGAGCGTCTTCGCGACCCCGAAGTCGAGGATCTTCACGCGCGGCTCTCCGTGATCGCCGAGCGTCAGAAACAGATTCTCGGGCTTCAGATCGCGGTGCACGACGCCGAGGGCGTGCGCCTTGTCGAGACCGTGAGCGACCTGACGGAGCCACTCGACGACCAGCTGCGGCGGCTGGGGTCCGCCGCAGGCGCGATCGAGGTCCGTGCCCTCGAGTAGTTCCATCACGATGTAGAGCGTGCCCCCGAGCTCGGCGGAGACGTCGGCGTCGATGACGCGAACGATGTGCTCGGACTTGATGCGCGCGGCGGTGCGCGCCTCTCGCTTGAAGCGCTCCACGACGCCGGGGAGCGGCGTCGACGGAGTCCGCATCACCTTCAACGCGAGCCGGTCACCCGTGGTCGTGTGCTCGACCTCGAACACGAAACCCATGCTGCCCTCTCCGAGTTTTCGGATCGGGCGATAGCGTCCCCCGACGAGAGGCGGCAGCTCGGATACGTTCATCGTGTGATCTCGAAGTGTAGTTAAAAACCCGGCGAACGGTGATAGTGTGATTTTCGGATCAGATGGGGAAGACGCCACATCTCGTACTAATGCTCACGGTCGCCGGAGCCACGGTCGTCACGCCCGCCCACGCCGATCCGTCGTCCGCGGATCGGACCCTCGCTGCAGCGCTGTTTCGTGAAGCAAAGACGCTGATGGACCGGAGCGACTACACCGGCGCATGCGCGAAGCTCGAAGAGAGCCAGCGCCTCGACCCCGGCGGCGGCACGCTCCTGAACCTCGCACTCTGTCATGAAAAGCAGGGGAAGCCCGCCACGGCCTGGGGCGAGTTCATCGAGGCGCGGGGCATTGCGCGACGGGACAACCGGCAGACGCGCATCGAGCTCGCCGACGAGCACATAACGAAGCTCGAACCTACGCTGTCCAAGATCGTCGTCGTGGTTCCCCCGGAGTCCGACGAGCCGTCGCTCGAGATCACGCGTGACGGCGCCGTCATCGGTCGCGCCGCGTGGGGCCTCGCGGTCCCCGTCGACCCGGGTGAACATCAGCTCCAGGCCGTCGCGACGAACAAGCTCGCGTTTCACTCCGTGGTCATGGTCGATGCGAACGCACCTTCGGCGACACTCACCGTGCGCATCCCGCCGCTCGCGCGAGACGTCGCGGCAGCAGAAGGGACGGCCGTCGCCGGACTCAGCGCGGCTCCGGCGATCACCGGGACGTCCGCGGAGGCGGCCGCGGCACTGGGGGGAGGCCTGCAAGGGCGCCCAGTCTCCGTCCCGGCGGGTCCCGCGCCGGAACCCGAGCACTCCTCCGCTCAGCGGGTCTGGGGGTGGAGCGCGGTCGGACTCGGCGGGGCCGGAATCGTGACCGGGACGGCCCTCACCGTCGTTGCCCTCAGCAAGAAGAACGACAGCCACGACCGCTGCGCGCACGATCCGTGCGACGCCGAGGCCGTCTCTCTCAGCAAAGATGCCGGGCGTTTCGCGGATTTCGCGACTGTCGGCTTCGGCGTGGGCGCCGCCGCCCTGGCGGCTGGCGTCATTCTGCTCCTCACCGACCACCCGAGCAGTTCCCGCCCGGCCGCTGCAAGTCGGACGTGGGTAATCTACCCACAGGCCGGCGCCGGGCTTGCGGCGATGGGCGTTCGCGGCCAGTTCTGAGCCATCGTTCTTCCTCGTTGCAGCAAACGCTGCCGATGCGGGCCCTCCGTGCTAGGGAGGGCCCCTTCGGCAGGTCCCTCAGGTTCGCGAGCTCTTCGCGCAACCCTGGGTAGCGACGACCGAGCGACGGAAAGACATACCTCGTGACATCTCGGAAAAACGGTAGCGGCGTCCGACCCGCTTCCTCGAAATCCGCGTCCACATCAAAGTCGCCTACCTCGACGGCGCGCAACTCTTCTGGGAGCGCTCCCGCGATATCGCGCCCCGCTGCAGCACAAGCAGCGAAGGACGCGGCGCGCGCGCGCGAACAGTCGCACGCGTCAGATCCCATCAGGCTCTACCTGAAGAAGATGGGAACGATCCCGCTGCTCAATCGAGAGCGCGAGATCGAGATCGCGCGACGCATCGAGCAAGGCGTCGAGGAAGTTCTCACGGCGATCCTGAACAGCCCCGTGGCCATCCAGGAGATCCTTCGCCTCGGCGACCTTCTGCGAGAAAAGCAGATTCGCGCGAAGGACGTCATCAAGGGGACGGAGACGGAGACCGACTCCGACGTCGAGATCGACGAAGAGACGCAGCGCAAGGCCGACGAGGAGCTCGGCAAGGCGCTGCTCCGTACGATCGACAAGATCGCTCGCATCGATCAGAAGATCGCGCAGCTCGCGACCGAGAGCGCGGAGGCGACCGGCCCCGCCAAGAAGAAGATCGAGCAGCAGATCGTCGCCGAGCGAACGGCAGCCTTCGACATTCTCAAGGTCATGGGCCTCTCGAACAACGTCATCGACAAGATGATCGCCAAGCAGCAGGAGCTCTACGAGCTCCTCGGCAACCGCTCTCTCGAGCGCGCGCACAAGCTCGACGTTCAGGGGACGAAGGCGACCTGCGAGAAGATCCGCCAGGGCTCGAGCCGCGCCGAGAAGGCAAAGGCAGAGCTCGTCGAGGCGAACCTCCGTCTCGTCGTCTCGATCGCGAAGAAGTACGTGAACCGCGGTCTGCAGCTCCTGGATCTGATCCAGGAGGGCAACATCGGCCTCATGAAGGCGGTCGACAAGTTCGAGTACCGCCGCGGGTACAAGTTCAGCACCTACGGCACGTGGTGGATCCGCCAGGCGATCACCCGCGCCATCGCCGACCAGTCACGCACCATCCGCATCCCCGTGCACATGGTCGAGACGACGAACAAGCTCGCGCGCACGTCGCGCTACCTCGTGCAGGAGCTCGGCCGCGAGCCGACCGCCGAGGAGCTCGCGGCGAAGATGGAGATGTCGCTCGATCAGGTGCGTCAGGTGCTGAAGCTCGCGAAGGAGCCGCTCAGCCTCGAGACACCCATCGGCGAGGACGGCGAGAGCCACCTCGGCGACTTCATCGAGGACAAGTCCGTCCAGAGCCCCGCCGACGCTGCCATCGAGGCGCGCCTCTCCGAGCAGACCCGCAAGGTCCTCGAGACGCTCACGCCGCGCGAGCAGAAGGTGCTCAGAATGCGCTTTGGAATCGGCGAGAAGAGCGATCACACCCTCGAAGAGGTAGGCCGCGACTTCAAGGTCACCCGCGAGCGAGTCCGTCAGATCGAAGCCAAGGCCATCGAAAAGCTGAAGCACCCCAGCCGCGCCAAAGAATTAAAAAGCTTCCTCTGAGCTACTGGTGGGCACGAAGGCCCGCTTGCTTCGAGCACGGGCCTACCTCGCTGCTCTCGGTGCTCGCCGTACCAGCGTACGGCTGCGCGCCTCACCCAGCGATCTAGACCCGCGGTCTTCGCAATCGGACCTTCGGGTGTTTTGAGAGAGACGCCTCTAGTCGCGTCGTAGCGGGTTCAGAGCGGGCGGCGCTCGCTTCGCATCGCACGGCAGGCATCAGAGCTCGCTTCGCATCGCTGGGCAGAGCTCGCATCGCATCGCAGGGCGGCGCTTGCTTCGCGTCGCGTGGTAGCTGGCGGGGGTCAGGGGGTGAGGGGCGGCGTTCCGGCGTCTGGGTCGCTGTCTAGGATGTCGAAGAGGGTCTCGAAGACTTGTCGGATTTGCGCTCGGTTGACGTCGTGGTCGCAGGCGTTCCACTCGTCTGAGCCGTGGGTGATGACGCGCTGGACGCCATCTGGCGCGCTGTTCTGGCAAGCTGGGACGGGTGCCGGGAGAGTCGCGAACGCGGCCTTCACGCTGGAGAGCTCTTCGGCTGACGCGGGCCGCGCGTGCGCCGTCGACGAGGTCGCTTCGCAGCCGTGTTCGCGCCAGAGCTGCCCCTGAGCGTCCAGGATCACTGTCCGGCCACAGAACCCCATGGCGAGCTGCGCCGAGTACGTGGGCTGCGCCGGTGCGTTCGGTGCGGAGCTGCAGCCAGCGGCCGCGCAGCACAGCGCTGCAAGCCAGCTCACGACCCATCCGTCATTCTGCCCCATCCCGGAGCAACGATACCACGCCGCGTATCGAGCACCGCGCCCGCCCCCGGCAGCTCTTTTTGCCGGGTTTTTCGATATAGCCTCCAGCAGTATGCCGTTTCGGCATACTGCTGAGGGGCACGAAATGCGGGCGTCGGTGATGCTCACCGACGCGAGCATCGGCGCCGTCAGGTCACTATGACGACACGACTCAGAGATCGGCGTTCAGCGGGTCGTACTCGGCTTTCGGGTCTTTCTTCTTGGCCGGCGCTGACTTCTTGTTCACGGCGTTGCGGATGGCGTCGTCGAGGGATGAGTTGCCGCTCGAGACGGTGGCGGGCGGCGGCGGGGCAGCCGCGGCGGCGACGGGCTTGGGCTTGGGGGGCGGCGGGGCCTTCGCAACCTTGGGCGCGGGCGCTTCGTCCTCTTCGGTGCGGCCCACGCTGCCGAAGCTCGCTGCAGCCTTGGACGCGGCCTTCGTGGCAGCGGGGGAGGCGTGACGTGCGGGCGGCGGGGTCGGCGCGTCGTCGTCGCTCTCGCTCAGGACGACCTTCGCCGCCTTGACGCCGCCCTCGTGCTTCGTGGACGAGGCCACGGCACGGGGTGCGGGCGGAGGCGCGGGTTCGGCGTGCTTGACGACGGGCGCGGGGCGCGATACCGGCGTTGCCGCGACGGCGCGCACGGGTGCCGGCTCGGGCTTCGGCGCTGCGCGTTCCGGAGCGACGGCACGCGCGACGGGCTCGGGCTTGGTCGGCGCAACGGCTTTGGTCGGTTCGACAGCCTTGGGCGTCTCCGCCTTCGGCGCGACGGGCGCGGCCTCCGCCGTCGGAGCCGCCGGGACATCGGGCGTCGTCTCGTGAAGCAAGTCGTGCTTCGTCGTCGTGGCGGACTCCGTCGCGCTGTCGTCGGCGGGCGCGTCGGTAGTGAGCCCGGATGCAGCGGCGATCGAACGCGGCGTTCCGAAACCGGGGACGCCGACCAGCGCACGCTCCGCCTGGAGATATCGGTCCTCTTGATGGATCGCCTTTGCGGCGTCGAGGAGCAGATCGTTGCGATAGGCGGCGAAGAGGCCGCCGACGAGTGCCAGCGGGATGAAGAAGTAACCCGCGCCGCTGCTGCGCTTCACCCGCGGACGGGGATACGAACGCGCCGGCGGCGGCATGCTGCGCGCGAACCCGAGATCGGCGTTCGGCGGAAGACTCGCGGGGCTCGCCGGGCGCGCGCTCGGGAACGGCTCCGCCGGGGCGAATGGTTGAGCCGCGGGATAAGGGGGTGCCGCGAACGCCTGCGCCGGCGGGAACGGCGCGGCCTTCATGCGCGGCTGCGTCTTGGTCGGAACGGCCGGAACGGGACGCAGCGGAGCGGCGCTCCGCGCGGACGCGTTGCGGAGCGTGACCGGCGGGGTTGCCAGTGGATTCGGCGGCCGGACAGCGGCCGGCGGAAGCGACGGCGCGCGCGGTGTCATCGGCGGAGTCGTCGGGATCCTCGCGGCGCGCGCGGGCGCGGGCGCGAGCGGGTTCGTCGAACGGCCCGGCGGGCGCGGCGGCGGGCTCGGCGCGCGCGGTGCAGGACGACTCACCGGAACCGGGAACGGACGCATCACCGTCATCTCGTCGTCATCGACGTCGTCGTCGCTCTCTTCACTCTCCATCCCTGCGACGACGGAGAGCGGCTGCCATCCGGACATGCCCTCCTTCCACACCGGCGTGTCCGCTGCGACGACGTCGAGACGAAACGCGTCGTCGAGTTGATCGAGCGTCATCATCTTGATGTCGTCCCACGAAACGGCAACGTGCCAGACCTCTTCCGCCGCACCCGGCGCCTCCTCCTCGACGTCGATGTCCGTGAGGTAGGACGGGCCGTTCGACTCCCAATCCATGTACGGCTGAAGCGGAGATGTCATCGAGTGGACCTTCCGATGCAAAAGCCGGCTCTCTATTCCCCTTCGCGCTCGGTGAGGGGTGAGCCGACTGTTCGAGTGAGGCTAATTAGCCCAGACGAGAATCATAACGATTCTTCGCGCCCGCGCAGCCAGAAGAAATTTGTCTTCCCGCTGCAACGCGTGCCGGTCATCGAGTTCGTCTCGATGCGTCGTGCGGCCTCGCGCGAGTTGTCCGGCGTTGCCATTTTCTGACGCTTCTGACGCGAGGAAGCCGGCGCGGTTGGTCGTATACGGCGTGGCCCGTATACTCACGCTCGGGAGGCCTGAACGATGGCAAAAGGATGGGAGAGCGCCCTCGACGACGACATGCTCGCGCGATCGAGCGGCAGCGGATTCTGGTCAGGGCTGCTTCGGTGGCTCATCGGGATCTTCTTCGTCGGGGCCCTGACGGCGGGAGCGGCCTATTATTTGCCACTTCATCGCGCGCACAAGGCGCTGACCGATCAGTTCGCCGCTCTGCAGAAGCACGCCGACGTCGACGACGCCGAGGTGAAGAAGCTCAAAGCGGACCTCGCCGCCGCGGAATCCGACCGCAGCCAGCTTCAGGCCCAGAGTGGCCAGCAAGCGGCTCGTCAAAAGGCGGAGCTCGAGCAGGGCAGCAAGCTTCGTGAAGTGCTGAACACGAAGCTCGCCGCCTACGCGAAATCCCACCTCGCCGTCACGGCGCGCGCCGACGGCGCGGCCGTTCTCCTGCCGCCCGGGCTGGTCCGTATGCAGGGCGCGGAAATCACGGAGGCTGGAAAAGCCGTCCTTTGCGCCGTCGTGAAGGTCATGAGCTCCGCCGGGACGCTGAGTTACCGGGTCGGCGATTTCGTCGCGCATGCGGACGCAGCCGGTCCGGGTCCACGTGAGCAAGCCGCGGCGCGCGCCACGTCGGCCGCGCGTGCGATGGAAGAGAAGTGCGCCGTGCCCGGCACCCGAATTCTTTCCGCGGGTTTCGCTCAGCCCTCGTCGACGGGCGACGCCGCGCTCGCGGGCGACGTCCTCGAGCTCGACGTCGCGTCTCTGGACGCGCACTGATTCCGCACCGGCGGCGTAGTAGCGTCGGGGAATGCCCGACGCCCTCGATGAGCTCCGGACTCGCCTCGCCGCCCAGCGAAAAGCCTTCGCGCTAGCGTCGTATCCGACCGTCGACGAACGGCGGAAGAACCTGCTCGGGCTTCGTTCGGCCTGCGCGTTCGTGCGCGACAAGGTCCCCGCCGCGCTCGCTGCCGATTTCGGCAGTCACGACCCGAGCATCGGCCTCCTCTGGGAGCTCGGCGGCGTTCTGGGACGTATTCGCTTCACTTCCGATCACCTCGAGAAATGGATGGAGCCCGTCCCTCGCGAGGTCGATCCGCTTCTCGGGGATGCGCGCGCTTACGTTCGCTATCAGCCGAAGGGCGTGGTCGGGAACATGGCGCCGTGGAACTTCCCCATCGACATCTCGCTCGGACCACTCGTCGACATCCTCGCGGCGGGTAACCGCGCCATCGTGAAGCCCTCGGAGTGCGCTCCGCACTGCGCCGAGCTCGTGAGCCTTGCCGTGAAGGAGTGCTTCGATCCGGATCTGGTGGCCGTCGTGTGCGGTGACGTCGAGCTCGCGAAGGGCTTCGCAGGGATGCCGTGGGATCACCTGATGTACACCGGCAATCCCGCGGTGGGTCGCGTGGTGATGGCCGCGGCGGCGGCGAACCTGACGCCAGTGACGCTCGAGCTCGGCGGCAAGTGTCCGACCATCGTCCTCCCGGATCGCACCAACGCGGACACGTATTCGGAGATCCTCGCCGTGAAGGCGGTGAAGAGCGGACAGGTGTGCATCAACACCGACTACGTGCTCTGTCCCGCGACGGCGCTCGAGTCGATGATCTCGGAGATGCAGGGTCTCTTCGCGAGCATGTTCCCGAGCTTCGTGGACGGACCCTCGTCGACCGGCATCATCAGCGAGCGTCACTTCGATCGTCTCATCGGCTATCTCGCCGAGGCGACCGAGCGCGGCGCGCGCGTGATCCCGCTCGGCAACGAGCGCCCGATACGCGCCAATCGCACGATCCCTTTCACGCTGGTCATAGATCCGCCCGACGATCTGAAGCTCATGCAAGAGGAGATCTTCGGCCCGATCTTGCCGATCGTGACGTATCGCACCGTCGACGACGCGATCGCTTACGTCAACGAGCGTGACCGGCCGCTCGCCTTGTACGTCTTCACCGACGATGCGAACGCGGCCGACGACGTGCTCGCACGCACCACGTCGGGCGGCGCCTGCGTCAACGCCATCGCCACGCATGCGTCGCTCCCGTCGTTGCCGTTCGGCGGCATCGGGACGAGCGGCATGGGCGCTCATCATGGCTACGAGGGCTTCCAGACGTTCTCGCACGCGCGCGCCGTCTTCCGGCGCGGCGCGATGAACGCCTGGGAGATGATGCGACCCCCGTGGGGCGAGCCGCTCGCCGCCATCACGAACATGATCCTCGACCAGCCCTGAGACGGGGCAAAGTTGGGCGCCCGCTTCCGAAAAATCGACGTGACCGGGTGCCCCAAGGCACGCTTTTCGCAGGCTCCCAGGGACGGAGTCGAATCCGTGCAACAGCGCTGGCAGCTCCCCCCGGGGGGCGTTACGCGCAATCGAAGCCCCAAGGAGACACCATGAGCAAGGAACCGAAGAAGGACGCAAATCGACCCGCCGCGGCGAAGCCCGCCGCTCAGCCAGCCAAGGGTCCGGTCCGGCGCATCGACGGCTCGGGGCACGTCGATCCCGCGCACGCTGCGCGGCTACTGGAGTTGTCGCGAGAGGCCCACGAGCACGACGACGACCGCGGTTTCGTGAAGGGTCACCGCTCGCAAGAGGCCATCGCCGAGGAATTCGGTGAGGGCGCAGTGAGTAACATGACGTCGGGTGAAGACATGCTGCCCGACGCGATGGACGAAAACTCTGAGGAGGAGACCGGCGGTCCCTTCGTCGAGACCGCCGCAGCCGAGGAGTTCGCCCAAGGCACGGACGAATCGAACATCGCCGGGGCGACGCGCGAACCGTTCCCCAAGACGTCGGGTGGATAGCCGAACCGCCGAGCGGCTATCGTCGACAGCATGAAGCGTACGCACGCCATCCGCGTGGAACCGGGAAAACGCGTCTCTCTCGACGACATATCCACCCGGCCACCGAAAGACATCGATCGCGACGATGCTAACGCCGAGCTCGCCGAGCTCGAGGAAGAGCTCGGTGAGCTGCAGGAGCTCATGTGGGGAGCGCGACAGCACGGAGTGCTCGTCGTGCTCCAGGGTCGTGACACCGCGGGCAAGGACGGCGCGATCAAGCGCGTCGTCGGTTCGCTGAACCCCCGCGGCGTCCAGGTGGTGAGCTTCGGACCACCGACCGAAGAAGAGCTACAGCACGACTTCCTGTGGCGGGTACACAAGCACGCCCCGCGGAAGGGCGAGTTCTCCATCTTCAACCGCTCGCACTACGAAGACGTGCTGGTCGTTCGCGTGCACGATCTCGTGAAGGAATCGGTGTGGCGACCCCGGTACGAGCACATCGTCGATTTCGAGACGATGCTCTCTCAAGAGGGATGCATCGTCCTTAAGTTCTTTCTCCATATTTCGAAGGACGAGCAGCGCGCGCGCCTGCTCGATCGCGAGAAGGACGCGGCCAAGGCCTGGAAGTTGAATCCAGGCGACTGGAAGGAGCGGCGCTACTGGAGCGAGTACAGCCAGGCGTACGAGGATGTGTTCAAGCGCTGCTCGACCGAGCTCGCGCCGTGGCACATCGTCCCGGCCGACTCGAAATGGTACCGCAACCTGTCAATCGCTCAGGCGATCGTGCAGGTGCTGCGCCCCCACAAGGACGAATGGGTGGACACGCTGACCGAGAAGGGAAAGCTCGGCCGCGAAGCGCTGAAGGAGCTCGAGAAAGAGGACAGAGGCTAGCGGCGCTCAGTTCTTGGAGCTCTGCAGGCTCATCATGAGCCGGAGGACGTACCAGAACATCAGGGCGACGGACGAGAAGAGCTGGAGGGCTGCGCCCACATAACGATCCTCGGGGAAGTGATGCAGCACGTTCGACGTGTCGTACAGGATGGCGGCGCCAGCGAAGGCGACCATCGCGACGGAGAAGAACGTCCCGAGCTGGAACCCGAAGATGGCGCCCGCGACGATCGCCACAACGGCGACGATGCCGCCCCAGAAGAGCACGCCGCGAAGGAACGAGAAGTCCTTCCGCGTGATGAACGCGACGGCGCTGAGGCCACCGAACCCGAGCATCGTCACGATGCCGGCGCTCTGGATCGTGCCCGGGGCGAAGCGGTTCGCCACGTAAAGGAGGGGCACGAAGATGATCGACTCGGCGACGACGTAGCCGGCGAGCCCAGCGTACTGGGCACCCTTGCTCGTCGCCGAGTTCGCGAAGTGGCTCGATAGCCAGCTCACGCCCATGAAGGCGCCGAGGATGATCAGCCAGTTCAGGCCGAACATCACCTGGACGATGGATTGGGCCGCGCCGCTACTGAAGAGCGCGAACTCGATCGCCGCGAACGCCACGATGGCTGCGAACAGATGGTTATACGTTCGGACGATGAACCGGGCGCGCCGGTCGACGATGCTCGCGCGAGCGGCACCCGAATAACGGACGTCGAATGGCTGGCTCATGATGTCGGCAATGTGGCACCGCGGTGGGGCTCGCGAAAGGGGCAAGCGTCCGATTTTCCTGTTCATCCGACTAGTGACATTCTCGATACTTTCCGAGGGGCTTTGGTGGAAGGTTTCATGAGAGTAAGTTGTTTGGCTCGGCTCCTGCGCCAGGCGCGGCGCGGCGGGTTTCGAACCAAGCATGGCTGACCCTCCCGCAGGCGAGCGTCCGAGCATCCGCCCCAGTTTGCGAGCTCCGCGTGCGGAGTCGGTGGCGGCGTTGCTGGATCGACCGCTCGAGGACGAGGGACGGATCCTCGACGCGCTCCTCTCCGGCCTGAGCGCCGGCGAGCCGATGAGAGAGTGGTTCGCGCGTCTTCACGACGCGGCGCTCTCACAGGGTCGCGTGAAGAACCTCGCCGCCGCCTACGAGCGGATCGCGAAGGAGGGACGCACCCGGCTCCTCCAGAAGCCGAAGCAGGCGGAGCTGCTCCTCGCCGCGTCGCGCTTCTTCGGCGACTTTGCGTCGGATCTCGACGCCGCGCTCGCCTACGCCGAACGCGCCGCCCAGCTCGCGCCGGACGACGCGCAGATCTTCGACCAGCTCGAGACGCTCCTCGCGAGTGCGCAGGAGGGCGGTCGTCTCGCGAAGCTCTACGCCGACTCGGCTGGCCGCAGCAAGGACCCGAAGGAAGAGCTCCGGCTCCTTCGCGCCGCGGTGGAGCTCTTCGAGGCGTATCCGAGCAACCCCGACGACGTCGTGCGCGCGCACCGTCGGATCATCGAGCTCGATCCCGAGGATCGCTCGTCGTTCGAGACGCTGGAGCGGCTCTTCGCCTCGAGCCGGCGATTTCGCGATCTCGCCGAGCTGCTCGAGCAGGGCGTCGTGCGACGCGGAACGGACGCCACCGGTGACGATCACCGGTTCCGTCTCATCGTGCTCTACCGTGGTGAGCTCCGCGATCCGGGAAAGGCGGTGCCGCACATCGAGGCGCTGCTCTCGCGCGATCCGATCGCGCAAGAGGCGCTCCAGGCCGCAGAGGCGCTGGTCGACAACCGGCCCTCGGCGGCTCGCGTCGCGCCACTGCTCTCGGACGCCTATCGCCGTCTCGGTCGCTTCGAGGACGAAGCGAGCACCCTCGCCCTCGAGCTCAAGCTCGCCCGCCCACCGCGGCTCGCCGAGGTTCACCGGCGGCTCGCGCTCCTGAGAAAAGACGTCCTCGGCGATCCGGCCGGGGCTCTCGAGCTGCTCGAACCGCTGGTGGCGCGGGACCCGTCCGACGCCGATCTGCGAAGTCGCTACATCGAGGTGAGCACGACGTTCCACCGCGAGGTCGAGGCGGCCAAGCTCCTCACGCGGGCGATCGCGAGCACGAAGGATCTCGCGGTGCGCGCGGCGGTGGCGCTCGACGTGGCGCATCTCTACGCGAAGCAGGGTGACGTCCGTCGTGCGCGGGCCGCGCTCGAGCCGTTCTCGGACGAACAGGGGCTCGGTGACGAATCACGGCTCGCGATCGCAACGCGGCTCGTCGAGCTCTATCAGGACGGCACCGAGCCGAAGGCGCTCGCCAGGGCGCTCGAGGGCGTCATCCGCCGCGAGCCGGAGCTGTCCACTCGAATTGCCGCAGCGAGGCGGCTGGCCGAGCTCTGTCAGGGCCCGGTCGACGATCCCGCCCTCGCCGTCGTCGCATGGCGCGCCCTGATCGCCTCGCCCAGGGCCGAGGAAGCGCTCGACCGGCTGGAGGCGCTGTTCGGTGCCACCGGCGACGACGCCGGTCTGGTCGAGGTGCTCATGCAGCGCGCGTCGCGGACCACCGATCGCGAGAAGGCGCGCGGCCTCGCATTCCGCGCGGCCGAGCTCCGCGCGGCGCGCGCACCGGATCGAGCGCGCGCCATCGAGGCCTTCCGCGACGTGCTCGGCGGCTTCGGCCCCTCCCATGATGCGCTCGAGAGGCTCGCCGCGCTCCTCGAACAGCAGCGCGAGTTCCGCGAGCTCGCCGCGACGCTCGCGCTGCTCGCCGAGCACTCGCAACCGGCCGAGCGCCCCAGGGTCCTCGCACGACTCGGCAGGACGCGGCTCGAGGAGCTCGGGGATCCGCTCGGCGCTCTCGAGGCGATCCGCGGCGCGCTCGGCGTCGATCCGCGAGAGCCGAACGCGCGCCGCGTGGCGGAGAAGATGCTCGCCGAGGGGGGCCATCGGCTCGACGCGCTCGCGCTGCTCGAGCCGCTCTATCGCGCCGAGGGCAGTCACGCCGGCGTGGTGCGGATCCTGGAGGCGCGCGCCGCACTCGGCTCCGACTCGACGCGGCGGCTCGCCGATCTCGACGAAGCGTACACCGTCGCCGAGCAGCATCTCTCCGAGCCGAACCGCCTGCTCGACATCGCCGGCCATGGTCTCGCCGAGGCCGCCCACGGCAGGTGGGCCGAGGTGCCCTGGTGGCTCGAGCGGTTCAGGGCCGCGGCTCTGCGCGCGGGCAATCCGGCACGACGTGCAGAGCTCCTCGCCGAGGCCGTCCGCGGCGTCGCCATCGACCGCGGCGTCGCCGTGGAGCTCATACGAGAGACGGCGGAGGCGCAGGTCGCCGCGGGGGACGTCGCGCACGCCATAGCGGCGTATCGCTCGTTGCTCGCGTTCGAGCCGTCGTCCCCCGACCTCCTCCGGCGCATCGACGAGCTGCTCGCCGAGCAAGGCAGCCCCGAGGAGCGCGTCGCGCTCTACCGCGCGGCTCTCTCCGGCGCGGGTGACGACGCTCGCCGTCGCGAGCTCCTCCACACGATAAGCCGGATCCAGCGCCGTGATCTCGGCGACGTCACCGGCGCTGTCGCTACGCTGTCCGAGCTCGTGCGGCTGTCGCCCGAGGATCTCGCGGTGCACGCGGCGCTCGTCGACGCGCTCGAGTCGCTCGGAGACGCGAAGGGTCTCGTCGCGGAGCTCCGGCGAGCCGCGACGCTCCTTTCGGGAGAGCGGCGAGCCGCGCTCGTGCTGCGCCTTTCGCGCGCCGAGGTGAAGCTCGGCCTCGGTCGCGACGCGCTCGAGCACTACCGCTCGATCCTCTTGAGCGACGAGCTCCCGTCCGACGCCTTCGACGAGCTCACGTCCCTCGCCGCCGAGCTCGACGACCTGGACGTCCTCTCCGACGTCCTCGAGCGTCAGGTGGAGCGTACGACCGACGAACGCGAGCGGTTGCACGCGCTCGAGCGCCTGGGTGACGTGCAGGCCCGGCGCGATCCGGCTCTCGCCGCCGCGACCTTCCGTCGCGCCGCCCGCGCCGCGCGCGATCTGGAAGGCGAGCGACCCACCGCGATCCGGCTCAACGAGCGGCTCGTCGCGGACGGCCCTGCCGATCGCGAGGCCGCGCGCTTCCTCTTCGAGGCCTACGCGGCAGAATCCGACTTCGAGCGCGCCGAGCGCGCGTTCACCGTGCTCGTCGGTGCCGACGGAGGGAACGACGCGATCGACGCGCTCCTCGCCGCGGAAGACGCGGCGCTCGCCGCCGGCGCGGCTGCCCGGCTCGTCTCGATGGCGAGCGCGGCGACGGAAGCCACGAGCCCCGACGCTCTACGGCGTCGCCGCGAGCTGATGGGGCTCTCCGCGCGCGCTCTCGCGTCGTCCGGAGCGACGCATTCCGGAGCCGCGCGCGCTTTCCGCGACCTGGTCGAGACCTACGGCGAAGCTCAGGATGCGGACGCCTTCCGTCGATTCCTCGACCGCGTGGAGCCGAGCGTGGTCCCTGCCGACGAGCGAAGATGGCTCTTCGAGTGGCGCGCGGGGCACGCAGTGGACAAGGCGCCGGTGTTCGTCGAGTGGGCCGAGGCAGAAGAGCGCCTGATGAACGACCATGCGCGCGCCGCGAAGGCGTACGAGGCCGCTCTCGAGCTCGATCCGTCCCACGCCGACGCGCTGAACGCGCTCGTACGTCTCGAGACCCGCGCCGGGCGGGCGAAGGTCCTGCTCGGGGTGCTCGAGTCGCTGCGCGGGCGGCTCGCGAAGGGTGAGGCCATCGAGGTGGACCTCCGCATCGCTGCGCTCCTCGTCGAGCACCTCGACAGGCCGGAAGAGGCGCTCCCGATCCTGCATGACGCGCTCGCCCGAACGCCGGATCACGCCGAGGCGATCCGCGTCGCGCGCGCGGCGCTCGGCGCCCGCCCCGGGAATCGTGATTTCGCGCTGCTCCTCGAGGGCTCGGCCGCAGCGGCGGAAGGCGAGACCGGCAAGGTGCTGCTCGAGTCGCTGCTCGAGGAGACGCGCGGCGTGGACGGGCTCGCCGACGCACGCGTGCGCTGGCACGAGCGCCTCGTCGACCTGCTGTCGTCGGAGCCCGAGCGCGCGCTGGCGCGGGCCGTGGTCGCCGCCGAGGAACTCCCGGCTCGCGAGGGGCTCTGGGACGCTGCCGAACGACTTGCCCGGCGTGTCGGCGATCCACGCGGAGTCGCGGATGCGTACGCGCGCGTCCTCGGGTCGCCGCTCGACCCCGCGCTCGGGGAGGCGATCGGCCGCCGCATCGTGGAGTTTCACGAGGAGTGGTTCGACGAGCCGGCCACCGTCGAGCGTCTCCTCGAGCGCGTGCTCTCGATCAGCCCGCGTGCTCGCTGGGCGCTCGATCGCATCAAGCTGTCGTACAACGCCGAGGCACGCTGGGACGAGCTCTTCGGGCTCTACGACCGTGCCATCGATGGCGCGGTGGACGATCGCGAGCTCGACGATCTGCTCGACGAGGCGGCCGTCGCCGCGAAGGATCTCGCGAACGAGCCGGCGCGCGCCATCGGCTATCTCGAGCGTCTCTTCGCCCGAAAGGGCGAGCCGAAGATCGAGTCGATGCTCGAGCGCCTCTACGAGAGGACCGGACGCACGCGACAGCTCATCGCGTTGCTCGAGAAGCGGCTCGGCGCCGTCGCGGGCCGCGAGCTCGCGCGCATCGAGCGACGCCTCGCCGGCCTGTATCTCGACCTCGGCGAGGCGAAATCCGGCTTCGACTACGTCGAGAAGGCTCTCGTCGTGGAGCCCGACCGTCCCGAGGCTTACGAGCTGCTCGAACGGCTCGTCCGGCTGCCCTCGACGCCACCGCCGTCGAGCTCCGGACGCAAGGCGCGCAAGCGAGCTCCCCGGGACGTGCGGCACGACGCGGTGAAGCTCCTCGACACGCATTTCCGCGGGACGTCCGACGGCGCGGGTCTCGCAAGGACCCTCGAGGCGGCCACCGAACTCGCGACGTCGCGCGCCGACCGCATCACGCTCCTCGACGAGCTCGTCATGCTCTATCTCGAGCGGCTCGACGACCCCGAGCGGGCGCTCAACCATTCCATGACCCTGGTGCGTCTCGCTCCGTCGGAGCGAGGTCAGCGGGAACGCCTCGCGGCGCTCGCGTCGCGGCTCGGCGCAGAGGAGCGGCGCGGCGCGCACCTCGTCGAGGTCGCCGAGACCGCGGACGCGCCGACGGCGCTATCACTGCTTCGTGAGGCGGGAAGCGTCTTCACGGAGCACGGTAAGCTCGAGCACGCCAGAGCCGCGTACCATCGCGCGTTCGCCGCCTGCGCCGGGGACGAGAAGGCGGAGCTCGACGTCGCTCGCGCCCTCGAGCAAGTCCTGTCGGACCTCGGTCTCGCCCGTGAACGCTGCGACGTGCTCGAGCGCATCGTCGCGCTGGAGTCCGATCCGGTCACGAAGAAGAACGCCCGCGGCGTGATCGGGCAGATAGCGTTCGAGGAGCTCGCCGACGTGGAGCGCTCCGCTCGCGCCTACCGTGCGCGGGTGGAGGATGATCCGGCGGATCTCGAGGCGCTCGACGGCCTCGAGCGGGTCTTCGACAGCGCCAGGCGTCACGAGGAGCTGGTCGAGGTTCTCCGGGCGCGCTCGCGGCTCGTCGTTCCCGCGGCGGCGCGCAAGGACCGCGTGAGGATCGCGCGGCTCCAGGCCGGCGAGCTCGGCGATCCTGCGGCGGCCGTCGATACGTGGCTCGCGGTGCGCGTGGACTTCGGGGCCGACGAGGAGAGCTTCGCCGCACTGTGCGCGCTCTTCGAGACGAGCGCCCGCTGGGACGAGCTCGCAGCGACCGTCGAGTTGGCCGCCGAACGGGTGCGTGGCGAGCGACGCACCGAGCTCTTCCGGACCCTCGGCGACCTGCATCGCGACAGGACCGCGAAGCCGATCGACGCGGTGGAGGCCTACGTGCGCGCGGGCGACTTCGAGCGGGCCCTGACGGCCCTCGACGTCCTCACCGATCGCGCGCTCGCGATTGCCGTCGCGTCGCGGCTCCTCGAGCTCTGCATCGAGGCCTGGGACGACGTCGACGACGTGCGCGGCCCGGCCGTCGTGCGGGCCGCCGCCGTCTCGGTGGAGACGCTGGTCCGACGCTATCTCGAGGCGGGAGAGGTCGAGCGCGTCGTGGAGACCGAGCTGCTCGCGGCGTCGCTTCCGTTCGAGCGAGCGGAGCGTCGCCGGCACAAGCGCGACGCGGCCTGGACGAGCTGTGATCGTCTGGAGCAGCCGGAGCGCGCGATCCGGATCCTCGAGGAGCTGTTCGCCGAAGATCCCGCCGACGAGGTCGCGAGTGCATCGGTCACCCGGTTCGCCCGTCTTCTGTCGGAGGCCGGCCGCAAATCCGAGCTCGCGCTGCTCTGGGAGCAGCAAGCGCGGTGTCGCGCGGAGACGCCCGATCGCGTGTCCGCCGCGCTGCTCTGGGCGCGCGCCGCCGCGATCTGGGAGACGGAGCTCGGGAACGTGGACCGGGCCGTCGCGGCGTACCGACAGGGAGCGGCCATCGGCGGCGAAGCGTCGCTCGAGGCGCTCGCGCGCATCTACTCGGAGCAGAAGAGCTGGCGGGCCGCGGCCACGACGCTCGAGTGGCTCGTCGCGCAATCGAGCCGCGAGGAGCTCGCGGTGCGTTCGCTCCGTCTCGCCGACTGTTACCTGGCGCTCGGCCAGTGGGAGCGTGCGCAGGCTCGCCTGGAGTTCGCTGCGACCACTGCCATGGACGCTTCCGAGGTCCGCCGGCGTCTCTCGGAGCTCTACCGCGCCAACGGAGCCTGGGCGCCGCTCGCGGAGCTCCTCGTCGCCGAGGCGGAGCGCGCGGCAGACGACCGCTCGCGCCTCGCTCTGCTCCGTGAGGCGGCGTCGCTGCATTCGTCCGAGCGGGGCGATCCGGCGTCGGCGGTGCCTCTCCTCGAGCGCGCCGTCGAGATCGATCCCGAGGAGCCCGCGCTCCGTCTCTCTCTCAGCGACGCCCTCCGCGCCTCGGGCAGATACGACGCCGCTGCGGCGGTGCTCCGCGCGCAGATCGAGCGATACGGTCACCGCCGACCGAAAGATCGCGCGCTCGTCCACCTCTTCCTGGCGCGTGTCTCGCTGACGCGCGGTGACCGCTCCGAGGCGCTCACCGAGCTCGAGCTCGGCGCGAAGATCAACCCGGCGCACGCCGGAATCCTCCACGAGCTCGGGCGGGTGGCGCTCTCGGAGGGCAAGCTCGCGCGCGCCGAGAGCACCTACCGCGCGCTTCTCCTCGTTCTCCGGAAGCCGGAGGGCGACCCCGGGGACTCGCCCGCTCGCGCCGAGATCTACCTCGATCTGAGCGATATCGCCGCGCTCCAGGGAAGTCACGAGCGCGCGGCAGAGCTCGTCGAATCCGCCTTCGAGACGGCGCTCGACAGCCCCGTCGAGGCCGAGGCGCTCGAGCTCGCGCTCCGGAAGTCGGGCCGTGTCGAGCTCCTCTCACGCGCGATCGAGAGTCGCGTCAGGACGGCGCCCGAGCCGGCGATCGCCGCGCGCGCTCTCTCGGATCTCGTGCTCCTGCACGCCGAGCGGGCGAGTGTCGGCACCGCGGAGCCGACCGCGCCTCGCATCGGCAGGGAAGCGGAGCACATCCACCGCGATCTCGAGGCCAGGTCGGTTCACGATGCCGGCGCCTGGGAGGCGCTGGCGCAGGTCTACGAGTGGCTCGGTGATGCGGACGGCGAAGCGAGCGCGCTCGAGCGCCGGGTCGAGGCGTTGCTTCGTGGCGAGGGGCCGCTCGACGTGGAGCCGGTGCTCCGGCTCGCGCGGCTCCGGCTCGGCGACCCCGCGCGCCGCGACGAGGCGGTCGCGCTCGTGGAGCGGGCGCTCGACGCCGGCGCCGACTCGACCCGCGCATGGGAGCTCCTGTACGACCCGGCCGTCACCTCCGCCGGTCATCGCGGCGTGTTGCGGCTGCTCGAGCGCATCGCGCGCGAGCCGGGTCGTGAGCGCGCGTTCGTCGAGATAGCGGTGCTGGAGGCGAGCGCCGGTTCGCTCGGCGCGGCCGCGCTGCGCGACGCAGCGTCTCTCGCGTCGGAGCTCGGCGACGAGGCGTCGAGAGTCGCGATGCTCGAGGGCGCCGCCGCGAACGGCGCAGCGAGCTACACGGACGTGGAGCGTGGCTGGCTCTTCGAGGAACTCGCGCGCGTGCTCGCCCGCCAGCGTCGATTCCCTGAGGCGGCTGAGCTCTTCGAGAGCGCCGCGGAGCTCGCGAGCGGCAAGCGCGCACGCGCCCTGTTCGTCGAGGCGGCGAGCGTTGCCGAGCGCGAACTCGGTGACCTCGCGCGAGCGGCGCGCGCGTACGAGACGGCGCTCGAGAACGACCCGGCCGACCGCTCCGCGTGGGAGCCGCTCCTCGACGTGTACCGGAAGCAGGGGGATCGCGGGCGCATCATCTCGCTCATCGGCGCGACCGCTCCGCTCGTCGACAGCCCGCGTGACCGCGGCAGGCTCCGTCTCGAGGAAGCGACGTTGATGCTCGAAGATCCCGAGCGCACCGACGACGCCGTGCGTCTGCTCGAGGCCATCGTCGAGGAGGACGCGACGATGGTCGCCGCGGCGGAGCTCCTGGCGACGCTCTTCGAGCGCCAGGGCCGGCTCGGGGAGCTCGTCGAGCTCGTCCGGAACCAGCTCGAGCGCGCGCGCGCGAACGCCGACGGCGAAGGCGCCGAGGGGCTCTCGTTGAAGCTCGGCGCGCTGCTCGAACGGAGTGGCGATCGCGAGGGCGGGCTCGACGTTTACCGGTCGGTCCTCGACTTCAATGGCGCCTGCCGGGAAGCCCTGCGCGCCGTGGTTCGTCTCGAGGACGTCCCGTCGCGCGAAGCCGCCCTCGCCGATGCGGTGGAGCGCCTCATCGCCGCCGAGGAGCCCGGCCGGGTCGCTCCGCTCGCGACGCGGCTCGTCGCGCTGAGATCGAGCGCCGGAGATCCGGAGCTTCTCGAGCGCGCACTCGTCATCGCGTGTGCGAAGAGTCCCCTCGACGGCTCGGTGCGCGAGCCGCTCGTCGCGCGCTACGTCGAGCGAGGCGAGTGGGCCCGCGCCGCCGAGGTGCTCTTCCGCGCCTTCGAGGCGGAGCCACGGGATCTGCCGCTCCTTCTCCGTGCCGCGGAAGCGTTCGAGCGCGGCGCGCTCCCGGAACGCGCCGTGGAGGCGCTCTCCGCGTACGGTGACGACACCGATCAGCCCGAGCTTCACCTCGAGCGCGCACGGCTCTTCGTCCTCCTCGGTGCGCCGGGCGCGGCGATCGACGCTTTCCGCGCGGCTCACTCTGCCGGCGCGCGCGCCGAGGAGCTCCTCGCGGCGCTCGGTGCGGCCGTCGCCGCGTCGCAGGGAGACGTCGCGGCGGACTTCACGCTGGAGCTCGTGGGCGTCCTCGAGAGCGTCGGCGAGACGGCGACCGCACGGGAACGTCTCGGTGCGTTGCTCAAGGAGCAGCCGCGTCACCGCGACGCCCTGCGAAAGCTCGCGTCGATCTCCGCGGCGGAGGCGCGCTGGGACGAGACCGCGGCGACCTACCGGCGTCTCATCCCGCTCGAGGAAGGCGATTCGCTCGTCGGGGCGGCGCTGAACCTCGCCGACGCGTGCGAGCAGAGCGGCCGGCTCGCCGACGCTCGCGGCGGCCTCGAGCGCGCCCTGGTGTCGCTCCCCGACAACGCCGAGCTCCGCGCGCGTCTACGCCAGATCTACGAGCGAACCGGCGCGAGCCGCGAGCTCGCCGAGCTTCTCGTGCGCGAGGCCCGTGGACAGGTCGACAGGACCGTCCGCGCGTCGCTGCTCACGCGCGCGGCGGAGCTGCTCCTCGAACGCAACGAGTCGAGCAAGGCCATCGCCGTGCTCGAGGACGTACGCCAGGAGAGCCCCGACAGCGTGCTCGGCGCGGTACTCTATGCGCGCGCGCTCGCGTCGACGGGGCGGCCCGGGGAGGCGATGGGGGCGCTCGAGGAGGTGCTCGCCGTGCATCGAGGCCGGCGTTACCGCGAGCTGTCGCTCGTCCACGGGGAGATATCGAACATCCATCTCGAGGCCGGCGATCTGTCCAAGGCGCTCGACGCTCTCTCGCGGGCCTTCGAGCTCGACATGCGCAACGGCGACCTCGCGATGCAGCTCGCGCACCTGGCTCTCGACGTCGATGACAAGACCACCGCCGCGAAGGCACTCCGCGCCATCACCATGATGAAGCTCCGGCAGCCCGGCGGCGCCGAGGGCGCGAGCGCCGAGTCGAAGGCCGTCGCCTACTACCAGATGAGCAAGATGGCCCACGCCGAGGGCGACATCCGCAAGGCCCGCCTCATGGCGTCGAAGGCAGTCGGGGAAAATCCCGCGCACAAGGAAGCGCAAGAGCTGCTTCGCGAACTGAAAACCGCGTAGCGTACGTCGTACGACGACGATCCGTGCTAGTTCGTGGACACCTCCCATGAAGCTCATACAGACGCTCGCCGTGGCTACGTTGCTCGTCGCACCGACCGGGTGTGGGAGCGACGCGACCGCGCCGAAGTCGTCGCCTTCGGTCAAGTCGCCGACGTCGACCGCGACGGCCGATGACGGCTTCGCACCCCTCGCCGCGGGCGCAACGCGCGTCAAGCTGACGCTCGACACGTTCGATCTCGCGCCCGGCGGCGAGACTTACAAGTGCCAGAACTTCGCCAACCCGTTCGGCGCCGACGTTGCGATCTTGCAGACGCAGTCGACGATGTCCGTCGGCTCACATCATCTCGCCGCGTTCCGCATCGCCGAGAGCGCCGACGGAAGCCTCGAGGACTGCTCGGGGCTCGAGTTCCACCCGACGATCCACGCCGCCCAGACGCCCACGGCAAAGACCACGTTTCCCGATGGAGTCGGCGCGTTCATGGCCGGCACCGAGGGGATCCGGCTGAATGCCCATTACTTCAATCTGACCGACGATACCGTGCACGCCGAGGTCACCGTCGTCTTCGACTACGTCGCGCCGGAGAAGGTTCAGTTCACCGCCGCGCAGATCTATCTCAACGACAGCACGCTCGACATCCCGCCGGGGCAGGGGAGCGCCGGGGGTACCCTGGCTCTTCCAGCCGGAACGGGCGCCATCAAGCTGATCAGCACCCAGAGTCACATGCATCGGCGCGCCGTCGCCTTCGAGGCGAAGCTCGACGACGGCACGATGCTTTACCAGACGACAACCTGGAACGAGCCCCCGGTGAAGACGTACGCGCCGCCGATGGACATCGCGGAGGGCGCAAACGTCACGTGGAAATGCGACTACGACAACGAGACGACCGGCGATCTCGTCTTCGGGGAATCCGCGGTCACGAACGAGATGTGCGTGCTCACCGGGTTCTACTATCCCGCTCCCGACGGCCAGATGATCGTCGGAGATCTGCTCGGCGGCAGCAAGGCCGCGTCGCTCCTCAAGTGACGAGCTTTCACCCGGCGCTGAAGCTCGTCTCGTAATCCGGATCCTCGATGGTGCGCGCCTGCGCCGTCGGGACGAGGGGTTTCTCGCAATCGAGCATCACGGCGATCTCGTCGGTGTGTCGCGTAACGGGTGACGCTTCGTAGCGGCCGGGGTGCGGGCCGTGAGGGAGCCCCGCGGGGTGCAAGGTGATGCTCCCCGGTCCGATCCCCAGGCGCGACGTGAAGGTCGCGCTCGCGTAGAAGAGCACCTCGTCGACGTCTACGGACGAGTGCGGGTACGGACACGGGACGGCGTCGGGGTGAAAATCGAGCGGCCGCGGCACGAAGCTCGAGACGAGCGCGCCGCGCGCGGCGAACGTGCCGTGCCACGTCGGCGGCAGGTGCACCGAGCTCACCCTGGGCTGAAACGCGAGGATCGGAAATGCGAACGGGTACACCGCGCCGTCCCAGCCGAGCACGTCGAGCGGCGAGTGCGAGTAGCGGAACCCGTGGTACGTGCCGTTTCGCTGCACGACGACGTCGCGGATGCCCTCGTCGAGCGGTCCGCGAAACGTGGGGCGCCGGAAATCACGATGCGAGTAGGGCGCGTCCATCCGGAGCTGTCCGGCTTCGTTTCGCCACTGGCGGGGGACGCCGACGCCGCCGCGGCACTCGATGGTCAGCGCGTCGAGCGCGCCGTCCTCGAGGACGATGCGGTGAAGCATCCCACGCGGGACGCAGACGTAGTCGTTCGGCCCGAACGCGACGTCGCCGACGACGCTGCGAACCAATCCACGACCCGCGAGCACGAAGAGGAGCTCGTCACCGTCGGCGTTCACGAAGTACGCCGGGTCGTCCGCCGTGGCCTTGAGGATGCCGATGACGACGTCGTCGTTGAAGAGCACCGGTAGCCGCGCGTCCATCGGCGGTCCGCCGACGCCGTGGGCCTGGGTACGGTAGTGACGTCTACGGAGCCCCGAGTCGTCGTCCGCGGCGCGACGCGCGCGCGGTGACACCGCGACGTGCCCCGACGGGGCCGGCGCGAGCGCGTGCGGCCGGTGGACGTGATAGAGGATCGTGTAAGGCCCGTCGAAGCCGGCGCGGGTCAGGCACTCCTCGTACCTGAGTTCTCCGGCGGGGCCCCGCAGCGCGAGATGGTGCTTCGGGGGAAGCTCGCCGACGGCGACGCGGTCGAGCATTCAGCTCCCTCCCGACGTGGCGTGCTGTTCCCGCTCGATGCTCTCGAAGAGCGCACGGAAGTTCCCCGCGCCGAAGCCCTGATCGCCCTTTCGCTGGATCACCTCGAAGAAGAAGGGTCCGGCCTCGCGCGCGTGATAGAGGCCGGCCGAGTCGCGCAGGAAAATCTGGAGCAGATAACGACCGGGGCCGGAGCCGTCGACGAGGATGCCGAGCTCCTCGAGCGTCCCGAGCTCTTCTTCGAGTTCGATGCCGAGGCGCTCGAGACGTTCGGGGAGCGCCTCGTAGTACGTGCGAGGAGTCGGCATCAGCTCCACGCCGCGCCGCTTCAACGTCTCGACCGTTCCGATGATGTCGCGCGTAGCGAGCGCTGCGTGCTGCACGCCGTCGCCCCGGTGCTCCTCGTAGAACTGGTTGATCTGCGACAGCTTGAAGGCTGGCCGGTACGGCTCGTTGTTCGCGAACTTGATGCCGGACTCGGGCTCCCACATCACCTTGGAGCGGAGGCCGGAGCCGTCGCGGATCTCGTATTTTGCGACGTCGCGGGTGTGAAACTCGACCTCCCAGAGCGGCTCGAAGCCCATGACGTGCTCGAGCCAGAGGAGCGCTGGCTTCATGGTCTGGAAATTCGACGTCACGTGGTCGATCGCGAAGAGCCCGGCAGAATCCGTCGAGCCGGTCACCGGTAGCGGCTCCATGCCTGGATAGATTCCCTTCGCCCCCTTGCGCTCGGTGAAACGAAACGTGGTGTCACCGAACGGCGTCGTGATCGAGAACGTCTCGATGTTCCCATCGGGCTCGGGGAACGACTTCACGTCCGTGATCGCCGTCCCTCCACGCTCCTCGAGGAGGGCGAACGTCTTCTCGATGTCGCTCACCTCGAAGGCGATGGTGCCGACGCCGTCGGGGTGTTTCGACAGATAGCGGTGCGCGCGCCCACCTTCACCGAGCGGCGTCGAGCAGGTGACGACGATCTCTCCCGACTGGAAGACGATGGAGCGCTGGTGCCCACTCTGCTCGAGCTCGATGCTGCTCCGCCCCGCCTCCTGAAAGCCGAGCTTGTTCAGGTAGAACTCACGGCTACGTTCCAGATTCCTCACGTAGTAGTGCAAGCCGAGCAGGCGCTTGATGCCGAGAGAGGGAAGGCTCATGGCTCGTCCTTTCGTTCAGCGGGCGTGCGTGGGGGAATCGCTCTGGCTATCCGGGTGGGCGCGAACGAAGGCGTCGAGAGCCGAGGCGCGCGCGTCGACCTCGACGAGCCGCGGAAAGGGCCGCAAGTCGACCTCGAAGCGGCGCGCGTTGTAGAGCTGCGGAACGATGAACGCGTCGGCGAGGGTGACGTCGTCGCCCACCGCGTATTTTCCGCCCGATTGCAGGATGAGCGACTCCAGCGCGGGCAGACCGCGGGCGATCGCCGCATGGCCCCAGGCACGCGCTTCTTCCCGCGTCGTGAGCCGACTCACGGCCGCGAGCGTGCTGGTGTTCTGGAGTGGCTGGATGCCCGACGCGACGATCTCGACGAGCTGCCGGACGCGTGCTCGCGCGAGCGGCGGTCTCGGCAGGAGACGCGGCTCGGGGTGCACCTCGTCGAGGTACTCGCTGATCGCGACGGACTGCGTGAGCCGCACGAGCTCGTCGTTCTCTCTCCACTCGAGGGTCGGGATCTGGCGCAGCGGATTCACGGCTTCGAAGCCGGGCTTCGCTTGCTCCGACACGTCGGGTGCGAGGTTCACCGCCTCGTACTCGTACGAGACGCCCTTCAGCTCGAGCACGATGCGGACGCGCCACGCGGAGCTCGAGCGATAGTAAGAGTAGAGCTTCAACCGACGACCTCCTGGTCGATGCTGCCGAACACGTTCCGTCCGTTGGCGTCGAGCATCTCGATCCGGATCCGGTCGCCGGCGCCGAGATACGGCGTGCGCGGGCTCCCGAGCTCGATGGTCTCCCGCGTCCGCCGCTCGACGAGACAGGAGACGCCGCGCGCCGGATCTTCGTTGGATACCGTGCCGCTGCCGATGACGGTCCCCGCCGTCAGGCTACGGGTCTTCGTGACGTGCGCGACGAGGTCGAAGAACGAAAAATGCATCGGCTCGCCGGTATCGGGATCGCCGACCAGGGTGCCGTTCAGGGTGGAGCGAAGTCGCAGATGGACGCGACCGTCTCGCCACGCCGGACCGAGCTCGTCCGGCGTCACCGCGAACGGCGAGAACGCCGTCGCCGGCTTCGACACGAAGAAGCCGAACCCCTTCTCGAGCTCCGCGGGCACCAGGCCGCGATAGGTGACGTCGTTCGCGAGCATCACCAGGCGAACGTGGGGCGCGGCTCGGTCGGCTCGCGTCGCGCGCGCCACCGGGCCGACCATCACGGCGACCTCGCCCTCGAAGTCGAGCCCCCACTCGGTGTTCCCGAGCGCCAGGGCGTCGCGAGCACCGAGGAGCACGCCGGAGCCGCCCTGATAGACGAGCGGCTCGGTCTGCAGCGTCGCCGGTAGCGCGGCGCCGCGCGCCTTCCGGACCAGCGCGATGTGGGAGAGGTACGCCGAGCCGTCGATCCACTCATACGCTCGCGGGAGCGGCGCCGCGAGCGCGCCGACGTCGAGTGGTTCGCCCGACGAAGGGGTCCCGTCGAGCGACAGCGCGAGCTCTTCGAGGGCGGGACGTGCGCGCTCCCAGTCGTCCTGCGCCGCTTGCATGGTGCGCGCGATCGCCGTGGCTCGCGTGAAGCGCACGGCGTCGTGAGCGACGACGATCAGCGTCCCGTCCGAAGTCCCGTCGCGTAGCGTTGCTAGCCGCACCTGGGGCGCTCCTTCAACCGGCGTTGCGGTGGCCGCGCGACGGCTCGAGCCCGAGGAGCGACCGCACGTAGTCGAGACCGGTGGCGATGGGTTCCTTTCCGTCGTAGCGGAGCTCGAGGCGTTCGAGATCGCGCTCGAGACGTCCGGCGAGATCCGAGCCTTCCCCGAGTTTGGCCAGGCTCTCGAGCAGGTTCCACCTGAGGAGCCACTCGTCGGGGAACGAGTCGTCGAGCTGCGCGAGGATGACTGCGAGCTCGGCGACCGTCGCGCTCCCGAACGAGCTCCCGAACGCCGTGATGGCTCGATCGTAGAGCGCAATCATCTCGAGCTCCGGCTCGCTGAAGGTGCGGGCCTTCGGTACCGTCACCGTCGATGCAGGGCTGTCGGGGAAGAAAGCATCGGGAGCTCCCGCCCAGGCCGTCTCGACCGACGCACCGAGGGCGAGCGCGTAGTGATTGGCACGGAGGAGCCGCTCCTCGCCGCGCCACAGCTCGAACTCCGAGAGCAGGAGCGCGCCGACGCGGCCGTTCATCGGCACCATCGCGCGAACGCCGCCGGTGATGACGAGACCGGACCGGAGCTCGAGGATGAGGTTCCCGCTCGGCGCACGCGAGAGCACGTCGTCCGGCGTCAGCGACGAGAGCGGCGTACCGTCGAGGAGGACGCCGAGCGGCAAGAGGTAGTCCGTGCGTCGTGGCATGCCGTCGACGAGCATGCCGCCGTGTGCGAGCGCCGTCGGTCCCTTGAAGCCGATGAGCGACGGACGTCCCTCGTGCGTCAGCGTCGTGGTGACCACGCCGATCACCTCGACGCCCGAGTCGAGCGCGACGGTCGCGAGCTCCTCGCTGCGCTTCGCCATCGCGAGCGCGCCCACGCCGCCGGTGCGATATGAGAGCGTCGCGTCGACCTCGTCGAGCACTTCTTCGAGCTGTCCGAAGTTTTTCGCGACGAAGAGTTGCGGCTGTGCGCGAGTGACGTCGTAGTCGAACTCGACGCACTCTCTCGTCAGCGCGAGCTTCTTCACGTCGGGGAGTCGGCAGAAGTAGCCCTCGCCGATCGACGAGAGAAGCCCGGCCCCGTACAGACGGAAATCGCTCGCGCTGCCGACGAGGCCGTACTCTGCCGTCCACCAGTAGAGGCGCGCGATCTTCGCCGACTCGCTCGTCTCGGTGACGAGCGACGTTGCGGTCGACAGCGCCTGTTCGGCGCGCCGTACCTGGAGAAGCGTGCTTGCCGGATCCTCCTTCAGCTCCGAGAGCTGGTAGATCGCGTCGTAGACGGCGCGGTCGGAAGGCACCGCGAAGGCGCGCCGTGCGACCTCGCCGATTCGCCGTACGTAGCGCGCGTAGCGTGCGTCGGCGAGGAACGGCGCGTGACCTGCCGCTTCGTGGATGATGTCCGGCGCGGGTGTGTACGTCAGATGCTTCGACGTCCGGATGTCGGCCGCGATCGGCAGGATCCCGCGCGCCTGGAAGGCCTGGAACGCGCGCGGTGAAATGAATCCATCGACGCAGACCGCGCCCCAGCCGAACCGGCCGAGCTTGTCGTTCATCTCGTCGACGCGAGGAATGCGATCGACGGAGATCCCGGCGGCGTCGAACCCCTTCGCGTAGGCGTCGTGCGCGGTCGTCAGCAGACGCGAATGAGTCTGGAGGACGACGAAGCGCCAGACCGCCTGGTCTTGCTCCGTGTACTTGGCGTAATCCTGCCGGACGACGAAGCGGCGGAGATGTCCGGGGATCGTGCTCGCCGGTGCCATGGCGCTCACCTCTTCAGTCTAACCGCGCCGACCGGTGCACGCCCGCCGGCGAAACCGGCTTGCGGAATCGCATGCATGGGCGCCGTCACAAGTATGGAGTCTCTCGCTCGGCGCCGGAGTAGGTGAGTGACGCACACTGGTGCCGGCAACTTGGTTCAATAGCCAGCGCGTAAACGAGTTGGATATCCCGCGCGAGTGTGTCGGTGGCGAACGGCCGGAAGCACGCGCAACCCGCGTGAAGATAGAGAGAGATGTGTCCACTCTGGTCGACGCACGTCGGCCGGCTCGCCGATGGTGCCCGCGGCGTCGCCGTCATGAAGCGGTCATGGAAATGACGATGACTGCCCGAGCATCGCGACCGTGACCATGACCCGTGGCTGAACGCCCCGCTTTTGTACTCGGTTTGTTCAGGGGTGCGGAAACCTATCGTGTACCATCTCGAGTTCCGAACGAGGGCTTCGACTGCGTGAAGCTCGATGGGGACGATGATGGAGTCGGCGGATGCTGCCACGGTGACGGGTGCGGGCGCGGTCCTGATCTGCCGCGCCGGCGCTCGTACGTGCGCGCTGCCACTCACGCACGTCGTCGAGACGATGCGGCCACTCGCCATCGAACCATTCGCCGGCGCGCCGACCTTCGTCGCCGGGCTCTCGCGCATTCGCGGTGAGCATGTCCCGGTGATCGACCTCGGTCGGTTGCTGGGTGCAAAGGACGAAACGGAACCGACTCGGTTCGTCTTGCTTCGAGTTGGATCACGTACGATCGCAATCCGGGTGGACGCGGTGATCGGCGTCGGCTCTCTACCGGAGAGCACGAGCAGGGAGGTTCCCCGTCTGCTCGCGGGCGCAGACGAGACGGCAGTTGCGACGCTCGCAGCGCGAGACGCCGAGCTAATGCTGGTCCTCGACTCGGCCAGGCTCCTTCCGTTCGCGGAAGCGTCGATGCCCGAGCCGGAGCGGGAGTCGTGATCCCCTCGACGGCGGTCGTCGAACGCCTGCGGGCGGTGCTCTCGCGCCGGCTCGGGCTCGCCTTCGAGGACGGCAAGCTCGACGCGCTGACCGAGGCGCTCGAGCGGCGCGCCGAGCGAACGAAGGTCGCGATGCCGGAATACGTCGGTCGACTGGAGAACGCATCGGTCGCGGACGAACTCCACGCGCTCGCGCAGGAACTCACGATCACCGAGACGTACTTCTTCCGTCATCACGAGCAGCTCGACGCGTTCTGCGAGGCGGTGCTCTCCTCGCAACCGAGGCGGCTCCGCATCCTGTCGGCCGGCTGCGCGTCGGGCGAAGAGCCGTACTCGCTCGCGATCCTCGCGCGCGAGGCGCTCGGGCCGTCGGCGGACGTCTCCATCGTGGGCATCGACGTCAACGCCGGCGTCCTGCGGAAGGCGGCGCGCGCTCGCTACACGAAGTGGTCGCTCCGGGAAACGCCGGCCGACGTCCTCGGGCGCTGGTTCTTGCCGGAAGGGGCCGAGTACGCGGTTCATCCCGATATCCGCCGGATGGTCACCTTCGAGCAGCGAAACCTGGTCGACCAGGATCCCGCGTTCTGGCGCCGCGAAGCGTTCGACGTCGTCCTCTGCCGTAACGTGCTCATGTACTTCACGCCGGACGCGACCCAGGCCGTCACGCGACGGATCGCCGAGAGCCTGGTACCCGGTGGGTGCTTCTTCCTCGGGTACGCCGAGACGTGGCGCGCGCTCGCGCGTGATTTCGAGCTCTGCGAGGGGCGCGCCGCGTTCTATTACCGCCGTCGCGACGTGCTCCCCTCGGTCGCGAGCGCGGCATTCTCCCCGTCGAACCCCGTCGCGGCGGCGCTCGCCGAACGGGACGCCTGGTTCGACGTGATCCGGGGCGCGGCGAATCGGGTCACGTCGCTCACGGAGTCGTTCGAGCGCCCCGCCGCCGTCCTCGTCACTCCCGAAGAGCGTCGGCCCTCGTGGGACGCCGCGCAAGCCGCGCGTCTCGTGCACGAGGAACGCATCTCCGAGGTGGAGACGATGCTCGCCGTGGAGACGTCCGACGCCGGTGGGCCGCAGAAGCTCCTTCTCCGCGCCTTCCTGCTCGTGCACGACGGGAACGTCGCCGGTGCCGAGAAGACGTGCGAGGCGCTCGTCGAGCTCGACGAGACGCGGGCCGGCGCGCGTTACATCCTCGCCCTCTGCCGGGAAAATCGCGGGGACCGTGGCGGCGCGATGGAGCAAGATCTGCTCGCGCTGCAGGCGGACTCGAGCTTCGCGATGCCCCGCTTCCACCTCGGCCTGCTCGCGCGGCGGGCTGGCGACCCGGGCACGGCGCGCCGGCACTTCGCTCAGGCATTGATGTCCTTTGAGCAAGAGGACGCGGCGCGGCTCTTGCTGTTCGGCGGCGGCTTCGCTCGTGATGCACTGATCGAGCTCTGCCGGGCCGAGCTCGGCGCCTGCGAGAGGTTCTCCTGATGGACGACGATGACGTCGGCCGGAAGCTCGCGGAGCTCCGCGGTGCATTCGACGCTGCCTTCGCGGCGCCGCCCCCTGACGCCGAGGTGGCCGTCGAGAAGTTCCTGGTCACCCGGAGCGGCGGCGTCGCTTACGCGATCCGCCTCGGCGAGATCGGCGGCGTGGCCGTCGACCGTCGCGCGACTCCCGTCCCCGGTCCGCTTCCGGAGCTGCTCGGGCTCACCGCGGTTCGCGGAAAGTTGGTTCCGGTGTACTCGCTAAGTGCTCTTCTCGGTACTGCTGCGGCCGCGGCGTTGCCCCGCTGGCTGATCCTGGGCGAGCGAGAAGAGCTCGCGTTCGCGGTGGACGCGATGGACGGTTATGTCTTCGGGCACCGCGTCGACGTTCTTCCTTCGAGCAACCGGTCGGGTCACTGTCCCGAAACCTTGCGTCTCGAAAATTCCTCGATGGGGATCCTGAGCGTATCCTCCCTCATGAAACGGATCGCAAACCGGGTCGCTTCCACGCGCCCGCTTCAGGAGCACTGACATGTGGACGTTCGGCAAGAAGCTCGCTGCGGGACTCGCGATCTGTCTCCTCGCGCTGGTCGTCATCGGCGTCGTCGCCTATCGCGGCGTCGAGTCCCTGACTCGAACGAGCTACTGGGTGACGCACACCCACTCCGTGCTCGAGCAGACGGTGCGCATGACCGCGATCCTGAAGGACGCCGAGAGCGGACAGAGGGGCTTCATCATAACCGGGGAGGAGAAGTTCCTGGCGCCGATAAGCCAGATCGACGTCGACCTGCCGCGAACCGTGAAGGAGCTGCGGGCGCTGACGATCGACAATGCCTCGCAGCAGCGACGGATCGACGCCCTCGAGCCGCTCATCGCGCAACGCCTGGTCGAGCTGAATCGCATCCTGAACATCCGGCGCACGGGCGGGTTCGAGGTCTCACAGAAGGCGCTCGTCACCGGTACCGGGTTCCGGCTGATGTCGGAGCTCGACCGCGCTCTCGGAGACATCACCGCAGAAGAGAACCGTCTTCTCGCCCAGCGCGCCGAGGAGGTGGAGTCCGCTGCGAGCATGGTTCGCAGCACCATCCTCTGGGGAACCATTCTGTGTGTGGTCTTCGTGTTCGCGGCGGGTTGGCGTCTGACGTCGTCGCTCACCGGCCAGGTCGGTTCGGCCGTGCAGCACATCCAGAGCTCGTCCGTCGAGCTACAGGCAGCCGCGAATCAGCAGGCGACCGGTACGAAGCAGCAAGCGACGGCGATGGGCGAGATCAGGATGACCATCACCGAGCTCCTCAGCACGTCGCGCCAGATCGCCGAGAGCGCGCAGCGGGTCGCGAAGATCGCGAACGAGACGGTGAGCGCCGCGCGCGGCGGCGATCACACCGTCCAGAAGACGCAGGAGTCCGTCGCCGCGATCCGCCGGCAGGTGGACCTCATCGTGAATCACATGCTCGAGCTCGGTCGCAAGTCCCAGCAGATCGGCGGCATCCTCGAGATCATCAACGAGCTGTCGGAGCAGACGAATATCCTCTCGATCAACGCGACGATCGAGGCGGCGGGCGCAGGCGAGATCGGCCGTCGCTTCGCAGTGGTCGCGGAGGAGATCCGCAAGCTGTCCGATCGCGTCGGCGGCTCGACGAAGGAGATCCGCTCCCTGGTGGACGACATCCGTGCTGCGGTGAACACCACCGTGATGGCGACCGAAGGCGGCTCGAAGGCGGTGGACGCCGGCACCCGTCAGTTCAGCGAGGTCGCCGAGTCGTTCTCGCGAATCGTCGGGCTCGTCTCGACGACCACCGACGCGGCGCGGGAGATCGAGCTCAGCACGAAACAGCAAGCGAGCGCCGTCGAGCAGGTGAACGTCGCGGTGTCCAACGTCGCGCAAGCGACGAAGGAGACGGAGTCGAGCTCGGCCCAGACGCTCCAGACCGCTTCTCAGCTCGCCGCGCTGTCTCGCGACTTGACCAAGCTCATTCGACCCCAGGCGACTGCATGACCACCGACCAGGACCCCTATCGCTTCTTCCGTATCGAAGCGGCGGAGCTCTCGGAAGAGCTCTCACGGGGTGTCCTCGCTCTCGGGACGGGTTCGCCGCTCGAGCACGTGCCCCGGCTTCTGCGGGCCGCGCATACCTTGAAGGGTGCGGCCCGCGTGGTGAAGCACCGCGGCCTCGCGGAGCGGGCGCACGCGCTCGAGGAGCTGCTCGGTCCGCTGCGCGAACGCTCCGACAGCCCTTCGGCGGACGCAGTGGATGCGCTCCTCGCCGTCGTGGACTCCATTGCCAAGCTGACTCGCGACCTGTCCCCGGCGTCGGTCCCCCCCGCGTCCGCGAACGAGACGGCGGACGCGGAATTACCCGCCGTCTCGACGGACGGGACGGAACTCGACGACTTCGTGGCGGGCGTCGCCGAGGTGGGCGTGCAGCTCCGTTCGGTGCGCGGCAGCCTCGCCGTGCTCGAGCGTATCCACGATCTTGCGGCGCTCATCGCGAACCACATCGACCGCGCGTTGCCGAACGACGGCACCGTGCGTCGCGGCTCTCCGCTCGTGAAAGCGCGCGCCATGGCCGGCGAGCTCGAAGATCTGGCCGAGCGGGCCGAGCGCTCGATGACGGCGAGCCTCGATCAGACGGAGCGTGAGCTGACCGAGGTCCAGGGATCGGCCGAGAAGCTCCGGCTCGTGCGCTGCGGCGCGCTCACCGGCGCGCTCGAGAGAACTGCGTACGACGCGGCGCGCGAGCTCGGCAAGCGAGTGACGTTCACCATGACCGGGGGCGACGCGCGTCTCGACGCGCAGATGCTCGGTCGGGTTCGAAACGCCCTCGTCCAGATCGTCAGGAACGCGGTCGCGCACGGCATCGAGCTCCCCGACGAACGGCGCCGGCGTCAGAAGGCGCAGAAGGGTACCGTCGAAATTCGCGTCCTCCGTCGCGGCAGCCGGATGGCGTTCGTCTGCCGGGACGATGGGCGCGGCATCGACCTCGACGGCATCCGGAAGGCCGCAGAGCGTACCGGTGCGGTCACGCGCGGCGCCACCTCCGACACGGCGAGCCTCCTGAAGCTACTCCTGAAGGGCGGGATCAGCACCGCCCCCGTCGTCACCGAGACGGCCGGTCGAGGGATCGGGCTCGACGTCGTGCGCGAGACGGCCGCGTTGCTCGGTGGCGACGTCACCATCGAAACCAAGGTCGGACTCGGTACGGTGATCGAGCTGACGGTTCCCATCGTGCTCTCGTCGATGGAGGCCATCCTCGTCGAGAGCGGCGGCACCGTCGCCGCGATCCCGCTCGAGGCCATCGTCGCTGCCGCACGTCTTTCGGGCACCGACGTCGTTCGCGGGGACAAGGGCGAATCCATCGTGCGAGACGGTCGTTTCGTCCCGATCCTCGCCCTCGAGAAGCCGCTCTTCCCCCGGCGCCCGGCGGCGAACCGAGCGCCGACCTTTCCCGCCATCTTCGTGCGCGGCGGGTCGTCGATCGCGGCATTCGCGGTGGACCGGCTGCTCTCCACCGAGACGATCATCGTGCGCGGTATTCCGTCCCTCGCGCCGACGGACCCCGTCGTGCTCGGCGCGTGGCTCGGCAGAGATGGTTCGCCCCAGCTCGTCCTCGACCCCGACGCTCTCGTCGCAGCCGCTCTCGTCGAGCGCGAGATCGGAGAGGAACGCAGCACGCAGCCACCGCTCCCCGTCCTCGTCGTCGACGACTCGCTCACGACGCGCATGCTCGAGCGGAGCATCCTCGAATCGGCGGGGTTCGAGGTCGAGCTCGCCGCCTCGGCGGAAGAGGCGCTCGAGAAGAGCTCGCGGCGGAAGTACGGCCTCTTCCTCGTGGACGTCGAGATGCCCGGGATGAGCGGGTTCGAGTTCGTCGCCAGGACGCGCGCGCAGGCCGTCCCCGCGATCCTCGTCAGCTCGCGAAACTCACCGGAAGATTTCGACCGCGGACGCGAGGTCGGCGCGAGCGCGTACGTGGTCAAGGCGGAGTTCGATCAGCGCAGGCTGCTGGAGACGATCCGGGGGCTAGTGGCAGTATGAAGCTCCGCGTCCTCGTCGGTGAAGACTCGGTGACCGTCCGCAAGCGGCTCATCGAGATCTTGAGCTCGGACCCCGACATCGAGGTCGTCGGCGAGGCCGAGGACGGCAAGCGTGCCATCGAGCTCTGCCGGACCCTCCGGCCCGACGTCGTGACCCTCGACATGATGATGCCGGTGATGAGTGGTCTCGCCGCGACCGAGTACATCATGGCGTACTTCCCGACGCCGATCCTCATCGTGTCGTCGTCGACGAATCGCGGCGAGCTCTTCAAGACCTACGACGCGCTGGCCGCCGGCGCGGTGGACGTGCTCGACAAGAGCGTCGACACCGAGAGCGACTGGGAAGAGCGATTCGTCTCGACGGTGAAGCTCGTCTCGCGCGTGCGCGTCATCACGCATCCGCGCGCGCGCCTCGCGGGCAACGGCCCTGCAAAATCCGTCCACACGTCGACCGACGTCCATCTCCAGCGCGTCGTCGCGCTCGGCGCCTCGACGGGGGGGCCCGCGGCGCTCCTCACCGTCCTCCGCGCGTTCCGCGCCGATTTTCCGCTGCCGATCCTCGTCGTGCTGCACCTGAACGAGCGGTTCGGCACCGCGTTCCCGGAGTGGCTCGGCGGCCAGCTGCCGCTGGAGGTCAGTTACGCGCGTGACGACGACGTCCTCCTCGGCCGCCGGGGTCGCGTGCTCATGGCGCCCCCGAGCCAGCACATGATCGTCGAGGGAGGGCGGCTTCGCATCACGAGCGGCCCCGAGCGGCATTCGTGTCGTCCTTCCGTCGACGTGCTCTTCGAGTCGGTTGCAAACGAGTACCGCGACGGCGCCGTGGCGGGTCTGCTCACCGGCATGGGTCGGGACGGCGCCTCCGGGCTCCTCGCGATCCGGGCCGCGGGCGGCAGGACCATCGCGCAGGACGAGGCGACGTCTGTCGTCTATGGGATGCCACGCGAAGCGGCCCTCCTCGGCGGCGCGGAGCGCGTGCTTCCCCTCGACGCGATCGGCCCGGCGCTGACGCAGCTCGCCGGTGTGAACGGGGGGCGCGCATGACGTACTCGGCGCTCATCGTCGACGACAGCCTGACCGTGAGGATGGACCTGACGGAGGCGTTCTCCGGCGCGGGCTTCGAGGTGGCGCCCTGCGCGACGCTCGCCGAGGCGCGGGTCGCGCTGTCGGGCAAGCAGATCGACGTCGCTGTGCTCGACATCCAGCTCCCCGATGGGGACGGGTTCGAGCTCCTCGCCGAGATCCGCGCGATGCCGCGGGGCACGTCGATCCCCATTCTCCTTCTCTCGACGTCGGCGGAGGTCGAGAGCCGTATTCGTGGCCTGAAGGTCGGCGCCGACGACTACGTCGGCAAGCCGTACGACCGCGGGTACGTCGTCTCGCGCGCCCACGAGCTACTCAGGACCCAGCGCGCGACCGAGGAGAAGGACCGACTCACGGTGCTCATCATCGACGACAGCGTCACCTTCCGGAACGCCGTGCGCACGGCGCTGGAGGGTGCCGGGTACTCGGTGCTCGCCGCCGGCAGCGGCGAGGAAGGGCTCAGGCTGGCGGCCGACAACCGACCCGCGGCGCTCATCGTCGACGGCGTGCTCTCCGGCATCGACGGTGCGACCGTGATCCGCTCGATCCGGCTCGACGCCGTGCTCCGGCGAACGCCCTGCGTGCTCCTGACCGGCTCGGAAGACGTCGATTCCGAGCTCCGCGCGCTCGATGCCGGCGCGGACGCTTTCGTCCGCAAGGAAGAGGACTTCGAGGTCATCCTTGCTCGGCTCACCGCAGTTCTCCGTCGCGCGCACTTCGATCCGGACGAGGGAAACAGCCTGCTCGGCGCCAAGCGCGTGCTCGTCGTCGACGACGATCCGGCTTTTCGCGGAGACCTCGCTGACGCCGTCCGCAACGACGGCTACGACGTGGTGCTCGCCTCGAGCGGGGAAGAGGCGCTCGACATGCTCGCCGCCCAGCCCGTCGATTGCATCCTGATGGACCTCGTGATGCCCGGCATGGGCGGCAAGGAGGCGACACGACGGGTGAAAGACTCTCCCGTCGGCCGCGACGTGCCGCTGATCGTCATCACCGCCGTCGACGATCCGCAGACCGTCGTCGACGTGCTCGCCGCCGGCGCCGACGACTTCATCACGAAGACCGTGGATTTCGGCCTCGTGAGGGCCCGGGTGAAGGCGCAGCTCCGTCGCCGTCAGGTGGAGGACGAGCACCGCCGCGCGCGCGAAGATCTCCTCCGTCGCGAGCTCGAGGCGGCGTCCGCCCGCGCGACGCGGAAGGTGGCCGAGACGCGCGCCGTGCTCGTCGACGAGCTGGAGCGGAAGAACCGCGAGCTCGAGGCCTTCAGCTACTCCGTCTCGCACGATCTCCGGGCGCCGCTGCGCAGCATCCAGGGGTTCACCGGCGCGCTCCTCGTCGAGTGTGGGGACGACCTCAATGATAATGCGAAAGACTACCTCGGGCGGGTGCGCGCTGCCGCGGACCGGATGGGCGAGCTCATCGAGGACATGCTCGAGCTCTCGCGGGTCAGCCGCGCCGAGCTCCGCCGCCAGCCGATCGATCTCGCGCGCGTCGCTCGCATCGTCGCGACCGATCTCGAGCGAAAGGAACCGGAGCGCAAGGCGGTGTTCGAGATCAAACCCGTGCCTTCCGTCGACGGAGACGGAAGACTCCTCCGGATCTTGCTCGACAATCTCCTCGGGAACGCCTGGAAGTTCACCACCAAGACACCCGAGGCTCACATCGAGTTCGGCGCGGGTTCCACCGACGGACCGCTCTTCTACTATGTGCGCGACAACGGCGCCGGTTTCGACATGAAGCAAGCCTCCCGACTCTTCAGCCCGTTCCAGCGATTGCACAACGAACGCGACTATCCGGGTACCGGCATCGGCCTCGCCACCGTCCAGCGCATCGTGGATCGTCACGGAGGCCGCGTGTGGGCAGAGGGCGTGGTCGGTGAGGGCGCCACCATAAAGTTCACGATCCCGCCCGCGCGGGAATCGGTGAATCCCGGCCCGAGGGTCTCATCATGAAGAAACCGCTCAAGGTGCTGATCGTCGAGGACAACGAGGACGACGCCATGCTGTCGGTGATGGAGCTTCGCCGCGCCGGCTACGCACCGATCACGAGACGGGTCGACACACGCGCACAGATGCAAGATGCGCTCGAGTCCGGGCCCTGGGACATCGTCATCTCCGACTTTTCGATGCCGGAGTTCTCCGCGCCCGAGGCGTTCCGGGTCGCCAAGGAGAGCGGCAGCGACGCGCCGTTCATCATCGTGTCGGGTACGGTCGGCGAGGACGTCGCCGTCGATGCGATGCGAGCCGGCGTGCACGACTACGTCCTCAAGGGTTCGCTCGCTCGCCTGGTGCCCGCCGTGGAGCGAGAGCTCCGCGAGGCCGAGCAGCGCGTCGAGCGCCGCAAGATCGAGGAGCGCCTGGCGCTGTCGGACCTCATGCTCCAGCAGGCGCAGAAGATGGAGGCCGTCGGGCGTCTCGCCGCCGGCGTCGCCCACGACTTCAACAACATTCTCTCGGTGATCCTCAGCTATAGCGACATGCTGCTCGCCGACCAGGTGCCGCCGGAGCGGCTCAAGGACGACATCGAGGAGATCCACAATGCGGCGCTTCGCGCCGCGGACCTCACGCGCCAGCTGCTCACGTTCAGTCGCCAGCAGGTCGTCGCGCCCCGTGTGTTGAACCTCAACAATACCGTCGCGTCGCTCGACAAGATGCTCCGGCGTCTCGTCGGCGAGCTCGTCGAGGTCAAGGCAGTCACCGAGCCGGACCTCGGTCGCGTCCGCGCCGATCCGGGCCAGCTCGAGCAGGTGATCCTGAATCTGGTCGTCAACGCGCGGGACGCGATGCCGGCCGGCGGCTGTGTGACGATAGAGACCGCAAACGTGGAGCTCGACGCGGCGTACGCCGCGTCGCACCCGCACGCGAAGGCGGGTCCCCACGTGATGCTCTCCGTGACCGACAACGGGATGGGCATGTCGCGCGAGACGCAGGCCAAGGTCTTCGAGCCGTTCTTCACGACGAAGGAGAAGGGCAAGGGGACCGGGCTCGGCCTGGCCATGGTCTTCGGCATCGTCCGTCAGAGCGGCGGCACGATATGGCTACACAGCGAGGTCAATCACGGCACGACGTTCAAGGTCTTCTTGCCGCGCTCGGACGACGACCTGAAGGAGAGCGTGAGCAGGCCTCCGCCCCCGCGGGTCCAGGGCGCGGAGACGCTCCTCGTCGTCGAGGACGACACCAGCGTCCGTCAGGTCGTCATCAGCATCCTGCGCCGCCTCGGGTATCGCGTACTCGCCGCGGAGAGCCCCGAGCATGCCATCGAGCTCTGCCGGGCTCCGGAGGAGATACATCTCGTGATAAGCGACGTCATGATGCCGCAGAAGAGCGGCCCGGAGCTCGTCAAGGAGCTCAAGGTCATCCGGCCCGGCATGAAGACGCTCTTCATCTCCGGGTACACCGACACGTCGATCATCCCGCCGGGGAGCCCCGACACCGGGACGTACTTCCTTCAGAAGCCGATCACGCCGGACGCGCTCTCGAAGAAGCTTCGCGACATTCTCGGAGGCCCCTGAGGGCGCGTTCAACGCCTTTCAGCGGATGCCGCACTCGACGGCGCTCAGGATCGTCGCGAGCGCCATCTTGAACGACGTCGCGAAATCTCCCTGCGTCATGTCGAAGTGGCAATTGCCGGTCGTCGGGGTCGTCCCGACGTCGCAGTTCGCCCGCGCGGTGCCGCCCGCTTTCGCGAGGTGAGACAGCATCGATCGCGCGCCCTCGCTCCCGGGAGCGCCGATGACCCACGTGTTCACGCCCATCGAGAGCGCTTGCGGGGCAACGGTGTCGATGAGGTTCTGGATGCCGCTCTGATTGGTACAGGTGTCCGCACCATCGGTCACGAGGATCACGTGCTTGTTCCCCGGCAGCGCCGCGGCGTTCATCTGGAAATACTGATAGGCGCTCGTGACGGCGTTCACGATGGGGGTCGTGCCGTTCGGCACGAGGCCGTTCATCGCCATGCGCATCTGGTCGAGGAACGGCTGCGAGACGTCGGTGACGGGGACGAGCGGCATGGTCGTGGTGCCGCACACGTCGTCGGTGCTGAGGACGGCCATGCCTGCACGCGTCGCCGGCTGACCGGCCATCGTCGGCAGGAGCTGGTCGAACGCCGTCGAGAGCGCCGTCTCCACGATCTGTAGCTTGGTCGGCATCGTCGTATCGGCGGTCCTCGGAAAGAACTCGCACGTCGCCGAATCGGTCGTGGGCGGCGGATTGCATTGCATGCTTCCGCTGCGATCGATGAGAAAGAGGATGTTCTGATCCACCGAGCACTTGCCGGGGTCCATCGGCGCGCCGGGGAGCGGCGTGATGATCGGAGGCGGACTGGTCGCGCCAGGTGCTTCCATCGCGCCGGTCGCGCCGATGCCGGTGGCGCCGGAGCCCGTCGCGCCACCGAGGCCCGATGATCCGGCCATCGAGGTTGCCGCACCGCTCGCGCCGCCGAGGACGTCCTGATCGGTGATGCCGTGTGATTGATTGCCGGTCGCCGAGCAGGCCAGCAAAAAAAACGGACAGAGGTACACCGAGCGACCGAGTAGCCTCGTCGATTTCGAACTCATGACGGCTCACCCTTTCCGCGAGGAGAGCGCGCTTCTCGAGAACGATGGTCCCGATCAGCGTCGAGCCCCGCGACTCAGATGTAGCGAATTCGAGGCTTCTCCGCACCCTCGAAGTTCACGGTGATCCGTGGCGCTCGCGGCCGTTCGCTCGTGAGCGCCGTGGCCACAGAGTGCACTCAGTGACACTCGCGTTTTGCAGGAGCACCACAAGCGAACTGGCCGGTACTCACTCCGGCGCGCTGACGACGGGCTGCGGCTTGTGCGAGCCCGCGACCATCTTCACGACAAAGAGCTTCTTGATCGGCTTCCGATCATCGACGCCAGTGCCGAGTCCCCAGAGCCCTACGTAGAGCGTCAGCGACTGGCCGGAGACGATCGGCTTCTTCAGCTCGCGAACGAGCGGTGTGCTCGTCTTCTCGAGGGTCATCTCGCCGTCGCCGTCGCGCGCGTCGGGTACGAGTTCCTTTTTCCCGCCGCGGTCGATTTCTTCCGCGACCATGAGCGGGCCCTGGGACGGGCTCTGCAGCTTGTGCTCGCGATCGTCGATGGCCTTCGCCTTCACCGTCAGCTTGACGCCCCAGCCGCCACCGAGTTTCAGCGGTTCGGCGCGCGGCTCGAGCTGTACGCCATCGACGTCCGCGACGAGACCCATCGGCGTCATGCGGTACGTGATGCTCTTCCCGCCGGGGGGCGCCGCCTGAGCGGCCGCGGGTTTCTCGTCGGGCTCGGCTGCCGCCTCGGCCGGCGCGTCGGCGCTCGGCGCCGTCAAGGGTGTGGCAGAAGCCGTCTCGGCCGGCGCGGCTTCGACGGGAGGCGACGCCGATGCCTGTGGCGCGCTCGGAGCGGGCTCGGAGCCGCCGCAGGCCGCCGCCTGTAACGACGCATAGAGAACGAGGGTCGTCAGCGAGCTCGTCCGCGGCTGAAATCTTGCGACCGTATTCATCGCGCCAGTGTACACGTGCACGGAGGCGCGCGGTCCACGAGCGAACCGCGCGCGGGCGCGAATCGAGCGCCGTCCGGGCCGCTCAGATGTCGTCGGGGACGAAGTGGCCGTGCTTCTTCGCGGCCTTCTTCGTGGTGTGCGACGGATGCGTGCTCCGGGGCGCGCGGTTGACGGCGCGCTGCGGGGTCGATGCGTGCGACGTCGTGCTCGAGGACGGCGAGTCGTCGGTGGCCTCGTCGTCCGCGGTCGTCTCCGCACCGTCGTCGGTGGCGGCGCTCGCGGCCGGTGCCGCGTTCGCCCGGTGCGGCGCGAGACTGTCGGCTCGGGGCTTGCCGTGCTCCCTTCCCGACGCCGCACGCGCGTCGCTCTTCTCCTCGTGGCGATTCATGAAGAAGAGCGCGATCGCGGCGCTCGTCACGACGAGGCCGAGGCTCACCAGCACGCCGAGCAGCACACCGCGAGTGAACTGCGGAACCCCGCGTGACGCGGTCGCCGGCGCGCGGTTCGCGCGCGGATCGTGGATTATCGGCGGCGCGACCTGCGACGGAAAGTACGACGCGGACGCCGCGGCCGGCGGCCGGGAAAACACGGGTTGCTCGCCGCCTCGCGCGGGCGACAGCGACGGCACTGGCGGACTCTGGGGCGCGGCCGATGGCGTCACGAGAGGCGACGGCGGCGCGCCGAACGGCGCCGTTTGCGTCGCGCCGAACGGTGAGACGACAGGATTCGTGGGCGGACGGTTCATGCGCGCCGGCGGCGGAGCGGGCGCGACTCTCACCGGCGCGACGTCGGCGTCTGCAGGGGGCAGCGTCGCTTCCACGCGATCGCCACGTGCCGCGAATTTGCCGGCGAGCGGCGAGCTCGTCGCGTGGTCGAAGGCGCGCGCGACCTCGGCGTTGCGAGCGATGTCCTCTGCCGACGGCGCCATGTGCGGCGTCGGCGGCGTAGGTTCCGGTTCCGGCGGCGGTGGCCGCTCGGTGTGCAGCTCGGAGAGCGGTCGCGGTGTCGGCGCCAGCGACACGAGACGAGGCAGCGGCACCTCGCTCGCGCGCGACGGCTTCTGCGCCGGCGCGACTGCTTGCGGCGCGAGGGGCGTCTCGAGCGTCACCGGAGGACCGAACGGCGTCTGATCGGGGGCGCGCGTCGGGGGCGACATCGTCCGCGTCGGTGGCTCGACGGACTCCGGCGGGGGCTGCACCGGCCTGGACGCCGGCTCCGGCGGACGCGTCGACGGCGAGTTGTTGCGGAAATCCGTAAGCTGCCGCAAATGCTCGCGCGAATATTGCTGGGTCGGTTCGTCGCTCCCGTCGTCGGACGGTGGCGCTTCGGACACCGGCGCAGATGCCGTCGCGGCTGCGGGTGCCGTCGCCGTTGCGGGTGCCGTCACTGCGGCGGGCGCTGCGGGCGGCGTCGCTTCGGGACGAAGGCCGGCAGGGGGCGGCAGGCCGATCATCGTGATCTGTCGAGGACGCACGTTCGCCGGCGGCACCGAGCGGACGCTCGACGGCGGTGCCTCGAGCGCGCGCCAGCCGGTATCCGCCTTCGGTCCGATGCTCACGCGCTCGCTCGTCGTCACGGCCTTCGGCTCGACACTCGGACGTGCAGCGGGCATCGGGTCGAGGCTCGGACGCGCCACGGCTCTGGGCTCGAGGCTCGGACGCGTCACGGCTCTGGGCTCGAGGCTCGGACGCGCGACGGCTCTGGGCTCGACGCCCGGGCGCGCCAGGGGCTTCGGGTCGGCGCCCGGACGGAAGGTAGCGGGGCGCGCGATCCTGGGCGGTTTCGCGTTGGCGTCGGTGTCGGCGCGCGTCGTGGGGAGGCTCGGGCGAGGTTCGGCGCCGGGGTGGAGGGTCGGCGCCGCGTCGACGCGGGCTCGGGGCGGGGCCGCCACCGACGTGCGCGGCTTGTTGGAGGGCGGCGAAAGCGCGTCGCGGGTCCGTGAGAGTGAGCCCTCGGCGATCATGGCAACGTAGGTGGCCGCTTCTTCCGGAGCGGCAGGAGCGACGCCGGTCGCGTCGAGCGCGGCTCGAAAGGCCTCCATCGACTCGAAGCGCGCGGCGGGATCGAGCGAGAGGGCTCGCAGCACCGTGGCGTTCAGCGCCTTCGGCACCTCGAGGTTCCCCTTCCGCGACGCGTCCTCGAGCTTGGGGATCTTCGCGGCGAGGACCTTCTGGGCAACGGCCCTGTCCGACCCGACGAAGAGACGTCGGTTCGAGAGCATCTCCCAGGCGAGAATGCCGAGGGAGAACACGTCCGTCCGCGCGTCGATCGCGCCGGTGCCTCCGACTTGCTCTGGCGCGGCGTAGGCGACGCGCTCCGGGCTGCCGCCCAGAGACTCGACGCTGCTCGCGGCGCTCGCGATGGACGCGTCGAGGACGGACGCGCGGCCGTCCACGCCGATGAGCACGCTGTCGACGGAGAGACCGCCGAAGAGCGGCACCGCCTCGTCTCCGAGCTCGGCCATCGCGCGGTGAAGGGCGAGCGCGCCGTCGGTGAGGTCCACGATGAAACGGAGCGCGACCGCGACCGGCATCGGCTTTCGCTTCACGCTGGCGAGGCTCAGCGCCGCGCGCAGGGCGATGCCCTCGGCGTACTCGCAGACGACGGAGAGCTCGCCGTCGCTGGCGACGACATCGGTGACCGGCGCGACGCGATCGTCACGCACCTCCATCGCTTGCCACGCCGCCTCGAGGAGACGCACCCGCGTGTCGGCCTCGAGCCGTACCAGCGAGACCAGGCGGAGCAGCGCGAGCGTGTCACCGCCGTCGATGCGCGCGGCCCAGAGCGGGCCCAGGTAGCTCGGTGCGAGCTCGTGAACGAGCTGATACCGGCCGACCTGTTTCGGCGCCTTCGCCCGGGCAATGGTCATTGAAATCCACTACTAGAAAAGGGGGCCCTTAGGCCCCCGCAGCTTCGCCTTCGGCGAACTGCTCCCCCCGCCGCCTTCGGCGGGCTCGCTGCGCTCGCGTAGTTCCGCATCTTTGATGCCTCGGGGACGACGGTTAGCGTCGATGGAACCAATTTAGTCGGCCGCGCGCGGGCCGTCCACCTGAGCGCCGTGTCGTGAAACGTGAGCGCTTCAGGCGTCACTGCGTCGAAGGACGTCAGAGCCGGACGCGGCGCAGACGGAGTGCGTTCGCGATGACGCTGACCGAGCTGAGGCTCATCGCGGCGCTCGCGAGCGCCGGTGACAGGAGCACGCCGGAGAACGGGTAGAGCAATCCCGCAGCGATGGGGACGCCGAGGACGTTGTAGGCGAACGCCCAGAGCAGGTTCTGCCGGATGTTTCGCATCGTCGCGCGCGAGAGCCGGCGGACGCGCACGATGCCGCGCAGATCACCGGACACCAGCGTCACCTGGGCGCTCTGGATGGCGACGTCGGTGCCGGCGCCCATGGCGATGCCCACGTCGGCCTGCGCGAGCGCGGGCGCGTCGTTGACGCCGTCTCCCGCCATCGCCACGACGAGGCCTTCCGCCTGAAGTCGCTTCACGTGGTCGGCCTTTTCCGACGGCGCGACACCGGCGATCACCTCGGTGAGGCCGAGCTCGCGGCCGACGGCTTCTGCCGTCGCGCGCGCGTCGCCACTCAGCATGACGACGCGGAGCCCGTCGGCACGGAGTGCGTCGAGCGCCTCGCGCGTGAATTCCTTGAGCGTGTCGGCGACGCCGAGTGCGCCCGCGAGCCGGCCGTCTCTCGCGGCGAAGACCACCGTCTGTCCCTCCGCACGGAGCGACGCGGCGTGCGCCTCGAGCGGCGTGGGATCGACGTTCTCCGTCCGGAGCAGCGCGGCGTTGCCGAGGACGACGCGCTGTCCGTCCACCTCGCCGGTCACACCCTGGCCGGGGACGGACGCGAACCGCGTCACTGCCGTTGCCCGCACGCCGCGGTCCGCGGCGCCCGTTGCGATCGCGGACGCGAGCGGGTGCTCGCTGCCCTGCTCGAGTCCGGCGCCGAGCGCGACGACGTCCGTCTCCGTGAAACCCGCCGCAGCGAGGACGGACACGAGCCGCGGCTTGCCCTCCGTCAGGGTGCCGGTCTTGTCGACGACGAGGGCGGTCACCTTCTCCATTCGCTCGAGCGCCTCGGCGTTCTTCAGGAGGACGCCCGCGTGCGCGCCCCGACCGGTGGCGACCATGACCGACATCGGCGTGGCGAGCCCGAGCGCGCAGGGACAGGCGATGATGAGCACCGCGACGGCGTTCACGAGCGCGTACGCGAGGCGCGGCTCCGGCCCGAGGACGCCCCAGACGACGGCCGTCACGATGGCGCTCGCGATGACCGCCGGGACGAACCACGACGCGACGACGTCGGCGAGACGCTGGATCGGCGCGCGGCTCCGCTGTGCCTCTCCGACGAGGCGCACGATCTGCGCGAGCAGGGTTGCGCTCCCGACGTGCTCGGCGCGCATCACGAAGCCGCCTCGCTCGTTCAGGGTGCCGCCGGTCACGTGATCGCCGGGGTTCTTCTCGACGGGGAGCGGCTCTCCGGTGAGCATCGACTCGTCGACGCTGCTCTTGCCGTCGGTGACGATGCCGTCGACCGGCACCCGCTCGCCGGGGCGCACGCGGAGCCGGTCGCCGGGGTGCACGTCGGCGAGCGGTACGTCGCGCTCGGTGCCGTCGGGCTCGACGCGGCGCGCGTGCTTCGGCGACAGACGGAGGAGCGCCCGGAGCGCGCCGCTCGTCGCGCTACGGGCGCGGAGCTCGAGCACCTGGCCGAGCAGCACCAGCGTCGTGATCACGGCGGCGGACTCGAAGTACACCGGCGGCGCGCCGTGCATCGTCATCGCGTCGGGCAGGGCGGCGGGGAACAGCGTCGCGAGGAGACTGAAGCCGAAGGCTGCGCCGGTGCCGAGCGCGATCAGCGTGAACATGTTCAGGCTGCGGGAGACGACGGATTGCCAGCCGCGCACGAAGAACGGAGCGCCGCCCCACCCGACGACCGGTGCCGACAGCGCGAGTTCGACGAAGTTCCTCGTCGTGGGAGACAGAGCGGAGAACACCGAGGGCGCGACCATGTGGCCCATCGCGATCGCGAGGAGCGGGACCGTGAGCACGGCGCTCACGAGGAGACGTCGTGAAAAGTCGACGAGCTCGGGGTTCGGCCCTTCTTCTCCCGTGAGCTCTTCGGGCTCGAGGGCCATGCCGCAGCGGGGGCACGAGCCCGGTCCGCGGTGCTTCACCTCGGGGTGCATCGGGCACGTGTAGGTCCGGTCGTCCGTGACGACCGCCGACGGCTTCGACGGCGAGGGATTCGAGAATCTCCCTGGCTCGGCGACGAACTTTTTCTGGCAGCCGGCGCCGCAGAACCAGTACGTCGCGCCCTGGTGCTCGGCGCGCTTCTCGGGGGGCGGCTCGGAGCGGACGGTCATGCCGCAGACCGGATCGCGCCGCGCACCCGGTGGCAGTGGAGGGCTCGCGGTCATCGTCGGAACCTTCTCTACGTAATCACGCGGCGCGGTTCCTCAAGGCTCCGCGGCGGTCGTTCGCTCCGATTCGACGAGGAAACAGCGGCAGCGCCGCGCTTCGGGAAGCACGAAGAAGGCCGGTTCTTCCCGCGGACAGCGGTCGAAGACCTCCGGACAGCGAGTATGGAAGCGGCAACCGCTGGGCGGGTTCGAGGGCGAGGGGATCTCTCCGCGCGCGCGCGCAGCGGCGGCGACCTTGGCCTTCGTGAGGGACGGCACGGCGGCGAGCAGCGCCCGCGTGTACGGGTGACGGGGCGCGTCGAAGAGCGCGTCGGTCGGGCCGAGCTCGACGATCTGCCCGAGGTACATCACGGCAACCCGGGTTGCCAGATGCCGCACGACGCGGAGATCGTGCGTGATGAACAGGTACGACAGATTGTAGCGCTCGCGGAGATCGACGAGCAGATTCAGGATCTGGGCCTGGATCGAGACGTCGAGGGCGGACACCGCCTCGTCGCACACGAGGAGCTCCGGCCTGACCGCGAGAGCGCGCGCGATGCAGACCCGCTGCCGCTGGCCGCCCGAGAGCTCGTGCGGGTAACGGCCGGCGAGCGTCGGATCGAGGCCCACGTCGCTCATGAGCGCGAGCACGCGCGCTTCACGTTCGGCGCGGGGAACTTTGGGCTCCGTGATCTCGACGGGCTCGGCGACCGACGACAGGATCGTGAGGCGCGGGTTCAAGCTCGCGTCCGGATCCTGGAAGATCATCTGGAGGCGCGACAGGAGCGGACGGCGCGCGGGCTCGCCGAGGGGCGGCATGGAGGTGCCGTCGAAGCGGATGTCGCCCGCCGTCTTCGGGACGAGGCCCATGATGGCGCGCGCGATCGTCGATTTGCCGCAGCCCGATTCGCCGACCAGGGCGAGCGTCTCGCCGCGATGAATTGCGAAGCTCACGCCGTCGACGGCGCGCACCGGGAGCGGCACCGCCGGGAAATGCACGGACAGCTCCGTGACGTCGAGCAGCGTGTCCGTCATTTCGCGACCTCGTCGGGAGAGAGGATACAGCGGCGGAGTCGCGGGCTCCCTGCGACGGCCGGCGCGAGCGGCGGCTCCGCGGTCCGGCAAGCGTCGCGGACGAGCCGGCAGCGCGGCGCGAAGGTGCACTCCGTGAAGAGCCCCTGATCGAGCCGAGGCGGCATACCCTGGATGCTCTCGAGCCGCCCTGCCCGCTGATCGAGCTGCGGCACACTGCGGAGGAGCGCCGTCGTGTACGGATGCTCGGGCCGCGCAAGGACATCGCGCGCCGAACCGGTCTCGACGATGCGGCCCGCGTACATGACGAGCACGCGGTCCGCCACCTCGGCGATCACGCCGAGATCGTGTGTCACCAGGATGACCGAGAGGCCGCGCTCCTGCACGAGCTCACGGAGCAACTCGAGGATCTGCGCCTGGATCGTCACGTCCAGGGCGGTGGTCGGTTCGTCGGCGATGAGCAGCTCGGGCTTACCGAGGAGCGCCATCGCGATCATCGCGCGCTGGCGCATGCCACCGGACATCTCGTGCGGGTAGCCGCGGGCCCGGCGGCGCGCGTCGGGGATCCCGACGCGATCGAGGAGCGCGACGGCCTGGTCGATGGCGTCCTTCTGCGACAGACCGAGGTGGAGCACCCCGACCTCCGCGAGCTGCTCCTCGATACGAAGGTACGGATTCAGGGACGTCATCGGATCCTGGAAGATCATTGCGACGCGGCCACCGCGGACGCGGCGCATCTCCGCGTCGGGAAGCTTCGTGAGATCCGTTCCGTCGAGCAGTACGCGTCCGCGCACGATGCGTCCCTCGGGCGGCAAGAGCCGCAGGATGGAGAGCCCGGTCGCGCTCTTGCCGGAGCCGGATTCGCCGACCAGGCCGACGATCTCGCCGCGGGCTACTGCGAACGACACCTCCGTCACCGCGCGCACGACACGGCTCTCCACGCGGTACTCGGTGTGCAGATCCTCAACCGTGAGGAGCGGCCCTGGCGGCGTCTTCGGGTCGCTCATCGGCGCGCCTTGGGGTCGACCGCGTCACGCAGGCCGTCGCCGAAGAAATTGAGACTCAACAGCGTCGTCGCGAGGAGCACGCTCGGCCAGAGAAGGAGCCACCAGTAAGAGCGAATGGGGTTCACGACGCCGACCGCCTCGGCGACGAGCTGGCCCCACGAGAGCTTCACGCCGAGGCCGAGGAACGACAGGAACGACTCGAGGATGATCACCGCGGGGACGGTGAGGGTCGCGTACACGGTGACGATGCCGGCCACGTTCGGCAGGATGTGCCGGAAGATCACGTGCAGATCGCCGGCGCCGAGCAGGCGCGCCGCGAGCACGAACTCCCGCTCGCGCAGGGTGAGCACCTGGCCGCGGACCACGCGCGCCATCGTCAGCCACTCGACGAGCCCGAGCGCGAGGAACACCGGGAGCGGGTTGCCGCGCGCCGTCTCCGAGAAGAGCAGCATGATGAGGATGACGAGGAACATGTACGGCACGCCGTAGAGAAAATCGACGAAGCGCATCATCACCTCGTCGATCCGACCACCGTAGTAGCCGGATATGGCGCCGTAGAGCACACCGACGACGACCGACGCCACCGTCGCCGCGAAGCCGATGAGGAGCGACGTCTGCCCGCCGACCAGCACCCGCGCGAGGTAATCCCTGCCGAGGCCGTCGGTGCCGAGCAAATGCCCCGAGCCGGGCGGCAGATGTGCGAGCGACGGATTCGTGGTCGCCGGGTCGAGGCCGAGGAGAGCCGGCAGGAAGAAGCAGAGCCCGGTGACGAGTGCGACGACCGCCGCGCCGGCGAGCGCGAGCCGGTTCCGCGCGAGCCGTCGATAGGCGTCCGACCAGGGTCCGCGCGACTCGCTCACGGCTGCCCCCGTACCCGCGGATCGAGCCACGCATAGGCGAGGTCGACGAGCAGGTTGAACCCGGTGACGAGGCTCGCGTACAGGATCGCCGTCCCGAGGACGACCGAGTAGTCGCGGTTGATGGCGCCGCGGACGAACCACTGTCCGACTCCGGGAACATCGAAGAGCGTCTCGACGACGAACGACCCGGTGAGAATACCCGCCGCGGCCGGCCCGAGAAACGACACCACCGGCAAGATTGCGCCACGGAGTGCGTGACGGAGCACGACGTCGCGCTCCGACGCACCCTTTGCGCGCGCCGTGCGCACGAAGTCTTGCTGCATGACCTCGATGGTGCCGCCGCGCGCGAGTCGCGCGATGTACGCGGAATAGGGGAGGGCGAGCGTCACCGCCGGCATGACGAGGTGCTTGTATCCGCCCCAGCCTGCGACGGGCAGGACGCCGAGCTTCAGCGCGAAGACGATCATCAGCGCCGCGCCGATGACGAAGCTCGGGAGCGACACGCCGACCAGGACGAGGCCCATGCTCGCGTAGTCCGCCGGCGAGTTCGGCTCGAGGCCGGCACGGAGCCCGAGCGCGAGCCCGGTCACCGTCGCGATCACCAGCGCGAGAAGGCCGAGCGTCATACTGACGGGGAGCGCCGGCGCGAGGAGCTGCTCGACGCTGCGGCCCTGCACCTTGATGCTCGGGCCGAGGGTGCCGTCGACGACGAGGCGTTTCATGTAGATGCCGAAGAACGCCGTCGCGCTCTTCGGCACGCCGTAGTGAGCGCGGAGCGCGGCCTCCACCTGGGGCGTCGCGACGCGTTCCTGTGCGAACGGGCTGCCCGGCGCGCGATACATGAGGAGCGTCGTCGTGAAGATGAGCACGACGAGCGACGGAACGAGGAACGCGATGCGCCGCATCACCATCGTCGGCAATGAGCGGAAGGCGAGCACGCCGAACACGACGGCGAGGACGGCCCCGACGACGGGGTTCCACGCCGCGCGCGCCACGCCGAACACCACGAGCGTACCGAGGAGCGTCCCGACGACGCGCGCGCCGCGCGGCCCGAGCCACGCCGTCGAAGCGACGAGCGCGAGCCCCAGCACGAGCATGACGCCCGAGAGCGGCCCGAGCGCCACGGCGAGCCCCGCCGTCGCGACCGCGACGCCCACGACGCCGGTCACCGCGCGGCCGCGGCTCGTCATGGGCTCGCCTCGTGGTCGACCCAGATGTCGCGGAGTGGATGGTCGTCCATCAGGTTCGGGCCCGTCGTGCCGTCGTCGAAGTGAAGCGTCGTGTAGAAGCCGCGAAGCTTCGGTGAGACGAAATTCGCCGTCACGTAGAAGTAGAGCGGGATGATCGGGAACTCGTCACGGACGAGCACGCCTTCCGCCTCTTGCAGGAGCTGCATCCGGAGCTTCGCCTGCGCGGCGAGGCCGTCGGTGGGGCTCGCGGCGTTGCGGACGGCGTTCACCAGAGTGCGGACCGCGTCTCCGTTCTGGAGCTCGGCGAGGAGCGACTCCGGATTCGCGACGACGGGCCCGACGTCGGCCGCGCTCTGGACGAGCCGGTCGTAGAGCGACGAGCTCCAGCCGGTCTGGTTGTTGCCGCCGTTGGTGACGAGGATGTCGAGGAACGTGTTCGGATCGGCGTAGTCCCCGACCCAGCCGGCGCGGGCGATGTCGTAGTCGAGGGAGCGCACCGTCTCGAGGTACGACTGCCACTCCTGGTTGTAGGCGTTCGCCTTGATGCCGAGGTTCTTGCGGAGCTGGTCGGCGACGTACTCCGCGATCGTCTTGTGACCCTGGTTGGTGTTGTAGAGGATGCCGACCTCGGGGAAGCCCTTGCCGCCGGGAAAGCCCGCGGCAGCGAGGAGCGCGCGCGCCGCCTCGGGGTTCGTCTCGACGGCGCTCGCGGGCGGCACGTAACCGGGGATCCCCGGCGGCACGAACGTCTTCGCGACGATCTGACCGAGCCCGAGGATCCGCTCGACGATCGCCTTGCGATCGATGGCGAGGTTCAGCGCCTTGCGCACCCGGCGGTCGTCGAAGGGCGGCCGTGTCGTGTTGATCTTGTAGAAGTAGACGATCATCCCCGGCGTGAGCACGAAGTCGTCTCGACGCCGGAGCTCCTTCCCGAGCTCGCGCGGGTACTGCTCGGGGTCCCAGTCGATCGCGTGCGTCAGGTACATGTTCAGCACGGTCGTGTCGTTGTCGCTCACGAGCACGTCCACGGCGCGCGACTTGACCTGTTCTTTGCCCCAGTACGTCTCGCTGCGCTCGAGACGCATGTGGTCGTTGACGAGCCAGCGCTTGAGCACGTAGGGCCCGTTCGCGACGATGTGCTCGGGGAGAAACCAGTCGTCCCGTCGCTTCGGATTCTCGACGAGCCAGCGCGGCACCGGCATCGTCGGGTAAAACGTCAAGAGCTCCATGAAGTACGGCGTCGGCGCGCGCAGCTCGACGACGAGGGTGTGCGGATCCACCGCGATGATCCCTCCGTCGACGCCGAAGTGCGCTCGCGCCTCCGCCGCCTGCCGGCGAAGATCTCCGGCGATGCCCTTGGTCGCGCCCTGCATCCACTCGAGCTCAGCGCGCGTCACGACGCCGTCGCGCCGGACGAGAAGCTCGTTCAGCGTCGGATCGTTCTGCCCGCGCAGCGGATCGTTCACCCGGTTCTTCGAGAGAAATTTCTGCCATTCCTTGCCCGGCACGCCGCTTTGATTCGCGGCGGCGAGCGCGGCGAGCGCCTTCGCCATGGCTGTCTCGAGCGACTCGGCGTGGCCGTCGTACGTGTTGAGCGCCTCCGCGTAGCGCACCTGCGAGATGATGTACGCGTACTCCGACGCGATCTTCGGATCGAGCAGCCGCTTCCACGAATAGACGAAGTCGCTCGCGGTCACCGGGTGCCCGTCGGACCAGCGCGCGTCGTCACGCAGGTGGAACGTGTAACGCTTTCCGTCCGGCGAGACGTCCCACGACTTCGCGACACCGGGAGCCGGGCGCATGGACTTCGCGTCCCGCCGTACGAGGCCTTCGAAGAGCGCCGACGCGAGCCGGTGCTCGGGCTGGCCCGTCATCAGGTGCGGATCGAGCGTCTTCGGCTCGGTCCCGTTGTTGAAACGGAGATCCGCCGGCGCGTCGACGGACCGCGAGAACGTCAACCCCACGAGCAAGAGCGCTCCGCCGAGCGCAGTGAAGATGCCGAGGAGGGTGCGATCCATGACGGGTCGAGCCGGAACGCGCCGACTCTACCCTTTATCTGCACCTTCTCCGCGAGATCATCCGCCGTCGGTGCCGGGTGGACCGGCCAGGAGGCCCTTTCCGGGTACGTGGTTGATCTCGATGCGAATGCCGTCGGGGTCCTCGAAGAGCGCCGAGTAATAGCCCGGTGCCGAGGGCGCGTCTTCGGGCGCGTGCACGCTCTTCGAGCCTAAGGACAGCGCGAAGGCGTGGACGGCATCGACGTCAGCCCGCTCCCTGGCCCGGAAACAGACGTGGTGCAGACCGACGCGACGCTGAGCGAACCGGTCACCCTGATGCGCGTCGTCGACCGGACTGATCGCGACGCCGGTGCGCGCACCGACGCAGTAGTAGTAGGCGCCATCGACGTCGAGCACCGGCTTCAGCCCGAGATACGGCAGGAGCGCGCCGTAGAATGCGCGCGCCGCGGCGAAGTCCGCGACGGTGAGCTGGATGTGCGCGATGCCGTTGATGTTCACTTAAAGGGTGGCCTTAGCCCCCCGCAGCTTCGCCTTCGGCGAACTGCTCCCCCCGCCGCTTCGCGGGCTCGCTTTGCTCGCGTGAGTCCGCAGGTCTTTCATGCTTCGCGGGCTCGCTTCGCTCGCGTAGGTCTGCAGGTCGGGGACGAGGATGCGGAACTACCGTGAACAGGTTTCGCCCTCTGCGGACATGCACGATGTGACGGGGGGTTCCGCGAACGACGTGTCGAACGTCACGCAGGTTCCGGCGGCGCCGGTGGCGTCGGTCGTCTCGCGTGCTCCGATGAGGTTCCCGGTGCCGGAGTCGTAGTAGCACCACACGTTCGTCGTCGCGGAGTGATAGACGAGCGCGTCGTAGGGATCGCAGTGAGCTTGATAGCCGCCGTCGGTCGTGCAGCGAGTGCCGTACTTCGCCTTGATGTGGGTGAAGTCTTGCAGGCACTGGAGCGGCGCGCTGCTCAGGTTCGACGCGTGACACACGCTCGGATCGCCGCCTGCGCTGCCAGCGTCACTCGAAGACGCGCCGCCCGCGCCGGTTGCGCCGCCGCTCGCGGGCTTGCCGCCGGTACCGGTCGCAGCGTCTCCGGTCTCACCGATCTGGAAAGGGCTGTGGTCACTTCCGCAAGCCGTGATGACCAGCGAGAGGGCCACGAACACGACGCGACGCACCGAGATCCGTGAGTTCGCGAGTGTGCACGCGAGTTCTCCATGTGTGTCGAGGAGTGGGCGCTTTACTCGGAGCATCCCTTCTTTATATCAAGGGTCGCTGCACCGATCCTCAATACGTTTGAGTGAGCATCGCGAGCCGTGAAAAAGAAACCGTTTGCGTCTGTACTCGGGGTCGGTCTCGCCATGTCGTTCGTCGTTGCGTGCAACAAGGCTCCGGAGCCTGCGCCCGCGCCGAGCGAGGCGCCGCCCACTCCCGCCGCGCCGGCCGCGCCCGCGGAAACCACGACGGCCACCGCCGCCGCGACGACAACGGCGGAACCTGCCGCATCAGCATCCGCAGAGGCGCCCGCGCCGGCAGGCAGCGCCGAAGGTGATCGTCACCACGGCAAGGGTCACATGGGCGGTCACGAGCGCGAACACCACATGTAGGCGCGAGTCGTCTGCGCGCAGTCCGTCACTGCGCGCAGACAGCCCGTGGCGCGCGATGGTTCAGGAGAGGCCGGCCGCGTGGCGGTCGAGGAGTCCGTCGAGCGCGTCGAGCAAGAGGCGGTTTCCGTCCTGCGAGTACCCGGCGAGCTTCGCCTCGCAGTCCGGCAATGACGCGATGAACGCTGCGAGGGTATCGGCGTCGAGGGTACGGGCGAATCTGCCGTACCCTTCGCGCTCGAGGTAGAGCGCGTTCAACGTCTGCTCGAACTGGCCGCCGACCGGCGTAGCGAGCATGGGCTTTCGCAGGTAAACGGCCTCGCCCATCAGCGTGAAACCGCCGCCGGCGATGACGCCGCGCGCGCTCGCGAGATCGTCGATGAACACCGTCTCCGAGAACGGCCTGAAGCGGAGATTGCCCTCCACCTGCTCGTCTTCGATCTTCCGCCGCATCCCGTAGATCCGGCACTCGATTCCGGATCGGGCGAGCGCGGCGACGAGCGCGTCGTTCCCTTCCGCCGTCTGATAAACGAGGAGGTGCTCGCCGCGAGTCGCCTTCGTGGAGAGGATCTCCGGACGCAAGATCGGCGGGTAGAGATGCGTCCGCGGCTTCCGCACCGGCGGATAGTAGAACGTCGTGATGAGGTAGCTGTCAGCGAGCGGCAGCTTCCCCTTCACGAACGCGCGCGCGAACTCGAACCCCGCCCGATCCTCGTCGAGGATCGCTGGGTCGTGAAAGCATCGGTTGATCATCTGGATGTTATCCAGGGAGATGACCGGCAATCGATGCGTCTTGCCGTAAAGGTACGTCCACGACTCGAAGTCGCTGATGACGATCTCCGGCTTGAAGTCGTCGACGAGCTCGAAGTACGCGCGGATCTGGCCGGGTAGGGCGCGCGCTCCCTGCGCGACATTGGAGAGCAACGTCTTGCTGCGCCGCACCCGGTTCTCTTCGTAGATGATGTGCATCCCGTGGATGCGGTGCACGTCGGGGAAGCGCGCGCGCAGGTAGTCGACGGCGCGCTGCGACGCCATCGTCTCGACCTGGTGGCCCGCGGCGGTCAGGTGCTCGAGCACGACGCGCGAGCGCATCGCGTGCCCCATCCCTTCCCCGACGACGCCGTACAGGATCTTCATCGCCGGTATCTCGCCACGCGCTCCGCCGCCCGTTTCACGGGTTCGCGACTCCGGGAAAGGCGTCCACGTACTTGATCGTGAAGTCGGGGAACGCGTCCACGATCTCGACGGTGAAGTCCGGGAACGAATCGACCATCTGCCACTGCCCGCACTCGTCGGGAAACGCGTCGACCTTCTCGACGTCGAGATCCTCGAAGGCGTCCACGACCTGGACCTGGAAATCGGCGAACGCATCGACGACCTGAACGTTGCCGTGGAGGGGGGTGCCCTTCAACGTGCAGTCGCAGGCGATCATGCCGCACATCTTGACGGCTCCGGACCCGCCGGCGCCACCGTGGCCCCCGGCTCCGCCCGCTCCGCCGCGACCACCGGCACTCGCCTCGGCGCGTGCGTCTGCCGCGTCGGCACCGCTGTCCTTCGTGCCCACGCCGCCGGCGCCGAGAGCGGCGTCGAGGACGCCCGCTTCGTTCACGTGACCGCCGCTCGACGCATCCGCCGTCGTGCCGCCTGTGGACTTCGCGCCGCCGGCGCCGCCGGAGCCCGTCGCGCCGCCCTTCGCCGCGCCACCGCTACCGCTGTCGAGTGTCGACGCGTCGGCGTAGTCGAGCACGGTGTGCTGGTTGCATGCTGCCAGGAGGAGACACGCCGACAGAGCACTCGCGCGCCCGAAGAAAAGCCCGATGGTCACACTTCACCTCACGTTGATGAGAAACGAAGACCCGATTCTGTTCAGAAGCGTCACGACCCTGCAACGACGTCGTAACCACCGTCGCTTTTCGAACCTCAGCGCGAGCGCAGCGAGCCCGCGAAGCGGCGGGGGGAGCAGTTCGCCGAAGGCGAAGCTGCGAGCGCAGCGAGCCCGCGAAGCGGCGGGGGGAGCAGTTCGCCGAAGGCGAAGCTGCGGGGGGCCAAGGCCCCCCGTTACTAGAAAGCGGGGGTAAGACCCCCTTCACAAACCAATCCCACGACGTCAAACGCCGTCATCACGTCACTGCCTAACTAAAACCGCCCGGAAAAAGCGGCGCCCTGGGGCAGCATCTTCTGCGCGGCGCTCCCGCCTTCACC
>DATAZL010000115.1:0-21190 GCA_036272055.1 Polyangiaceae bacterium | reverse complement strand
CTGCTCCCCCTGCCGCTTCGCGGGCTCGCTTTGCTCGCGGGAGAGTTGGGCAGTGACGGGGTGACGGAATTGACGGCGTGGGATTGGTTTGTGGGGGGCCTTGGCCCCCCGCCGCCTTCGCCTTCGGCGAACTGCTCCCCCTGCCGCTTCGCGGGCTCGCTTTGCTCGCGGGAGAGTTGGGCAGTGACGGGGTGACGGAATTGACGGCGTGGGATTGGTTTGTGGGGGGCCTTGGCCCCCCGCCGCCTTCGCGGGCTCGCGGAGCTCGCGGGGTTTCGCAGCTGGAACTACTTGGCTCAGTGAGCGTCGGGCGCGCCGGCGTCGGTGGGGCGTGGGAGCGATTCGACCCACGTCCTCACCGTCGCGATGCCCATGGGATCGACGATCTTGGTGGCGATCGGCGGCATCTGCGCGGCGCCACGCTGGCTGATGCGAAGAACGAGCTCGCTGAGATCCGGTCGACCGGGCTCGATCACGTGGAGCTCGCTGTAGAAGCCGTTGGGACGGAGCACGGTGGTCTCGTAGCCGAGCGTGTGCTCGACGGTGTCGAGCTGCGTGGTGCTCTCCCAGAGCCTGAGCGCCGTGGCCCGCGCGATCCCCGATTGCGAGTTGTGACAGACGCCGCAGTTTGCGTGCAGGTAGCCGAGCGCCGCTTCGGCGACGGGTCCGCCGGGGATCTGGATCGCCGCCGCGGGCGGGCTGCTCAGCCGGCCCTCGGCGATCAGATCGTCGATGCGGAAGCCGGGCTGCGTGGCTCCGTGCGAGAGCTGGATCGCGCTGACGCCGAGGAGCGTGTCCTTCATGTTGCCGTGACAGAACTGGCAATCGTGCTGCGACGGAATGTCGTGCGTGGTGCCGCTCGCGTTCACCTTGCCGAGCGGCACGGCGACGGCGTCACTCTGATCGCTCTTCCACTGGTAGGCGATCATCGTCCAGTCCGACTGCTTCGGTCCGTTCTTCCGGAGCATGCGCGTCTCGACGCGGATCTTGCCGCTGGTGAACTCCTTCCACGCCGTGGTGCCGACGGGATACGTCCAGAAGTCCATGTCCGTCGTGTCGATCTGCGCGCCGGGGGGCAGATAGAGCCAGCGGCGCTTCGTGGCCCCGTCCGACCAGAGCACGTATCTCGGCTCGAAGTTACGAACGCCGTCCGCGAGCGTCTCCTTCGCCATGTCGGAGAAGAGCCCGGTCTGCGACAGCAATCGCGGGTAATCCGTCGGTGCGACGCTCGCGTCGCTGGCGTCACTCGCGTCGTCGGCGCCGGGCGCCGCGTCGACCGACGTTTCACGGGGCGGCGCAGCGTCGAAGAGAGGCGGCGCGGACACGTCGGGCAACGGTTTCGCGTCGGGAATCGCCGTTGGAGTGGCGTCCTGAACCACCGCCGCGTCGTGGACGCTCGCGTCGGAAAGCGCGTGTGGCGCCGTCGAGTCGTTCGAACAGCCGGCAGCGACGAGAAGCGAAAGCGAGGACGCGAAGCGTACGAGTCGGCGCATGGGTGAACGGCAAATGCCGGCCCGCGGAGCCTAGATCATTCCCCGCCGGCTCGACATGCCTCCGTCGTTGCCCGCGTCGACCCGACGGTGTACAGCCACGCCGCCCGTGTCCACCCCCGAAGGTCCCCTGGTTTTCCGCAACGTCCGAGCCATCGATCCAGCTCGCGGGCTCGACGACGTCATGGACGTGGTTGTCGAGCGCGGCCTTGTTTCGAGGGTGGGTCGCGGCGCCGGCACCGAGGCGGCGAAGAGCGAGTACGCGCGGGTCGTCGACGGCGAGGGCCGCTGGCTGCTGCCCGCGTTCGTCGATCTGCACGCCCACCTTCGCGAGCCGGGCTACGAATATAAAGAGGACGTCTCCTCCGGTCTCTCCGCCGCGGCCGCCGGGGGCTACGCACATGTGTGCGTGATGCCCAACACGAAACCGGTGAACGACACCCGCGCCGTCACCGAGCTCATGCTGCGTCGCGCCGCGGAGCACGGCGGGCCCAAGCTGCACCCCATCGCCGCGATCACCGTGGGCCAGCGCGGCGAGCAGCTCACCGAGATGGCCGAGCTCAGGGACGCCGGCGCCGTCGCCGTCAGTGACGACGGGGTCTGCGTGATGTCCGCCGGCGTCATGCGGCGTGCCCTCGAGTACGCGCGGACGTTCGACATGCCCGTGATCCAGCACTGCGAGGATCACACCCTGACGGACGGCGCCGACATGCACGAGGGCGCCGTCTCGACGCGCCTCGGTCTCCGTGGTTGGCCCCGCGTCGCGGAAGACGTCATCGTCGCGCGCGACGTGCTCCTCGCCGAATACACCCGGGCCCGCTATCACGCCGCGCACCTCTCGACCGAGGGCGCCGTCAGGATCATCCGCGAAGCGAAGAGCCGCGGCCTGGCCGTCACCTGCGAGGTCACGCCGCACCATCTCCTTCTCACCGACGCGGCGGTCATCGGCTACGACACCGCGTGCAAGGTGAACCCACCGCTCCGCGAGGCGGAGGACATCGAGGCGCTCCGGCGCGCGCTCGCCGACGGCACCATCGACGCCATCGCGACGGACCACGCGCCCCACTCGGCCCTCGAGAAGGACTGCGAGTTCTCCGCCGCGAGCCCCGGCATGATGGGCCTCGAGCTCTGCTTCGGCCTGCTCTCGCGCCTCGCGAAGGACGGCATCGTTCCGCTCGCCCGGCTCGTCGACGCCCTTTCCACGAGCCCGGCCCGGATCGCCGGACTCGACGCGCCGACCATCCGGGAAGGCCAGAAGGCGAGCCTCGTCCTCTGCGACCCGTCCCTGGTGTGGATCCCCGAGCAGACGCCCTTGCAATCCAAGAGCCGGAACACACCCTTCTATCGCCGATCCATCGAAGGCCGCGTGCTCATGACGCTGGTCGACGGTAAGGTCGCGTTCGAGACCGGTCTCGCAGAAGCCCCCCGGAGCGCTCGATGAAGGAAAAAGCCCGCCAGAAAGCCACCCTCGCCCTCGCGGACGGCAGCCTGTTTCCAGGCGTCGCCTGGGGCGCGGAGGGTCGGACCGTGGGCGAGGTCGTTTTCACGACCGGCATGACCGGCTACCAGGAAGTGCTCACCGACCCGTCCTACGCGGGTCAGATGGTCACGATGACGGCGCCGCACATCGGCAACACCGGCGTGAACCACGAAGATCCGGAGAGCCGCGACGAGAAGCCGCAGCTCACCGGCTTCATCGTGCGCGCGCCGAGCCCCACGCCGTCGAGCTGGCGCGCCACCGAGTCGCTCGACGCCTACATGAAGCGCCATGGGCTCGTCGCCATCAGCGGCGTCGACACGCGCGCTCTGACCAGGTACTTGCGCGACAAGGGTTCGCAGAACGGGTGCATCGGCACCGGCGATCCGGCAAGCCTGGTGGACGCAGCACGCGCGGCCCCGAACATGGACGGGCTCGATCTGGTCGCGCAGGTGACCCCGAAAGAGCGCTACGCCTTCGGCGAAGACCGCGCAGCGTGGCGAGTGCCGTTCGATCCGACCGCGCCGTTCACCGGCGAGGGCAAGGTCACGCGCGACAAGCCGTACAACGTGGTCGCCATGGACTTCGGCGCCAAGCGCAACATCCTGCGCTGCCTGGTCGACGTCGGTTGTCGAGTGACGGCGGTCCCCGCGTCCACCTCGGCGTCGGACATCCTCGCGCTGTCGCCCGACGGCATTTTCCTGTCGAACGGCCCCGGCGATCCCGCCGCCATCGATTACGCCGTGCGCACGATCCGCGAGCTCCTCGGCAAGAAGCCGATCTTCGGCATCTGCCTCGGTCACCAGCTGCTCGGGCTCGCGCTCGGCGCGCGCACCTACAAGCTCAAGTTCGGCCACCGCGGCCTGAACCAGCCGGTGAAAGACCTCGAGACCGGCCGCGTCGAGATCACGACGCAGAACCACGGCTTCGTCGTGGACGTGGACTCCATCGGCAAGGGCGCGCGGTCGACGCACCTGCACCTCAACGACGGCACGAGCGAGGGCATCGCGGTGCCGGACGCCAGCGCGTTCAGCGTTCAGTACCACCCCGAAGCCGCGGCCGGACCCCACGACGCGCTCTACCTCTTCTCGCGCTTCACTGCCGCGATGGAGGGCTGACCGCCCCAAGGCGGCCCGATCACGATGAAGAGAATTCACTTCGTCAGCCTGGGTTGCCCGAAGAACCGCGTCGACACCGAGGTGATGCTCGGCGTCGCCGAGCGTGCCGGCTACAGCCACACGAGCGAGCCGTCCGAAGCGGAGGTGATCGTCGTCAACACGTGCGGCTTCATCGACGCGGCGAAGAAAGAGTCGATCGACACGATCCTCGAGCTCTCCGGCCACAAGAAGGACGGCGCCTGCAAGAAGCTCGTCGTCGCCGGATGCCTGAGCCAGCGCTACTCAGGGGATCTCGCGAACGATCTCCCGGAAGTGGATCACTTCCTCGGCTCGAGCGACATGCTGAAGCTCGGCTCCGCCCTGATGGGCAACGCCGAGCGCGTGCTCGTCGGCAATCCCGCCGACTGGGTCGTGAGCGCGTCCGATCCGCGCATGATCAGCACTCGCGGCGCGAGCGCGTACCTGAAGCTCGCCGAGGGGTGCAATCGCAAGTGCTCCTTCTGCGTCATCCCGCAGATCCGCGGCAAGCAGCGCTCACGCCGCCCCGACGACGTGGTCGAAGAAGCGCGCCGTCTCGTCGACGCCGGCGTCCTCGAGCTGAACCTCGTGTCGCAGGACACCGTGGCGTACGGCCGCGACCTCGACGATCCGGTGCGTCTCGCAGAGGTGGTCCGTCGCGTCGCCGACGTCCCCGGCGTCCGGTGGGTGCGCATCTTCTATCTCTACCCGGAGAAGCTCGACGACGCGCTCGTCGAGCTCCTCGCGCACCATCCGCGCGTCGTCCCTTACGTCGACATGCCGCTCCAGCACGCGGCCGACGCCATGCTGAAGCGCATGCGCCGCGGCAACGGCGGAAAGCGACACCGCGAGGTCGTCGAGCGCCTGCGCAAGGCCGTGCCGAACCTGTTCTTCCGCACCGCCTTCATCGTCGGTCACCCAGGCGAGACGGAAGCCGAGTTCGACGAGCTCCACGACTTCGTCGAGTGGGCGGAGTTCGACCGCGTCGGCGTGTTCCACTACTCCGACGAGCCGACCGCGCAGAGCTTCACCCAGGAAGCCAAGGTGACGCGAAGGACGGCGCTCGCACGTGCACGCAAGCTGATGAAACTCCAGCGCGGCATCAGCAAGAAGAAGAACAAGGCGCTCGTCGGCAAGACGCTCGAGGTGCTCGTCGAGGGCCCGAGCGAGGAGAGCGAGCTCGTGTTCGTCGGACGCCACGCGGGGCAAGCGCCGGAGATCGACGGCGTCGTGTTCCTCTCCGGCGCAGAGGTGCGTCCCGGCCAGATGCGCACCGCGACGATCACGCGAACGACGGACTACGATCTCCTCGGCGAGGTGATCGACGACGCCGACGACATCGGGGACGAAGTCGCGCGCGTGGCGCCTCCCATCGTTCACCGCGCGTCGGACGGACGTCGCGTCACGCTGCGCACGGTCACCTGAGCTCAGGGCCCGGCGTCGGGGCCCGGATTGCCGAAATCCGGTGTCAGACGGTCCATCTCGAACGCGACGGGCGAGCTGACGTCACCGAGATCGGTCTCGTACCAGAGGACGATCGTGTCGCTGCCCTCGGCGGCCACGACGAGGTCGTACGCCGTGAGCGGTCCCTTGCCGACGATCACGTCGGTGCGCTGATTCTTGACGAGCACCGTCGCGTAGATCGGCAGGGTGCCGACGAGACGGTAGGTGCCGTTGCCGAGGTCTGTGGCGTCCGGAACCGACGGCGGCGGGAGCGGCAACGTCGGGCTGATACAGGCCGGCACCACGGCGCCGAGCCCCGCCCACGCAAGAAGCGTCCGACGTGACAACCGCCGCATTGCCCCGACCGTAGCACGGCGCGTGCCCCCCGCTCACGCGCCGCGCCGCCTCTCGATAAACTTGTACTTTCAGCACGTTGCCGGGCATTCGTCGGTCCTGGCTGGACCCCCGTTCGCGATCGCTCCGCTAACCAGGTTGCCTCCACCATCAACTCAGTTGGCACATTGCTTCCGTGGCCTCGAAAGCCGGGCGATGTTACCGGCCGAGCCCCCTTACCCTCTCAATGCCTCCCCTCGCCCGATTCGGATCGGGCCGTCGAACTGCATCTCTCGCCGCGCTCCTCGCGCCTCTGTCGTTCGTGGCCGCCATCGCGCTCTTCACGGCGCCGCGCGCCGTCGTGTCGCGCTTGCCCGGTACGGAGCGGTCGACCGCGCTCGTCAGGGAGCTCGCCGTTCAGAAGCTCGAGGCGACGGAAAATGACGTGCGCTGGGTCGACGCACCGAGCGGCGCGCTCCGGTCGCGCAGCGAGCATCCGCGTGCACTCGTGCGCGCGCGACGTCCCGGTGAAGGCTGGGATGTGTTCCTCGTCAGGACGAGACTGTCGCCGGAGGGGACGCTGCTCGGCGTCGACGACGTCTACGATCTGACGCGTACCTCGGCGGTGAGCGAGGACAAGCTCGCCGTCCTCGGGAGCCATGCCGCGTGGACGATCGGCGACACCGAGCGGACCTATCGCATCGAGCTCGCCGACCTCGGTGGCGAGCCAGGCAAGACCGGGGACGACTGGACCCGCGTCGAGAGGGCCGAGCGCGCGCTCACCAATCTGCAGAAGACGGGACAGTCCGGGGGGGTGGGCCGCAGGTCGTTCAAGCTCGACCCTGCCGCGCACCAGGTGACCCTCTCGCTCGAGGCCGGCGCGCTGGTCGTCATCGCCGACGAGCACCGCATCGCGATCCCGTGGAAGGCCGGCGGGCACATCGAGGGCGAGCGGTACCTGCGCGAGGACGAGAACGCCGTCTCGATCCCGGGAAATCTCGTCACCTGGGCGGTGGACCGCGCGCGCGATCTGCCGTGGTTCGGCGATGAGCGCATGCAGCTCACGAAGGCCGTCGCGTACCGCCTCTTCGATCGACTGGATCGCGCCGTCGGCGCAGTGCGCCCCGCGAGCGCCCCCGAGAACGAGACCGAGGATCTCGGCGTCGTGACCGGCAGCACTGCGGAGACCAACCCCGACACCGGTTTTCCACCGGCCCCGGTGCCGCCCATCGTCACGCCGCCGCTCGAAGACGAGGGCGCGTGGCTCAAGCTCGACAAGGATCCGTTCGTGCGAACGACGAGCGCGGTGCCGACGCCGTTCGTCACGACGTACCTGCGCGCGGACGGCGCGCGCCCCGACTCGCGCGTCGTCGTCGTCGAGTGGGATCCACGGCAGGTGGAGCTCGACGCGGTTCCCGGCACCGAAGAGCCGCAGAGCGCGACCGGCGAGACCGGTTCCGGAACGATCCCGCGAAGGCCCGAGGTGATGACCCGGCTCATCGGCGCGTTCAACGGCGCGTTCCAGTCGACGCACGGCGATTACGGCATGATGGCGGACGGCGCTCTGCTCGTTCCCCCGAAGCCCTTCGCCGCCACGGTCGCGCGACTCGAGGACGGCACCACCGGCTTCGGCACCTGGCCGAACGAGGTGACGGTGCCCCCCGACGTCGTGTCGTTCCGGCAGAACCTGACGCCGCTCGTCGCCGACGGGAAGTTCAATCCGTACCACCGCGACTGGTGGGGCGGCGTTCCTCACGACTGGGAGGACGAGACGCACACCGTGCGGAGCGGGCTCTGCCTCACCCGCGAAGGGTTCGTCGCGTACTTCTACGGCACGCAGATAGACCACGTGCACCTCGGGCACGCGATGCTCGCCGCGCGCTGCGACTACGGCATTCATCTCGACATGAATCAGGGCCACACCGGGCTCGAGCTGTATCGAGCCGACCGCGCCGACCGTCTACCGGCCCTCACCGACAAGCTGGATGGTCACTGGCAGACCGAGGGCGACGTGAGCGACATGCCGGGCTATCGCTTTCGCGGGCGGCGGCTCGTCCGGAACCTGCAGCTCATGCATTTCCCGCGGTTCATCCGGCGCGGAGCACGCGACTACTTCTATCTGATGCTGCGCCCACTCTTGCCGCGCGAGCCGCTCCTGGTCGGCACGCCGGAGCCGGGCGAAGGGACGTGGTCGGTCACGACATTGCCGCAGCACGGATGGCCGAGCGCGCTCGCGACGACCTCGGTGCGCCCCGATCCGTCACGACCGGAGACGAAGATACGTCTCCTGATGCTCGATCCGACGGTGCTCCGCGCCGCGACCCGTGAAGAGACGTCGGAGGTCGTCGCGTCGGTGGATCCCGTCGAGGCGGGACCGTCACGGCTCGCGCTCGGCCCGCACGGCGCGTCGATAGGGACGGAACCGCTGGCGCCGGGCGCGACCGCGCTCGCGTCGGGAGACGCCGCGCCGACCGGGCGCGTCTCCGCCGCGGCGTGCATCGACGACGCGGGCAAGCTCGTCTACGGCGAGGTGGCGACGGCACCCGATCCGACCCGAGACGGGCAGGCGCTCGCGCTCGTCCTCGACGCTGCGCGTTGCGCGCAGCGCCTCTATCTGACGGCGCCGCTCCGCATCGCGGTAGGCGGCACGCGCGATCTCTCCGACCACCCCATGCGCCCATCCGCGACCTCCGTCCGTCTGGTGCGTCGTCCCGCGCCCGGTGCACAGAGGCTATTCCCGGACACGCCAGTGCTACCGCCCGAGGCGTGGCAGCCGCTGCAACGGCAGACGCGATGGTTTCCCAAGGATCCGGAACCGGGAGCGTCCGGTTCGGCAACACCGACCCCTCCGTCGTCTTCCGCGCGCTGACCCATCCTCAAACCCGATGTTCGCCGGCTCGCGTCACGACCTGCAATCCACTCGCCTTGCTCGAAATGGGGAGCTAAGCTCCGCCCTCGTTCCGCAAGTGCGGGCAACCCGTGGCCAGACCGACCAGCTGGTCATCCCCCCTTCGAGAAAACGGAACGACAAGCGCAAATGAGCGAAAAGGGCGGGGGCGACCTCGACATCTTCAACGGCCTCTCGAAGGGCGGAGCCACGTCGGAAGACAGTGGGCCGCCGGCTCAGAAGACGTTGCTCGGTCTACAAGCACCAGGCGGCGGCAGCTTTCCCCCTCGTTCGGGTGCGTCCCGCCCGCCGCCGAGCCGTACGGGAATGGCTCCGCCGAGCGGTTCCAGTCCTGCACCGACCGGCCGCAGCCTTCCGCCTCCTCCTCCGCCGTCGACTCGCATCGGCCTTCCGCCGCCGCCGTCTCCGCTCGGTCCGGTCCGCTCCTTGAACCCGCCGACGCAGCCGCCCGGCGCCCTCGCCCCCAGCATGAAGCCCGGCAGTCCCGCCGTGGACATGGACTGGGACGACGAGGACGAGCAGACGACTATTTACGATCGCGCCGAGAACGAGGGCTCCGCGCGCTCGCTCCTCGAGGGCAGTATTCCGCCGGTGCCGCCTCCGGCCGCAGGTCGTGCGGCGTCGTTGCCGCCGCCCCTGCAGAGTCGTCCGGTGGGGTCGCTCCCGCCGCCGCCGTTCGGGCGCACCGGGCCTTCGATCGCGCCGCCACCGCGGTTGCCGACGCTCGCGCCGCCCACGCGCCCGCTCAATCGCATGCCCGCGCCGCCCTCGATGCCGGCGGCGGCGCTGCAGACCGCAGCCGATTTCCGCGGCCGGCGCGGCGTGTCGGGCGTCACCATCGGCGCCATCGCCGTCGCCGTCGCTGCGGCCGCCATCGCGCTCTTCCTGCTCTACGGCCCGCGCACCGGGTCGCTCGTGATCACCGTGTCGGGGCCCGGCAACAAGCCGCTCGACTCCGTCGAGATCATGGTCAACGGCGAGAAGAAATGCACGAGCTCGCCGTGCACCATCGAAGGCCTGAAGGCAGACACGTATTACGTCCGGGCGCACGCCGCCGGGTACCAGGGCATGGCGGACATCGCCGTGCCCGTCGTCGGCGGTGGGAAGGCCGTGCAGAACCTCTCGCTGGTTCGCGCGCTCGGCACCGGGATCAAGGTCATCGGTGAAGGCGCGGGCCTGAAGCTCCTCGTCGACGATCGCGAGGTCGGTCCGCTACCGCAAGAGATCAAGGACATGGAGCCCGGTCAGCACACCATCAAGGTGACCGGTGGCGAGCGCTTCGAGACGTTCGAGAAGCAGATCGCCGTCGAGCCCGAGCAGATGCAGACCATCGGTCCGCTGAAGCTTCGCGTGCTCAAGGGTCTCGCGACGATCCAGCCTGGTCCCGGCTCCGACGGCGCCAAGGTGATTCTCATCAGCGGCGCCGATCGGCGGACGTTACCGAAGCTCCCCATCACGCTCGACATTCCGACGAACACGCCGCACACGCTGGTCGCCACCCGCCGCGGATACGAACAGCTCAAGCTCCCCATCAAGTTCGAAGACGGCGAGGTCGAGCACACGTTCGAGGTCGCGCTCGTCGACAGCGGCACCGAGCCGCACGCGGTGAGCACCGGCGGAGGCGCCGTCGCCGCGCCGACGTACGAGCGTCACGACGGCCTCGGGAGTCAGGAGTCGTCCCTCCCGAGCACGCCGACTAGCCCGCCGGTGGCGAGCGGCGGCGGCGGCGGCTCGGCGACGCTGAACATCAACTCCATCCCTGTCTCGAGCGTCCTCCTCGACGGCCGCCCCGTGGGCACGACGCCGAAGATCGGCGTCACGGTGAAGGCCGGCTCGCACACCGTGATCTTCGTCAACGGCACGAGCCGCAAGTCGTCGTCCGTCACCGTCGGCAAGGGCGAGACGAAGACCGTCGCGATCCGCTTCTGAGCGGACGCTCCACGCGGACGCTACGTCGTCACTCGAGGTCGCGGACCTTGTCGGTGTGCCGCGCCCACGTCTTCCACGTGGCGGCGCACTCGGGGGCCTCGGCGCGATCCAGCCCCGCGCAGGCGAGCGCGTCCACCCGCGGCCCCACCACGAGCAGCTTGTTCTTCGAAACGAACGGCAGATCGCTCATCCACGCCGTGCGGAAGAGATTTTTCCGACGTTCGGCGTCGTCGGCCGTTCGCTCGTCGAACTTCTTCCGGAGGTACCCTATCGTCAGCTTCTCCACCTCGGGATCGTCCGTCACCTCGAGCAGGCGGAGCGCGGCGTCGATCCCTGCCTGACGCTCACCCTGGTCGCTGAAGACACTCTGGGCCGATGCACACCCGTACGGGATGTTCACGTTGTCGTTCGCGAGCTCGCAGGCTCGGGTCATCACCTTGGCGCCCTCGAGGCGGTACTCGCGCTTGAGCTCCGGCGTGGGTAGATAGGGCGGCGCGAGGAACGCGAGGAACTGCCCCGCCGCGTTCCAGAGTTCGGTGTCGTAGGGGCGATTCGCGAGGCCGCGGCGGTAGATCTCGCGGGTCTTCTCCCAGTCCTCGAGCTTGATCGGAGCCGTGGTGACGAGGAACGCCTCCGAGAACCGGTAAGGATCCCTGAACGTCGGATCGAGCGCGTTGATCGTGTCGACGTACTCACCTGCAAACTCGAGGCGCCGGCGCTGCCCGGAGTGCAACCCGAACTGGACGAGCACGTAGGCGAAGACCGCGTCCGCGCACGCCGCGCGATAGCCGAGACTCGCGACGACGGCCTCCGCCGGCGGCGGCAGCGGGTAGACGTCCGCGCCCTGCTTTGCCTTGCGAAAGCGATCGGCAGCGAACGGGCGCAGCACCGATATCACCGCCAGCGAGCCGAGCAGGACGAGCCACTCGAGGCGCGTCGCGCTATTCGACTTCACGCCGGGACTCCATCGGCGAGGTCACGGGCTCGGACCCGTCGCTCGACTCTCCCGAGATCTCGAAGGTGCTGAGGAGACCATCGCCGTCGAGGTCGCCGTGTGCGACGGCGCGATAGGTCGCCTTCCCGGGGGCGTTGCGGCTCTCGAACGCAAAGCTGTACGAATGGGCCGTCGAGTAGTCGACGTCGAGGAGTCGCCACGTCGCGCTGTCCCAGGTCCCCGGCGGATCGGTGATCGCTCCGCCGCGGGGCACCTGCTCGGGCGTCAGCCCGACGGAGTCCGGATACGCCGTCTCGGCAGGCTGGGAGGCGGCGAGCGCCGCTGCGCGGGCGGCGATGTGCGTGAGGCCGTCGATGGGTTCCACCAGCCGCGACGCGTGCAGGTTTCGCACGAACGCGGGGATCGCGATGGCCAGGACCGAACCGAGGATCGAGAACCCCGAAGCGGCTTCGAGAGGACGGAGAACACGCACCGGCCGGACCGTATCACGAGGTCGAGCGAGCGTCCGCGGGCCACAAAGCAGAACACCCCGGACAGCGGTGGCTGCCCGGGGTGCGACTATACGGAGCTAGAGGAAGCTCATTCCTCGGGGGACTGCTCCGCGATGTTCGGCGCGAGGACGAGGACGAGCGCCGTGCCCTCGGCCTTGATCGTGCCGCCCATCGAGAACGTCGACAGGTTGCCGTTGCCGTCGAGATCGCCCTGGGCGGCCGCGGTGAACGTGTCACCGGACGAGGCCGACCCGGACGCGTCGTAGTTGTACATGTAGTACTGCGGATCCTGCATCGAGAACTTCACGCAGGTCCAGCCGGTGAACTGGTCACCCGTGGACCACTCGGACGGCTTCGACTGGTACTTCTTGCCCTTGATCGAGTCCTTCGACGCGGGGACGGTGTTCGCGGTCTTCGAGCAGATGCGGTTCGTGACGCCGGTGCTCTCGCCGAGGCCGAGCACGGTGGCGGCCATGCCTTCACGCGAGTACGCGGCGGAGGCGTCCTTCGCCATCTGGCCGATGCCGTTACGGGCCTCGGCGGTCTTCGAGTTGAGGATGTAACGGCGGACGCCGTAGATGGCGAGAGCCGCGAGGACGCCGACGATCGCGACGACGATCATCAATTCGACGAGGGTGAAGCCCCGCTTCGCATTTCGGATGGCACGCATGTTCATATCTCCTTTGGTTGTCACGGGTGGATCCTTCTTTCGATTTGCTGGTGGACCACCCAAGACCACCACGCCTCTCTCTGTTGACCCGGTACGCTCGTTGCGTGCCGGAAGAGTCTTTCGTGTTCCGGACTACTCGCCTTCGTTCTCCACGTAGATTTCGGAACTCAAGCTGTGGCTCATCACGACGGTGCTGACGCCGTCGCGGCCACCGAGATCTGCCTTGCCGGCCGCGATGTACATCCACTCGGAAGCGGTCGTCGGCAGACCGAAGTCACTGTTGTGCTTCACGACCGTCGGCGCGTCGGGGACCGATGCGCCGGGCGCGACCGCGACGCAGGCGTACGCGAACTGAACCGGGGCGTTCGGGTGAACGCCGAGCGTCCTCCACTTGTCGGCGAGCGCTTGCGTGCCGCCGCCCCACTGCACCTTGACCTTGCCCGGGTTGGTCATCGGGTACCAGTTCGAGGTCTGGAAGTTCGTCGAGACGTCGAGGTAGACGAACGTCTCGTCCTTGAAGGCCTCTTCTGACGCCTTGATGCTCGCCATCATCGAGACGGCCTCTCCGCTCTTCGCCGAGAGGATGTATTTCCGTACTCCGTACACGGCGAGCGTCGCGAGCACGCCGACGAGCACGACGACGGTCATCATCTCGACGAGGGTGAACCCTCGGAGCGAGCGATGTCGTCGGCGGTGCATCATGGCGTCTGAGGCTGACCTAGCAGCCGGCGTGCCATGTTGAAGAGACGACATCACCCGGCGTGGAACGGCCGATCGCCGGCAACCCTTACCCCCCGTCACCCCTGCATATGCACTTAGAGTTGCCGAGAATTGTCAGATGGGTACTCCACGACTGACAATTTACGTCTCTCGTGCGTCCCACTCGCCGTACAGCCGCACACAGCCACGCACCGACACCCGCACGCGGACAGAGCGCCATCGCGGCAACTCCATCCATGCGCGGCCGCGCGGCGCGAGCGTTACTCGCCTTCGTTCTCGCGATACACGTCGCCGCGGACGCTCGACGCGACGAACTTCGCATACACGCCATCGCCGTCGTTGTCGGCTATCGCCTGGATCACGAACCAGTAATCACCATTCGCCGGCCAGGTCACCCAGCCCGAGGGCCGCGCCTTGGCGTCCGGCTCCGTCATCGCGGTGCCGGGCGCGCCGGCGGTGACCATGAAGCCGAACTCCGTCGGACCGATATTGGTCGGGTTGAGGAGCTTCCAGCGACAATCATCGTTGTCGGGGAGCGGCGCGCCGCACGCCCCGGGGTTGTAAAATGCCCGCTTCGTGCGTGCGGCGGGGGTCGCCGGGTACCACGCCGAGGTGCGGGTGACGTTCAGGTACGTGAGATTCTCTGCGCGCCAGCGCTCCTCCGCACCGCGGATGCTCTGGATCATCGCGAGCGCATTCGCGGACTTGGAGCCGAAAACGCGGGAGCGGAAGGACGCTATGCCGATCATCGCGAGGACGCCCACGATGACCACGACCACCATGAGCTCGACGAGCGTGAAGGCACGCCTGGCTGCCCGGGCTCGGATGGTTCGCTTCATCGATTTCCTCTGGAACATGCAGCGGCCGTTCCAGCCGCTTCTACAGCTTAGCATCCCGCGCGCACTCGATAGCAGCAAGGTGCGAAGGGATGTCCGGGCTCACGTCTCGTCGGAGTCATCGGCCGAGCCCACACCGTCTCCTACATCGAGACCGTGCTTCGCGAGCCGGTAGCGGAGTGACCGGAACGTGATGCCGAGGAGCTTGGCGGCTGCCGTGCGCATCCCACCGGTGCGCTCGAGCGCGCTGACGAGCAGACGTCGCTCGGCCTCGCCGAGGACGTCGTCCAGCTTGCAGCCCTCCGGCGGAAGCGCGAGCAGTGCCGGCGTCGCGGAAGCCGCCATGCCGCTCACCTCTCGCGGGAGATCGCCGAGACCGATCATGCGCGACGCGGCGAGCGCGACCGCGCGCTCGATGAGATTCTCGAGCTCCCGCACGTTGCCCGGAAAGCCGTAGCTCTCGAGAGTGCGCATCGCATCGGCGCTGAGACCGACCACGTCCTTGCCCATCTCGCGCGCAAAGCGCCTGAGAAAGCGCTCGGTGAGCGGCGGGATGTCCTCGCGACGATCGCGGAGCGGCGGGAGCTCGATCCGGATGACGTTGAGCCGGTAGTAGAGATCCTGACGCAGACGTCCCGCGGCGACGTCTGCTTCGACGTTGCGGTTGGTCGCGGCGAGCACGCGCACGTCGATGCTCTGCTCTTGCGCCGCGCCGACGGGGCGGACCGCGCGCTCCTGGAGCACGCGAAGAAGCTTCACCTGGAGGCTCGTCGGGAGCTCCGCAATCTCGTCGAGGAGCACCGTCCCGCCCTCTGCCTGGCGGAAGATACCGACGTTCTTCGACATGGCGCCGGTGAACGCACCCTTCTCGTGTCCGAAGAGCTCGCTCTCTATGAGGGTCTCCGGGAGCGCGCCGCAGTTGACGACGAGAAACGGTTTCGTCTTGCGCTCCGAGGCGTCGTGGATGGCCCGCGCGACGCGCTCCTTGCCGGTGCCGCTCTCTCCGGTGATGAGCACCGTGGTGCGCGTCGCGGCGATGCGACCGACGAGATCGAGCACCGAGCGCATCGCTGCGCTCCTTCCGAGCACCTGGACGTCGTCGCGTGCGCCGACGTGTGCGCGGAGCCGCGCGTTCTCCTCGCGCAGCGACTGCTTCTCGAGAGCCTTCGCGACGAGCACCGCGAGCTCCGACGGATCGAACGGCTTCGCCACGAAGTCGTACGCGCCCGAGCGCATCGCGGCGATCGCGTTCTCGATCGTGGAGTGTGCGGTGATGAGGATCACCTCTGTCGAGTTCGAGCGAGCCTTGGCCGCCGCCAGCACGTCGAGCCCGGTGCCGTCCGGCATCGCGAGATCGGTGAGGACGACCGGAAAGGGCTGAGGACTCTGAGCGATGGCCTCGAGCGCGGCCCTGGCGCCGGGCGCCGAGATCACGTCGTGTCCTTCGCGGCGAAACAGGATCTCGAGCATCTGACGGAGCGCCGGCTCGTCGTCGACGACGAGAACGCGGGCCGGGGGCGGCACGAGAGAATCCATTGGAACGGACGGTAGCCTCGCCCGGGCTCCGCGCCAAAGTTCGGCGATTTGCGCCGTCATCCGGGCCCGTGTGCTTGCGGGGTCCGGGATGTGCGATAGGCTGTGTGGACTTAGTCTAATGTTACGCCGCCTCCTCTTCTTGGTGGCAGGCTGCTTGGTGCTGGCCTGCGGATGCTCCTCGTCGTCGAGTGGCTCGGACACGCTCGCCAAGCCCCGGGCCGATTCGAGCAATGGCGGCGCCACGAACGGCACCGGCGACATCGCCATCACCCTGAACGACGGCGTGCCTCTCGTCTTCTCGCCGGGCGTGGCGCAAGAGGTCTCGGTCGCCATCGATCCACCCGCCGTCTACGTCGTCCGCTTCTCTCTCTTCGGAGACGCAGAAGACGCCTATCTCGACAAGAGCGAGGCCGAGACCGGCCGCGACGGCATGACGTCGGTGATGCTCACGCCACCGTCCTCGCCCGTCGTGTTCAAGGTCCGCGCGTCCGCTGCCGGCGCGTCCACCGAGCTCGCCGCGTCGGCCGCGAGCATGCGGACGACTCTCCAGGTCATCCCCGCGTACGCCGGCCAGAGGACCATCTCGAAGTGGATTGCGACGGTCGACACGAACTCGGCGTGCAATCTCCTCGGGTCGATCCCCCCGCCGGACGGCCCGCTGACGGGTGAGGGCGGCCCGAACGACACCATCTCGGTTCCGAACGTTCCCCTCGGTGCACCGCTTCAGGTCACGGTGCGCGCCGGGCAGTTCGCCGGCGGGTGCACGCAGGTACCCGCATTCGCCCTGGGGGATCGGCGTCCCATTTCGGTCATCGTCACCGACAGGCCGCTGCAGATGAACGGCGTGAAGATCGCGGTCACGCTCGGAATCGACCAGAGCACGGCGTGGAAGTCCGCCTGGTCCACCCTCTCGACGGCGATGACGACCAGCGCGGTTGCCGGAAGTCCGAGCGACGCGGGCGCCTTGCTCGATGCGATGACCGTCGCGACGCCGTATCTGACGCAAGACGCGTTCGTCTACGGCCGCGGCCTTCACGAATGGGACGACCGCGTCGAGGATCTGCTCTCCGCAGGCCCGGGCAGCGCGGCGATCCGTGATTCGCTGACGCGCTGGCTCGCCACGGGTCTTCCCGCGCTGACCAAGGCGGCGATCAGTGGGACGCTGACATCCGCGCAGCTGAGCCTCGGCGCGGCGTCACTCGCAGTGACGTCCGTGGGTGGCGCAACGCCGGCAGACGCCGGGTTTTCCACGACGGTGCCCCTCACCTGGTCGTCGGCAGCCGCCGATCAGGTGCTCTTCGGGGCGAGCGCCGTCTGGCAACCGTCCCACGTCGCGGGCGCCCTCGCCGCGCTCGCCGCCGCCAGGGAGGTCCGCGCTTCGACCGGCGTCGTGGACGCGCTCTCGAAGACCCTCTCCTGCGCCGACATCGGTTCTGCGCTCGCACGCGACGCGGCAGACGTCCCGTTTCTCTCCTGCGACGCCGCGTGCCTCGCGTCGCGGTGCGAGACCGCGCTGACCGCCATGTGGAAGAAGGCGCTGGCCACCGCGGCGACGCGCGTCGCGCTCCACGTCGCCGCGAGCGGGAGTGCCAGCATCGACGACAGCGCGCATCCTGTCGGATTCTCCGGGTCGTGGGTCGGCGACGTCTCGCTCGGTGGCGTAGCAACGCAGGTCACCGGCAGCGCGAACGGCCAGAGCCCGACCCCGGCCGCCCGCTGACCTTTCGACGGCCGGGGCCGTTCCCCGCGCTCACGGCGCCCGCTCATCCGCGAGACCCTGTAGACTGCAGGGGATGTCGGACCTCGCGCTGCCGCCTCCGGCAGAGCTCGTCGATCGCCGCTTCGGCGGACGATGGACCCGCGCGCAGGCCCTGAAGAATCGAGCAATCCGCGCGGGGATCGCCGGCCTTCTCGTCGTCGTGGACCTCATACCGGCACGGCTCCTCGGGCTGCTCGGCGTTGCGCTCGGACGGACCGCGGCTTTGTTCGCGCGCGACGCTCACCGCGTCGCAGAAGAGCGAGCACGGGACGCGCTCGGCGAGCTTTTCACGCCGTCGCTCGCGACGCGGTGCTTCGTCCACGCCGGCGAGGCGCTCGCCATGTGCGCGCTCCTCCGTCGCCCAGGCGTGCGCGCGAGCGAGTACGTCGCGCTGTCCGACGCTTCGCGCGAGCGGCTCGTGCACGCGCTCTCCGAGGGGCGCGGCGCGCTCGTGCTGAGCGCGCACCTCGGTCCGTTCGAGACGATCCCGGTGCGCCTCGTCGAGGCAGGCTTCGCGCCGGCGATCGTCGTGCGGGAGAGCTACGATCCGGAGCTCGATCGCGTGGTGGATCTCCATCGACGCACGAACGGCATCGACGTGATCCACCGGGGTCGCCCGGGTGCCGCCGCGCGGATCATGGACGCTCTCGGCAGCGGTCGACCGGTGGGCATCCTGCCGGATCTCGGCGGCCGGGGTCTCGCCACGACACCGGTTCGCTTCCTCGGACGAACCGTCGCTTTTCCCACCGGCGCCCAGAAGCTCGCGCGCGCCGCGGGATGTCCGCTTCTCGTCGGGACGCTCGTTCGCACGCCGCGGGGCGCGACCCCGTTCGAGCTGCTTCTCGAGGACGTCGACACCGACGGCACGGTCGACGAGCTGACGCGACGCGTTGCAGCGCACCTCGAGCACGCCGTGAAGCGAAGCCCGGAGGACTGGCTCTGGATGGCCGTTCCGCACCTCGCAATTGCAGCAGATTCGCGTGCGCCGCTATCCTCCGAGATCATCCGTCAATCCGGATCGAGCCGAGCGTGACGCCAGAAGAACGAGGCAGGGAGAGCCGCGTACCGACGCCGAAGGACGGCGTCGACGTGCGCCGCCTTCCGATCACGCCTATGGAGGCGTTCGTGCTCTCGCGCGTCGACGGGAGAGCAACCGCGTCCGCCATCGCGCTCGCCACCGGGATCCCCGTCGCGGAGGTGGTCGCCGCTCTCCAGAAGCTCGACGGCCTCGGCGCCGTTCACTACGCCGAGCGAGAGAGCGCCGTCTCGAGCGCCGTGTCCGCGCCGCCGCTGAGCTCGCCCGAGCCACGCTCGGCGCCACGCGCATCGCCGCGAGTGACGACCGTGTCCTACGACCGGCGCGAGCTCGACGAGCCGGCAGAGCTCGACCCCGACCGGAAACATCGCATCCTGGAGACGTTTCACAGGCTCGCGATCGACAGCCACTACGAGCTCCTCGGCGTCCCCCGCGACGCCGACAAGAAGGCGATCAAGAGCGCCTACTACGACGTGGTCGGGCTGTTTCACCCCGACAAGTATTTCGGAAAGAACCTCGGTACCTTCAAGCCGCGCCTCGAGAAGATTTTTCAGCGGCTGACGGAGGCGCACGACGCGCTCACCCGCGCGGCAACGCGCGCCGACTACGACAGCTACCTGCAGAGCCAGGAGGCGACGCGGGCCTTCGAAGAGCCGGCACCGACCTCCATCGTCGAGATAAACCGCGAGATAGAGCGTGAGGCACGCGCCGAAGCCGCGCAGCACGCCGCTGCGGCGGGCGAGAGCATCCCTGCTGGAAGACCGACGCCGGCGCCGAGCAGCGGGCCGGACGCGCCGTGGAGCGAGTCGCCGCGGCCCCTCCTCACGCCCGAGGAGCGCCGGCGTGCCCTCGCGAGGAAGCTCAGGGTGAGCATAACCCCGCCGTCAAAACCGTCCCAGCCCGCGGAATCGCCACCCGCCGCCCCGATGACCAAGGAGATGGCCGGCGACGCGCTCCGCCGTCGCTACGAGGCGCGCCTCTCTCAGGCTCGTGACGCGCGAGTGCGTCGCTACGTGAAACAAGCCGAGGACGCGCTGGCCGCGAACAGCTTGATCGCGGCCACGAATGCCCTCCGTATCGCGGCGTCGCTCTCGCCAGAAGACGTCGTGCTCGCCGATCAACTCGACCGCGTCGAGAAGCAGGCCAGCGCGGCGCTCGCCGACCAGTACCTCGAGCAAGCGCGATACGACGAACGGCGCGGCCACTTGGCCGAGGCTGCTCATACTTATGAAAAGGTCCTGCGTGGCCGTCCTACGGCCTACGTGTACGAGCGCGCAGCACACTGTCTCGTCGAGTCCGGCGGCGACCTGAAACGGGCAAACGACCTGGCGAAACGGGCCGTCGAGCTGAGCCCGAACGAGACGTCTTATAGAATCACGCTGGCGCGCATTTACGCAAAAGCCGGCATGGAGGCGAGTGCAGCATCCGAACTCGAACGAGCGCGGACACTCGACCCGGGCGATGATACGGTGAAAGACTGGCTGAAGCGTCTGAAGAGAGGCGAGATCTAAGAGCTCGACCCAGAGGAGTCCATGGAGCGCGTCATCGGCATCGACCTCGGCACGACCAATTCTTGCGTGGCGATCATGGAAGGGGAATCGCCCGTCGTCATTCCCAACCGCGGAGGTTACAAGACCACCCCCAGCATGGTCGCGGTGACCGAAGCCGGTAAGCGGCTCGTAGGTCACATCGCGAAACGCCAGGCGATCACCAACGCCGAGAGCACCGTCTACGCAGCGAAGCGACTCATCGGGCGCAAGTGGAACTCGCCACAGGTGAAGAACGCGCTCATGACGTCGAGCTACTCGATCATCGAGGGCCCTCACGACGACGTGCGCATTCGCCTGCGGGACAAGGAGTACAGCGTCCCCGAGGTGAGCTCGATGATCCTTCAAGAGATGAAGATCATCGCCGAGGACTATCTCGGGCAGCCGGTGAGCAAGGCCGTCGTGACGGTGCCTGCGTACTTCAACGACAACCAGCGGCAGGCGACCAAGGACGCCGGCGCCATCGCCGGTCTCGACGTGATCCGGATCATCAACGAGCCGACCGCAGCGTCGCTCGCGTACGGATTCGGAAAGAACATCGACAAGACCGTCGCCGTGTACGACCTCGGCGGCGGCACCTTCGACGTGTCGATCCTCGAGATCGGATCGCACGGCGTGTTCAAGGTCATCGCGACGACCGGCGACACCTTCCTCGGTGGAGAGGACTTCGACGCGCGCATCATCGACTGGCTCGTGCAGGGCTTCCAAGAGGAGCACGGCATCGACCTCCGGCAAGATCGCATGGCGCTCCAGCGGCTACGCGACGCCGCCGAGAAGGCCAAGTGCGAGCTGTCGAGCGTGCGCGAGACGGAGATCAACCTGCCGTTCATCATCTCGACCGGGCGAAACGAGGCCCTGCACCTCCAGCGCACCCTCGGGCGCGACACACTCGAGAATCTGACCAGCGACCTGGTCGAGCGCACT